>NZ_JBALCY010000048.1:0-29531 GCF_036917655.1 Nostoc sp.
ATTCAAGTTATGCTTTGAATATTTCCCCTTTCTCCTCTAGCTGTCTAGGCTAATGCTCGGCTAGATTTCCTCACCTACATGGATATTGAGTTGTCGTTGGTTGAGGATTAAAGTGCGAACTCTACCCTCTTCCCTTGAAGGGAAGGGGGCTGGGGTTCTTGGGGTTTTATAAGTAATCAAGCGGACATGATATTGCCCCTACAAAAATCATCCGATTTTGCAAACTAAATTAGTTGACCAATCAAGCAGTCACAATATAAGGTGAGTCGATCGCCGCTACACGACTAGCGTCTAGCAAAGCTTGGTATACCATCACAGTTACCTCAGCGCGTGTAGCATCGCGGGTAGGATTGAGTTGTTTGAGATTCGGGTGATTGACGATAATCCCCTTGTCTATAGCTTTTACGACCTGATCCTTGGCATAATCAGGAATCTTTGCTTGGTCATCGAAAGCTTTGATAGATGCTGTACCATCAGCAGATAACCCCAATCCATTCACTAGAGAGACAATCACTTGCACCCGCTGGATATTTTTGTTGGGGCTAAAGCTATTGTCGGGAAAACCAGAGAGAAATAAACCTTGATATGCTTGCTGAATTACCTTGGATGCCCAGAAGTCTGCGGGTACATCTTTGAATTTGACCACGGGGCGGTTTGGTGATGGGTTGAAAGCTTTTACCAGTAATGCGGCATATTGCGCCCGTGTCATTGTCGCATCGGGTTTAAATGTGCGATCGGGAAAACCATTAACTATCCCTAATTTTACTAATTCCCGAATAAACTCACCTGCCCAATGATTCGCAATATCGGTTAATTCTATAGTAGGCGTAGGTGTCGGAGTGGGAGTAGGCGTGGGCGTGGGCGTTGGTGTCGGCGTCGGAGTAGGCGTGGGAGTGGGAGTGGGAGTGGGTGTCGGCGTGGGAGTCGGAGTAGGCGTGGGCGTTGGTGTAGGCGTGGGAGTAGGCGTGGGAATGGGTATTGGTGTCGGAGTAGGCGTGGGCGTGGGTGTCGGAGTGGGTGTCGGAGTGGGAGTGGGCGTGGGTGTCGGAACCGAACTATCTGCAAACTCTACGTTTCCGGTGACTTTAGACGCATCTATTTTATTTCCTACGGAAACCAGCTTGTTGGAACTGGCATTTTGCAAATCAAATTTACCGTTATTTTGTAGAGTATTGCCGCCTGGATTATTGGTACTGCCGATATCCGGTAGGGCACTTCCAATTACGGTGATCCCATCGTCAGTGTTATTTTCACAGACATTGTTACGCAATACCGGACGAGTACTGCCAGAGATGACAATTCCAGAACGATTTTCGGAAATTTTGTTATCTCGAAGTATGGGTGATGCAGTATCACTAATGGCAATGCCAAAACCTGTTTTGAACAAGGTATTATCTTGAATTTGACCTTTGGAATTTTTAGCGATCGCAATCCCATTAGCTGCATTTTCACTGAACACATTACCTAGAATAACTGGGTTAGCTTCGCCTGTAGCAAATACTCCCTCCCGCTTACAGTTAGTGAAGGTGCTATTAGCAACAGTAGGGGCAGTTGATTCAATCCAGACACCACTACCACGGCTAGCCAGATTTGTTACAGTCACCCCCCGGAGTTCAGCTTTATCCAGCAGCACAAATGTGACATTCTGACCAGCAAAAGTACGGCTCAGGTAGTTACCACTTCCTTCAATCAAAATACCATTACCTTTATTGGTTTCATTACCTACCACTGTCACGCTAGATGGAACCGTTAGCGGAAAGACTTCACCGCTAGCAGCATTATAATTCCCATTTGCTAGTTGAATTTTAGTGTTATCTGTAGCTACCTTGAGGGCTTGGGTAATAGTTTTGAACGGGGCTTGTTGGCTACCAAGGTTAGTATCGCTACCTGATACTGGATTTACATAAAAAGTCTGAGCCATATTTATACTTCCAAAAAATACATAGCTATCCTAACGCTAACCATAAAAGTGAGTAGCAGTTGATGCATTAAGTTACTTAAAGTACTTGTCACTGCCAAGTTAAAAAATTACGTAAATGCTTTTGGATTTCATTAAGTCAAACTATTTTAAATAGTGTTGCGGCCATGACCATACTTGATTTTTGAGATTAACAGGCTCTGGATTATAGCGTTTCCTAATGACATGAAGTACATCATAGCCCCCTCTGGAAGAGCGGGGAGGGGGTTGGGGATGGGGTTCTTGTACTTCACTCAACTGAGAACCGCTATAGACAAAAGACTTAATGTTTTGTTTGGGGAATACTGTTCATTGAAGTACACAAATAGTTACTTTCCCATCTGTGTAATATCCGTCGCCTCCTCCATTACGACCTTGCCATGTGGCTCCGATACCTGTCACTTGATATAATTGGGCAATCTGGTGTGTATTGCCAATACTTTTAACCAGGTTATCTCTTTCTCGATCAATGTTTGCATCAATGTGGTGAGTAATCTGTCCTGTGTGGTGGCTAAGTTCGACACTTTGATCAAATGTCGCTGAACCTAACCATAGAGGTCTTTGTTCGCTACTCAAGTGGTTCGATTGCCACAAGCGCACGTGATGTCGCTGCTTGGCATTATTGCCTACGGGTAGTTCAAATGCCAGATCCTGTTTGCGTCCCCACAAATATAAATTACTCACAGGTGCAGTTGGGTAAGATTTCTTGAGGAGAACACTTTTAGCAATCCCAGCACTTGAGCGTAAGGTGATCGGGTCTGCTGGATACCAACCTGCGGCCAGTAGTGTCTGCACTACTTCTGCCGTCGTACCTATAAATTCAATATTCAGCGGATCTCCAGAGATACCTTCTGCGGTTTGCGTCATTTTCGGAGAATGTTCCAGCTTTGGGTTATGTTCGTAGTGACGCCACAGTTTTGGTAAAACGACATAACTCACCAGTCCATATAAGCCTACTAAACTAACTAACGTCCCAAAAGCGTACCAAAACCAATGCCGATGTTTTGGGCGTGGGTCTATATTTGAGTTAGAGGCTTTTTCCATTTGAATTCGAGTGAGAATGCTATATTTCCTTTTTTAATTAATCATCGCATCCTTGAAACAAAATTTCAGAAAAACTTTGGAAGTGTTCATCTTTTTGACTTTTACCTGTGGATAAATCTTGTTGGAGAATATTATCAAAACCTGTAACTTGGGACTGTTAAAAATAAGGTAAGAAAGGTGATTGTAAGTTAGCATACCCGTAATGATAAATTTCTGTCCCTATTGCAACCATCAGTACCCACTTGGTAACAAGCTCTGTAGCGCCTGCGGCAAGGCAATCCCGTTAATGATGTCGCTATAGGCAAGCTCAGTGATTTTCCAAAAAACTATCTGCGAGATCATACTATGTCTGACTTCAACAGTGAACCGATACCAGAATTGAGAAATCCCCAACAAACCTTTCATTCAGGTGACTTAAATTTAAGAATAGAAGGAGAAGTAGTACCTGTGGTAGATGTCCATCTGGGACAACAGCAATCAGTTTACTTTGAACATCATATTCTACTGTGGAAACATCCCAATGTTCGTCTTGGTGTCAAAGGTTTAAAAGGGGCAGCCAAGCGTTTCTTTGCTGGACTGCAAATTTTCATCAGTGAAGCACATGGGCCGGGAAATATCGCTTTCTCTCGTGAGGCACCAGGACAGATTGTAGTGCTGCAATTAGAGCGTGGACAGACAGTGGATGTACGTGAACATCAGTTTTTGCTAGCTACCAGTAATATTGAGTACAGTTTCTTTTTCCAGCGAGGGCTGGCGAACCTCTTTTTTAGCCGTAGTGGCGGATTATTCATCGATCGCTTCATTGGACAGCAACAAGGGGGGTTGCTTATAATCCACGGTTACGGCAATGTTTTTGAAAAGTACCTTGCTCCTGGAGAGGTGTTGGATGTAGAGCCAGGGGCATGGCTGTGGAAAGACTCATCAGTCAAGATGGAGACGGTGACGGCCTTGCAATCCAGTGGCGGCATTTTAGGAGCGATTGGGGTGATGCTCGGCGGCATTTCATTTACCCTTAACCGCTTTATTGGCCCTGGTCGCTTGGGGTTACAATCTATGACTTATCACCCTCCTGCATCTGAGGGAGCAACTCAAGTCGGTGGCAGCAGTAATTTCGGTTAGGGAATTCCAAAAAATAAATTATCAAATTTCTGGACTTCAGTACGACTTTTCGTCTCCCTGTTAAGAGCTAATATCTCCCCTGCTTTCAGAGCGTTCGCGTAGCGTCCCGCAGGGATGAGATATTTTCTTATTTGGAAGTCCCTTAAATCTGTGAGCCTACATTAATCAGGACTTACGCAAAAAGGCGGTGAAAGCCCTGATTTCCCGTAGGGGCAATTCATGAATTGCCCCTACAGCGTGTAGTTTTGCGTAAGTCCTATTAATGACAGGTGATAAAAACAAACAAGGGAGACAACGGATACAAGGGAGAAAATTTTACCTTGTCTCCCTTGTATCCTCTTAATAGGGCCACTTCCAGTCACGAATTTCCGGCATATCGTCGCCATACTTATCAATGTAGTGCTTGTGTTCGATTAGCTTATCTTCCAGATGCTGCTTGACATAAGCTGCCTTATATCCTAGCTTTGGCACGCGATCAATTACGTCCATTACTAGGTGAAAGCGATCGAGATCGTTAAGCACAACCATATCAAAGGGAGTAGTGGTAGTTCCTTCTTCCTTGTAGCCACGCACATGCAAGTTATGATGGTTGGTGTGGCGATAGGTTAGGCGATGAATCAGCCAAGGATAGCCATGAAAGGCAAAGATGATGGGTTTGTCTGTGGTGAAAATCGTGTCAAAGTCTTTTTCGCTCAAACCGTGAAGATGTTCGCTTTTTGGCTGTAGTGTCATTAAATCGACTACGTTCACTACCCGCACTTTTAAGTCAGGGAAGTGCTGGCGCAATATGTCTACAGCCGCTAAGGTTTCTAAGGTGGGAATATCCCCAGCACAAGCCATCACTACATCTGGTTCACCGCCTTTATCGTTGCTTGCCCATTCCCAAATACCGATGCCTTTGGTGCAGTGCTTGATAGCAGCATCGATGTTGAGGTATTGCAATGCTGGTTGCTTTCCAGCAACGATAACGTTGACATAGTTGCGGCTTCTTAAACAATGGTCAGTTACTGATAGCAAAGTGTTGGCATCGGGGGGCAAATACACGCGCACGATCTCTGCTTTCTTATTGATCACATGGTCGATAAAACCGGGGTCTTGGTGGGAGAAGCCGTTGTGGTCTTGTCGCCAAACGTGGGAGGAGAGTAGGTAATTGAGGGAAGCAATCGGTTTACGCCAGGGAATATCTAAGGTAGTTTTCAACCATTTGGCGTGTTGGTTGAACATCGAGTCAATGATGTGGATAAATGCCTCGTAGCAAGTGAACAGCCCGTGACGTCCTGTGAGGAGGTAGCCTTCTAACCATCCTTGACAACAATGTTCGCTGAGAATTTCCATCACGCGACCGTTGGGGGAAAGGTGGTCATCTTCAGGATAAATCTCGGCTACCCAAGTTCTATCTGTGACTTCCAACACGGCATCCAAACGATTTGATGCCAATTCGTCGGGGGCAAATATGCGGAAATTGCTACTTTCTTGGTTAAGTTGCATAACATCGCGCAGGAATTTGCCGGTAACTTTGGTAGCTTCTGCGATCGCCTTTCCTGGTTGGGAAACATCTACGGCATAGGCTCGAAAGTCGGGCATCTTCAGGTCGCGCAGCAAAATACCGCCGTTAGCGTGGGGATTGTCACCCATGCGTCGATGTCCTTTGGGAGCCAGTTCTGCTAGTTCGGGAATCAGCTTGCCGTTGCTGTCGAAGAGTTCTTCTGGTTTGTAACTCTTCATCCAATCTTCTAGAAGTTTCAGGTGTTCTGGCTGTTTGGCGATGTTGCTCAAGGGAACTTGGTGCGATCGCCAAGAACCTTCAGTTTTTTTACCATCCACTTCCTTGGGGCCTGTCCAACCTTTGGGGGTTCTCATGATAATCATCGGCCACTGGGGACGTTCGCTGAAACCATGTACACGGGCTTCTCTTTGGATGCTTTGAATTTCGGCGATCACTATATCTAGAGTCGCCGCCATCTGCTGGTGTATGTCTGCGGGATCGTCACCTTCGACAAAGTATGGTTTGTAGCCGTAGCCAACCAATAAGCTTTCTAATTCCTCATGGCTGATGCGTGCCAATACTGTTGGATTGGCAATTTTATACCCATTCAGGTGCAGGATCGGCAGTACAGCCCCATCATGCACGGGGTTCAGAAATTTGTTGGAATGCCAGCTAGTCGCTAAAGCACCTGTTTCAGCTTCGCCGTCACCGACAACAGCAGCAACGATCAAGTCAGGGTTATCAAAGGCAGCACCGAAAGCGTGGACGAGGGAATAACCTAGTTCCCCGCCTTCGTGGATCGAACCAGGGGTTTCCGGTGCAACGTGGCTGGGAATACCACCAGGGAAAGAGAATTGTTTGAAGAGTTTCTGAATTCCTTCAGCATCCTGGGAGATGTTGGGATAATACTGGGTGTAAGTGCCTTCTAAGTAGGTGTTGGCTACCAGTCCAGGGCCTCCATGACCAGGGCCAGCAATATAGATCGTGTTTAGGTCATATTTTTTGATGACCCGATTCAGGTGAACATAGATCAAGTTCAGCCCCGGTGTTGTTCCCCAGTGACCCAAAAGCCTGGGTTTGACGTGTTCTTGCTTTAGCGGTTCTCTGAGTAGCGGATTGTCGAGTAGATATATCTGCCCAACCGAAAGATAGTTAGCTGCACGCCAGTAGGCGTTTATCTGACGTAATTCTTCATGTGTTAAAGGCTTTGTCTGTGGAGTCGTTGCTAATGTCATTTCGACACTCCATTCCAAAAGGATTTTGACGAACTCATCAGTATGTAATCTTACTTATTTTTAAGCTGATGGCCATCTACCCATGAAAAATTTTCTCAGCCTTTGTGACTAAATTTCTTCTTTCTTGGCACAGAATGGAAAGCGATGTCTACGACGAGCGACGCCTACGCTATTGATTAATACTATAAATATAAGATAAAACCTTACCCTCAATCCCTCTTTTTACCAAGGAGAGGGAAGCCGGAGGCAGGGTGAGGTTTTATATTTAATTTGACCCACTTACTTATAAATATGTATTTGTTTGATCATAATTATCTAGTTCTAAACTATAGCGGTTCTCACTTGAGTGAGGTACAAGAACCCCACCCCCAACCCCCTCCCCGCTCTTCGATAGGGGGCTATGATGTACTTCATGTCATTAGGAAATGCTATATACTCTAATGCTACTTTTAGCATTAATAAATAATTAGGAGAAAGAGTTCCTAATTTTCGGATTAATCGCTGCCTATCCATAACAACAATTTGATAAGAAAGCCTAGCATTGCCACATTTACTAGATTAATAGATAGAGTGTGTACTCTAATTTTCTCATGCTTTAAGCTTTGCTTCCCCTTGAAATATCCAGTACAGCGAAACTAGCTAGAGGCAGATCGAGAAATGACCTAATTATTAATTTCCAACAAACCAGGCGGTGGGGTAATTTCAATGCGATTAGATTTCAAGTCTACTACTGGTGCGATCGCTTCCACAAATGGAATCAAAACAGTCTTTTGCTTTTTGTGATTTGTGATTTGTTGTTTATCAGTAGTAAATGATTCATGCAACTTCACTTCTAACAAATCATTCCCGGCAGCAATGATATCTACCACTGTACCGACGAGTTCGCCAGATGCTTGCATGAAAACTTCCAAACCAATCAAATCGAGGACATGATATTCATCTTCGCCTAATTGAGGGCGATCGCTTGCTGGCACCATTAACTTACAACCGCGTAACGCCTCCGCCTGATCGCAATTTTCCACACCAGCTAATTTGATCACATACAAGTTTTTGTTACTGATATAACGTCCTGCCAATAATTGGATTGGTTGTAGTTCTGTTTCACCTGAACGCAACAACCAACGTTTTCCCGGCACCTGAAATCTTTCAGGGAAGTCAGATACAGGATAAACCCGTAATTCCCCAGACAATCCTTGAGGGGAAACAATCTTACCAATTTCTAGCCAATTATCTTGATTTGTCATTTGTCATTTGTCATTTGGTATTGGGAAAGAATTCTTATAACTCCTAACTCCTGTACAGACGCGATTAATTGTACAGACGCGATTAATCGCGTCTCTCCTAACTCAAGCACTCACAACTGCACGCTGATAAGCTTCTTCAGCCACTTTTGCTAAACGTTGCATAGCAGTGGCAATCTCCTCATCGCTGCCGGTGAGGCTGATGCGGAAACATTGGTGCTTGTGCGCCCACTCTTCCTCTAAACCAGGGAAGAAGGTACTTCCAGGGACAATAATCACACCTACTTGCTTGAGGCGTTGGTAAAATTCCCAATCACTGATGGGTAAATCCTCTAACCACAACCAAGCAAAAATTGCCCCTTCACCGCGATGGAGAAACCAAGGTAAATTCTTGGGCATCGCTTGTTCTAAGCTGGTTTCTAAAACGGTAAACTTATTTTGATAAAACGGACGGATGACAGTGTGAGAAATTTCTACTAATGCACCAGAATTGATTGCAAAAGCTGCGATCGCTTGGCCGTAACGTGAAGAATGGAGACTCATATTTGCCTGGAAACACTCCAGCACCTCAATCCACTTTTCATCCCCAATCGCAATCCCAATCCTTTCTCCTGGTAATCCGGCTTTCGATAAACTCATGCAGTGGAGGATATTATCACCAAACACTGGTGTCATTTCGGTAAAGTTCAATGCTGGGAAGGGAGGCGCATAAGCCGAGTCAATTAACACGGGCAGATTATAAGGCGCAGCCAAGGCAGCAATCTTTTTCACCTCATCATCAGTGAGAACATTACCAGTGGGATTACAGGGGCGAGAGAAGAGGACACAACCCGTGTTTTCGGTAATCGACAGTTGGCTGAAGTCGGGGCGATATTTAAATCGGTGGGCAGCTGCATCGATATCGAGAGTCGGTTTGTAGGCGATTAAGGCTTTTGGAACTAAGCAGATACCGCCGTAACCTGTGTAGTCAGGACTGAGGGGTAAAACGATTTGTTTTAACTCGCCACTGGGGGTGTAGCCACCAAAGCTATTGACGGCGTAGAAGTAGAGGGTTTGACTACCTGGGGTAATAAGAATATTGCGATCGCTTAAGTTTAACCCGTAGCGTTTGTTAAAATCATTAGCGATCGCTTCCACAAATGGTGCATAGCCCTGACTTGAGCCGTAGCGACAAACTACCTCACCATATTCTGGGCTAGCCAAAAGCTGTGCAGTACAATCCCGCCATAACTGCTCTACCTCTGGCAAAATCAACGGATTACCAGCACTCAAATTAATAAACTGCTGCCCTGCACCCGCTCGTAATGTTTCGATAATATCCTTCATGATTGCTCTTACGCCAGTCAGGTTGGACATTTGAGCGCCAATTTGAGTTAGGGCAGGGTTCATAAGCTGTGACAAAATGTATTAATTGAGGGGTGAACAAATTATTTGGGGGTTGCTGCTGACATCAAGTTTACATCGTTGCCAAAACAGCTGTTGCCGCCTTTAACCAATCTAGCTAGAGAATGATATTTTAACAAAGTGATATTTATCCTTATAGCGGCGATCGTGCTTAGTAAATACGATGAAGTGATACAAAAGTGTATCATGCGCTCAATATGTTTATGTTTAAGTGAAAGAATCCCTGTGCTTCAGCACTGGGAAGAACGTCAAAAAACTATACAGGAGGGCTGACGTTGCAAGTTAAAGCAGCAGTAGCTTACAGCGCAGGTAAGCCGTTGACGATTGAAACCGTTCAACTATCGGGGCCACAAGCCGGGGAAGTGTTAGTTGAGGTGAAAGCCTCCGGGATTTGTCATACCGATGCCTTTACCTTATCTGGTGACGATCCCGAAGGTTTGTTTCCGGCAATTTTGGGACATGAAGGTGCTGGTGTGGTAGTGGAGGTGGGTGCTGGTGTCACTAGTCTGAAACCAGGGGATCATGTGATTCCCCTCTACACTCCCGAATGCCGCCAGTGCGAATATTGTCTGAGTTTCAAAACTAATCTCTGTCAAGCCATTCGCTTAACTCAAGGACGCGGTGTTATGCCCGATGGCACCAGTCGCTTTAGTCTCAATGGGCAGATGATTCATCATTACATGGGTACATCGACTTTTGCCAACTATACGGTGCTGCCAGAAATCGCCTTGGCAAAAATTCGGGAAGACGCCCCATTTGATAAGGTTTGTTACATTGGCTGTGGTGTGACTACCGGTGTTGGTGCAGTCATCAATACTGCCAAGGTGGAACCGGGAGCAAATGTCGTGGTTTTCGGCTTGGGTGGTATTGGCTTAAATGTCATCCAAGCGGCGCGGATGGTGGGAGCGAATATGATTGTCGGGGTGGATCTGAATCCCAGCAAACGCGCTTTGGCAGAAAAGTTTGGCATGACGCACTTTGTCAATCCCCAAGAAGTTGAGGGTGATTTAGTTCCCTATCTGGTTGATTTAACCAAAGGCGGTGCTGATTACAGCTTTGAATGTATCGGTAATGTCAAAATTATGCGTCAAGCATTAGAATGCTGCCACAAAGGTTGGGGCGTCAGCGTGGTTATTGGTGTTGCTGGTGCTGGACAGGAAATCAGTACTCGTCCTTTTCAATTAGTAACTGGGCGCGTTTGGAAAGGTTCAGCATTCGGTGGCGCTAGAGGGCGTACAGATGTGCCGAAAATTGTTGATTGGTATATGCAAGGTAAGATAAACATTGATGATTTGATTACCCATGTTATGCCTATTGAGCAAATTAATGATGCTTTTGAATTGATGCACAAAGGTGAATCAATTCGCAGTGTGGTGACTTTTTAGCTGTTAGATTCAAAGCTTTTTCTCAAAACACAATCAACTGTAATGCATGTCAACTTCAGCCAGAACACGAGAGAAAATTCTCCTTTCCAACTTCTGGCTGGAAATGCATTAAGAGCGGCTCTGCCGCAAATTCAGGAGGCGGCAGCCCTCACAATAAGCATTCCCAGCCAGAGTCTGGGAACTAGAGAAATTTATTAGGACAGGCTTTCACCTGAAGTTGACACCAATGCACATTTATGAGTCTTTACTATAATTAGGGAAAACAGAGGGAAACCTGATGCCAAACCTCTACGAAAATGACTTTTATACTTGGACTCAACAACAGGCTAACCTTCTGCGTCATCACCAATGGAACCAGCTTGACCTGCCTAATTTAATTGAGGAAATCGAATCTTTGGGAAGAAAGGAACGCCAAGAATTGAGAAATCGTCTTAGTATAATAATTGGACATTTGCTCAAATGGGAATATCAACCAAAGCTACGCAGTCGTAGTTGGTTAGCGACAATTAGAGTACAAAGACGGGAAATTCTCAAGTTGTTGAGCGAAAATCCTAGCCTGAAGTCTTATCTTGAAGAAGCGCTCCAGGAATCCTATCAAAACGCTAGGGATTTAGCATCAGGAGAAATAAATCTGCCACTCTCAACTTTTCCCAAGCAATGTTTATATCCTTTTGATGAAATTCTGAGCGATCGCTTTTATCCAGGTGAGTCTACCACAGATGGTTTAATGAATTGACACTCCTGAGTCAAAATTCGCAAGTAGCAAAATTTGTCAACTTGATAATACTCTATCAAAGTATCGATCAATTTCTGCGGTAAGTATTTCAAAGTCTACAGGTTTGGTTAAGTGGCATTTGAAACCAGCCCGAAGCGCAAGTTCGCGATCCTCCTGGGCACCGTAGCCGGTCAGCGCAATCAGAATTGAGCGAGTAAATTTGGAGTCTTTACTCAGTTCTTGTGCAACGGCGAATCCATCCATTTCGGGAAGTCCGATATCACAAATAATCACATGAGGCTCAATTCGCCTTGCGGTTTCTACCCCTAAAATTCCATTGTTGGCAATGTAAACCTCATGCCCAAAATATTCAAGCACTGCTTGTAATGATACGGCTGAATCCTCGTTATCTTCGATGACTAAAATCTTCAATGATTTTTTAGCCGCCTCTATAATCTCCAGGTCGTTATCCAAGGCTGTAATCTCTTCGCATACAGGAAGAGTGACTTTGAATTCTGCTCCCAAATTGATCCCTCTACTTGAGGCTTCAACATTACCACCATGAAGTTCCACAAGACTTTTGACTACCGAGAGTCCCAAACCTAGCCCGCCCCTCGAACGATCTAAGCTGCGATCGGACTGGGTAAATGGCTCGAAGAGTTCTGGTAACATTGTCGGGTCTATTCCTATACCTAAATCTCTTACAGATAAGATCGCCACACTGCCTGAGCCATTCTCACCTGCCATAACTGAGAGATCCACCCAGATGATCCCACCTGGCTTTGAAAACTTTAAGGCGTTATCAACAAGGTTCCCAAAGATTTGGAAGAAGCGGGTGGAGTCAACATAAGCCCAAACAGGCTTGTTTGGCAGGTCTTCTACTACGGTAAGGTTCAATCTTTTTATTACTTGTGCATGGTCATTGAGACTCTGGCGAACCAAATCTACCAGATTAAACTTCTCAAGGTTTAATGAAATCTTCCCGTAGGTGATGGACGATACGTCGAGTAGCTCATCGATCAATTTTGAGAGGTGCTTAATCTGATGTTGCATCATTAAAACTGTTTCCCCAACTGCGCCAGTCTCGCCCACTTTCAACTTGAGAAGCTGAACCCCGTTCGAGATGGGGGCAACGGGATTCCTCAGCTCGTGAGCTAGCATCGCAATGAATTTGTCTTTAAGGGCGTTTTGGTTCGTAAGTTTCTGGAAAAGTTGAACGTTCGATATCGCAACTGCTGTAGTGTCGGTCAGAATCTCAAGCAGTCCTATCTCTTCAGGCGTGGCTCGGTGTGGTGTACTCCAGTAGGCTCCGATCACACCCAATGGATCAGAAACCCGTATGGGAACCATCACTAAACTTTTGACAAAAGTTACTTTGTAGGCATCAAGAGGAATTCGAGCATCTTGGTAAATGTCCTCAATCACGGCTGCTTGTTTATTGAGCATTGCCCAACCGGAGATACAAGACTTGAGCGGAAAACGCATACCTTTCCAAAGTGGCCCAATTGCGTTTTCATCGACATAGTGGCAACATTCACCATCCCGCAGTACAAAAGTTACTCCATCAGCATTTGTGAGATCGCGAGCAGCCAAACGCACAATCTCAATAATTTCCTCAATAGTCCGCACACAAGCCAAATCCTTCACAACCGAAAGCAGCCTATTGTAAGACGAAATACTATAGCTCTGATGTGAATTCTGTTCTTGAGAGATGGAGGCTTGTAATATATTTTTCATAAACAACTCCGAACAAAAGGGAAGTCTGTGCAAAACTCAGGTAAAGCGGGTAGGTTTTAGCAGACACCTACTCTTAATCGTAATCTTAACTTTGATGTTAAGAGTACGACCCGTTACCGCATTTTTTGTTTTTGATTTTTCCAGTATAAATATTTACTATTTCAAAGTAAGTAAATACTAGTAAATATACGGTTGGTACTAATTCAACTTGTGAGAATGGAAGATGCATAGGCATAGCCCATTGTAGACATTGCTTATGGACATTAATTCCTCAATGCAGACAAATTATTTGGCAATCGACAGATAATATTCAAATCGCTCCCGGAGTTGTTCAACCGTTAGATTCTGAGTCCAGTACTCCACTAGGGCGTGACCAAATGCCCAGGCGTTGCGGTCGGGTGAAGCGGAGTTTTCTAGGAGTAGCGGCCAGAGCGATCGCAATTCAAAGTTGAGTCGGTTAAGATTACCTGTATTCAACAGCGAGAAAAGCTCATATCCCATTTGGAGTTTGCCAATCACAATCGGCAACTGTTCCACGGGAATTTGCTCCGCCAGCATATATGCTAGGGCTGGAGATCCGGTTGAGAGGGTAGAAACAAACTGGAGGACGGGACTTTTGAGCAATGCCGTTAGTCCCTGTGTTGTCGTCATCTGGAAGGTATAGTGGTCGATGATTTTGGCTGCGGCGATGGTGCGGGCTTCGAGGTTACGCAAAAAACGGGCGAGACGGAGTTGCTTGGTAGGTGCGATCGCATCTACTAACCCCAACGATAGCGCCTCCACTCCCCAGGCAACTCGACCTGTTTTGCTGTCACCTGTAACCACGGGTATAACTAGATTACAGAAGTTTCCCAGCAATTTGGCGCGATACTCAGTGGCTTCTCTAATGGCAATTTCTTTGGGGCGTTG
This sequence comes from Nostoc sp., assembly GCF_036917655.1. GTDB lineage: Bacteria > Cyanobacteriota > Cyanobacteriia > Cyanobacteriales > Nostocaceae > Nostoc. Next base: position 14,233 of record NZ_JBALCY010000048.1, read on the forward strand.
GCGTAGCCTCTCCGAAGGAGACTCACCCCATTCCCAATTATAAGGCGGTTGCCATTCGCGGATGGGACGCAGACGATCTACCTGGGTGACGATCGCGATCGCAGGTAAATCTGCAACTTCTGCTTTGATGTCTTGCAAAAAGTCCACATCCATTTGCAGGGCTGGATCGAGGGCAGGGGTAGCTAACAGCAGTAAATCTGCATTGATGGCATAATCAAGCACCAAATTTCGGAGATCGGCACGGTTGACTTGTTCATAGCCAGGTGTATCCAAAAGCGATAGGGTTTCTCCAGTTTGAGTCTGCCATTGATAATTCTGAATGCGATCGGTACTGGGTAAAACATCAACGGCTGCGAGATCCGCCTGAAATAGCGTGTTAATCAGGCTACTTTTTCCCGACCCCGTGCGCCCCACCAGCAGAATATTCACAGGTTTTTGCTCAACTGCCTCGGCTGGTTGAGATTGAGTCAGGATTTCTCGGAGTGCTTGGGTTTTTGCCTTGGGTAAAGTTGGTGTGGAAATAGCGGTTGCTGAAACTGGTAATGTGCTACGTCCGTAAAGAGCGATCGCCTGCCGACATAAGTTCCTGAGGACAGCTTCCCGGAATAACTGGCTCAAATTCCCCAATAATTGCTGAGTTGCCTGATTACTAGAACCCTGACTGGCTTGTTTTGCCACCGCCGCCACCGGATTTAAGACCCACTGTGCCCAGTTCCAAGCTTTCCAGAATTTTCGAGCCGATGGTTCTAACTTTCGGTAGACCTCGTATCCTTGGTATGCTTGCCCAACCGTCACCTGATTGAGGACTGGGGATAACTTTTGTATCCACTGATCCACATCATCCACCGTTCCCCGAATCAGCCCGTAAGCTTGGGGGACGTAAATGTTCAGCAGCGGATATTGAATTTGAGGATTGTAGATATGAGCGATCGCTACAACCAAATCCTGGCATCGCGTCCAAAAAGTTGGCCAGTCTTCCCAAATCGGGCGATCGCTCTGTGCTGCTTGTAGTATCTCTTGGAATGCAGTTTCTGCAAGCTTTGTGACATCACTTCCCACTGGTGTCCCGACTGTATCCTCTGCTGTCGATTCCAGTTCTTCGCGGACTTGGGCTAATACAGCTTCCACTTGGTTAACAGCTGGTTGAGTCCATTTTACCAACAGCCAACGCCAACCAACGAATAGAAGGGTGAATACACCCCAAATCCAATTAATGCCCCACACATGAATTTGCGAACCGGCGGCTACCAGTAAGAAAATGATGATGAAAGCGATCGGGATTGCTAAGACGACCCACTGCCACGGTTTTAATCGCACCATTGCTCCATACCTGCCTTGGTTAGACTTCTTATATTTCTATTGTCGATCTAATTATCTTGTGGTGAGTTCTGGATTACTGCGTGTATTAAAGTGTAATAATTTGCTGGTAATAGCTTACACTCACTGCGAGTTAATATGATGTGTTGTGGTAAAAGTGGAGATTTGCTTACCTTTAAGATAAGATTTACGTGAATAAATCACAAAAAACTGCCTTGTGCGCGTTGAATTATGCTTGTAGATTTTACAGTCGAAAACTACCGCTCAATTAAAGAACCTGTAACCCTAAGTGCGGTTGCTCAAAAACAAAGCGATCGTCAGACAAGCCAAAGCAGCAAACGCAAACGGGTGAAGTCAGATCATGAAATTGCACCTGGATATCATGTTGAAGGGTGGGACATTAAGCTTTTACCTGTTCTGGCAATTTTTGGAGCTAACGCATCAGGCAAGAGTAATGTTATCCAAGCTCTCGATTATTTATTGCTTATGATGTCTCATAGCACACAGGAAGCACTGGCATTGCAGAAATTATTTAAATATGCAAAACTAGACCCTTTTAAATTAGATAGTATCTCTATTCACAACGCTACAAAATTTGAGTTAAAAACTATATTTAATAATGGCAAAGTGCAATAAATCGAGCTAAAAGCCAAAAGATTAATCTGGCAATTACAAACCCTTGTTTTGAACTCTGGTATCTAATTCACTTTCAAGACCATTTTGCACAAATCACTCGTGATAGGTTAGTTAATTTGCTTGAAAAGCATATACCAGACTACGACAAATCAATGTGCTTGTATCCAACACCATTGAAATCGTTAACTGAACAAGCGATTCAACGTGCTGAGAAGATGGCAAAGCAAATAGAACGTAATGAATTATCTGAGCATTCAAATCCCTGCTGTAGTGGCTTGGCTAAACTGATTAGTAGTTTATTAAGTTTAAAGAATAGTTAGAGAAATTACTTAAAATTATTTTAGTCAGCTTTATCTAATTATTGCTTGTCATAAAAACTTAAAATGCTCGTAAGCGATGTCTGACGACAAACCGCTTTGCGTCTACGCAAGCAAGAATAAAGATAGGGATTGACAAGATTTTTTGTTGTCGATGAAACTTCCATCAGAAGCTTGGGAATAATAAATCATGCTTGAGAAATATTTGCAATGAATCTCAGCAGATTAGGTGTGTTTATCATCGGCAAATAAAGGAGCAATTTGTTAATGAAAGTGAGTTCATCAGGGATTAAGCTAGGTTGTGCAGTTGTTAGTAGCAGTTGTTTAGCAGCAATGACGCTCGCTTTAAGTGGAGCAAGTGCTTCCGCTGCTCAATTCATCACAATTGAAAGCACTGGCACATTATCAGGAACTATCGAACTTCCCAGGAATAATCCCAATTTCAATAACAGTATTACTCGTATTGATACGGATGACACTGGAACTTATTACCGAAACTTAGGTACTAATAATAATCCTAATTATGTTTCTGTATACCAGTCAGACTATTTACAAGTAGAAACACGCTCTGATGGAAGTCTGCATAATTTTGTTGACTTTAAAGGCATTCCTATTGTCTCGTTCGATGGTGTTCTCACATCACCGGTTCTCTCTGGTGGTCAGTTGACACCCTATAAATATCAGGGACAATTGCCAGGAACCACATTTCAAGGAGTAGTTCAGGATGAATTTAATCTCACAAAAGCCTTCTACACTGGTACTGTCACCGACCCAGACACCGGGAAGCAGTATCAAGGCACTTTTGAAGTGAGTGGATATGGGGAACGATATAGCGAGCGCAATGGTAATTTAACTCCCACAGTCTTTGATTTCCAATCTGATATCCCAGGTTTGCCAAGTGTAACATCCTTGACTTTGACTAACGCTACCTTGGCGAATTTAAGAATCAAAGTACCTATAGATGAAACTTCTATTCCAGAACCCGCTAGCGTTTTAGGAACCTTTCTGGTAGCTGGTTTTGGTATGCTTTTGAAAAGAAAAAAAGACATCTGCTCTAAGAGGGTGTTTGGAAAGTCTTAAAGTAGACTAAAAACCCCTCTTTCGCTCTTGAGAGGCTTTGAAATACCATTCCCGCACTTCGATGCCGTTGCGCGAAGTGCGGGAATGGTGGTTAGGTTTCTAAAGACAAGCCGAACTTCCAAAAGTCCGGCTGAATTTAATTAATCGTCTATACGCAGTAGTTTGCGGTAAAACGGTTGTGAAAAATCGGTCGCACGATGACGTTTATAGTTATCCATAAGTTCAATTAAAAAATTAATAAACTCAAAACTAGCCATCATCAATTCGTAACTCAGATCAGCATTGCCATCAAACTGGATTCGGCAACGGGTTAAGTCTGAGGGTAAAGTAGCAACATTCCAGGAGGCGACAAAGGGGACATGTTCACTGGCTTCTATCTTCCGATGTCCCTCCAAGACCCCTTTTTGATAGAGACTGATGGCATAGGGTAAAAAATTCCGTTTAGCGCCCTGAACATAAGGTAAGTAAACACTGGCTTGTTGTTGAGTGGCAGGCTGGAGTTGGTCAATAGACATTGTTAAATATTCCTCAAGTTAGTTGGCAACTGGGGATATTAGTGGCTTTGAGTAGTATTCCCAAAAAATGTGTCTAAAGCACACGGTAGGGGAAGGAAGCAGGGAGAGGAAGAATTTTAGATTTTAGATTTTAGATTGAAATTTAATCCAAAATTTAAAATCCAAAATCCAAAATTGAATTGCCCAATGCCCTATAAATAAAGTTACTGCTAAGAAATATTAAAATTTCGGTTACAATGATCCTGCATTAACTGTTATCGAAGCTGGGAACGATAACACTAAAAATCCCGACTGTAAAGTGGTGGATGCCGTTATTGCTGTTTCTCCCAATAACAAGCTGCTGCTACCTTGCTATTACTTTGCCCAAACCGGAGTTCTCATTCGAGAAAGTCCGACTCTATAAGCTTCCTGCCCAAGTGGCTATCAAAGGAATCAAGCCTCTGTCTAAGAGTAGCAAACGTGGTTAATGTGAGGTAATTACGCAGAGTGGCGGTGACAACAAAGGTAGTCCCAGCGGCTTTTGGCTTAGGGATAGCGGGTATTGCAGTTTGCCCATTCCGATTAATATCGGGAAAAGTAGCTTAGGGATATTTGTCCGTAAAATTACTAACTGTAGACAAATACTGGTTTTTGAATCAAGCAACCTAACCTATGCCAGCGAATTCCTGGCCCGAAGAAGATTCTTATCAAGAGCTTGATCCGCTCAACTCCTTATTGTCTGACCTATCAGTAGATGAGGAGCCAGTGTCAGAGACAGATCCTGTGTCTCTAACACCCCGGTTTCAAGGTCGTAGACGCAAAGCAGCTCTAGTCTTGACTATCGTCTGGAGTGGCACGATCGCTCTACATTTAGTTTCTTGGGCTTCCATATTTATTCTAGGACTGACCACCATTCTAGGATTTCATGCTTTGGTGGTAGTGTTTACTAAATCCCGTCGCTATCCAAAAGAAATACAGGGAGACTTGCCCTCTGTATCTGTGCTAGTGGCTGCGAAAAATGAGGAAGCGGTAATTGCTAAATTAGTCAAAAATCTTTGTAATCTGGAATATCCAGGTGGGCAGTACGAAGTATGGATAATTGACGATCACAGCAGTGATGGCACGCCAAATTTATTAGCAGAACTAGAACATAAACACAAGCAACTGAAAGTACTAAGGCGTTCAGCAGAAGCTAGTGGCGGCAAATCGGGGGCGTTGAATCAAGTATTGCCACTAACAAAGGGTGACATTATAGCAGTATTTGATGCTGATGCCCAAGTGACACCAGACTTGCTGCAACAGGTAATACCTTTATTTCAAAGAGAAAAGGTGGGGGCGGTGCAGGTGCGAAAAGCGATCGCCAACGCCAAAGAAAACTTTTGGACTAAGGGTCAAATGGCAGAAATGGCACTTGATACCTGGTTTCAGCAACAGCGGACTGCCCTTGGTGGTATTGGTGAACTGCGGGGCAATGGTCAATTTGTCCGGCGTTCAGCCTTGGAAAGCTGCGGTGGCTGGAATGAGGAAACCATTACCGATGATTTGGATTTGACAATCCGTTTACATTTGGATAAATGGGATATTGAGTGTGTTTTCCATCCAGCGGTGCAAGAAGAAGGAGTGACAAGTGCAGTTCCACTTTGGCATCAGCGCAACCGTTGGGCAGAAGGTGGTTATCAACGCTATTTGGACTATTGGGATTTAATTCTCAAAAACCGCATGGGATGGCGCAAAAGCTGGGATTTGCTGATTTTTCTGCTGATTATGTATATCTTGCCGACAGCAGCAGTACCAGATTTATTAATGGCGATCGCTCGTCATCGTCCACCAATGTTAAGTCCGATCACAGGCTTGTCCGTTACTATGTCGATGGTAGGGATGTTTACAGGTCTAAAACGGATACGTCAAGATCAGAAATTCCCACTTTCTACATATTTTCTGATACTGGTGCAAACCATGCGTGGCAGTTTATATATGTTGCACTGGTTAGTCGTCATGAGCAGTACTACTGCCCGCATGTCGGTAAGAGAAAAGCGCCTGAAATGGGTGAAAACTTTGCATACTGGGAATGGGGAATAGCCCCTTTGGGAAATTAAAAATAACAGAGGCAGGAGACAGGAGGAATAATGCCCTCTGCCTCCTGCCTTTTTCACTGTAGACCATAATTATTCACAGTTCGTTTTTTCTCCCGAAAAAGCTAGACTAGGAGAGCAGTGTTGCATTCTACCCTGTGTAAAACTATTCTCTACAACTTTAGGTAGACTTTTAGTGATGGCTTCAACGGTTTTACTTGCTTGAGTTGAATTCTTCTTATTCTTATACTGAGTAAATAAATAGGTTTAAGAGTGCTAAATCGTAAATTATAGTTAGTGCAAAGCCAAAAATATTACAAGTGTAATTTCTCTTTTAAATGCTGACTTTCGTGCCTGAGGCTCCTGATGAAAATGAATGAGGAACAATGGCGGCTACTTAGGAAACAACACTGGTTACTGCTTAAGCAGCAATTTCCCATTGCTCGTAAGTTTTGGGCAAAAGTAGGAAAAATTAGACCTTTTGGCATATTTATAGAAGTCGATGATTTTCCAAAGGATTCCTATAGGTATATAGGTTTAATTCATATTGGGCCTATTTTTTACTACAAAGAGGAATGTAAACCACTACCCCTAGATCATGCTGAGTGGCCTCAAGAAGGCACGTATATTTATTGTATGGTTTATTATTATAGAGAAGAAGACGACAACAATAATGGACAAATTTGCTTACGTTGGTTGGGGGAAACCAGTCAATCTCGACCGGAAGCATAGCGATTATCCCTCACTTTAGAAGCAACTATATAGAACTTTCAAAGAATAAATTACTCAACAAAAATCGGTTATATCGCATATTTTATGCTATAAACAAACAACTAACGAGTTAAACAAAATAAACTTAATTAGTAGTAAAACTAAAAATCTAAGTTGGATATAGCTTTGTAGTATTTTATTGAAACTAAAATCACGAGTAAGATATAATTATTAACATCAGCTTTGATTATTTTTCCGCATCAAATAAGTTTTATTCATTTCCCAGTTTTTAATTAAATATAAGAGCATTATTCATCATCAACTTCTGATTCTTCCGCCCATTCAGGTGTAGTTACCGAATCGGAGAATTCTGTGGAATCCTCTGCAAAACGGATAATTTGTCCGTTGAAAAATTCTGCTAGACGTTGAGCTGCGATCGCTACTTCATCAACTTCCCAATCAGGTGCGGGTGTTCGCTGTGGCGATGGAGGCAAAGTTTGAGTCCCATTTCCATTTACCCCATTTCTATTTGCCCCATTTCCATTTGCCCCATTTCCACTTACCCCATTTCCATTCCTTGCTGCTGGCTCAGTTTTTAGTGGTGCTGGTGCTGGTGTCGGTGCTGGTGGTGGAGTTGCTGGCTGTGGTACTGGCGCTGGAGGCGAAATTTGGTGGTTGTAACTGGGAGTAGATGGTTGCTGAACGCGAGTAGAGTCTTTTGGGGGAGGATTTTTTTTGGCTGAGGTAGAGTTTGAAGAAGTTCCTTTTTCTATATTGATCTGGATTTCACGCTGGAAAGTCTGCTGAAAAGCTGCCGTAATCATAGGTAGATAAGATTTTCCCTTGTCATACCATGCCTGTTTGATAGCAATTCGAGCCACAACACCGTCGAACTCTATAAGTTGGCTCATTTGACGCAGCATTTCTTGCCTTGATTTTGGCTGGAGGTTAGCAAGCACCTGTTGCCAAACCTGAGTTAAGTCATATTCTGCTTCCCCAACAACTTCTGAAGTTACTGGTTCAACATTCGCAGGCGGCACAGCAACAGATACAGGTTCTGGGGTTGGTGGTGAAACTGAGTTAGCAGCAGAATTGTGATTTGTTTGCCGTTCAGCTGGGGGAGATGAAGTGAGGGGCTGATTTTGGGCAGCCGCTAGATGATTGGGAGATGCAGAATTATGATTTGTTTGTGGTTCAGCTAGAGGTACAGAAGAGACTGCATGATTTTGGGCAACTGCTGGAGGATGATAGCTTGGAGATACAGCAGGTATGTTAACTCGCGCCGCGACACTTGGGGCTTGTGGCTGAATATTTGTCGCACTGGGTAATAATCCTAATAATGTTACTTCCAACCACAAACGCGGCTGGGTGGTATTTTTAATTTGCACTTCTGATGTTCGCAGGTGTTGCTGTCCTGCCAAAATCACGCTCATATCGAAGTATTGAGCAAACTCAACCAGCGCTGTCCAGGTTTGCTGAGTACAAGCAACCAAATCGTGGCGGTTGGGTGCAGTTTTGGCAATCAGTAAATCGCGGTAGAAGGCGGCGAGATTTTGCAGGAGAGTTAGGGGTTCTCGACCACGATCTAGAATTTTGTGGGTACTGTCAAGAACTGCTTCCGGTTTATCTTGAGCGATCGCATTTAAAAGCCCCAGCAAGTCCTGTTCGCTCACTGTCCCAACCAAATCCCAAACTCTATCCGGTGTCACTTCACCCGCTAACAAACCCAATTGATCAAGTAGACTTTCGGCATCTCGCAATCCTCCCTGAGCAAGTTGGGCTACTAGGGTTACAGCGTCGGGTGAAATATGAATATTTTCTATAGAGGCGATCGCACTTAAATGCTTAACCATCGCTTCTAACTGAATGCGTCTAAAATCAAACCTTTGACAGCGTGAAATAATTGTTGGTAACACCCGTTGCGGGTCTGTTGTCGCCAATACAAAAACTACGTGTCTCGGTGGTTCTTCTAGTGTCTTCAGTAGCGCATTGAATGCCTGGGTACTGAGCATGTGGCATTCATCGATTACATAAACCTTGTAGCGACACTGCACAGGAGCAAACTGCGCTTTTTCAATCAACTCGCGGATATTATCGACACCAGTGTTGCTAGCGGCGTCAATTTCAATTACATCTAGGGCGTAACCCTTGGTGATCCCCTGACAAACCTCACACACGCCGCAGGGTTGAGCGGTGGGCTTGTCACTTTTGAGACAATTGAGAGATTTAGCCAGAATCCGGGCGCTAGAAGTTTTCCCCGTACCTCTGGGCCCAGTGAATAAATAAGCGGGGGCGATTTTGGATGTGCCGATCGCGTTCGTGAGGGTGGTAGCGATCGCCTCTTGGCCCACCAGTTCAGCAAAACTCTTGGGGCGATATTTGTGGTGCAGGGGTTCGTAAGACATCAAAATATAGACTTCAATGCCTTTCAAAGTTAATTACTAGCACCGAGTCGAGTTTAGGATTCAATTATTTTAAACTCTCGTACCTGCTTTGTTTGTCGATGTTGCCATAGCGCAATACTCAACTAATGCCGTAAATTTTGGCACTCAGGAAACTTGCAACCAGAGCTTATCCTCTAACTATGATTTCAACATCAATGTATCGGAATTATAGCATAGCATTTAGTACGTTTGTTCTATAAAAGGGAGTTGGGAGTTGGGAATTAGGAGTTATAAGAATTCTTCCCCAATCCCCAATCCCCAATCCCTAATCCCCAATCCCCTAGAGGAAAAATACGTTTTATTGACCGAACTAACGCCATAGCCCAGTGCGATCGCTACAATTTTAGGATAAGCAAAACTCGATGGTGCAGCAGATGCTCAAGCGGCTATTTCAATGGCTCAAAAAGCTTTTTCAGAGCTTATTTGGTGGAAAACAGACTGCCTCAAAAGCAAGGGGGAATGTGCAAAAAGAACCAGCACCACCCCTAAGCGATACGGATCTGGAATTTCTGTTCACCGAACTGTTGCAAGGAGTACATCAAGCACGAGGGGAAGCATGGGCACAAAAGTGGCTGCATAATATTGAACATCGGATTACAACTGAAGACTGGGTTGAGTGGTTAGGGCGCTTTGGCGACAGATTGCTCGCATCACCTACACCCAATAATGAAATAGCTGCGCGGTTAGTGCAACTGGGTGAGTTGGGCATCGGAGAAATCGGAGATGTTGCCTATAGTATCGGGATGCAGTTGTTGACACGCAATCAAGGCGAACCAATATGGGAATATGAAGGGCCAGATGCTATCAGCACAACTTTGCCCTCTGAGCCAACCGCCCCAATATCAGAGTCAGCAGACCCGCCAGAGAACCTCCCGGAGGGAGAATACCAAACTGTTACCCTAGAAGAGTTATTTGTGATGTTGCAGGAGGATGAAAACTTACGCCAGCAGATTGCTCAACAGCTTGCCGTTGAGACAGATGACCCACAAGTGCTTGTCCAGGCATTGATTAGTCAATTATATCCTGCCGGTCAATCGACTACAGAGCAAACAGAAAATTAACTGCTTGGCAGAGTCAAAATTCAAGAGTTGAATCTGGGAATTGTAACGTTGTAATGCTATGCTCTTGAAGTTTGGTATATTTTTTGCTAACTTGCGACGGAAGCGCTGTCCGGATCTAATGGATTTTTACGTAATTGATGATTTTTTTAACACAACGATGGCTACAATCTAGAAAAACAAAATCCAAGAGTGTGGCAGATGCTCAGGCGGATATCGCAGTCGCTTAAAAGGTTCTTAAAGCGCCTGATTGAAAGTAAGCAGACTAGTTCTCTCAAGGGTGCGAGAGGACGTAATCTGGTAGAGGTACTACCAGAACTAACCAATGCGGATCTGGAACAATTGTTTATCCAATTGTTAGAAGGCGTGCATCAAGCACGAGGACGACAGTGGGCATTGAGGTATCTGCAACGGGTCGAAAATCGCATTCCGGCTGAACGCTGGATAGATTGGTTGGTGATGTTTGGCGAAAGTTTGCTAGCTTCACCTACACCGAATCCTCTTTTAGCATCACAGATGGTGCAATTGGGGGAACTTGGTGTCGGCAGAATTGGAGACGTTGCCTATGACATTGGCATTCGGCTGATGCAAAACTTACCCACACAGATAGAGGATGAGGAGAATCAGGCGCAAGATGTAATAGAAACTACTCCTGGGCAAGAACTGATCCGCAATTTAGGCGAACAGTTGTGGGAGTACGATCAGCCAAATGTAATAGAAACCACTCCTGGGCAAGAACTGATCCGCAATTTGGGCGAGCAGTTATGGGAGTATGATGAGCCTAATGTCGTAGAAACCACAACTGATGAAGAAATTCTCCCAACTTCGCCTGGGCAAGAGCTAATCCGCAGCTTAGGTGAGCAGTTATGGGAATATGATGTACCAGATGTTGAACCAATAACGCCAGCGCCCGAAAATGCCTCTTCTGAGGAAAGATTGACCGAGAATCTAGAGGAACTGGTATTGGAGTATGAACTAGAAGATGCCCAAACCACAATAAGAGAAAATCTCCCTCTTCCCGCAGCAGAAGATTCAATCACCTCATTAGCCGAACTGAAGTTCGGCGATGAAGAGAAAATTACTTCAACTAAAACACCAACAAATCTCCTTTCCACTAGACAAAGAACTGAATTAACAACATCTGACTCAGAGGAAACCTGGGATAACACTTTGACGAATTTAGAGCCAAATGTGGCTTATACCCTAGATGAGTTGTGGGTGAGGTTGGATCAAAGTACCAATTTAGTCCAGCAACTTGCTTCTAATTTGGCAGTTCAAAGCAGTAATTCCCCTGGTATTATTGAGCGACATAGCGATAATCCGATTACCCAGGCTCAAGCGTGGTTTTACCAAGGTCTAAGCCAAGCGAAAACAGGTGATTTGTTAGGCGCGATCGCATCTTATGACCAAGCCATTGAACTTCAACCAGAATTTTCCGAATATTGGTTTAATCGAGGCTTGACGCTGTTCCATTTAGAACGTTTTGATGAAGCGATCGCATCTTACGAGACAGCCACAGAACTGAAACCCGACTTCTACAAAGCTTGGTACAATCGGGGTGGAACTCTCGGAGAATTAGGATACTTTCAAGAAGCGATCGCTTCTTTTGACAAAGCCATAGAAATTAAACCAGACTACCAAGAAGCTTGGTCTAGCAAGGGTTTGGCGCTGCTGAAGTTAGGGTGGCTACCGGAAGCTATTGTTAGTTATGACCAAGCGCTGCATTTGGAACCAGAAGACCAGGAAAACTGGTATCACAGAGGTATAGCCCTAGCTGTCGGCGAACAATTTGCAGAGGCGATTATATCTTACGACAGAGCGCTAGAAATTAACCCAGAGTACCACGAAGTCTGGATAGACCGGGGTGTAGTGCTATTTAATTTAGGAAAGTGGTCAGAAGCGATCGCCTCCTGGGACAAAGCACTTTCAGTTCAAGCCGACTTCTACTTAGCTTGGTACAACCGTGGTATAGCTTTAGACAACTTAGGACGTCGCATTGAAGCGATCGCCTCCTATCGGCAAGCGATCGCCATTAAACCCGACTTCCACTTAGCTTGGTATAATCAAGCCGTAGCACTGTTTTATTTAGAACAATTTGCCGAAGCGATCGCCTGTTATGACAACGCTTTGCAAATTAAACAAGATTATTGGGAAGCTTGGATTGGTCGAGGAACTGCGATCGGAAATTTAGTGAATTCTGACGCATTGCTGAATTTGTCGAGTAGTATAACAGCGACAAATCCCGCCTTACAACAAGGTGGCTACGAAGGAAAATTAGCCAGCTACGAAGAAGGGTTAAAACATCTGCGGACAGATACCCACCCAGAAGGTTGGGGTAGATTGCATGTTGCGATCGCTAATACTTACTACGAGCAAGGCAAAAAACATACCAATACCCGCGATTATTGGCGCAAAGCCGCATCTGAGTACCATCAGGCGTTGTTAACCCTTACACTAGAATATTTTCCCCAGTTGCACCTAGAGGTTTTGCAATCTTTAGGCAAAGTGCTGATGGGTTTGGGACAAACAACACAAGTTCAAGAATTACAACAACGCGGCACAGATTTATTGCGACAATTACTGAGTGAAGAAACTCGCTCAGACGAAAGTAAAAAACAGCTAGCTCTAAAATTTGCAGGCTTTGCTCAATTGGCAGTTGATTTAGCTGTAGAGTCAGGTGATTTAGTAGAAGCGTGGGAAATTGCCGAACAAGGCAAAAATGCTTGTTTAAACTGGCTGCTTTCTGGCTGGAATAATGATATTTACTCGCCTCATTATGGCGCAATTCAACGACTATTCAATCCCACAACAGCAATTATTTACTGGCATATTAGTCCAGTTGCCCTACATACTTTCATTCTCAAAGACCAAGCGCCATCACCGATCCTCCTCTTTACACCCATGCAAGATCCTGGGGGAATACCTTTAGGAGAAGACGCTATCCGTCTAAATGAATTGCCCCTACCTGAAGCAGTGCAACGCCTAATTGAATTTGAAACTTGGCTAGAAGATTGGCATCAACAATACCAAGAATATCGCAGCACGGCCCAAGACAAAGAAAGTAAAAGCCAGCACTCTTGGCGAGTTGAGATGGAACAAAAGCTGTTACAACTGTATGAAATCCTGAATATTTCCACAATTGCACAGGAACTCGAAGGCATCACCCAACTGGTTTTAATTCCTCACCGTGATTTGTACAAATTGCCCATTCATACACTTTTCCATCTCTCTTCCTCATCGCCGGAAGAGTTGCCGAATGTGGAGTCAAATTTCACCGTCACCTATCTCCCTAGTGCCCAAATCGGTTTATCAATAAAAACTGAAGATATTGGGCAGTGGCAAAATCAGTTATTGCTCAGTGTTGAACATCCTGAGAGTACAGGTTATCCCACACTTAAATTTGCCAAACTGGAGTCTGAAGTTGTTAGCCAGATGTTCAACAATATCCAACGAATTCAGGGATCAGAAGCTACGAAAAATATTGTCGAAAATGCCTTATTTGATAATTACAACATCTTTCATTTTACGGGTCGTGTCACTAATAATTTGGCTGAACCTAAAAAGTCAGAATTAGCATTAGCAGGTGAAGACAAACTTACTCTAGATGAAATCTGCCAGCAAAATCTAGCAAGTTATAACCTTATTACTCTCTCTGCCTGTGAAAATTTAAGTACTAGCAACCACACTATCAGCAGTGAATATGTGAGTTTAGTGAGTGGTTTTGTGAGTCAGGGCGTTCCTCATGTAGTGAGTACTCTCTGGAGTGTAGAATCTTCAGCTAGTGCCTTGGTAATGATAGAGTTTTACCGACGATTACAGCCCAATAAATCAGCAGTTACTGCCTTAGCTGAAGCAACACAATGGCTGAAAGAACTAACTGCTGGAGAACTGACAAAATGGTATGAAGATATCTTGAATAATCTCCATCCTGAAGAATTACGAATTCAAACTTATTTAGCGACACAACTATATAGAAATAGTAAAATGGCATCAGATAAAAATCTTTATAATCATCCTTACTACTGGGCAGCATTCACGATTACAGGTAAGCCAAATTAATCTTTTGAAACTTAGTCAAAATAATTCGTGATTGATAATTCGTAATGGGGGGGTTTGTTATACCAATTACCAACTTTGCCACTGATGCACATCAAAAAAAACCTGCCCTCTGGTTTGATAGCAAAGGCTTAAATCTAAGTTTATAACCTTTAATTAAGCCTAATCTAACTCCCTGCGTCCTTCCAATGCCCTTGCCAGGGTCACTTCGTCGGCGTACTCCAAATCACCACCTACAGGTAAACCAAAGGCAATCCGCGTCACCTTGGTAAATGGTTTCAGTAGCTGACCAATATACAATGTTGTTGTCTCCCCTTCTACACTCGGACTAATTGCCAGAATTACTTCTTGAGGTTTTTGCTGACTCACCCGCCGCTGCAAAGCCAGTATAGTCAACTGTTCTGGCCCAATTCCATCAATTGGCGAAATCACCCCACCCAAAACGTGATATTTACCTTTGTACTCGCGGGTTTTTTCCAGCGCAATCACATCGCGGGGATCTGCTACAACACAGATAGTGCTGTTGTCACGGTTAGCATTGCGGCAGATTTCACAAACAGGTTCGGCAGATAGGTGAAAGCAAACAGAACACAAGCCTATCTGTTTTTTTGCCTCAATTAGGGCTTGTGCCAAAGCTTCTACTTCTGCTTCTGGGCGCTTCAAAATATGCAAAGCCAGTCGTTGGGCAGATTTGGGGCCAACTCCCGGCAGGCGTTGCAATTGCTCAATTAACCGTGCTAAAGGGCGTGCGTAAACCGTTGTCTTATCTCCAGAATGTTTTTACCTTAACTATGATGACATTCTTATAGAATTTTGGATTGGTCATTTGATTTAGCAAAGGTAAAACAGACTACGTACACCTCAAGTATAGTGATTAAAAACATAAATATAAATACGGACTATTTGGCTTTTTATTTTGTTACAAAAAGCCCATACCTTGACAGAGGAAGCGCAGTAGTAAAACTAAGGGAAATTTGGTGGGCTGAACTTCCAATTCTGATACATCTAAACAAAAAGCGCCCCCCTTTCGGGAGAGCGCTTTTCGATTTAGCTAAACTTTACTATTTAACCGTTGATAGCAGGAGCAGTAAGAGCTACAGGAGCAAAATCACCT
>NZ_JBALCY010000049.1:0-4233 GCF_036917655.1 Nostoc sp.
GAACCCCACCCCCAGCCCCTAAGAGCAGGCGGGGAGGGGAGACAAAGCATAGCTTTGGCGGGGTGGGGTTCTTCGGGTTTAATAAGTAATTAAGCAGAGATGATATAAGTCATATCATGTCCGCCAGATTACCCATAATAGAAAGAACCCCACCCCCAGCCCCTAAGAGCAGGCGGGGAGGGGAGACAAAGCATAGCTTTGGCGGGGTGGGGTTCTTCGGGTTTAATAAGTAATTAAGCGGACATGATATCAGAGGGCGGCTCAGTCGTCTGGTTTACGACTCACACGGTACTGCTATAGAAGCTATTCAAAGACTGGAGAGTTCTCATGACTGCAAGCATAGATCAGAATGTCGTATTTTACGGAAATTTAAGCGAACTTTATCGCTTGGCAAAAGAGGGTAAAATCAAGACTAGTTTACAAGGTAGTCATACCCGCCCCTGTAAATTTTGGACTGCAACCAAGATTTTAAGTGGGATTAAAAATGCGATCGTCATTTCTCACGGGCCGAGTGGCTGTGCTTATGGTGTCAAGCGGGCATACAAGCTGACCAACAGCCGCAATAGTGGTTCACCTTATGAACCCGTGGTAACTACGAACATGAGCGAGAAAGCGGTAATTTTTGGAGGCGAAAAAGAATTAGCAGGCGCGATTCGAGAAGTAGATGAAAAATACCATCCTGATGCGATCGTTGTTGCTACTAGTTGCGCGTCTGGTATTATTGGCGACTGTGTTGATGACGTAGTGAATAAAGCCCGCACCGAAATCAAGTCTGAGATCATGACGATACATTGCGAAGGATTCGCAGGGGAGTATCGCAGTGGATTTGATATCGTATTTCGGCAAATTGTAGACTTTATGGAGCCGCCAACTCCAGAACGGAAAGCACAACTAGCCGATGCTGTCAATATTGTAGGCGCGAAGATGGGTCCTGAAAGGACGGAAGTCGAAACCGATGTCAAGGAATTGGTGCGATTGATAGAAGGAATGGGCGCACGAGTTCACAGCGTCATCGCTGGTGATTGTACTTTAGAAGAACTCAAACAAGCACCAAGTGCGGCAGTTAACTGTACTTTATGTTTGGATCTTGGCTATACCATCGGCAAAGCCATGTCAGACAAGTTTGGTACTCCCTTAAATTCTACTATCCTTCCCTATGGAATCACCGCTACAGAAAAATGGCTCGAAGGGGCTGCAAAATATTTAGGGATGGAAGAACAGGCGGCTGCCTTGATGTCAAGGGAATATGCCGCAATTAAGACTGAATTTGAGGAAGCTAAGAGTTATATAGAAGGTAAGTTAGCAATTATCGAAGGACATGATGCTATTAAGTGCTTGTCCCTTGCCCACATGTTGGATCGTGATTTTGGGATGCGTGTGGTAATCTATAACTTCCATCCCTGGAGTACAGAAGCACGAGAAACCAGTGTAGATTACTTGTTGGAAACAGGGTTAGACCCAGAAATCCTGATTACTAAGGGGACGCTAGCCTTTGGCAAGTACGAGTCAATGAAACAAACGGAAGATGAATTACTGGATTTTATTGGTGGTCTTGATTCAGATTCAGTAGTGTATTTTGGTTCTTCCTTGAGTTTCCCCCATATTCCCGTCGTCGATTTAAATGCTATCTTAAATCGTCCCAGATTTGGCTATCGCGGAGCCTTAAAGGTCGCAAAGTGTATTAAAACAGCACTTCAATATGGCTTTAGACCTCGCAGTTCTTTAACCAAGCAAATGGTATTCCCTAAAGATTCCGGGTTAGCATCTGCTCAATCACTAACCGGAAAACTAGCTCAAGACTTGCCTGATTGTACCGTATATGCAGAGAAGAGACGGGGCAAATGTTGTAACGAGTAATAAATGAAATGTGACTTTGCTGAATAAAGTATGGATTTGTCTCACGCAGAGGCGCAGAATAATTGTAGCGACTGTCTTAAAAGTCAAGCGATCGTTAACAAAAAACCGAGACTGGCTGCATTTAAGAACTAGAAAATACTGCACGCTGATTCGGTGGCGTCTGATATCTGTCCGCTCTTAAGTTGCATAATCCTTAGCCTCAGAAAAACGCGGGGACGTGGGAGTTGCGGGAGACGCGGGGATGCAATTTAAATGATTATTAGCTTACGAGCAAAGCTTAAGCCAAAAATGTCAAGGCAGAAGTTGCTACAGGCAGCACAAAACACGGAAACGTCAAGGCAGAAGTCGCTACAGGCAGCACAAAACACGGAAACGTCAAGACAGAAGCCGTTACAGGCTGCGCGAAACACGGAAACGTCAAGACAGAAGCCGTTACAGGCTGCACGAAACACGGAAACGTCAAGACAGAAGTCGCTACAGGCTTCACAAAACACGGAAACGTCAAGGCAGAAGTCGCTACAAGCTGCATAAAACGCGTTTCCCATAGTCAAGCTTTAGAGAAACAGGAGGAAAAAATGTCTGCTGAAACAACTTTTGACAATTGTAACCATAGTAAAGACCCAGTAGTTGGCTGTGCCCTTGAAGGTATTGCAACTACGGTTGCTGGCATTAAAGATGTCAGTATTGTAATTCAGTCTCCACAGGGTTGCGCGTCTACTGTTGCAGCTGGGTATGATGCTCATGAGGTTGATTTCACCAAGCGGAAAGTTGCTTGTACTCGTCTTTTTGAGTCAGACATTGTGATGGGAGCATCTGAGAAACTCAAAGGGATGATCAAAGACGCGGATAAATCTTTTGATTCTAAGGTGATGTTTGTCGTTGGTACTTGCGCGGCAGACATCATTGGTGAAGATATTGCAGGATTGTGCAACCAGCTTCAGCCAGATATCAAAGCCAAACTCGTTCCTTTAATGGCTGGTGGGTTTCGGGGCAATGCTTACGATGGCTTAGAGATGGGTTTGGAGGCTTTACTTCCTTTTATCAAAAAAAGGCAGACCAAGAGAAGGGGCAGAAAGCCAAGGATTGTAAATATCATTGCACCACAAGCAAATCTGAATCCTACT
Organism: Nostoc sp.; assembly: GCF_036917655.1. Lineage (GTDB taxonomy): Bacteria > Cyanobacteriota > Cyanobacteriia > Cyanobacteriales > Nostocaceae > Nostoc. Next base: position 2,982 of record NZ_JBALCY010000049.1, read on the forward strand.
TGGTGGGCTGATTTGGAATGGGTAAAGCAGATGTTAAAATCTTTAAGGATTAAAGTACAGACGGTCTTTTCTCATAATACCTCCTTTGAAGAACTAGAGCAAGCTGGTGAAGCAACCGCCAATATTGTTCTCAGTCATGATGTTGGGTATAAGTTTGCTCGGAAAATGCAACAGACCCATGACATCCCTTTGATCCTTGATGATATACCTTTACCAATAGGTGTAAACAACACTACTCGGTGGTTGAAGGCATTGGCGGCACATTTTAAGATAGATGAAAAAGTGGAGCCAATCATCAAACAAGGCGAAGAAATGGTCGTAGATACACTTCGCAAACGAGCATTGATGATTATTCCCCGATATCGTAACTGTAGAATTGCTGTATCTGCGGATGGGACGCTTGGTATTGGACTAGTGAGAATGCTCTTTGAAGAATTGGAGATGATTCCTGAAGTCTTATTATTTCGTTCAGCGATGCCTGATTCTCGTTCAATTCTGGAGCGAGAACTGCACAGCCTCGGTCTTACTTCGCGCGTAATATATTCGGCAGATGGCTATCAGGTAAAACAGACCTTAGAAGAGTTTGATGTTGATGCTGTGATTGGCTCGGCATGGGAAAAATACATGGCAGAGGAATTGGGAATCAAAATTGCTTTTGATGTGTTTAGCCCCACTAACAGAGAAACTTATGTAGACAAGCCATATTTTGGCTATGAAGGCATGATCAATATCATGGAAGTGATTGCTAACGATTGGGATAGAGCTTTTCGTTCTAAAGAGATTAATTGGACATAGAAAAGTATTATGTCAAGAATGTTTTGATATCCTGATACAGAGTTATCAACAAGTATTGTGCTACACGTCTGGAGCAACGGCAGTCGCAACAACATCCTAGTAACTAACTGCCGTTAGCAAAGCGTAAAGCCTTCTCTACGAGAGGCTTGTCTGTGACACGCCACGCGAACGCGTGGCAAGGTAAACAATACCCAACTTGAGTCGCTACAGTCAACGAACAGAGAGAAGTTCTCGCCGACAGTTTAAAAAACAGTTTGATTTCGCTGTTTTTAAGGGACTTCTAGAAAATAAACTATTCCATCAGCAATAATGATAATCATTCCCCTTTTGTAGTAATTTAAATAATGACGCTTGTTTTTGAATGTGGTAACTGATGGCCATAGTATTAACTGATTCTCTCAAAAAGTTGTTAATTGAAACTGCATTTCAATTATTTGGTGCAGCAAAACGCAAATTT
>NZ_JBALCY010000050.1:0-2165 GCF_036917655.1 Nostoc sp.
ACTTGCTTTTCAAATAATTGATGAATACATTTATCTTTTGGATATTCACTCTCCGTTTGATTCCATTCTACTAACAATTGATGCCGTTCTGCTTCCGTTAACAAGGAAACTTGCTCATAGTGTTCTTCTGGTTGGGTAGCCATTGCCATCAGAACTGCACTGTAATAATCACTAATTCTTTTCATCTGCTCAGAACTAAACTGGTCTGTAGCATAATTAAGAATTAAGAATATTTCAGATGTTACGGGGTTAACAGAAAATTGGGCTGCTAATGCAAAATTAGTTTGCTCAAAAAATTGCACTCCTAATAACTTCAAGTTATCGATACCAGATAAACGCTTGTAAACATGGAAATTGACATAATTAAATATCGTTTTAAATAGAGGTTGTCCTAATCCCAGCTCCTGCTGCAATTGTGCCAAGGGGTATTGTTGAAAAGGCAAGGACTCCCGCTCTTGTTCAAAAGTCTGTGCTATCAATTCAATCCAAGTTCCCCCATTGAGATGCATTCGCCAAGGCATGGTATTAAGAAATAAACCCAGAATTCGTTCACTATTTTCCTCTGCTGGTCTTCCATGAGTTGGCACTCCTGTAATGATATCTGCTTGGTTACTTAAAAAGCTGATTACCCTTAAATGAGCAGCCAACAAAACACTTTTGAGGGGTACCACAACTTTTCTGGCTAATTGCCTCAGTTCTGCTGATAAACTTGCTGATATCTCAACTTCTTGTATTTTTACCTGTTTTACTGACTTATGTTGTTGAGGAGATGTGCTAGAGGATAACTTGGTTACAGTTAAGTCGGCTAGTTTTTCTTGCCAATATTTTTGGTGTCTCTGAGACTGTAGTGTTTCCTGTTCTAAAGCTACATAATCTCGAAAGGTTAAACTTGGTGCTGTTTCCAGAGGCGAAACTTTATGCCCTAGTAGGAAGAAATATTGTTGAAGCAATTCCGTCATTAGAGTTGCCACACTCCAACCATCTAAAATGGCATGATGACAACTGAAACTTATGTTAAAAGTGTCACTACTACGTTGATGGATGCGAAAGCGTAGCAGTGGTGCTTTCTCCCACACAAATGGATTTTGTTTCTCCTGTTCAATCCAAGTTGCAATGATCTTCTCTTGTTCATCTAATGGCAAAGAACTGAGGTCATCAATAGGTAAATCAATGCTTACTTGAGAATGAACCAATTGCAGTGGCTGTGGAAATTGAGTTAGGGATATGCTGGTACGTAGCACTGGATGACGAGCGACAATCTCTTTTATACTTGAATGTAGAAGTTGGATGGTGAGGGGAGCTTGCAGATAATAACTGAAAACATCATGGTATACAGCAGTTGAAGGGGCATATTCACTATGAAAGAGCATTCCCAATTGTAACTTTGTCAATGGATAAGCATCTTCAATCCCATTTGGTAAAGACTGACGTTCTTCTGAGCTAATTAGACTTAAAGGGGCTGTTTTTACAGTACTCAACGATAACTCTGATTGATGAATTTCCTTGACAAGCTCATGGATTGTCTGGTGTTGAAACAACTGTTGTAAGGACAATCTTAGTCCACTTTTCTTGGCTAGAGCTAACACTTGCACGCTCAACAAGGAATCCCCACCGAGTTCAAAGAAGTTGTCATAAATACCCACTTCTCCAACTCCAAGCACTTTAGACCAAATCTGCGCTATCAGTTCTTCTTCGAGAGTTATCGGTGCAACAAAATTAGTTTTTAATTCTGAGCTTTGTACATCTATTGCATTTAGTGCTTTACTATCTATTTTGCCGTTCGGCGTTAAGGGTAGATTTCCTAAGAAGATAAAGGCTGATGGTATCATGTATTCTGGTAGCTTTTGTTTGAGATATTCTCTGAGTTGATTATTATTTAGAGATTCATCATCAGTGACTAAATATGCTACCAGACGTTTGTTATTTGCAATGTCTTCTCTGACGATTACTACTGCTTGTTGAACTTGAGGATGACTGTTGAGAACTGCTTCTATTTCTCCTAGTTCTATCCGAAATCCTCTTATTTTTACTTGATTGTCTATACGTCCAAGGTATTCAATCTCGCCATTAGGTAAATAACGTGCCTTATCTCCTGTTCGGTAAAGACGACCTACTCCAAATGGATTAGAAATAAATCTCTCTTTTGTTAATTCTAGACGGTTGAG
>NZ_JBALCY010000051.1:0-71059 GCF_036917655.1 Nostoc sp.
AGCAGTTGCCCTTGCAGGTTCCACAACCGCGCTGTCTTGTCCTCTGATGCCGTGGCGATGGTTTTGCCGTCCGGGCTGAAACTCACACTTAAGACTGGGCGTTGATGCCCTTTGAATTCATGGAGCAGTTGCCCTTGCAGGTTCCACAACCGCGCTGTCTTGTCCTCTGATGCCGTGGCGATGGTTTTGCCGTCCGGGCTGAAACTCACACTTAAGACAATGCCTTGATGCCCTTTGAATTCATGGAGCAGTTGCCCTTGCAGGTTCCACAACCGCGCTGTCTTGTCCTCTGATGCCGTGGCGATGGTTTTGCCGTCCGGGCTGAAACTCACGCTTAAGACATAGCCTTGATGCCCTTTGAATTCATGGAGCAGTTGCCCTTGCAGGTTCCACAACCGCGCTGTGTTATCCAATGATGCCGTGGCGATGGTTTTGCCGTCCGGGCTGAAACTCACACTTAAGACTGGGCCTTGATGCCCTTTGAATTCATGGAGCAGTTGCCCTTGCAGGTTCCACAACCGCGCTGTCCCGTCTTGTGATGCCGTGGCGATGGTTTTGCCGTCCGGGCTGAAACTCACACTATAGACAATGCCTTGATGCCCTTGGAACTGGTTACGTTCTTTAATATTATCAAGAATAGTATGCAAAGCAAAAATAGGGCTGATAGCTGGATATTTTTCTAGAGGACGACCATCTTTTACCAGACTTTTTAACTCTTTACCACTCTGCATTGCTGACACCAGCGATTTTAACTCGGTATACTCAAACTGTTTTGAAGCATTAACTCCAGCCCGTTCTAATTCTGTTCCCTTTTGTGCTTCTTTTTGTGCTGCTTGCGCTCCTTCTGTTGCTTTTTGTGCTTGTGCAAGTTTTGCTTGCGCTTGGTTGAGGGTGGTTTGGGCTTGTTGAGCTTGAGATTCTGCTTGCTGTTGTTTTGTCGCTGCTTGTTCTAATTTTACCTCAGCAGTTTTTATTTCTTCCCTTGCCGTTTTAATTCTTTCCTCTGCTTGGGCGTTTTTCCCTTGTAATTCTGCTGCTTGCTGCTTTACTTTCCCTAAATCTGCTTCTGCTGCCTTAAATTTCCCTTCTGCGGCTTGCTGATTCTTCTGCGCTACTTGAAACTTTTGCTCTGCATCTTTCTTTTTAGTTTCTAATTCATACGCTTTATTCTGTATTTCTGCCTCTTTATTTTGCGTAGCTTGCAAGCTTTGAGTTACTTGATTGTAATTTGCTTCAGCCGTTGTCACTTGATTTTCTGCCTGTTGCTTTTTATTTCCAGCATCCTTAGCAACTTGAATTTGACTCAACGCATATAAAGATGATATACCTGCCAATAATAATAGACACGCAGCTAAACCAGAACTTACCGTCAACCGGTTGCGTCCCTCTTGAATTTGCTGGTCAGCTTTGCGTTTTGCATCAGTTAATATCTGCCTTGCCTCTTGTTCACGCTTCAATTCTTCTTCAGTTAGCTTTTGTTGCTCACGGATCTTTTCTAATTCTGCTAACAACTCACTTCCCTGCTGTTGGCGAATCAACGATACAAGATAATCATGCACCAATTGATAACGGTCAGCAGGAGATTCTGGTAACAGCAATACTAACCTAGATAGCACAAAAATCTCTAATATCAAATCTAGTTTATCGGCTTCTGCTGGCAAATCTGCGACTAACTCAGCACGAGTCTTTAGGGGACGAGTACCATTTTCATCTGTGAGCAAATATAAAACCAGTCGAGCAACCTGTTCATTCTCAGCACCACAATCATGGATGACTTCTTCTAAAAATTTCTCAACGAGTTTTTCTTTAGTGCCAAACTGACGATACTTTTCTAAAGTTGTAATTTTCTCAGTTTGCAGTTGTGCCCCCACAATTTGTAACTCAATTGGGCGTACCTCCCCCAACTCACCTGCTAAATCCCGCACTAATTCATCAATCAATGCTGGCTCTAGATAAAAGTGAGAGCGTGTTGTTAAACTCTGCACAACAGCTTTAGCATGTGCTGGCGAAAAGTTACCCAAGTAATAGCGAATGTTTTTATCAAGAATATTATTATTAATAACACCTAAATCAAATAATCTTTCTAACTCTAATAAATAATGTAAATAATCTTCCCGCAAAGATAAAATAACCTTCACAAAAGGAATATCTAGACAGACTCGCAAAAACTCATAGAATACTCGTCTTTGACTTTGGTCTGGATAAACAAAGAAAAACTCTTCAAACTGGTCAAACATTAAAACCGTTAACAAATTCCGGTCAGCATTTTTTCGTAACTGTCCTGAAATAGCTGTTGAAGAATCAAGATTAGCAAATAATTGATTACCTCTGACTTCCTCAAAAGCTTTAGCTAAACTCTGCCCCAACATTCCCACCCAATCTGTATACACTCGCAACAAAATAGGTAAAGCATCTCGCTCACCAATTGCTTCCTGTTGTAGCGCCGGGATTAATCCACCCTGCAAAATTGAACTTTTCCCCACTCCTGACTGACCATGAATTACAGTCAATTTATGCTCAGTCCCGCCAATTCTTTCTCGTAACCGCTTAACATCTTGTCCCCGACCAGAAGCAGCAATTTCTTCAGCAATTGTTTCAGGATTTTCTACTTGCAACTGTGCAGAATTAATTGCCTGTCGCTGCGGGTTAAGATAAGATGCACCAACAAAGGCGCGGAAACCATACTGTTGTTCTATTTGTAGTTGCTCTTGCTTAATATAAAAAGCTTTGAGATATTCACCTTGCTCAAAATAGAGTAAACGTAATATCTCTAATATAGATATATACAAATGCGGGTTGTACTGATGATTACTTTCCTTTTTCGCAGCTTCTAAATTAGTAATTGCTGCTTGAATTTGACCTAAGCCCTGTTGCGACTTAGCTAAAATAAACCGATACAACCCAAATTCATCTGGTTGTAAATTAGGAATATCAGTTAATATTTGCAATGCTTGCCCCGCGAGTTGATTAGCTTCATCCCAGCGTGACTGTTTTAAGGCTACTTCTGCCAAAAAACCATAATCTTTAGCTAATTGCAACGACGTGCCATAATTTTGATGTAGCGGCAGAGATTTTTCCCCAAGGCTTTGCAACTCTGACCATGCTTGCAAACGTCGCAGCACTTCACCTAGTTTAGTAATATGTTTTGCGACTAAATCTAAACGTTGTGCTTGTTCAAAAATATCAATAGCTTGCTGAAGGGAATTTCTAGCCTCTTGCCAATAACGTTGATTTTCTGTCTGATTTTTTTCGGCTTGGCGGTCATAGGCTAAAGCAATATTAACGAGTAGTATACCTTGTCGTTCTAAATAATTACTTTGTCGCCAAAACCCCAAACTTTGTAGATAATGTGCTAAAGCAGAATCTATCTGGTCATAGAGATAATCATTAAAGCCAAGCACAAACTCTAAACTGGCTTGAAGTACTGCTTCTAATACTTCTCCTCGATTTTGCAAATCCTGACGGGCGGTTTCTAGTTCCCGGCACATTTGGGAATTAGGCGTTACCTCACCAGCAAAGATTTCATCACTTTTTTGCTGGAGGAAGTTGACTAACTCATCGGTAGGGTTTTGAAATTCAATAATAGTTGCCCAATTCTCTAAATCAGTTGCTAATCGAATAAATTTTTGCAGAACTGAATCATTAACCCACAACAATATCGGAAACGGGAAGTTCTTTCTAAACTCCTCCCGGACTTGGTTAGCAGAAGTCAGAACTGTGTCAACATCTTTAACAGTCTCTAAACCAAAAATCATCAATGTAAGTGGCTGTTCATCTCCCAATTGTTCGCGTATATCTGTGTAAAGCGTTTTGACTGATGCAGGTAAAGTAATTTCGTGAATGTCTACAGGAGATAATTGGTGCAGACGTTGCACCATCCGCTGACGTAAAGCAGCATAGTTACAGCGCAGCAAAATCAGCGAAAATTCTCCCTGAGAAAGGGTAATTGTTCGCACCAGAGTTTGCAATGAATGCTCATTGTCAAAGGCTAAATTTTCTGGCTCTTGCTGATTACTCATAACATAGATAATTTACCTTATACTAGCTGTTTGTATAATTACATCATGCCAGTAGGGATAGTGGCCAAGAGAATGATTTTTGCTAATTTTAAAACGCTGTAAGTAAGTAGGCGAGAAAATCCCCAAGTATGTAACGAAATGTCAATTCAGCACATACCTTACAAATTCGTTATTTTACCGTTTTTACAAAACTAAATATATATCGGTTTTATCGTGCCTAGCTACTTAGTTGTGAAAATTACGACTGATATCGCTCCCGTCATCCTTGATATCGCTCCCGTCATCCTTGATATCGCTCCTGTCATCCTTGATATCGCTCCTGTCATCCTTGATACCGCTCCCGTCATCCTTGATACCGCTCCCGTCATCCCTGATATCGCTCCCATCATCCCTGATATGACTCCCGTCATCCTTGATATCGCTCCCGTCGTCCCTGATATCGCTCCCGTCGTCCCTGATATTGCTCCCGTCACGACTGAGATGGTTCTCTCGTTCCCAGGCTCTGGCTGGGAATGCCTACTGTGAGGCTCTGCCTCGTTTATTAGCGGCAGAGCCGCAATGAGGTGCATTTCCAGGTAGAACCTGGAAACGAGAGTGTTTCTTCTTGTGTTTTAGCTGAAGTTGACGCCAATGACATCTGTACGCCCCTACAACCGATTCATAAGCTAAATTCCTTAGCTTCAGCCAAAATCGGATTGATATCAAACCACGAACCATCCTCATTTCGGTATTCAAATACAAACATACTGCGGAGCAAAAGTTCGTATCTTTCATTACCTCTTAAGCTTTTCTCTTGCGCCACCTCACGCAGTACTTCCCATTCATCGGGCGTAATTGCCAAAATTAGCTCATTACGGCGTTGTTTAATCACCCTGTCTACGCACTCCCGCGACAGGGGTGGGTCTTCTTGCTGAAGACAGCGAAACAATAACATTAGCAAATTACGCAGATGACCACCGCTAACTCGGCAAAGTCGCTCTAAAGTATCAGGACTATCAAAAACCTCAGTAATTAAATTCCGACTTTGTTCCCAACTAACACCAGGAAAAGCCCTCGTCATAACCATCTGTTGCAGCAGCGTGATTCCTTGTGAAAATTGAGAACCATTCTGTAGTTGCACAGGAACCATCGGTAAAACCTTGGGGTCTACGCCAAAGCGATTTGTTAACCTTCCTAAAGCGTTGGAAAAAATCAACACTAGGGGAATGGTATAAACAACATGACAATTTAGCTGGTTTAACTGTTCACCGCGTTCCACAAAGAGATATTCTGGCTGGTAATAACCCGAAGGCTTTAAAGAATTATCAACTCGGTCGAGATTATCTATAATTACCACCAGTCCTTTTTTACCTTGCTGCTTGAGTTTTTCTCTAGCAGGCTTGAGCAATTCTTTGTTAATTGATTCTAAAATGCCATTGGTACGCGGTTCTAAATATTGTCGCAACTGACCGCGAAGTTTGGGACTATCTTTAGTTTTGGCAGTAATTTTGGCAATACCTACAGATAACTCTCCCCCAAGTTCTATCGGCGTTTGCAAAGATTCAGCAAGGTCAGTAAACAGAGTTTGAAAGTATCCTGGCTTGAGATTAATTTTTATTGCTTCAAGACTTTGACTTACCTCACGAGCTACTGCCAATAAAATATCTGTAACATCAATATCAGCCATATCCAAGCTTTGGCTAGACTCGAAATAAACCACATGAAATCCCTGCTGCTCTAACTCTGCTTTCAGCCGCAGTAACTCAGTGGATTTGCCACAGCCGATATGTCCGGTAAATAATTGACAGGTAGGTTCTTCAGGTGAAAGGCGGGTAATAGTTCGCCCTAATTCTTCAATAATCTTGGCACCACGCACTTTGGAGAAATCAATATAATACTGTCTATCTTCCGGTTTGCTTACAACCAGAGTTTTACTGGGGTTACAAGCTTGAAAAAACCTAACTAAATCTAGCTTCATCACAAATCACCCAAAATCAGCCTGACGCTCTTGCCCATTTCAGTGATTATACAGACGACAAAGCCGCTATTTCGGAAAAACTTCTTCAGGTTGAGTGATTATTTTTGTCTGTTTAATTAAACAGAATTCAGATGAACCCCACCCCCAACCCCTCCCCGCAAGCGAGGAGGGGAGTAAAAACTAGGATTAAAAACGTAGCTTTGGCTCTTTGCTTTAAAATCAATGACAAGATGTCTATCCTACAAAAAATGTCTATAATTCCAACTTTTCACCCCGAATCGAATAATCTAATAACTCCATCGGGTGAATAACTGAAATCTTCTTACCTTGCAACTCCAAATGCTTCGTAATTTGCAAAGTACACCCTGGATTAGCAGAAGCAATTAACTCAGCACCAGTATTCAACAAATTCTGCACTTTTTGCTGACCTAATTCTTCAGAAACTTCTGGTTGCAGCATATTATAAACCCCAGCGCTGCCACAACATAAAGCCGCGTCTATTGGTTCTCTCAACTTTACCCCTGGAATTTGTCGCAACACCTGACGCGGTTGCACGCTAATCTTTTGTCCATGCAATAAATGACAAGCATCTTGATAAACTAAATTCAAGGGTTTATCAGTCAGTGGTGAAAGTTTCGCTGTTAACCCAACAGTTGCCAAAAACTCTTGAGCATCTTTAACTTTAGCTGCGAAATCCTTCGCCTTTTCCCGATATTCTGTGTCATCTTCTAAAATGTGACCGTATTCCTTCAAAGTATGACCACAACCAGCAGCATTGATAATCACAAAATCTACATCAGTGTTAGCAAAACTATCAATCATCTGCCTTGCTAAAGCTTTCGCCTGTTCTGTTTGTCCTTGGTGTTCGGGAAGTGCTGCACAACAACCTTGAGATTTCGGAATCACAACTTCACAACCATTCGCTGTTAAAACCCGCACTGTTGCTTCATTCACTGAGGAGAAAAATAGCCGTTGCACGCATCCCAAAATCATCCCGACTCGGTAGCGCTTCTCACCTTGGGCGCGAATAACAGTAGGCAAATTATCTTGAAAAGATTTGAGAGTAATTTCTGGCAGAATAGATTCCATTGCTGCCAAACGGGGCGAGATTTTATTGAGTAAACCTGTAGCGCGAAAGAATTTAGCAAACCCCAATTTCTGATAAACCAACAACGGAACTAATAAAATCCGTAAAAGATTGGGATAGGGAAACAGAGAAAATATCAGTTGACGAAAAAATCGATCTGGCAAACTGCGGGGATAATTTCGTTCAATTTGGTGACGAGTTGCAGAAATCAATTTGTCATACTGCACACCAGAAGGACAAGTACTCACACAAGCAAGACACCCCAAACAAGAATCAAAATGTTCTACCGTGGCTGTATTGAGAGCAATTTCACCCTGATTAATCGCATCCATTAAATAGATACGTCCTCTAGGAGAATCCATCTCCTTGCCAAGCACCCGATAACTCGGACAAGTCGAGAGACAAAATCCACAATGTACACAACTATCAATCAACTTTGGGTCAGGCGGATGACTCTCATCAAACCCCTTCAAATTCTTTAAACTAGCCGTATTATTAACAGAATTTTCCGAAACTTGCATAATTATTCTTTCCCCTCTCTATCTCAGCGCCCTCAGCGTCTCTGCGGTTCGTTTCTTAAATCCCACCCACAAACCGACCAGGACTTAAAATATTCTTACTGTCAAACTGTTCTTTAATACGGCACATCAACGGTAAAGCATTGCCAGTGTAGCCCCAAACATCTATTTGTTGTTTAACCGCCATTGGTGCTGACAAAATTGTTAAAAAACCTCTATGAGCTTGAGTGCGTAGGTGCAGCCCGTCGTAGGCATCGCTTCCAGCGGAGCGTAGCTGATCGCGCACTTTCAAAACTTGATTTTTATCCTCTAATTGTAACAAACCTAAACCACTACTTATATGAATTAAACCCAACTCTACCTGAGTCAAAATCTCCACGGCAGCAGTAGGTAACACTCCTATTTTGCAGGTAATTACAGATTCTGTGGACGTAGTATGTATTCGTTTTTGCAATCTCTGCCATAGATTAGCTTCATCACCATCTGCAAATATTGCCCCGTTTAAACCTAACTTTTGCCCAACTTCTAAAACTCGATTTGACTGTTCCTTAACACTCTCACTAATACTTTGAAAGCGGGCAATTAATCCCAATCCTTCACCCAAACCTAAGCTAGACACCAGTTTAGCGGATAGTAAATCAGCCTGAACTGGTGTTAACGCCGAACCTCGAAGGATATCAGCCGCTTGGGATATAAGCTCTGCACTGCCAGTTAGTACCACCGTCCCCGATGCCTCTGGTAGCGGATATAGGCGAAAAGTTAGTTGACTAATAAAGCCCAATGTGCCATAAGACCCCGTAAGCAACTTCATCAAGTCATATCCGGCAACATTTTTAACTACTCTTCCCCCAGCTTTGGCGACTTGTCCATCAGCACGCACAAAGGTAATACCTAGTAACTGGTCGCGCACACTACCATAACGTTGCCGCAGAGAACCTGTATCACCTGTGGCGACAATACCGCCAATGGTTGCCGACTCTGGTGCTGTGGGGTCAAGGGCAAGAAATTGCCGCGATTTTGCCAAAAGTGCTTGGAGATCAGAGAACTTCATTCCAGCTTCTACTGTCACAGTCAAATCCCCAACAGCGTGTTCAATCAGTTGATTGATCCGTTCTGCACTAACTACGACATCAACGCCCTTAGCTAAACCACCCCAGCTGAGTTTACTGCCACTACCACAGGGGAGGACTCGCCAGTTGTGACTGTGAGCTGTGGCGATGACTGCGGCTAGCTGTTGTTGGGTGCGGGGATAGACAATACAACTGGGAGGTTTTTCAGAAGCTATAGCCTGTTGGATACGTTTTTGCTGACCAAGTTCGATGTTTTCCCAAAGGCAAACAGCATTTTCTTCGCCGACGTTAGATGCAAAATAAGAAGCGTAGACGCCTTGCGGCTTGTCGTTAGACATCGCTTTGATTCAGTTTATTTTTATTACGCCCTACATCTAATTTACTGGCTAAACTGACCAAAAAAGCGCATTGCTATTAATACATGGTGGCTAATTCAGTTGCGAGTTCCGCTTCTATAGGTTTTTTGATCCGCTGTTGGAAGTTTTACTACGCAAAAATAAACGCTGTAGGGGCAATTCATGAATTGCCCCGACGTGAAAATCTTTCTTTTCGGCTATTGTTTGCGTAATATTATGTTCGCCAAATTACCCATAAGACAGAACCTCACCCCCAACTCCTCCCCGCCTGCTCTTAGGGGAGCTAAAGCGTAGCTTGGGCGGGGTGGGGTTGGGGGTATTATGCTTAATTGCCCATATGTGCTTTTTGCTCGGAAGAAGACAATTTGCATGTGTACAACATCTTGTGGGGGAAAAATCAGAAATTACAGCGGTGTTAGTTGAATAGACTAGAGAGGAATGGAAGCGACGTGTAGGCGTAGTCTATTCATTTGAATATCGCTATAAAAGTGTAATTTTTGAGAGTAAATTTATGTTGTTCTAATTAACTTTAAAAAAAATGTAACAGATGGGTAGAAATTACCCCTCTGCTACAAGCAAACGGAGGTATAAACTTGATTATTTAATTGGCATGAACCAATTCCTGAGGCGCTGCGGCATCATATTCTACAGCTTTAACAAATTCTTTGAGAACATCTTTGAGTCTTTGCTCAATTTCCTCATCTAACACGATGCTGTTATCAGCTTGTCGTTGAATTTGTTTGTCTACCGCATAAATAGTAGCTAGGATATGCCGCGCTCCTAATTCAGATAAGACAGGTTTAAGAGCATATTCAATTGCCAATAAATGAGCGATCGTGCCACCAAGGGCAATTGGTAACACAGGTTTACCTGTCAATGATTTTTGCGGCAGCAAATCTAGAAATGTTTTCAGCACTCCTGTGTAAGCAGCTTTGTAGATTGGGGTGGCAATAATCACACCATCTGCCTTTGCTAATAAAGCTTTTGGCTGTTCTAAAGCAGGGCTGTCGTATCGTCCAAAAACTAAATCTTCAGCAGGCAAATCCCGAACTGAAATAATGTCTACATGCAAGCCTTCTTGTTGTAAAAGCTTGGCAGTGTATTCGACAAAACCGTAAGTTCTAGATGGATGGGTTGGACTACCAGCGATCGCTAAAATATTTGCCATTCAATTAAACTCCGAATTTCTACAATTGTTTTGATGGGCATTGGGAAAAATTCAGTCCCTAATCCCCAGTACCCACTACCCTAAACTTTACTAGGATATGGATGTGGCTTTCTCCTTATGCTGCTGCTTAGGAAAATCTTCATTTGCAACAATCTCGCCAAATGGACTCAAGACATGTTGCTTCTCCACTGCCGGCAGATTCTCTAAGGGCAAATGGGGAAATAGAAGTTCTGCGACTCGATAAGCTTCCTCTAGGTGGGGATAGCCAGAAAGGATAAAGGACTCAATACCCAAAGAAGCGTATTCCAATATCCTGGCAGCTACGGTTTGAGGATCGCCTACTAAGGCTGTTCCCGCACCACCTCGCACCAAACCGACTCCCGCCCACAGGTTCGGGCTTATCTCTAATGCCTCACGATTACCGTGGTGTAATTGAGTCATCCGCTGTTGCCCAACTGAATCCATCCGGGCATAAGCTTTTTGGGCTTTAGCGATCGCCTCGTCATCTACATATTTAATCAAATCATTCGCCGCATCCCAAGCTTCACTCTCGGTTTCTCGCACAATCACATGTAGGCGAATCCCAAACCGCAAAGTCCGCCCTTCTGCTTCTGCAAGTCTGCGAACTGATGCAATCTTCTCGGCTACTTGCGCCGGTGGTTCGCCCCAAGTTAGATAAACATCTATATGCTTGGCAGCAATTTTTTGAGCAACGGGAGAGGAACCGCCAAACCACAAAGGCGGATATGGCTTCTGAACAGGTGGAAACAGCAGTTTACCATCCTGAATGTTGAGATAGTCGCCCTGAAGATTGGCTTGTTCACCACTAGCGATCGCTCGCCACACTGTCAAAAATTCATCTGTTAATTCATAGCGCTGATCGTGGCTTAAATGCAAGCCATCTCCCGCTAATTCCACGGGATCGCCCCCGGTAACAACGTTAATCAGCAAGCGTCCACCAGAGAGGCGATCAAAAGTCGCCGCCATCCGTGCTGCCACTCCAGGTGATACCAAGCCGGGACGAATCGCCACCAAAAAACGCATCTGTCGCGTCAGTGATACCAGCGTTGACGCTACAATCCAAGCATCTTCGCAAGAGCGTCCTGTAGGCAACAATGCCCCTGTATAACCAAGGTCATCCACCGCTTGGGCAATCTGCCGCAGATAAGGAAAGCTTACTGCCCGTCCGCCTGTAGCAGTTGCAAGGTAACGTCCGTCGCCGTGGGTTGGGATGAACCATAGTAGCTGCATGAGTCCTGTCCTTTTAAAACTACGGTATTTTTATCGAATTACCGTGCTTTGCTTATAGCTTCACAGTATCACATATTCTACAAAAGCCCGCAAGAAGTTTTCAGAAAACTCCGGTATCTCTATCAAACCAATGTATATTAAGCCGTGTTCGATCAGGTAGCGATCGGAAAAATTGGGTATTAGTTATTTCTCCCTCTTTCTGTCTCTAGGAAGAATACACCAATGGCAGTTTTGTGTATACTACTTTACTTTTTCCTAACCTTTTGTTAAATTAACCTTAATGTAGGCCAAACTTATTGACTTAATGTAGTTAGGTTCTCAGCTATAAATGTGGGTAGCCATCCAGCCCACTGGCAATAGGCGCAAAATTCCGTTCTATCTCTAGGAGAAATAAGGCAATGGGGCCGATGTTTATTGCTGCCAACGATTGGCCACATATAGCATTTAGATTGTCTTTGGCGCTCCTGGTTGGTTGCCTGATTGGATTTAACCGTCAGCAAGGAGGTAGACCAGCAGGGATGAGAACATTTATGCTTGTGAGTATGGGGGCAGCATTATTTGTGATGATTCCTTTGCAGGCTGAGGGCGAGAGTCCCTATGCTGCTACCAATGCGCTGAGTCGCACAATTCAAGGTGTAGCTACCGGGATAGGATTTCTCGGAGCCGGATTGATTTTACAAGAGTCTTCTAGAAAATCTGCAACGCCAAAAGTCAAAGGTTTAACTACAGCCGCCTGTGTCTGGACTGCGGCCGGGTTGGGGGCTGCAATTGGTTGTGGTCTATGGCAAATGGGATTATTGGGAGGCTTACTTACCCTGATTACCCTAAGTGGGGTAAAGCGGCTCAATCGCGCATTTGTATTTATGACGGGTCATGGAAAAAAAGGGACTACTCAGGAACTAACAACTACCTCTGATGAAGATGATGATTGACTGTTGCTACACAAGATGCACCAGTTAGTCAACACTTCTGATGAGAACGATCTCGTTCTACATATCTACGTTGATCGGATTCCTTTGCGGTATTTTATTGAAGAATAATTTTTCAATTCTTAGCTAATTTTAATCAATTTATCAGGGCTAACTCAGGGCGATCGCTGATTCTGGTAATTAATGTAGGGAATCCCGTACTGGAGTTGATTGGCAAGTTAACGGCAAAATAGAAAATAATAGATATATGGACAAACGGTATTTTTTACAGGCTAGTGCAGCAATAGTCGGCACAGCATTCTTATCAAAGTATATCAATTGGGAGTCAGAGGCGATGACAACTTCTCAGAGTGGATTTGAAATTACCAAACCAGAGTCAGAGTGGCGCACGATTTTAACGCCAGAACAGTATAGTGTATTGCGTAAACATGGGACTGAACGTCCTCACACCAGCCCATTGGATAAAGAATACGACAATGGTACTTATTATTGTGCTGCGTGTGAACAGCCACTGTTTACATCTGATACCAAATTTAACAGTGGTACTGGCTGGCCTAGCTTTTTTAATCCAATTGAAGGTGCGATCGCCCTTACTGTAGATAAGTCGTTGTTTATGACCAGAACTGAAGTGCATTGTAGTCGCTGTGGTGGTCATCTGGGTCATGTTTTTGATGACGGCCCTGCACCCACTGGCAAGCGCTACTGCATGAACGGTGTTTCGTTAAAGTTTACGCCTGCTTAATTTAGTTGCGTAGGTATAACCCGTCGTAGACATCGCACCCACTAACTTAAATTATCAGATTTTGAGGCTTGAAAAAACAAGGCACACTGCGATACTGTAGACGCAATAGTGCGTACAAGTGTTTGTGTGCCTTGTTTTGGTTGAGTCGATGGCGGGTATTATCCCGCGCACCTCTCAGTTAAATCTGGGCGTGCGATTTTCACCGCACCCAGCTTCCGATGTTCTCAGCTTGCGCTTTTGCTCATGTGTTTGTAATCGTGGCAACTCTGATGAATTGCTTCTAGATTATTCTTTTTCCAGTTGGCGTGATTTCCGTCGATGTGGTGCAAATGTACCTTTTCTTCATCAATGAATTTCAGACCGCAGGAAGCACATTTATGGCTTTGCTTCTTAAGAGTTTTAGAGGTTTCACCATCGTAGAGCTTACTATTACGTTCACTCCAGTAGGCTATGTTTCCGTCATAGGGGGATTTTATTTCTGAAACCATGACGTGTTTATTTTCGGAGTAGGAAACTGCTGGGAATGCCTTTTTAACTAGCTCCTCGCTGGTGTAGCGTGTTTGCTTAGTTTCCTTGTTAAATACCGTGTATGCTCTGTGATTTAAAAACCAAAGTGAGAACTTTGACCCGTCCATCTTGCAGAACTTGTGGTAATTTCTCCAACCTCTAACTACTGGGGCTAATTTCTCAGCCTTTGTGGTAGCACCATAATTCGAGTTGTTAACGATGTGTTTTACTTTCTTACGGAACGCTTTAAAGTTATCCACTGAGGGAGTGCTTCTAAACTTTCCGTTTTTCTGTACTTTGAAGTGCCAGCCGAGGAAATCAAACCCATCTGTCGCGGCGGTAATTTTGGTTTTCTTTTGGCTTACTTGCATTCCGCGTTTGCGGAGGAACTCGCTGATTCTTTCAAGTATCTCTGTTGCATCATCTTCGGGTCGAAGTATAATAACCATGTCATCCGCATACCGGACTGATGGTTCTATGATTGACTTTTTTGGGGTCTTGTCATGTACCTTGCCACCTAGTTTGTGGTTGTAGTGGTATCTGTGTATACTCTCAATCCCGTTGAGTGCAATATTTGCTAGTAATGGGCTGACCACTCCCCCTTGTGGGGTTCCTTGTTCAGGGAATTCTGGATTTACCCCTGCCTTGAGGCATCGGAAGATACCGAGTTTTAAGCCTTTGGGAGCGATGAGTTCGTCCATTATTACTGAGTGGTTAATCCTGTCGAAGCACTTCTCAATATCGAGTTCAATAACTCGTTTCTCTATTCCGTTGACTCTGGAGTTGAGGTTGTTAAAGATGTACTGTTGTGCATCATGGGCGGAGCGCCCAGTTCTAAACCCATAACTCCGAGCATGGAATGTGGCTTCGTGTGCTGGTTCGAGTGCATATTTTGCGAGGCATTGCCAAGCTCTATCTGCGATGGTTGGTATTTTAAGCATTCTGGTAGTCCTGTCCTTCTTAGGGATGGGGATTTCCCGTAAGCCTTGATGCTTCCAATTTCCGCTATTGACTCTTAACCATTCTTCTAGATAAAAGCGTTCGCAAAAAGTAAGGGATTTTTTGCCATCAATACCAGCCGTCTTTTTACCAGCATAAAGCTTAGATACTTGTCTTATTGCAAGAAATCGAGCCGAGGTGGATTTTAGAATAAGCTTTTGGAGTGACCTAGCTTTCCGCTTGTCTCCAACTTGAACAGCTTTGAATACGCGCTTTTGAAGGCGGAAAAGATTTCGGCGGAATTTCTTCCACGGTAGAGCTTTCCAAGATTCACTAGTTTTGTAACTGTGTCTAATCATTTTCTCTTCTGGAGTTTGTATTTTCTGAACACCTCAGACCAATTACGGTCTGTCCTACCCGACTTGTGAGGATTCCGCTTCTCGTCTAGCCTACTTGGGGTTCGACTGCCCCAGGACTCACAAATCGTTTTTATTCGTTCCCTCGGAGAGATTGATGAGCCACTGCGTTGCGGGGGTTCCCCCCGTTGTAGCATGTGGCGTTGTTCCGTTAGATGTAGCCAATTCGACTACTGGATTCCCTGGACTCTTGCCGTTCTTTTAACCGCACACGGCGGGAATGGACTCCAGCGAAGTCAGGGATTTTTGTGTTGCGCCCTGCTTAAACATAAGTCGCTTTTCTAGGCTCTGTTTCATCATAGGAACTCCCTGTTAGCGCCAGTGTCAACCCGCAACGGTCGTCTGATTGCGCCCTGTTCCCAGCTTCACTCTACAAGAACCGAGCTTGTTCGGTGTGGGCAGGTAAGGAGTCAATTCTGAGTCTGAATGGCAAGACTTGCACTTGCATCTGACCGAGAGTTCAGCCTTTTATGACAGTAATCTGCTGTCGGGCTGGATTAGTTATTTACGGACTGAGTACCGTGATTCACTAATCAACGAATCGCACTGTTAAATGTCTTGTTCTCTATTGCCCAGCCAATGTGTGCATTGAATATTCCTGCACACTGCTCCATAAGATTTAGAAATCTTTGATTAGGTAAACTAACTGGGATAGAAATAGTACGTTTCATTTGCAGTCAAATTAAAGAAATGCAACTCTTGGTCTTAGCTAAAAAGCTATTTACCAAAATCGTTCTATTTGTTTGGCTCGTTTTTCTCCTTTTTGTCTTTGGGGTCTTTTTTAGGTTTTTTAACTTCTTTATTACTTTTTCTTTCCTTCGACATCAGCGTTCTCCAACTAGGTTATTCAATGAAAGCTTCCACATTCTGCCGTCAGGAAATCAGGAGATGACTTACCTAATATTCTTTTAAGGCAAAAAAGAAAGTATCAGACATAAATGCTACTAACTACCATGATAGGGTGTTGTTTGATTTAATGGAGCTTACATCCATATTGCTAGAGGTTGCCCAAATTCCTTAAAGACTTAGGTTACAGGGTACAGAACTCTATTAACAATTTTCTTTACTGTCACCTGTAATTTATCCCCTTTTTAACTCCTAACTCCCTTTACTATTGCTCTAACAATTTCATCCGCTGCCACCAACGATTTAGGGGATAATAGACTACAGGTGCCCACAGACTACTAAGAATGGCAGAGGCTAGGGCGACACGCTGGTAATATGTCCAAATATCTGTTACCTTGCGTAGGCTGTGCCCGCCGTAGGCATCGCCGGTTAAAGTTAATTGCAACCCAAAGATAGTTTCTGCCAAAACTGCCATACCAAAGACAATTACAGCTATCGAAATAAAATCTTCTTCGATAAAACGCTGTTTTTGGAGCAGACCAGTTAAAATCCCCACTATACCTAAACTGAGCGCATGAGTAGGGTTAGGTGATGTCATTGAATCTTGAAGTAGCCCCAGAACGATACCTGCCAATGCGCCGGATAACACTGTACGCTTCACACTCCAAGCTACCACCCAAATTAATAGCCAGTTAGGGCCAATTCCCAATAATTCCATACCAGGCAGGCGGGTTGGCAATAATAGTAAACATAACAGTACAGAACTAGCCGTCACTATCCAACCCAACAACTTACGTATACCGGGATGCCAACGAGAAAGCGGCGGGATTTGGAATTTCGATTTTCGCTCTGAGGATTTTGGCTTTTTCTGCCTGCTGCCACCAAATGCAGGAATCTTCATTTTTCTATGGATTTTCTCAAATAATTTACTTAGACTTTTGCGGCACTTGATCTGCCGATTTTTGGTTTTCCAACTCTTGGTTTTCTGGCTTTGGATAAACAGCTACCCAATCGAGAGAGTTGATTGGGGGAAAAAGCTCAATTTTCGCCACTGATGCGGGAAGTTTCTTTAAATCCAGGGACTTGATTCGTCCTACTGCCAAGCCAGATGGAAATTTCTGACTATAAGTAGATGTGGAAACTAAATCTCCTACTTTGACATTTGGGACTTTTTCATAAAACTCCAGCACAGCTTCTGCTGAAGAATCTCCTCGCAAAACGCCTTTAGCTGCCGTGCGGCTAACTGATACACCCACTTGACTCTTGAGGTCACTGATTAACAACACGCGGCTAGTATTGGGAGTTACACTCTCCACCAAACCCACCAATCCGCCATCTGCCTTGACTATAAAGCCTTCCTGAATTCCCGCATTTACTCCGCGATTCAGGGTAACTTGTTGCCACCACTGGTCAGCACTACGCCCTATCACCCGTGCTGGAACTGGTCGTGATGCCAGCGGCTCTTTTTCCACATAGCCTAATAAATCTTGTAGCTTTGTCTTTTGACTTTCCAAATCTACTATACGGGTTTGCAATTCCAATATCCGGGCATCTCTGATCCGTTCTTCTGGAGTTGGCCCTGACTGCAACATCTCTAACGGACGGGTAATTGCTTGGTATGTTTCAAGCACCAATTCACCTTGAGTCTGTCGCAATATCCAAGCACTACCAATTATTAAAGCTAACAACCCGATTTGTAACCCTTTACGATCCCACCAACGCCGTATTGTCACCATATATACCTTTACATACTTATGTAAATTAAGTTCTACTTGGATTCTATTTATATAGAACCCAAATAGAACTCAAATAGAACTCAAGTCTGATATTTTTTTTTGCTACATATTGCGAGAGCTTTCGGTGACAACTCGTTCCAACTGTTTAAAGTTTTCTAACACACGACCTGTTCCCAGCACAACACAGCTCAAAGGATCAGCAGCAATGTGGGTAATAATCCCTGTTTCATGGCTAATGAGGGTATCTATGCCTTTGAGCAAAGCACCGCCACCAGCCAGCATAATCCCTCTGTCAATAATGTCTGCTGCCAGTTCTGGAGGTGTGCGTTCCAGTGTCCGCTTCACAGCTTCTATAATTACTGATAGTGGTTCCAACATGCTTTCACGGATTTCTGGGCCTTTGATCGTTACAGTTCGCGGTAGACCAGAAAGCAGGTGTAAGCCTCGGACTTCCATAATCGCGTCATTATCATCATTAGTAGGATAGGCAGAACCAATCCGAATCTTGATGTCCTCGGCAGTCCGTTCACCAATCACTAAGTTATGAACTTTTTTAATATACTGAATGATCGCTTCAGTCAGTTCATCTCCAGCAATGCGTACTGATTCGCTAATCACTGTACCCTGAAGACTTAGCACTGCAACTTCTGTTGTGCCACCACCAATATCGATGATCATGTTGCCAGTGGGTTCGGCTACAGGTAGTCCTGCACCAATGGCCGCAGCTACAGGTTCATCGATTAAATACACTTTTCTTGCTCCTGCTTGGTGAGCTGCATCCATCACAGCTCGCCTTTCTACTCCTGTGACACCACTGGGAATACCAATGACAATCCGGGGTAAAATCAAAGACCTACCTTCATTTACACGCTGAATAAAGCTTTTCAGCATCAGCTCGGCTATCTCGAAATCAGCGATTACACCATCCCGCAAAGGGCGGAGGGCAATGACATTTCCAGGTGTGCGACCGAGCATTTTTTTGGCTTCTTCTCCTACTGCTAGTGCTACCTTTTCGTTGACATCGATAGCAACTACAGAAGGCTCTTGCAGTACAATACCTTTACCAGATACATAAACGAGAGTGTTAGCGGTACCGAGGTCGATACCCATATCCCATGATGTGCGAAAGTTCCTAAAAAGACCCACGCGTGTCTAAGCCCCCTATGTGCGATACTTTTTGACTACAACGGTAAGAGTTAATCGTGTCGGATTCGATAAAGTTCGTATCCTGAGTTGAGTAAACTAGACTATATATTTATATGATTCCCAGGAATATTTACTATGTCTCAGGCATCTATAGTTTTGATATTCTCTGGTTAACTTAGTATATCCGTATACTTTATGTGTTTCTCCAAGTAGTATGTATAATTTTTCAAGTCAACTATATTGTTAACTGTTTAACACATTATTTTCAAGAGTTTCATAATTCGCTATGATGAAAGTCGGAATGAGTCAGTACGTCTGTACTAAGAGGTAACGCATATGAGTATCAATATTGTCACCCTTGTTGGTCGTGTAGGCAGCGACCCTGATATCAAATATTTTGAATCTGGTAGTGTTAAGTGTAGATTGACACTAGCTGTAAAAAGACGATCGCGCAACAGCGATGAACCTGACTGGTTCACTCTGGAATTATGGGATAAGACGGCTGAGGTAGCAGGTAATTATGTGCGTAAGGGAAGCTTAATTGGTATAAAAGGCTCCTTGAAGTTTGACACATGGAGCGATCGCCAAACAGGAGCAAACCGTTCTACACCGATTATTAGAGTAGATCAGCTGGATTTATTAGGCTCTAAGCGAGATGGAGAAGGCGGTACAGGAGATATGTCTTCAGAACATTTTTAATTGGGCATTGGGCATTGGGCATTGGGCATTGGGCATTGGGCATTGGGCATTGGGCATTGGGCATTGATTATTAGTCCTTTGCCCTCACAAATGACAAAGGACTAATGACAAATGACTAATAACTAATTTGCAGCGTCACCGATGCTTCTACTTGTTGTTCACCACCAATAACAGGGGTGGAAGCATCAGCTGACTTGGCAGCTGATGCCCGTAAAAACATGGGTGGTGGAGGCGCACTGGCATTATTAACTTGAATGCTGACTATTTCTTTGGATTTCAAACCCAAGGCACTGAAAACAGCATCAGCTTGCTGCTGGGCATCTTGGGTGGCTTCTTTTAATGCTTGTTTTTGAGCAGCCGCGATCGCTTGATCATTCGCAACAAAACTAATACCGTTAATTTGTGTTGCACCCGCTTTCACTGCATCATCTAATAATGTACCAGCTTTCTCGGTAGGAATACGAAAACTTACGGTGTTATTGGCAGCATAGCCTGTAATTCGCTGCACATTATTGGTGTAGCTATAAACTGGGTTGAGACTGATACCAGTAGTTTGTAATTTTTCGACATTTTGGCTCTTGAGGAACGCAACTACAGCCGATGACCTCCGGGCGGCTTCTTGCTGTACCTCCTGGGCTGTTTTCCCCTGAATCTCTACTCCTAAACTGACTTGCGCCAGGGTTGCAGGAGTTGTTTCCACTCCACGACCACTGACAGTAAGGGTTCGCCACAATTTCTCTTTTTCTTGTGCCAACGCAGGTAGTGTAAAAGTTGCACATAAGAGCATTGCTAAAGGCAGTATTTTCCCCAAGTTTCCAGATGGAAACTGAGAACCGGGTAAAGCGGCTCTAGTCATCAGATTTGCACTCCTCAAAGTATCCACAGATGTTTTTAACAAGCGGATGTAACAATCTTCTGGTAGTCGTTGAGAGTCAACGGCTACCACAAGTTTTTCACAATTTAAGTGCGATCGCTAGATCCGATTTGTATGTTCTTACTTTGACACTGCGATCGTCAAAAGCTGAAATGGTTACATTTTTGGATACTGAAAAAATTACACTAGCTTTTTTGGAGATTTTGTCGTGGCGTATTGGCTGCTGAAAACTGAACCGGAAAATTATTCCTACTTCGATTTGGAACGGGACGGCAGTACAGTTTGGGATGGAGTCAACAATTCCCTAGCACTCAAACATATACGTACCATGCTTTCTGGTGACTTGGCGTTAATTTATCACACAGGCAAAGAACGGCAAGTCATCGGTTTAGCAGAGATAATTAGTCAACCCTATATCGATCCAGCACTCAATGACAGCAAACGGGCAGTTGTAGATGTGCGGGCATTACGAAGAGTACACCAACCCGTTACCCTAGCCCAAATCAAACAGGACAATAAATTCACAGACTTTGACTTGCTGCGACTTCCGAGACTGTCTGTAGTCCCGGTTTTTGAAGTCTACTGGCAGCGCTTGATTGAGTTGACAAATGGCACAAATTAAGATCCAAAAGCTGCCAATCGCGTTTCCATTGATAGATGTTTTTCAGAAACACGTCAGAATCAAAGAGAAGGATTTTCACAGAACCCATGCATTTGTTAGATCCAATCAGCTACTCTTTTCCTCTGCTGGCCAGCGCAACAGAAGCCGCAGACAGTTCAATGGTAGTAGCAGCAGTGCTACTAAGCTTAGTAGTCATTTATCTCGCCAGCAAAGTTGGTGGAGAGTTATCAAACCAAGTGGGTTTGCCGCCCGTCTTAGGAGAACTTGTAGGTGGTGTGGTAGTTGGCATCTCTGTTTTCCACCTTTTGGTGTTTCCAGAAGGCGGCACAGACAGTTCTAGCTCTTTGATTATGTCCTTCCTTCAAAGCACTGCCAGTTTAACGCCTGAAGCCACTCCAGGGGTGTTTGCAGCGCAGTCTGAGGTCGTTTCCGTTTTAGCAGAATTGGGTGTGATCATCTTGCTCTTTGAAATCGGCTTGGAGTCGAATTTAAAAGACTTAATGGCAGTCGGTATCCAAGCTACCGTCGTTGCAGTAGTTGGGGTAGTAGTACCTTTTGCTGCTGGTACTGTGGGACTGATGACTTTGTTTGGTATTGGTGCTGTACCCGCAATTTTTGCCGGGGCGGCTTTGACTGCCACTAGTATTGGTATTACTTCCAAGGTGCTGTCAGAATTGGGGCGACTCAATTCTAAAGAAGGGCAGATTATTCTCGGTGCTGCCGTAATTGACGATGTATTAGGAATCATCGTTTTGGCGGTAGTTGCCAGCCTAGCTAAAGATGGCGTGGTGGATGTAAGTAAAGTCATTTATTTGATTATCAGCGCCACTGGTTTTATTTTGGGAGCAATCCTACTAGGCAATGTTTTCAATAAGTCCTTTGTGGCGATCGCTGATCAACTCAAAACCCGCGGGGGACTGGTAATACCAGCATTCATCTTTGCCTTTGCTATGGCATATCTTGCCGCCGTCATCCACTTAGAAGCAATTTTGGGAGCTTTCGCGGCTGGTTTAGTCTTGGAGGAGACAGAGAAGCGCAAAGAACTGCAAACGCAAGTCTGTCCCATTGCTGATATGCTAGTGCCAATTTTCTTTGTGACTGTTGGGGCAAAAACCGATTTGGGAGTGTTAAATCCAGCAATTCCCGACAATCGTGAAGGTCTAATTATGGCAACTTTCCTGATCACAGTAGCCATTCTCGGTAAAGTAATCACAGGTTTAAGCGTGTTTGGTCAACCGGAAATCAACCGTTTAGCGATCGGTGTGGGGATGATACCTAGAGGCGAAGTTGGCTTAGTGTTTGCTGGTGTTGGCGCAGCCAGTGGCGCTCTCTCGAAACCATTAGGGGCAGCAATCATCATGATGGTTATCTTGACAACCTTTTTAGCTCCTCCCTTGTTACGATTTGTATTTCCAGACCCCAAAACCGTGGATGCAGGCTCAGAGCAACTGATTTTAGACGGTTCCTCTGGGACTTCATTGGTAATTGAACCACCTCAGTCGAGGGTGCCGGCATCAAATGACAGTGGCAATTTGGAAGTAACCCCAGATTCTGGCGATCGTTAATCAAAATCTTGGGTAACTTATTACTGAGTTCTGAGTGAAAATCGCTCAGAACTCAGGACTCTGTATTCAGTACTATCACCGTGCTTTGAAGATTTTGCGATCGGGCAGTGGAAACTTCTCTCTCCAAATTACCGTCCCGTGTGATTGTAGAATAATCGTCTGTTTATAATTTCTACCAGCATTCGGAATGTTATTTATTTCCAGTCTCCCTTGGCTTGTGGGCCTTTATCTGAATATTTTCCAGGTAATTGGGGAGTAACACCCATAAATCTTGCTAGATCATCTGACAGTAATGGGAATTATTTACTTAGTGCATTGATGGCAACAAAGAACAAACACTTATCAGTGAACGGTTATCAGTTATCAGTTTTCTAGCTTCCTTGGGATTCCGAGTCCCCCACCTCTACAGGTGAAGGTTTCACATGGGGATTTAGATTCAAGATAACTGATTTAAGCGTATCTTTATACCAGCTTAAAAAATCAAAAAAGGCATCAAAAGTCAAGTTTAGGTGGTGACGGTGTGATGATTTACCAATGAGTTGAGATATTGACGGCTCCCATGAACGTGAATTAGGAGAAAGGACTGTGAAATTACACTGGTTATTATCCAGTACTATTGGAACTATCTTCATGCTATCGTCGCCGGCAATGGCCGCGAAACTTGAATCTTGGCGCTTTGATGCCAATCAAAACAGGCTGGAAATTAATACTGTAGGAGCAGTTCAACCCCAAGCACAACTAATTTTCAACCCGACTCGGCTGGTAATTGATTTGCCAGGAACTACATTTGGGCGTCCGCAGCTAACCCAACAGGTGGGCGGTGGAATTCGCTCGATCCGTGTTGGGCAGTTTGATGCAGAAACTACGCGCATAGTCGTCGAACTGACTCCTGGTTATACTTTAGACCCCAAAGGAGTGCAATTTGTTGGTAGAACTGGCGATCGCTGGACGGTGCAATTACCTAAGCCATCAGCCGATAAAGTTTCCTCATCTCCTAGAAGTGTTTACAGTGTAGTCACCCCAGATTCTGAACCTCAACCTCGGATATCAAGGGTTGCCACTGCCATCCAAGGGGCGACTAAAATTGAAAACTTACAAGTAACAGGCGATGGGTTGTTCATCCGTACCAGTGGTGGTAATCCTCCGATTCACGTAATTCGGAGCCGCGATCGCGCTACCATCTTCATGGATATCTCTGACGCATCTTTATCACCACATCTGGCGCAACAGAATAATATACCCGTTAACAAACATGGTGTTAGCCGCGTCGAATTCACCCGACTACAAAGCCAACCTCCTGGTGTCCGCTTGACTTTGCGGGTAGATAAAAATAGCCCAGACTGGCAAGCAACTAATAGTAATAGCGGTGGTTTGGTAGTTTTACCTAGTCGCGTTGTCAGATTGCCTGGAAGTAATAATTCGGACAATCAGTCAGATGCCATTTCCTTTCCCAGCAGACCATCTACCAACAACTCGCCAGCAACAATTGAGTCTGTACAACTGGCTGATAATGGCACACAGCTGCTAATTAGAGCCGACCAAACTTTATCTGCTACGGGAACCTGGGATAGATCCTCCGGTGTGTTCCGTGTCACAATTACCAATGCCAAGTTAGCTCCCAGAGTCACAGGCCCTACTTTTGCTGCCAATAGCCCCATTCTTCGAGTCCGCCTGCAACCCCAAGCATCCAACACAGTCGTTGTTTTAGTTCAACCAGCAGCCGGAGTGCAACTTGGGCAACCCAGACAAATTGGCGACCAGCTTTTGGTATCAATACAAGGTTCTCGGCGAGTTGTCGCCCTCCCCGGAAGACCTCCCTTTGCCTTACCTGGGCTACCACCACCAAACCGTGGGCCCTTCCCAGACCCAAACAATCCCAATCCGCAGCCCCGATTCCAACCACAGCGCCGAGTTACCAATGGGCGAGTGGTAGTGATTATTGACCCCGGACATGGTGGCAAAGACTCAGGAGCGCTTGGGATTGGGGGGGCACGCGAAAAGGATGTAATTTTGCCTATTGGTAAAAGGCTGGCAGAGATTTTGCAGCAACATGGTGTACAAGTTATTATGACCAGGGATTCTGACTATTTTGTTACCCTTCCGGGACGAGTGCAATTAGCAGAGCGAGCTAATGCTGATGTATTTGTCAGCATCCATGCTAATTCAGCAGGTGCGAGTCGTCCAGATGTTAATGGTTTGGAAGTCTACTATTACGACAGCGGTCTGGATCTAGCTCGCATTGTCCGTAGTAGTATTCTCCAAAGTATTAGTACTCTCAAAGACAGGGGAGTGCGGCGAGCCAGATTTTATGTTCTCAGAAAAAGTTCTATGCCCTCCATTCTCGTGGAAACGGGTTATATGACTGGTCGAGAGGATATGGCTAGGCTCAGAACCTCAGCTTACCAAAATCAAATGGCAGAAGCGATCGCTCGTGGTGTTCTTCAGTATCTAAAGAGAAGATAAGTAATTTAGTCTAAATCATTGAGTAAATACATCTAATCTTTACCATTTTTATCCAATTTAGTAGTAAAACAATTTAAGTATTCTTGCGGCGGGACAGAAGTAGCTTCTTTGTTATTGTCGTCTGGTGCTGATGCTTTGTAAGTCAAATTTATCTAAGCTAATAGCATGGCAAAATTAGAGGAGCGTGCTATATTTTACGCCATTAGCTGTGTCTTAATAACAGCGCAAAACTCAAGTGTGTGCGGTGATGGTGTGAGGATTTGCCAATATTTTGAGATGTTAACGGCTCCCATGAATGTGAATCAGGAGAAAGGACTGTGAAATTACACTGGTTACTATCCAGTACTATTGGAACTATCTTCATGCTATCGTCGCCGGCAATGGCCGCGAAACTTGAATCTTGGCGTTTTGATGCCAATCAAAACAGGCTGGAAATTAATACTTTAGGGAATGTTCAACCCCAAGCACAATTAATTTTTAACCCCACTCGTTTGGTAATTGATTTGCCAGGAACGACATTTGGTCGTCCGCAGCTAACCCAACAGGTGGGCGGTACAATTCGCGCTATCCGTGTTGGGCAGTTTGACGAACAAACAACGCGGATAGTCATTGAATTGACTCCTGGTTATACTTTAGACCCCAAGGGAGTACAATTTGTTGCTAGAACTGGCGATCGCTGGATGGTGCAATTACCTATGCCATCAGCCGAAAATGTCCCCTCAACAAATACTGGGGGGCAACAAGAACAAGCTATCGCAACAGAAACTTCACCGAGAACATCTCCATCAGTGTTCTCCCCAAGAGATATTTACAACGTGGTGAGAACAAGCCCTCTCAATCCACCTAGAAACGGAATGCTTGTCGCCAGGGCGACTCAAATTGAGAACTTACAAGTTACAGGCGATGGTTTTTTCATCCGCACCAATGGTGGTAATCCTCAAATTCAAGTAAATCGTAGCAACGATCAGAGGGCAATTAATATCGACATTGCCGGCGCTACTTTATCACCAAGTCTAGAGCAACGCGATTTGCCGATTAATCGCTATGGTGTCAGCCGCATTCAGTTCAGCCAACTACAAACAAGCCCATCTGTTGTTCGCCTGACTTTACAGGTGGACGAAAATAGTCCAAATTGGCGAGCAACCACTAGCAGTCTTGGTGGTTTTGTGGTTCTACCCAGTCGTGGCGTTGCCCAGTTGCCTGGAGGTAACAGTCCACGCCCTATACCATCTACTAACACCTCACCTGCGACAATTGAGTCCGTGCAACTGGCTAATAATGGCACACAACTGCTGATTAGAGCCGACCAAACTTTATCTGCTACAGGAGGCTGGGATAGAACTTCTGGTCTGTTCCGCATCACTATCAACAATGCTCGGTTAGCTCCCAAAGTCACAGGCCCGACTTTTAACGCCAATAGCCCTATTTTGCGAGTCCGCCTGCAACCACAAGAATCCAATACTGTCATCGTCTTGGTTCAACCAGCAGCCGGAGTGCAAATTGGGGAACTCAACCAGGTTGGCGACCAGCTTTTGGCTCTAGAATTACAACGTTCTCGTAGCGTTACACCGCCCATTGCTTTACCTCCTCTGCCATCGCCAAACCAAGGTCAATTCCCAAACCCCACAGATAATCCCCGGACTATATCCCAGTCA
The DNA here is from genome assembly GCF_036917655.1 of Nostoc sp. Taxonomy (GTDB): domain Bacteria; phylum Cyanobacteriota; class Cyanobacteriia; order Cyanobacteriales; family Nostocaceae; genus Nostoc. The sequence continues at coordinate 26,566 of NZ_JBALCY010000051.1, forward strand.
CAGCCGCGCCCCTCAGTTCCCAGAGGGAAATTACTAGTAGTGATTGACCCAGGACATGGTGGAAAAGACTCAGGCGCTCCTGGTCTGGGCGGACTTTTAGAAAAGAATGTAATCTTGCCTATTGGTAAAAGGGTAGCAACAATTTTAGAGCAAAATGGTGTACAAGCGGTACTAACGCGGGATGCTGACTTTTTCGTAGAACTTCAGGGACGGGTAGAAATTGCCGAGCGAGTTAATGCGACGGCGTTTGTCAGCATTCACGCTAATTCCGTTGATAATCGCCCTGACGTGAATGGTTTAGAAGTCTATTATTACGACAGTGGTTATGCTCTGGCTGAAGTAGTTCGCAATACCATCCTCCAGGACATCGGTACTATCAAAAACCGGGGAACCCGCAAAGCCAGATTCTACGTTCTCAGGAAAAGCTCTATGCCCTCGATTTTAGTGGAAACAGGCTACATGACTGGTTACGAGGATAATCCTAGATTGGGAACACGAGAGTATCAAAATCGCATGGCGGAAGCGATCGCTCGTGGCATCCTGAAATACTTACACCAGAGGTAATATAGTACAAATTACTAATTAAAGAGGTAGTATTTAAACTTCTTTTACGTGCAGAATTTAGTAGTCAATTTGGAGATTGTCTGCTAAGTTCTGTATTTTAAATCCAAAAACCTAAATCAACATCTGCCTGTGTATTCATCTTCCATCTTTGAAGGAAATCTTGACGATTTTTCTGATCAAGAACCCCAACGTGCCCGAATTGGCATCTTTGATAGTGGTGTGGGTGGACTTACGGTACTGCGACAACTATATCGGCAACTCCCCAATGAATCAATTGTTTACTTTGGGGATACAGCTCGACTTCCTTACGGAATTCGTTCGCAAGCAGAAATTTTACAATTTACGCGTGAAATTCTTATCTGGCTACAACAGCAGCAGGTAAAAATGGTAATTATGGCTTGCAACACTAGTTCTGCCCTAGCCCTAGAAACCGTGCGTCAGGAATTCAACATACCCATTTTGGGAGTAATCCTACCGGGTGCAAAAGCTGCGGTGCAGCAAGGAAAGCGGATTGGTGTAATTGCCACTCCAGCTACGGCTAAGAGTAATGCTTATAAGCACGCCATACTCGAAATTGCTCCTGATGTCCAAGTTTGGCAAGTTGGATGCCCAGAGTTTGTGCCACTCATTGAGCAAAACCGGATTCATGACCCCTACACTGCTGAAGTAGCACGAGCCTACCTAGAGCCTTTATTAGAGCAGAAAATTGACACCTTAGTCCACGGCTGTACCCATTATCCCCACCTTACACCAGTACTGCGATCGCTCCTCCCCTCTCAAGTCCAACTGGTTGACCCAGCTGTTCATGTTGTAGCAGCTTGTGCCCAAGAGCTAGACTTACTAGGCTTAAGAAATACCCACCTACCACTGCCTACTCGCTTCGCTGTTAGCGGTTGTGCGCAACAGTTTTCCCAGTCAGGAGTGCAGTGGCTAGGCTATACTCCAATGGTTGAAGAGGTTTGCTTCACTGATACCGCTATTTCTCAACTCCAATAAAACTAATTTGTCCTTAGTCATTGGTCATTGGTCATTTGCAAATGCCCAATGATGCCAATCGCCTCAAGCCGGGAAACCCACCCAATGCCCAATGCCCAATGCTATTGACTATTAACTGCTTCAGTCACCTTTGTCCTTACTGATATCTCCTGCTTGTGTTTTCCTTCGGCAGATGAAGGCAAACTTGTAGTAACACTCTTTGTACCCGTTCGCTTCGCCAGTGCTAATAACAGGTAGACTGTGAACAAATATCCAGACGCTAAAATAAAAATCATCATAGGTATACTTCCGTAAATAATTGTTCTACTAGCACCCTTCTAAAAAAATATAAAATTTCATAAAATTAGTAGAACCTCAGCCAACCAAGTGCATTCTTGATGGCTGTAGTTTCCTATGCTAAAATTACCTATAGATATAAAATTCTCTACGGACAAAGAATTTATTATTTAATGCGACTTCTTGCAGACCATAGATCCGACGGCAGTTAGATTACCAAACGGCAATCTAAAACTACGATTCTCAGCGGTCTACTTGCTCTGCGTTATTTTTACTCACACTGCTGTGAAAGGAGAAATGCTTGCGCTCAACGTGCGCTGAAGACGTGTAGCGGCTTCCCATAGGGATATCGCATAGCTCCAAATCAGCAGTTTTGCATATCGTAGGAAAAATCAAGGGAACTATTCCCTTAATCTCAGCTACGACTAATTATTTTAGACTCACATCACCGAGTCTGTAAAATCACCTAGTAAGTGACTTACTTTTGGGCTGTGAATATCTGAAAAATTTAAAATTCCTATATTTTAGCGTAACACAACGACCCTGGATTTTGAGCTTACTCGACTGCTAAATTTCAAATTTTTTGAATAGCTACACTTTAGTCATAGAGAAATTTAGCCTTACCCATTAGCGAAAAATTTAAATTGCATCCATTTTCTCAATAAGTAATATTGCTTAAATTTTATTTTTAACTGTGGCGGAAAACTTGCTCTGCTAAACTACTTAACATAATTTAAAATCATATCTATTCCCATATACGGAGAATTCATGTTTTAAGTTATTTTCAAACCGGAATTTCCAAAAATTAAGCATAATTTCTTATTGACAAACGCGCTAGCAACCTTAATTATCACCGATAGACTCATGAATATGAGATTACTTTATGAAAACTTTGCGCTGGCACAGGGTTATCTTAAAATGAGTATAGGATATGTAAACTTTCGTAACCTAAGCCAGAGTCCGCCCATCCATGACCCCAGCCACCTCCCTGTTTACCCCTGTGGAAGCAGACCTGCGACTCCTAGCAGATAACCTAAAACAGCTAGTTGGAAACCGCCACCCCATTTTGTTTGCAGCAGCCGAACATTTATTCGGAGCTGGGGGAAAGCGTATCAGACCAGCAATTGTCCTGCTAGTATCGCGGGCAACAATGTTAGACCAAGACATTACACCCCGTCACCGCCGCCTAGCTGAGATTACGGAAATGATCCACACAGCAAGCTTGGTACATGACGATGTGGTTGATGAATCAGACGTGCGGCGAGGCGTTCCTACCGTTCATAGTCTGTTCGGTAACCGCATTGCCATATTAGCAGGAGATTTTCTCTTTGCCCAATCGTCCTGGTATTTAGCAAACTTGGACAATTTGGAGGTGGTGAAACTCCTCTCAGAAGTCATTATGGATCTGGCTACTGGGGAGATCCAGCAGGGATTGAATCGTTTTGATGCTGGTATCTCTATTGAAACTTACCTCCAGAAGAGTTATTACAAAACAGCTTCATTAATCGCCAACAGTTCTAAAGCTGCTGGGTTACTCAGTGAAGTCTCCCGAGAAACTGTTGAGCATATGTATAGCTACGGTCGTCATTTTGGTATAGCATTTCAAATTGTTGATGACATTCTAGATTTCACCAGTACAACAGATACCTTGGGTAAACCAGTGGGGTCGGATCTCAAAAGTGGTAATCTGACTGCACCCGTTTTATTTGCTTTAGCGGAAAAACCATCCTTAGAAGTGCTGATTAAACGAGTGTTTGCTCAAGAAGGAGATTTAGAGCAAGCACTAGCACTGATTCAAGATAGTCAAGGGATACAGCAGGCGCGAGAGTTAGCTGCTCACCATGCTAAGTTAGCAATTGAACATCTTGCAGTTCTCCCACCCTCAGAATCCCACCAGGCATTGATTAACATAGCTGAATACACACTGAGTCGCCTCTATTAAATCAGTTATCAGTTCTCAGGTAGAAAGTGGGGATTGAGGTGTAGGGTGTCACACTAAAGCAGTTTTATATTTAATTTAACCCACCTACTACTCTGTCAAGTTTAAATTGATGGGTAATACCGATTATCTGTGAGGTTGCATAGAACCAGTTGCTCAAGCCCCTTGTCTTATAAAAGTTGATTTTGTACAGCTTCACATAGAATTTGGTATAAGCAAGTTCGTAGTAAGCACTTTAGTCCTTATTTTCTAAGCACTAAAGTGCTTACTACAAACCCTGAAAACCAGCTTGAAAAACTACTACTTACAAGGTTTTGAGTGGGAATTTAGGTTCCAAGTGAACTTTCCACCTGTTCTTAAGGAAACTTCAAAAAATAAATTATCTTTCTTTAGAGGCTATTTATAAAGTAAAAATAAAATTCTTGTAGGGTGTGTTATGCGCATATTTCGATATGATTTGTCACGAAAAATATGACTCTTGGCTATCACGTACCGTGTTATATAGCGGTGCGTGATAGCAAAGGCATAACACACCCGTAACTTTTGATTTACTTTATAAATGGTCTCTTATGGACTCAATGCGACTTCTTGCTCAAGTCGTTCCTCTGCGATCGGATATTTTTTATGTATGTCGTGTGCAACTTTTACTCAAACCTAACCCCCTAGCCGCCTTCCTTCCAAGGTAAGGTAAAATTCAAAGCCTCTCTTTGAGGGATTTCCAAGAAATAAATTATCCAAATAAACAAACCACTCCAGACACAGAGAACACAGAGATAGGAGAAATAGAGAGGGTTTGTGCGTTAGTTTTGGAATATTTTTTTATTTGGAAGTTCTTAAGTGGGGGACTCTGGTTCACTGGAAAACTAAAACTTGAAAACTGAAAAATGTTCACTGATAACTTTTTTTTAACCAATTTTAAGTTTTACCGAGAGTTGAGCCAATCGCATGGTGTAAGAGAAAGAAAAAATTTCTTTTTTCACTGATTTAGAAAACTTTCCTAAAAGAATTTGAGATTTAATATTTTGGATGAGGGATTGTATCTAAAAAACCCCACATCCAAATTTTTTCTATGCAATATCAGGGGGTATCTGTTTAGGCGATCGCTGTTGTCGTAACTGTTGTTGCATGAGTTTTTCTAGGTCAGTACGCCGAACTTCAACGGTATGAGTGGTCTTACCCGGCGTTTCCAAAAAAACGATACTATCTACGGGTTCTAATGCCACCAGTTGGAACAAAATATGGGTGACAGGAATAATTTTAGCTAGCATTTGAGGGTCAAGCCCAGCAGGGGAAATTAGAGAGACATCCTGTATGGTAGGAAAAGCGTAAACAACACGTTTTTCCAATCCTGGATTAGCACGATTGCTCAATGTAGTTAAAACCCAGCTTTGCTCCGAATTTTGGAGAATATAGTACTGGGAGTAACGTAATTTTTGAGCGATCGCTCTAAGGGCAGGAGTAATTGCTGCAATCAGATGTGGTGTTATACCATCGCGGGGTGCATTGTCAATCAGCAATTGAATTTGTGCTTCTAAATCCATAATGACTTGTATACGGCTCCTGGGTAATGGCAATAACATCTATCAAAGTGTGAACAATCCCATCAGAGTTGGGAATAATAAAATCAGCCACATCCTCAATGTAGGATTGGTCTGCGTTTAGCTTATACGTAAAACCAAAAAAGCCAATACCCACAGTCGTACAGGTTGTATTTAAATACTTAGGGTCTTTTGAAAACCGAGACTATGAATTCAGCCGCAACCGCAACTATTCCATCTGCAACTATTCTGGGAGAAAATTCTAAAGGCGTGGAGGTGATCTTTCAACTCCTGTCCAAGGAGTTTCAACAATCAACCAAAGCTTCGGAACAGAATTGCCACGATGTAGCAACACGTATTACCACCGAAGTATATCGGATTTGCCATGAAAGCAAACGTATCCAAGCTTCTGGAACTGTAGAAAGCTCGGCGATGACCCTCGCTCGGCATCGGCTACAACAGTGTCTCAGGTACTATCAGTTGGGTTCAAATCGGGGCAGGGTAGAATTACACAGTACTCTGAGTGCAATTATTTATCGATACATTAATCCGCCTCAGAAGCAATTGAGTTATCAAGGGCGACTGACTATAATTGAAGATTTTTTACAGAGTTTTTATCTGGAGGCATTAAACGCTTTCCGGCGAGAAAATCAACTCGGTGCTACTTATCGCCCTCAGACGCTTCTAGAATTGTCTGAGTACATGGCATTTACCGAACGCTACGGCAAGCGACGCATTCCCTTACCAGGCCGTCAGCAGCAGCTAATTATCTTGCGGGCGCAAACTTTTTCCCAACAGCAGCCCCCAGAAACCAGCGTAGATATAGAACAAGCCGCAGAAGGCAGCAATAGTGAAGCCGATGGTTCTTGGGAAGAACCAGCAGTGCATCAATTGCGCTCCACAATGGCAACGCAAGCCGAACCCGAACCTGAAGAAGATACCTTGCGCTCCGTTGTGGTTACAGAATTAATGAATTATCTCGAACAACGGCAACAATCTGACTGCGCTGATTACTTTTCCCTCCGCCTCCAGGATTTATCAGCACAGGAAATTGAGTCGGTTTTAGGTTTAACCCCTCGTCAAAGAGATTATTTACAGCAGCGCTTTAAGTATCATTTGATTCGGTTTGCCTTGTTGCACCGTTGGGAATTAGTTCACGAGTGGCTGGAAGCTTCTTTGCACACCAATTTGGGTTTAACTCCCCAGCAATGGCAAGTATACACAGCGCAGTTGGACAATAAACAACGGTCTTTACTAGAGTTGAAGCAACAAGGACAAGCCGATGAAAAAATAGCAAAAACTTTAGGGCTGTCAATGGCACAACTTCAAAAGCGGTGGTTTAAGATTCTAGAACAAGCTTGGGAAATTCGTAACTCATTAGTGTCCGGATCAGGTGCATCTACTCATGAATAGTGACTCAGAATCCTTACAATACCGGTGTCTCGATTGGTTATTGACAGATGATGTCAAAAATAACGAGCAACTCTCGGTATGTGAGGAAAATGACGGGGTAAAAAACCTCCTCAAGGAAGCCACTGCTTCAAGCAGTCAGCCAAAATTGGGAGGAACGCCCCAGGCCTTTCAACTGGGAGAAATTCCTACTGTGCAAGATCGTTTTCAAGCCGTCCTTAAGCGTCGGTTACAAATCCAAGTCCAAGACCACCCACCGTTGTTTCCCTGGGAAACACAATTAATCGACTATCCCGATTTTGTTGACGAGCCGTCAATGACGCTCGTTCCTACCTGGGGGTGGATGGCACAACAGTCGAAGCTGAACCTGCCGCGTCCTTTACCAGAGAGAGTTTTCCAGCAATTGCTAGAACAATGTCAGGCGTTGGTGACATCTTCAATACCTCTGGGAGCAAAATTAGTTCAAGTGGTGGAGAACTTTTTTCCCAACGATTCTCAAGCATTAAACGATATAGCTGGATTAGTGCTAAGAAGCACCTATCGGTCTGTAAATACTCTGGATACAATACCCAATATTCAGAGCGATTACTCAGATTTACAGCCGCGTCAACAGATGGCTTTGTCGTTGCTGGCGGCTAAACAACTGCTGGAAAATTTGACTCTACCACTTTCAGCAACTAGTCCAGTGGTAGAAAGACAATGGCTAACCACTGTCGGTAATTTGAACATCAGAGTAGAGTATCAGTCTGTAGGTAAACTTACGAAGTTACTTGTTCAGGCTGAGTTACCCGTTAAAGGAACTTTGACACTTCGCACAAGTGGCACCTTAGCAATGGCAACATCTTCGACTCCGGGATACTTAAGTGTAGAGTTAGGCTGTGAGCAACTTAACCCAACTTATACTCTGGAAGTTGAGTTTCCAGAAATAGACCAACAGCCCCTTTTGTTTGTCATTAATCCCACTATGTAACCTTAATTGCCACCGCTAGTACGTAATGCTGAATATCTTAAGGTAACTATTGCCTAGCTGTTGCCTTGGGGCTTTTTTTACCCTCTCGACACTACTAGCAACAGGGTGCTTACTTATATCGTTTACGGAACTTACTTAAGGCGTGGTTACAACTAACCAGTGGGTGTAGACTTACCCTTCACCCCATAACTGATTTTTCGTGGGTACTCGTCAGTCCACTCGGTTACTAGCAAAGCCTGGGGAACGAGTTAGTTTTTTGTGTTGTGCTGATTTCGCCTCTATTTTTCCAAGCCACCAATTTTTCACAACGAATTTCTTCGCTTGTGTTGTTTTTTTATACAAAATTATGTTCACATTTGGTGTTAAAGCTCGCGGTAACATTATATATCAGTGCGCTTGGGTTAAGGCTAAAACTCTTTATCAAACTCAATTTTTTTAACGTAGACGCATTCGCAAAGCGTCTCGTAGAGAAGCGGCTTACCGCAGGCTACCGCAAAGGCGCAGTCAACTAAGCCCAAGCGAATGGAATTCGCGGCTACACAGGCAAAGTCCGCCCCCGCGGACTAAGAAAAAACTGATTTTTGACAACACTCAGTGCTGAGTTACAAGCCAAGAGGAGCAAGTGGCGTGGCGGAATCTTCTTAACTCAAGAGGTTGGTTGATACCCCACCCCTTATGGGTGGTCTTTTAACTCAGCACTCTAAGCCGAGGAACTCAGCACTCTTCATCTGTAGAGACGAAGTACAATCTCGCGTCTCTACCAAGCATTTTGGGCTTAACTGAACTGTATTGGGTTTCTAACCGCCGATTTCAGGTTAAGTTGACACCAATGAAACCCCCACGACAGAAGAAGGGAAGCAAAGGTTGACAACAGGCTTTTCAAACTCCCACAAGGGCTTTAAGTTGTAAAATAGGCGCTAAACCTTGATAGATGCATGAAGGCAGGATAAGAAAGCTTCCTGTAACGGGAATACTTTAAAGTAGGGCGAAGAGTTTCGTCCTCAGCATTGTTTCCGTGGCATCTATATTTAGACTCGAAATGCTCAACTTATCCAGGATGAATCGGTTTTGGCGTGTCCCTGTAGGTAATTTCTGGCGGCAAAATTTACAGCGATCGCCTTTGACAGAAGTGGAAGATTCAATTTCCTTGCGGGTGCTGGTGCTAGCGTTGGTTATTTTGGGCATTGTGGCGACGGATATCGCCGCCGAAACTTCATTCAGTTTTTGGGCGTTACCCCTGAGTGGAGTGGGTGCGATTTGGAGTTACTATCGTCGTCGCGATGCTAATGTTGCAGTTAAATTCTGCATCGCTATCGGAATGTTAGTAGCATTGGGTGCTTTCTTTGGGCGATTAGTGGGAGAGTTGAATGATACGCGGTTGGGTTTGGCGGAGTTATTAATTCAACTCCAGGTGCTGCATAGCTTTGATACACCCCGTCGGAAAAATTTGGGCTATTCGATTGTCATAGGACTGATTTTATTGGGTGTGGCGGCAACCCTAAGTCAGACTTTAGCATTTGCACCTGTGTTGCTATTATTTTTAGCGATCGCTCTGCCAACTTTAGTATTAGATTATCGCTCACGCTTGGGTTTGCAGCCATTAAAAACTCAAAAGAAAGAATTCAATCAGAAGAATTCCTCAACTCTTAATTTTAAATTTTTAATTCTGACTTTTTTGCTAATTGTCGGTCTGGGACTGGCAATATTTGCTGTTTTACCCAGATTCCCTGGCTATCAGTTACGGAATTTTCCTGTAAGTTCTGCTATTCAAGTAAAAGGCAGTTTCACAGGACGTAGTATCATTAATCCCGGTTATGTCCGCCAAGGTAAAGGTAATAATCAAGGCAGTGGTAGCGGTGGTACGGGACAAAACCGAACTGGTGAACCAGGAACACTAGATAATAACTTTTATTACGGTTTTAATAGCCAAATTAACCAAAACTTGCGGGGCGAGATGAAACCTAAAGTTGTGATGCGGGTGCGATCGCAAGCTGAGGGTTTTTGGCGAGTACTAGGATTTGACCACTATACAGGTAAGGGATGGGAGATTTCCCGGAATGAAGATGTTATGACCATGAGGCGATCGCCTTGGTCTTACCAAATTTTTCTTTACCCATCTGTGATCCTTGGTAAAACCCAAGAGGTAGTGCAAACTTATACAGTGGTGGCGGATTTGCCTAACCTAATTCCAGCGATGGCTTATCCCAAGGAAGTTTACTTTCCCACACCATTGATCGCTGTTGATCAAGAAGACGGATTGCGATCGCCTGTAGAATTATCAGAAGGACTCACCTACACAGTCATTTCCGCAGTACCATACCGCGATCGCACTTTGTTAGGTGCAGCTTCTACTAATTATCCAAAACAGATTAAGAAGCATTATCTGCAAATTCCTCCCGAAATTGCCGAAAAAGTCCGGCAGCGTACCGAAGAAATTCTCGCTAACTACAATCGAGAAGGGGTATCAAAGTCTTCTAAAAGCCTAGATTCTCCCTATGAACAGACTCTCTACCTAGCTCAATACCTAAAGCAACATTACTCTCTTCCCCAAAATCCCTTAGATTTGCCTTATTTGGGAGAAAAAGATGACTTAGTAGAATCTTTTTTATTCAAATATAAAGGCGGTTATCCAGACCACTTCTCAACAGTTCTGACGGTAATGCTACGTTCCATTGGCATCCCAGCGCGGTTGGTAGCAGGGTTTAGTCCAGGAGAATTTAATCCATTTACAGGGCTATATGTTGTCCGTAATACTGACGCTTATGCGATGACGGAAGTATATTTTCCGAAATATGGCTGGTTTGCCTTTGACCCGATTCCCAATCATCCCCTTATACCTCCATCAGTAGAAGACACTCAGACTTTTAGTGTCTTGCGCCAATTGTGGCATTGGGTTGCTGGATGGCTACCATCTCCGGTGACAGGTTTGTTGAATAATGTATTTGAGACAATATTTAGGTGGGTAATTAGAGCGATCGCTTGGTTTTTAGCTTTATTCTCTCAAGGTTGGTTTGGCGTATTGACTGGCTTAATTTTGGTAATTACAGCAGCTTTCTTCGGTTGGCTGGGTTGGGGACAGTGGCGAGAGTGGCGCAACCGCCGATGGTTAAAGAAATTGCCAGCAATGGAAAGCCTTTATCAACAAATGCTGCAATGGACAACCCAAAAAGGTTTAGGCAAACATCCAGCACAAACACCCTTAGAGTATGCCAGAGGATCGTACCAGCATCATGCCCCAGCAACTGCTGAGGTAATAGATGAGATTAGCCAAGCCTATGTTAGTTGGCGTTATGGTGGTCATCCTCCTAACTTGCAGCGATTGCGACAAAGATGGCAAGGTTTGAAAAAGGCTGGTAAGTAATTAAAATCCCAACAGAAGGCAAAGTTTTCAGGTGATCTCTTTTAAGATAAGATTCATTTATTTAGGCGCAATTATACAAATGATTTGAAACTAGCACCGTCCCAAATAATTAAAATTTTAGCTTGAGGACGTAATGATTGAAGATATTCTAAGAAACCAATTGTAGTCTCGGAATTAAATGATCATCCATCTCCAAGATGCGATCGCACTCCCGCCACCAGACTCAACTTACAGCCAAGATCCGCAAGACAACTCCCTTAGTTGTCTCACGCGCTCAAAATCACTATCCTGTAAAATAATTGTCAAATTATGACGTAAAGCGATCGCACACACCACCAAAAACCACATAATTAGCCCCCTCATCGCTTGCGGGGAGGGGGTTGGGGGTGGGGTTCTATCTCTGCAACCAAGTAGCAATATCCTGCAACACCCCCTCCATCCTCTCCAGAACATCCTCATTTCTAAATCGCACAACCTGCAACCCCAAACTCTCCAAAAATTCTTGACGGATCGCATCTTCTTGTTGGGTATAGTCATGAATTTCGCCATCCACTTCCACCACTAACCGCGCTTCACCACAGTAAAAATCGACGATAAAACGGTCAATTGTTTACTGACGGCGGAACTTGAAACCCAAAAGTTGCTTGTCTCTCAACTTCTGCCAAAGTAACTTTTCTGCTGTAGTTGGTTCACACCGCATTTGTCGCACCAATGGCTTAAGTTTTTTCCAAAGTTCGTGTGGGGTTTGCCAAGGGTATCCTGCAACCCCACCCCCTAACCCCCTCCCCGCAAGCGATGAGGGGGGACTGGAGTTGGTGAGAGGCTTTGGGTTGGGGTTGTGATTTTGGGTCATTTGCGCGATTGGTGGTTAGATAATTAATATTTCATGTAATATTCCCAGCGATCACACTCTTACAACCTCCCTAGCAGTCAAAACTCTGGCATAATCAGATATGGCCGCACTTAAAAAACTGATATAAATCTTGCCAAGCTAATTAAAAGGTTTACGCCGAATGGATATTTTAATAGAATAATCTCATCAAAAGATTCGCAGAAACATAAATGGACTGGATTACACTACTGCGATCGCTACAGTCTGATTTTATTAAAAGGTTAACATCTGGTTGTCTGCTTCATTGTGAAACAGAAGGTCAATATAGTGAATTAACTATAATCTCTGGAGAAAGGTTAAAGGCATTACGGGAATTTTGCTGGCTGATGGCTGAGAAATATAAGCGTGTTTCGCCAGTCCGTGACGTTTTTATTAGCTATCTCAAAGGGAAGTTGGGTGAGGAAGTTGTCAAAGAACGTTTAGCTGATTTTATTACCGAAGTCGATTATGAAAAGCGATTCGGCGGCGATGGCAATATAGATTTTACCTTGACTACTGACCCATCTATTGGTATTGAGGTTAAATCTCGTCATGGTAGTATTGATAGAGTTAAATGGTCAATTAGTTCTGAAGAGGTGGAAAAAAATGCAGTTGTAGTTTGCATTTTGATTCAAGAAGATGTGAGTGAAGCACAATCTGAGTATCACCTTTTTTTAGCTGGGTTTCTCCCAACCCGGATGATTAAGTTGAAAACTGGTAAAATTTCATTTGGGATAGAACAATTACTGTATGGTGGTGGTTTATGGTGCTATCTAGAACAGTTACAATCTTCGATGAATAATTCTTATAAGCAACAACCACCAATTTACCAATATCTTCCGAAACAGGAAATTCCATCTAAGCCAACTAATAATCAATTGATAAAATATTCTTTTAAACCTGCTGAATTAGAGAACTATTTACAATATCGTAATGAAGATTTAAATATATTTTATGTAAGATTGGGTGATGAATGTTTTGAGAAAGGAGAATATCCGAATGCAATTACCAATTATAATCAAGCTTTAAAAGTTAAATCTAGTGATGTTGATTTATATTATAAACGAGGTTTGGCTCACTATCAAGTAGGAGATTATGAAGCTGCGATCGCAGATTATTCTCAGGCAATTCAGATGAATCTCCATGATGCTAAATCTTACAATAAACGAGGTTTAGCTCTGTCTCAACTGGGGCGATTAGAAGAAGCAATTAATGATTATACCCAGGCTATTAGAATTAATCCTAATGTTGCCGTGGCTTATAAAAACCGGGCTGAAGCTCGTTCTCATGTAGGAGATAATCAGGGTGCGATCGAGGATTATACCCAGGCTATAAAAATTAACCCCCATTATGCTGATGCTTATAAAAACCGTGGAATTGCTCGTTATTTATTAGGCTCTCAACCGGCATTTCCCCAAGCAATCAAGATTAATCCTAAAGATGCCATAGCTTATAAAAAACGTGGTAATGCTCGTTCAGATTTAGGGGATTTGGAAGGAGCAATTGAAGATTATACTCAAGCAATCCAGATTAATCCTAATTATGTAGATGCTTATTACAACCGTGGTAATGCTCGTTCTGACTTAGGAGATTTGGAAGGAGCAATTGAAGATTATACTCAAGCAATTCAGATTAATTTAAATTATGCAGATGCTTATTACAATCGTGGTAATATCCGTTTAGAAATAGCAGATAAACAGGGAGCAATTGAAGATTTTCAAAAAGCGGCAGACATCTATCGTCAAGAAGGTAAGCTAGAAGCACTCAAAGATACACGAGAAATAATATTAGATTTAGAAATAGAAGAATCATTAGATATTTTAAAGTTTTAGAAAATCGATAAATTCAGATAACTAGCAATTTATTTTCAGTCTAAGCTCGACTTTATCCATTTTTTGGCAATGCTCAAGCTGATACTGAAAGCTTTGTGGGACGGTAGTTTTACTTTTTTGATTTCACCGATAATCCGTGACATGGAAAAAGTTTTTGCCAAAAAGCTAGGGTTTTGCCGTATCAAGAAAACCAAGTTCTTAATTTTTGGATAAAGTCGAGCTAAGAGGATGTTTGAAAAGTATTGGGCGAATAGAATTCCCTACTACACAAACGTACCCCTACGGGGAAGCAAGCTACGCGTAGTATCTCGCAGAGAAGTCCACCTTTCCTGCGGAACGCTACGCGAACGTGGACTAATATCATGTCCGCCTAATTAGTTATGATTCCCATAGTCATTGCACTCCACCCCTCAATCCCCTCCCCGCTCTTCCGGAGGGGAGACGAAGCATAACTTTGGCAGGGTGGGGTTCTTCGGGTTTAATAAGTAATCAAGCGGACATGATATAAGAGAAAACCAAGGGTTTTAAACCCACGGAGGTGGGTTTTGTCTGTATAGTCGCGACTTCTAGTCGCCCAGGTGAGTGATAAATTAGACTTTTTTACTTAGCTTACAAAATCGTTCCAGCTTCTTTCAAATAAACCTGTGTAAATGGTTCATCTTCAGCCAAAGTATAATCTTCAATCAACCCTTTGCGACGAATAGAAATATCGTTGCCTTTTTTAATTACCACAGTAGAACTATCGAAGACATCCCGCGCTAGCATCATCTCAGTTTCGGTGGGATTATCCAAAACTACGATATTACTACTGCGGTAAAACATGCCCTCTTCATCTAGGATGTCTTCCGCATACTCGGCAATCAGCAAATCAAGTTTTGGATGACGCAGCAAAGTTTGGACGTTGCTGTTGTAATTTTTGCTTAATACTTTTTTCGAGCGATTCACAAAAACTGCATCACGACAAATAGCGCCTATTGTCCAGTTAGGATGTTGCAAAAGGATATGGTCAATCGTTGCTTGCAGTTCTTCAACTGAGATTTTATTAAAGGTAATAATCGGTATCCTAGCATCCGTACCTGACTCAAAAAAGGTTTCTAAGATATGGGAAGGCACATCAACGCTTTCACCAACAGAAGGTTTTAGATGCATTAAAACGCCTGGTGCAGCGTTGATTTCCAAGATGGCGAAGTTACTTGATTTCCAAGATTCTGAGAGACTTTTGGTCATGACATCAATACCAAGGCAAGTCAGCTGGAAGTGTTGGGCAATATCTTGCGCCAAAATAATATTGTCAGCATGAACTGTCTGGCTTGCATCGATGCTTATACCTCCGGCTGAAAGATTGGCGACTTTACGCAGGTAAACAGTGCGTTCCTTCTCAATCACGCTGTCTAATGATAAGCGTTGTTCGTCTAGATAGAGTTCCATCGCTTCATCTATCTGAATTTTACTCATCGGCGAGGTGGGTGAGTCTAAACGTGCAGGTTTGCGGTTCTCTTGGCGGATTAACTCTGCAAGCGTTAAATACCCATCACCAACAACTGAGGCTGGGCGGCGTTCTGTGGCGGCGACGAATCGACCATTGACACACAACAAGCGAAAATCTGATCCTGAGATGCTTTTCTCAACAATTATTCGCGTTAGCTGATCTTCGGGAATCGCTGCCAGTGCTCTATTATAAGCAGATAGCAGTTCTTTTGAGTCTTGCACATCAGCCGTGACGCCAATTCCTTTGTGCCCTACCACTGGCTTAACTGCCACTGGGTAGCCAATTTGTCTGGCTGCGGCCAAAGCATCCTTTTCGGAAAAGACGATATCACCTTCAGGTACTGGGAAACCCAAGGTTTTTAAAAATGCCTTGCAGTCATCTTTGCGGGTGGTAAACTCCGAATCTAGATGACTATCACAGTTAAATGTTGTTGCTACCCCCCGGACATGTTTTTTTCCCAAGCCGTATTGCATCAAACCTTCTTCCCACAAATAAAAGGCAGGAATACCTTTTTCGTAGGCTGTTCGCAATAGAGCGTAAACCGTGGGGCCACCATAGACAGATGCGCGGAATCTATTTTGCAGCCTCACTAGCTGCTCATCAAAGATAAAGTCTTTGTCTTGGGTAATGGTTTCAAACCAATCCCAAACAAAATAAACCACCTCTCTAGTTGTGCGTTCATGTAGCGATTGGACACTAATCCGCACGAAATCTGGATATGGTTTGACACTCCAATGATTAAGGTGCAAATCCATGTCCAACTTTCCGACTTCGGACACAACTTGGGCAAATAGATGGGCATGGGATTCGTAAGTTTGGCCGCCCAGGTGTGGATAGCGATGTCTCTCGACAAGCCGCTGTACGTCTGTGCCAATCCTTGCAATATAATCTTCAATGGGCAAAGGCTCTCTAGAGTCAACTAGAGCAAAGTCAAATACTAGCGCCCCTGTATCTAAATAGAGGTTGGGCCCAATATAATGCTTGAAGTTGAAAATATCGAATACATCCGTTCTTCTAGCATTAATGCGGACTAAATCACTGCTTTTTTGTAGAACCATTGATTACGAACCTTTGGCTAAACACCCTGAAATTTAGATGCTGAGTTATGGTTACTCAGGCTTATTAATTGTAGATTGATTCACATTAATTTTGAAGAGTGATGGCAAAGCCATTGATCTAATCAGAACCTACCGTAACCCTATTAGTAAGCATTTTCAACTATCTCAAGGCATAATTAAACCCCCCTTCCTCAGCTAAGAATAAAGAACAGTCAATTCATCCTCATGACTAGTTAAAGATATAACCTTTGAAAGGTGCAACACTCAACCAATAATTTGTATAAATAAACGTGCGGTATTGAAATAGACAGCAAAGTATGAATAGCACACAAGCTGCTCTAAGAGATGAGATTCGAGAACTTGCTGAGGAGGCATTTCACCAAAAGCTGATCTCTGGGCATGGTGATGGGCCAGACATGAATGAGTATCAAATTGTCTACCAAGGCAAACCCAGGCATCTCCCACTAGAACAAGCACGTTTTTTCTTAACTAACTTGCTTTACAGAAGTCGCATTCATTAAGACTTGCCATTAGATATCTAATTGCACCCAGCTAGAGTTAATACCAATTACTTACAATTACACGATAAATTTCTAATCGGCAATTAGTAAGATAGTCAATAATGCCTCTATAAAATATCTTTAGAGGCAGTTGCTGTTGTGGGTTTTATTAAGTCAACAAAAATTCATTTTAGTGAGGATAGTTATTTTTATTTATGTAATTTTTTTGAAAAATCTCTTGGTGTAACTGCTTGCGATCGCAAATATTAATACTACCTACTATCAAGCAATCTACCAAAAGGATGATTTGATAGGTGGAATTGTCATGGTTTAGTAAAATTTATTAACTCAAATCAGGGGGCATCATGGTGGAAAGTAATCCCAAACGGCAGTTGGTAATTATTGGGGGAGCTGAAGACAAGGACGGAGATTGCCTAATTCTGCGGGACTTTGTGCGACGCGCTGGGGGTACCAAGGCGTACATTGTAATTATCACGGCGGCGACAGAATTACCAAGAGAAGTGGGAGAAAATTATATTAGAGTTTTTGAGCGGCTGGGAGCCGAGAATGTTCGCATTATTGATACAGAAACCCGCGAAGATGCATCTTCATCTACCGCATTGGAAGCAATTAATAAAGCAACTGGGGTATTTTTTACTGGGGGAGACCAAGCTCGCATTACCAGCATCCTCAAGGATACCGAAATTGATGCGGCGATTCACAAACGGTTCTCTGAAGGTATAGTTATCGCCGGCACAAGCGCGGGTGCTGCTGTGATGCCAGATAAAATGATAGTGGAAGGTGATTCGCAAACACATCCTCGGATTGAAACTGTCGAAATGGGCCCCGGTCTAGGCTTTTTACCAGGGGTGGTAATTGACCAGCATTTTTCCCAGCGTGGACGCTTGGGACGCTTAATCTCAGCTTTAATACTAGAACCTGCTGTTTTGGGATTCGGTATTGATGAGAATACCGCTATGGTAGTGACAGATAACCAAGTTGAAGTTATTGGCCAAGGCGCTGTCACAATTGTTGATGAATCAGAAGCTACATATAACAATATGGGCGAAATTTTGAAAGATGAGGCTTTGGCGATTTGCGGCGCAAAGCTTCATATTTTGCCACATGGTTTCAAATTTGACTTAAAAACCCGCCAGCCTATCCTAAATAATGGCTCTGTGGCAAATCTCTCTGTACCTGTTGGTTCAATTAGCACCTAATTTTTAGTAGGTGTGTTTAAGCAGCAGTCATAACCAAAATACAAGTAAGCTGAATCTCAATAATTACCTATTAGGTTGCGGTGGATAATACAGCCCACCGTAACCTTTAGACTAATAGAATGAGTTTAACAAAAGCGGCTAAAAGCGATCGCCTTACACTTTAAACTTCTCAGTAATCCGCTTCATCGCCTCTTCCACATTCTCTCGACTGTTAAACGCTGATATGCGGAAGTAACCTTCACCCGCAGCACCAAAGCCAGAACCAGGTGTGCCGACAACGTTGACAGTTTGCAGCAGCTTATCAAAGAATTCCCAACTGGATAAACCATTAGGAGTTTTCACCCAAACGTAAGGTGCATTCACGCCACCATAAACTGATAATCCGGCGGCTGTGAGTTTCTCGCGGATAATTTTGGCGTTTTCTAAATAAAAACTAACTAATTCCTTGATTTGTGCCTGTCCTTCTTCAGAGTAAACCGCTTCGGCTCCCCGTTGGACGATGTAAGAAACACCATTGAATTTGGTGGACTGGCGACGATTCCACAGTTTCCACAGTTCTACATTGGAACCATCGGCGGCTTTTGCTGTGAGTGTCTTCGGTACAACGGTTAACGCGCAACGGATTCCCGTAAAACCTGCATTCTTGGAAAAAGACCGAAATTCGATCGCAACTTCTCTTGCACCTTCAATTTCATAAATTGAGTGGGGAATCGATGGATCGGTAATATAAGCTTCGTAGGCTGCATCAAAGAAAATAATCGAGTTATTAGCTTTGGCATAGTCCACCCATGCTTTGAGATATTCCTTGGTAGCAGTTGCGCCAGTCGGGTTATTGGGAAAGCAGAGATAAATTAAATCGACTTTCTTTGAGGGAATCTCGGCGGTGAAGTTGTTATCAGCCGTAATTGGCAGATAAACTAAGCCTTCAAATTCGCCTTTGTCGTTAGTATCTCCCGTATTTCCCACCATAACGTTAGTGTCTACATATACGGGATAAACGGGGTCAGTAACGGCAATGATGTTGTCATGTCCAAAGATTTCCAGAATGTTGCCCGTGTCGCATTTGGAACCATCGGAGATAAAGATTTCTGAGGCATCGATCGCGGCTCCCCGTGCTTGGAAATCGTGAGTAGCAATTTTCTCCCGCAACCAAGCGTAGCCTTGTTCTGGGCCGTAGCCTTTGAAGGTGTTGCGATCGCCCATTTCTTCCACAGCTTTAATCATAGCTGTCCGGCAAGCCTCCGGCAGAGGTTCAGTAACATCGCCAATCCCCAACCGGATAACATTAGCATCAGGATTCGCTTCCGCAAAGGCATTCACCCGCCGAGCAATTTCTGGAAACAGATAACCCGCTTTCAGTTTCAGGTAGTTGTCGTTAATAGTTGCCATGTTTAGATTATGAAAAACGCCCTCAAACAGCTTACTGCTAATTTATGAGGGCGGGGAGACGCGATTAATCGCGTCTGTACAGGAGTTAGGAGTAGAGACGCCGATTAATCGCGTCTGTACAGGAGTTAGGAGTTATAAGAATTCTTTCCTCAATGCCCAATGCCCAATTAGATATTTACCGCCTGTTTACTATTTTCTGATGTTGTAATAACTGTTGCGATCGCCAATTCCTGAGTGGGTGAGGATTCTTGTCCTGTAATCAATCTTGCGCCGCGATTACGGGTGAAATAGTTCCAAGCCCACTTAATCATCACTACTAATTTGTTGTCAAATTCAATTAAGAAGTAGATGTGAATCAACAGCCAAAACAGCCATGCAAAGAAACCTTTCAGCTTGATAAAACCCAAATCTACCACAGCAGAGTTGTGCCCAATCATCGCTAAACTACCGTGATCAACATAAGCAAAGGGTGGCAAACTGTTACCTGCAAGCCGATGCTGGACTAGTTCTGCTACATATTCTCCTTGTTGCTTCGCTACAGGTGCAACCCCAGGTAGCGGTTTCCCATTTTGATGAGAAAAATTTGCTAAGTCGCCTATTACAAAAATATTGGGATGTCCCTTAATACTCAAGTCAGGTTCGACGATAATCCGTCCAGCGCGATCGCATTCAGCACCTGTGTGTTCTGCTAGCACTTTTCCCATTGCTGAAGCTTTTACACCTGCTGCCCATAATACTGTTTTTGAGGCAATCTCGCTGACTTCATCGCCTTGTTTGAGGGTAACAAGATCATTTTCAATATTCGTTACCAGTGTTTTTGTCTGGACAATCACCCCCAACCGCGTCAGGGATGCTTCGGCTTCTTGTGATAATTCTGGTGCAAAGGGTGGCAGAATGCGATCCAGCCCTTCTAATAGCAAAATCTTGGCTTCCGATGTATCGATGTTGCGGAAATCTTCTTTGAGAGTTTGGTTTGCCAATTCTGCGATCGCGCCCGCCAATTCTACACCAGTTGGGCCACCACCGATAATTACAAAAGTTAACCAGGCACGGCGTTTTTCTGGATCAGTTTCTTTTTCTGCGGCTTCAAAGGCCGTAAAAATCCGGCGACGCATTTCTATGGCATCTTCTACAGTTTTCAAACCTGGGGCGAATTCTTCCCAGTTATCTTTACCAAAGTAGGAATGCTTGGCTCCTGTGGCGACAATTAACGTATCGTAAGGTATTGCTTCGTCGCCCACAATCACTTTTTGTGCTTCTGGATCAATATTATTCACCTCTCCCAGCAACACTTTCGTATTCTTGCTCTTGCTGAGTACAGAACGCAACGGTGAGGAAATATCCGCAGGAGATAGCGCACCTGTGGCAACTTGGTATAGCAGAGGTTGAAATAGATGAAAGTTACGTTTATCAATCAGAGTAACGCTTACCGCCGCCTTGGCGAGTGTTTTTGCCGCATAAAGTCCACCAAAACCACCGCCAACAATAACTACTTGATGGGGTGGATTATTGTCAAGTGAATTTACCATAAGAAATATTATCCAGTATGCCGACTATTGTAACTATTCTTAACAAATTTGTATCAAACTTGTCATCATATATTTTGTATTGTTTTTTACATTTGATTGAAGATTAAAGTAATCAAAACTACAGGAAAAACAGAACTTTTCAAGATGAAGGCACAGACAATAAGGACTTGGAATGTTGGAATCGCTCTATACTTATGTAAATTTATCAAAGGCAGATGTAGTATTTACGCAAGTTCACTCAGAACTAGTTGATTCTGGTGTTTGTATCAAACGTGGTGAATGAGTTCGCCGCCAACGAGTAAAACCATAGACAAGAGCAGCAAAAATTAACAAATAGGGACTGTAAACAATTAACCAAATACCTAGCTTGAGTAAGCCAACGGAAAATGCACTCAAAGAGTGGGTGGAGTTGTTCCAAGTTTCCTGAACTTGCAAACCAAAGGCAGGTTGTGGACTGGTGCTAGAAACTGCTGCTTCTAGGTTCAGCGTAATAGTGGAATATGCAACTTGATTTTGTAGGCTTTTCAGTTGGGCATTAATTTGTTCTATTGTTTGTCGGACATTACTCAATTCTTGGGCAACACTAAGCACATCTCTAATAGAACCCGCCCGATCCATAATTTTTTGCAAATTGACTTCAGTTTTCTTCAAATTGGTTAATCTAGCTTGGAAATCCACCAGGCGATCGCCCACATCTTCTGCCGTGATATTACGACTCTCGACAGTGCCCAATTTAGCTAGTTGTTCTAAGGTAGGTTCCAGCAGATTCTCTGGTATCCGCAATTGGATTGTTGCTGTGTAACGCCGATTGTCGTTTTTGGGTTGTTGTTCTTGCAACCCGATCAAATCCCCTTGCTGTTTATTGATAATTTGCGAAACAGCATCAATAGTCTTATCTACAGAGTTGACAGTCAAAGACATTGCTGCCTTCTTAATGAGTTGGGGACGAGAACGGGCTATTGGCGCAGCTTCCGTCTTTTGGGAAATACTGCTTTCACTAGCAGGTGCCATTGCTTTATTTGCCGCGCCATCGGCTGCAACTTGAGGTAAAGCCTGATTTGCTGACTGATGGGAAGCGGCGCAACTGGTGAAAATCACCCCTCCTAATAACGCACTCACAAATAAAGCAGATGTGCGCGGTAATTTAATCGAAGCGTACATAATCTACCCCCAGATGGATGAAGTTAAACCCAGTATTACTGAAGGAAAACTCAAAGCCTGGATTGTTGCGATTTATGTAACAGGGTTTGTCATTTTTATTTACAGAGAATGAAAATTCATCTTGATAAGATATCTCAAAAAGATTATTAGCAAGTCATTAGACGATTATTTAAAAAAATATCTGCAACAAGTCTGTTTGCCAGTAGGGTCGTAAAATTGCTTTCTGGTAGTTGATATTTTTGAAATTGTTTGATTTTGAAAACAAGTTGGATCTGCGATCGCTGCTTGCAAATCTGCCTTTATACCAATTCAGAATCCCCTACGGTATCTTGTCGGTCAAAATTCCCTGGCACTTTCAGCAGCCTGTCTCAATGCTAAAAAAGCTTCTTTTAGAGGTTGGCTAACGGCACTGTCTGGTTCTGTTAGCACTAGCTGTTGGTAGGCTGACAAAAATTGCGATCGCAATCGATGGAACAAATGCAGAAAGTGACGTACAAAGCTGATACAATCCAAAACCACAATTTCTATACCATCTGTACGGTCGTACATACTTGAGGCATATTCCTGAACACCTTCTTCGATCGCATCCGTCGTGATAAAAATATAGTTGTCAACCCGCTTGCCTGTGCTGTTGATTTTTTGCAACGCACGGTCAATATCTGCTAGGGTGACACGTCGGGTCTTCATTTCATAGCTGGTAATCACCTTCTCATCATCAACTAGAGTAATTTCCAAATCTCCCAGAGCACCTGTCTGCTCGTCTGCTGCATTGTGGGATTCTAGAGGTAAAAAACGCTCCCCAATATATTGTTCTGCTACTTGATAGGCAGCAGCAACAATTAGTACAGGAAGGCGGCTTTAACCTCGGCAAGCCAAATGCTGTTTCAAGAGTGTGACAATTTCCTCTGCTGACAAAGGTATTGCGTCTTCCGACTTCTTCAAGTCAGCTAGTAGTGTTTCCATGCGCTGCCCCTTCTCGTTCCGAGCAATAATTAGACAGCGAATAGTTTGGGCTAGCAGTTCCTCAGCAGTTATTCTGCCTTCATGAACATCATCAAGTAATTGCAGGGCGGCTTCGTAGAGTTTGGGCGGTCGTCCTACCAGATTGACTGCTGGGGTTAAGGTGGTGTTACGGTTCCGCAGGGCAGGGGTGAGGAACGCGGTAGTGGGATTACAGGGCAACTCGTGCTTGTTAATGAATGCTGTGATGTAACTTTCATCGTAGTAGCGGCCAGAGTAAGCATCTGGTGTGCCTATTTCTGTGTAAGGCTTGCGGATATCAACATTCCCAAGGTGAACGGCTGCCAAAGAGCAGGCCAGTAACAAACGAACTACAGCACGATTGCCTACATAGCGCGATACATAGTCAATTTTTTCGGCAATGCTAGGGTTGGTGACAATCGGTTGGACTATCGATGCTTCGGCTTTTTGTAAAGCTACATCAAGGATAGCTGCTGGGGTTGTGGACATGGAGCGATTTCTTCAACAGTAAGTGTGGAGGCTTGAGGGTCATAATTGAGCCAAAGTACTTCTTGCCGTAACTGCTTGATTGAATGGCAATGCTTCACGGGCGCTTTAATGCAGTTCCAGTCACCGTACAGTTCCTGCATCAACGAACAATCATAGCCTGAAAGGGCAACTTTACCTTTGACTGAACGCAAAACATCCGCTAGTTGCCGATGCTGGTCGTCGGTCATTTCATAAGCGTAAGCCTTGCTATCCCCACGGGAATCGTGCGGGTAGGGAGGGTCACAGTAAAATAATGTTTCTGGACTATCGTACCGTCGAATAATATCAATTGCTCGGTCGTTCTCAATTTGCACGCGTAGCAACCGTTGCACGATTTCGGGCAGATCCTCAACACTACCAAGCCACCGGGAAACTGCACCAGCCATTCCAGCGCGGCTAGTAAGTTTGCAGTGCGCCCATCGTCCAACACTGGCGGTTTGTGCCAAGCCTGTTCTCACTTGTCGCGCCCGGACGAAAAATCGTCTAGCCCTTTCCAGGTCTGACAAACTCTCTTCTTCTTTGGTAATAGCAATCCGAAATTCTTCACGCGAAAATGGGGTTAACCCAATCGCCTCGATGAGTTGGTCTTTTTGGTCACGTAGCACGCGAAAGAAGTTGACTACCTGGCCATCAATATCATTGTAGGTTTCCACAGGCGAAGGCTCCCGGTTCAACAACACGGCTGCTGAACCGCCAAAGGGTTCGCAGTAGTGGGTCGTTTTTGACAACAAGGGTAAAAGCCAGTCTAAATGACTGTACTTGCCGCCATACCAACCAAATGCAATTTTCTTTGCCATGAAAGCCAACCTCAAAGGGATTGCTTTACCCGAAACCAAGGATAAGGGTAAAACGCAATTTATTATATAGTGTTGAGAAATAAAGTATAAACAAACAAAAATACTTACATTATTTTTTCAGAGAATAATCTATCATTCTTTTTCGGTAAGGCGATCGCCAACAGTATTAGATACGTGTAATTTCCGGGAAAATAGTCTGTAAAAGCCTATCCTGTCTGAGTTTTATACCAGCCGGAGTAGAACGGAGCATCTCTAGAAGCTAATAAACTTATTCCAGATAATTGCAGTGAGTTCCATATTCTTGACTTCGGAGGTGGTACGCTCACATTCTCAAGCTACCAAGTAGGCAAGCAACCAAAAGCCATTGAACAAAGTCCAGGTAACGGTAACGGGATGAAAGCAATCGTGAGCGCTTGAGTATTGTCCTAGTGTGTATAGATACAGGTGGTATTCAGTTCAAAAAAGAGGGAATACTAAACGTAAGTGAAAGGTTACTACTTAACAATTGGATTTTTTGAAATGGATTGGTTATTAAAGGATATAGCTAAAAGCGTAGTGAAAGGTATATCTGTGGAGTTCCTCCTAAATCGTGCTGGTACTAAGAGCCAACAACATGATTATAAAGGAGCGATTGAAGATTGCAACCAGATTTTAAGTATCAATCCTAATAATGCTGATGCTTACTGTTTACGTGGTCTAATCCTAGATAATTTAAGGCAGGAGAAATCTGCAATTCAGGACTATACACAGGCTTTACGTATTAACCCAAATTTGGCAGCAGCCTATTTTAAAAGAGGAATTTCTCGCACAGAAATAAGAGATTATCAAGGGGCTATCGAAGACTATAATCAATCAATAAATATTAATCCAAATACAGCATTTATATATTCAAAAAGAGGATTGAGTTTCCTAAGTATGGGAAATTACAAAAATGCTATTCAATATTTTCAGCAAGCACTTTTGCTAGAGCCAAAACTCCCTTCAGCTTATTATGGAAAAGCTTTATTTTATTTATACACTAAAATATATTCAGAAGCAATTGTAAATTTTAATCTTGCTATTGAATTATACCCTAACTATATAGATGCTTTTTGCAATAGAAGATGCTTTTTGCAATAGAGGTCTGGCGTATGGTGCTATGGGAAATTATGTGCTAGCAATTGAAGATTTTAATCGAACTTTACAATTAAATCCAAACTATTATGGTGCTTATTATGGTATAGGTGTGGTCAAAATGTATCAAAACCAATTTAAAGAAGCGATAATTAAATTTAATAAATGTATTGAAATTAATCCTTTGCATGTATCTTCTTATTTCTATAGAGGATATATTTATGAATTGGGCAGTTATTATAATAAAGCGCTGGAGAATTACAGTGCTGCAATTAAAATTGATGCTTTTCATAAAGAAGCTCATGAAAAACAAGGTTTTATTAGAATTAAAATTGGCGATTTAGAAGGTGGTATTCAAGATTTAAAACTAGCCGCTAATATTTCTTTAAAGCAGGGGAATGTGGAGGATTATCAAAGAATATTAAATAATATTAGAGAGTTAGAAATTTAGATTTTTTCAAAACTCAAGTTTTCTGAGGTATTAAGATAAACCCCTATCATCCTTGAGTGATTATGGGTTTTACTTTAACTATTACTTAGTCAAACACGACGATTTACTACTAAATCTTCTCTAACTCCTGATTGAAAGTGATTAATTGCAGCTTGAAGCACATTCACATTTATGGGGTCATCAATTGGTACACAAGCATACACCAGATAAATCTTTACAGCAACGAGAGAATTTTTGTTTAACACACCAACAAAAAGCATCCTGCCATAATCTTCTTTTTTAATACAAATCTCGTAATTTTGAGAATTAAATATATTAGCTAATGCTTGAAAGCATGGCAAATATTGCATTTCTTCGTGGTCGAGAATTTGTAGATTATGGGGATTGTAAATTTTCCCATTTACAGCAGAGTAAGTCACCATAACTCCTTAGACATTAATTTTTTAGGAATATATGATTATACATAAATAATTACGTATTTAGTACATTAGTTCTAAAAAACGTAAAAGCAAGGAACCACAACCGAGCAAGGAAGTTACTCAGCATTGGCTGCTGAAAACTTTTACTACATTAGAGTGCCGAAGGTGGGTTATAAATTATCAAAAACGATCAAATTTTTTATGCTTAAACAAAAGTGTATCATAGGCTACTATTCTTTGGCG
The DNA here is from genome assembly GCF_036917655.1 of Nostoc sp. Taxonomy (GTDB): domain Bacteria; phylum Cyanobacteriota; class Cyanobacteriia; order Cyanobacteriales; family Nostocaceae; genus Nostoc. The sequence continues at coordinate 53,201 of NZ_JBALCY010000051.1, forward strand.
ATCGCTACGCCCCCCGAACGCGAGTGCGTCTCGTATAGAAGGCAGCGCAAAACTTTTCGATCTACTGAAACTGAGTAACTTTACTTGCTTGAGATAAAAAAGTTAGGCGATTATTGCCGTCGTAAACACTCCTCCTGAGTTCAAACGGATAAATTCAATGGTTGACAGTTAATCTGTGGTTACTCAATTTGAGGTACAATCAAAAGTCTGCCAATTGATGATGCTTGCTGACAGGAGATGCTTCTATGGCCCGGATGTACTATGACGAAGATGCCAATTTAGACCTTTTGGCTGGAAAAACTATTGCTATTATCGGCTATGGTTCCCAAGGTCATGCCCACGCTCTCAATCTCAAAGATAGTGGTTTGAATGTGATTGTGGGACTATATCCGGGTAGTAAGTCAGTAGCAAAAGCTGAAGCTGCTGGGTTAACTGTGAAGAATGTTGCAGATGCTGCCAATGCTGCTGACTTCATCATGATTTTGTTACCTGATGAAGTCCAAAAAACGATTTACAAAAACGAGATTGAACCCAATTTAGAAGAAGGGAATGTCTTAGCCTTTGCCCACGGTTTCAATATTCACTTTGGGCAAATTGTACCACCAGATAACGTAGATGTGGTGATGATAGCACCCAAAGGGCCGGGACATATAGTACGGCGGACTTATGAACAGGGTGAAGGTGTACCAGCGCTATTTGCAGTTTATCAGGATGCCAGTGGTCAGGCACGCGATCGCGCGATGGCATACGCTAAAGGTATCGGTGGTAGCCGCGCTGGTGTTCTCGAAACTACTTTCCGCGAAGAAACCGAAACCGATTTATTTGGCGAACAGGCGGTATTGTGCGGTGGTTTGAGTGCTTTAATCAAAGCCGGATTTGAAACTTTGGTAGAAGCTGGTTATCAACCAGAATTGGCTTACTTTGAATGTCTGCATGAAGTCAAGCTGATTGTTGACTTGGTTGTGGAAGGTGGTTTAGCCAAAATGCGCGACAGCATTTCTAACACTGCTGAATATGGCGATTATACCCGTGGCCCGCGAATTGTTACCGAACAAACCAAAGCTGAAATGCAAAAGATTCTCAGCGAAATTCAATCTGGGCAATTTGCACGGGAATTTGTTCTGGAAAACCAAGCTGGTAAACCAGGATTTACCGCCTTGCGTCGCAAAGAAGCTGAACACAAAATTGAGGAAGTCGGCAAAGATTTACGCGCTATGTTTAGCTGGTTGAAAAAAGCTTAACCAAAAGAAAAGTACCCGACTAAGTTCTGTGGAGGAGCCGAACAACTGAAGTCGCGGCTATATTAAACCAATTCGCAATTTGCAATTACGTTTGGTGACGGAGATTTAGACTCCGACACCAAACGCTCTGCTTAGGAACGTGGATTAAATAAAATGCAAAACTTTATCCTATCTCTAGCTTCCCTCTCCTTTATAAGAAGAGGGATTGAGGGTGAGGTAAGCCAGGGACATAAATTGTATGTTATTTAATTATGATTCCTTAGTAGTTGCTATGCAACTTAAACCCCTAAAATTGCTTAACATATCAGGAGCGTCTGAATCCCCATCCAATTATTCCTTCAGCATAGCTGCCTCCTTCAAGATATCTATAGCAATCCGAATTGAAACGTGAGAAAATACGGAGATTAAAAGTACGTATTTTCATGCCTTTCAGCGATTTTCTCTCTCAGGAATGATTAGGATTGCTATAGTTATGAAAAAGCTAAAAAAAATCGCTTTAATAAGTGCTGTTTTAGCGATGACACTTGGTATAAATATTTCGGCTCAAGCTCAAGAAAAACGCCTACTGACGCTTGAGGATAAGTTTGCCTTTCGCCAAATTAGCGATCCCCAACTTTCTCCCACTGGAGACTGGATTGCTTACACGGTAACTAATACCGATTTGAAAAATGATACACAAGATAAACATATTTACATGACTTCTTGGGATGCTTCCCGAACGTTACATTTAACTAACGGTAAAGATGGTGAATATAACCCTCGGTTCAGCCCAGATGGGAAGTATCTAGCTTTCATCTCCAGCCGTGAATCTGGAAAACAGCAAATTTGGTTGCTCAACCTAGCAGGTGGTGAAGCCGAAAAAATATCCGACTTTGCTGGTGATGTTAGCGATTTTGTCTGGTCTGGTGACAGTAAACGACTAGCCGTAATTGCCTCTGAACCAGCCCCAGAAACTCCCTTTAATGGCAAAACCCCACCACCGATTGTTATCGATCTGTTTCACTTCCAAGAAGATGGTGTCGGTTTTATCGATAAAAGTCGAGAACATCTTTATGTATTGGACTTAGCAACTCGCAAAACAGAGATTCTCACCCCAGGTTCATTTAATGAGTCTTTACCTGCTTGGTCAAGTGATAGCAAAAATATTGCTTTTGTGAGCAAACGCGGTGAAAATAGCGATCGCAACAATAATTGGGATCTTTATGTCATCGCTGCCCAACCTGGAGCAAAAGCCCGCCAGCTAACCACTTTTTCTGGGCCTGATAGCGATCCTGATTGGGGTAGCCGTCCAGCTTGGAGTCCAGATGGGAAGTCAATTGCCTATCTTCAAGGAGGTTCACCCAAACTCATTGAATACGCGGTTTACCATCTAGCGGTGATTCCTGCCCTTGGCGGCACTCCGCGTCTACTGACTTCCAGCCTTGATCGCAATGTTGTCAAACCGCATTTTACAAAAGATGGGAAATCAATACTGTTTTTAATCGAAGACGATGGCAACGTTCACCTTGCAAAGATACCCGTAGCTGGTGGCAAAATTGAGCGATTGTTAGCAGGAAGGCGAAATATTAGTAACTTTGATTTAGGACGCGATGACAAAATCGCTTTACTTTCTTCAACGCCACAACAACCAAGTGAAGTCTTCGCCTTCAAAGGTAAAGATTTACGTCCATTGTCGCACCAAAATGATCAGTTGCTAGCTCAACTAAATTTAGCAACTACAAATGAAATCACCTTTAATAGTAAGGATGGAACAGAAATTCACGGTTTTCTCGTCAAGCCACCTAACTTTCAGTCAGGGAAGAAATACCCGACACTGCTGATGCTGCACGGCGGACCTGTGGGGCAGTTCACAAATCAGTTTATGTTTAATTGGCAACTGTTTGCGGCCAAAGGCTATGTGGTTGTCGGTGTTAACCCACGCGGGAGTTCAGGAAGAGGTGAAGCCTTCTCCAAAGCGATTTATGCAGACTGGGGAAACAAAGACGCTCAAGATATTATTGCCGGTGCTGATTATGCGATCGCTAGCGGAATTGCTTCGCCATCGCGTTTAGGAATTGGTGGGTGGAGTTATGGGGGGATGTTAACCAACTATACTATTGCTCAAGATACTCGCTTTAAAGCCGCAGTTAGTGGGGCTAGTGAATCAAATATTCTGGCGACCTATGGTACAGATGAGTATATTTATGACTACGAACAGGAGTTAGGCGTACCGTGGAAGAACCTTAATACATGGCTGCGAATTTCTTTCCCATTTCTTCACGCTGACCGAATTGTGACACCGACAATATTTCTGGGAGGTGACAAGGATGGTTCTGTACCACTGCTAAACTCTGAACAGATGTATCAAGCCCTGAAAAGTCTCGGAATTGATACTCAGTTAGTAGTTTATCCCGGACAGTCCCACGGAATCAGCAAACCGAGTTATCAACGTGATGTCCTAGAGCGTTATTTAGCTTGGTATGATAAATACTTGATCCCCTCAACCGCAACCAGTGGAAAATAGTCTTGAAGAAGAATTCAGTGTTCTTCTGGAAAAGAAAAAGCAGAGGTATTTATCAAAGGTCAAGCTAGGGGTGAGAAGTTAAATGTCTTGAGTTTATTTTGCGATCGCTATATTCAATATATAGGAATCATATTTGATTTTTGAAATACACGTAGGGTGCGTTAGCCTTTGGCGTAACGCACCAATTCGGATTTTAGGTGCCGTACTCTCGGCGATAACACAACGCCAGTTGCTACAACTCTGGGAACCAAAGCAACGCACTGGCTCCCCTACATATACTTAGATTTTTTCACGCAATCAAATCGGATTCCTATATTCATTTCATGACACAGCTTTCAAATCTTGAGCAATTCTAAAACCAGCGTGTTGATAAAAGTAGGGACGAAACCAATTGCGATAGGTTGGTAATGCCATTGAACCATTAGTAGCCCAAGAACCGCCGAGCATCATCTGATGTTTGCCATCAAAAAAGGGTGCTGCTTGGTCTTCGTAAAGCGGATGAGGTTGAAATCCGGGTAGGGCGTTGAAAGTGTCCCCCAACCATTCCCAGACGTTTCCTCTAAGATCATAAAGCCCACAAGCACTATTAGCTGGTTTGAACATTCCCACTGGGCTGGGAGAAATGAATTGTAAGTTGAGATTATAATTACTTGAGAAGTGGTTATCCTCAGAGGTAAGTAAGGCTTGATTCCATTCGGCCTCACTCATCAAGCGGATTTCTGAGCCTTGAGAGCGACAAAATGCGATCGCTTCGTAGTAATTGACTTCTACAGGCCAGTCTAGGGGTAAGTCTATTTCGTCGAATGTGGCTCGATAACGGTAGCCATCCTGGAAGGGTATCCAGAATTTGGGATATTGTCCGTTGTAGAGTTGCTTCCAATCCCAAGATTCAGCATTCCAGTAGTCTGGATTGTTGTAACCACCAGCTTGAACAAATTGCAGATATTCTCCGTTAGTGATTAGATATTGACTAGCTAAAAATGGTTTCACTTCTACTGTGCGATCGCCATATTCGCTATCCCAACCATAGGTAAGATCATCCTTGGGTTTTCCTAGTTTCACCACGCCACCGGGAACCCGGCGCATTTCATTGTTGGGAGTATTCCCCTTGCTAGGTGCGTAATTCCAGCCTTGGGGACGTTTTAGGCGCTCAATAGGCAATTGACGCACCAGCATCGAAGAGGTTTCAAAGTGAATGCGACTATGTTCTATTCCCATCAGCAAAGCCCAGAAGGGATGCTGTTGATGAATCGGCAGATCCAGGGAAGTATTTTGAATCACCTTTGCGATCGCTTCTCGTGCTTTGTCTCGATATTGCCAAACTTTTTCTACATCAGGCCAGCTAATCCCTCGCATAGCTGCGTCGAGTTCCGTCGGTGTTTGTGGATCAACTCCGATTTCAAATAGAGTTTCGTATTGGGAATTAATTCCAGCTTTGATTAAACCAACGCCAATTAACTTGTTAATGAAAAAAACAGCTGAGTGACCAAGATAAAAAATTAGACAGTTTCTTAAAGGATCAGGGTTAAGATAAAAAGTTTCTTCCCCAACCAAACTTTTCATGAGTGTTTCTTCAAGTTCCCAAGAATTTTCAAAGTATTTGAGCAGGCTTTGTGAACTGCAATCATTGAGTGTAGGGACTTGAGTTGATGTCAGTTTACTTATCGTTGAAACTAAAGCCATGATATTTTTGACAGGAGATTAATTGCACAAATTACATAAATTATGACTGATTACAAGAAAAAGTGTTTTTGATCACATTTTTTGTTGTGTCGCCACGAATGGGCAATTTGCTCAATTTGTAAATAGACAAAGAATGTATTTTTAAATACTTAAACTACGGATTGCCAGAATAATATAAATAATGAATTAGCGTTCAATTAGTTGTCTTTACTGAGTTTCAGATGATATCCCCGTTAGGGGAAGTGGTTATGGAAAGGAAGAATATATACAGTTTGGAAAGAAGTAGTATTTTGTGTTTTCATCCCCGTTAGGGGAAGTGGTTATGGAAAGAATTTAAATTCATTGCAAAAACAGTATAGTCAATTAAGTTTCCATCCCCCTTAGGGGAAGTGGTTATGGAAAGAATAAATCTGAGTATCAAAAAATTTGATATTCTATTTAGTTTCCATCCCCGTTAGGGGAAGTAGTTATGGAAAGTCTGCAACTAATTTACTAGTCAGGTAAGTACGGGTTTCCATCCCCGTTAGGGGAAGTGGTTATGGAAAGTTGATAATACAGCCAAGGAAACATGGGCTAACATTTTGTTTCCATCCCCGTTAGGGGAAGTGGTTATGGAAAGAGTTCACTTCTGGAAGCCATGCTAGGAGAGTGTTTCAGACCCCCTATTCGACACCACTTTTAAGAATGCCAATAAGTACGATAAATTGTCAATAAGAGATGGATTTTTTAGCCGGAAACCCTTACTGTACAAGTAATCGACACCAGTCAACGAAGTTATGCGGTTTTCAAGGTTCTGAAGAGTGGTGTCGATGAACTTCAACACACTGAATAAAGAGTAAAATATACTACCTTAAACCTGTCAAGTATTTAATAAATAAATTAACAATTTTGAGCGAGGTAAATTTATCTATAACAGTTCGGCAACTAATTAGAGAAGCATACGGCGATGCCTTCACATTAGGCATCGCGGATTTTAGATTTTATCTTATCTAAAATCCCAAATCGAGTTACCGATTCACCGCCGCCGCTTCTCGTGCTGCTGCTGCTTGATCTGGGTGGATACCCAAGCGGGTGAGATTAATCCGACCTTTGTTATCAATTTCGCGCACTTTGATAATCACTTCATCGCCCACTGCTACTTCATCCTCAACTTTGCCAACGCGGTAGTCAGCTAGTTGAGAAATGTGGATCATCCCTTCTTTTCCAGGCAGAAATTCCACAAATGCACCTATCGGTATAATCCGAGTGATGCGTCCTGCATAGACATCCCCTTCGTGTAGCTTGCGGGTCATGCCTTGGATGATGTTTCTGGCTCTTTTGGCCTTGTTCTCATCCACAGCGGAAATTGTCACGGTGCCATCATCTTCGATGTCAATTTTAGCACCAGTTTCCTCTGTGATCCCCTTAATAGTCTTGCCTCCAGGCCCGATGACCAGACCAATCATGTCTGAATCAATCTTGATTGTTAGCAGACGTGGGGCATAGGGTGAGGTTTCAGTCCGCGGCACGTCAATGCAGGCGAGCATTTTCTCCAGAATGTGCAGCCGGGCTGCTTTGGCTTGGTGGACGGCTTGGGCAATAACCTCCAACGACAAACCAGAGATTTTCATATCCATTTGCAAGGCGGTAATCCCGACATCTGTACCGGCAACTTTGAAGTCCATGTCGCCCAAAAAGTCTTCAATGCCCTGAATGTCGGTCAGGATTCGCACTTCGTCCCCATCTTTAATCAGACCCATTGCTGCGCCACTGACGGGTTTGAGAATTGGCACACCAGCATCCATTAAGGCGAGGGTGGAACCGCAGACTGAACCCATTGAGGTGGAACCGTTGGAAGAAAGTACTTCCGATACGATGCGAATCACGTAGGGAAATTCTTCTTTTGACGGTAGCACAGGTAGTAGCGATCGCTCTGCTAATGCCCCGTGACCAATTTCGCGCCTTCCTGGGGCCCGCATTGGCTTGGTTTCCCCGACTGAGAACGGCGGGAAGTTGTAATGATGCAGGTAACGCTTGTGCTGATCTAGCTGCATGTCATCGTTGAGGTTTTGAGCATCCCCAGGTGTACCCAGAGTACAAGCGGATAATACCTGAGTTAGTTCCCGGTTAAATAAACCGCTACCGTGGACTCGCTTTGGTAAGACACCAACTAAACAAGAAACAGGGCGGACTTCATCAAGTTTGCGGCCATCAACGCGGACATTATCTTCGATGATTTGTCGCCGCATGAAGTATTTGGTAATATCTTTAAAAGTGTTACCAAGTGCCTTCTTATTTGCAGTTGCGGCAACTCGAATGGGATCTTCTTCTGACAGTTCGGTAATCGTCGCGGCAATTTCATCCTTGACGACATCTAAAGCTGCATCGCGTTCGGGTTTGGTCAAACTAAATTGAGACAGGATTTTCTTAATCTGACCGTTGGCGCGATCGCGGATATAATTTTCTAGCGTTTGGTCTACTTCTGGTGGTGCTTCTTGCACTATTACTAGACCCAATTCTGCAATTAAATCTTGCTGCGCTTTAATTAAGTCCCGCACCGCTTCATAACCAAAGTCAATCGCCTCGATAATATCTCGTTCTGGCAACTGATTGGCTCCCGCCTCCACCATGATTACGCCATGTGGTGAACCTGCTACTACCAGATCCAAGTCTCCAGCTTCAATTTCTGCATAGGTGGGGTTAATAATGAAATCATCTCCCACTAAACCAACCCGCACTGCTGCCATTGGCCCATTAAAAGGAATCTGGGCAATTAGGGTAGCGATGGAAGCGCCTGTAACTGCTAACACATCGGGTGGCACTAACTCGTCCATCGACATCGTGATGGCAATAATTTGCAGGTCATCCCGTAGCCATGAGGGGAACAGGGGACGCATGGGACGGTCTATTAGACGGCTGGTGAGAATTGTTTTTTCTGGTGGACGACCTTCGCGCCGCATAATCCCTCCGGGAATCCTACCAGCGGCATATAGCCTTTCTTCATAATCTACTGTAAGGGGAAGAAAATCAATGCCTTCTCTGGCTTGCGATCGCGTAGCCGTCACTAAAACGGATGTGTCCCCTGATTCTATCAAAACCGACCCACCAGCCTGGGGAGCTAGTAAGCCTACTTTCAGTCGAATATCCCTTCCATCGAAGGATATTGACTTGTCAACTTCTGCCATTCAGTTTTTTTTCCTTCTCTTTCGCTATTCTCTTTCTGTGGCAATCCTAACATTTATGCCCTATGACTGACTTTTAGTACATACAAAGATAAGACTTATGGTTCAACCCAAAGCGCGATACATCATCAGTGCGTCTACCACTTGTTCATCCCCTAGCTTCGCCGCACGCGGAATGCGCCCAATGATCTCAAATCCTAACGACTGCCAAAGTGTAATTGAAGGTATATTAGTCTCAAAGACCAAATTGAACATTACTGCTTCGTAGCCCAGGTTTGCTGCTATCAAAAGCATAGCCTCTCCCATGAACCGCCCGATCCCCTGACCGCGTAACCCAGGTTGTACAATAAAACCAGCGTTGCAAATATGGCAACACCGACCGGGGAAGTTTGGCTTTAAATAAAACGCCCCTAATATTTCTTTTGGCTTGTGTGTAGCATCCTGAACAGCTGTCCTGACAACAAAGGCGTCCTTACTCAACCAGTAAGTTGAAAATTCTGCCTGAGATAGAGGTTGCTTTTGGGGATAAGTTTTACCTTCAACAATTACAACATTGAGTAATGCTCTTACAACCTCCTGTTCTTGAGGATGCATATAATCTAGTTCAACTATTATCTCACTTTTTAAAATTTGAATAAGGGGAAATTCCATTAATTAATAATGTTTATGCGGAGTGATTGCTGAAATATTTATTATATGCAATATTTGCCGGAAAAATATGCGGAACAAAGTGTAAAAAGTAGAATATTGACGAGTTGAATTATTTAATTTTGGGAAAATCTGAGTACTTAGCAAATGGCGATTTTACACGGTAATTGGTTACTAAAAAATCAAAATGGTTGTTTATTTATTTGGGGAGAAACTTGGCGATCGCCACGAGTGAATTTCGAGCCGAATGGATCTGGAGATATCCCAGTAAATCCATTAGCAATGACATCAGTTGAGTTGAGTGAGTGGTTGGTTTCCCAGAATATGGCGATTACCAGCTTTATCCAGCAACCCCAAATTACGATGCCTTCTCTACGATCCGCTACGCGAAGGACGGGCGGAGCGATCGCTACTACTGGACGAGCACGTAAAGCCGCCAGTGCTACTGAAATAACTTTACCAACGCATTCGCAAATAATTGCCCTTCCAACTTATATCCCAGAAGGCAGTAAAGAAGGAACAGCAGCGATTTTCCCAGTCCATTCTGCCAGCTTGGGGCTAGACACAGACTCCCCACAATATTTGCAACCGTGGCGAGTTGAAGGTTTTTGTCTCAACCCCAGCGAAGCAGTAAAATTTCTCACTGCTGTTCCCCTAAATGCTGCTAACGGAGAAGATGCCTTTGTAGGAGGAGATTTACGCTTTTGGTCGCAAGTTGCCCGATGGAGTTTAGATTTAATCTCGCGGTGTAAGTTTTTACCAAGAATTGACCGACAATCAGATGGTGCGTTTGCTGCTAAATGGCAAGTACTTCTAGACAGTGCTGTAGATGGAACTCGCCTAGAAAAATTTTCTGCGGATATGCCGTTGGTTTGTCGCACCTATCAGGAGGGAGTGGGGAGTCGGGAGTGGGGACTAGGGGAAAATGAGGAAGCAGGGGGAGATGAGGGAGAAGAATCAATAACCAATGCCCAATGCCCAATGCCCAATGCCCAATGCCCAATCTATGTAAATTTCCCCACCGAACCTCAAGAATTGTTGCTGGGATTTCTGAACAGTACGATAGATGCCCAAGCGCGAGAAATGTTAGGTTCTCAACCTGCAATTGAAGCTAAAGCTATCGCATCTTTACCATCTGCGGTACGACAATGGCTGCAAGCTTTAACCAGTGCATCTCATGCAGTCAATGCAGATACCATTGAAGTGGAACGACTGGAAGCGGCACTGAAGGCTTGGACGATGCCGCTACAATACCAATTAACTCTTAAAACTCTATTTCGTACCTGTTTTCAACTGCGTTCTCCAGAGTCTGGCGAAACAGATTGGACATTGGCGTATTTTCTGCAAGCGGCTGATGATCCTGAGTTTGTGGTGGATGCGGCAACTATTTGGAACAATCCAGTTGAACGATTGGTTTATGAAAATCGGGTAATTGAGCAACCACAAGAAACATTTTTGCGAGGTTTGGGGCTAGCTTCCCGATTATATCCAGCGATCGCACCCAGTTTTGAAACCGAATATCCCCAATTTTCTCGTCTCAACCCCATCCAAGCATATGAGTTTATCAAAGCTGTAGCTTGGAGATTGGAAGACAGTGGTTTGGGAGTAATTTTGCCTCCCAGTTTAGCGAACCGTGAAGGATGGGCAAACCGTTTGGGTTTGAAAATTACTGCCGAAACCCCAAAGAAAAAGCAGGGACGTTTAGGGTTGCAAAGTCTGCTGAATTTCCAATGGCAATTGGCAATTGGTGGACAAACTATTTCCAAAGCTGAGTTTGATAGACTTGTGGCTTTAAATAGTCCGCTAGTGGAAATTAACGGCGAGTGGGTAGAATTGCGATCGCAAGACATAAAGACAGCCCAAACTTTTTTTACCACTCGCAAAGACCAAATGGCCCTTTCCTTGGAAGATGCCTTGCGTTTCAGTACAGGAGATACCCAGGTAATTGAAAAATTACCAGTGGTCAGCTTTCAGGCATCTGGGGCATTGCAAGAGTTGATTGGGGCGCTAACAAATAATCAAGCAATCGCACCTTTGCCCACACCAGCAGGCTTTCAAGGACAGTTACGACCTTATCAAGAACGTGGTGCTGCTTGGCTGTCATTCTTAGAACGTTGGGGCTTAGGTGCGTGTCTCGCCGACGACATGGGATTGGGGAAATGCATAGCAAATGATACTCTAATAGATGTAAATGGACTGTTACGTACAGCCGAGACAATCTGGACAACTCACGCTGGAGAAACAGAGTTTGACGGTGAAGGATTTTGGGCTAACCCCACAGAGCAATTATTAGTTAATTCCATACATGAAGAAACTGGCAAAATCGTCCAAGCTAATGTCAGACGCTTGTATCGGCAGCAAGTCCACGAGAAATTACGAAAAGTCACGCTAGAAGACGGTAATAGTATTACCATCACTCATCGTCACAAGCTGCTGACAAGTAAAGGTTGGACAAATAACTTACAAGTGGGTGATTACGTTTGTGTACCAGGTAAAACGCTTTGGAATGGACAACCACAAGACCCTGATTTGGTTAAGTTTCTGGCTTGGCAGATTGCCGAAGGGCATGAACTACCCGATGTAGGAAGAGTCACAATATCTCAAAAAGACATCAGAGTACTAGAGGATCTACTCCAGACTTGCCAACGTATTCAAAAGCGCTATAACCTCAAAATTAACAGCCCTAATATCTGTACCTTTCCTAGCAGAGTTCCTTGTCTTCGAGTTAACAGCCAAGCCTATCGGCGATTCTTAGAAGCTAAAGGTTATGTTTGGGGAAAACTGTCGGCAGAAAAATCTATTCCGCCTTTCATCATGCAGGCAGACTTGAATAGTGTGCGGATATTTTTACAGAACTATTTTGATGCTGAATCTGCTGTTGTTTTGAGTATGGTGAGTATCGAAATTGCTACAGCTTCAGCTTTACTAATTCAGCAACTTTCTGGACTGTTGCGGCGCTTTGGTATTTGGTTACGAATATCGCCCAAACTGAAGTGTACTACTAATGAAACTCGTATTTTTCGCACCTACCATATTGGTGTAATTGGTGGCAATTCTGCCCGCAGATTTTTGCAAGAAATTGGTTTTAATAACTCAGAAAAACAGCAGAGATTAGAACAAATTTGTCAACTGGGAAGTAACACCAATATTGAAGGAATACCTGCTTCTAATATTGTTGCCCAAACAGTCAGAGCAACAGGACTACCATTGCGGCATTTTGGAATGCACAACACTGTTTATATTAATGGCTCACAGCAATTTTCTAAAGATAGTTTCCAGCGAGTAATAGCTGGGATGAGCCGCATGATTAGTGGAGAAGCCCAAGAACACTATCAGCTACTAAAACCTTCCAAGTGGACAACTCAAACTTTGTCAGCCTATGGCAACCTAGATGTAGAACAGTTGAGCTTAACAAGACAGTCTTTGCAATGTCTTCTCGATCAAGAAGTCTTTTATTGCCGGATTGAGGCTATTGAGGATGTACAGTATGCAGGGTGGGTTTACGACTTTGAAGTTAGCAAGCATCATAATTTCGTTGCTAACAATATTATTTGCCATAATACTATCCAGTTCATTGCCTTTCTCCTGCACTTGAAGGAACAAGATGCACTCGAAAATCCAACTCTATTGGTTTGTCCAACTTCTGTTTTAGGCAACTGGGAAAGGGAAGTCAATAAATTTGCACCAAGCCTGAAAATTTTGCAATATCACGGTGACAAACGCCCAAAAGGGAAAGCGTTTTTAGAAGCAGTGAAAAATCACGATTTAATCGTTACCAGCTACTCACTTCTTCATCGAGATATCAAGTCATTACAAAGTGTCTCTTGGCAGATAATTGTTTTAGATGAAGCCCAAAATGTGAAAAATCCAGAGGCGAAGCAATCAAAAGCAGTGCGGCAGTTAGAAGCTACGTTTCGCATTGCATTGACGGGGACACCTGTAGAAAATAGGCTGCAAGAACTATGGTCTATTTTAGATTTTCTTAATCCTGGGTATTTAGGTAATAAGCAATTTTTCCAGCGGCGGTTTGCCATGCCAATTGAAAAGTATGGTGATACGGCTTCTTTGAGTCAATTACGTTCATTAGTTCAGCCATTTATACTACGGCGATTGAAAAGCGATCGCGACATCATTCAAGACTTACCAGATAAGCAAGAAATGACCGTATTTTGCGGTCTAACTGGCGAACAGGCTACACTCTATCAACAAGTTGTAGAACAATCTTTAGCAGAGATAGATTCTGCTGAAGGATTGCAACGCCGAGGGATGATTTTAGCTTTACTAATCAAACTCAAACAAATCTGCAATCACCCAGCCCAATACTTAAAACAGGCGACATTAGAGCAACATAATTCAGCTAAACTTCTGCGGCTAGAAGAAATGTTAGAAGAAGTTTTAGCAGAAGGCGATCGCGCTTTAGTTTTTACACAATTTGCTGAGTGGGGTAAATTACTTAAACCCTATTTAGAAAAACAGCTTGGGCGAGAAATATTCTTTTTATATGGTAGCACCAGTAAAAAACAACGGGAGGAAATGATTGACCGTTTCCAACACGACCCCCAAGGCCCACCAATTATGATTCTTTCTCTGAAAGCGGGTGGAGTAGGACTGAATTTAACACGAGCAAATCATGTATTCCATTTTGATAGATGGTGGAACCCAGCCGTAGAAAATCAAGCCACAGACCGAGTATTTAGGATTGGTCAAACCCGGAATGTGCAAGTGCATAAATTTGTTTGCACAGGCACTTTAGAAGAAAAAATTCATGACATGATTGAGAGTAAGAAACAACTAGCTGAACAAGTTGTGGGAGCAGGTGAAGAATGGTTGACTGAACTGGATACAGACCAACTTCGCAACTTACTAATACTTGACCGCAGTGCAGTAATTGACGATGATGCAGAATAAGTTTTTAGTAAGGACTTTAGTCCTTAAAATGAGGGTTAAATCCCTCACTACAAACCCATCGAAATAGGTGCGGCACACTACTAATTTTTTAAATCGATTATGACTAATTACACATTACAAGCAAGCCGCGAATGGTGGTCACAGCAATGGCTAGATTTGCTAGATTCCTATCGCTTTAAAAAGCGTTTGGAACGTGCAAGAAATTATGCTCGTCAGGGAAATGTTTTGAGCATAGAATTTAAAGGTGCAAAAGTATTAGCTAGGGTGCAAGGTAGTGAAGTAGAACCTTATAAAGTTTCCCTTTCCCTTGAACCTTTTAGCGATGAACAGTGGGGTTATGTAATTGAAACTATGTCCCAAAGGGCAATTTTTGCTGCCAAGCTCCTAGCAGGAGAAATGCCACAAAATATAGAAGAAGTGTTCACAGCGAATGGTCTTTCGATATTTCCATTTACCCTTGCTGATGTCCAGAGTAAATGCTCTTGTCCTGATAAAGCAAATCCCTGTAAACATATTGGTGCCCTGTACTATCAGTTAGGCGATCGCTTCAGTGAAGACCCTTTTGTATTATTTCAATTGCGCGGACGCACCAAAGAGCAAATTATCAGCGATTTACGGCAATTACGTAGTGCCAAGATTGAACCCAATACCACAAAAACGCCCGACATTGAACAGTCAATTCCTAATAACAAATACTCGGTAAAAATTGACTCTTTCTGGCAATACAATGAGCCACTAGAGTCATCTTTGGTAGTGATTGCGCCGTCCAGTAGCGATACGGTTTTAGATGTATTAGGAGCGATTCCCCTAGCGAAAGAAGAGGAAAATGCAGTAAATTCAACTTCGAGTGATGTGGTAATGAAGTATTTGAATACAGTTTACAGAGATGTGAGCCAGAAGGCTTTTTTAGCAGCAATGAATGTAGGAGGAAGTTGACCTAATTTTAGATTTTAGATTTTGGATTGAATAAGTCCAAATTCAAAATCTAAACAAAGTCTTGATTTGCCTAAATTTATTTATGGATAAACAAAGAAGATTTTCTTAATATCAGAGCCACCTACATTGATGTATGGATTCAATCTAAAATCCAAAATCCAAAATCCAAAATCCAAAATTGATTGACTGGGTAATTCACAATTGCACTTCAATCTTTACCCTTCCCGCCTTTTCTCACCCATTGCCGCACCGCCCGACGAATTGCCCGTCTGCCATCTGCCCGATTTTGCTCAATCAGTTTCGGCAGATATCGAATTTCTAAAGTAGGAAATACTAGACTCTTCTCTGACTCGACATATTCCCCATTTTGCAGGTGATAAATCTTGAGTTCACCGGAGTCATAACACCAGAGTTCTGGTACTCCCAGGCGGGCATAAATGGGAAAACGATTTAGAGACTTACTGGTAACATCAATTTCCAGTGCCAAATCAGGCGGTGGGTCTTGTCTCAAGTCCAGATCCAATCTACCCCGAATCGCAGCTTCATTCTGAAAATAGAAGCAGTTATCTGACTCCACCCCTGCCATTCGGCTTTCTCGCTTCCAGGTAGTCGAACCATAACTTTCATAGTCTATAGCCAACTCCTCAGCGATATCTTGAACTGCAATACTAATTACCTCTTTGTAATGTTCGTGTTCAAGTAAAGGTGTCATAATTTCCAAAGTGGTGCGATCGTAAGCTAACCGTGCTGCCCGATGCTCTCCCAAGTCTTTTAGAAGATTTTCAAACTGTTGCCAGCTAATGTCGTAAAGCATTACTCGGTCTGCTCGATTCTTGGCGACTGTCATTGTTACGACCTCCAGAATGTTTTATTGTCCAAACTCAAGCCTAGCCTGTTCTACCAAATCATCTGTCACAACCTCTTGCTCTGCTTCACGAGCCAGCTGTTCAATTCTGGCTCTAGCTTGAGCGCGGACAAAAAAGGGAATATTTTGCAACTTTTCTTTAGCTTGATCTGTCCATTGCAAAGCATCAATAAAATTAGAATCGCTCATAGTATTTATTACCTTGCTAAGTCCTCAGTTTAATCCAGGACTTACGCACAAAAGTTCTGAAGTAGCGGTAATTCATGAATTACCGCTACGACAAATCAGGTTTTTGAGACAATTTTGCGTAAGTCCTATAATCAGCAGATTACTAATTTTCCTATAAAAAAAGCCCTTGCTTTTATGCAAGAGCCTCTAAATTATTTAGTTGTCAGTGATGAAATAAACCTTATAACCTAGTCGAGGTCGTTCATGAACATCACTGGCTCAGTATCACGGTTAATTCCTTTCTCAAAACCACCAGAAGCAGCCCGTGCGCGACCAGCGTGCCACAAGTGACCAACTAGAAAGAAGAATCCTAGTACGAAGTGAGAAGTCGCCAACCAAGCGCGAGGAGATACGTAGTTGAAGGAGTTAATCTCGGTAGCCACACCACCCACGGAGTTCAAAGAACCCAGAGGAGCGTGGGTCATGTATTCAGCAGCGCGACGAGCTTGCCAAGGCTGAATATCGTTCTTGATTTTTTCCAGGTCAAGACCATTGGGGCCACGTAGAGGCTCCAACCAAGGGCCGCGGAAATCCCAGAAGCGCATGGTTTCACCACCGAAGATGATTTCTCCAGTTGGAGAGCGCATCAGGTATTTACCTAGACCAGTGGGGCCTTGGGCAGAACCGACGTTAGCACCCAAGCGTTGGTCACGAATCAAGAAGGTCAGAGCCTGAGCTTGAGAAGCTTCTGGACCGGTAGGGCCGTAAAATTCGCTGGGGTAAACGGTGTTGTTAAACCAAACAAAGAGGCAGGCAATGAAGCCCATCAGGGAGAGAGCGCCCAAGCTGTACGAGAGGTAAGCCTCACCAGACCAGATGGATGCCCGACGTGACCAAGCAAAAGGCTTGGTAAGAATGTGGAAAATACCGCCAGCAATTAAGATAAAGGCAATCCAGATGTGACCACCGACCACATCTTCTAAGTTATCGACGCTGACAATCCAGCCTTCGCCACCGAAGGGAGACTTGATTACATAACCGAAGATAACCGCTGGGTTTAATGTCGGATTGGTAATAATCCGAACATCACCACCGCCTGGTGCCCAGGTGTCATACAACCCACCAAAGAACATTGCTTTTGCTACCAACAGCAGTGCACCGAATCCCAAAATAATCAGGTGGAACCCGATGATGTTGGTCATCTTGTTCTTGTCTTTCCAGTCGTAACCAAAGAAAGAAGAGTATTCTTCTAAGGTTTCTGGGCCACGGACGGCATGATATATACCGCCAAAGCCAAGGACGGCTGAGGAAATTAGGTGGAGTACACCGACAACAAAGTAGGGGAAGGTGTCGATGACTTCACCACCAGCACCAACACCCCAACCCTGAGTGGCGAGGTGAGGTAACAAAATCAAGCCCTGCTCGTACATAGGCTTTTCAGGAATGAAGTGAGCGACTTCAAATAAGGTCATCGCTCCAGCCCAGAATACAATCAAACCAGCGTGGGCAACGTGAGCACCCAGTAGTTTGCCAGATAGATTGATTAAACGTGCGTTACCAGACCACCAGGCAAACCCAGTGGATTCTAGGTCGCGTCCAGCGCCGCCTAAGATATTTGGTCTATTAGAGAGCGTTACCACGTGGTAATACCTCCTCAGGGAATACAAATTGTTCGTGGGGTTGATCTTGAGGAGCCATCCAAGCGCGGATACCCTCATTCAGCAAAATGTTTTTGGTATAGAAGGT
>NZ_JBALCY010000052.1:0-46273 GCF_036917655.1 Nostoc sp.
ATTACAGGAGTTGTTGGTGTTGGGATTACAGGAGTTGTTGGTGTTGGGATTACAGGAGTTGTTGGTGTTGGGATTACAGGAGTTGTTGGTGTTGGTTCTACAGGAGTTGTTGGTGTTGGGATTACAGGAGTTGTTGGTGTTGGTTCTACAGGAGTTGTTGGTGTTTGGACTACAGGAGTTGTTGGTGTTTGGACTACAGAAGTTGTTGGTGTTGGGACTACGTTATTATTTTGAGTATTTAGATTATTTCTGTTACTATTTATTCCAGAACGCTGCTCAGTATTTGACAGGACTTGTCTTATGTCCTTAAAGGGATTTAATGCGGAATCATCTCCAATGGGGTCTACTGGAGAATTGCCTGTGATAATGTTGTTGGTAGAGGAAGTTGAAGGACTAGTAGTTAGCTCTGCAAAAGATGGGTTTTCAACTACTCCCTGACCTGTTATAGGCGACTGTGCGTTCAAAGCCGTAGCAGTTTCAGCTTGAACACTAGCGATCGCTGGGTCGGACGTAGGCGTAGGATTTTGCCTATTCAAATCAAATCCCCGAACCAGATCGCTCGTTTGATAAAAATTTCTAAGATCAAAATCGTATAAGCCCTGAAATTTGCCTTTAACTATAACCATCATCTGTCCTGCTTGCAGCACCTGAGTTTGAGAAGCTTCCTTATTAGAAACTTCAATGCCGCTATTTGTCAGCGCACCCACAATCGTAGTATCCGTTTGTTGGTCGTAGCGGACAAATAATGCTGAACCACGAATTGCTGCTGCTGCACTTGGCGTTTGTATCCGTGTTTGCCCCCTTCCAGGTGGAATAAGCAGCAATGCGGTTCCGTTTGACAGTCTAAAGCTGCGAGTCTTCGGCAAAAATTGAAATAGCGCCTGTTCTCCAACCCGTGCCAAAGAGCCATCATTGAAACGTAAATCTGCTAGGGAAGCTCGACCAGTTG
This sequence comes from Nostoc sp., assembly GCF_036917655.1. Taxonomy (GTDB): domain Bacteria; phylum Cyanobacteriota; class Cyanobacteriia; order Cyanobacteriales; family Nostocaceae; genus Nostoc. The sequence goes on from NZ_JBALCY010000052.1 coordinate 950, forward strand.
ACAACCCATCCCCAGGAATCATTGCATCTGATTTGCGTGCAGGACGCTTCTTGAGTTTATCTTTGGGTATCAGTTGTACCATGTTGCGGAGGTTCTGAATCTCCGCTCGCGTTAGAGGAGTCATAGCACTTACCCGATTTGGCAAAGGCAGTAGTATAACTCCCCATAAACCAATCACTAACAGTGGAAAGGATTTATGAAACATAGTTTGAGAATTTATGAATTTAAACTAGTACCAAAAAAGTTAAAGGTTTAAGCTGCTGCTAATTGTTATAAGTTTTCTTAGGTAAATTTATTTGCATTCTACCCTACATTTAATACATACATAAAATAGATAGCAAATAAACTATGTGTTTAGTTTATTTAAGTTTTTCTTCTTAAACTGACATTTTATGCAATAAAATCTGTAGCAGATTTGAAAGTTAGTACTTGATGTCAACAATTAAATGAAGAGTACCTTACAGATAATCCTTTTTAATCAGATCAGGCACAGGTTCATCAGTTATGTGGAAAAAGGGGTTGTTAGGGATCTGTTGTGAAATGACTCACTGGCTTTATTTCACTAAAGTTCAACATCAACTTTCTCGGAGCATCTCAGTTTTGCAAAAAAATCTGGGAAAAAATCCGAAAAGCAGCAATTTTAGTTTGTAGTTTCAGTATATACCTACAAAACTAAAATAGATACGCTTAATAGCTGTATCTTCTGAGTCGGAACTTCCGATACAGCTTGTAGGTCTACATTTGCCAAATGCGATCAATGCGATCTAACCAGATGCAACTCAAGAACTGGAAGAATTTGTTTTTTTGTATTTTGTTAGCATCCAGTGGTGGAAGCTGGTGTTGCATTAGAGTAGAAGCGGCAGAATCTGCAAATACAGATATTTGGCGTCCTAAAAATTTAGCAAGCACACAGGTAAGTTATCAGCAGCTATGTCAGAAGTTGGAGCAAGAGATAATTAACTCTTTGTGTAAACAGTCTAGTGAGTCGCATCCTTTAGACTCCCAGATGCCGTTAAATCTAGCACAGCAAACACCACAAACAAGTCAAGCCCCTAACACAAATCAAAAACCTGGAGATACTCAAAAGCAAAATGACCCGCCACAGCTAGAATCGCAGCCAAGTAATTTGCCTACATCTCCTCCAGACTCAAAAGAGCAACTATTAAATGCACCTCAAATAAATCAGTCCCAAAGGCTAGAGAGACTAATGCAGCTGCTACGATCGCCAAAACAGCCACCTGAGTCTGATAGCGATCGCGAATTGGGGTTGCGTGTGCGGTTACGACCCTTAGAACAGCAGCCACTCCCACCAACAGAACCCATAGTTAAGTTTAAACCTATCGGCTATCTACAGGCCCATGTAGGCTACTTCCAGACAAGTAACATTTTTTCCTCAAATTATAGTCCAATAGAAGATGGTTTAATTATTTCTGGACTGACCTTAGCCTCTGCATATTTTCCTTTGGGATCTAAGACTTATTTAAACGGCTCCATTGATGGTAATCTCATTCGTTATATAAATCAGTCACAATACCATTACAACCAGGTAAGATTTAATCTCAGTCTTTACCAGCAGCTATCCCAGCGAATGTACGGAGAAATAAGTTGGAGCAATCAACAGTTATTTTATGCCAACAACAGCAATCGCCTGGATAGCTTTAAAGCAGGCGATCGCTTTTTAAACGAGAGTTCCGTGCAACTGTCATTGGGACGGCGAGATCCCTTAACTTCAAAATTAACGCTAGATAGCTTCTACGAATTGAGTGTAAATTTTTCTGACCCCCTAAGTCGCGATCGGATAATCAATTCCTTTTGGATTTCTCTGAGCTACTACTTACAAAACCCTCTCCAGGTTGGTATTGACTACCAGGCGAACTTCTCGGACTTTACACAGCGCGATCGAGAAGACCAATTTCATCGGTTATTTGGGCACTTAAATTACCGAATATCCGATACCACTAATATGAATGTACAGGCTGGAGTTAGTTTAGGTAGTTCAACCGCCGAAAACATTGATTTTGATGGCTGGTTTTTCAGTATTAATTACAATTTACAATTAGGTCAGTTTTGATAGGAGTTAGGAGTTAAAAGTTAGGGGTTTTTATTCTTAACTTCTCACTCCTAACTCCTCGCTATAAATAAGAAATCCAATCACTCCAGCTGCCAGCATAAAGTTTACCCTTGCTAATGCCAGCTAATTCTAAAGAAAGTAAATTTACGCAAGCAGTAACACCAGAACCGCAATATACCAAGATTTCTTCGGCTGCTTCTAGTTTTTCCCACCGACGGCGTTGTTCTGGTTGAGGGAGTAGGTAGCCGGAAGAGTCTGTAACTTCTTGCCAAGGATAGTTGACTGCACCGAGAATATGACCAGCAATTTTATCAATTGGCTCTCGTTCACCTCGGTAGCGATCGCTCTCTCTTGAATCTACCAATACTACCTCGTCGCTATCTTTCCGGCTTTTCACCACAGTAATATCTACCACCTTTTCTGTTTGTACTTCAGCTACAAACGTACCCATTCGGGGGGTAGGAATAACATCCGTAATCGGATAATCAGCTTTTTGCCATCCAGCAAAGCCTCCATCTAGTATTGCTACTTGCTCATGTCCGAGATAGCGCAACAGCCACCATAGACGAGCTGCAAAGGCAAAGCGCGAATCATCATAAGCTACAACTAAAGTTTTTTGGTAATTTACCCCAATTGCCGCAAATTTGTTAGCTATATCATTAGGGTTAGGTAAAGGATGTCTCCCGCCATGTTTACCCACTGGACTGGAAAGATCCTCATTTAAATCTAGGTAATATGATCCTTTAATATGGCTTGTTTGGTACTGTTGTTGTCCGAGTTGTGGATCGGCTAAAGAAAAGCGACAATCCACAATAACGACTTGCGGATCTTCCAGATGTTCAAACAGCCAAGCTGGCGAAACAACAAATTGGGTATTAGGCATTGGAAATTAGGCATTATTTAGAGGACTTACGCAACTGGGTTATCAGTTGCGATCGCGCTAATCAGGTCTTTGTCGAGTAGGATGACGTTACCAATGATGACTTTATCATCTTTTGTACCGAAGCCTAGCGATCGCTGGTAGGTTGGATTAAGGAACGAAACCCAGCACTGCTAAATGTTCCTCCGGCTACCTTAGCTATACGGTATTCCCTAGATTATTTCTACCTTGAAAGATTTTTTTTAAAATCAACAAAAAGCAAATCTATTCCATTCATGATTATTGGAATTTTTTCTTCATTCACACTTAATTCCTGAAAACATTTCTGACTGTATTCTGTATTTTTAAGAAATTGGTTAATCGATCTAATTAGTGGTGAGCGAACTTCATAGCTTGCCTCAGCTTTAGAAATTGCACCCGCAGGGATATCGTTATTCACCCGTAGAATTGCTAAGTCAATTAAATCCCTGGATTGGGTGCTGGTATCATTCCAACGATCAGCGTTAGCCATCAGTTTTGATGTAAATCTGTCACTTATACTTAAACATGGAATATTTGCCCACTGAGGATAAACAGGAGGATCTAAGTTAAAGTTTCCATTAGCTACAATTTCTACTTTAATAGTTGTTCCATGAACGGTAACAGGAAATCGAATCCCGTACTGATTTGCTGTGCTGTCACCCAACTTAATATTTGTGGGATTTATAAATAATGCAGCAATTCCATCATCATAGATTAAATTTCTTAAGTATCTATAATGTTCAGTTCCATAGGGAAAAAGAAAATCAATATCTTTACTAAACCTATATTCGTCATATTCCAATGCTAATACGGTTCTGGATTGCTCGATGCCAACCTTACTGAAGCCGATCTTAGAGATGCTATCTTGGAGAATACTAACTTCCGTGGTGCTAATCTCAGAAAAGCTATTTTGGACGATGCTATCAAGGATGCTGTCTTGGAAGACACCATCATGCCAGACGGGCAAATTTTAACCTATTCCCCTTGGGAAATGCCGCGTTAAATTTGAGAATTCATGTTGATTTTCTTCTGATAGAAGATTTGCGCTTAAAGAGTGCGATCGCTCGTAGGTTTGGTTGAGGAACGAAACCCAACACTGATAACAGATAACAGATATTTCACAACAAAGCTCTCAAAGAATTCACAAACATAATTAACTGCACAAATATTTTTGCATCATCAATACCTGCTTCAATTATTGATAAAATTATCAATCTAAAAATTTGTGCAAAATTAATAATTTTAGATATTTTTTTTGCCAAAAATTCTGATTCACTTAAAACTTATGCACTCTACAAACTAACTCTAATGTGTATTACGCAAAATGTCTCTTTCAGACGCTGATCACAACGCTGATTTAGTCGCATATTTACTGTGTCGGGTGCTAGATATGGCTCAAAAGCCCAAATTTTGTATAGTACATATGTATGATGCCTAAGTCCTATTACTTTTTAAATACTCAGGCAACGAGTTTTTACAAGCCAAATAGCTTAATTATGTGGTAGTATTCAATATTACATACCACTGAGCAGTAATCGAGTATTACTATAAGTGATTAAGTAAAAACGTATACGCATAATGATTACCATAAAAAGTTAAAACTCAAAACCCGATATATCGAATAAAGCAAGCAATCATAACGCTTTCTGACGGCGCTAGGTTAAAAAATCTCCGTAAAAAACCTGATTTAACATTTGTGCCAATTCATCATACTGGAATTATAAGCAAAAAAATGTTACGAACAAGATATACCTTGTTCATAAGATAAAAGATACATGCTGCGAAAAACTCAGATAGGCAGCTTGACATCACGCATAATCCCTATGAAAACTCTGGCTTAGATACAGCCAAATATTAAATTTGTTTTTGAAATCTGACACTGTTAACTTGTGCAAAAACTTGGAGTGCCTTTGTGATTCAGTGGAAATCCAACCATACTGGCTTTACAGAACAAATTGTTAGTGGGTCAAACCCCATTAGCACAGTGAAGAATATGGGTTCTAATCATGCCGTAGGATCGCAAAATTCAGAGGGTTATTCTTTAGGGTTATCTCAAGAAGACCTTATGCTTGAAGATAGCCAAGCAGTGTATTCTTGGATAAAAGCTGATGTTAATTGTGGTGATGATTCATTGGTTTCTAGAACACTACAAGCCAAAGGTTCTAAAGTGAATGGGTTTGATTTAGATCCGCCGAAGGTTTTAGTAGTTGACGATCATGCCGCCAGTCGGATGACTGCTGTTGCGCTCTTGGGGATGGAAGGATACGAAGTGATTGAGGCGGACAGTGGTTCCATTGTTGTCGGATTGGTAACTCAAAAACAACCAGATTTGATTTTGCTGGATGTGATGATGCCAGGAATGGATGGATTTGAAGTATGCCAATTGCTCAAACAGGATGAGCAGACTAGGCTAATTCCAGTGATTTTTATTACGGCATTAAATGACAGGCGATCGCGCATTCGGGGAATTGAAGTTGGGGCAGATGATTTTCTCACCAAACCCTTTGATCGTGTGGAACTGGCGGCGCGTGTAAAGTCCTTAGTGCGGCAGAAGCGTCTGAACGAAGATTTAGACCATGCCGAACAAGTACTATTTTCCATTGCCATGTCAATTGAAAGTCGCGATCCCAATACAGGCGACCATTGTGAACGCCTGGTAAAACTGGGACAAATTTTTGGTGAATACCTCAACCTCTCACGCTACCAAATTCGAGATTTGATGTGGGGTGGTTATCTCCACGATATCGGCAAAGTGGGTATTCCCGATGCAGTGCTGCTGAAAAAAGGCCAACTCACCCCCGAAGATTGGCAGATCATGCAGCAGCACGTTTTGATTGGGGAAAAAATCTGCCGGCCACTACGCAGTATGCGGGGTGTAATTCCCATTATTCGCCATCACCACGAACGCTGGGATGGCTCAGGCTACCCTGATGGACTCAAGGGGGATGATATTCCCCACCTGGCGCAAGTATTTCAGTTAATTGATATTTACGATGCTCTGACCAGCGAACGACCTTACAAGAGAGCTTTTACTTCAGCAGAAGCACTTTTAGTGATGCTAGAAGAAGCTAATTCGGGTTGGCGCAATCCCAAACTAATGCAGCAGTTTGCCGAGTTTATTCGCTCCTGTCAGGAAAAACGTTAGGGAGTAGGAGGAGGGGATTTTGTAGCTACCGTAATCAGCACGAAATGGTATTATTCTGACTCATCTAAAACCTCCATTCCTCTCACCGTTCCGGTGTAGCGGTGAGCGAGTTGTCGTTAATAATTTTTTTGGATGAGTTGTAATACTGTTATGACTCAATATATATCTGTTAAATGCAAACTTATAGTCCCTACTAACTTCGGTGGCGAAATCAACCGCACAATGGAGGGGTTTGCTGATGCTTGCAATCAGATACTGGAGGTGGCTAAACGCTGACTTTTCCCGTTAAGTCGTAAAAGGTTGAAATAGTAAGGGTTTTAAGCTCTCATGTATTATCAACACATGAGAGCTAATGACAATACACGACGAGAGAATAGGACTTTGGGATAGCGCTTCCAGGAGCGATCGCATCTTCTCAAAAGATAACGGGAAAAGTCAGGGCTAAACGTGAGAATTGCTGGAATACTACCAAGCTTCACCATAAGGTTTATAAACCTGTACGTGAGGCAACGGGACTGAAAGCTAACCATGTTTGTCAGGCTATTAGAAGAGTTATTGGTAACGCTAAAGCGGTTAAGCAAATCCACAAATTTAGACCCACCTCTATCAGCTTGGATGTTCGCACCTTTGTTTACAAGGAAGAAAGCCAGTCTGTAGGGGTGACTTTGATGTGTGGGCGAGTTGAATTTAAGTTGTCTATTGGTGGCTACCAGATTGCACTGCTGAGAGGGCAAAGCCCGACTAGTGCAACACTGAATAGAACCAAACAGGGACAATACAATATCCACTTTGTTGTTGATATCCCGACTCAGCCCACTGGTAAAACTCCCGTCTTGAAAAGTTCACCCGGCCGAAACCGGGACGCACAGACTTTTCGCAAAGTGATTGGGGTTGACCTGGGTAGACGCGATATCGCAACCACGTCCACGGGTAAGTCGTGGAGTGGCAAACAGATTCAATCGGTTCGTGACCGATACAGTCAGATCAGGGCTAACGTCCAATCCAAACGCACTCGGTCGTCTAGGCGACTTTTGAGAAGGCTTTTTGGGAGAGAGCGGAAGTTTCAAGAATGGTTGAATCACAATATCAGCAAGCAACTTGTTCAAGATGCGAAACGAATAAATGCGGCATTGGCTTTTGAAGATTTGACTAACATTCGAGAGTCTTTGAACCAAAAGCGACGAAGCAAAGTAGAACGCCGTAGAACCAATCATTGGGCGTTCTATCAACTGCGTTTGTTTAGCAGAACACCTATAGTACGCCATGTAAAAGTCAGAGGCGAAGCCAGTCCATTTGATGGCAACCTAATTTACTGGAGTTCAAGAATGGGAATACACCCCGAAGCAACAATAAGGATGTCTACACTCCTTAAAAAGCAAAAAGGGAAATGTAACCACTGCGGATTGTACTTCCGAGAGGAGGATGTACTGGAGATTGACCATATAATCCCCAAAATTCTGGGAGGCAAAGACGAGTACAAAAATCTCCAGATTTTTCATAGACACTGCCACGACATGAAAACAACCGATGATGGTTCGGCTGTAGGTACGCATGACAAGCGCCAAATCATTGAGGAGCCGGATGAGGTCGAAAGTCTCATGTCCGGTTTTGTAGACGAGCGGTTCTCGTGAGAGAATCGCTTAGTTTAACTATAAATGCGGCCAACAATATTGCCGCTCTTGGGGTGACTTTTGTAAACTCGCCCGAAATTCCGGGGATTGTCTGTCAATTAGAAGGACAATTGTCCTTCTAATTGACAGGCGAAATCTGGGATAAAGCTCCCGCTACAATCGTTACTCCGATTTAGCGGCGAGTAGTTTACTGTATATTTCAGTCTTCTATGATTAGCTGGTATGATTTGAGCCTAAATCTTAAAGTACTAACAGGATTAATCATAATTTCACTGATAGCTGATAGCTAATTATGGTAGTTGTAGCAATTCTAGCGGCAGGACGCGGCACACGGATGAAATCACGCTTACCCAAGGTTTTACATTCTTTGGGTGGGCGATCGCTAGTCGAGAGAGTTCTCGAAAGTGTAGAACCACTTTCCCCCTCACGGCGAATCGTGATTGTGGGGTATCAGTCCGAAGAAGTGCAAGCCGCCATGCATTCAATTCTTAGCTTGGAGTTTGTCGAACAGACTGTGCAATTGGGGACAGGTCATGCCATCCAGCAATTACTTCCTCACTTGGAAGACTACACTGGGGATTTGCTGATACTTAACGGCGATTTACCGTTGATACGCAGCGAAACCCTCAAGCAGATGTTACAAACTCACGCCCAAAATCAAAACGCCGCCACCATTCTTACCTCGCACCTACCCGATCCCACAGGCTACGGGCGCGTTTTTTGTAACGATGAAAATATTGTGCAGCAAATGGTCGAACACAAGGATTGTACTGCTGCTCAAAGAGAAAATCAGCAGATTAACGCTGGAGTTTACTGCTTTCGCTGGCCAGATTTGGCAAAGGTGCTGCCCCACCTCCAGGCAAACAATGCCCAAAAAGAATACTATCTAACTGATGCTGTGACTCAAGTGGGCAAAGTTATGGCAGTGGATGTGGAAGATTATCAAGAAATTCTCGGCATCAACGATCGCCTGCAACTGGCAACAGCATCCGAAATTTTGCAAAGGCGAGTCAAGGAAAAATGGATGCTGGCGGGTGTCACCCTCATCGACCCTACAAGCATCACCATTGATGAAACAGTGGAATTACAGCCAGATGTAATTATTGAACCCCAAACTCATCTGCGGGGAAATACGGTGATTCAAACAGGATGTCACATTGGGCCGGGAAGTTTAATTGAAAATAGCCAGTTGGCTGAAAATGTCATGGTGCAGTATTCAGTAGTAACAGATAGCACCGTGCAGGCAGGAAGCCGAATTGGCCCCTATGCTCATTTGCGCGGTCATGTAGAAGTGGGTGCTGGTTGCCGTGTGGGGAATTTTGTAGAATTGAAAAATACTCAATTAGGCGATCGCACGAATGCAGCACATTTGTCGTATATAGGTGATGCCGTTGTCGGCAATCAGGTGAATATTGGTGCCGGTACAATTACTGCCAATTATGATGGCGTAAAGAAACACCGGACAAAAATAGGCGATCGCACAAAAACTGGTGCCAATAGCGTTTTAGTGGCTCCAATCACCTTGGGCGATGATGTCTACATCGCAGCCGGTTCTACCGTGACAGAAGATGTCCCTGATGATTCTCTGGTGATTGCCCGTAGTCGTCAGGTGGTGAAACCAGCTTGGCGCAAGAAAAGCCAATAAAGCGATAATTAAATCATCAGATTAACTGATTTTAATAGAGGCAAAAGATGAGCAAAACAAAACAATTTACCGCGATTATTGAGCGTGAGGAAAAGGGCTATGTATCGCTTTGTCCAGAATTAGATATTGCTAGCCAAGGTGACACCATCGAAGAAGCACGCAGTAATTTAGTTGAGGCATTGGAATTATTTTTTGAGACAGCTGACCCATCTGAAGTCCAAGAACGGCTAATTACAGAAGTATTTATTACACGCCTAGAGGTAAGTGTTGGGTAAGCTGCGCGTTCTTTCGGGTGGGGAAGTATGTCACTATGGAAGAACTGCTAGAACTTAGGCAACTTCTAGAGCAAGGCAAAATTCATGAGGCGCTGCTGTTGGTGGATGAGTTAGAAGAAATGAGCCTCAGTGACAAAATCAATAAAATTGATAGTTATGGTGTAATTCTTCTCATCCATTTAATTAAACAAAAGGCTGAAAAACGTTCTACTCGCTCTTGGGATGTTTCGATAGAAAATACGGTGCGGGAAATCAACAAAATAAACAAGCGCCGCAAATCCGGTGGTTTTTACTTGAATCAAGCAGAATTAATCGATATTCTGCAACAAGGATATCAAGTGGCACTGAAAAGAGCGGCGCTAGAAGCTTTTGAAGGGCGTTATGAAGCCCAAGAATTAGCCGCAATGGTTGAGCAGCAAGAAACTTTAGCCGAAGCGCTGGAACTGATTCAACAATAGCCGATCAGTTCGTTGTCAGTCCATTCCAAGGTGTCACCGATTTTTTCGCCGTTGTGGTAGGCGGCGAGTAAGATTTCGCTAGTTTTTCCCCAAGCGATCGCTCCACTAGCATCTAAGGCGATCGCTCCCAAATCCCGTTTGTTCTGGTGCGCTTCCCCAAAGGATCGCTGCATGGCCTCCTTCAGGGACATCCCATCAGTGACACGGACTACAATCCGGGGAGCTAAACACTCATCGATGATATCTTCCCCAATACCAGTACAGCTAACACCAGCGTTACTAGTAGCATAATTACCTGCTGGCATCGCCGAATCACTTACCCTTCCAATCCGCTCAAATCCCTTACCACCAGTAGAAGTGCCAGCAGCTAGCCTACCAGATGCATCTAAAGCTACCACACCGATGGTGCCGCGTCCGGCATTGCTGGTTTCTAACAGTTCAGGTTCTGCAACCACGCCAGCCATTGTGCTTTTAAAATTATCTTGGCGCTCTTGCATCCACTCTTGTAACCGCAAATCAGTTAAAGCGTTATAGGTGGGAAGTTGCATTTCCCGCGCCAACTCAGCCGATCCGAAATCTGATAGCACTCGGTCTGGTGAGCTTTGTAAAAATTGTGCCAACTCAATAGGATTTTTCACCCGCGAGATATTAATCACACCACTAAACCGCCCTGATGCACCATCCATCAGAGAAGCACTCATGCGGATTTGCCCATCAGATTGCAGAACTGAACCAGTACCAGCATTAAAGCGGGGGTTATCTTCGAGCATTTGGCAACCCTGCACCACCGCCTCAGAGGCAGTTGCTCCTGACAATAGCAGAGAATAGACTTCTTCTATTACTGTATGGAGCGATCGGCGCACCGCCTCCAATCCTCCTTTACCGTGGAGAGAACTACCAGCCCCCCCATGAATAATTAATTTCGGTTGCACCTGTGACTCCATTAATCCCTTGCGCTATTTGCGTCTGTGTTGCGGTTAGTTTCATTTTGAGCTTCAGAACGGCGACGACGACAACGTTCTGAGCAGTATTTCACATCGTCCCAACAATCTTGCCACTTTTTACGCCATGTGAAAGGACGTTGACATACCGGACAGATTTTTGTCGGTAGGTCAGATTTAGAACGAACACGTCCCATATAAATGCTGTGTAGATGAGAATTTGATTTCTGAGAGAGATGGAAAATAATTATAACCAGTTTGCTACGAAGGGAGGATACTTTCAGAGAAAAAATGTATTGTCAATCTATCTTTGAACTTATTTTTTAACTCTTTCCAAATAGGACTTACGCACGGATTACGGAATAACGTAGACGCATTCGCGGAGCGTCTCGTAGAGAAGCGGCTTGCCGCAGGCTACCGCAGAGGAATGAGAGTTTCACGTAGGGGCAATTCAGGAATCATTGGTGTCAACTTAAGCTCAAACCCCTTTAAAACCTTGTTTCCAGCCAAAGCCTAGAAATGCTACTCGTTGCGGCTCTGCCGCAAGTCTTGAGGCGGCAGCCCCAAAATATGCATTCCCAGTCGGAGACTGGGAACGAGATAATCTCTAAAAGCTTGCCTAATTCAGAGGATTATACTCTGAGAGGAGATGATCTAAAAGCTTAACCTCGTAATGATTTAAATATGAAGCAGATGTTCCTAATTCCTGCAATTTCTGGTAGATAAAATCATGTTCAAATGTTTCGATCCGTTCTTGTAAGTTTCCATAGATTTCCTGAAAGTTGAACTCAGTTGCTAAAGCCAAGGTAATTTGTTCTCGGTCTTTACCAAGTGACCGACCGTTGAATTGATAATCACCTTGAGAATCCTGGGATAGTAGCCCAAGAGCGATCGCTAAAAGCAAAGTTTGATAAGCTAGTTTTAATTCCCTACCAGAACCAATTTCCTCTGGAATTAAATCGGGAATGTTCTCGTCTAGCTCGATTTGTTCGCTCTGAGTCCGCTCATAGCAGTCTCGATAAAACTCAATTTGACTGAGAAAATAAGCCGGAAAGCCCAACGAACGGGTCAAAACACACAACCGTCGCTCATCTTCAGTTACCAAGGCGGTTAAAGTGCGGCTAAATCGACTGTAAAGCGCAAACATTTGTTCTTTATCTTTTGCTCCTACCCAGAGGGTAATCTCGCGTTGAGAAGTTGGGTTTAAGTTAGCGTCAATATCCTGAATTCGCAGCAATAAGTTAGCGTTATTATAAAGTTGATTTAAACGCAAATTTGCAGTGTTTGCGGTAATTAAATCTGATTGTTTTAATACTTCCCCAATAGACAAGTTGCTCAATTGCTCGAACTGCTGGCAAGTAAAGGGGATAAGTTGGTTCTTAAATGCTTCAGCAGAAATTTTCCACGACTGAGAGCGGCTAATTTGTTCCTGAGTGAATGTCTCAGTTGTTAGTGTGGTCAGAAAATTTTGGTAATAAGCATCAATATCAGCATCGGTAAGAACTGTGAGTCTAATTTCCGAGAACTTCGTCGTAGCTTGATCGCGTTGAGCAACCAAATCATTGTATATCTCAGACAAGTTGGTAAGAGTTTGCCGTAAAGTCTCAGCCCTTTGTTTAGCTGTTTTAATCAGATAATTCAATGCCTCAACGCGGAGATTTTGGGCGTATAAATCATACTCCAACTTTAATTGTTCATTATAGTTGCGACGTAATTCGACGATGGTTGCTTTAACAGTGCTTTCTAGGCGTTTAATTTGTTTCTGAGCCTTTTGAATGCGATCGCGAATGTTAGTACTGTACTTAAGCCAAACTATACCAAAGTAAGTCAGAATTGTTACCGCAGTCCCAAGCAGATAACTAACTAAGTTAGCCCAAAATTTTTGCAATAACAGCCATAGTGTTGATTGACTGAAAATTCCAGTCAGAATCAGCAAACCGAATAAAGCAATAACAACAACAATAGGATAAATGACTAGATACTGAGAGCAAAATTGATTTTCTTCTGCTAGCAGTTCATTTAGTTGATCTGTGGCTTTTTCAAGTTGATTTTCAGTGAGAGTTAGGTGATTTTGAGATGAAACGATCGCAGCTTCTGCTTGTTCACGAGCGCCAGCGATCGCTATAAAACGAATTTGTCGAGCTTGTTCGATTTCTGCATTTAACGCTTGGCGATACTCAGCAATTGCGGTTTCTAGCTGTTTCTGAGTTGTTTGAAGCTCTTGCAGTTGTTCTTCAGAATTTCTTTCAGCTAAAATATCTTGTAATTGTTGCTGCCGCAATTTTAAAGACAGAATTTGGTTGAGCAGCTTTTGAGTGATTTCTTTATCAATTGTTACCTGCAATCTGGAATCGAGAAATGCTTCAGCGGCACGCAGTTCTGTAACCAGATTCTGGGATTGATCGCCAATGGCATCCGTTTGCAGTTCCAAATAAAGAAGGGTCAATATATTTAATAGCCTAGATCCTTCATGCAAGCCTCTAGGTGTAGCATCAGCATAGCTATTAATGGTGCGATCTAAGAAGGCTGTTAGTGTTGCCTGTAATTGTTTGCAACAAGTTTCTAGTGTGCGCTTATAGGAAAGTAGCTCTTTATTTTCAAATTGCCGATAAGCACGCTGCAATTCCATCCCATATTCCTGAGCCTGGCCAGCACGCATTTCAAGGCGCGGATTAAAATCTTGCCAAACTGGTTTGCCGTTGTCTCGTTCTAATCCGAGAAAAGCATTGCTGAAATCTTCGCTGAGGATAAATCCTTTGGCATCTAACAGGCATTTGCGAATTGCCTCTGGAGTGAATTCTGCCTTCGGTAAATACTGCTCCATCAGAATATCGGCAGCTAAGGCAGCACTCAAACGGTTAATAGTTATTTCTCCTGGAAAAAATAGTTCTCCATAGCCAAATGCACTATATGCAGGTATTTTCCCCCTAACTTTTTGTGTGCCAATTAATAAGCCGTTGGTTTCCGGTTCGACGGTGAGAAAACCTGCCAAAGCATCAGCATAACTAGGTAAATTATCCCTCAGTCCCCCAATTTGCTCATCCATCAACCAGCAGTTATCAAAAGGTGGTACTTTTTGGGCACCTGTAATCACAACTCCAGTGGTCATTTTGTAATCTAATTCTTTCAGGAGCGTGTAAGCAGCGCCGTAATCAGCAGTTGTGGCTTGAGTAAATAATCCTGGCAGTAGTAATAAAGCTTCTAAGCTGTAAGGAATATCTGTAAAGTACTTAATAAATAGCCAACGAATCAAGCGTACTATGCCAAAAACTACTTCCCGAGCAAATTGATTGCTGACTGACAGCATGAGATATATTCGATGGGTGCTGCTGATTTCCACTCCTTGGCGTTTTGCTGCGATCGCTTCTTTTGATTGATTAGCCGTTTTCAATAATTCAATCAGTGCAGTTTGGATTTCGCCACTTGCTTCGCTGAACTGAGTACGGATTTTGGAGACATAAGCTTGTTTACTATGAGTTTGAGCGAGATCAAAACTGGTGTCAGCAAACTGATCTAACTCGTTACTAAAGCCAAAAGTTTGACCGTCCCAAGTTAAGGTATAAGTTTGAATTAAACAGCTTTGGGCAGCCGGAAATTCTTGCAGTTGCCGTTTAATGGCTGCACAAAAAGCGGCACTATGAGGATCGAGTGCAAGTAAAATAGTTGGTTTTGGCATGGGGACACTCTCAGAGTGCAAACTATGGGGCTAAATAATCACATCCAAATCTTCCAGGTAGGCTTCAATTTCTTGAATTTCCATTTCTACCTGTTCTTGAATCAGGGTATTAATGTTGCCATCTGTTAAATTCTTACTGAGGTAATTGATGTAGTTTTGTAAAGTTAATTTAGCTTTGTCTTGGTCTTCGTAAGTAATGCGCTCAACTTTTTTAGCAATTTCCTGAATTAGAGGCAAGTTACGTTTGAAAGCTTGAAATGCTGACTTGCGATCGCTTCCCAAAAGCAAAACTCCGTCATCTGATCTTTTCGCTTGTTCTGTAGAAACAAAATATCTTCTACTCTGATTGACAATCAATTTATACGGATCAGGTGCCAATGCTAATGCAAACCAACGCAACGCCCCACCATCATCTTCTGAAGGAATTAAATTGGGTAAGTTAGTCCAATTGCGGTCTAAGTGCTTGAAGACTTTATTTGGATCTAGATAAGCTACCTCCAGATCCCTCATTCCGTTGAAGGCGAATAAGGGGACACCGACTTCCACTCGAAACAGCATGACCTTATCGGGGTCGCCTGTTGGTACGAAAGAAGGATTATTTCTTCCTTTAGGCAAGCGATTTGAAAGCGGCGGATCGCTAAAAACTGTGTTGTTACTCTCTACTCCGTAGTAATAAAATTCCGTAATTAAATGCTGTTGTTGAGGTGGAATTTCCTCTGCTTGATATTGCCACAGAGGAACTGCAAGTTTGCCAAGTTGTTGTAAATCTTGCCCAGCATCTTCTGGATTACTATCTGCTAAAACCTGCTCAACAGTCATACTGGTGAGGGGATAGTAAGCTTCAGCTATAAATTTCAGAATTTCGTTCTTGACATTTTCAGCTTTTTTATCAGACCAATTCGTTAAAGTTTGAGACTGTTCTCGATACCAACGGATGAAATCTTCGCCAGTAATTTTGGGGCGTTTAGATTGCAGATTGCCACGTTGAATAGTATGAATAAAAGGATTGTCGCTATTTTCTTGACGGCTGACCTCGTTATAACTTTGTTCTAAATCTCGGTAAACTTTATCTAGGTTGCTGTGCAGACGCTGACACTTTTCCTGGATTTCTTCTACCTTAACCCGCAACCCACCATAGAGTTCAGCCGCTTTATCACACCGCTTCCAATGTACATAAGTCTTCCACTTTTGGTCAGCCCGTTCTTTGTATTTCTGGCAAGCTGCTTGAATAGTATTTTTATTTGAAAACATAGTTTCTGCGGCTTCTTTAATCTTTTCTTCTTGGGCTTCTAATTTCAAAGCATTGAAGCTCGATTGTGCCTCTCGTGACTTGTGCTGTATACTCTGCTGTGATTCATCCAATTTTTGGGAAAGTTTTGTCAAAAATTGCAAGACATAAGCTAGTCCATTGGCACGGTTAAGACTCCGCTCCCACCAGGTTGCGATCGCAGTAGTTGCAGTCTGCTCTAAGCGATAAAAACTCAATCCCAATTCTTGAGCCGTCCGTTGTTCAAATTGATCCAATTGCCGTTTATATAGTTCTTTAATTGTCGGCAAAGCTGTGCGATCGTGACGCATTTCGCCAATTCGGAATTCGGGTTTCATCTGTCCACCGCGATCGCTTTCAGTCAACGCATTCAGGACAGTAGTAGCATCTGCTAACTTGCAATCTTCTAAAAAGCGGGCGATGTCGCTTTCTAAATCGATTGTTGGGGTAGATCCCATTAACTCATTTTTCAGCAAGCTTTGAGCATCCTCTAATTTCATCCGCTCGTATTGCTGTACTGGCAGAGTCAGAGTAGCAAAGCCAAAACTACAGTAATTTATATTCTTTCCTCGGACTTTCTCACCAGTTGCTAGATAAGCGCGAATATTATCGGCAACGTTAGCAGCGTCTAGACCGATTTGAGAACCAATCTGGATGTACAAGCCATCTGCAACTAAATTTTGCAAATCGTCTGGACGGCTGACTACAGTTCCATTTTTATTAACGCCGTCAATTAAAAATACAGCATCAAAGGGAGGGCGATTGGCTTGAATTTTGGAAATACCATAATCAATCTCAATGCTATTAGACGATGACAATCCCGAAAAGTGTTCGATTTCCTTGAGAGCGCCATAGGCATTAGACTTCACCAAATGAGTTTGGGGAATATTGGCAAACACTCTGGGTAAAACAAATACCCCGGTAATATTAGAAAAATTATTGAGATGTTCTCGTGTTAAAAAAGCCGCATCTAAGAATGTACCACTGCCCGTCCCACCAGCCAAACTGCCAACTATAAAAACTTCGACACCATCCCGACTGGAAACTTCAATGTTAACTTTAAATGTTTGTTTGGTAGTGCGAATTTCGCGTACAGCATTGATCGCTTGAGCAATTAAAGCGTCAATATCCCCTACTTTTGCAAATAAGGCGAGCCGTCCGCGTGCCCGAATCTGTCCTGCACCACTGATCAGGCTGGATGCTGAAATGCTCTGAGGCCACCATTTAGCGATATGTTCTCTACCTATTAGAACTTGTGGATTTGCGACAGAAATTGCATAAAGTTCATTAGGTTCTAAGACAACCTTGGTGCCATCAGGTGATTTTTGTCGTTCTTGAATGTTTTCGGTAGTATCAATCGAAATAAAACGAATAACTTCTGGTACTGAGCCGTAAGCATCTATGAATCGCTTTTTGAGTTTGAGGACAACTTCATAACCCGTTCCTCCTAACCCGATAACAACGGTAGGACGAAAAACAACTGTGGGACGCACAACCTTGGGACTTAACATTCACTTTCCTGTGAGATTATTCAAAAGTTTGTCTGCCCACTGCTTGACTCAGAGGGTCTTTGGTGTTCAATCCAGTTAAATTGCAGCTTAACGTTGTCAATCTCGATGATGTCCTCGTTGTAAAGTTCATCTGTATTTATCTTTTTAGTATTGACAAAAATTACACCTTTCAAACAGTGCAAATCTATATTCTTTTTGCCTGCTCGCCAAACTGTGACTAATTCGGCATCAGAATTTGTAGCAGCAATGGCTGGTATCAAATCACTCAAGCATACTCTCCCCTTCTGGAGATGAGTAAGACTAATCTCTTCGTCTTGGGATGATTGTGGCAGTGGTTCTAGCACTACCAATGCTCCTTCTAAGCGTTTGCGGGTACGGAAATCTTCGACTAATTCCAAGGGGGTTTTACGTTGGATCAAACAAACTACTATCAGGGTAATTAACAACACCAGCAGCCCTAAGAGCAACCAAATGACTATTTTTCGTCCCAATGGCATCAAAATAAGCAGATGAGCTTCCGTACTCACAGGACTAGCAATTGAGTTATCTGGGGTCAGGACTAAGGTGAAGTTGCGATTGCCTGCAAAACTACTGTCAGTAACCTGCAACTGCACAGGAATTTTAGTTTCTCCTGGTTGGAAGGATATGGCTGCTGAAGGTTCTGCGATAAAAACGTCTTTGGAATTGCCTTGTAGTTGTAAGCTGGCTGTTCCAGATATATTGGTGCGAACTACCAAAGTTTGGGTTTCAGTGGTTTTCCCTACCTCTGTTGACCCAAAATCTATCCGTGTAGGTTGTATTTGTAGTTTCGACTTAATGGTTACAGGTAGGTCAATTGTAATCGGTGCGATCGCTTGATCTGCACTTATCAACACCAAGCGCAAGCTACTAGCGCCCCCCTTTGCCTCTGCTGGTATCTCTAAACGCACGGGAATGACTGTTGCTTGATTCGCAACTAAGTCGATGGTGCGATCGGGTGGAATTAAGCGAATACCGCTTTGCTTGGGGTCTTCCAATTGCAAACTTACCTTACCACTGACATTACTGATGCTGTTAATATTGAGCGGTTCAGTTGTTGTTCCAGGTGATACTGGCTGCAAATTGGCAGTGGGTAAATTAACATCAAGCTTGGGTGTAATCAGCACTGGCCGGATATTTTCAGCCAGTTTATTGAGTTCAACTCCTCCAGGATCTCGCAATACCTGTCCCTTCCCACAAAGCGCTGGATTGCTAGCAAAGTCATTCAGCTGCTTTTCGTGTTCTTTTAATCCTAAAGACACAAAAAATATATAGGGCTTGCATTGTTGATCAGGTAAAAGTTGAGTATTGCTAGGAATAGAAATAGGATTAGGAATACCACGCACATCTTCTACTCCGTCTGTCAAAAATACTATACTGACAGTCCGACCAAGAGCATCAGCACGTTTGTTTAACAGGGCAGAATGTTGCAAAGCCTTTTGCACAGCCTTACCTGTATAAGTCCGCATACCTTGAGCTTGAAGTGAGCTAATTATTTCCTTGAGTTTCCCCCTATCGGCATTACTGGTAATACTGACATCATTGGCATTTACGGTGACATCTTGATCAAAAGTATAGATAGTAACTGTATCGCCTAATCTGGCCGTGTTAACAAATTCAGTAACAGAATTCTTTACTGGTTCAAAAATATTTTTCGTTCCACCAACACCACGCATGGAAGCAGAAGTATCTACTACTAAAATCCAGTCAATTCCCCCTTTAGGAGTAGTTTGAGCAGATGCACCACACAAGTTAGAAATTGATATTAGAGCCAAAACAATAATGCTTTGGATTGAACTAAATCTCAAACAATGCTTGAAGTATCTAAAACTCATTGATAGATTTCTCCAGGCAGATAGATTTTATATTGGTCTTCTTTAAAGCGATAGTTTAAGAGTTGATATTTCAGCCGCTTGATACTTGTAAATATATTTTTATACCATCCATATATTTCTCTTTGCAGGAAAGTTAGAATTGACAACCTGACAGTTATGATTTGATGTATTGATTTCATCTCATTACCTAAAAATGAATGTTTAAGCTGCTATTGCCATACCAAAACCGATATAAGAATTTAATTGGCTATATAAATTTATAAACACGATATACAATTAAAAAATAAATTTATGTTTAAGCTTTTATGCTAAATACGAAATATTTTGGTGATATTGAGGCAATATATTTTGACCTTTTAACCAAGCTTTTCTACTAAAACTTCAATCCACTGCACAACAATCCTTAAAATATTGCTGTTTTTATTCTCCCAACGGTTCACTGTTGGTAAAGCAACGCTAAGGATAAATTGCTAATTCTTCTTGTGTAAATCCCATTAATATCCCGATTTTATAGACAATTTTACCGATTTCGGGCTGGTTAATTATTTGTAACTTGAAATGTGAATTTTTATTACATTCAAAAGGAATGATCTTGATCAGTGTTTTATCAAGTTACATATTAACTATTTTTAAAAAGAATGTCACGTTTTTTGTAGATATTAAATTCATTAAAAACTCAAAGCTGACCTCTTGGTGAAGTCAGTAAATATATAGAAATTAATTGAGATAATTGCCAAGATAATTTGATATTTCCGTTTAATTAGCCCAGGACTTACGCAGAAGAGATCCCCCAACCCCCTTAAAAAGTTGGCTCTTTCAGATCCTCCTTTTTTAAGGGGAGCCAGCGCTCCACTTGGGGTCTCCCCAAGTGGAGCGACTGGCGTGGGTTAGGGGGATCGAGGTTTCAGGTTTTCAGTGCGTAAGTCCTATAGCCTTGACAGTGATAAGGATAAATTGTTAATGCTTGTAGTCAATAAGTTAAGTTAAGTCGGCGTTAATATTTCAAGCTATGTTAAAAGGGTTGTACCTAATAGAAAGCCATCCGCCCCCTTAAAATAATGTAAGCTTTTGTGAAAGTCCGAGTGGGTGTCGGTACTCCTTGCCGAGGGGAGCGACCCCTTCCTTGAAAAGTTCCCGAAATTTCCACTAGTCGAACCTGAGTTTTAGAAAGTAGATAGTCTTCTTCTACAGGTTATGGTAATTTTTGTAGAGCTTCTTTATAGCTCATTAAACTAGACTTAATAACTTTTGAGTTAATTGCTTTAAAGCGTTTTGCTACTATCTCTAGTGCTGTTTTTGCTGCAACTTGTTCACCTATATCAGCAGTCGGATTTGCTGGAGATGGAAGACCTAGTAACGAGTCGGTATTTAAAGGAGGTAGTTGCCGTTTACTGTCTTCAGGATTTGGTGCAGGCTCTGTAGGAAAAACATTCATAGGAGAAAGTTGAGAATCTGACGGGCTGTTTTGGGCTACGACTTGGTTTTTATATAAAGATGTCAAAATTTTTTCTTAACTCAAGCTCATTTTCAGACACTTATTTTGAAAAAAGATACTAAGAATTATGACCAACTAACGGTAACAGCAAGCGGCTAACTACCCGATTATCTGGTAATTGATAGAAATTCAACTCTCCTCCCAACTCCTGCATGAGGTTTTGGCAGATTAGCAGATGTAAACCTGGTGGTTGGTCGAGGTTGGAGGGAGCAAGCACATCTTTGGGTGTATTATCATGTAGTTCTGTGAGTAACTGTGGTTCGATCGCACCGTTGTATGTAATCGACAGTTCTAGCGATGTCTGATGATCATCTCCTACACTTGCAGAAGAATGCTTTGCATCTGAGGGTTTTGACGCATCTAAACGGCGACACCAAATATCAATTCTGCCTCCGGTTTGAGAACGGTTACAGGCAGTAAGCAATAATTCATGGATAACTAATTCAATTTTGACAATATCACCAGCGATCGCCATTGCGGATTGAGCGCTTGAACTAGGAACGCCTCTGGCTAACGAAGAGTTCTTTGGCGATTCTTGATCCTCAATCGGTTGTCCCAAACCATGTACACCAATCCACAGCTTTTGTTGTTTAAGTAAATTCTCGATGCGTTCAAGCGATCGCTTCATTAAACTGGCTATGGACATCGTTTCCCAACTGATATGTAGCTGCCAATGCTCAAGTTTTAGCATTCCACTCATTGAGGTGGCTGTGTGGTCTAACTGCCGCAGTAATAGCTGATAGCGCATCTGAGTAAGTTCATTAGCAGGAATGCCCAAATCATGTATTTGTTTAAGGGATAAGGCCGTTATTCTTTGGATTTCCTCTAAGCGACGATGTTTGTACCAGTTGAGTTGTCGTAATTCCTCTGTTGTGGATTCTAGAAGTCGGGTAATTTGCTTTTCACGACGCCACCAGGCTAATTGAGAAATCAGAGTTACTGTCGCACTAAGGTTTTGTTCTGACCAGCGACGCGCTTGATAGTCTGCTAACAACACTACACCCGTGGTTTCATAATCAGCGTTGGTACGTAATGCCATCACGAAAATTTGACCTTTGTCTGGAGCATTCAACCATTTCCGGGTTTCCGGGAGTAAATTATCTACCTTCAAAGTCAGGTAACTCTCCGTAGCAAGTGCCCACTGAATTAAAGCTTCAGCCTGGATAGGAATAGATGCATCGGAAAAAATCCCAAATTGACTATCGTCAATCACTCCAGGGATAATTTCTGCCCAACTTTCACCAGGCGACCAGGATAGCAGTACCGCTAGGGGACAGCCCAAAATTGATGCTATTTGTTCGAGTGCTGTCCGTTCTAAATGCTTTTTTTTGACCTCGATTTTGCTATTCTGGGATTGTGTCAGGATGCGTAAGCATTGCTCAAATGCCTGGGAAGTTTTTTGCTGCTGAGTAGTGCGGTTGTGCAATTGCCACTGACGAACAATTACACCAATCTGTTGACTAACAGCCCACAGTAATTCCTTTTCCAGAGTTGTCCAAGAACGATGGGTTTCGTGAGTGATGACCAAAAGTGCTGGTGGTATATGACCTTGAGCGCATTTACAAATGAGTAGCGATCGCACACCATTTTCTAGTAAAGGCGGACGCCAGTTAAAAAAGCGTAAATCTTCATCTAAGTTCTCAATTTCCACCGCTTGAGTTGAACGTTGCAAAAGCTGCCCATCTAATTCTTTGAGAGTATGAAGCGTAAATGTCAACGGTCGGCGATTATGGGGCTGATTTTGGTAAATAAATTGATAATTATTCTCCTCCGGGTCATACTGCAACAGCAAAAATCGCGTAGCAGCTAGTCGAGCTAAAACTCTTTTTGCACAGCTGTGTAAAGTTTCCTGAAGGTCATGTTCGCTATAAATACCTTGGGCAACTTGGCTAGTCAGTTGAGCATCCTCTTGAATCTGTTTGATAGTGCTTTCCATGCTTTCGGTAGATGCAACCAGGGAGATTAAGCCAGCAACACCCTGGACGAAATTTTTGTCTGTCTCCGTCCATATCCGAGGTTCATTGCTTTCCACCGCCAGAAAACCTACTAAGTTCTTTTGCCAGATTATCGGAGCTGCCAAGAGCGATCGCACCTTCAGCCGTTGCAGCAATTTTGCCGTAAAATGGCTCTTTAAAGTACTGCGTGCATCACCAATCGAGACAATTTGGTTAACAGCCAAAGCATAATAAAAGTCGCTCAAATCCTGTACAGTCATTCCTGCTGCTTGCTGACTGCTGGAATTGCGATCAAGTTTGACCAGCTGATTGCTCATCCGACACCAAAAGTAGCGCCCTTCCCGCTCAAACCAGTAAACATTTGTCCGGTTGGGGGAGACAAATTTATGAGTTGCTTGCACCGCTGCTTCAAGTCTTTGATTAAGGTTAGTGAGGGTGCGTAAATTTTCCAGTAATTCTAATAATGGCTCGTCGGTTCTCTTGGTTTGCTTGTGGTGCAAATCCATCTCATTTTGATAAAGCACTGCCCCCAGTTCGCCTATAACCATCATCAAACGGGCTTTTGCTTCCCCTGTGAGTAGGTAGCCCCAGCGTTCTGAACCCAGCAACAACAAACCCAAGCAACGGTCTTTATAGCGAATTGGTAAAATAATCGTTCCCTGGATGTGGAATTTTTCGGCAATTTTTCGCCAATCTCCGGCGCGAATTTCAGTTTGCAAATCGGCTACGCCCAAGGGATGCTGTTCAATCACTACTTGCTCTAATAAATCCCCAGGACTGAGAACAACCCTTTGTCGTAAAAAGCTCGTGTCATGATCAGGTGTGATGCCTCCTTTGCCGAATAATATGTGATTCAGGCGATCGTAAAGAGCAATCCAAATCAGTCTGTAGTCAAACTGTTCCTTGAGATAAGAAATAGTAGTTTCAATCAGAACGTCAACATCATCTTCTTCCCTAAGGCTCTGGAGGACGCGTCCCAAGGAGAGGATCTGCTGTTCGGCGGCTATAGGTTTTTGCGGCTGCCCCATCTGATTTATTGGTTTACATAACTTGTAATATATAAGATGCCCAGAAAAGCACCTTGACTAATATGGCCACAGGTGTTTGCTGAAAGTTATAAGTAACAAGTTAGTAAAAATTACATTATGGAATGCTAAGGAAATGGGTGAACCTTCAGCTGATGCTCTAGAGGAGCAGCGACAAGTCTCAGAGGAGAAGCGAGAGTCTGCTGAAGATGTTAGGCTCTCGGAAGAGAAGCAGCGGGAGTCTGCTGAAAATGTCAGGCTTTCCCAAGAGGATCAGCGACAGCTTGCTGAACAAATGAGGCAGTATGCCGAAGAAACGCGACAGCTTGCTGAAGAAGTCAGGGAGACTGCCGAAGAAACGCGACAGCTTGCTGAAAAAGTCAGGGCGACTGCCGAAGAAACGCGGCAGATTGCTGAAGAAGCACGGCTAGCGAAAGAAGAACTCCGACAGGCTAAAGACGAAGCACGGCAGGCTAAAGAGGAACTGCGACAAGCTAAAGAGGAACTCCGACAAGCTAAAGAGCAAGCGCGGCAGTCTACCGAATTCGCGTAGTGTTAAGGATTGAGATGGATATTTATCAACTTGCCATTCGTCCGCTTTTGTTCAATCTGGTAAAAACCGATTCAGAGTGGTTACACCAGCAGACGATTCGCAGTTTTAGCTGGCTATCGCAAAGGAATATTAGCTCCCCTGCTAATTGGGTAAACCGCCGCCTACAAAAATCCCTGTGCCTGTACGATTCACGCCTAGAACAAAATTTGTTTGGGCTAAACTTCCCAAATCCCGTAGGGTTAGCAGCAGGCTTTGACAAGGATGGAGTCGCTGCTGGCATTTGGTCTAACCTGGGTTTTGGCTTTGCGGAATTGGGAACTGTAACTTTTCACGCACAGCCAGGAAATCCGCGTCCCCGTTTGTTTCGCTTGCCGTTGGATAAAGCTGCTCTCAATCGCATGGGCTTTAATAATCGTGGTGCAGCAGCAATGGCGGCACGATTAGCACAAGAAAAGCATGAGTTAACCCAGTCAATACCTATAGGGATAAATTTAGGTAAATCTAAGATAACTCCCTTAGAAGCAGCCGCACAGGATTATCTCGATAGTTTTCGCTTACTCAAGGATTTGGGAGACTATTTTGTTGTTAATGTCTCTTCCCCCAATACACCGGGGTTGCGATCGCTCCAAGATGCTTCTATGCTCAGTGCCATCTTAGAATTATTGCAACAAGAAAATACTACACAAAAACCGATTTTTGTCAAGATAGCGCCAGATTTAGATTGGGTGGCGATCGCTGACATTATAACTCTGGCTAAAAGCTACCAACTGGCAGGAATTATCGCCACCAATACCACCATCCGCCGTGATGGACTAAAAACCCAGGTAATTGACCAAACTGGCAAATCACCCCAGGATGAAGCTGGCGGAATTAGCGGTGAACCATTGCGCGATCGCTCCACTGAGGTGATTCGTTTTATTTGGCAGCAAACCCAAGGACAAATCCCGATTATTGGCGTTGGTGGCATCTTTTCTGTTGAAGATGCTTGGGAGAAAATTACTGCTGGTGCTAGCTTGATTCAGATTTATACAGGCTGGATTTACGAAGGCCCACTGATGGTACGCCGGATTCTTTTAGGTTTGCTTTCAAAGCTAGAACAAAACGGATTAAATTCCATCAACGAAGCTGTGGGTTTAGAATTCAAAAATCAAAAATATTAATTACCAGGACTTACGCAAAATTGTCTCAAAAACCTGATTTGTCGTATCGGTAATTCATGAATTACCGCTACTTCAGAACTTTTTTGCGTAAGTGCTGATTACTTTTGATTTTTGAATTGTTTAACCTTCTTCTTCCAGTGGGAAAAACTCCTTAGTTTTTTCCGAGTATGACCAGGCAATACCATCAGGGTCTTTGCTGCGACTCCACTCAGGAAACTCTGGATCATTTCGCCGTTTATAAACCGTGCTGGAATAGACATTTAGCCGTTTGGCAAGTTCAGATTGGATCAGAGAGCCAAAAACTAACTGTTTTTCTAGCGATCGTTTAGTTTCCTCATGGTTTGGCTGTGGAAGTGATTCGGTTTCTAGTTCTTCCTCCTGTGGCGTTGGTGGTGGTGGTGCTAGGAGCGATCGCGCAGTTTTAGTAACTGGTTGAGCAGGAAGTTCTTTAACAGGCTCACTACTATCAAGAATATTGCCGAGAATGCTGGCAGTTATAAAGTAATAAGACTGCCCTGCATCTTCAGAGTTCAGTATACTGGCCCCAAATTCCGAGGCTTTAGTATCTAAGTAGCGTTTTGCCGTTGTTCCAGGAAAATTGCCCCTGATTGCCAAGTCCATTGGCGTAAGTCTGCCCTGATTTTCGCGAACCAACTGATGAAAAATTGGATTAACTCGCACAGTCCACTGTTGCCATTGATATTCCTGCCAAAGCTTGAAGCCAATTACCAGGAAAATTACCGCCAGTAAAATTCTCCAGGTAGCAACCAGGAAAATAATCAAAAACGAGATGGGCAAAAGTAGAACGAGAAAAGCATTACCATTACCTTCTATCGGTTTTTCACTCATACCGATTTTTGCCAAGTGAATTTTAGGAAATAATATATTATATTGGCAAAAATTTGAGTACTTTTTTGTATCTTTTGGCAAATTTGTGGCAAATTTCCTGGCAAAACCTTTACTCGCTAGGTGTTATAGCCTTGTGAAACTGGAACTTCTTTAATATTGGTCTGCGATCGGGCAGAAGTTTTTTCAAGAGAAAATAAGAGGGTTTTGACAAGAGCGATCGCAATACATCTCAGATAATATCCCCGCAAAATTCTGAGCGACGGCTTGCTTGTACCGCTCAGAATTCTCTTTGCAAAACAATAATTCTAAATTAGCTTGCCAGCCCCTTGACAACAAATAATCCGTATACTACATTAATAATACAAGTAAACTTTCATTAGGGAGTTAGCTTTCACCAGTAGCGGATAGCTCAAATGGCAGAGCGCCCACCTTGCCCGGAAAGGCCGACAGATCGAGGGTTATCGCATATAACTAAAACACCCTTGATCCAACTTCTGGAGGTGCAGGTAAAAATCCTGTTCCGCTACACCAAACTAATTTTAGATTTTGGATTGAATCTAAAATCTAAAATTTCAAATCTAAAATTTTTCATGTGGTGGGTAGCTCAGTGGTTAGAGCGCCTAAATATCCTTATTCACCCCTTGCCTGAAAAGGCCGACGAATTGAGGGTTATCGCCTGCCAAGCGGGAGGTGGCGGGTTCGATTCCCGCTCCACTACACCAAATTCAGTACTGAGTGAAAAGTTAAAAGTGAGGAGTTTTAAATGTTTAACTCCTCACTCCTAACTCCTAACTCCTAACTTTATATGTGGCGGGTAGCTCAGTTTGGTAGAGCGCTAAACATCCTTCTTCACCCCTTGCCTGAAAAGGCCGACGAATTAGGGTTATCGAATCAGGTTCGAGAGGTCGCGGGTTCAAATCCCGCTCCGTTACACCAAATAATTTTAGATTTTAGATTTTGGATTAAATTTAAAATCTAAAATCCAAAATCCAAAATCCAAAATTTTCATGTGGTAGGTAGCTCAGTTTGGTAGAGCGCCGAAAAACATCCTTCTTCACACCTTGCCTGAAAAGGCCGACGAATTAGGGTTATCGCCTGTTAAGCCGGAAGTCGCAGGTTCAAATCCTGCTCTGCCACCTTTCATTTTTGCCCCCAAGGGCCGGGAGATGAAGCGATGAATTACAACTTCTTCACTAAAAAGAAAACAACTACACCACAAAATCAGCCTATCCCCGGACGGGAAGCAGAGATGATTCAGGGACGTTCCGGCGGCTTTATGTTTGATGCTGGTATTTGGAAAATGCTGCGTCGCTGTCTTTTGGTTGGCACAGCAAAAAGCACTTACTACGCTGGTAAACAGGAATTAACTGAAGATTTTGTGGCAGTTGTCAGACAAGCTGTTGCCGAAAATCCCAGCCGTGTAGCGGAAGAAATTTTGTATGCTAGCGATGGACGCGCCATCAATAATAGTGCGCCTATCTTGGCTTTGGTGCTGCTATCGATGGGTGAAACACCAGCAGCAAAACAGGCGTTTGGTGAAATCTTCCCGCAAATTGTCCGCACTGGTAGCCACTTCTACGAATGGTTGAACTACACCAAATCTTTGCGGGGATTTGGCAAAGTAGTACGGGAAGCTGGTAAAACTTGGCTCTCAAGGGAAGATGTCAAGGGTTTAGCTTATCAACTGTTGAAATATCAACAGCGTCAAGGCTTCTCCCACCGAGATGCGTTGCGGTTGTTCCATGTCAAACCGCCTACAGAAAATCACCGTCAACTATTTGAGTGGGTAGTTAGAGGCTGGGAAGAATTACCAGCAGATATTCCCTCAGAGGCGTTGGCGCAGATTTGGTGGTATGAGTGGCTGAAGCGAAATCCGACCCAAACCCATGAAGCTATTTCTCAAGGACGCTTAACCCACGAAATGGCTGCACCTGTGGGCAAAATGGATCAGCAAGCTTGGCAGCTACTATTTCAGGAAATGCCAATAGGTGCAATGCTGCGTAACTTGGGTTCTTTAACTGAACTGGGTGTGTTGCGAGCCGATGAAAGCGCCAATTTGCTGCAAGTGGAAGCAGTTCTTAATCGCAGAGAACATCTGCGTAAAGGTCGCATCCATCCGATTGATGTTTTGAAAGCACTCAAGACTTATGAATCTGGTGGAACATTAGGACGCAGTAAGAAAACTTGGAACCCAGTTCCTCGGATTGTGGACATTTTAGAAAAGGCGGTTGAACTATCTTTTGATGTTGTGAAGCCCACAGGTAAAGTGTTCATGCACGCCGTAGACGTTTCTGGTTCTATGGGTAGCTTGGTTGCAGATATGGGGCTGAGTTGTTGTGAAATTGCCACCACAATGGCGCTAGTAACAGCAAAAGCAGAGAAAAACTACATGATTCGCGGCTTTGCTACGGAATTTCGGGAATTAGGTATCACCGCCAAAGATAGTTTTAGTTCTGCGGTTCGCAAAGCTAGCAACCAAAACTTCGGTGGAACTGATGCATCTGTGGCTTACGACTGGATGATTAAGAATAAGTTCAAAGCTGATGTAGTCTGCTTTTGGACTGACTCAGAAAGCTGGGCTGGGAATAAGCATCCAAGTCAAGCGTTGAAGCAGTACCGCAAAAAGATAAATCCCAACGTCAAGGCGGTGTATGTCAGCTTGACACCTTACCAAATTACTTTGGTAGATCCTGAAGATTCGCTGTCTTGGGATTTGGCAGGGTTTGATCCGGGTACGCCTCGGATCATCCAAATGCTAGCTACAGATGAGTTGTAGATATTGCTGAAGGGTAAAGGATGAAAAACTTTATCCTTCATACTTCATGGCGGGTTATCCTTGTTCGCAACTTGCCTTTCGGGGACGTTCGCGAAGCGTGGCGTCAGCCAAGAATTTAGGGTTATCGGTTACATCTCCACCATTGTGGGGATTAGCGGGTTCAAACCCCGCACCCGCCTTTGTTTGATTCAGGACTTACACAAAGACGCAAATAAGAAGGCGATTTAATTTTTGAATGGTCGTTTTTCTATTTCAGCGATGGGTAAGAGTAGGGTGTCTTCGATGTGCGATCGCATTTTCTCAGAAGCACTGTTGAGGCAGTCAACTAATAATCTATTAGCATCATAGTATTCCTTGAGTTGTTGCTTTTCTTGAACGCTGAATTGCCAATCAGTGCTAATATTGATCCGTGGAATATTTGACATGATTTCTGCAATTTTGTCAAGCCATTCTTGACCATTAATTTGAAACCATTTCTCAAATTCTTCTATACTTCCACGCAACTGAGATCCACAAATATCCTTAAATTCTTTCAGTAATACGATTGGAATTTTTCGACTAATTGGGATTAACTCAGGTTTAACTATATGCAATAAGCTACGGTAAAAACTTATCTTTCCAACATTTTCAGGTAGAAGAGATTGAATTTGTTGTAATGCTTGATATAACTCTGGATTTATTTGTAGTTTATGATTGAGAACACGCTTAATACCAGGTAAAATTTCTAAAAAAAAGTCTATATCACTTAAATCACTAGTATTGCTTAGTTCCCAAAATAGAGATTTTGGATCAAAACAATATAAGAATGTAAGAATACTATTGATGTCCTGAGCAATTTCAAAAGTAATATCTAGCTCAATAGATAAATGCATATCCAAAAAATGACACATTCCTACATTTTCTAGCTCAAATCTGGGATCAATTTCATTAGATAAATTCCCAAATATGTCTACAGCTACTTCAATATAAGCAGAACGGATACAAGCTTTTTTATAAATAAATTTGCAAAAAAAACCTTGCTGTTTTTGATATATAAAATTTAAAAATTCTTGTACTTTTTTAGATGATTTGAGGAATTTATCAACTTGCTCTTTCAAGGAAAATAGTAAATAGTCTATTGATTGTTTGCTTAAATTAAGCCTTGACTTAGCTTCTTCCCATATAACTTTATGTAGAGAGTATCCTGCTGGTCGAAACACTGATAATTTCACTTCGTTTTGCAGCTTTTGTAAATCAAACATCCATCCTTGTGCAACAAGAACATGTAAATCAAGATTATCTTGCCAATACTCAGGTATATTATCTATCATTCCCTTTCGGAACTCTAGTAAATGGCTTTGTTCCAAAGAATCAATACTAGGTAGCTTTTCTTCTTCTCCTACGTCCCAAAGTAGACATAATATTGCCATTCTTGGAATATGAGGTATTTTTTGATAGCTAAATAATCCTAAACGGCAAAGAAGATTATAAGCATCAATATTATTATCTTGTATACGGTCAAATTGACTTGTAACTAAATCTTTTATGTTGCCCTTTAATAAATATTTTTTATTGTCTTGCCAATAAGTCTCTAAGTCACCATTATATTTTGTTTGTATAGGTTCTCGGAGAACTTTCATACATAATGCATTCCCACCATAAGATTTGTGGATTGCGCTCATAGCTGGAGAATTAACATTAATACCAAATCTGCTAAAAAATTTTTGCCATGCACTCTCATCTAGTTCTGGTAATTGATAAGCTTCAACAAAGCTCAACTTAGCTTCATTGAGCCTCTGACGACTGGTAATTAATGTGATTGATTTGATATTAGGAGCATTTAAAACTCTAATGAATAGCTCTAAATAGTCAATGTGGCCTTTTTTAAACTTACCATTCTCATCTAATGCAGTTTCAAGATTATCAATCACTATACCCACTGGTTTGTTCTGAAGCTTACGCTTTAGTTGCTCCAGTGTTCCGATGAAATCCTGTTGTGGTTCTTCTTTAAAGTGATGACGTAGCTGATCATTGACCCAACTTTTTACAGAAGTGATGTACTGAGCTTGCATTCCTACTTGAAGTTCCAAATACTCTAGCTTTTGAGTCTCGAAGTAATGATAAGCCAGTTTTGTTTTGCCTATACCACCTTTGCCATAAATACCAATGGCTTTTGCATTACAGTCAATCAGCATGTTGAGGTGTGCGATCGCATCCTCACGCCCCACAAAATCAGAATTGTTGGATATTGGTAGCTCAGAGACTGACTTTTGAGGCTGAGGGTTTGCGGCTAGGTGCGATCGCTGCTCCCTCAATTGTCCCTCTATTATTCCTCGAAAAGTCTTTTTAGTAACTTTTATTTTTAATACTTCTGATAGTTTGTTCCATAGTTTTGGGCCAACATCTTTCTCTAAATATCCAGGGCTAAGAGGATCTATTTGTCCATAAGTTAAACTTTCCCAAGACCCTCTAAAAACTTTAATTTCTATATCATTTAGAGGTTTTTTTGTTTTGTTAGTAATTAATTTATTGGCAAAATCTAAAGCTTCATTAACATCCATTGGTGTTTTAAGTTGTGAGACTTATCTTCTATTGTAATGGGCAATATGAATCTCTCTTTACAAACAATGTACGGTAAATAGAATCGCTTAACCTCAACCTCACAAGTAAAGTCAGTCTACAACTCCATAAAGCTTACGTAGACAAGCTTTGTTTGTATAGCCCCACATTTTTTTTCCAATGTGTTAGCGCAACGGCAGGTAGTGCAGGCAATTTGCCAAAACAATATGCCCCTCATCAGGAAATTCTGAGGTTTGCTGAGGTTACTTAATCTAATAACTCCTGAATTTCAATGAGGTTTTATGGATTCTAAATTTTTTAGTTATGAACCAACATATTGAAAGTTGAACTCACAAAACAGGGATAATTTAATATGCGTCACAATAATTTACAGCAAGAAGCAATTCAACTTGAGTTGCTTAAAAAAACTTTGCAGGGTTGGCAGCCAGCTTTTTCAGTCGTTGAAAGCTATGAATGGTCAACCGATCAGTTAGAGCATCACTTCGGTATTTCACGCCAAGAGTTATATAAAATCAGGAGTAAACCCCATCCTTGGCGCTCCTCAACTTTGGTTTTTCTACACCTGCGAAAAAATAAATGGCGGGTTTACAGCCTCAACCCTTTACAAACTGGGGGATAAGGTCAAAGCTGTTGCCCCCGCACTTCATATTCACCTTGCGGATATCTCACTACAGGATCATCTTGTAGACAACCAGCCGTCTGTTCAAAAAAACCAGAAGGCCACCCCAATTCTTCAGGTGTTTTTACCTGCACTGGTGCTTCAATGTGACCTTTTTCTGCAAACATCCTCAGAGCATCAACAATTACTTCCTCTGGCGAAGCATACTTACCACTTTCAATCTGAGTTTGGATGAATTGCTCTATTTCTGGATTTAAAAACACATTCATATATCTATTTACAAGGGTGTTTTTCCATAACTATTTTAGTCTTAGGTGAGATTGTAACTGAAGATTAGGCTGTTATTTATATGCTTTGGATCAAAAGCGCGATCGCATACCCGCTCAAACTAGGCATCGCAAACATTTACCTTTTGCAAAATAGACAAGATCCTTTTTTACAACATAATGTAATATAACTTAGCAATATTCGAGCGATGCCTACGGCGGGCTGCGCCTACGCTGTTCCTTTTGGATGTAATTGCTATTAATGCGGCAATGTGCTACATATCAACCTGGTTTCATCCCAAATTGTCCACCCAAAGACAGTAGATGAAGTTTTGTTTGAATAACTATAAGGGATGAAATAGCTCTGCTTTCCAAAAAGTAAAAAAGGAACAGATTTTTATGACATTTGATTACGATTTGTTTGTCATTGGTGCTGGGCCTGGGGGATTGGCAGCAGCTAAAAAAGCAGCTAGTTACGGCATCCGTGTAGCTGTTGCTGAACAAGAAGCCATCGGTGGAACCTGTGTAAATCGCGGTTGCGTTCCCAAAAAACTGATTGTTTACGCTGCTGACTTCGCCCTGAAAAATAAAATAGCGCCCAGTTATGGGTGGAGTGACTGTCAAACATACTTTGACTGGACATTATTTATTAAGTCAGTACATCAGCATATTGACAGGGTTAACCAATCCTATTTTCAGCAATTGCAAAAAGCTGGAATTGAATTGATTTCTCAAGAAGCCACTTTCATCGATGCCCATACTATCAATATTGATGGACGCAAAGTTACAGCAGACAAAATTTTAATTGCTGTGGGAGGGCAACCCCTCAAGCCCAACATCCCAGGTATAGAATACGCCATCACATCCCGCGAGATGTTTCAGCTACCTTATTTGCCGAAACGTTTAGCAATTATTGGCGGCGGCTACATTGGCGTAGAATTTTCCAGCATGATGCACGCTTTCGGCTGCGAGGTGACGGTGATTGAAAAAGACGAGATGATTTTATCGGGGTTTGATAATGACATTCGCTCTGCTGTACAACAGGGTTTGAGCAAACGGGGAATTAAGTTATTCACCAACAGCACTGCTCAAGAAATCAAATACTCAGAAGAGGGTTTTTTGTTGACTATTAGTGGTGAGAGCCAAGAAATAATTACAGCAGATACCATCTTAGTTGCCACAGGTTACGCTCCAAATACCAAGAATCTTGGTTTGGAAAATGCCCATGTTGAAGTTGGCGAAGATGGTGCAATTAAAGTAGATGAATACAGCCGCAGCAGCCAAGAAAACATTTTTGCTGTGGGTGACTGCACCAGCCGCGTGCAATTGTCTCCAGTGGCTCAGGCAGAAGGTATTGCCTTTGCCAATACAGTTTTTGGCAACAAGCCGCAAATACTGAATTATGATTATGTGCCCACTGCTGTTTTTTGCCGTCCAGAAGCGGCTAGTGTGGGGATGACGGAGGCAAAAGCACGGGAAAAATTTGGTGAATCTGTACAATGCTGCTGCACCCAGTTCCAACCACTGTTGTATCAGCTAATCGAACAGAATGAGCCAACCACTATAAAGTTAGTGTTAAATGGTGATTCTGGGCAAGTTTTGGGCGCTCATATGGTGGGTGAAGACGCAGCAAATATCATTCAAAGTCTCGGCGTGGCAATTCGCAAGGGCATTACCAAGGAAGACCTGGATGAAACTATAGGCATTCATCCGACGGTAGGAGAAGAATTCTTGTCGTTAAATTAAAATCATGTGCAGGGCCGAGTGAAAAAGGCACGAATAGAGAAGGGGGCGGGGTGTATGGGGTAAAATCCTTTTTCTCTGCTCCCCGCCCTTGTGCCCAATTATTCTTGTTCCTCTTGTCCTTCTGAGCAAGATTTTGTGGGAGCGCCTAAATCGTCTAAAGTATTCATTAATAAGTCATCCTGTAGCATAGGGTATCTGCTTTGGGAATTTACAATATCGTCAAAAGCTTCAAGAGCTTCAAGATCCTTAAGAGCCTCTGATGCAGACTGATATCGCTGTTTAAAGTCATCCAGCACCATTTTACTGAGAATATTAGCTAGGGAGTGGCTCATTTGCGCCCGTAGTTTACCGCCGTAGGCATCGCTCCATTTTATCTCTCCATCAGTATCTCTATTTAGCTCACGGGGTGCTATACCAGTCAAGGCTTTAATCCCAACCATTCCCACTGCATAGATATCACTACTGTAGTGTGGACGCCCAAAACATTGCTCGCTTGGTGCGTAACCCTGAGTACCAATGCCAATGGTGAAGGGGATTTGCTCTTGATGATCAAGCTGTTTTGTGCTGACTTCTTTGACGGCTCCAAAGTCAATCAGCACCAGTTTACCGTCTGAATGTCGCCGGATGATATTGCTGGGCTTAATATCCCGATGAATCACGTTATTTTTATGTATAAATGTTAATGTTTGCAATAAATCCCTGACAATTTTGATCACTGCAATTTCATCAATTGTTCTACCTGCTGGGAGTTCCTGATTTAAAGGATGACCAATTATCTGTTCTTGCACTAAATAAAATTCTTCATCTTCTTCAAAATACGCCAAAAGTTGAGGTATTTGAGCGTGCGTTCCCAATTTTTCGAGTGTTTGCGCTTCTGACTTAAAAAAACGTCTAGCAATTTGCAATCCTTCGGGTTTGGTGTTAGCTGGTTTTAGTTGCTTGACAACACATCGCGGATTACCAGGACGTTGGGTATCTTCGGCAATATAGGTTTCGCTGAATCCACCGGAACCGAGAACTTTGACAATTTTGTAGCGTCGAGCCAGGACTTTCCCTGATAAGGCTAAATCTCGTTGCTCGATTAGTCCTTGGAAGTCATCTTGTTGGCTGATAATCTCTTGGACAACAGTGGAAGTTTTATACTTCTGAAAAATGTCTACTAATTGGCGTTTTTTGATGCTTTCTCTGACTAATGAGGTTCCCAGGTAGGAAAGTCCGATCATTGCGATCGCGATGACTGGTACTGTAGTAGGCAAAATTAACTGACCATAGACAAATAACCCATAGCTAATTCCTACCCAACTACCAGACAAGGCAAGGCTATATAGAAATCTATTGATACTACGTTTGCGTCTGTTAATCATCAAGGCTGTACTGCCAACTAGAATTAGCACAAACAAACCTTGCAACGGTGGACTCTTAATTCCTGGGGCAATCGCTTTACCTTGCATCAAAGTTGCGATCGCATTGGCGTGAATTTCCACACCCGACATGGGTTTACTGCTGTTGGTAGCAGCGACTGGATAATAATCATTGTTTAACTTATCTGTTGCACCAATCAGCACTATCTTGTCTTTAAATACCTTTCCCTGCTGCAAATAGGTATTCCAGTTTTCCGGGTCGAGTACGTGCCAAAAGGGTATTTGCTCAAATGTACCCGCAGACCCCCAAAAATAAATGTGATCGCCCTTTGGTTGAGGATAATTTACTTGTCCTGCCCTGAGGGCTGCTTCATCAAAAGAGGGTAGCTTCTCGATCAAATTATCTTCAGCTAACAACTTAGAAAATTCACTTGCCAATCGATGAACTTTACCATCCACCTCCAGGGGGAAATTAACTGAGCCAATGGACACTGACCCTGTACGAAACATCTGCTGTGGGTCTATCAGTTGTATAAAAGACCCTTGGTGCGTCTGGGAATTTTCGTAGACGGCTGCTAAGGTAACTTTGCTGCCATATTTTTGCAATGCTGCCTGGAGTTGGCGATCGTCAGTAACTCCATAACTACTTTGCGTGTCAAAAACGACATCTACTGCTACAGAGCGGACACCTGCTTTGATTAACTTTGTGATTACCTGAGCATATGCAGCCCGTTTATAAGGATAAGATTTCAGTGTTTCTAGATAGGCATACTGTTTCGGATCTGTTTTATAGTACTGTTCGGGTACTGATATTGACTGATCGTCTATTGCTAAAATTACGATGTCTTCTGGAGGCACAATCGGCCCACGCAGTTGAAAAAAGCCAGAAAGCGCCTTATTTTCCATCAATTGAACCAATTCCCCACCAGAAGCACTCAGCACTGCTGCCCCCATTACCCAAGCGCCAGCGAGGAGATGACCTAAGCGAACCATCCACCTAGACTGGCGAGCCGATACTGTCGAGGTTACTTTTGTCGGTTTACTTGACACTCTATTGGCAGCAGAGACATAGTTTTTAGTTAAGGTAGATGTAGGTTCTTCTGCCATATCGTGTTACTGATTGATTTAAGTCCAACACTTTTATTTATTCAGACCACGTTTTAGTGTAAGCACATTCAAATAAGACTTAAATGACAATCTTATACATTTGTAAAGTATCTTCTATTCATCAACAAACTTTTATTGGCAGAGCTAGCCCCCAAGAGATTTCTACTCAGGTACTGCCTAATACTGCCTAATTTATTCTTTTTCTGTTAAGTGAGTTACAACTAGTGATTGTCTCACACATCAGAGCCGGATCTACTTCGCTTCTGCAATTGGTTGTGGCGAGATTTTACCCTAACCTAACCAACAGGTACGCTCTTAACTGGGTGTTTTACCAGAAGCTGTCCCAAGACTGTCTTCTGTCTTTGGCGCAATATTGGTACTCCCCACAAAGCGTGTCCTTATACTGACAGCTTTACCTATAGATAGGCATCAACTTATATCCTACCCTAAGCCTATGCTATACCTCTTTAGGAGTAAACTTTAGTGTTATACAGCGATGAATGCTGTTACTGGTTCAATTTTATTGGTAGATTTTGATCACAGCGTGGCTCTTGCAGTGCCGGAGGTGAATAAGGTTAGCACCCAGGATCTCAACTCCAATGTTGCAACCGTTTTTATGCCTTGAAAGAGGTAGGATAAAAGCTATAGATGAAGAGCTACTTTATAGATATTAGCAAACAAGGCATTTGAAAATTGCTATAATCTATTGTTCCATCTAAATTCATTTATATTATTAGGTGTAAATTTGTATGGGTTCTCCAATGAATCGTCTGTCTATTTTTGTAGATGGAAATAATATGTTCTATGCTCAACAAAAAAATGGCTGGTTTTTTGACCCGCGGCGAGTCTTAGAATACTTCAAACATGAGCAATCAGAAACAACATTAATTAATGCCTTCTGGTACACTGGCTTAAAAGACCCACAAGATCAGCGAGGTTTTAGAGATGCTCTAATTAGTTTAGGATATACAGTCAGAACTAAAATTCTTAAAGAATATTATGATGATACCTCTGGTCGTTACTCGCAAAAAGCGAATTTAGATATTGAAATTGTTGTAGATATGTTTAATACAGTAGACCAGTATGACAGAGTAGTATTATTCAGTGGCGATGGAGATTTTGAAAGAGCAATCGAACTATTACGCTCAAAAAATACACATATTACGGTAGTGTCAACAGAAGGGATGATCGCTAGAGAGCTACGGAACGCTACTGACAGATATATAGATTTAAATGATATCAGAGAACAAATAGAAAAAACCGAAGGTTAGTAGCCTTAGCAATTATTTACAAAGGTAAGAGTAAAAGAAAAACTAAGGTTGAAGATATATTGAGCCACAAGTAAAAACTAAACAACAAACCGCAAATGACAAACAAAACAGATCGAATCATCATTTTTGATACTACACTGCGAGATGGAGAGCAGTGTCCAGGAGCAACTCTGAACATAGACGAAAAGCTAGTTATTGCCAAGCAACTCGCGCGTCTAGGTGTGGATATAATTGAGGCAGGCTTTGCCTTTGCTAGTCCTGGAGATTTTGAAGCAGTTAAGAAAATTGCCCAAATTGTCGGGACAGAAAATGGCCCGGTAATTTGCAGTTTGGCAAGAGCCATTAAAGCAGATATTGAAGCGGCCGCCGAAGCATTAAAACCAGCAGTTAACGCCAGAATTCACACATTTATTTCCACTTCTGATATTCATTTAGAGTATCAGTTGCGAAAGTCACGGGCAGAAGTGCTAGCGATCGCCCAAGAAATGGTAGCTTATGCCAAGTCCTTCATGACAGATGTCGAATTTTCGCCGATGGATGCGGCTCGTACCGATCCAGAATTTCTTTACCAAGTGTTAGAGGGAGCGATCGCAGCTGGTGCAACAACAGTTAACATTCCCGATACTGTGGGTTACACCACCCCTAGCGAATTTGGAGCCATAATTAAGGGCATTATCGAAAATGTTCCCAATATCGACCAAGCGATTATTTCCGTTCACGGTCATAATGATTTAGGCTTGGCAGTTGCTAACTTCTTAGAAGCCGTGAAAAATGGCGCACGGCAACTAGAATGTACAATCAATGGGATTGGCGAACGTGCCGGAAATGCCTCACTAGAAGAATTGGTAATGGCGTTGCATGTGCGACGGCAATATTTTAACCCCTATTTGGGAAGACCAGCAGATTCTCAAGAATCCCTGACAAATATTGACACTAAGCAAATTTACAAAACTTCACGCTTGGTTTCTAATTTGACGGGAATGTTAGTACAAGCAAATAAAGCGATCGTTGGGGCGAATGCCTTTGCCCATGAGTCTGGGATTCACCAAGATGGTGTGTTAAAAAACAGGCTCACCTACGAAATTATGGATGCCCAATTGATTGGCTTGACAGACAATCAAATAGTTTTGGGTAAACATTCAGGGAGAAATGCTTTCCGGACTCGGTTGAAAGAATTGGGCTTTGAACTGTCGGATACGGAATTAAATAAAGCATTCGTCAGATTCAAAGATGTCGCAGATAAAAAGAAAGAAATTTCTGATTGGGATTTGGAAGCGATCGTTAACGATGAAATCCAACAAGCGCCCGATTTGTTCCGTGTAGAGTTGGTGCAAGTTTCATGTGGTAGCAACGCCCGTCCCACTGCTACAGTTACCCTCCGCACCCCACAAGGTGAAGAATTAACCGATGCTGCGATCGGTACTGGGCCAGTGGATGCAGTTTACAAAGCCATCAATCGGGTGGTGAATGTGCCTAACGAGTTGATTGAGTTTTCTGTGCAGTCAGTAACGGCTGGTATTGATGCCATTGGAGAAGTGACGATTCGTTTACGTTATGAATCTAGAGTGTTTTCTGGTCATGCAGCGAACACAGATATCATCGTGGCATCTGCTCAAGCTTATGTAAATGCGCTGAATAGGTTGTATTCTGCATTGCAAACTCAAGAAAAGCCAGAGGAAGTAACTGCACTGCATTAGACCTTTTGCATAAGTTGAGATTTGTTAAATAGAACGACAGATAAACACAGATAAATATAAGTGTTTATCTGTCGTTTCTTTTGCTGTTTTTCAGCTTTTTGTAAGAATGTAGAGACGTTGTAATGTAACATCTCTAGACACCGAAAAATCCTACAAATAACTTTAACTGAACGGTATTGCATTATAAATATTTTTTACTTTTTCAGATTTTTAGATTTACCTCATATCCATAAAACTTTATGATCAAAAATGATGTTTATACTCAATCAGCTTGTATGAGTAACGAAAAAACTCCAGAATTGCCGCTTTGGGTACAAGATAGAGATATAGTTATTGCTCATGATGAAGAAGTACAGTGGCGAGAAGGAAAACGCCCAGATTATTCTTACACCAATGAATTTCTTCATCAAGAAAGCAAATTTCAGCATCTAGAAGGTTCTTTAGAGGCGATCGCACAAAATTTAGTCCGAAATTTTGAGATGGAAGCTTCTAATAAATCTAATCCTCAACAGTGGCTTTCGATTGTTACTGATAAGTTTAAGATGAGTACCAATGGGGGACAACAATTCACTGCTCAGGATGTTGCAGTCGAAGGTACTTATAACCTATTTTTGGGTGACAGTGAGCAGTATAGCTCTGAAACAGAAACCTTTGAATCTTCATTTCAAGTTTTTCATACAGCCTTTCCTAATGGCTTTCTTTGGGAATTGACAGAAGTCCTTTCGGGGCCGCCTAATGTTACCTTTAAGTGGCGACATTGGGGAACATTTAATGGTTCGTATAAAGACTATGCACCCACCGGGGAAACAATAGAAATGGTAGGAGTTAGTATTGCTCGCGTAACTGATGATTTGAAGATTGAGTCTTTAGAGCATTATTTTGATAATAATGCCTTTCTTCAGAAACTAACAGCAGGTGGTTGTCCCTTCCATTCCCAAAATCAGTAGCTTTGGCGACTAGAAGTCGCGCGCCAGTTACTCATGAGGGAAACCCCCAGACGCTCTCTACGAGACGCTGCGCGAACGCGGACTCGCTATCGCTTTTAGCGTCTCCCCTTGGGAGAAGACCGCACTGGCTTGGCTATACAGACAAAACCTGCCTCCGCAGGTTAGCAAACCCTTGATTTTGTGTTAGTCCACGGAGGAAGACGAAAGTTTGTGTAGTAGCGACTTCTAGTCGCCTAATACTTTTAAAATATCCTTTTACTCATGAGTGATCAGCATTAGTATTTAAACGCATCATGATTTTTTCTGGCTCTGTCAAATTCTTAAAACCATAACGGCGATAAAGTCCATGAGCATCTTTTGTGCCTAACATCCACCTTTGAACATCTTGCAATTCTGAATATTCCAAAATATATTCTACAAACCATTTTCCTAAACCCTGTCCTCGATAAGGCTCTAGAATAAAAACATCTTTTAACAACGCAGAAGTTGCATAATCAGTGATGACTCTCGCAAAGCCAACTTGTTGCTCACCTTCATAAAGTCCAAAACATAAAGAATTTTTTATTGACTTATCCACAAGGGCTAATGGGATGTTTTCAGCCCAATAGGAAGTTTGTAAAAAATCATGAATAATCTGAATATCCAATTTAGATTTATCCGTGCTGATGTAAAATTTGTGTTTTAATTCTTCATTCATCATGACTAAATCTTCTATTTAATAAATTGAAAAATAATATTTAATTATAATTCATTCTTACAGTCAGTGCGTTGCAACATAAGATGATGAAATTACTGAACCATTAGCTGGATAGCAGAGGCTATATTCAAAATCACATCATTCATATTCAGCGTTTAAGGATATGAGTGCATCTACTATTGATTATGAATCAGCCTACATCAAAATCTTGGCAAGAAGTTCGCGCAGCTTTTCAAAAAATCTGGGGTTATGAAGATTTTCGTCCCCCACAGGGAGAAATTGTCAGTAGTTTATTAGCACAAAAAGATGCGCTGATTATTATGCCCACAGGTGGAGGAAAGTCCATTTGTTTTCAACTCCCTGCACTGCTACAAACAGGATTAACTTTGGTAGTTTCGCCCTTGGTGGCGCTAATGGAAAATCAAGTACAGGAACTACGACAAAGCAATCAGAAAGCAGCGCTTTTACATAGTGAATTGTCTTCATCTCAACGCCGTGCAACTCTGCAAGCTTTAGAACGTCAACAGCTAAGATTACTTTATTTATCGCCAGAAACTTTGCTAAGTGCGCCAGTCTGGGAAAGATTATGTCAGCCGCAATTGCAAATTAATGCCTTAATTTTGGATGAAGCCCATTGTTTAGTGCAGTGGGGTGATAGTTTTCGCCCAGCTTATCGCAGATTAGGGGCGGTGCGTCCTGCACTACTAAAATCAAAACCACCGGGAACAAAAATTAGTATTGCTGCTTTTACCGCTACTGCTGACCCTTTAGCCCAAAAGATTATTCAAACAGTTTTACAATTACAGCAACCAGAGATTTTTCGCTTGAATCCCTACCGTCCTAACTTGCATCCCAGCGTTCGCATTGCTTGGACACCACGAGGTAGGAAACAACAATTATTAAAGTTTATTCAAAATAGACCGCAACAATCTGGATTAGTTTATGTTCGCACTAGGAGAGATAGCGAAGATTTAGCTGAATGGTTAGCAGACATGGGTTATGCAACAGCTAGTTATCATGCGGGATTGGGTGCAACAGAACGCCGTGCAGTAGAAGCAAGTTGGTTAGGTGGTAAAATACCCTTTGTAGTCTGCACCTGTGCGTTTGGCATGGGGATAAATAAATCAGATGTTCGCTGGGTAATACATTTTCACGCACCACATCTGCTATCTGAATATGTGCAAGAAATTGGTCGCGCTGGACGAGATGGTAAACCAGCAGAAGCGTTAACGTTAGTGAGTGAACCTACGGGGTGGTTAGATCCAGAGGATAAGCAAAGACAGCAGTTTTTTGAAGAACAAATGCGATCGCAACAACAAATAGCGCAGCAACTTGTGAAAAAATTACCAAAACAGGGAGAAGTGAATGCAGTGACGCGACAATTTCCTGATGGTGCGATCGCCTTATCTTTACTCCATAGCAATGGTCAGCTAAACTGGCTTGATCCTTTCCATTACACTATTGCTGAAAAAGCGGTAACTCAGCCACCGACCCAATTACACGCTGCCAAACAAATGCATCAATATCTGACTACAAAGCAGTGTCGTTGGCAGTTTTTATTAAATGCCTTTGGTTTTGACAAAGAAGCAGCTAACTGGCGTTGCGGACATTGTGACAATTGCCGCTAAACTGCCCTGTTCCCTATCCTCCAATCTTGGGTTTCAGAACTGTTTGTAGTCTGCGTTTTAGCGAAGACAGCACAAACTACTCACGAGTATAAAAAACTCGTTAGCGATCGCAGAATAGTTTCTTGCCAAATATTTAGGTGGTAGATTTGAACCTTTGGGAGAGATTCCAGGTCATTCAGGAATAGTTAAATAAAGTTTCAAAAGGGTGGTTAGTGTTATTCACCGACCACCTTAATATTTTTAATCCAGTAAACGTAGACTCAAAGTGAATCACTGTGACAAAGCGAGAAAACCTTACACTAAGGCAACGTTGAAAGCCATAGTTTTGGGAGACTATTGTTTTTCGTTTAATTCCAATGAAAGAAGCCATTGATTTTTGACCTAGTTTAAGCAAAGCAGATGACACTTACAGAGTTCAGTCATGGGTTTGTTACAACTGTCTTAAAGAAGAATCAATCAAAATTTTTGCTAAAAATAGATAAAATAAATTATAATAGTCCGCAAGTAGTGGGGCGAATAATGATGTCCTCCGAACCCAGTGAATTAGATAAAAAGATTCAGTCTGCGGCAGAAATGAGTCAAGAAATTACTAATGCATTAAAAGAAACATCAAAAAAAAAATTAGAGGAAGCCTCAGAAGAATTTAATTCAATAATTAAAAAAAATGAAAGTCAAGAAGAAGAACGAACCTTACAAGCAGAGATTAAACGGGAAGCAACAAGAGATGAAATTAGAAAACAATGGAAGCGCTATTAGTCTAAAACACTTTATTTATTTAGATAGAAACCGTCTAAATTCATATTCTTCTCAATTAGAAGACGGGATAATTCAAATAAGAAGATTAACAGAAAACTTAGGAAATAAAACTGCTGATGTCCACGGAGAGAGATATACCGAAAAAACAGAAGAAGAAGCCAGAGAGATAGAGTTCAGTCTAGGGCCAAAGAACCTTATGGGGGGGTATCAGGGAAAGGAAATGATAAGCTAACTAAAAAAGAAGGATATAAAGAAGGTGCAAAAACAATAACGGACGAATCATCGGAAAGCTTTTCACAAGATAAAATTGATTATCATAACAGTTATTTAATATTTGAAAAGCAACTAATTACAAAAGGCATTTTGAAAGAAATTCGCCATTAAAATCAATTAAAACAGTATGCATCTTTAATCAAAATTACAGGAACATCAAAGTTTTTTGATTGGAATTCATTACTGAAATTGTATGATGAGTTTGGAAATATTCTAGTTAATAACTCTCTTTCAGAAGAAGCATTACAAGCAGATGCAATTAAACTAATATTACAAGCAGTGAAATTATTCTCACTAGGTGAAATTACTTTGCACACGAAAATAGGAAATTCAATTTTAATTAGCTCTCTTAATGTTGAAAATTTATGCATGACAAAAGATCAACTACGTTCAACATACGTAATGCCGGGGGATGTAGAAACAACTATTGTTGGATTTGTACCAAAACGAAGAATAGAACAAACTACATTCCCTGGATTGGCAGGAACTCTAAACATGGCTGAGTTATGGACTCAAATGGCAGGAGAAGTTCAAACAGTCATCGACCCATTAGCAATCTATACAGAAATACATATCTAAATAAAAAATAATTAATTTAAAATCTGCAAAAGTTCCTTAATTTTGTCCTTTTTGGGACTTGTGTACGTTCAGAAATCTGTTAAGCTATTCTCGCGCTAGAAAACTGAGCGATCGCACCTCTCAAATCACTTTGTCTGTCTGCCTTTTAACCGCATTGCTTTAT
Source organism: Nostoc sp. (assembly GCF_036917655.1). Lineage (GTDB taxonomy): Bacteria > Cyanobacteriota > Cyanobacteriia > Cyanobacteriales > Nostocaceae > Nostoc. The sequence continues at coordinate 45,806 of NZ_JBALCY010000052.1, forward strand.
CCAGTGTTAAGCACTTGCTCTACGGTTAGCTGTAATTCTCTTAAGATAGTAAAAGCGATCGCCCAGCAGTTTCTCGCCAAATATTTATGTGGTAGATTTTAACCTTTGAGAGATATCCCTGGTCATTTAGGACTAATTTGACACTCCTAGCTTTAAGCACTCTGATAATCAGACTCTTCTTTTTCCAAGAGAAAATCGAGATAGTCTTATAATTGCAACAGCCTTTCTCCAGATAGCTGGCGTAACTTGGCTAAAATCATTTCTTCTTGCTGCCACTGGGCAATGGGGATAATTTGAGATGCTGGTACTTCGATCGTTACATGGGGCAGATCAAACCCTTCCAGACTATACCCGTCTTCTTCGCCTTCAGGCATGGGGTGCGATTCGTTCACTCGAAATGAGTAGAAATATTCAGGGATGAGTGACATTTGAGAGATAACCCTAATGGGTTGAGTTCGCACTTTAATC
>NZ_JBALCY010000053.1:0-60349 GCF_036917655.1 Nostoc sp.
TTGAGGAGTTGACCACTGCTGACATCCCAGATTTTGATCGTCTTGTCACCACTTGCAGAAGCTAACTGTTGTCCATTGGGGCTGTAGGCGACGCTAATGACCCTATCGCTATGACCAGTCAGGGTTTTGAGGAGTTGACCACTGCTGACATCCCAGATTTTGATCGTCTTGTCAACACTAGCAGAAGCTAACTGTTGTCCATTGGGGCTGTAGGCGACGCTAATGACCACATCGCTATGACCTTCTAAGGTATTCACCTCGATCGCACGATTTTCTTTCGGCTCCTTTGGTTTTAAGTAAACTGCTTGCTGTAAAGTTGCTACAGTTTGCATTCGGGTATCGCTTCTTTCTAGCGCCGAAGGTGTGCGTTTGAGTTTTTCACCTGCCTTTAAGGCTGCTATTAAGGCATCTGCATATTGTCCAGATGCCAAAAACGCTTCTGAAGAATTATTAATAGCGTTAATTTCATTAATATCGGCTTGTTTTCTTTGCTCATTTGCCTCTTTTGCCGATCGCCATGATAAACCTGCCAAGCCAGCGAATACTAATACTGCGGCGACGGAACCAAAAAGGGCGCGTTTGAGAAAGTTATTCAGTTTCGCGTCACTCAGTTTTCTTTGTTCTCGTTCTTTTTCCAGTTCCGCCATCACCTGCTTTAACTTCGGTTCCTGTTGCTGGCGAATAAAGGCTGCGATGTAGTCGTGTACCAGTTGATAACGATCAGCCGGGTTCTCTGGTAACAAAACCACCAAGCCGGATTTGACAAAAATATCTAATACTAAATCTAATTTACTGATTTCAACAGCTTTATCTTCCCTAGCCTCTGATCCCCCCGCCTGTGGCGACCCCCTTAAAAAGGGGGTTGAAGAAATTAAGCCCCCCTTTTTAAGGGGGGTTGGGGGGATCTCCGAGAAGTAGGGGAGCAAATCGCGTTCCAACTCAGCGCGAGTCTTTAACGGGCGAGTTCCTTTTTCATCCGTCAGCAAATACAGTAATATTTCTGCTGCTTGCTGATTTTCTTCACCACAATCATTAACAACTTCATTCAAATAACGCTTAACCAATTCGTCCTTAGTGCCACGCTGCTGATATTCTGCCAGAGTTGTAATATTCTCCGTTTGCAGTTGCGCCCCCACAACCTGCAACTCAATGGGACGAACTTCACCCAATTCTCCGGCTAAATCTTGCACTAGTTGTTCAACTAAAGCATCCTCTAAGCGAAAACTAGTATTTTCAGTTAAACGCTGAATAATTGACTTTGCATCAGCAGGTGAGAAATTCCCCAACTTGTAAAGCACATTATTACTGAGAATGTCATTGCCAATAATCTTGAGACTAGGCAAATCATTGCACTCCAGCAAGTAATGGATGTAATCCACCCGCAGCGATAAGATAACCTTCACCGATAGAACATTGAGACACTCTCCCAGAAACTCAAAGAATTGCTTCCTTTGTGCAGGTTCGGTGTAAACAAAGAAAAATTCCTCAAATTGATCAAAAATTAACACCGTGCGGAGGTTGCGCTGTTCGTTTTCGCGTAGTCGAGTGATTAAGGACTTTGTAGAGACGCGATTCATCGCGTCTGCACTAGGAAATGAAGAAGACGAGAGAAGTAAAGAGTGGGTATTTTGAATATCAAAGGTTGAAGTTTCGAGTTCAGAGGTCGAACTTCCGAGTTCAGAGGTCGAACTTCCGAGTTCAGAGGTCGAACGTTGAGGTTCTAACTCTCCCGACTCAGTAAAGACGCGATGAATCGCGTCTCTACAAACTCCCCATTCCTCACTCCCTGCCAAAAGCTTCCCTAATTCTTCCACCCAGTTAGTATAAACACGCATTACCACCGGCAAATAATCTTGAATACCGATCGCTTTATTCTTTAAAGCTGGCACTAATCCCGCATTCACCAGAGAACTTTTGCCTACACCCGATTGCCCATGAATTACTATCAACTTATAATCAGGGCGACCCATGCGTTCAATTAAACGTTCTACATCCAATAGGCGACCAGATGCAGCAATTTCTGGGGCAATATTTCCTTGGGGAGAGTTTGAGCGCAATGTCTCTACAAATGCCTGTTTTGTAGCTTCTAACCTACCCGCACCAATAAAAGCCCGCAAACCAAATTGCTGTTCAATGGAACGCCGTTGCTGTTTGATTTTGTATGCTTTGAGATATTCTTTCTGCTCAAAATAAAGCTGCTGCAAAAACCTGAGAATATCCAAATAAAGCCTGACATCTTCTAGGGGATTACCCACATCCCTAGCAGTTTCTAAGCTGAGAGTTGCCTCTTGAATTTCACCTAAATGGTATTGAGAACGACCTAAGATAAATTGATATAAGCTCAAATCTTTTGATTTTAAAACCCTTTCAGGAATATCAGATAAAACCCCTGACATATTCGCTGATTCCAGATTGGGAATTGCCGCGAAAACTTTCAAGGCTTGCTTAACTAACTGATTTGCTTTCACCCAGTTATTTTGAGCTAAACCCACTTCAGCTAAAAAACCGTAATCCTTGGCTAATTCCCTTAGCTGGTTGTTAGTTTGATGGATTACTAAAGCTTGTTCTACAAGACTCTGTAACGTTTCCCACTTTTGCAAGTCTCGCAAGATATCACCGAATTTAACTACTGTATTGGCGATTAAATCTGGACTTTGAAACTGATAAATAAAATTTATATACTCTTGAATATAATGCCAAGTTGCTTGCCAATCTGGATGATTAATATCTTGATGTTTAAAAGCTTTGAGATAACAGCAAAAGCCAATCTCACCAAGGACTTTTAGCTGTCGTTCTAAATTACTACTTTGCTGCCATAGCTCAAAAGCTTTGTGATAATGCTGTAGCGCCGAATCTTTTTGATTGTTTATCTGTTTGATAAAACCTAATAAAGATTCTAAATTAGCTTGAATTTCTAAATTATAAACATCTGGTTGATTGAGTAAATCTCTTTGCGCTGCTTCTAACTCATTTTCCAGTTTAATATATACATCGGCGCTACAATTTAAGTTATTACTAAACCATTTATTAGCCGTTTCGCTGAGAAAATCTACTAATTCTTGTGTTGATATATCAAAATTTCTCGTAGTTGCCCAACTTTCCAAATCTGGTGCAAACTGTATTAGTTGCTTGTAGATTTCATCGTCAATCCACAACACTAAGGGAAAAGCAAAATTCTTGCGAAACTCTTCCCGCACCTGATTCGCAGAAGTTAACATCAGGGGCAAATTCTGCACTGATTCCAAACCCACAACCATTACACAGGCTGGTATTTCTTCGCTGAATTCATCCTGAATCGCAGTATAAAGAGTCCTGTGAGATTGCTGCACCGCCAAGACACGAATTTCGACTTGACAAATTTCCCGCAATCTGGAGATTAAGCGATCGCGCAAGCTAACATAATTACACCGGGCCAAAATCAGCTTAAACTGTCCCACAGAAGACTCAATCGCCCAAGCTAATTGTTGCAGAGTGCGTAGGTGTAGCCCGTCGTAGACATCGCTGTTTATATAGTGATCTTCTGGTGGTTGCGAGTCTGTCATAAGCTAAGGATTTAAGACTACAAAATTAAACTTCCTGGCGTTTTAACTCCTGTATCAATACTTGAGTATTACCCCACCCTAACCCTCCCCTTGTAAAGGGGAGGGAACTAGATTTTCCGGTTTCCCCCCTTGGAAAGGGGGGATTAAGGGGGGTAATTCAACTTGTCTGTACACTACCTGATTCCTCATTGCAACTCTCTGGCTTCAGCCAAAATGGGATTAACATCAAACCAAGACTCCCCACCATCCCGATATTCAAAGACAAACCGACTGCGGATTAGTTTTTGATATCCGTGGTCATCACTCACCTTTTTCCTTTCCTTGACATGACGTAACAATTGCCACTCATCATCAGAAATCGGTAACATTATTTCATTCCGCCGAGAACGAATAACTTGCTCTAAGGTTTCACGGGTGAGGGGAAGACTCATTTCTTCCATAATCCAGGTATTCAGTAGCCTCAGCACGTCCCGCACATGACCACCGCTCATTTTACATAATCGTTCTAAGCTAGCAGCACTATCAAAAATCTCGGTAACTTTATTTAAACGCTCCTCTGGTGTAAACTCAGGAAAAGCTCTAGCTAATACCATCTGCTGCATCAGTGCCATTCCCTGTGTATGAACACTGCCATCAGTCCTTTGTACAGGTACCATTGGTAACACCTTGGGATCTTCTGGGAAACGCTGGGTTAGCATTCCGTAATCGTTGGAAAACTTCAAAGCCAAGGGCATAGTGTAGAGTAGATGACAATTCAGCCTTGTCAAAAACTCACCCTGATCGACAAATAAATATTCCTGTTGCGGACGACCCCAAGGTTTGGCACGATTATCTATGCGGTCAAGATTATCGACAATTACCACTAGACCCTTTTTACCTTGCTGTTTGAGTTTAGCGATCGCAGGTTCCAACAATTCTTGATTAATCGCTTCCAGCAGCTTAGTTTTCTGCGGTGCCAAATACTGATTAAGTTTTTCTCGCAGCGTGGGGTCATTTTTCATCTTTGCCGTGATTTCACCAATGCCCACAGACAGAGACAACTTTTCTTTTTCTGAACTGACACCAAAATCGCCGACATTGGGAACCTTCACTTTGACTCCCGTCACCTCAGAGTTTAAGACCTTCCAAGCACCTTGGAGCAACTCATTAAACTTGTTGGGTGTCTCCAGTATAATTTTATCCAGACTTTGACTCACCCGCCGAGCGATCGCTAGTAGCACATCAGCAATATCGACATCAGTCATTTCCAAGTCTTCACTGGACTCAAAATAGACGACATGGAAGCCTAACTTTTCCAGTTCTGCCTGTAACCGTAATAGTTCTGTCGATTTTCCACAACCAATATGCCCAGTAAATAAAGTGCAGGTGGGTTCATTGGGCTTAAAATAAGTAATTTTCTGCATCAGCTTGCCAAGAATATCCCCACCTCGGACTGAGGAAAAATCTATGTAATACTTGCCATCAGAGCTATTATTAACAAACAGAGTTCTGCTGGGATCGCTAGCCTGATAAAATTCCCGTAAATCTATGGGCATAATGCTGGTAGTGCAACTATCTTGTATTGTCTTAGATATCCTTGTTCAAAAGGATAAAGTTATTTACATGTTTGCATCTCAATATTTCGGAGAATTTTTGCTTTTGCTACCTCAAAGGTGAGCTAATGGTTTTAGGACTGTTGTCCCTTGAGCGAGGTACAAGAGCCCCACCCCCTACCCCTCCCCGCTCTTCGAGAGGGGAGTATGAGGGGAGTAATATTTAAGTGATCTGCAAAAAACTAGACTCTTTTTTGATACTATTTAAGTCCGGACTCTTTAAATATTGATTGACGTATGAGCAAAGGTACCCTGTTTGATAAAGTTTGGGACTTACACACCGTTGGTACACTTCCCTCAGGGCTGACGCAACTATTTATCGGGCTTCACCTAATTCATGAAGTCACCAGTCCCCAAGCTTTTGCAATGTTACGCGAGAGAAGTCTAAAAGTACTGTTTCCAGAGCGTACCGTTGCCACGGTCGATCATATTGTGCCCACAGAAAATCAGGCGCGTCCCTTTGCCGATAGCTTGGCAGAGGAAATGATTCAGGCGCTCGAACATAACTGTCAAGAAAATAACATAACTTTTTACAATATTGGTTCTGGTAGTCAGGGTATAGTTCATGTGATCGCTCCCGAACTGGGACTTACTCAACCAGGAATGACGATCGCTTGTGGAGATAGTCACACTTCCAGTCATGGGGCATTTGGTGCGATCGCATTTGGTATCGGTACTAGTCAAGTCCGGGATGTTCTGGCTTCCCAAACCCTCGCCCTTTCCAAACTGAAAGTCCGCAAAATTGAAGTTAACGGCACTCTCAACCCAGGAGTTTACGCCAAAGATGTCATCCTGCATATCATCCGCACCCTTGGCGTTAAAGGTGGTGTGGGCTATGGCTACGAATTTGCAGGTACGACATTTGAGCAAATGAATATGGAAGAAAGGATGACTGTCTGCAATATGGCGATCGAAGGCGGTGCTAGATGCGGCTACGTCAATCCCGATCAAGTCACCTACGATTACCTCAAAGGCAGAGATTTTGCCCCCAAAGATGCAGATTGGGATCAAGCAGTGGCTTGGTGGCAATCCATCAAGAGCGATGCTGATGCCCAGTACGATGATGTGGTCGTATTCGACGCTGCGGAAATTTCTCCGACAGTTACCTGGGGGATTACTCCTGGTCAAGGTATCGGTATCAACCAGTCAATACCTCAGCCAGAAGAACTGCTGGAAGAAGACCGATTTATTGCCGAAGAAGCTTACCGCTACATGGATTTATATCCTGGTCAACCCATTAAGGGCACCAAAATAGATGTCTGCTTCATTGGTAGTTGCACCAACGGCAGAATTAGTGATTTGCGAGAAGCTGCGAAAATCGCCAAAGGTCGCCACGTTGCAGAGGGAATCAAAGCCTTTGTTGTCCCTGGTTCTGAAAGGGTGAAGGAAGAAGCGGAAGCTGAAGGACTGGATAAAATCTTTCAGGAAGCGGGATTTGAATGGCGTGAACCGGGATGTTCGATGTGCCTGGCCATGAACCCTGATAAGCTACAAGGAAGACAAATCAGCGCCTCCTCCTCTAACCGCAACTTTAAAGGAAGACAGGGTTCATCCTCCGGTCGGACATTGTTAATGAGTCCGGCGATGGTCGCCACTGCTGCGATTAAAGGCGAAGTCTCTGATGTGCGCGAGTTGCTGTAACCCCTCCCTGCAAGCGAGGGGAATGGAGAAATCTCAATTATTCAAGTAAGAACTTAAGTTTATGGTGAGTGAAGTTAAAACAGTTTCAGGGCGCGGTATACCCTTAGTGGGCAATGATATAGATACCGATCGCATTATTCCCGCGCGATATTTGAAAGCCGTTACCTTTGATGGGTTAGGCGAAGGCGCGTTTATTGATGACCGGAAAGCACTTAAAGGTGAACATGCCTTTGACCAACCCCAATACCAAGGCGCGAAGATTTTAATAGTTAACCGTAACTTTGGCTGTGGTTCATCACGGGAACATGCACCCCAAGCGATCGCAAAATGGGGAATCCAAGCTTTAATCGGTGAAAGCTTCGCCGAAATCTTTTTCGGTAACTGTGTGGCAATGGGCATACCTTGTCTGACAGCCGATGCTGTTACTGTTAAACAACTGCAAGAGTTAGTCGCTGCCAATCCCCAAGCTGCCGTGACAGTGAATCTGGAAACTTTGCAAGTGCAAATTGGTGATTACACAGCCCCAGTTGCGATCGAAGAAGGTACCAGAAGCACATTTATTTCTGGAACTTGGGATGCTTGCGGTCAGTTGGTGGCGAATGCTGACCAAGTTCAGGCAACGGCTGCAAAATTACCCTACGTCGGTTGGGGCAATTTAGCCGCGAGTTATAGCATTTCCTAATGACATGAAGTACATCATAGCCCCCTCCCTCGCTTGCGGGGAGGGGGTTGGGGGTGGGGTTCTTGTACTTCACTCAACTGAGAAGCGCTATAGTATTCTCTCATTCCCCGGCAGAGCCAGGGAATGCTCATTGATGGACTGCCGTCGTCATTACCGCAATGCACTAGGCGTTAATATTGAGGTAAAGCTAACAATAGCCTGATCTGCTTGAAATTTAGTAGGGCAGGCATATAAAAAAGTGACTTTAAACCATGTCATTATTAAACACTCCCCTCACTAAAGAAGATTTCATCAACTCTGGCTGGCAGGACGTGGTTAAGAGTAGCGAGAGAAAAGAGTGTTTGACTTATACCAATTCTCCATGAAGATGCACTAAATTATTAGAAGCAGAAACTTTCTTTGCAGGGTCATGGGAAATAACTTTCGAGCCGAGGTATGTGAAAGCCGTGAAGAACTACAACATCGATTGCGCCATGCGCTGACAGCTACAACTAAAGAACGGTTGCAAATGCTGTATTGGATTAAGACCAAAGCGATCGCCACAAGACAGGAACTATCGCAACGGCTCTTACGAGACGAATCAACAGTATACCGATGGTTGAAACGGTACAAGCAAGGTGGTATTGATGCATTACTCGAAGTTAAAACAGCCCCAGGCAAGTCAGGTTTAATTTCAGAAACTGTAATGAGTCAACTACATGAACGTTTAGGTCAACCTCAAGGATTCAGGAGTTACAGCCAAATTCAAGAGTGGCTCACTCAAGAGTGCCAGGTTGTAGCTGCGTACAAGACTGTACACAAAATTGTGCGCTACAAACTCAATGCCAAATTGAAAGTACCACGCCCCCGCAGTGCAAAGGCTTTGCCTGAAGTCCAAGACGCATTTAAAAAAAACTTCCAGAAATAATCCAAGTATTATTGCGTTATTTGGGGACGGATAAACAAGTACGTTATTGGTGTCAAGACGAAAGTCGTTTGGGACTCAAAACCCTTACTGGTCGTACAATTACCCTCAAAGGAGTTAAGCCTGTAGGCATTGTTAGTTGGCAACGGAAAAACTTTTACCTGTATGGTGTGGTCGAACCAGCAACTGGAGATAGCTTCTTCTGGGAGTTTTCTCACCTTGATGGTACGTGTTTCCAAGATTTTTTAGACCTTTTTTCAAAAGCATACCCCGACGCCCTGAATTTGGTACAAATGGACAATGGCAGTTTTCACAAATCTTTGGACTTAAAATGGCCCAATAATATCATTCCAATTTTTCAACCTGCCAACAGTCCTGAGCTTAACCCCATTGAACGCTTATGGGAAGACATTAAGTACAAATTGTCCTGGGAACACTGCACAAATTTAGATGAGTTGCGGCAGAAGCTAAAATATGTTCTTGATTCCATTTCTCCGGAAGCGATGCCTACGGCGGTAAACTACGCTTCGATTTGTGGATGGAATTACATCACCTCAGCTTTATTAAGTGCAACTTCATAGAGAATTGGTATTACAACAGAGTCTTCTGGAATAAGGCACAGGAAGCAAAAGAGGCAGGAAATGTCAGAGAACAGTCTGTCTTTGAGATTCTGGTGGTTGTGACTGATGCTGCAATCCAACCGCGATCAAATGAACTGTTGAAAATCCCTTGTCTAATTTATTTCCATCTGGAATTATTAATGAGATGGGTATTTAGGAGGATGGGACAATATTCAGAAGAAATTCTTTGATGAAGGTGCAATCTTTGACAAAATTCGAGTTAAAAAATCTTAGAATTTTCGTTATCTAATCATCTTCTCTAAAGCAATTTGCAAATCTTTTGTCAAATCGCTCACAGCCTGTCTAGTCGCATGGCGATCGCCCTGACAATTACCAGAGCGTTCCGTAACTGAAATTGGCTCACCCACAGTGATTTGTGCCTGTCGCAAACCTAACTGAGGTCGCCCTGGAAGTGTTGTATCCTGAATTCTAGAAAGCATATCGAATACAAGCAAAGCTGTTTCCGCAAACCGTTCCGCAGTCGGTTGTTCCTGAATATAAGTGGCTGTGACTGCAACAAAACTTTCCACTATCCGCATATGCCGCATTCGCAAGTCTGCTTCTTGGGCAATCCAGTCTGCCAAACCGCGTTTAAAGGGTGGTAAAGCATTGATATCTGGCAAATCTTGCCGATAAATGTAATTCCAGCCAGCCTCTTCTAAACGGCGACAGCGGTCAATAAAATTACCCTGCGCTTGAACTCCAAAATATTCCTCGGTAACTTGTAAAGACTTATCTAGTAAGCGATGAAGTCGCGCAATCAACACCTGATTAGGACTAGTAGATTCATCAGTTGAGATGGTTTTTGGGATGTCTTGATGATAGAAGCGACGATAAAACTCTTCCATCTCGGTAATAAGATATTCAGCCAATCTCCAGAGGCGTTGATAGTAAATCTCTTCGCAATCACCCTGAGCAATTTCCTTAACTGGCAAGCCACTATCAGCTTCCAACTTACTCAGCAGCCAATTCAGTTTAGACCAAGGTGGCTCAACGTAGCGATACTGGATAGCGATCGGCACAATGATTACAGTCTCAGTCCGGTTGGCTTTTTGCAAGTCTTCCACACACCAGAACCCCATTTGAGCAACACCGGGTTCCAGTGGGCTAACAATACCACTATGACCATTAGTACCGCCTTCCGGTGCAACTGCGATCGGTAGTTCGCCATTAGCAAACAACTCCCGTGCTGTTTGAATAGCTTGCCGATCTAATCGCCTACCGCGATGAACCGGCACACCTCCTATCCGAGAAAACAACTTACCCAGCCAATCTCCAGCCCAAACCGTCATCCCCCGATCATAAAGAAAATAGCTGTGAACAAGCGATCGCAGTGTAATACCTTCTTGACGAGCAACCTGTGGCACAATACGGGAAAGCAAATATAGCATACAGAGAGGATCTTCCACCTCTGGATGGCGAAATGCCAACAAAAAGCGAATTTTTCCAGCCTGAAATTGTTGATAAAGTTCAGCTAATACCTCAACATTTTTGGCTTCAACACCGACAATACCAGCCGTTAGCCAAGGTCGAGTGCGGAACCGTAGTGCGATCGGCAGTAACCACCGAACAATCTGGAGTACCAGCAGGTTAAACCGTTGAGTAATAAATTTCAGTGGTGGTTGAGTAGACTGAATCGATCTAGGCAAGTCGCTCTCCAGATTGTATTTTTAGCGATTGTACAACGTGGGGTCTTAGTTTTGTGTAGACGTACAGAGAAGTCTAAGGGACGAAAGCCACTTTCGTCAGACATGGCTCCGTTTTACCTCTCCAATGATAGACACTATGATCGAATAAAAAAATTATTTTCGATGTTTAGGAAAATTGCGTAATAGATACCAAAATACAGCTAAGTTCAACAAGAAAATCAATATTTTTATAGGAGAGATACCCCGAATCAATTCATAAATCTCTGGTGGAATACTGATACCTACAAGCACCAATACTAAGACATGTGCCCAACGTTTTTCGTACCACAAACCAACAGCTTCAATAGTAGTTACAATAGCATATATCCCTGTGCCAATGCCGCTAAAGGCCAGAGTTCTGGGATTTAAGTTAATAACTTTCTTTAAAAGCCAATTAATAATTATCGATTTCCCTTCTAAAACATAATCGTCTGAAAAAGCCTCTAGAGTTTGATAATTTTTTAATGTCAACAATAAAGCGATGGAAGTAGCCATAAGCAGTAAGGCTGTAAATGATTTGTAGAGAACAATTGCGATTAATCCGAATGGACGCTTTTTCAAACAACCCCCCTAAGTATATATAAGCTTAACTTGGATTAACTGGCTATGAATCATGCCAACTAAAACGCGATTCTAGCAGTACTTAATCACCCCATATTTACTATTTTTCACTTTCTCCAAACAAGTAAACTAAATGTTGAGTATTACACTAATCCTGACAGCTTCATAGACTCACCTAAATGGGTGAGAAAGAATTCAACCAATTGGATGACCTAAATGTAGGAGGTTAAGGTTTACAACGAAAGAGACACTGTTACTAAAAATAAAGTAATTAAACCTTACATGGTTAAGAGGTTGTTTGAAAAGTGTTTAGCTGTGATTTTAGGCACTTCTAGATCCCCCCTAACCCCCCTTTTTAAGGGGGGAACCGGAATCAAAGTCCCCCTTTTTAAGGGGGGTTAGGGGGGTCTTCTCCCAAGGGGAGACGCTAAAAGCGATGGGGAGACCCCAAGTGAAGCAAGTGGCGTGGATTTAGAGGGTTCTAGGAACTAGAACGTTTTGATACCGACAAGGGGACTTTTAAAACATCCTCTAAGGATAACCCTATGAAACTTGTAACTTTGATTAATTCTGTAGTTATTATTGGTGCTTTTGCGCTTACATCTGGAATTGCTAACGCTGAACCACCCACAAATAACAACTACGCTGATGCTGGGCAAACAAACATAGCTATCAACTCTAACACATTAAGCAGTAATTCTAAGAATGTCACCTACCTCAAACCCTTTAATCTCGTTTCTCTTGCTTACCAAGGTGGTTTAGAGCAGCAGGGCATTCCCAGTGGAGGAACTTTGATCTTTGAACGCCAGAACAGAAATATTGTTGCGGAAGATTTAATTAAGGCTGCTGTCAGTGCTAATAGATTACCGCCGCAAATTTTGATCGTTCAAAATTATCTTAGTGCTGTCAAGTCACAGTTCACTTCATTATCTAGAGATTTCTCTAACTAAGTACGACTTTGAATAGGGGCAATTAAATGCAATACCAACTTCCCTCTCCTCTAACCCCTTCCCTACCAAAGAAAATAAGCCTATTCCTTCATAGCGAATGGGCTTTTGATTGACATTGGATGTGCGTAGGCGTAGCCCGCCGCAGGCATCGCACATTGAGATAAATCATTGTAATGGAGGTTAGCGGACTCGAACCGCTGACATCCTGCTTGCAAAGCAGGCGCTCTACCAACTGAGCTAAACCCCCATAAAATTAAAATAGTAGGTAACTTTGATTGCCGTTGTTATTCTAACTTATATTGTTCCGTCACCAAAGGGATGAAGCCAGAAAATATCCAAGTTGTTGCAGCACTGTATAAATTTGTCAAGCTGCCAGATTTTGCCGAGAAACAAGATCCTCTGCTGTCTTACTGCCAAGCACAAGGAGTCAAAGGGACAATTTTGCTGGCACAAGAGGGGATTAACGGTACAATTGCGGGTTCACGTCAGGCGATTGATTCTGTTCTCTGGTTTCTGCGTTCTGACCCTCGTCTAGCAGACTTAGAATACAAAGAGTCCCATACCGAAACCCCTCCCTTCGAGCGGATGAAGGTGCGGTTGAAGCCAGAAATTGTTACTTTGGGGATGCCTGAAATTGACCCAAATGAGCAAGTTGGCACTTATGTTAGTCCCCAGGAATGGAATGATTTGATTTGTGATTCAGAAGTAACCGTGATTGACACCCGCAATGATTATGAGGTGAATATCGGTACTTTCCAAGGAGCAGAAAATCCTCAGACTAGCTCATTCCGGGAATTCCCTGATTATGTGCGCCATCACCTCGACCCAACTAAACACAAAAAGGTTGCTCTGTTTTGTACGGGCGGTATTCGCTGTGAAAAAGCCTCATCCTTCATGCTTGCCCAAGGCTTTGCAGAAGTCTATCATCTCAAAGGTGGCATTCTTAAGTATTTGGAAGAAGTTTCAGCCCAGGAAAGTTTATGGGAAGGCGAATGTTTTGTCTTTGACGAGCGGGTAGCCGTTAGTCATGGGTTAGAGGAAGGAAGTTGTGAGCGGTGCTTCAGTTGTGGGCGTCCGATTTCTGAAGAAGATAAAGCGTCTGGTAAGTATGAGGAAGGTATCTCCTGTCCCTATTGTTTTGATAGCCTCACGGAGGAAAAAAGAGCGCGTCAGCAGCAAAAATGGCGTCACTATCAAACCCAAGTTGGTAACAAAAATCGGGATATAAGCTAACGCCAGTCCCCTACGGCAGGAAACCCACCTACAGCGCTTTGACGAAGGATTTGAATGTTATGTTTTAATATCTGGTAAACAATGGCGGACAGGTAAAATTAGAGGCAGCCTAGAATTTTGCCCTGATGAAACTGAAATTGCAGAAAACCAAAAAAATAATTGCTTAGACATCAATCAAGAAAGCTCTCCGCTCGATGACCTTCGGCAGCAACTCAAGGAAGGTGAGAATTAATATCCAAATTGGAACTGTCGATGCCCGTTGATATACACCGATATAATAGAAAATTATCTGTGTCCGTCTGCGGTAAAAAAACCAAAATGGTATGGACTCCCTTACATGCAAAAATTCATCGTACCATCCGATCGCGCCACTTATTTGAGCGCAACCAGCGGCTATTAATTGCTGTCTCTGGCGGACAAGATTCTTTGTGTTTAATAAAATTACTTTTAGATTTACAATCCAAATGGGGATGGGATTTAGGTATTGCACACTGCGATCATCGCTGGCGTTCTGACTCTCAAGCTAATGCTAATCACGTCGAAAACTTAGCTAAAACTTGGGGTATATCCTTTTATTTAGAAACAGCGAACGAACCTATAAATAGTGAAGCTGCTGCACGCGATTGGCGCTATCAAGCTTTAAGTGCGATCGCTCAAGCAAATAATTATCAGTATATACTTACAGGTCACACCGCCAGCGATCGCGCCGAAACTCTTTTATATAACTTAATTCGCGGTACTGGTGCTGATGGCTTACAAGCCCTGACTTGGCAACGCCCTCTAACTGCTGGCATTATGCTAGTGCGTCCACTTTTAGAAATCACTAGATTACAAACAGAGCAATTTTGTCAAGAGTTTAAATTACCAATTTGGGAAGATTCTACCAATCAAGATTTGCAATATGCCCGCAACCGCATTCGTCAACAGCTAATACCATATTTGCGAGAAAATTTCAACCCCCAAGTAGAATCAGCCTTAGCTCAAACGGCAGAACTTCTCCTAGCGGAAGTGGAATATCTCGAAAAAGCTGCCCAGCAGTTGCGAGAAAAGGCGATGTTATGGGGCACTTGTACTGAGCGACTTGTGCCGAGCGGAGCCGAGGTAAGTCGAAGTATTGGGCATGAAGAAGATTCCTTTACTCCTCTTCTTCCCTTGCGGTTAAATCGTCGGGTATTGCAGAAAGCACCATTGGCACTGCAACGTCGGGTGATGCGTCAGATATTGCAGCAAATATTGACTGATGCACCTAGTTTTGAACACATCGAAAAATTAACGGCTTTAATTATAGCACCAAACCGATCGCAAACTGATCCATTTCCTGGTGGTGCGATCGCTCAAGTAGAAGGCGACTGGATCTGCTTGAAATAGTTATTTAAAGTCTTTTTGTTATCAGGGACGATGCACATTATTATTTTTATAATCTTAAGAGAATATGCAGAAAACCATTCAGATTGTCAGGAAGCATTAAGCAATTGGTATAAGTTTGCCAATAAAGCGAAATGGACAAATTTAGTTGAAGTACAGCAGGTTTTTCCTAAAGCTGAAGCTGTTGGTAATTTTACAGTTTTCAATATTAAAGGAAATAAATATAGCGGTGTGCAGTTCAGTGACATACAAAAACTTTGCTGAAATGATTTGACAGCAAGGACTTTGGTGTTCTCATCCAATCGATAACCGCTATATAGCTTTTCCTAATCAAATGAGGTACATCATAGCCCCCTCTCGAAGAGCGGGGAGGGGGTTGGGGGTGGGGTTCTTATACCTCACTCAACTGAGAACCGCTATATCGCTTAATTGTTAGTATAGATTATGAAGTACAGTTAATTTATATTAAGTATATCCTCACCCATGCGGAATACGATAAGGAAAACTGGAAAGATGACCCTTACTTTTAATCCAGATAAATACAGGGAATTATTAACAGCTTATCTTCCCAAGCTGATAAAAAGTGAAGCTGAGAATGAGCAAGCTTTAGGGATAGTGGAAGATTTAATGCACCGGGAACGCACCCCAGAAGAAGACGAACTTTATCAGTTATTAATTACTTTAATTGAAAAGTTTGAACAAGAATATTATCAGTCAAACCAGCAGAATAATCCTGTATGTATGTTGTTATTTATTTTAGAGGAATCTCAGAGAAGTAGAGATGATTTAGTAGCGGTTTTAGGGACAGAAGATTTGGTTGATAATATTTTAAATGGACAAGAGAAGATAAATACAGAACAAGCGCGTAAGCTTGGAGAGTTTTTTCATGTAGAATCTAGTTTATTTATGGAATAATAACTCAAAAAAATAAGTTAGAGCTGAAGCCTAACTATTTTTTCTCAAATATTCAGTCTACTGATTATCTGTGAGGTTGCATAGAACAAGGGGCTTAAGCCCCTTGTCTCACCAAAGCCCCAAAACTTATTAAGAGGCTTGTAATTCTGGCTGAGGCATTAAACTTTGGAGAGTATGACGCAACTGAGCGATCGCTTGGAGTTGATAATCACCAGTTTCCTGGAATTGATTCAAAGATTCTCCAATTCCTTGCAGATTTTGCCGTAATCCATCTAGAGAATCCTGAATTGGTTGTAGTGCTTCTTGATAAAGATTCACCCGACCCCAATACTCGGCGATCGCTGTTCTCAGGGACAGCAAGTTTTCCTCAAGCGCTTTGAGTTCTTGGCGTTTTCCATCCAAATCGTGAGTTTGATTGTCAATCATTCCCTGATTTAGCTCAATACCAGCACGGATCTGCCCAATCTCATGTTCCAGCTTTTGGATTTCCTGTGAATATTCTTGTCGCTGGGTTTCAATTTGTAACAGAATCGGTTCTAAATTAATTTTGTTGTTACCTTCTTCTTCATCAGTAACAGTATGTCCTTGCCGCCGTAGCAGTACAACTTGGTGTTGCTTGAGAAACTTCTGATGCTGTAGCATATTGCGGCGTTGTCCCACTAAACTGGAGTTTAGCATCTCATAGAGGTCTTTTTCATCCGTTAGTTCCAATTCAAAATTGATGTGGTCATGGTCAGATGCGTGATTTATTTTAGTTTGCAGTTCTTCTATAGTTTCTTGTTTATATTTCAGTTCTTGTTCTTGATCGTGAACAAAGCTAGCGTCTATTTCCAACTTATATTGCAAGTCTTGCACTATTTTTTGTAGTTCTTCTAAAGGCTTTTTCTCCAAAGCTTGCACATCAACTTCCTGTCCGAGAACTACATTACCAGATGTTGCAGCCAAAGACTGAACCTGTTGATATAACTCTTCTTGGTTTCGTAACTGCTCTTTGATTATCCGAGCATACTCTTGCTTGCTGGTAAGGTCTGCTGTATTCACCTGCAATTGGGCTGTGTGCTGGGCTAGAGAATTTTGTGCTTCAAGACATGCGTTTTGGCGATCGCTCAATGTTTGTGATAAGCGCTCTACCTCTTCTTGCTGTTGAGCGATCGCAGTTTTTTGCTCCTGGAGTTTTTGCGAGTGTGGGGTTAAAGTAGCTTGCTGCTTTTCGAGCAATTCAAAGGCCAGATGCAGCTGTTCTCTGACTGTTTCCGTGGGAGCAGCACGACTAGACAAGCGATCGAGTAACTCACTCATCACCCGACTTTGCTCCTCATCCAAAACCGTCCCTTGTTGAAAATCCGCTTGACGTTCTTCTAGGCGACGCTGCTCACCCCGCAAATGCTCCCAAGCGCCTTCCAATTCCTGGCGGTTGCGATCAACTTCTGTTTGTAAGCGTTCAATTTCCTGGCGCGAGGTGTCAACTTCCTGTTTTTGCTCCTCTAGTTGTTGTGACTCATCCTCCATTTGTTGCAACTGTTCTGATCGGACTTCCATGTCCATTTCACGGCGATTTAACTCTTGCGCCTGAAACGTCAGCGACTGCTTCCACTGATCAATCTCATCTTCCTTGAGCTTAAATTTCTCCAATTGGCGGGAAAAATTCTGCAAAATGTTGACTAGTGGACGCCCTGCTTCTTGAATCCGCTGCACTTGACGATTCGGATTCAGTTCAGCCAGTACTAAAGCACCATCATTTAATTTGTTTGCGTCTTCAGCGGCAATCACTTCTTCCGACACAGTACTCCAATTCTGGTCAGTTCGCTGACAAGCTAGCAGTTTCAGTTCGGTTTTAGCACCGCCACCGAGTAAACCACCTTTCTGTTTTTGTACTTCTGCTAAATACAGCACACCGTTAGTCCTTTATTGATGCACTTAAAGTTCGTGTTTTGGGATATACCTTAAATAATTCTGTTAACTTGTCTCACTGAACCGAAGTTTAGGAAAACAAGACAGACAAAACTATAGACGCGAGATTACGCTTTGATACTTATAAAAGCGACTTGATCGCGCCTTTATATTTTGTACTGATGACAGTGATGATGACTTCCGTGTTAACACTAGCTTTGTCGAAGTGTATTACGAAAGATGAAGGTTTATAGTTTAATGTATTCTCGCATTACAACAAAAAACAGGGTGATAATGTTTCCAATACTCCATAATCAATACTTAAAGAAGAAGTCAGAATTTAGAATTCACAATTCAGAATTCAGCAATACTTAAGGAGTACTTTTTAGATAAATGCAGGGAAATTTAAATGAAATTGATATTTGCAGTATCCTGCAATTGATTGAGTTGGGACAGCGAACTGGGCAACTATGGGTAAGAGCTACTAGCTCTCACCATAACAACAAACTGGGTGGAGAGGGAGCAAGCATTTATCGCCCCAAACAACAGTCTTGGTTTGTCTTTTTCCTGAATGGTCAAATCATCTATTGCCAAGAAGGCGAGAGTAGTTTATCCAGAATTAGCGATTATTTACGTCATTACCGAGTTGAGATGCGACTCACCGACAAACAAATTGCCTCCCTACCATCAACCGACGCGCTAGAGTATGCCTATCTTTGGGCACTCTTGGAGCGGAATATCATTAACCCCAAGATAGCTGCTAGTATCATTCACGGCTTGGTGCATGAAACCCTCTTTGACCTGTTGAGCTTACACCAAGGTAACTTCATTTTCCATCAGGGTGCAGCACTTGCCCCGCAATTAAACACTTTCGAGATTGCGCCTTTTGTTACAAAAATTACGAAGCAGGTGCAAGAGTGGAAGCAACTGTATCCACACATTCAGTCTCCAGAACAATTGCCAGTGCTATCTGACAAGGTTCAGCTACAATCCTCGCTACCAGAAGCAACCGTGAATAAGCTACGACATTGGGCTGATGGTAAAACATCCTTGCGTCAGCTGGCTCGCTATCTCAACCGAGACATTTTGACAGTCGCTAAGGCAATATATCCATATGTGCAACAGAGTTGGCTACAACTAGTATATTCAGTCACAACTAAACCAGATACCCAAACGGATAGCTGGGAATTGAAGGGAAAACATCGGGGGCGGATAGTATGTCTTGACGATGCGATCGCCATCGGTGAGACTATAAATTCCATCTTACAACCACAAGGTTATGAAGCGATCGCTCTCACCAATCCTTTAGAGGCATTGAGTCTAATTTTTCAGCTCAAACCGGATTTAATTTTATGCGACATTGCCATGCCGGAATTGGAGGGGTACGAGGTTTGCGCCATGCTGCGACATTCAACAGCATTTCGGCTCATACCGATTATCATGCTTACTGGTAAAGATGGATTTATTGATCGAGTCAAAGCTAGCATGGTCGGGGCAACAGATTATTTAACAAAACCATTTACAGACACTGAGTTACTCATGCTCGTGGAGAAATATATCAACAACCAATGAAAATTGGGCATGGGGCAGAAGAATTTTAGATTTTGGATTTTGGATTTTGGATTTTGGATTGAACATCTAAAATCTAAAAGACGCTGGATGACTCGCTAACGCAAATCCAAAATTGGGGAGGCATAGGGCATGGGGCACATAAAAAGATCCAAGATTTGTTGATCTACTAAAAGATCACGTAAAAGATGTTATCACAGAGTCAGCCAACTCAGTGAAACCTCAATATCCAGGAAAATAGTCAAAAACTAGAATTAATTTATACAGTTAATACTTGCGGAGGAATCGGGGAATGTTCCAAATAGGAACGTCTACATCAGGAGGTAGATAGACACTTATGAGTACAGTTCTGATTGTGGAAGACAGTATCGCGCAAAGGGAGATGATTACAGACCTCCTAAAAGCAACTGGCCTAACTGTTACCCATGCCAGTGACGGATTAGAAGCATTGGAGGCAATTCAAATAGCACCTCCCGATTTAGTGGTATTGGATATTGTCATGCCCCGGATGAACGGCTACGAAGTTTGTCGGCGGTTAAAATCTGATCCAAAAACCCAAAATGTCCCTGTGGTTATGTGTTCTTCCAAAGGCGAAGAATTTGATCGCTATTGGGGCATGAAGCAGGGTGCAGACGCCTATATAGCCAAACCGTTTCAACCAACCGAGTTGGTGGGAACAGTCAAACAACTGCTGCGAGGATAAGGATAAAAGCAATATGGTCAGCAAACCGGACTTTTTAAGTGGCAGTGGTCAAGACCATTTCCGACCTGAATTACAAGTAGAAAGTCCTGAAGGTGAGTTACATTTGAGGTTTTACATTCCCTCGCATCAGGAGTTTGCACTACAAGCAACTGGCATCCGGGAGGTAATTGAACTAAGTCCTGATAGAATCACCCCGATTCCTAATGCTTCTCCTTTACTTTTGGGTACTCTAAATTTACGAGGTCGAGTTATTTGGGTGGCTGATTTGGGTCAATTTCTTGGGGAAGCAAGTGCATTAAACACGGATAGAGCTGAAATTCCGGTGATTGCCATTGAAGAGCAAGACACAATGGTGGGTTTAGCAGTAGAGGAAATCGGTGGTATGGATTGGCTGGATGTCCAAAATCTCATGCCACCAAGTAATGTTCCAGATACTATGGCTCCCTTTTTACGTGGAGAGTGGTTATTACGTGCTAAAAATAATCAGTGTCTACGACTGCTCGATCAAATAGCAATTTTACGGAGTGCGCGGTGGGCAGGATGAAATTGGAGGAGGAAATGGCAGCAAGTATTGATAATTACGAGCCAACATATCAACAGGCGATGACCGCCTATGTTCAAAGAAATTATGAGGTTGCCGCCACTTTAGTTGACCAAGTGGTGCAAAATTTACCAAATGACCCCAACTCCCATTTGTTAAGGGGTCACATCTACTATGTTTTACAGCAGTACGATGTAGCAAAAGAAGAATATCAACAGGTATTAGGCTTGACTAACGATCAAGAAATTATTGGTTTTGCCAATAATGGAATTGAGAATATCAATCAATATTTACAGTCATTCAGTGGGGAGATTGATACATCAGGTAGTCAAGAGCAAATAAATTCCCCAGAGATATCTGATGCACTGGCATATAGCGAACAAGAATTAGAAGATTTGGGGGCTAGTGAGGAGTTTGACAGCAAAAACCTTGATTTGAACTTTTTTGGCGAGCATCAAGAAACTGTGAATGGCATTGAAGAACCATCTTCAAAAAGTCCATTTGACATCCCCACAGAAGATAGTATTGGAACAGGAAAAATATCAGATTCTTCTACAGCTTTTGGTGACGACCCTTTTGCATTGAATGAAGAATCACAGGAACAAGAGCCAAATAGCAACTGGGAGGATAAAACAGAATTAGAGTTGCCTGCTTTTTGGCAGGAAGATATGCCAGAAAATAGTCTAGAAGAATCATTAGTAAATAGTCATTTCTCAGATAATGGGATAAATTCTGATCACGGGAATTCAGCTATTGACAATAATAACTCTTCATCTGCTAATTCCAAAACTGGTAATAGTGAGAATAACTTCCCTGATTTGTTGAGTGAAGCAAAGTCTCCAGAACTGAGTCTTGGGAATTTAGAATATAAAAAATCTAGTTTTGGAGACGAAACTTTACTCATTGTTGAAGAAGAACTGAGAAATGGTTCGTCAACGACAAATAACTTGGAATACAGCAGTCAGTATGAATTGGCTGAAACCGAAGCACATAATTGGTTGAAACCAAGAGATGTGGGAACAGAATCAGCTTTTGTGCCTGATTTATCTGATGATTCTTCATCTTTTAGAAGCAATCTACCTCTGGAAGAAAAGCAGTTTAAATCAGGTAAAGTTATCGATAAAAATAGCTTTGAGGACGATGAAAATTTTGATATAGAAGCATTTGAGTCTGCCTTTGGCTCAGAGGGGTTAAGCTCTTATGAAGACTCAAACAATATACTAAATGGAGAAAATTCTAAGAGCAATATCGAGTTTTTAGATGACTTTGAGGAATTTGACGATTTAGGCAACATTCCAGGGTTTGACCTGATGGAAGGAGATTCTAACTTCGGTGATCTAGCAATGCATTCTGCTCCATCAGAAACTAGTAACAGTGGCCGCCCTCAAAGCGCGGAGGCTTTTTTAAATAATGCAGCTGCTAACGATCGCGAAGAGGAACTATTCACGATGACTGGTTCCCATGAAGCAGTTCCAGTCTTTAGCCAAACAGATGTCTCGAAACTAGAACCCAATGTCAGCATCGAGCAAGGATGGTTAGCACCATTAGAGAATGCCTCCATAGAAAGGAAACAATGGTTAATTGCTGGAAGTGTGGGCATTGTCTCGGCGCTGGTTGTAGCCACAGTTAGCTTTGTCGCCACCACATTTTCTCCAGCCCAACAACGAGAATCAGTCCGAAACACAGGTTGGGCAATGTCACTCGCATCTGGGATTGCAGGTTTTGCTACCGCAGGCTTCATGGGGAATCTTGCACTCAAACAAATTCGGCGCACAACTAATGATCTCCAAACTCAGTTTGAGGCTGTACGCCAAGGAAATTTGAATGCTCAAGCCACTGTGTTTTCCGAAGATGAATTGGGGCATTTATCCACTGGCTTTAATGAAATGGCGCGGGTAATTTTCACGACGACAAGTGAAGCCCAACGGAAAGCCGATGAACAAGAGGAAGCTAAAGAAAACCTGCAACGTCAGGTAATTCGCCTGTTGGATGATGTGGAAGGAGCTGCTAGAGGAGATTTAACAGTCCAAGCTGAAGTGACAGCAGACGTACTGGGAGCCGTAGCTGACGCCTTTAACCTGACAATTCAAAACCTGCGGGATATCGTCCAACAGGTAAAAGTGGCAGCGAAGGATGTGACAAAAGGTGCAACCAACTCCGAAACCTTTGCTAGAGCCTTATCTGGTGATGCTTTGCGCCAAGCAGAAGAGTTGGCAGTAACGCTGAATTCTGTACAGGTAATGACCGACTCGATTCAGCGGGTAGCAGAGGCGGCGCGGGAAGCTGAAACCGTCGCCCGTGATGCTAGTACGATCGCTCTCAAAGGTGGAGAAGCAGTAGAAAATACTGTGGCGGGGATTTTAGAAATTCGGGAAACCGTTGCCGAAACCACTCGAAAAGTGAAGCGGTTGGCAGAATCTTCCCAAGAAATTTCTAAAATTGTGGCGTTGATTTCCCAAATTGCTTCCAGAACAAACTTGCTAGCACTGAATGCTAGTATTGAGGCGGCAAGGGCGGGAGAAGCTGGACGCGGGTTTGCGATCGTCGCAGATGAAGTGCGCCAGCTAGCAGATAAATCTGCTAAATCCCTGAAGGAAATTGAACAAATTGTGATGCAAATCCAAAGCGAAACAGGCTCGGTGATGACCGCGATGGAAGAAGGCACACAACAAGTAATTAAAGGGACAAAATTGGCAGAAGAAGCCAAGCGATCGCTCGAAAACATTATTCAGGTAGCGAATCGCATCGATATTCTTGTGCGCTCGATTACCAGCGACACTGTGGAACAAACTGAAACCTCCCGCGCCGTCGCTCATGTAATGCAATCAGTAGAACTCACCGCCCAAGAAACTTCCCAGGAAGCACAGCGAGTCTCAGGTGCCCTACAACACTTAGTAGGTGTATCCGGTGACTTGATAGCCTCCGTTGAACGTTTCCGAGTGGAAACTATGGAAACCAGGTAACAAAGTTAGGAGTTAGGAGTGAGGAGTTAGAAATAAAAATCACAACCCACATTTCACAACTCATAACTTGGAAAAAAGTTAGGAGTTAGGAGTGAGGAGTTAGAAATAAAAATCACAACTCATAACTCATAATTCATAACTCATAATTCATAACTCATAACTCATAACTCATAACTTTTGCTATGCTGCCGGAACAACAACAGCGGATTTTGGGTTACTTTATCGAAGAAGCCAGGGATCACCTGAACACCATTGAACAGGGGTTGCTGAATTTAGAGGGTACCCTGAACGACCCGGAAATGATCAGTGAAGTCTTCCGGGCGGCTCACTCCATCAAAGGAGGAGCGGCGATGCTTGGATTGACTAGCATCCAGCATACCTCCCACCGTCTGGAAGATTGTTTCAAAATTCTCAAAGATAATCCGGTTAAGATTGACCAAAAGTTGGAGTCTTTATTTCTTGGTGTATCTGATACCCTAAAATCGCTGTTAGAGCATTTGAGTGGGCCATTTGGTCTTTCTGAAGATGCAGCTAATACTTTAATGTCAGAAACTGAGCCAGTCTTTCAATGGCTGTATCAGCATCTGGAACTACTTGTAGAACAAGGAAAAAATGGAGTAGCCAGCAGTCCTGACGCAACAGAACTACACACAACCTCTGTAGAGAATGTCTCCACACTTACAGAACTTTTCCTGCGGCGAGATATTCCCAGTTTGGCAGAAGACATCCATCACGAATCTCCAGAAATATCTTTCTCGGTAGCACCGCAGGAGGTGCGAGACGCTCGAGGACTCGCTAACGCTGCGCTATCGCCCTTGACGTTGGCGCAGCCAGACGAACACGGACTCGTTGGCGCAGCCTCTGGTATTGGCGCAGCCTCTGGTAGAGTTAAGGCTGGGCTATCGCCAGTCACTGCTAAAGAAAATCATGATTGGGGCGAGTTCCAAGCCCAAGTGCTGCAAAGACTACGGGAAATGTTGCAACTGTTTAAGCAAACAACAACACCCTCAACTCGACAAAACCTTCAGCAATGCTGTTACCAGTTAGTCAAACTTGGTGAGACTTGGAAGTTGTCCAAGTGGTGTGGTTTGTGTCAAGCAGCAGCCAGTGCGATCGGCAATCCCGAAAATACTTATCTAACTTTAGCTAAAATTGTCATTACCGAAATCAAGCAAGCTCAAGAATTAGTCCTGCAAGGTAGGGAAGCCGAAATTGCAATTAGTCAGCAACTAGAAGCACTTTTGAGCTTTGCAGAAATTGAGTTATTAGAAACTACTCCTGATTTGTTTGATAAACAGTCTGCGGCTTTGACAGAATCATTAACTGTCTCAGAGCCAATTTTATCTGGTAACACCGAGCCGTTAGTCATAACTGACCTAGCCGAGGCAACTGAGGAACTGAATTTAGACGAGGATATTAGCGATAGCGCAGCCTCTTCGAGTCCACAAGCGTCTCGCTACGCCAACGTCAAGGGCGATCGCTCCTATCTTCAGTCAAAAGGGACACTACTAAACGCTGCAACTCACACTAGTCTTGCTTTCACTGCACATGAGGAAGCACATCCAATCAGTAGCAATCTTGACCCCAATGGCCCAGAGGTAGGAATAGCTGAGTTAAATACGCTTGCCGATTTATTTGAAGGTGAAAGTCCCGAACTAGATGAAAGCTGGCATCGAGAAGAAACCTTAGATATTGTTGCCACCGATGACTTTGGAATTGATTTCAGCAGCACTGACGCTGAGGATGTTCATAGCGATTTATCCGATTTACTCTCCTTTGATGAAGAGATAAGCAAAGAGCAGCACCCAAGAACCACAGCCACGACAGAAGATTTATCCCTGTTATTTGGCGAAAACTTCCTAGAAAAGGAGAATTCAGAACCACAAAATCAACAAACATCTGCTCCGACTCTAGAGTTGAGCGATATTAACGCACTTAATATAAATTTAGACTCTTCTACTACAGAGAATTTACAAGAATTTACTGATATTCCTAGTGATCCAAACCAGCCTCCTAGTGAAATTGTCCAAAATAGTGTTGACAAAAAGGATGTGGTTGAAGATTTATTGACACCGGCACTAGATGATGATGGTGAACTATTGCCTACAGGCGAAGTGACTCAACCAGAAACTGAAGCGATCGCCAGTGTGGAACTATCTATCAACCAACAAAACAGTTTTGATAACTTATTCTTAGAAACTAGAAATGCAAATTGGGTAGAAGAAATTACTCCTAGTGACTACATAGAATTACCCCAGCAAACAGGCTTGTCTTTGGACAGCCTGTTTGTAGAAATGGAAGAACAGACACTACTGCCTACAAGTGAACCAGAAATCGGTGATTTATTTGATACATCTCCAGCAACGGCACCTGAATTTTCTCAATCAGAAAATGATCTGAGCAACTTCTGGAACCAGGAAACCACAGAGGAACAGGACGAATTCGATTCCTTAATTGAGCAGAATGTGGAAAGGGCGTTAGAGGAGAGTTTGTTTGCTACGACTGATGATATTTTTGCCGACAGTCAGCAGCCTATACCTTCTCCTATAGCCAGTTTTGACATAGAAGAAGATTTTGATCTCAATTTCCAGCACCAAGAGCAGCTAGATTTGATATTCTCATCAGATTCTGGAGATGATTTATTTGATGAGTTAGCACCGAGTAACTCAACTATTTCCCCGGCAATCAGCGATCGCATCCAGCCCTCTACGCCGGAAACGCCGTTGTTCGCGCAGCATCCAGAGTCAGAAATTCTGACGCGATCGCAACAACCAGAAGCTTTAGATTTTGTTCCAGAATTTACCAATCAGCCCCCAGAGATATCTGCTGTTGATCTGGGACTTGATTCATTCGGCTCTTTCGATGAAAATCCGCAACTACTATTTGAAGATGTAGCTACACATAACTCCACCTATATTCAGATGGAAACCACAGATAATACTGTGGATGGATCGGCTACAGAAGCTTCTTTAGATATCAATTTTGGTGAAACTTCAGATTCAGCCCAAGCACAGCCAGATGATTTGTTCGGCTCTTTCGATGAAAATCTGCAACTGCTGTTTGAAGATGTAGCTACACATGACTCCACCTATATTCAGATGGAAACCACAGATAATACTGTGGATGGATCGGCTACAGAAACTTCTTTAGATATCAATTTTGGTGAAACTTCAGATTCAGCCCAAGCACAGCCAGATGATTTGTTCGGCTCTTTCGATGAAAATCTGCAACTGCTATTTGAAGATGTAGCTACACATGACTCCACCTATATTCAGATGGAAACCACAGATAATACTGTGGATATATCGGCTACAGAAGCTTCTTTAGATATCAATTTTGGTGAAACTTCAGATTCAGCCCAGACAAGCCCAGAAGTTTTAGATACTGAGGATAACAATAACTTAGAAACTGCCTTTGAGTTCACAGAAAATACGGATTTTGAAAGTACAGAACTGGGTTTTGCAAATGATTTATTGTTTACAGAAACTGCTCTGCTAGAAGCAGGAAAACAGGAAGAATTAGGAGAAAATGCGGCAACGATTGACTCACAAGCTGTCAATGACTTTACACAAACGGTTATTCAGGAAGATGTAGAAACTGATTTATGGGATCTAGGAGAAATATCTGAAACTGCACCAGTGTCAGAAGAAAAAAATGCTATTGTTGCCTCAACAGAAGAATTGGCAACCACAGAAACCATTGAAGAAGTTGCTCCAGAAGATGAATTTGCCGACTTGGCAGCATTATTAGGAGAGGAAGTAGTACCCATCCCCAAAGCTACCTCAATACCAGAAGTAGATTTTGCAGCCCTGGAAGAATTGCTAGGTACAGATAACGACAGCGATGTCTACGACGGGCTACGCCAACGCCAGCCCCTCAACACTCAACCAGTCTTGGCTAAAAATGCCATTCCATCACCAGGCATAGATGAATTTGGTGACTTGGAGAAGTTGCTGGCAGAAGCAGATCAAACAATATCCCATTCACCTTTAGTAAAATCAAACACTAGTAACAATCTTCGCCCCTCTACTCGTCGATCTGCAAGATTTGAAGAAACGATGAAGGTTCCAGTAAAGCAACTGGACGATATGAGTAATTTAGTTGGGGAGTTGGTGGTAAATCGCAATACCTTAGAGCAGGATCATGAACGGCTGCGGCAGTCATTAGATAACTTGCTGATTCAGGTACAACAGCTCTCGGATGTGGGCGCAAGAATGCAAGAGTTGTACGAGCGATCGCTACTGGAAGCCTCTCTGTTAGCTGGACGCAAAAAGAAAGACTCCGGCTTCCAAGCCCCTGATTTCAATGCTGATAGAGGTTTTAGCGAGCTAGAAATGGATCGCTTTACTCCCTTCCATACACTCTCCCAGCAGATGATTGAGCGCATTGTGCGAGTGCGTGAGTCGGCAAGTGACATTGATTTTGTGACCGAAGAAACCGAACGAGTAGCAAGGCAGTTCCGCCAAGTAACCACCCAGTTACAAGAGGGATTAACAAGAGCGCGAATGGTGCATTTTGCCCAAACTATCGATCGCTGGCGGCGAGGAGTGCGCGACAACGCCATCAAGTGTGGCAAACAAGTGGAGTTGGTGATCGAAGGTGGCGATACCTTAATTGACAAGATGATTTTGGATCATCTGACCGATCCGTTAACTCATATGCTGAATAATGCGATCGCTCACGGTATTGAAACGCCAGAAGAACGACAAGCTGCTGGTAAACCACCCGTGGGAATCATTACTATCCGTGCCTTCCACCAAGGCAACCAAACGATCATTTCTGTAGGCGATGATGGTGCAGGCATCGATTCAGCAAAGGTTAAGACTAAGGCAATGAAGATTGGCATGATTACACAAGCGCAGGCAAAAGCCATGTCTCGCCTGGAAGTCTACGATCTGCTGTTCCAGTCTGGTTTTACGATGAAAGACCAAGCAGATGAAATTTCTGGTCGTGGTGTAGGTATGGACGTAGTGCGCTCCGAGATTAGCGAAATTCGGGGGACAGTGACCACCGATTCTGCACTCGGTAAGGGAACCACCTTCACTATTCGTCTGCCACTGACTCTGAGTATTTGTAAAGCTCTCTGCTGCGTCTCTGATCGAGCCAGGATTGCCTTCCCGATGGACGGTGTAGAAGATACGCTGGATATACCATTGAAAAATATTCAGCACGATGCCAATGGCCAATCATTTATTTCCTGGCGCGATACGGTGCTGCCATTCCGACCCCTGAAGGAACTTTTAACCTTCAATCGCCAAATCAGTCGGGGTAATGTCTATGGTGGCACCAGAGATGATGATATGGTTTCTGTAGTCGTGGTGCGATCGGCAAATACCCTGATTGCTCTACAGATTGATCTGGTGTTAAGCGAACAAGAAATTGTAATTAAGCAATTTGAAGGGCCAGCGCCTAAACCCATTGGTGTCGCTGGTGCTACAGTCCTTGGTGATGGTCGAATTATGCCTATTGCTGACGTGCTGGAAATAATTGACATCTTCCAAGGACGGATTTCTACAGAAATTGGTGGCAATTCTTGGCAACAGAAAGGTACTCCCCAAGACACCTCTCCTGCGAAGATTGATCCAACAGTGCTGATCGTCGATGACTCAATTACAGTCCGAGAATTGCTATCCCTGACATTTAACAAAGCAGGTTATCGCGTAGAACAGGCGCGTGATGGCCAGGAAGCTTGGGATAAACTCCGCTCCGGTCTGCCTTGTGATATTGTATTTTGCGACATCGAAATGCCCCGCTGCGATGGTCTGGAGTTACTCTCTCGCATCCAGAAAGACCCTAACCTCAACCACCTACCGATCGCTATGCTCACCTCGCGGGGTGCAGACAAGCACAGACAAATTGCAGCTCAACTCGGTGCTAGTGGCTACTTTACCAAGCCCTATCTCGAAGAAGCTCTACTTGAAGCTGCGGCGCGGATGTTGAAAGGGGAAAAACTACTTGTTAGCAGTACGAGTAATGTTTAGTGACATTCCCACCCCTTGAAGGGGTGGAATTCTTGGTTCATGCAGTCCACAAAACATGATTAGTTTCCCAATCAAACCCGTGCGAAGTTAGCTTTTCGCCCTACTCCTGTTTGGCATCAGGTGCGGGTGAACCCGGTACGTATTTGACTTGCTCGATCGCACCAGTGTATGTAAAGACCCCATATTTTTTGTAGAGATCCCATGACACGGGACTCCGGGCATCTTTACCGATGTCTAATCCTTCATAGGGAAAGCCACCAAACGTTAGCCCCAGCTTACCCGCCGCGACTTGCTGCCCGTTGACAAAGAGTGTTCCAGACCCCTGGCGCTTGCCCAGTGCATCGTAATTCAAATCGATGTTAAGTTGACCTGGCTGTAGCTGGACTGCGGGAAACTTAATTGACTGACCATAGTTATTGTGTTCGTAGAACAGCTTGCCATTGTCAATATAGAAGATATAACCAACTTCCTGTCCACCGTGCGCCAGAATCACCCCGCGATCGCTTGCTTTATACTGAGCCTTCACCTGGATGGTATAATCGCGATCGCTCACCAAGGGCAAAATGTCTGGTTCTAATACCAACTCACCTGCATGGAATGTCTTTGGTTTCACTTTCTCCTTAATATAAGGCGGCACCCCTCCATGTTGCGGGGATTCTAACAGGGGATAAACTTGATACTTGAATGCTGCTGCATCAAAGGCTGCTGCCAGTTTTTTGACTTTCTCTGGATACTGGTTGGCCAAATTGTTGCTTTCGGAGTAATCTTTGTTCAGGTTGTACAACTGCCACTCGGAATCACTTAATGGTTTCCCAGTCTGATGATCGGTGACAGCATACCAACCATCTTTGTAATACCCTCGATTGCCTGAATTCTCATAGTATTGTTCAGTTCTTTGTTCCGGCGCGTTGGCATCATTAAACAGATAGGCAAAGCTGATACCTTCGAGAGGTTTCGTGGGTTTGCCATTAAACCTGTCAGGATGCTTGATGCCTGTCAATTCCAGGAGGGTAGGTGTAATGTCTGTGATGTGCGTAAATTGTGTCCGGGTAGCACCCAAATCTTTGATTTTTGCGGGATAGGAAACAATCAATGGATTCCGTCTACCGCCCCCAAGGGTAAAGAACTTGTACAGCTTCAGGGGTGTATTGGAAACGGTTGCCCAGCCAATAGGATAGTGAGGCGCAGTCTGAGGACTACCAATCAACTCGAACCGACTGATATCTAGGGCTTTATCGTCTGGTAAACCGGAGTAATGTCGGGCTACATTCGTCGTACCATTTGCCCCGCCTTCTCCAGAACCCCCATTATCAGAAGCAACAATAATAATTGTGTTGTTGAGTTGTCCTGTGGATTCTAGATACTCATAGAGTTTGCCAAAGTTTTGATCCAGGTTATCAACGAAGGCTGCATAGGCTTCCTGGTAACGAGCAAATAGCTTTTTATCCTCAGCCGATAGTGTATTCCAAGCTTTAACGCCTGGATTTGGGGGTGGTAGTTGAGTGTCGGCAGGAATTAGCTTTGATGCAAGTTGCTTCTGATACCGTTGTTGGCGTAGCACGTCCCAGCCGACATCATACTTGCCTTTGTATTTGGCAAGGTCTGCTGGATGAATATTAAACGGTGAATGAACAGCATTGTTGGCAAAATACAAGAAAAATGGCTTGTCTTTTGACTTAGTTTTTGCTTGTTTGAGCAATGCGATCGCTTTTTCTGTCCAGTAGTCAGTGGTGAGGAAATTCTCAGGATAGCGATCGACTGAAATCGGCGTATTGTCTTCGTAGAGAATATGGGGTGTCTGGGGATGTTCCAATCCATCTAAAAAGCCAAAGAAATGTTCAAATCCCCGTTGTAACGGCCAAGAATTTAATGAAGCGGTGGCGGTGCGATCGTAAGTTTGAGTCAAATGCCACTTACCTGTCAGCAGCGTAGAATAGCCGTTGCTACGTAAAATTTCTGCCAGAGTCACGACATTGCTTTGAATTTCACCCGCATAACCGGGAAAACCAGGGTTTGCCTCAGCAACCCAACCGACACCCGCAGAGTGGGCATTTAATCCCGTCAATAAAGATGCTCTTGTGGGAGAACAAAGCTGATGCGTTGTGAAGTTGCTAAACCGCAGTCCGTTAGCTGCCAATTTATCAATATTCGGTGTCCTGATTTCTGAACCGTAGGGGCCTAAATCCGAAAACCCCAGATCGTCAATTAGGAAAACAACAATGTTGGGGGCCCCTTTTGGTGCTGCGGTGGTGCCAGATGAAGCCAGAGATTTTTTGACTAAAACCGATGGTGGCTGTGGAGTCCACCAAGGCGTTGATTCTGCCAAGGTTCTGCCGATTTTGCCTTTAAATCCAGCATAAGCTTGCGTACTTGTATCACCTGCTCCCTGAGTAGAGTTCTGGGCTAAACTGCTGGCGATAGTTGTGCCAGTAACCAGCAAGATGCTAAACACAACCAGTGTTAACCAAGCAGTTGGTGAAACAAGTTTTTGCTTGACTTTTTGAATGAATGATGAATTTCGTTTTCTGTTCAACAGACCTGCCTCCTTACAAGCAATAGTACTTAAGCCAGCACATCACTTATGCTGGATCAAAAATGCACTCATATTCCTGCTGATCAATTGCGTAACCACACCCAGATTGTTTACTTCGGGAATGTGTGGTGGAATTACTTTTCCTGCTGTATCCAATGCAAGCAATACATCAGTAGGACTTACGCAAAATTGTCTCAAAAACCTGATTTTTCGTAGCGGTAATTCATGAATTACCGCTACTTCTTTTTTGCGTAAGTCCTGATCAGGTTTTTCTAATGGTAGTATCTTCCCCTTAACAGAAGGTTTATAGTACAAACAAATGCGAGTATTATACTATATGTCTACCGGATTATCGTAGTATTAATTTAAGCCAAAACCCATACCCGATTTATTCTTCTGTAAGGGTACTGTCTATTAATTATGTAAATTGTGTATATAAAACTACAGCAAGCCTACCTTTAGTACTGAGTCTAAAATTTGCACTGTCATCTGCTCAACTTTATATATACAGGAGGAAGGAATTTGGTATCCCTAATCATTTGTCTATACCAAAATCTACGTTAGCAAGAGAACAGATCAAACATCTAAGCAAAAGATACTATAACGATGCAAAACTACGTTCTGAGCTCTAATAGCAGTGAATTTGGCTATACACCGCCTATAAAAACGCAATATGTAGCTTTTCTGTAGTTGACTAGTGGTAGATTTAAGTTACTCTTAAAGCGGATCGCTTCCTCTAAGAATCTACCCTGACAGAACTGTATAAAGATATAGTTAAATTTAGCAATTCTGTCCGAGATTTTGAATTTGCAAACTGAATAGTTTGATACGGCGCTCAAAAGCCTGATCCACTACCCTAAACAAGGTAGTCAATTAGATGACTCAATATCATCTCTCTGGTAATTGTAATGAATAGTTTACAATACCAATGGATGAGAAAATCTAAAGAAAATATAAAAGAGACTCAACTGTGGTGTCTGGAGGACAAAAGTGTTTCTGAGACTAGCACATCAACATCGACAATTCGTCCAAGACTTGGTAATGAACCTGCAAGCCTTGGCGATTGTACTAGAGCGGCGCGGGTATCTTGCTTCCTGTTACACCTGTGGCGACCAAATGAATAGTGCATCGTTTATGGTTAGCTTGGGTGATAACCATCTGATTCGGTTTTTAGTGTCCGATTACGGGATTACTTGGACGGAAATGCGGGATGACCGCGAATTAATGAAGTTAGAGGGTGCGGAGGCAATTAGCCAATTAGACGAACTGGCTAATCTTGTCAAGCAATCTACGCAAACCGATACAGGCTCTAAAACTCTTGCCAAGAAGTATTAAGGTTCCAAAGGTCGATCGCAAATTAGAAATTGATTATCGGTAACTGGTAATGGTGGCTTAGTTGGCGATCGCTCTTAACCTATTCTCCGTTACCATTAAGTGATTGGCTCGTGGCTGGCCCATCGCCCACTTTTTTGTATCTGCCAAAATCTCACTAGCCGGATTTTGAGCCTTTAGCTGGAAGATGTTAAAACACACCCAAGTCAGAGGTTGGGTCGTTGGGCGCTCCTCTTTGCCCAAAATTTCATCAAAACGCGAAAACTTCTCTACGAGACGCTACGCCAACGTTAAGCTTCTCTACGAGAGGCTACGCCAACGCTAACGCAGTTTTCGTTAGGGCTATGTAAAAGGATTCAGTAATGGAATATCGCAGCTATCGAAATCGCGGATGTTGCGCGTTACTAAAGTTAGCTGGTGAATTTGGGTAGTAGATTACTATCATTATATCTGCTTGACTGTGTGTTTTCCCTAGTTATGAATTTTTACTCCTATTCTCCATTACCAATCAAAATAAAAGGTGCCCAATAGTATGGGTGACTAAAGTCACTAACTGCTGTAACGGGTACATTGTGACTTTTTCCCTTCCAGTCTCCAGTAATTAATGAGATTTGAGCTTGTCGTAAAGCTTCAGTTTTAGTTAAATTATCAGTGGAGAGGATACCATAAAAAGCACTCATGAGTGCTTGTGTACCACCATCATCCACAGACCACAACGAGGCGATCGCAGCTCTTGCGCCGGTTTGCTGCATCTGATAGCCAAAGCCCAAAATTTCCTCACCGTTACCCAACTTGCCTCCCAAGCCGGTTTCACAGGCGCTCAACACTACCAAATCTACATGGGGGAGTGACCAAGTGGCGACATCTCTAAAGTTAACGCGATCGCCATTCCCGAATAAAATAAACGAATCTTCTGGTTTACCCACCACAAAGGCTGCATGAGTCGCTAAATGGACAATTGTATAATCATCCATTTGGGGTACAGCGACTTTGGGGCTAAAGGCATCGTCTAAAAGCTTCGTAGTTTCAGGAACCGTAGCGGCTAAGTTTTCCACTTCCCGCGTTGCAAAGGGCAAACCAACGAAAGCAACCTGCCGATTACCAACTTTGATTTGATAATTACCTTTAGTAAAGGCACCGGCTAAAACCCGCAAAGTAGATTGTTTTGGGGTGTTTAAGTTAATCAGGCTGGCAGATGTAATGTGATTCACATTGAAGCGCTGCACTAGCCATTGTTTCCCATCATATAAAGCAGTTAAAGGAATGTAGCGTAACTGGTCATCTGGAGCGTAAATCAGAGTTTGTGTACCTGATAGCTTCAGGTCTTTTTCTATCGGTTTAATTAGCCAGTCATACAATTGGCGTGCAGGTGCTTTGATATTTCGACTGGGATTGATTAAAGCTTGGCGGAAAGCACCAATTGTCTGATAGAGGGTTTCGCGTTTTACAGCAACGGTACGATGAATTGGTGGGGATTCAGGAGTGACCAATACCAATTCCAAACTATCTTTTAAAATCAGTGGATAGAGTAGTGCCGATTTTTGAGGTAATCGCGCCAAATTACCCCGAAGTTCGTTGAGACTCTCCAAATCCAAATTTTGCCGCCTAGCTGTCCGGCTAATTTGCTCTACCTGTGCTTTCACTGAAGGACTATTGATAAATTCGTTAAATTTATCTAGAAGTTGCTGTTGATTTAGCACTAATTGCTCGATCCGTTGTTTCTGTTCGAGCGATCGCTCTTTGGGGGAAATTTTCCGTAGTGTTGTCAGTTCTTTACCCAGCACAACAGCACTATCCAGGGTTTGCTCTAACTTTTGTTTAATTGGTTTTTCTGTAGCCGCTATATTAATACCCTTAGCAGTCCGTTGATTACCTGGCACAGTCTGAAGATATTCCTCTAGTTCTTCAACTTTGAGTAAATCCATTGTTCTTTGTGCTTCGGCAACACGTTCCTGTTTGAGTAATCGTTCACCCAAAAGGCGATATGTCTGGCTAACAGTTATGGTGTAAGCCTCTGGTTGTGGCGCACTCAGCGCTGATGGATTCAAGCGAGCTTTCTCACGATTAATCAAACAATGCTTATAGAAAAAAATTGCTAACTCTGGTTGGTTTTGGATATCAAATAAGTAACCTATGTTACTGTAGGTTTTGCCAAGTCGAACGAGATCCCCAAGTTCTTTATTAATTAATAGGGCTTGCTGATAGGATTGAAGTGCTTCAGGATACTTCCTTTGACTTTGGTAGATTCTGCCGATATTGTTGAATGTTACCGCTTCCCAAGAGCGCTCTCCAAGTTCTTGGCTGATGGCTAATGCTTTCTCCAATCTCTGCAACGCTTCTTGTGATTGACTTTGCCGAGATTCTTTGATAGCTTCTTCGTTGAGCCTTTCAATTTCTGAGAGCTGATTATTCTTGGGTAAAGCTTGAGCTTTTTCTCCCGAGTCGTACCTAAATTTTGCATTTGTGCTTACCTGGTTATTTTCTGGGTAAGCCATCCCAAAACCTAGTAAACTAAGTAGAGTCAAAGTAACAACATTCACATACCGAAGATTAGGCTGCATAACAAAACACTCCCTATACTCGGAAGTGTAAATATTAAATCAAGAAGTCCAGCAACGCAATTAATTTTTATGCTATTCAATAATTTGGAAAATTTATAGGTGCTTGGAAAATTGAAGATGTCAGAAGAAAAACCCAGCCAACCAAAACTACCACCAACTAGCGCCCTTGACAATCCATCAAGTCATGAATTTGGGAATTGGTTTGAATATCCTGTCAGAGTGCAACCCCACCACACTGACTATGCCGGTCTTGTCTGGCACGGTTCCTATATAGCTTGGATGGAAGAAGCACGGATTGAATGCTTGCGATCTATAGGGATTGAATTTGCCGATTTAGTCGCTATAGGTTGCGATTTACCAGTTGTAGAACTGTCTGTGCGCTATCACCGGTCAATTCAATTGGGTATGGCAGTGGTGGTAAAAACGCGCATGGCTGAGGTGACTGGCGTCCGCATCAATTGGGATTATGCCATTGTCTCAACTGATGGACAACAATTATACGTCACTGCCAAGGTGACTTTAGTAGCTTTAGATCGCGAAAGAGGCAAGATTATGCGTCAGTTGCCGCCGAGTTTTAAGGATGCATTGGCTAAGATTTCAGCATTAAATAATGATTGACCGTGCCAATTTTAGATTTTAGATTTTAGACTAAAGAGTTGAAGAATTAAAAATTATTTCGGTTCATGTCCCGTTTAAAGTGGGCGGAACAAATCCAATATCCAAAATTTAAAATCATCTTGCCCCGTACCCTGAGCGTAGTCGTTCGCGTAGCGTCTCGCAGAGAAGGGTGGTCGGGGTCAATCCAAAAGACGCTCGATAATCGATTTTTACTTGCCACTTTGGATCTGTGACAGATTTTGAGCAAACTGCGTTGCGTAATGCCAAATGTCTTGTGGAGTTATGCCAAAACCGATATTTAATAAAACAAGGATTGCCGCAATAGTCAATGCATTGCTCACGGTTGCTTTCAGCAACTTCCACAATATTATGAAGACTATCCAAGCTACAATCAGCATAGCAATCATATATATTAATTCCTTAATAATTGCCCTTGTCTGAGAGTGTGTTTCTTCAGAAAGGGTAAGTTTTTATTTTGGTAACAATCACTGGTACAAAAGATGCTGAACCCAATTTTTAATATCCACTATAATGCAATACGCTTGGGTTAAGGATAGTTGTAGGTTGGTTTTGCTTTTTGGCTTTAACCCAAGCGTATTGCACTATAATGAGGATTTTTGTGATAATTAGCCTGCGGATATCTTACCTAAAAAGGAGATAACTATTGATGTGAAATGCCGCTTTTTCTACAAAGTTTTTGTAAAGATTTTTAATTTTTATTTGGAGATAAATTATAGATATACATAAAACTGATGGCTGATCCGGAAGCCACTAATTATCTTCAAGAAAGTTTAATTTGTTAACTTTTTGTAGTTCGGCGAGTCCGTCTTTGCTATCAGGTTAAATGATTTCCATATTAATTGGATTAGAGGCAGGCGATTAAAGATTGGGGACTAGGCATTAATTTCTAATCCCCAATCCAATCTAAACTAAAGGCTTTTATCGCAGAGAAATTATCCGCGAGTGAGTTTCTAACTTTTCAGTCGCTGTTAAAACTTCTTGTCTTGCCCATTTATCTGCTGCCAAAATGTCATCTAAAGAGGGATTTGCACGGTTATCATTTTGATGGCGATCGCACACCGATTCGATACACCGGGGAATATCTAAAAACCGAATTTTTTCATCTAAAAATAAAGCCACAGCTTGCTCATTGGCGGCATTCAACACCGCTGGCATTGAACCACCAGCTTTACCCACAGCATAAGCCAACTGCATACAAGGATACTTCTGGTGATCTGGTTCACTGAAGGTTAAATTTCCAGCTTTGACTAAATCTAGTCGTTCCCAGTTGGTGTAGATGCGATCGGGCCAAGATAGAGCATACAGTAAGGGTAAGCGCATATCTGGCCAACCGAGTTGGGCTAAAACTGAAGTATCTTGCAGTTCAATCAGCGAGTGAATAATGCTTTGGGGATGAATGACAATTTCGATATTGTCATAATCCAGCCCAAACAGAAAGTGAGCCTCAATTACTTCCAGTCCTTTATTCATCAAAGTAGCAGAGTCTACTGTGATTTTCCGCCCCATCGACCAATTAGGATGCTTCAAGGCGTCAGCAACAGTTACATCTGCTAACTTTTCTACATCCCAGTCTCGGAAAGCCCCACCAGATGCAGTAAGCAAAATTTTCCGCAAGCCTGCTTTTGGCACACCTTGGAGGCACTGAAAGATGGCAGAATGTTCGGAATCGGCTGGGAGTAATTTTACACCGTGTTTTTCGACTAGGGGTAGAACCACAGGGGCCCCAGCAATCAGGGTTTCTTTGTTCGCTAAGGCAATATCTTTACCAGCTTCAATAGCTGCGATCGTCGGTAGCAAACCAGCACAACCAACAATACCAGTGACAACGGTTTGGGCATCGCCGTAACGAGCGACTTCTATCACTCCGGCGTCACCTGCCAGTAAAATCGGTTGGGGATCGAGGTCAATGATAGCTTCTTTGAGCGCTGGTAATTTATCTTCTGAGCAAATTGCTGCTATTTTCGGTCGAAACTGCCGAATTTGAGCAGCCAACATTTCAACATTGCTCCCAGCTGCCAATCCCACAATCCGAAACTGATCTGGGTACTGAGTGACAATATCTAAAGTCTGAGTACCAATAGAACCAGTGGAACCAACGAGAGTAATCGCTTTCACAATTGCTTAAGGATTTACAGACAACTCTCACTATAAATTGCTTGGGACTCTTTAATAACAGCAATCACTATAATCGATACACTGACGCCAAGGAGAGACGCAAAGAAAAAAAGAAAATATCCCCGTGTCGTCTTGTCCTCGTCGCTGCGCCAGCCCCAATCCGTCAATTTCAACTCGATAGACTGCTAGCACGGCACAAATCCAGCTACGATCTCAAACCAGACAAGTTTTAAGCCCCTTCTTAAAGGCAGGCAAACTGACGCCACAGTATGCTAGCCACAAAATTAATGTGGGAGGTACTTTAGCAGCTGGAATTTTTGATATTGTTATTTCAGTAATTCCTTTGGTTTGATAATAGATAAATCTCAAAAGTTGGATGAATATTTGCCATGAAAAATAAACAACGAGATATGATGAATCTCCTGAATAGAATGTACGAAGATGAACCCTACTTTAGCCCAGTAGATTACTTTAATCAGTCTATAAATGAGTTGAAAAAATATAATATTGCAAAAATATTAGCTGACCAAGCTAAATTTACTTGTCAATATGTTCTTAACTTTATTTTATCGACTCCGTTACTATGGATGAATAAGTCGGTTAAAGACTGGGTTATAATTATGTCCGCATTGAACCCCAGACCAAAACAATTTAAAATAGATATTGACGATGCAGGTTATATAGATATTCATTTTATGTGTAAATACATGAGAGTTAATGCTATAGAACTATTTTTGCAACAAGAAAAATTCAGCAATGAAGATAAAGAAAAGCTCCTTCTCTACTCCAATA
Source organism: Nostoc sp. (assembly GCF_036917655.1). Classification (GTDB taxonomy): domain Bacteria; phylum Cyanobacteriota; class Cyanobacteriia; order Cyanobacteriales; family Nostocaceae; genus Nostoc. Next base: position 39,313 of record NZ_JBALCY010000053.1, read on the forward strand.
AAGTAGCAGTAGATTTATTTATGGATGAGTTAGATATAGAATTTCTAGATGGTGAGATTTTTGTCCATCGAGATCAAATAGAAATTGCAAGATTAAATCTTATTTCTAGTGGAATAATTAATCAACTTAAATATACTCAAGATGAGCTTCGTGAATACATACAAAAAGAGCTAAAAGCTTTTTCTATACTTGAGGAGTCATAAGTGTAGCGAATACTAAGTGCAACAAGAACCTGATAATTCACTTCATTCACTCTCCCGAATTGGGTGCAGATGACACCATCTAAGCAAACATCTCCGCCTCAACTTCTTCAAACTCCAACATCACCACCCAACGCTGATCACTGGTTAGTGTACTAAGTAGTTATTTAACATATTCCACATAGGACTCTGCCCCATCAAGAATTATTAAGTTTTTTACTTATATAGCGTTTACGTTCATCTATCCATCCCACTCAAACAACTTCCCCTGTTCACAAGCAATTCCCTACTGCGGAAATTTCGCCAGCAGTTCAATTTACATAATAACTAGACAAAATTTGTATTTATAAATACTATATTTTTAATGATAAATTCCGAGAAAATTGGCAAAAGTAACCAAATAGGAAATAATTTCAAGTAGTTGCCGATTTGTCCAGTTTGTTAATTATGTTGGTGGAGGATTTAATATGCAAAATATTACTCATAAATTGCTGTGTCGCAGCCATAGGTGAAAGGATGCATAAAGGAGTTTGTTGAAGCACTCAACCTTATGGCCAAAGTTCAGATAGTTATAAAAAAAGTTTTATGGAAAAATGATTTCCTGTTTCCAGCAGCAATATGGCTTGCCAGCCGAATATTCATCTGGACAGCTATGTTGCTGGTTGCGCCAAAACTACCGTTACCAGCAGAAGAATTTTTACCCCGTTTTGGCTGGGGCGTTTTTGATGCCTGGGATAGTATGCATTACCGAACGATCGCTACTTCTGGATATGAATTTGTGAATGACGGCAAGCAACATAATCTTGCCTTCTTTCCGCTGTTTCCTTTAAGCATCTGGGTTTTGATGAAGTTGGGCTTACCGTTTGAATTAGCAGGTACGTTGGTAAACAACCTGACATTTTTGGCGGCGCTTTACTGTTTATACTTTTGGGTTAAGGAGCATTATGGCATCAGTGCAGCGCAGTGGGTTACTGCTGTGGTTTCCTGGTATCCATCTTCGATGTTTACGGGGGTGATTTACACAGAGGGGCTGTATTTGTTTTTGAGTACGGCGACTTTGCGGGCGTTTGATCAAAAACAGTATGGCTGGACTGCCCTTTGGGGCGCGATGGCGACAGCAACACGTCCTACAGGTATGGCATTAATTCCAGCATTGGCGATCGCAGCGTGGAAAGAACGCCGACCACCCATTGCCTATATAGCTGGTTTTACTACCGCTATTGGCATACTTCTATTCAGTTTGTATTGTGCGATTTATTTTGGCGATCCTTTAGCTTTTATCGAAGCACAGCGGGGATGGCGACCAACTCTAGGGTTTGATTGGCAAGGTTGGTTAAATATGCTCATGCAAATTGCAGTTGGCAGAAAAAATTGGCAATATGGTTGGGTTCAAAACTCCTCTGGTGGGATTGAAGACCCCTGGTATCTCTTGTTGTTGGGCGTGATTGTTGCCAGTGGCTATCTTTTATGGCGTTTCCGTCAACGTTTTAGTTCTGTAAAATTATTCTATGGCTTTTATGCTTTAGTCTTATTTTTGTTGATTCTGGCGAGCGAACAGTGGATCAATAACTTGCTCAACTTGTTCATGGTCTTGGGTGGTGGCTATGTGTTGTGGCGCTTACACACGCAACTGACCCCAGTTACAGTTATTTATGGCTTTTGTGGTATTGGTTTGCTGCTAGCCTCTGGAGGCACTATCTCCTTGAGCCGTCTCGCCTACGGTATTGTGCCTTTGAATATAGCCATTGGTGTGCTGTTATCTCGCCATCCTCGTCAGGGATATTTAATATTGGGCGCTTTTGTGACAGTACTAGCCAAAATAGCTGTAGGATTTGCCCAAGAGCGCTGGGTTGGTTAGAGGGTTTGATCCATATGTTTGATTCTTTATAGGACTGCTATATTATTTTGTTCATTACTGATATTTTAAAAGTGGATTAATGGCAAAAACTTCATAATATTTGTTACAGTTTTTAAAGTTTTTAATTCTGGTATATCTGGTTTTAATTGTTCTGCGATCGCTAATTTTTGTTCAGCTTGTGCAGGTTGAAAGTTATATAAATAAACAAAAGCTAAATAAAGCCATGTGTAAGGATTTTGAGCATCATATTTAGTTAATTCTATTAAATTTTGGATTAATTCTGGGACTTGGCGCTGTAAGAGTTGTGATAAGACTAGAGTGTAACGCCAATTTAAGTTATTTGGCTCTCTTTGCAGATGATAATTACCCGCAAATTCAATTTGTTTTAAATAATCTTGAGTAGGATCATATTGATTGAAATTATCTATCTGCACAAATATATTATTTAATTTACCCTGCTGTAACTCTTGTGCTAGTTGTGAAGTTCGGGTAACTAAATCTAAAGCTGGCGATTTTTGTACTGTTCCTACATCTGTCACATTTACAGTAATATCTGGAATATTTAAAGATGTAATTTTGTTGTTTCTTCTATCTAAATATAGTGCTGATAGTTTATATTTTCCTACTGGTAGTGTTTTGGGAATAAATGTGGCTAAGGCTTCTTTCACCCGGAAAGTTCCTTCAGGATGACATTTGATCCCACAGTATAAATTACCCAAGCCAATGGCATGATCATGATCCCAAGATGATTGACTATTTTGCCATTTTAACAGTAATAAACCATTTTGTAAATCATCCCATGAACCTGTTATCTGATAGGTTACAGGGTTATTTTTATCTAAAATTAATTGCTGAGAAATCGCAACTTTTTCTAGACTAATTACAGACTCACTATTACTTAATTTTTGAACAACTACCTGAGGAGTTTTGGAGTTATATAATCTAATTTTATCTCCATTAGGTAATATCCAATCGCCCTGTAATTTCAAATCAGTAGAAGATTCGACTAAAAATTTTAATTTCCGTTTAGTCTCTCCCCTTTCTCCCGGTTCTTCTGGTTCATTATCTCTGGTGATATACCAAGAAAAATATTGTAAATCTTGCTCTACATGAGATAATTTCGTTGTTAATTTTCTGCCATATACGCGAAAATCTGCTAATGTCCCAAAATAATCTAAAGTAAACTCATTTATCTGAGGTGTAGAAACGGGAATTACCCCTAAAGTTGACCTTAAATATAAATTTGTTTCGGTGATTTTATTTATCAGTTTTCCCAAGGGATATTTGTTACCATCATTATTAGGTAAATGTTTCCCACCCCATGCTTGAATTAGGGGTAATGGAAACAAATTATTGAGTAACACTATGCTACTTAATACCAGAGTTGCTAATCTCAGTCTATCAAAATATATATTTTCAATTAAGTTGAATATATCCGCCAAGATTAAACTAATTATAGGAAAGCATGGCAGAATAAATCTAATGTCTTTATTTGTGCCCAAAGAACAAATTATATAGCTAGTCACTAAGGTAACTAATAACCAAATTCGAGCCGATTTATGGAGATATCCTGGAATTAAATCAGTAGTAAATTGATATTTAATAAGATAAACCAATAAAATGCCAATACTCACGAATAATATTGGGAAACCGACGCTTTCTGGGATGAGCTGTGGATAGTATAACCATCCAGCAATAGTTGTGGGAGAAGGATCACCCTCCCCTTTTCCGACTTGGTTAGCGTTTAATGCCGATGTAATAATTGTTAACCAATTTAAGCCATACCAAAAACCACAAATTAACCAAGCTATCATCAAAGATGAGCAAGCTTGAATTAGCTTGATGAATTTACGTTTTCTAATAAAACTAATTAATGTCCAAATACTAGGAACTAAAATAAAAATAAATCCTGTAGGTTTAGTCAACAAGATTAAACCTATTCCTCCGCCCAATATGATAGTTAACCCCCATGATAAAAACCCAATATAACTATCTTTCCAAATTGTCAGAACTGTGAAAGTTACTATAACAATTGCTGTCAAACCATAATCTAATAAATAATCTGTCCGCATAATTCCCAAAATAGGAAATAACAGACAAAATATGCTGGCAGTGATGCTAGTTTTTCGGTTTTGAAATAAAAAATTACCTAAATGATACACTGAAAGTATAATCATCGCAGTATACAATAAGTTGACCAAACTTGCTTGGTCATATCCACGTCCAAACAACATCAAAAATGGTACGGTGCAAATATATACAAAAGGAGCGCGATAACTTGGAGTTAATTGCCACAGAGATAACCACCAATTTCCTGAGAAGATATTGAAGTTTTGAAAAATTCTATAATGATGTAATGCTGTCGTTAAATGTGCGCTTTGATCATAGGATGGAATCGATTCATCTAATAAAAACCAACTTCGATCTATAGCTAATGCTATCAGCCAAATTATTAAGAGGATGATATAGTCTTTTCGATGTTGATAATTGTCAAAATAACTCATATTTATTTGCTCAAAAACAAAGTTTAACCAATTATATATCTTTCATGTATCGCCGTTTCACTAATAATCCAAGTTGCTAGTTATGTGTTCAGGCGATCGCATGGATCAGGAAGGCAATAAAATTCCCTCCTGGAAGTAAAGTATATACTGATGCAGTATACACTGATTACACCCTAGAAGATGAGTTAGAGACAACGAGCAAAATTTTTCTCAAAGTTATGCGGAAGAAGAACTCTAAGCGTCAATACCCTGGTTGGGAAAAATACATCAAATAACATCCGCAGCATTATATTGAAACCGTTTTTAGTAGCATTACTTGTATTTTTCCTAAGTCAATCCATGCAGTCACATACAAAGGGTTTTTACTTGAGTTAAAAGCATTTATTTTTGCTTTTACTCTCAAGCAGGCTTTTCTTTGATGAGTAATTTCAAACACTTAAAAACATTTAAGTAACTGAATGCTTAATTAACACAAATTAGCAGTGGCGTTATGTGCCACTGCTAATTTGTCCTATGCGTAGCCCGCCGCAGGTATCGCACAATTGTGATCGGTCTAAAATTGAGAACCCGCAACTTGGATTACTAGGGATTTTTTTATATGACTGCTTTTACCTGAAAACAAATTAAATGAGAAAATCAAGAAAATAATTATCTATTTGGGTTTTGTATATATTTCTCAATAATTAACGACTTAATCGTATTTTTTACACAAAACCGCCTAGTGAGTTTAGGTAGATATATATTTGCAGTACCTTTCTTTTTTCTAGCTTTAGGATATTTCTATTGTTGTTTTTCGGGAAAAATAACATATAAAAAATCTATTATTTGTGATGATTGTATCCGCGATCGCTCTTGTGCAACAATGGATTAATTATGGAAAAGATCAATGGCTGGGTTAAAAGGGAAAAAAACAGTTAATTAATAATTTATGGTGAAATCAGTGTAAATCCTTTAGCTGTGCCTATAATTTTACTCCTGAAGGGTGGGATAAAGCCAGTTACCAGTACGGGAAATTTTTCTGGTGCCATAGCGTAAGTACTTTAATTCCAGTATCGTAAAGGAGAGTTTGCCAAAAATATCAGCCATAAAACTAGAGATATTAGCAGCAAGCTAAATAACCATTCTTTTTCTCGAAATAGAGGCATATCTGAAATCGAGATAATTATCTCAAAATTGGTTAGAGGCTTTGATCCATTAGTTGATTCTTTAATTGGTAATAAGTTGAATTGAAACTTCCTAATGAATGTATCCAATCAAACGAAGATAGCGATCGCTTCATTATTTCTAGGTGTAGGTGCTATATCTTTTGGCTCTATTTTTATGAAATTGAGCGAAATTGAACTCAGCCCCAATGCCACTGTATTTAATCGTTTTTGGCTTAGTAGTGTAGTCTTCTTGCTCTGGAATGGATACAAGGCGATACGTCAGCGACTTTCCTCAGACAAACCTGTAGAACAGCAGAGCTACACCAGTCAGGATTTGTGGCTATTGCTAGGTGCTGGTATTCTTTGGGCTGCCACTTTAGTCTTTTTGGCTTGGTCGCTGACTCAAACTAGCGTCGCGATTTCTAGTGTGTTGCATAATCTCGCCCCCATATTTACTAGCTTAGGGGTGTGGCTGTTATTTCGTCAGCGTTTTGAGAGGCAATTCCTGATTGGGATGGTCATCGCGCTTGGGGGAGCGATCGCCATTGAATTTGAGGAACTGCAAATCGCCACAGACGAAGTTCAAGGAGGTTTAACTGCGAGCATTTCTGCGATTTTCTTGGGTGCATACCTGCTGATTGTAGAAAAATTACGAACCAAATTTTCTCCCACCACAATCCAGTTGTGGATCTGTGCGATCGCTGCTCTAGTCATCTTCCCCATACTTTTGTTCACTCAAGATCAGCTTTTCCCCTCTACAGTCAGTGGGTGGCTTTGGGTAATTTTCCTAGCTCTGATTTGCCAAGTTTTAGGTCATGGGCTTTTGACTTATAGCCTTGCTAGGTTTTCCTCTGTGGTTGTCTCCTTAGTGCATCTGTTGGAGCCAGTATTTAGCGGCATTTTCGCTCTTGTAATATTTTCGGAAAAATTAACTTTCTCAAATTGGGTAGGTTTCGCTGTAGTTTTAATGGGTTTATACTTAGCCGTATCTAGCCAAGCTACTGTTAATTTGCCGTTTCAGGAATCAGTCAAAAATATAGTTAACACTTTCGTTAAAAGTATGACGACCAAACTGTCATTACTAAAGCTACAATTCTCTGAAACACCTGCTTTATTAGGAACTGTATCATTATTTTTTGCCCTAATTCCCATATCTTTAGCACCATCTCTGACTAAATTGTGTCAACAAGAAATTGGTGCAAATGCTGTAGTATTTCATCGCAGTTGGATTGCTACAGTTGTCTTTGGGCTGTGGAATGGACTTGAGGCTTTGGGCTACCAACAGCCTGATAACCAATCTCTAGAACAGAAGCCTTTTACCAGACAAGAAGTGTGGCTATTGTTGGCAATGGGAACAGCTGCTGGAACCTACCTTCTTTTGTGGGCTTGGTCGCTGAGTCAAACTAGTGTTGCCAACGTGGCTTTACTATCTAATTTGAACTCCTTATTTGTTGCTTTAGCTGGGTATCTGTTTTTCGGTCGCCGCTTCGATCACAGATTCGTTATTGGTCTGGTCATAGCCTTGGGAGGAGCGATCGCGTTTGAAATCAATAAGGTGCAATTTGCAACTGACCAAATACTAGGTGATGCATTAGCATTGCTAACTGCGATTTTCATGGCTACGTGTATGCTGCTGATAGAAAGACTCCGAACCAGATTTAGCACCGCAACTATAATGCTGTGGCGCTGTGGAGTCACAACAATGCTTCTACTACCCGTCCTCCCATTCGTCGAAGATAGGCTGTTTCCCTATTCCTGGACGGGTTGGTTTTTCATCATTTTTCAAGCTCTTTTTTGCCAAGTGTTGGGTCAGGGACTTTTGGCTTATAGCCTCAGTAGAATTTCTTCAAGCGTCGTCGCCGTCACGCTTCTTCTCGAACCAGTCCTAGCTTCAATTTTTGCTTGGTTCATTTTTTCAGAACAAGTAGGTTTGTTTGAGTGGGCGACTTTTGCCGTAGTTTTAGCGGGTATCTATCTAGCCCAATCTAGTCAATCCATTGTTCAAGTAACGAACGAAGGATCGTAGTATTGGGCAAATATAATCAGACTGTTGGCGAATCAATGGGGGGTCTAACCCATCAGCCCCAATCCATCTTAATTTCTTTAATTTCAGTGCCTTGAAACGCACGGGAGCTATGAGCAATCAATTTATTGCAGGGCGAGAAAGCAACGTCAAATTGAGGTTTTAGGGGTGGGGGGTTTAACAAGAGAGTGAATTGACCAACAGTCTCATATGATTCGCTACTACATAAACGTAGGCAAAGCCTTCCCGCAGGGTAGTCCGCCTACGCGGAAAGCATAATAAATCAAGGGTTTTAAGGTAAAGTCTCGTGTAGCCAAGCCAGTACCGTCTTCTCCCATTCGTGAGAGGCTAGCGCCTTCTCTACGAGAGGCTTTGCCAACGCGGAGCGGATCGTAGAGAAGGGGGTTTCCCCCATGAGCAACTGGCGTGCGACTTCTAGTCGCTCAGTCGAGTAAAAAATTAGACTTTACAAACATCCTCTTAGATGTACTTGCTTCAATTACTCTTGATTTAGTATTTGAACACTGCCAAGACTGATACAATTTATAACGAAAACTTCCGACAACACATTATTAAAAATAGTGAAACATCAGTTCAATAGGCTGTTAAACTCTTTCCCATCCCCGGTTACTGGATACTTCACTATTGGCATTATATTAGCAGTGGTAATTCGATTAGTTTGTGTTCCGAATAAATCGGTGGACTATAAATATTTTTTAGAGCCTTGGTATGATTTCATTGCATCTCATGGCGGCTTCAGCGCTCTAAAATATAGTTTTGCTGACTATACGCCCCCCTACCTTTACTGGATTTTAATTTCTACCAATCTGCTATCTGGATTGCCGAAAATTCTGGCAATCAAGCTTTTTGCTATGACTGTTGATTTTCTTTGTGCATTTTTTACTTACAAACTTGTCCGACTAAAATACCCAGAAGGGAAAATAGCAACTTTTGCTTTTTTGGCAGTTATATTGAGTCCGAGTGTTATTTGTAATAGTGCGTTATGGGGTCAATGTGACGTTATTTATGCAACAGGATTAATTGCCTGTATTTATTTTTTATCTATTCAAAAACAAATTTTAGGATTAGTTAGCTTTGGCGTAGCGCTTTCTTTTAAGTTGCAAGCTATGTTTTTAGCACCTTTATTATTGATTCTGTTGCTAAAAAAAAGAATTTCTTGGTATTATTTACCATTAATTCCATTAGTATATATAGTTTTAATATTGCCAGCTTGGTTTGCTGGCAGACCAATGTCAGAATTGCTGCTAGTATACTTTAACCAAGCTAATAAATATAAAGAACTCGCTAAAAATGCACCTAATCTTTATCAATGGATTCCCAGTAATTTTTATAATATTGTTGTTCCTATAGGTTTAGCCTTAACTATATCTGCAATATTTTTATTTGCATACATTGTTTATAAAAGTAGACTAGAAATTACTCAAGACAGACTGATACACCTAGCTACAATATCAGTTTTCTTTATGCCATATATCCTGCCCAAGATGCACGACAGATACTTCTATCCTGCCGATATATTTTCTCTTATCTTTGCCTTTTATTTTCCCCGATATTTTTGGGTGGCTATCGTCGTGCAAATGTCCTCATTTTTCGGCTATTTAGGGACTCCCATATATATCCAGTTGTTTTCTGTACCTTTAGGTTTCACACTCTGGTTTGTTGTGCGAAATTGTGACATGATTTATCCAAAATTAAAAGCGGAGTCTCGCTAAAATATCAATCAAAAGTTAAATTATCTATCTGCAAAGATGAATATAAGGAAAAAAAATTTGGCTAATGGCTTATTTTTTGTCATAGCAATGTGGCTGTCTAGTAGGCTTATAATAGTCATCACTATGTTACTGATTGCCCCATTATTTCCAAGTTCATCAACTGGCGTTACTGCTACGTTTAGCTGGGATGTTTTCTCTGCTTGGGATAGTGTTTGGTATGAGAAAATTATGACTTCTGGTTATGATTTCTCCAGTGACGTAAAGGAAATACACACAGTTGCATTTTTCCCTTTATTTCCATTGTTAAGCCGGATCATTATGTTCATCGGCTTGCCTCCTAAAGTGGCAGGTATATTAGTTAATAATTCGGCTTTTTTAGCCGCCTTGTTCATACTTTATTCTTGGGTACAGGAGCTTTATGGCACAAGCGCAGCACGATGGGCGACAGCTACTTTAGCATGGTGTCCTTATTCCCTTTATGGAACCGTAATTTATACTGAAGGTCTGTTTTTGTTGTGTACCACATCTGCGTTACGAGCTTTTGATAAAAAGCAATATATTTGGGCAGGATTCTGGGGAGCATTATCTACAGCGACGCGACTACCTGGAGTTGCTCTCATCCCCGCTTTTCTGTTTGTTTCTTGGAAAGAACGTAGAGACATAAAAGCCTATATTGCCAGTTTAACTGTTGGTTTGGGTATATCTCTGTACAGTCTTTATTGTCAAATTCAATTTGGCGACGCTTTGGCTTTCATCCATGCACAAAAAGCGTGGCGTGGTGATGCAACAGGGTTTGCTTGGGAGGGTTGGTGGCAGATGCTGATGCAAATTACGGTAGGTTTCACTAATTGGAAATATGGCTATATTAAAGACCCTTTATATCCGTTATTATTTTTAATAATTATTGGTAGCGGCTGTTTATTATGGCGCTTTCGTTTACATGTGGGGATGATTAAATTCCGCTATGGATTATATTTTTTATGGCTATTGTTGTGGTCATTGACAGGAGATGAATTAGTCAAAATTGCACTAGTTTTTGGTGGGATATATTTACTATGGTTATCACGAACCAAAATTCCTCTTGTTGCTGTTGTCTATGGGTTTTCTTGCTTCGCTTTAATTTTAAGCACAGGGATTACACCCTCGGCTGAACGCTACGCTTACGGCATTGTATCTCTGTCAATGGCATTCGGGTTATTACTTTCCCATTATCCTCGTTGGGGATACCCAATTATGTACTTTTTTGGAATACTAATGTTCACATTTTCTATTCGATTTGCCCGCAATCTTTGGGTAGCTTAGGTTGATTAATATCATTCATTGGTGGTTTACCGATAAATAAGATCTCTAACTTCTTTGAGAAGTTAGGGATCTTAGGTAATCTACTATTAAGTATTTGTTAGTATAATTAACTTTTGGTAATCAGTGTAAATCCGTTAGCTGCTCCTATAATTTTACTACCAGTTAAATTGATTTGGTGTAAAGCCCCATTATCTAATAGCAAATAAGATTTATTAGATAACATTTGTTGTAAAAGTGGCACAGTTGCAGAAGTTACCTTGCAGTCGCTGTAAAAGTCCAAACTAGGACGCCCATAAGCAAAAGATGTGTAAACTGTTGTTCCTGGTGAAACATTTGCCCGAATTAAGTCTGCTACTGGTTTAACTGGAAAAGCTTCCTTTAATTCCCAAATCCAAGATTGCGAACTTACCAACAGGGTTAAAACTAAATACATCCCTGTAAATAACACTGGAATAAAGTTGCGATCGCGCTGTTTAATTAGCCATGCTGCGATACTCATACTTATTGCCAAAACAATACTCATCACTATCAAAATAGGCTGTTTCTTAATAAAAAAGTAAACACAACCTCCTAAACCAGCAATAGCAATAATAGCCATAAATATTGTCCAACTTCGCACTCGAAAATGACGATTATGCCAAACTTCGCTCAAATTAGCACCAATTGCCAAAGCTAAAAAGGGATATACAGGCATGACATACCACGGGAGTTTAGTTCTCATAAAAGAGATAGTTCCTAAATAAACGATTGTGCCTAACAGAACTAAAGAACCCCAAGTCTGATCGCGTTTTTTCCAAGCTAAATAAAGACCTCCAGGCAAAAAGAGCAACCAGGGAAAACCATATTTGAGTAATTCTAATAAATAGTACCAAACAGGACCGCTATGACCTTCAACAGGTTGTATAAGCCGATCAAAGGCTTGTGCTTGAAAATGCACTTCTAAGAAAGTATTACCATAATGTTGCCATTGATCAGTATACCAAGCGATCGCAGGAGCATTTCCTAACAAAATTCCCACCCAGAGATAGGGACTTTTCAACAAAGCTAATTGTCGATCTGCAAGCAGAAATAAACAGGCGATCGCCCCCAATAGCAAAACTATCATCCCCTTTGTCAGAATAATTAACCCCAGACAAAATCCCACGCCTAGAGCATATTTTCGGTTCTGACGTGCCTTCAAAAGACAAAACAACAACAGCAAGAAAAAAGAAATAGTCATCCCATCTAACATTGCTAGTCGTCCATGACGCACCACAGGCAACATTGTCAAGTAAACTAAAGCAGCAAATAGAGCCGGTAAACTTTGCTTAAAAGCCAAACGCCCGACTAAGTAAAGCAAAGGCACTCCCAAGGCAGTTAAAACCGCACCAGGTAAGCGTGTAGTTAACTCTTGCACTCCTCCTAATTGGTAACACCAAGCAATTAACCATTGCATCAAAGGCGGTTTTAATAAAAATGGTTCTCCTTGAAGGGTGGGATAAAGCCAGTTACCAGTCCGGTAAATTTCTCTGGCGACTAGAGCGTAAGTACCTTCATCCCAGTCTCGTAAAGGGGAGTTTCCCAAAAATATCAGCCATAGAACTAGAGATATTACTAGTAAGATAAATAACCATTCTTTTTCTCGGAATATGATCGTTCTGTTTATGAATAGCTTTACAATATTTGGGCGATACATTTAGGGCTGATTATGGTAGTGAATAATATTGCTAATTATGTCTCTAAAATACTCACGATGGATACTTTTTTGATGCTATGAGGAAAAAACTAAATCAGCCTGGTTATCTTGGTTGGATGATTGGCGTGAGTGCCTTAATTTTGTTTGGGTGCAGCAGCTTAAGACACCAGTTGTTTCAATCAACCGCTTTTGACTTAGGAATTTTTGACCAAGCGGTTTATTTAATTAGTCAAGGGCAACAGCCTATTAGTTCTTTCATGGGTTTTCATATTCTCGGCGATCATGCGGCTTGGATATTCTATCCCTTGGCTTTACTGTATAAAATATACCCCAGTGTTTACTGGTTATTTGCCGTGCAGGCAGTTGCCTTGGCATTAGGCGCTTTGCCTACTTGGCATCTAGCCCGTCAAGCTGGACTGAAGGAAAACCAAGCAATAGCGATCGCATTTGTATATCTCTTGTATCCGTTGGTGTTTAACGCCAATTTATTTGATTTTCACCCAGAAGTGATAGCTGTACCACTACTATTGTCTGCGGTTTTAGCAGCACGGTTAGGTCATGTAGGGTGGTTTTGTTTAAGTATTTTCCTGGTCTTGGGATGTAAAGAGGTCTTATCCCTCACTGTTGCAGCAATGGGAGTTTGGTTACTTTTGTTTGAAAAGCGGCGTTTATCTGGTGCGATCGCTCTTGGCGCTGGTGTGGCCTGGTTTCTGATTGCTACTCAGGTAATTATTCCTTTTTTCAGTGGTGCAGAAGCAGGAGCAGTTGGACGTTACAGCTATTTAGGTAATTCAGTTCTAGGCATTGCTAAAAATATAGTGTTTCAGCCCGGACTGATCTTGGGAAAAGTTTTTTCACTAGATAATTTGGAATATAAGGTGGCGACATTGTATTAAATATTTCAATAAATATCTCTTTGTAATATTTAACGTTAAATTCGTTTTTATAATTTATTTCGATTAATATTTCTTCGTGTTTTGTATTTTGGTCTTTTATATTTTGTATTTGTAAAACTTTTCCTTTAATGCCATACGTAATTTCTGCTTGAAAGCGACTAACTTCTCTACCAACCAAAAGATTCCAGAGGTTATCGTTATCCCCAATTACTTCTACAAACCTTTGAACATTGTCAATCTGTAAACCGCTATCCATACTCTGCTTTACTCTTACTCAAATGCTTACAGCGACTTAAGCGCCTATTCTTAGTTTTCCCGCAGACAGAGCATAATTAACAGTGAAGCAGAAATTATAGAAGGAATAAGGTTAGATTCATCTGCTATTTGTGTTTTTGTCGTATTGGTAGACAACAAAAAAACGGTAGATAAGTTTTGTCTTCTACCGTTTTTTGAATATTGATTTTTATCCGCCTATTAATAGATTTTACTTAGTAAACTTCATCGTGACTACCAATATCTACAAACACAGCATCGCCATCATCTGTAAAGTAAAAAATTACTCTCTTGTCAGAATCTACACTAAAACTCCATAAGTCTTTAAGCTTACCTAACAACTTATGAGTTTTTAAACCCTGATCAAATGGATCTGCTGTAAACTGCTCCAACTTTTGCCAAAACCGTTCTTCTCAATCTACATTCTTTTGAATTCGCTTTTTAAAAGCACGTTTAAATGAAGAACTGAAACTTACTTTTAACATCACTCTTCTAGCAGTTGTCTCAGTTCATCGATATTTGAGGAAAACTTTAGTTCACTATTTTGCTGTTCTACTTGCGCCGCCTGAAAATTTTGATAAATCTCTTCACGCCTTTCTTCCCGTAGATATTGCTGTAATAACAGTTGAATTTCTAACTTCTCTTCACTAGAAAGACTTTTAATTGCTTCAACTACATCACTGAAGGTCATGATTTGGAATACCTTTTAGTGGTTATCCGATCAATCTAACATGGTAACGATAAAGCTAAAATTTTAAATCCTATTCAATCCCTTGGGGTAATAATTCTCATTGCTATTGATAGAAAGCCAATATATCCAGAAAGCAACTATAGCAATCCTAAATCATTTGTGAGAAACAAAATCGCTGAAAAGCCTATAAATACGTACTTTTAATCTCCGTATTTTCTCACGTTTCAATTCGGATTGCTATACAACTCATCAATTGTTACTAAACCGCCCTCGGTAAACTGTATGATAAGTTCACGCTCATCAAGTAAAGCGTACCTAATAGAGGTAGCCGTCCTGTAGCAAGTACATTCACTTCCCGTTCTTCTCCATTCCAAATAATGTTAGCTTGATGTACTGGCAAGATTACATTACTATTGTCAGCTAAATTGGCATACATATCATAAACAAAAGAAAAACCCAATAGAGTAACTGCTGTTGGGGGTAAGGAAAGAAACTCTGTAAAACCTGTATCGATAACAAATTCAATAGTAAAATCTGGTTGATTGGGCAGTCGAAATATGATATTAACGGTTGCGCGTCCGTTCTTGACAATACCAGAAATCACCGATAATCGCGCTCCATGTCACCACTGAAGGAAACAGCGACTTTGTAACCAATGCGAATACCAAAAAGTCGAGCAAATGGGTTTTTATTACGTAAATATCGTGCCGATTCTAAGCCTGTTTTATCAATTGCGTATTCACCTGTTTCTATATCGATAATCACCATTTTACCGATGTTTTCTTCTCGTTCTACTTGTTGACAAATGCTATTTTCATATAATTCTTTCGCACGTCGCCCAACTTCTTCGCGGCTTAAAAGTATGCTTTGCATAGCTTTGCTCCTTTGTTGCTACTGTGTACTAATTCTACTTGATTATTTGTTGTGGCTTCAAACTGAATTTTCTACTGTTATCTTTGGGTTAAGCAAGAAGACAAATAGCGATCACCTGATTTTCTTTCTCTGACAAATGAATCAATTTAAAACTATGGCGATTTCAGATCACTAAAATACACCTAACACAGCTTGGAGTCAGGAGTCAGAATATAAAGTTCTCCTGAATTCTGGTTTTGGACTCCCCAATAATCGGGCGTATTGCAGTATTGCACCCAACTGAGAACCGCTATAATTCCGCAGCTAACACCCTACCTTGAACTGATTCAAACTCATCTTCTAGTAAATATAACTTCGCTTCATCATAGTTATTACTAGAAAATACAACTTTATAACCCTGTGCCGGATCATAAATCTGACAGTTATCTTCACTGTCGCAAAGCAATAAAAGAACATATGGAGGGGAATGACTTGGATCTATCCATACTTCCATAAATTCCCAGTTATTCTTCATTTGATCTTGTGGGGGAATAACACGGTATTCGTCCTCTGCATTAGACATATTCAAACAAAAAAACGGTAGAGCAATAAATACTCTACCGTTTTCTAATTTTCTATTTGAGACTTAAATCTCAAACCCTAAATCTTACTCAACACCTTGGGGTAACAATTCCCGACGCTGTTCAGAACTAACTTGTACAACGCCATTTTCATCCACATCAACGATCGCAGTATCGCCATCTTTAATGCGCCCAGACAGAATTTCTTCTGCTAGGCTATCTTCTAACAGGCGCATAATCGCTCGACGTAACGGCCTTGCGCCGTAGCTGGGACTGTAACCTTCAGTGATCAACCGATCCTTGAAGCGATCGGTGACTTCTAAGGTGATACCCTTTTCCGTCAAACGACCAAATACTTCCTTGAGCATAATTTCGGCGATTTGTGTTACCTCCGGCTTGCTCAACTGACGGAAGACGATAATTTCATCGAGTCGGTTGAGGAACTCTGGACGGAAGTATTGCTTCAATTCTTCGTTCACCAAAGAGCGAATCCGGTTGTAAGTTGACTCGGTGGCATCTTCGGAGAATTCAAAGCCGATACCACTACCGCCTTTTTCAATTACCTTAGAACCAATATTGGAAGTTAAAATCAGCAAGGTGTTTTTGAAGTCCACCGTGCGACCTTTGGCATCGGTTAACCGACCGTCTTCCAAAATTTGCAGCAGCATATTGAATACATCGGGGTGTGCTTTTTCGATTTCGTCGAACAACACCACGGTATAAGGACGCCGCCGCACGGCTTCGGTCAGCTGACCACCTTCGTTATAGCCAACATAACCTGGAGGCGAACCAATCAGCTTGCTGACGGTGTGACGCTCCATGTATTCCGACATATCCAAACGGATCATCGCTTCTTCCGAACCGAAGAAGTATGCAGCCAAGGACTTCGCCAACTCGGTTTTACCTACACCAGTCGGCCCAGAGAAGACAAAGCTAGCTATGGGTCGATTGGGATTTTTTAAACCAACACGAGCGCGACGAATTGCCCGTGAAACTGCTCTCACAGCTTCATCTTGACCGATTAAACGCTGATGCAAGGTGTCTTCCATGTGCAGCAGCTTTTCAGATTCCGATTCGGTGAGTTTGCTCACCGGTACCCCAGTCCAGGAAGCGACAATGTGGGCAATGTCCTCTTCTGTAACTACAGGTTCTTCACCTTCAGTGCCAGTTGCATTGGTCTTGCTTTGAGCGATCGCCCGGATTTCAGCTTTGATTTCCATCTCGCGATCGCGCAATTCTCCAGCTTTGTCAAAGTCTTGAGAGCGCACCGCATCATCTTTTTCTTTTAATATCTGACGCAGCTCTTTGTCTAACTCTTTGGCTGCGGGTGGCAGCTGGGAGTTAATCAAGCGCACCCTAGAACCTGCTTCATCAACTAAGTCGATGGCTTTATCTGGGAGGAAGCGATCGCTAATGTAACGATCTGATAATTTCGCCGCCGCAACCAATGCTTCGTCGGAGATTTTCAGTTTATGGTGTTGCTCGTAGCGTTCGCGCAGACCATATAAAATTTCAATTGTTTCATCAACTGTAGGTTCGCCAACCATGACTGGTTGGAAACGCCGCTCTAGTGCTGCATCTCGCTCGATGTGCTTCCGGTATTCATCTAAGGTTGTAGCACCGATGCACTGCAACTCACCTCTGGCCAAAGCTGGCTTGAGGATATTCGCTGCGTCAATAGCACCTTCTGCTGCACCCGCACCAATTAAGGTGTGTACCTCATCAATCACGAGAATGACATTACCCGCAGAGCGGATTTCATCCATGATTTTTTTCAAACGTTCTTCAAATTCACCCCGGTATTTGGTTCCTGCTACGAGCAAACCAATATCCAACGTGACGACGCGTTTATCTTCGAGGATGTCAGGGATATCTTTAGCGGCAATGCGTGAAGCTAAACCTTCAGCGATCGCGGTTTTACCAACCCCTGGTTCCCCAATTAGCACTGGGTTATTTTTAGTTCGGCGACCCAATATCTGAATCACCCGCTCAATTTCCTTGGCGCGTCCCACCACTGGATCGAGCTTGTTGTCCATTGCCATTTGGGTCAGGTTTGAACCAAATTCATCCAGAGTCGGGGTTTTTGTGCGCCCGGATGAACCGCCTGGTGAAACTTCGGCAGTTTCTCCCAACATGCGGATGACTTGGGTTCTTACCTTAGATAGATCCACACCGAGGTTTTCTAGCACCCGGGCTGCGACGCCTTCCCCTTCGCGGATTAGGCCCAACAGCAGATGCTCGGTGCCAATGTAGTTATGCCCTAGTTGGCGTGCTTCTTCCAAGGAGAGTTCTAAAACTCGCTTCGCCCGTGGCGTAAACGGAATTTCCACGGCAACAAAGCCTGATCCCCGTCCTATAATTTTTTCAACTTCAATTCGGGCATCTTTAAGATTGACGCCCATTGATTTCAGCACCTTCGCAGCCACACCAGTGCCTTCGCCAATCAGACCCAGGAGGATCTGCTCGGTTCCAACAAAGTTGTGACCTAAACGGCGGGCCTCTTCTTGGGCCAGCATGATTACCTTAATGGCTTTTTCTGTGAAGCGCTCAAACATGGCTTTATCCCATCATCTGCGGTCGTGCCGGTATGCTGATTTTAGCACAGGCAAAGCTTTTGGATGCCTGTATAACAGATTATAGACATCCTGAAGCTATGACTTTGGTTGATGGGCTAATTGTTAACTATTGACTACTTTTATCTCGCTAGTGTACTGAGGAGCTTTAGTTCACCAGCGTTTTTGGGATTTATTACAAATAGCTGACTGCTTATATTAAGAGTTTTTTTATTCAATCCCAAATATTTATATTTAACATATATCTTATTTAATATCAAGTAAAAATATTTTATATAGGTTTTTGTTATATAAACTTGTTTTTCTTTAAGATATTTAAATATAAATAGGCGCAGCAAAGTTGCATTTTTTTGCTGAAGCTGATCACAAGCCACGATAATTAAAAATTAATAATCCGTAACTACTTAAAAAGCAAGTGCCAAGAGGATTTGTCTAGGCGATCGCTAATCATGGAATACCACTGGTCTAAAGTAGCTTGAAATTTGGGGTGTTGTAAGTCTGGAAGCCAAAGGATTAGGGCATCCTCATCGTTATCTTGGTAGTAACGCCGCCGCCGCCCAGCTGTTTGGAAGCCAAATTTTTGATATAAAAATATAGCCCCCAAGTTAGAAGCTCGCACTTCGAGGGTAGCTCGCTCCATTTTGCGATCGCAAGCTGTCTTAATGAGTGAATATAATAAAGCTTGTCCCAAACCTTGACGGTGATATTGGGGATGAACCGCCAAAATTGTAATGTGGGCTTCCTCTAAAATTGACCAAAAACAACCCATTCCCAGCAGTCTCGAATTAGAGACAGAGGAAAATAAACCCAACATATCGCTGTTGGGACTGTCCAACTCTCGTTGGTAGCCCTCCATCGTCCATAGACCGCCAAAACAAGCTTGATCGAGTTCCAACAATGCACTCAGATGCTCTGGAGTCAGTAATTTAATTTCTAAGTCTAATGAGATCACATTTATTGAATAAAATTACAAACCGCTTCTAAAAACCTGTGTAAATCTGTACAGAGGGAACTTAGCGGTATATGTTCTGTAAAAATCATTTTTAGCGTTTACACTTGCTAGTATCAGATTTCTCTGACCATTGCTTGACCAAAAACTCCCAGTTACAGATAGCATAAAAGTTGTGACGCTTGATGCTAGTACTTTTTTATCAAATTATTCACTTGATTCCACAATGACCATACGTGCTTTCCTGAATTCACATCAAGATAGGCGGTTATGGCCACTGGTATATTTTCACTCAATCTCATTCCTCGACGTGCGATGCCTGCGGCGGGCTATGCCTACGCAATTGCCGCAGCACAATCAGAGGATAAACTATATTGACGCGCATATTTAACTAGACCAATAACGCTCGTGTAAGCAGGATTTACCTTCATTAGATAAATGCCGCGATTACTTAAAATACTATCTAGTAATTCATAAAATCTACTGTAAGCCCAACTAGATATAGCAATCCGATTTGATTTCTGAAATTATTTGCGTAGGCTGGGAGTAGGGAGTAGGGAGTGGGGAGTAGGGAAGAAGCCTCTTTGAGTTGTACTGAGTTTTTTCAAAAATCAAATATGAGTCCTATAGCATCCTCGCATATTTTGTACTCTGCTCACGTAGCTGCTCTTTCTTAAGTGCAAAGTGCTTCAAAAAACTTATTTAAGCCTACTCAACGTTGATTAAATAGATTTAATGTTTTCTTCCCCCTTCATCCAAGGTAGCCGGCTACTTCTTGTCCAGGGGCGTAAATTCCGCTCAAGCCAAGCGTATTTTAATCTATAGGGGCATTTTTCAGATTCAAAGATGCATTCTGATCACGATCTCGAATATTACCGCATCCTCCCTCACACACACTCGCTCTGACAAACTCATTGGTTGAATATGCCCACATTTGCAGCAGACTTTAGAGCTAGGGAACCATCGCTCAACAATCTCAACCTTAGTGCCAAAGAAAGATTGTTTGTAAGTGAGCATTCGCCTAAACTCATATAACCCCAAGTTAGCGATGGTCGCAAGCGAACCGGCGAAGCCATCGCATTTGAGAGTTTATGGTTAGCCATCAGGTAGGGTCGAGGAGAGCATTACTGCTCTACCCCTCCCATTCGGAACCGTGCTTGCGACTTTCACAGCACACGGCTACTCAATGTGCTTTTACTATTGTCATACACCACATTTTTTAAGAACGGTAAAACTATCCCCACGCTTTTTTGATTTAAACTGGGGAAAATCAGAATCACCTTTGCGCCATTTTTCTACAGCTTTTCCTAAATTCCGAAGTGTCGATGAATAAATAGCTGAAGCATATTGCTGCATCCATCCGTAATCAGGATTTGTTTTTACATGATTTAAATACCTTTTCAATTGCTGATAACCGTTTAGAGTCGCTTGCTTTGATGCCTTCAAAATTCCAGGACTGTGTAAGCATCTCTAAGCCATAGTTGTAGACACGCCTCGCAAAGCCAGCGCATCCTACAAGTTGAGAACGTTCTTTATTATTCAGTTTCAGTTCTAACTTGAGTGAATACATCTTGCTGTGAATGCTTTCATCGGCTATATTTAGCTTAGTGTACTAAGCTAAATATAGCCGATGAGAAAAGGACAAAAAGCAACAAGAGGTGAGCCTTTATTTTATGAAGAGTTGAAAAAGTGCGATTCGTTTAACCTAAATGAGTAGTAATGCTCAGGGACGGTTAGCTGGTTCCATTAGCCAGACAACTGAATGACCTTGTAGGTGAAAAA
>NZ_JBALCY010000054.1:0-11298 GCF_036917655.1 Nostoc sp.
GTTCTACTTGCTTTTCAAATAATTGATGAATACATTTATCTTTTGGATATTCACTCTCCGTTTGATTCCATTCTACTAATAATTGATGCCGTTCTTCTTCAGTTAACAAAGGCAATTCATTTACAGCCATTTGAGGATGAGCAACTATGGCTAACAATAAGTTCTCAAAATTTGCAGCCATCCGCTCAATAGTTAAGCTATCAAATAAATCAGTATTATACTCCCATCCTCCTTCTAAGCCTTGAAAAGTTTCTGATATATTGAGAGTTAAATCAAACTTAGCTATGGGAAAATCCTGATCTAACTGACTCCAAGTTAACCCTGGTAATTCTAGAGAACCCATTGGGGTATTTTGCAGGACAAACATGACCTGGAATAGGGGTGAATGACTTAAAGTGCGTTCTGGTTGTAATGCATCAACTACCTGTTCAAAAGGTAGGTCCTGATGTTCATACGCTTTTAATGTTGTTTCTCTGACTTGCTTAAGCAACTCTTCAAAACTGGGGTTATCTTCAAATTTACTTCTTAAAACTAATGTATTCACAAAAAAGCCAATCAATGGCTCTATTTCTCGGTGATGGCGATTAGCTATTGGTGAGCCTATTAAAATATCTGTTTGTCCACTATAACGGTATAGTAATGTTTGGAAAGCGGACAACAGTGTCATAAATAATGTTGTGTTTGACTCCCTTGAGAGTTTTTGTAATTTCTGGGTTAATTCCTGATTTAAGCTAAATCTGTGGGTTTTTCCATTGTAAGTTTGTACACTCGGTCTCCTTCTGTCTGTAGGGAGTTGTAATAGTTCTGGTGCATCTTGCAATTGTTGCTTCCAGTAATCTAGTTGGGTTTCTAATATTTCTCCTTTTAACCATTCTCTTTGCCAAACAGCAAAGTCTGCATATTGAATAGGTAATTCTGCTAAAGGTGTTGTTTCACCTGCACAAAAGGCTTGATATAAACTTGATAGTTCTTGGATGAATATCCCCATTGACCAACCATCTGACACAATGTGGTGCATTGTTAATAGTAAGACCTGTTCTGTAGTTGATATTTTTAAGAGATTACATCTGATTAAGGGTGCTACTTCTAGGTCAAAGGGGATGGATGCTTCTTCTATTACTTGTTGCTCTAAAACTTTTGTTCGTTCTGTTGTTTCTAGATGTTGTAAGTCTCTCACCTTGATATTTAAGGTGATTTCTGGGTTAATTATCTGTCTTGGTTTCCCATTAACTGTTGGAAAACTAGTTTTTAATACTTCATGTCTGCGTACTATTTCTTTGAGGGCTTGTTGGAGGGCATTAAGTTCCAAATTACCAGTGAGGCGAATGGCTGCTGGTATATTGTAGATGGCTGAACCGCCTTCTAGTTGATCTAAGAACCATAGTCTTTCTTGGGCAAACGATAGGGGTAGGACTTCAATTTCTTTTGCTATAGGTTTAATTGATGGTAAATTTAAGCCTGCGCCTAATGTCCGCAATTGATTGATGCTAAGGTCTAGTTGAGCTACAGTAGGCGATTCAAATACTTTTCTTAGCGGTATTTCTATTTGAAAGGTTTCTTTCAATCTAGATATTAATTGAGTGGCGAGTAAGGAATGTCCGCCTAAGTTAAAGAAGTTATCGTAGATTCCGGCTTTAGTTACTCCTAAAACTATTGCAAAGATGTTGGCTATTATTTCTTCACTCTGTGTTCTTGGTGCGATGTATTCGTCTGTTATGTCTCTAATTTCGTCTGGTACTGGTAATGCTTTATAGTCTATTTTGCCGTTGGGTGTTAGGGGGAGTGTTTCTAAGACGACAAAGCCTGATGGCATCATGTATTCTGGTAGCTTTTGTTTGAGATACTCTCTTAGTTGATTATTATTTAGAGATTCATCTAAAGTGACTAAATATGCTACTAGACGTTTGTTCTCTGCAATGTCTTCTCTGACTATTACTATTGCTTGCTGGACTTGAGGATGGCTATTGAGAACTGCTTCTATTTCTCCTAGCTCTATCCGGAATCCTCTTATTTTTACTTGATTATCTATCCGTCCTAAAAATTCTATATTTCCATCTGGTAAATAACGTGCCTTATCTCCTGTTCGGTAAAGACGAGAAGATTGGGAAGGGTTGAAGGGATTAGAAATAAATTTCTCATTTGTTAATTCTGGACGATTGAGATAGCCTCTAGCTAAGCCATCCCCTCCTATGTATAGTTCACCTGGAATACCTATGGGTACTGGTTGTAGATATGTGTCTAGAATATATATTTGGGCGTTAACAATGGGACGCCCGATAGGAATACTATCAGCAAGCTTCTGAAAACTCGCTAGAGAGTTTACTTCAAAAACAGTTGATGTGATGGTTCCTTCTGTCGGACCATATGCATTGAGAAGGCGCGCCGATGCTAAAGATGTTTTTTGCCAAAATTTCACTGCTTTTGGTGGCATAGCATCTCCACCAATAATAACAAGTCTCAGGCTGTCTTTTGGTGCTGTTTGTTTGCAGTTAACCCATTGCCCAATTAATTGTTGCCAATAGGCTGGTGGTAGGTTGATAACACTGATTCCATATTTGTCAATCTGCTCTTGGAATTGCAATGCTTGCCATAGTTCTTCGTTACGCACTACTACTGCAGCACCGATAGTTAATGGAAGGATAGTTTGTTCTATAAAAGCATCAAAGCTAACTGAAGCAAATTGAAGAACTCGATCGCTTGGTATCAGATGATAAACATTTTGAATATTTTGGCAGTGATTAACTAGAGCATAATGCTCAACTAAAACTCCTTTAGGTTGTCCTGTAGACCCCGAAGTATAAATAACATAAGCCAAATTCTTTGAATCTACTCCAGTATCCAGATTCGCCTGACTCTGTTGTTCAATGATCCCCCAATCTCTATCCAAACATACCTTATGTATCGTAGACGATGGTAAAGATGACAATAATTCTTGTTGGGTCAATAACACCTCTACCCCTGAATCATTCAACATGGAACTCAACCGTTGTGTTGGATAATTAGGATCTAAAGGTACATAAGCCCCACCTGCTTTGAGTATTCCTAATATTCCTACTACCATTTCTAGGGAACGTTCTACACATATCCCCACTAAGACTTCTGGTTTTACCCCTAACCTTTGCAAGTAATATGCTAGTTGATTGGCTTTAGTATTTAATTGTTGATAAGTTAATTGTTGCTCTTCAAAAATTACAGCAACTGCATCTGGAGTGAGTTCTACCTGTCTTTCAAATAATTGATGAATACATTTATCTTTTAGACATTCACTCTCCGTTTGATTCCATTCTACTAACAATTGATGCCGTTCTGCTTCCGTTAACAAAGGCAATTGAGCCACTGTTTGTTGAGGATTAGCCACCATTGCTGAGAAAATGGTTTGCAGATGTCCTAACATCCGCTCCATTGTATCTTCTTCAAAGCTAAGAGTATCGTAACTTATCTTAACTAACAAATCATCCCCAGGTATTGCCACTAAAGTCAGTGGATAATTAGTTTGTCCAAACCCATTTACCTCGCTTAACTGTAGCGAACCCCCTTTATTAAATCCTGTTTTCTCAACTGGATAATTCTCAAAGACCACAATACTCTCAAACAAAGGTGTTCCTCCTCCTACTTCGCTCTTAGCTTGAATTTCAAACAATGGCGTGTAAGAGTAATCCTGTAATTTCGACATCGACTGTTGAATTTCTTTCAACCAAGGTATTAGTTTTTCTGAGGGCGATATTTGCACGCGTAATGGTAAGGTATTGATGAACAATCCCACAATTTTTTCAATACCTGATAAATTAGCAGTTCTACCGGAAACTGTTACCCCGAATACGACATCTTTTTCCCCACTATAACGACTCAATAATAATGCCCAAACTCCCTGTACTATAGTGGATAAAGTTAAATTATTTTGGTTGGCGACATTTTGTAATCCACTACTTACTTCCACTCCTAGACGTAATTCCAGTTCCGAGTAATTCGAGTCTGTTATTTGTTGAGGTGATTTGGTTTTATTTACTAGTAGGGGTGTAGGTGCATTAAAACCTTGCAAAGTTTTTTGCCAAAACTCAAAAGCTGCTTCAGCGTTTTGAGAATTTAACCAAGCGATATAATCTCGATAAGGAACGGCTGTTGGAAAATCACAATTTTCCCCAGTTTCTTGGGCTTGATAAAAACTAAAAACCTCTTTCAAGATAATTGGTAAACTCCATCCATCGATAAGTATATGGTGAAAAAGCCAGACAAACTTGTAAGTTTCATCACTTAGTTTAATTAATCTACACCTCATCAATGGTGCTTGGTCGAAGGTAAAACCTTGCTCTTGTTCTTTTAACAAAAAATCTGAAAATTCTTGTTGTTGATCTGTGGAGGATAAGGAACTCCAATCTAAATTAATCCAAGATAAAGTTACTTGTTTCAAAACCACTTGTAAAGGAGTGTGGCAATTTTCCCAAACAAATAATGTCCGGAGAATTGAATATCTATCAACTATTTTTTGCCAAGCTAATTCCCAAGCCGCTTCATTGACATCCCCCTTCAAATTTAATGTCAGCTGCTGAAAATATATTCCACTATCCGGTGCATATATACTGTGAAACAGCATCCCCTGTTGCATGGGGGATAAGGGATATATTGATTCAATTTTTGGATTTCCCAAAAGCGCTAATAATTCATCTATTTTCTCTTGATTCAACTGCGCTTCAGGAAAATCAGATGGTGTATACCCAAAAGCTTCGTATGACTGACAATGTTCAATTAAATTTCTGATGGTTTGAATATAGTTATCGGCTAAATTCTCTATAGTTGCGCGACTATGAACTTGAGAACTGTAAACCCAATTTATTTGAAATTCCCCTTCTATTACTAGACCATTTACTTGCAATAAATTATCACGATATTGCTTTATACTCTGCTCACCTCCTGTTCCCATTGAGCCTGGGACAAAAAAACCTGCACTTTCTGCTTGTACTTGATCGAATTGTCCTAAATAGATAAAACTTATTTCTGGATTGGGAATTTTTTGTATTTGTTCTTGGATAGTGGCATCTTCACACAAGTACTTTAAAATTCCGTAACCTATGCCTTTTTTGGGAATGGCTCTTAATTGTTCTTTTATTGATTTGATAACTTCTGCTGGTTGTTTTATTTCGGGGATTTTCAACAAGACTGGGAACAAACTGGTAAACCAACCTACTGTTCTTGATAAGTCTACATCTTCAAATAAATCTTCTCTACCATGTCCCTCTAAGTCTATTAAACTAGTTGAATTTCCAGTCCATTCTGCTAAAACTTTGGCTAAAGCACTTAGTAGTATATCGTTAATTTGCGTATTGTAAGCCCCATTGATTGAACCTAGTAGCTCGCTGGTTTTTTCAAGACTCAACTTCCTTGATACTTGTTGAGTATTTACCACTAAATTTTCTGATGGAGTGTAATCATAATCTCTTGGTAATGGTTGATTTTGAGACCAAGATTGATTCAGCCAATAGTCTAATTCTTGTTTAAGAATTTCTGATTGAGCATATTTGTTTAATTTCACTGCCCAATCTTTAAATGCTGTTGTTTTGGCACTCAGTTTTATTGGTTGTTGCGCCTCTATTTGTTGACAGATGGTTGCTAGGTCTGGGAGGATAATTCGCCAACTTACTCCATCTACTGCTAGGTGATGAATTATGATTAGTAATTGTTTTTTATCTCGACCTAAGTTAAACAGCACCAGTCGGATTAACGGTCCTGTTGACAGATTTAAACTAGCTTGATATTCTGCACCTATTTTTTCTAGTGCTTCTGCTTGTTCTTTAAGAGGTGTTGATGATAAATCTACTACGGTTAATACTCGTTGGTCTTCGATCGAATTGATTGGTAGGTATATTGCTGTTTGTGATGTGAATCTTGAACGCAGTACATCGTGATGCTCTAGTAATTTTTTCAGGGCTAGAGCAAGAGTTTCATTTGATAGATTTGGAGGAAGACGTAGTAAAAACGATTGGTTATAATGGTGTAATTCGGGGCGATTCTTGGTAAAAAACCATTGCTGAATTGGTGTTAGAGGGGCTGTTCCAGTTACTATTCCTTGTTGTGCATTTACTCCAACTGTTGTGTTAGCAACTCTGGCTAGTTCGGCTATGGTTTGATTTTGGAATATTTGTCTGGGTGTGATTTGTATTCCTGAGTTTTTGGCTCGAGAAACTACTTGAATGCTGAGGATGGAATCTCCCCCTAAGTTGAAGAAGTTGTCGTGGATACCCACTTTTTCTTTGAGTAACAATTCTTGCCATATATTACTTAAAATTACTTCTATTTCTGTACTTGGTGCGATGTATTCGTCTGTTATATTTCTGGTGACTTCTGGTGCTGGTAATGCTTTACGGTTTATTTTGCCGTTGGGTGTTAGGGGTAGGTTTTCTAAGAAGACAAAGACTGATGGTACCATGTATTCTGGTAACTTCTGTTTGAGGTCTTCTCTTAATTGATTGCTGTTGACTGAATCATCCTGGGTGACTACATAAGCTACTAGACGTTTGTAATCTGGAATATCTTCCCTGGCTATGACTGCGGCTTGTTGGATTTGAGAGTTGCTGTTGAGAACTGCTTCTATTTCCCCTAGTTCAATACGGAAACCTCTTATCTTCACTTGGTTATCGATGCGTCCCAGATATTCTATGTTACCATCTGGTAAATAACGAGCTAGGTCGCCTGTTCGATAAAGGCGTGGAGATTGAGAGGGATTGAAAGAATTAGGTATAAATTTTTCGTTTGTTAGTTCTGGACGATTGAGGTAGCCTCTAGCTAATCCATCTCCTCCGATGTAGATTTCGCCTATGATTCCAATGGGTACTGGCTGAAGTTGGTTGTCTAGGATGTATATCTGTGTATTGGCTATGGGACGACCTATTGGTGGAAGTGATGACCAAATATTGGAATAGCTTTGTAAAGGAAATGCTGTTACGACATGGCTTTCCGTCGGTCCATACTGGTTTTCTAATCTACAATTCGGAAGCTTATTCAAAAAATCTGTTAGTGCAGGAGTAATTTTTAATTGTTCTCCAGCAGTAATCAGTTCTTGAAGATTGTGAGGTAGAAATTGAATATTAGAAGCGCTTTGTGTTAATTGTTCCAGAGCAACAAACGGTAGAAATAGTCTTTCGACTGCTTGTTGTGCAAGCATCTGTAACAATGCCGTTCCATCTCTTCGCACATCTTCCGTTATTAATACTAAAGTTCCTCCTGAAGACCAAGTAGATAAGATTTCCTGGAAGGAAACATCAAAGCTTATTGGTGTAAATTGCCCTGTTTTTGTGCCATATTTTGCACAGGATTTTTTCAGTTGCCAAAGTATAAGATTCACAAGCGGGCGATGATTCATGGCAACTCCTTTAGGTTGCCCTGTGGAACCCGAAGTATAGATGACATAAGCCAAATTCTCTGAATCTACTCCAGTATCCAGATTGAATTGACTTTGTTGTTCAATGATCCCCCAATCTCTATCTAAACACACCACCTGTATCCTAAAAGATGATGGAAAAGATGACAATAACTTTTGTTGCGTTAACAACACCTCTACTCGTGAGTCCTCCAACATATAACTCAACCGTTCTGCTGGATAATTCGGATCTAACGGTACATAAGCTCCACCTGCTTTGAGTATCCCCAATAGTCCTACCGCCATCTCTAGGGAACGTTCTACACATATCCCCACTAAGACTTCTGGTCTTATTCCTAAACTTTGCAAGTAATGTGCTAATTGATTGGCTTTTTGATTTAATTCCTGATAAGTCAACTGCTTTTCTTCAAAGACTACAGCAACTGCATCTGGGGTAAGTTCTACTTGTTCTTCAAATAATTGATGAATACATTTATCTTTTGGATATTCACTCTCAGTATTATTCCACTCTACTAACAATTGATGGCGTTCTGTTTCAGTTAACAAAGGCAATTCACTTACAGTTTGTTGAGGATTAGTCACAATTGCTGAGAAAATGGTTTGCAGATGTCCTAACATCCGCTCTATCGTATCTTCTTGAAACCGAAGAGTATCGTAACTTATCTTAACTAACAACTCATTCGCTGGCATTCCTAATAATATAGTCAGTGGATAATTAGTTTGTTCAAACCCCTTTATCTCGCCTAGCTGTAGTGAATCCTCTTCATTAAATCCAGTCTTCTCAACTGGATAATTTTCAAAGACCACAATACTCTCAAACAAAGGTATTCCCCCTGGTACCTCGCTCTTAGCTTGAATTTCAAACAATGGCGTGTAAGAGTAATCCTGTAGTTTCAAGATTGATTGCTGGATTTGTTCCAGCCAAGGTATTAGTTTCTTTGAGGGCGATATTCGTACAAGTAATGGTAAGGTGTTGATCAACAATCCCACTATACTTTCTATCCCTGACAAATTGGCATTTCTACCGGAAACTGTTACCCCAAATACGACATCTTTTTCCCCACTATAACGACTCAATAGTAATGCCCAAACTCCCTGTACTATAGTGGATAAAGTTAAATTATTTTGGTTGGCGACATTTTGTAATCCACTACTTACTTCCACTCCTAAACGTAATTCCAGTTCCGAGTAATTCGAGTCTGTCTGTTGAGCCGACTTAGTTTTATCTACTACTAGAGGAGTTGGTGCGCTAAAACCTTGCAAAGTTTGTTGCCAAAACTCAAAAGCTGCTTCAGTGTTTTGAGAATTTAACCAGGTGATATAATCTTGATAGGGAACTGGTG
This sequence comes from Nostoc sp., assembly GCF_036917655.1. Classification (GTDB taxonomy): domain Bacteria; phylum Cyanobacteriota; class Cyanobacteriia; order Cyanobacteriales; family Nostocaceae; genus Nostoc. Next base: position 8,716 of record NZ_JBALCY010000054.1, read on the forward strand.
CTGGTAAATAACAAATTTCACCAGTTCGTTGGGACTGGTAAAAATTGAAAACCTCTTTCAAGATAATTGATAAACTCCAACCATCAATGAGTATATGATGAAAGCTCCAGATGAACTGGTAGGTCTCATCACTTAGTTTAATTAACGTACATCTCATTAATGGTGCTTGGTTCAAGACAAAACCTTTTTGTCTTTCTCTTTGTAACAACTCTGACAATTGTTGTTGTTGCTCTGCCGACAGGAATGAACTCCAATCTAAATTACTCCAAGGTAAAGTTGCCTGATTCAACACCACTTGTAAAGGAAATGGGCGATTTTCCCAAATAAAAAATGTCCTGAGAATTGAATACCTATCTACAATTTTTTGCCAAGCTGATTCAAAAGCAATAACATTGAGATTCCCCTTTAAACTTAAGGTAATCTGCTCAAAATACACACCACTCTCAGGAGCATAAAGGCTGTGAAACAGTATTCCTTGCTGCATGGAAGAAAGTGGATAAACTGATTCAATTTCTATTGACATAAATGTAACCTAATAAGTAATCTCTGATTAATTTAACAGTAAAAGTTAGCAGTGCAAACAACTTATAAATTGTGCATACCATGTTTGATAGAAGTTAATAACTGATCGATTTCTAATTGATTCAATTGTGCATCTGGAAAATCCGATGGTGTATATCCTTTAGTATCTTGTGACTGACAATGTTTTATTATTGACCTGATTGCTTGTATATAGCTCTGTGCCAATTTTTCCACTGTGGCATTAGTATGAATATGACTACTGTAAGCCCAATCAATTTGTAATTCACCTTTTAATACTACAGCATTAATATCCAATATATGGTCACGAGTTTGCTTTAAATTTTGGTTAGCTCCAATAGACTCAGGTGCAAATTCCCAATCAGTTTCTGATTGCACTTGGTCAAATTGTCCTAGGTAGTTAAAACTAATTTCTGAAGTCGGAATTGTCTGTAGTTGTTCATTAACATTAGGTTCTTCACACAAGTAACGCAAAATGCCATAGCCAATACCATGATTGGGAATAGCTCGTAATTGTTCTTTTATTGACTTGAGAACGGATGCTAGTTGGTCTAATTTTGGGAGTTGCAATAATACTGGAAACAAACTGGTAAACCAACCTACCGTCCGCGATAAGTCTACATCACAAAATAGTTCTTCTCTGCCATGTCCCTCTAAGTCAATTAGTACCGTTGAATTTCCTGTCCACCCTGCTAATACTTGTACTAATGCACTAAGCAGTATATCGTTAATTTGTGTATTGTAAGCCTCGTTTACTGACAATAGCAAAGCTTGGGTCTCTTTTGCACTTAATTTCATCGATATAACCACAGCACTACCTACTGTATTTTCTTGTTGAAGATTAACATAATCTAATGGTATTGGTGTTGTCTGAGACCAAGGTTGGTTGAGCCAATAGTCTAATTCTTGTTTAATAATTTCTGATTGAGCATATTTTTTTAATTTGATTGCCCAATCTTTAAACGCTGTTGTTTTGGCGCTCAATTTTATGGTTTGTTTCGCCTCTATTTGTCGATAGATTGTTGCTAGGTCTGGTATAATTATTCGCCAACTTACTCCATCTACTGCTAGGTGATGTATTATTATTAGCAATCGTTTTTCGCCTCGACCTAAGTTAAACAACACCACTCGTATTATCGGTCCTGTTGATAGATTTAAACTAGCTTGATGTTCTGTGGCTATTTTCTCTAATGCTTCTGCTTGTTCTTCAAGAGGTGTTGATGATAAATTTACTAGGGATAGCGGTACGTTTCCCTCTTTTTTAGGGTCTATTTGTGAATATTCTGCTGCTTGTGATGTGAATCTTAAACGCAGTGCATCGTGGTGTTCTATTAATTCTTCCAGAGCTAGAGTCAGTATTTCTTTTGACAGATTTTGGGGAATTCTCAGTAAAAATGATTGGTTATAATGGTGTGCTTCGAGACGATTTTGGGCAAAGAACCATTGTTGAATTGGTGTTAGAGGAGCTGTTCCGGTTACTATTCCTTGTTGTGCATTTACTCCAAGTGTTGTGTTGGCAACTCTGGCTAATTTCGCTATGGTTTGATTCTGGAATATTTGTTTGGGCGTGATTTGTATTCCTGAGTTTTTGGCTTGAGAAACTACTTGAATACTGATAATGGAATCTCCCCCTAAGTTAAAGAAGTTGTCGTGGATGCCAACTTTTTCTTTGAGTAACAATTCTTGCCATATATTACTTAAAATTACTTCTATTTCTGTACTTGGTGCGATGTATTCGTCTGTTATGTCTCTAATTTCGTCTGGTACTGGTAATGCTTTATAGTCTATTTTGCCGTTGGGTGTTAGGGGGAGTGTTTCTAAGACGACAAAGCCTGATGGCATCATGTATTCTGGTAGCTTTTGTTTGAGATACTCTCTTAGTTGATTATTATTTAGAGATTCATCTAAAGTGACTAAATATGCTACTAGACGTTTGTTCTCTGCAATGTCTTCTCTGACTATTACTATTGCTTGCTGGACTTGAGGATGGCTATTGAGAACTGCTTCTATTTCTCCTAGCTCTATCCGGAATCCTCTTATTTT
>NZ_JBALCY010000055.1:0-110970 GCF_036917655.1 Nostoc sp.
ACCTTCTATACCAAAAACATTTTGCTGAATGAGGGTATCCGCGCTTGGATGGCTCCTCAAGATCAACCCCACGAACAATTTGTATTCCCTGAGGAAGTTCTACCTCGCGGTAACGCTCTCTAAGAATTCAAAGCTGACCATGTATGACCTGAATTAGGCTTGTGGTTGGCGGTAATTGACACCCTCCAGATGAAATAATCTCCTTGTAAGTAAGCCAAGAAAGTGTCAATATTCCCCATTCTCCAGTGATCTTCCACCAAAAGGTGGGAGATTTTTTTCTGTATATGGTTAATATCTCTAAATTTATGTGTTATATTAGGTGAAGGTTATAAACCCAGAGTAAATGCTCTGCCCTTTGAAAACTAAGACCGTTTAGGCAATAAGGAGGTGATGCCCATGATAGAAAGTAGTAAATGCGTGGGTCATCAGGTTGCAGTTAGCCGGCTGTGTGCCGGGGCTGTTCTCTAATAGTTAGCCTCAGTCATCTTGAGAGACTAAGTTAGCTCAAGTAGCTAGGCAAGCTCGGAGTTCCGTCCGGCAGTCTGGTTGCAACCTGAAGACCCGCTAGACCGCTCTGACTTAGATCACCCGATCTAAATCAGAGCGGATAGTTTTTTATGGGTGATTTTTGTTTTATCGTTGCTATTGAAAATTTAGATGGCAATCCCTGCGGTGGGGAAAGCCAACGCGTTAAAGTTTTCTTAAAAATAAAAATATCTTGCATCAAATCTTGGAGTCTGACCAGATGTGCTCAATAGCGTCTATCTACCAAGTCTGATTTAAATATGCACACACGTATTATGTCTTGGTTTATCCTCCCATACTTTACTGTGTAGAGAATATAAGGGGTTTGTCTTCGTAAGATGCAAGATGTAACAAATATATAGTATATAGGAATTTTTTGATATGGCACAACTACTCGCTGAAGCGGAAATTAAAGAACAGGCAAAAGTTCTGTCAGGTTGGACTGTTGGAGACTCCAAGTTGGAAATTACCCGCACATTCAAGGATTTTATCCAAGCAATTGAGTTTGTCAATAAGCTGGTAGAGCCGGCTGAGTCAGCAGGACATCATCCAGATATAGAGATTTCGTACAACAAAGTGAAGATTACACTCACAACACATGATGCAGGTGGGTTGACACAGACAGACTTTGATGTGGCGCGGGCGATTTCCCAAATTAAGTAAGTGATTTCTTCTGACATCTTGCACCAGACAAGTGGAAGTCACCCTAACACGGACTAAGTAGGAATCTATCCCACTAATAATATTTTGTTAATCCAGATGTGGATAGTAGCAAGGTTAATGAATGCGTCAAAAGAAACCTTTCGTCGTTCCCATCTAACGACAAGACGGCGCTATTTACGTTGATAGCAAGCGAAGTACCTCTGGTGCTGAAATCTAGGGACAGAGATTTTGATAGGTCTTCCTCTGTTTTTCTTGGTTTTCCAGATGCGTTTTGGTATTTGAGGACGAATACCTCGTTTGCGTAGGCTTTGCCTATGTTTGTATAGGCGAGCCAGTGTGTTCTAACTGGCGTGCGATTTATACTAGGCTAAATGCAAGAAGTTATTTTTGATGACAAGTTGCTAAGTGTCTAAAGCTTTGAGCAATTTAGCCCAGTAGGGAGCGAATGACCTAAACCTTACTCCCTACTTAGATATTTAGATAACTATGTGTGACAGTTATTAAGGCGATCGCTGTGATCTTGCCATCTAGATCAGATGTTTTATAATGTTATGATATAAAGATATGTTTTTGCATAAGTTAATCACATAAGTTTTTAACCCTAAGTTTATCGTTTATTAGCTTTGCAAAAACTAAAATTGTATTAGTGGCAACTATGCCTCATCCACAGGTTTCAATGAGATGTTGCATTTTTGAGATTTAGGTGCACGAAGACAATTATCTAAACAAGGTGTGAGGAGTAAAAAAAGATGTCTAATCTCTTGTGGAAATCCTTAGTGGTTAGCCCAGCAGTCTTGGGAGCAACATTGTTAGTTTCGACAACAGCAATTGCGGCTCCAAGCAGAACCACTGAAGTACCAGTAGCCAAACAAACAGGTGTAACTGAAGTTGCCCAACAGCCAGAAAAATTGGCTCAAACAACGATAGATGAAGTTAACCGCTACAGCAACGAAGGCAACCAAAATAACTCTCAGTCTCAAGTAACATCGGTTTCTCAATTTTCCGATGTACAACCCACTGACTGGGCATTCCAAGCATTGCAGTCCTTGGTTGAGCGCTATGGTTGTATTGCAGGTTACCCAAATGCTACTTATCGCGGTAACCGTGCTTTGACCCGTTATGAATTTGCCGCTGGTTTGAATGCCTGTTTGGATCGGGTTAACGAATTGATTGCTACAGCAACAGCTGACTTGGTGACTAAACAAGATTTAGCTACCTTGCAACGGTTGCAAGAAGAATTTTCCGCAGAATTGGCAACCCTACGCGGTCGCGTAGATTCCCTAGAAGCGCGGACTGCTGAATTGGAAGCTAATCAGTTCTCTACTACCACAAAATTAGTCGGTGAAGCCATTTTTGGTGTTACTGATGCGTTTGGAGGGAACACAGGCAAGAATAACAATGCCGTCTTCCAAGACCGGGTACGTTTAGACTTGCAAACCAGCTTCACGGGTAGAGACGTTTTACATACTCGTCTTGCTGCTGGTAATGCACAAGCCTTTTCACTAAGGGATAACGCTGGTAATCCTATTATCGGTGATGCGGAAGGCACACAAACATTTCAAGTTGGTGCTGGCGATGGTAACAACAGTGTCAAGATAGATCGTTTGACCTATGAAGTTCCCATAGGGCCAGCCCAAGTTTACCTAGCAGCTAGTGGCGGTAGGCACAGCCATTATGCTGCTGTCAACAACCCTTACTTTTTTGATCAAACTGACGGTGGTAATGGTGCTTTGTCTACCTTTGCTTCTGAAAGTCCCATTTATCGGATTGGTGGCGGTGCAGGTATAGCGCTCAATCTACCCCTTGGTAAAGGTGGCGGCATCCTGGGAAATAGCTCAATCACTGCGGGTTACTTGGCATCGACTGCTAATAATCCTACTCCTGGTTTCGGTCTGACCGACGGTAACTATGCCGCTTTAGGACAGTTGAATTTTAGTGTTGGCAATCGTTTAGCTTTAGCTGCTACCTACGTCCACGGATATAATGCAGGCGGCGGTTCTTTATTCAACTCCGGTTCCACGTCAAACCCAGAGATTCTTGCAGTAGGTACTCAACGAGCTAATACTTTACTAGATGCAGGTTCCAGCAACTCCTACGGTGTGGAGGCTGCGTTTAGACCTAGCGACAAGCTGTCAATTAGTGGCTTCGTCTCTTACCATGATGTCACAGGCTTCGGTGCAAATGATGATTATCAAGCTTGGAGCTATGGTGTTGGGGTAGCCTTACCTGATTTTGGTAAAAAGGGTAACGTCTTGGGTCTTTTTGCTGGTGCAGAACCTTATTCCTTTAACCGAGCAGGTGTGGCTGGTGGTAATGATATACCCTATCACTTTGAAGGCTTCTACAAGTATCGCGTGTCGGATAATGTTTCAATCACCCCTGGTGTAATTTGGTTGACCTCTCCTGGTCAAAATAGCGATAACGATGATGCGTTTATCGGTACGCTCAGAACAACTTTCACCTTCTAGACTGTTGACTATCCACTGACAATTTTGAACTCTATTTCTCCCCGCCTGATGGCGGGGCTTTTTGTTGTCGATAATAGCAACGAATAAACCCCAGTAGGGAACCGGAGTATACTAGAAAAGTTAGGAGTTGTGAGTTAGAAGTTATGATTTATGGCGGCTGCTATAGCAATCCTAAATCATTTGTGAGAAACAAAATCGCTGAAAAGCCGATAAATACGTACTTTTAATCTCCGTATTTTCTCACGTTTCAATTCGGATTGCTATATATATGAATAGACCAGAGTAGGGTGATCATTACAATGCATTAGCGTCAACTTAGAGCCAGGGCAATGGAATTCGCGGCTACATAAACTCTCGTCCGCCTCCGCGGACTAAGAAAAAACTGAAGGTTTGTAACCCCGCAAAGAGAACAGGACTTACGCAAAAAAGTTCTGAAGTAGGGGTAATTCATGAATTACCCCTACGACAAATCAGGTTTTTGAGACAATTTTGCGTAAGTCTTAGAGGATGTTTGAAAAGTCATGATTGATGTATCAAATATTTTTTTACCCCACCCTAACCCTCCCCTTATAAAGGGGAGCCACTGCGTTGGGCGGCTTTGCCGACTTGAAGCATGTGGCGTGAGGGAACTGGATTTTCTTGTTTCCCCCCAATATATCGGGGGGATTAAGGGGGGTAAGAATGTGATTAAAAGCACAACATACCACTTTTCAAACATCCTCTTAGAGAAGTCTGAGCGCCGGCTTCCGGCGATAGTGCAGCGCTAGCGAGTCCGCGAACTTCTGGTTTTGCCGACAGCCAAGCAACAGGCGTACGGTTTCTAACCGCCGATTTCACCTGAAGTTGACACCAATGATTACAATGCCTACCCTACCAGCGACGAACTTCTAACTTACGCTGTGAGCAACTTTTTCTGAGTGAGCTTTTCTAATAGAAGTTGGCGGTATAAAGTTACATATCACGTAATATCCTAACTCCTAACCCCTAATTCCTAACCCCTAACTCATTACTACTTGTGGAACTATCGTGTAAATCGGAATACGCAATTCTGGCCTTATTAGAGATGGCCGCTCATTACGAAAGCGGCGAACCGCTGCAAATTCGACAAATTGCAGCACAACAAAACATACCCGATCGCTATCTGGAACAGCTACTAGCAACCTTGAGGCGTGGGGGTATAGTCAAGAGTCAGCGCGGATCAAAAGGTGGCTATCTGTTAACGCGAGAACCCCGAAAAATCATCCTTTTTGAGATTTTGGAATGTTTAGAAGGGTTAGAGGTGCGGACTTGTGAAGAAAACGTTAATTCCAAAACGGTAGACAGTTCGGTTATAGAAGAAATTTGGCAAGAAGCAAGTCGCGCCGCAAATTCAGTGTTGCAAAAATATACGCTCCAGGATCTTTGTGAAAAACGAGATTCGCGGCGGCAATTGGATATCATGTACTACATTTAGTCAAGAGTCATTTGTCATTTGTTATTTGACTTTTAGAGGATGTTTGGAAAGTCGTAAAGTATACTGCTCACCCCACTTCCATTCCTCTCCCGGAAATGGAGAGAGGCTTTAAAACCCTGATTCCCTTACAAAAAGGGGGCTGGGGGGTTAGGTTTTCGAGATTTTAGTGTTAGCAATAATACTTTTAAAACATCTTCTTATGGGTAATGTTCTGATTTATCGCTAACGTCAGTTCATGCTTATTAGGAAACCTGCCTACCTTGCGGGAACTGCAAAGCCAAACAGGACTGGACTCATCAATGACAAATGACAAATGACTCTTGACTAATAACTAAGGGCTAAATATATGCGAATTGCTCGTAACATTACAGAACTGGTTGGTCGTACACCCCTAGTGCAGTTGAACCGCATTCCCCAAACAGAAGGATGTGTTGCTGAAATTGTGGTGAAACTGGAAAGTATGAACCCATCGGCATCAGTCAAAGACCGGATTGGGGTCAGTATGATTAACGCCGCCGAAGAGGAAGGGCTGATTACTCCTCTTAAGACAGTATTGGTAGAACCCACCTCTGGAAACACAGGAATTGCCCTAGCAATGGCAGCAGCAGCTAAGGGTTATCGATTAATTTTGACAATGCCAGAGACGATGAGTGGGGAGCGACGAGCAATGTTGCGTGCTTATGGAGCAGAACTGGAACTAACACCAGGTATGGAAGGCATGAGTGGGGCAATTAGGCGGGCGCAGCAAATAGTTAATACTACCCCAAATACCTATATGTTGCAGCAGTTCCGCAATCCAGCCAATGCAAAAGTGCATCGGGAAACTACAGCTCTTGAAATCTGGGAAGATACCGATGGACAAGTAGATATAATCGTAGCTGGGGTGGGCACAGGTGGTACGATCACTGGTGTAGCAGAAGTGATTAAAGCACGCAAGCCAAGTTCTAAGGCGATCGCTGTTGAACCTGCCAATAGCCCAGTTTTATCTGGGGGACGGCCAGGGCCGCACAAAATCCAAGGAATTGGCGCTGGGTTTATTCCCCAAGTGCTAAAGATAAAATTGATTGATGAAGTGATTACCGTCAGCGATGAAGAAGCGATCGCCTACAGTCGGCGTTTGGCAAAAGAAGAAGGGCTACTATCTGGCATTTCCAGTGGAGCCGCTTTATGTGCAGCAATTCGCGTTGCCCAACGTCAAGAAAACAAAGGGCGTTTAATTGTAATGATTCAGCCCAGTTTTGGTGAGAGGTATTTGAGTACACCGTTGTTCCAAGACCTGGAGGCAAGGTTAGCCACTAGCGTCAGTTAACGATACATTGAATTAATGGTCAATTCTAAGCACGTTTCTAACCATTACGAAACTCTCAAAGTTAGTCCAAGTGCAAGCCTTGCCCAGATTAAGCAAGCTTATCGCCGCTTGGTTAAGTTGTTTCATCCTGACAGTAATCAGCAAACAGCCGATCACGAGCAGATTATCCGCATCAATGCAGCCTATGAGGTTTTAGGCGACAACCAAAATCGCCGCAATTATGACCAACAACTGCAAAATGACTTCCAAAAATTAAATAGCGATCGCCAACAGCGTACAGCATCAGCGCAAAAGCATTACCAGACAAGACGAAAAACTGGACGGGATGTTGACGAGCAAGTTGAAGAATGGCTGCGCCAAGTTTACCAACCAGTAAATCGCTTGCTTTGTACCATTCTGTATTCTCTAGAAGAACAAATGGATCAATTAGCCGCTGATCCCTTTGATGATGAGTTGTTAGATGAATTTCAGGAATACTTAAAAACCTGTCGAGATGACCTCAAGCAGGCACAAATTACTTTTCGCTCCCTGCCGAATCCGCCTAGTCTAGCAAGAACAGCGGCTCACCTCTACTACAGCCTCGATCAAGCAGCAGATGGACTCGAAGAGTTGGCTTATTTTCCTTTAAACTACGATGAGCGTTATTTACACACAGGTCAAGAACTATTTCGCATAGCTACGAGATTACACTGTGAGGCGCAAGCGTCTGTTATATAGTCATTGGGCATGGGGCATGGGTCAATTTCGCTAGATGACTAATGACGAATGACACAGAACTTAGGAATTAGTTTATCCTGGAAACAGAGAAAGATTAAGAAATTTTCAATTCTGCTTTTAGTGTACTCATGCAATGTATAGTTAATCGCCGCGGCCAGTTTTCGGCAAGTCATCGCTATTGGTTGCCAGAACTGAGTGAAGCCGAGAATATTGATAAATTTGGTGCTTGCTCTAAATTTCCGGGACACGGGCATAACTATGTCTTATTTATCTCCCTAGCCGGGAAATTGGATGAATATGGCATGGTGCTGAACTTGTCTGATGTGAAACACGTAATCAAACGGGAAGTTACCAGTCAATTGGACTTCTCTTATCTCAACGATGTGTGGGCAGAATTTCAAGAAACTCTGCCAACCACTGAGAATATTGCACGCATTATTTGGCAGCGACTAGCACCACACTTGCCTTTAGTCCGTGTGCAGTTGTTTGAACATCCTGAACTTTGGGCAGATTATATGGGAAACGCAATGGAAGCCTACCTTACCATCAGTACTCACTTTAGCGCTGCCCATCGGCTAGCTCATCCTAACCTCAGTAACGAAGAAAACACTAAGATTTATGGTAAGTGCGCTCGTCCCCACGGTCACGGACACAACTACCATCTAGAAGTTACCGTCAAAGGGGAAATTGATCCACGCACTGGCATGATTATTGATTTAGGTGTCCTGAATCAAGTGGTAGAAGATTATGTGATAGAGCCATTCGATCACACCTTTTTAAACAAGGATATTCCCTACTTTGCCGAAGTTGTGCCGACTGCTGAGAATATCGCACTTTACATTAGTAATTTACTGCGATCGCCCATTCAAGAATTGGGAGCTAAACTTTACAAAGTTAAACTGATTGAAAGCCCCAATAACTCCTGCGAAATCTACTGCACAGAGTCAGAATCAGATTCAGTCACCACATCCGTGAATCAGCCAGTATTAGCACGGGTTTAGCTATAGGGAATAGAGATAGGGGATTGGGGAGGGGGAGATGAAAAAGAACCCCAATGCCCAATGCCCCATGCCCAGCTAGAAAAGTTTACTAACTAAGCAGTTGAAACCAGGTAGCAAAGGACTTGTCAACTCATCTTGACCAATTGTTAATAACTGTAACAATCTTGCCACAGCTTGTTTGATGATCCTAGTTAGGTGCTTTGGTCACAAATAGTTCTCCATCAATAATCTCATAGCGATTCCTGCGTTCACGAAGTGTCTCGGAACGAGAATCGCTAGCAAATAGCTCTAGGTCAGCAGTCGTCCAACGCACTGGAGTTGTTTGCATAGAAACCCCCTAGCATTTTCCTAAATCATATTTTAAAAATACCGACGACGGGCGGAATGTCGCAAATAGCGATAAATGCCCCAGGCTAAAACTCCAAAAAAGAGATTTAGTAAAAAGCGACTAAATATAAACCACAAAATATCACTGTCAAAAAGCTTCGACGGACTCAAAGGACTAATTTTCCTGACTAAGAGAAACAGCCCAAAAATAGCATTTCCACCCAGCACAAGGGCAAATAGCACTAAACTCCTCTGCCAATAACGGCGCTGGGGTGTACGGTCCCAAATCAGGGTAATTACGGGTTTGCCTTGCACTTTTCGCAGTAATTGTTCCAGTCGCCAAAACATCCACAATAGAAACGGAAATAAACCATAACTCAATAAACGTAGGGGTAATGAGTAACCCCAAGCACTAGATAGGATATTAACTAGGGCATGACAGATTACAGAATTTAGCCAAGCCCAAAAAATGAACTTCCTGTCTCGATTTAACCGAGTGTGGGAGGAAATATAAATTCCCAAGGCATATCCCCAAGGTGCAGAGAACATGGCGTGGACTGGCGTGCCGATAGTACGTTCAAAAATTGATGCTGTACCGTGGAAAAGGTAAATCCAGTTCTCTTCGGCAGTGAATCCAAGGGCAACGGCTATGGTGAAGAGGAAAACGGTAGAGGGAAGTAATCGATACCTACGTTGCAGATAGTAGGTTGGGACAACAACCGCAGCCAACTTACAGCCTTCTTCAATTAGACCTACTTCCACAAGCTGCCGCAAGGCTACACCAGGAAGCCAACGTTTGATCCTCTGCCAGTCTACAACCCAATTGGCTACAGTTTCAAAAATCCATTCGAGTCTAAGGGCTAAAAGACCGAATATTGCCCCGATGATAAAGAACATCAGCAACTTTAACAGAGGTGGGGCAAATGGTACTCGACAGTAGTAGTAGCCTAGCAGCAGCAATGGTGGTATTGCTGCCCACAGCAGTAGAGCGAAATCAACCACTCACCTGAGCAATCACTGTGCGGTGACGGTGGCTATTGTTAGTGATAGTGGGAGTTTGGAAACCCGCTTCAACAATAGCCTGCTCAATGTCCAAAGCGAAATATTCATCTAAATACGGTTCAGTACTTTTGAGCAACGTCAAAATGTAAGCTGGCATTTTCTGGTAAACTTCAGATTTGGGATTCATGTCCATGATTGCTAAGTAGCCACCGGGACGTAGCACGCGCCGCATTTCAGCTAAAATCTGTCGGGTTGCTGACTGGGGTAATTCGTGGCACGTCAGGAAAATGGAGACTAAATCAAAAGAGGCATCAGGTAGTCCAGTAGATTCAGCTTGAGCATGAAGCCAATTAATTTTAGCTTGACGACGTTGTTGGGCGCGGTAATTGGCAACAGCTAAGAAGTAGGGAGATAAGTCCAAGCCGATAATTTTAGCTTGAGAATAAACTGCTTGTAGGGCAAAAGTACTCAAGCCAACACTACACCCTACATCTAAGATATTTTGCGGCTCGTTAGGGATTTGACTTTTCAGGATATTATGGTAACTTTCGCGCAGCATCGGATCGCCTTGCGCTTGGGCGCCCTGCCAAATCTTAGCGTGGACAGCATAGGCAGCAGATTCTACCTCAAAAGCGGCTTGCCAACTGAGATTTCCGGTTTCGTAGGCATGGAATGAGGTGAGGTAATAATCGGGGTAGGAAAGCTGAGGATTTTCTACTTGAGCTAGATCAGCCTTCCAATCAAGCGCCTGTAGTGTTTCGACTTCTTGCGTCCAAGGCACACCAATTCTCTCGGCACGTTTAATCATCATTTGTCTAGCTTGATGTTTGGCTAGGTTAGCTAAAGGCTTGATTGCCAATATGCCATTTACCAAGCGGGAAGCGAAGCCAGGATTAGTGTTTACAGCAGCGGTCATAAATTAATTCGCGTTCAACAGCTTTTTTACTTATGACATACTTGCTGGACGGCAGTCTAGAAATGAATTGAATTATATAAGGCGTGGAGATTAAAGTCATAGAATCTTGACATCAAAAGTTTCGCGTGATTTACTTCTCCAGAGAATCACACTATTCTCCAATTTATACTTCATCAGAGCCATCCATTCAAGATTGGTAAGATTTCGATACTTAGGAAAATCTATCTCGACAGAGAGGGCAAAAAGCTGAGTGCCATCTAAAAAAAGACTACAACCAACTTATTGAGTCTGAAGTATGGCAACGAGTCAGAATAAGTGCAAGCGGTTTTTTAAGGTATTTTCAAGAATTTGTCTTCAAAGGCAGTGTAGTTGACTTGGCGATCGCACTTGATCATTGGTACTGCCTTTAGCCGGGTTATCACCTCCTTGGTTGAGGATGTGATCATGCCATTGATTAACTCCTTAATTAGTATGACTAGCAAAGACAGGAGAACAATCACCATCGAACCAGGAATTGCGATCGGTCAGTTTCTGGGCGCAATCCTTGACTTTTTAATCATTGCTTTCATCTTATTTGTAGCAATTCGCACCTTACAAAAATTGAAGAGGCAAGAGCATGTCACCATTGAATCCCTATTATCAGACCCTAAGGTTGCCGCTCAGAAAAGGCTGACTGGCGCGTTGGATAGGCTCAACCAGACATTAGAATCTCGCAATAATCAAGTTTTGTAAGTGGGAGTGGAGAGTGGGGGAATGAGGAGGATGAGGGGAATAACATATGCCCAATACAACTCTTGGAGAGGCTGCGCCTTAAGCGAAGCTATGCCGCAGGCTTTACGGCTTCTCTACGAGACGCACTCGCGTTCGCTCAGTACAAGTGCCCCATGCCCTATTTTGCAGTATTCGGCTTGAGAGCTAACAACATCTCCAATTCACTGGTGGATTTATCGGGGCTAGTGGCGGTAATACCAAAACCACGAATTGAACCCAGGATAGTGATGGTATCGGCATTAGATGAGATAAAACTATTGATCAAGGGCACAGTTTTAGTTTTGTCCATATCTAGGTAGAAATAACCACCGTTGGGCTTTTGCAAAGAACCAGTAACGGCTTTGAAAGCGTCGCTATTGTCGAGAGATTGATTCTTGCGATCGCTAACTGCGTCCGCAATTGGGCCACCAAGAGCTACAAATAAAGTGTCTTGATCCAGCCAACCATGCGCCAATAAAGCTCCCTGTTTGGGGATTTGCCATTCAGTTACGTCTTTACCACCAATATTTCTGTTGGCGATGTTGATTTTTTGGGTTTTGGCGAGGGTATCCAATTTCGTTAAGGTGGCTTCGGCAGTTTTGCGATCGCTAGTGTCAAATACTAAAGCACCTCCAAAACCAACACTCGCTAACACCCCTTGATTAGATGGAATCGCACCAAAAGCGAATTCCCCATTCATCCAGCCAAAAATATCCTTATCCAGGTCAATATTGACAAATTTAAGTTGCGATCGCGCTTGTTCCAGAGCTTGCTTCATTTCTGGATAATCTTTTGACTGTTCTACTAGGGCTTTCCAGCCACGGCTGATGCCATTTCCGCTAATCAGAGCAAAGGTATCAGTGGGAAATTGCCCGACTATATTTCCAGGACTTGATTGATACTGGAATTTATTTAGTTGCGGATCTAAATTGGCGATCGCTTTTACCCGCACTCCTGCATCATCAACACCAACACCCGCCACCACAGATTTTATCTGCTTCAGTTGTGTCAAGGCTTGTGAAGGTAACTGCTTTGTCTGCGGACTTGCGACTGCTAATTGCTGTACCATCCCTGCATAGTCCGGTATATAAATTTGGGCAAGGCTGTTTTTGACATCCACTCCTTTGTTGAGAATGCTGCTGGCACCTTCTTTACTGGCAAAAGAAGACTGTCCCTTAAACGTGTCAATTGCTTTTTCTACAGCTTGCTTTTCAGGGGCTAATACCAAGTGACTATTATTTAAAACTACGCTATATGTCGGCTTGCCATTTTGTGTAGTTTCGATAATTTTTTGACCTTGGTAGTCAGATTCCTGGAATTTCACCCCTTTTTGTGACTTCAATTTGTTAGCAAAGTTTAAAGCACTGAGTTTATCCTTGATTCCCACTACTATCAGGATATTCGGTTGCTGCTGTAAATTTGTTGGTAAATTAGGTGCCCCAGAAGGCACTTTTAACTGTACCGGTTTCACAGGATTTGGTGGCAATACAGCAATCATTACACTACCAGCCCAAGGCTTTATGTCTTTTTCATAAGAAACGTTACTGTCACTGAACATTTGCTTATTGAAATCTTCCAGACCTTTTGCCACTAACTTTTGTGCTTCTGGAGTGCCAAACTGCTGTAACTTTGCCCAGGCTTGAGAGTCAGTAGTAATATAAGTTGCCATCAATGCTGTTGAAGGCACTATTTTAGCACTGCCGAGAGCGTCTAAACTACCTCCTGATGCGCCTTTGAAATACGTATAAGCCGCTATACTTCCGGCTACAACTACAGCAGCACCAACAGCAGGAATGAGAAATTTTGATTTACTTTCAGGCATTTTGTTATCCTCTTTTGCTCAAATTGTTACCGAGATTTGTACAAGTGTCACTATAGAGTTTTCGGATTTATTAATAATTTCCGCTCATTGATCGGTATTTACTGATAAAATTAGTAGTCTTATAAGTAAGTTAGCGGTCTAAAATTAGTCTCAAAAATACTTCAAAGGGATAATGAGCAAATCCGCAAATGATCTGCTGTTCATCTCAAACAAAATAGCCTGTTCAGCAGCAGCAAGCTATCCTAAGTTATAAGAATAATTAGGAGTATTTGTACTTAATGAGAATCTATAGAGGTGCAAGAGACTCTTGACTCAATGACAAAAAAGTGCAAAACATCAGGAAAAGTAGATGCGGGAGGGATATGGGAAAAAGTCCAAGGATCGGCAATCGACCTTCGGAAATTCGGGTGAGATTAATTTCAATCCCCCAATCCCAAAGGGGAATCCTCACCCTCATAATGCTCTGTTGATTTGGGAAATACATTTAGACACCGCTATTTTACTTAACTACATCCAGCCAAGCCAGACTTTTCAGGATTACAAGGTCAGTAAGGATCAATGTCGAAGTCTTATTTTGATACAGATAATAACGGACACAAGCCTTTTGAGTTACCGGGAGCAAGACCACACTACAACCCCGATCGCCCCGGACAGGTAGAGCATATTTTTCTCGATCTCAGCTTGGATATCCCCAAGCAAAGCTATCAGGGCAGTTGTAGCATTCGCCTCTTGCCAATTTGTAATGGCATTGACCGTTTGACTTTGGATGCTGTCAACCTGAATATCGAGTCTGTGCAGGTGGACGAGGTGCCACAAAATTTTGACTACGACGGGGAACAGCTTTCCATCCAACTTTCTGAGGCGACCCAGATTGATAAACGCTTGCTGATTGCGATCGCCTACTCGGTGACAAAACCGCAACGCGGTATTTATTTTATTCAACCAGACAAGCACTACCCAAACAAACCCACCCAAGTTTGGACTCAGGGCGAAGACGAAGACTCTCGCTTTTGGTTTCCCTGCTTTGACTATCCAGGACAACTGTCTACTTCCGAAATTCGCGTTCGTGTTCCCAACCCTCTCGTGGCGATTTCCAATGGCGAATTGATTGACACCACAGAAGATGGTGATTACAAAATCTACCATTGGTCACAGCAACAAGTTCATCCTACCTACTTAATGACTTTGGCAGTCGGCGACTTTGCCGAAATTCGGGACGAGTGGAAGGGTAAACCAGTCACCTACTACGTAGAAAAGGGACGGGAGGAAGATGCTAAACGCAGCATGGGCAAAACTCCCCGCATGATCGAATTTTTGAGCCAAAAGTATGGCTATCCCTATGCTTTCCCGAAATATGCCCAGGTTTGCGTCGATGACTTCATCTTTGGCGGCATGGAAAACACCTCCACAACTCTGTTAACAGATAGATGCTTGCTGGATGAACGCGCCGCCTTAGATAACCGCAATACCGAAAGTTTAGTTGTCCACGAACTCGCGCACCAGTGGTTTGGTGATTTGGTGGTGATTAAGCATTGGTCTCATGCTTGGATTAAGGAAGGGATGGCTTCCTATTCTGAGGTGATGTGGACAGAACAGGAATATAGTCTAGAAGAAGCAGCTTACTATCGTTTATTGGAAGCTCGTCGTTACATTAGTGAAGATAGCAGCCGCTACCGCCGGCCGATGGTAACACATATTTACCGGGAAGCTATTGAACTTTACGATCGCCACATCTACGAAAAAGGGTCTTGTGTTTATCACATGATTCGGGCCCAATTGGGAGATGAATTGTTTTGGCAGGCAATTCAAACATTTATCCAAGATAATGCTCACAAAACCGTAGAAACAGTAGACTTACTCAGGGCGATTGAAAAAGCAACCGGACGTAATCTTTTGTTCCTCTTTGACCAATACGTTTATCGTGGTGGTCATCCCGATTTTAAAGTAGCTTACTCTTGGGATGGAGATGCTAATTTGGCAAAAATTACGGTAACTCAAACCCAAGCTGCTGAAGATAAAAATGGCAGCAAGGATTTGTTTGAACTGAAAATACCCATAGGTTTTGGCTATACCCAACAGGAACAAGTTAGGAATGAGGAGTTAGGAGTTAAAAATAATTCCAAACTCCTAACTCCTAACTCACAACTCAAAACTTTTGTAGTGCGGGTGAATGAACGTGAACAAAGCTTCTACTTTCCACTAGAAAATAAGCCCCAATTTATCAGCTTTGATGTGGGGAATAATTACCTAAAAACAGTAGCTTTGGAGTATCCAATACCAGAGTTAAAAGCACAGTTAGAATTTGATCCCAACCCGATTTCGCGTATCTATGCAGCAGAAGCTTTGGCAAAAAAAGGTGGGTTAGAAGCTACCATTGCACTGTCTGCGGCGCTAAAAAATGACCCATTATGGGGTGTGCGTGTGGAAGTGGCGAAACAACTAGCCCAAATTAATTTAGACCAAGCCTTTGATGGCTTAGTTCTTGGGTTAAAAGATAAAAATGCTTACGTGCGACGATCTGTAGTGGAAGCACTTGCTCAAATCAAAACTGCTGAAAGCTATAAAGTTGTAAGAGGGCTGTTGCAAAAAGGCGATCCCAGCTACTACGTGGAAGCAGCAGCTTCTCGTGTGATCGGGGCGATGTCTGCGACGGGCTTCGCCTACGCATCTACAAACTTAGAAGAAAAACCCAAGGAAGACAAGGTATTAAAGCTGCTAAAATCCGTTTTAGAAAAAAAGGCGGGTTGGAATGAAGTAGTGCGGAGTGGTGCGATCGCCGGTTTAGCTGAATTCAAAACCTCAGAAGCAGCTTTAAATCTACTAATCGAATACACCAAACTCGGTGTACCACAACCCCTACGTTTAGCCACAATTCGCGCTTTAGGAAAGATTTCTGTAGGTCAAAGTCCGGTTAATTTGGAACGGATTTTAGAAAAATTAACAGAACTAGCCAAAGAAACCTTCTTTTTAACGCAAGTGGCGGTAGCAGCAGCATTAGGACAAATGGAAACACCCAAAGCAGTCGGGATTTTGCGATCGCTAGCTGAACAAACAGCCGATGGGCGTGTACGTCGCTATGCTGAAGAAGAAATTTCCAAGGTGCAAAAGAATATTGGTTCAGAAAAAAACCTGCGTCAATTGCGTGAAGATTTCGACCAACTCAAACAACAAAACCAAGAATTGAGAAGCCGTTTAGAAAACTTGGAGGCCAAATCTAAATAGTACTACATGATAATTAAAACTAGCTAATTGGTAATTGGTAATTGTGGTAAAACCACTACCAATTACTAAATTTATAGGAGTCCTAAATAATAATTCTGTTATGAGTTGCGGATTGATTATTCCACCTAACTATACAATTCGTCCTGCAATAAACCGAACAGCACTGAGTTCTAAGTCACCGAATTTTAGATTTTAAATTTTGGATAATGGAAAAGAAGATTCAAAATCCAAAATTTAGAAA
The DNA here is from genome assembly GCF_036917655.1 of Nostoc sp. Taxonomy (GTDB): domain Bacteria; phylum Cyanobacteriota; class Cyanobacteriia; order Cyanobacteriales; family Nostocaceae; genus Nostoc. The sequence continues at coordinate 16,417 of NZ_JBALCY010000055.1, forward strand.
GGTTTGAGACTTGCGAATTTAAACGCAAGAATAAATCTAAAATCCTTGCATTACTTGACAGAGCTAATGACTTGATTGCTGGGGTCAATCTAAAATCTAAAATCCAAAATCCAAAATTACTTGACCTGTGGTGCTGTTTTCTCAACTTCATGATGAACGAGTGTTTTAGAAGACCATTATCGCAGAAGTATTCAGGCAAAGGGAAATGGGTAGCTAAGACAGTCTGAACTTTAAAATGATTAAATCCAAGACAGTAATAGTACTACTGCTCTATCTAACTATAAGTAAATAAAGTTACTTAACTATCGCATTTTATTCAAATTTGCATACATAGGTAAATATTTATATTTTTATAAACAATGGTTAAGAAAAGATAAAACCATCTGAAACTTGGATAATTAGTTGTAGTTTTATAAAGTATAATTAAGAATAAAGATAAACAAATCTAGGCGGTAACATAGGCTAAAATCGCCTCGAACAGCATCCCCAAAGGGTAAAGTTCTAGTTGTTTTAGGTAAAAGACTACCGCTATCCTGAACTTGCAACTAACTTGTGGGTCAGGAGAAAAACAATCATTGTAAATTTTTCAGTTGAAGAGGCAAAAAAGGCGTGGGTCAGTATCAACCTGCTCAGCTAAAACTCTATAATCCAGATGCGATCGCTCGCTACTATAGTTACCGTCCCTGGCTAGCCTGGGGGCGACTGCTGAGAATTATCTGGTCTTTTGCAGGATTTATACTCAGTCTCAAGTGGGACGAATGGCAAGATAAAATTGAGCAGAACAAGGGTAAACGAGCTATCCAGTTGCGAGAACTGCTCACCCGCCTCGGCCCGACTTTTATTAAAGTTGGTCAAGCCCTCTCCACCAGACCAGACCTGATACGCAAAGATTTCTTAGAAGAACTGATCAAGTTACAAGACCAGTTACCACCTTTCGATAATGCGATCGCTTACCAAATTATCGAAACTGAACTAGACCGTCCAATCCATGAAAGTTTTAGCGAACTGTCACCTAACCCAGTCGCAGCAGCTAGCTTAGGTCAAGTATACCGTGGTCGTCTGGTCAGCGGCGAAGAAGTTGCAGTGAAAGTGCAACGCCCCAACTTACACCCGGTAATCACACGCGACCTATATTTGATGCGTTGGGCAGCAGGTTGGCTAGCTCCTTGGTTGCCTTTAAATCTCGGTCACGACCTAACTTTAATTGTGGACGAGTTTGGCACAAAGCTATTTGAGGAAATTGACTATATTAATGAAGGCCGCAACGCCGAACAATTTGCAAGCAAATTCCGCAACGACCCGCAAGTAAAAGTTCCAGGTATTTACTGGCGTTATACCAATACCCACGTTTTAACCCTGGAATGGATTAATGGCTTCAAGCTGACGGACACGAAGCGCATCCGCGAAGCAGGTTTAGACCCAGAGGCGATCATCCAAATTGGCGTTACCTCAGGATTGCAACAGCTTTTAGAACATGGTTTCTTCCATGCTGACCCTCATCCCGGCAATTTGTTTGCGATACCCGATGGTCGTATGGCTTACATTGACTTCGGCATGATGGATCAGTTGGAGGAAAGCACCAAACAAGCACTGGTAGATGCGCTAGTGCATTTGGTGAATAAAGACTATACCGACTTAGCCGAAGATTTTGTAAAATTAGGATTTCTGACTCCAGACACGAATATTTGCCCGATTGTGCCAGCATTAGAAGCGGTGCTGGGAAACGCCATTGGCAAAAATGTCAAGGATTTTAACTTCAAAACTATTACCGATGAATTCTCGGAACTGATGTACGAATATCCTTTCCGAGTCCCGGCGAAGTTTGCTTTGATTATTCGTTCCCTGATAACTCAGGAAGGTATTGCCCTTAGCCTCAATCCAAATTTCAAAATTGTTGAAGTGGGTTATCCCTATATAGCACGGCGGTTGCTGACAGGGGAATCGCCCGAATTGCGGCGACGATTATTGAATGTGTTATTCAAAGATGGTAAATTCCAGTGGCAGCGCTTAGAGAATTTGATTGCGATCGCTCGTACTGATAGCAACTTTGATGTATTGCCCACAGCCCAGATGGGGTTCCAATATTTAATGTCGGAAGAAGGTAAGTTTCTGCGGCGACAGCTGGTGCTTGCTCTCACCGAAGATGACCGCCTTCACACCGAAGATGTCCAACGCCTGTGGAACCTGGTTAAAGATGACTTAAAACCAGATCGTTTACTAAATGTAGCGATCGGCATTTTAACAGAATTATCCAGGGAAGGCGCAGCTGCTATCCTTCCAAAAGCTACATTCCTTGCGCCTTTTGCTGAGAACCAGTCAACAAACAAAAAGTAAAAAATCTTTAATATAAATCAGGAGTTTTCATGTACTATTCTCCTCTGCAACCGCCTTATTTTCTGTTACTTGTTGGCTTTCTGACAGCATTAACATCTGGTTTGGCATTATCTGGCACTTTGAAAGTAATTGTGCAGAAATGGCCAAGTGTACGCACAGAAAATACTAAACCGCGTTCCTCACTGAAACAATTACTTGTGCCATTTGTCGGCATAACTGGCGGTACTTCTCTATTTCTGTCTTCAGGCTTAGAAATATTTGGCTTTCCCTCCTCTTTAGCTTTAGGAGTCGGTCTACCAATTAGTCTGCTGACTTGTTTGCTAGTTTGGTTGCAACTGGGAAGTATGATGACCTTTATAGAACGCGAAGGAATGCAATCTCTAGATTTAGATTCTTTTTCTTAGATGTAGGACACTCCACGAACATTCAAATCAATATAAATCTTTACCACCAGTAAATTTTTTACTAGCGGTTAATACTTGTTTTTTATTGAAATTTCACAAATTTCAATATCTAATCGCGTAATAATTACGTACATAGACTGTAATATCTCTGCTAAAAGTATACTCAGCAATACTCAGCTTTATACGAGTTTTTTGTGCAAATTTTTATCTTTATCTTTTCCAAAGGAGTTTTATAAACTATGAGTCAAGGAGAAAAAGAATTCTGCTTTTGCACCTTAGCCTTGGGTGAAAGATATCGCTCTCATGGTTTGCTATTAGCTCAAGATATTGAAAAACATTCACCTGGAACCAAGTTTGTAATTTTAACAGATAAGCCACAAGAATTTAGTAATTATTCTCATGTTTTAGCCTTTCCGCATCAACAACAAAGCATTGGTTGTTACCACGATAAAAGGTTTGTTATTGCCCAAGCATTATCACTATTTAATACCTGCATTTTTGTTGATGTAGATATCCGAATATTGGATAAAATAGCACCAAATCTAAAATTTCTTCCTGGAGTCACAGCAAGAAGTTGTACCAATATTGTCAAACATAATCAAGTTTACATTAGTTCAGTAAAAGACTTGCACAAACCCAAGAGAACTAGAGACTTGGAAATTGTTAACAAGCTAGCACAAAAACTGGATTTGAATTTAGAAGATGAAAATACCCAGTTTGTGATGGAAATGTTATTTGTAGTTACAAGGCAAGATGGGCGTGAAATCGAATTTCTCAAGCACTGGGAAACCATTGCACTTTACTGTGAGTTAAATGGTTTTTATGGTGCTGAGGGTTATGCAATAGGATTAGCTGCTGCTAAGGCTGGATTACCAGTTCGATGGGATGCTATGGACGGTATTGTTTATTTCAAGGATTGGGTAGAACGCCAGAAAATCAAAAAGGGACAAGCAAATCCAGATGAAACGCTGATATATTTTCAACAGCACGAAGCGATTGAGTACCGCCAAAATTCAATTTTCCAAAAGCTGGTACGTAAACTAGATAAATTTATCGGCTATTACTATCGTTCGTTGTGTTTAAGACTGGCAACTTTGAGTAACTTTAATTTTTATTACCGCTAATCAGTAGATGCAAGCTATTTCGGCTCTTCCGTACCTGTTATGCTGAACCTTTAGTTAAGCATCAAAACTTGACTTTAAAATCCAGGTTAGAAGCCTAAATTTCGCGCACAAGTATAAAATGCTAGTAATAACGCCTGCTATTATTGCCTAGCAAGGCTTTTAAGCTTTTTAGTACACAGATTTGGCATACTTAAGTAATGAAGAGCCAAAATTACAGCAGTTTTCATGTGGATGCAATATACTAATCTAGCCCTTTCCCTTATCAGGGTGTATTGCACCACAATCGAAAAGTGCTAGAAGTTGTACATCTATTTTTTGAAACTTATTATTTGGAACTCAAAGATTAAAATAATGAAACTTAAAGTCTTTTTGATATGCACAGGTCTTGGTCACGTTATGCGGGGATATGAGTCTTTTGCTGAACAAGCATTTCAGGCACTATCAAAAGAACCTTCTCTAGATATAATCCTTTTTAAAGGTGGTGGAAAAGCAAAAGCAAAAGAAATTCCTTTGTGGAATTTACCCCGTTATACTACAACTAGCATAGCTAAGTACACTAAAACTAGTTCCTATTTTGTAGAGCAAATATCCTTTTTTTTCAGTCTCATACCACACATCCAAACAGAGAAACCAGATGTAATTTATTTTAGTGATAACGATATTGGTAATTTCCTCGCGCATTGGCGGCGTTTTACCAAACAAAGCTATAAATTACTCTTTTGTAATGGTGGCCCACTCGGATTAAAGTCTCCCATTTTTGCCAACTGTGACCTCATACAACAAATTGCTCCTCAGCATCTTCAGAATTGTTTAAAAGCAGGGATACCTGCTCAAAAACAAACTCTAGTTACTTTGGGGGCGGAAATACCTGCTGACTTACAAATACTTTTGCCTGATGAAAAAGAGGGTTTAAGAAATAAACTAGGATTACCTGAGAAAACACCTTTAATTCTTTCAGTAGGTTATATCAGCAAAAACCATAAGCGCATGGATTATTTAATTAGTGAAGTTGCTAGTTTACCTGAACCACGTCCTTACCTTTTGCTGCTAGGCCAACAGGACGGAAGTTCACCCGAAATTATTGAACTGGGTAACAGCTTATTGGGTGCTGAAAATTTTCAAGGCAGAACCGTAGCCTCTCATGAAGTTGCAAACTACTATAAAATTGCAGATGCTTTCGTGTTAGCTTCCGTCCACGAAGGACTAGGAAGGGTGTTTTTAGAAGCAATGTCATACGGCTTACCCTGTATAGTTCATGATTATGCTGTTACCCGTTACATCTTTGATAATGAAGGGTATTTTGGCAATTTTAAACAAAAAGGAAGTTTGGCAGATTTAATTAGTCAAGTACTATCCAAAAATGAAGATAAATCTAAATTTTATCAGCGTCATCACTTCATTTATGAGCGTTTTAGCTGGGATAAATTGCTGTCAAGCTATGTTGAGATGATTCACATGGTAGCTAATTGAATAAAAAACTTTTAAGTTAATTTTTGCTCAATTATTGAGTAGTTTTATCCTTAAAATTACGATACTTTAGCTTAATATTATTAGCTCTTTGATTCAGGAAACTTTTAGTAGTATTTTGTAACCGTCTGAGCAGAGTGGGACGCTTAAAGTTTTGAGGTCTATCTGCTGACGATTTTAAATATCGATAATGCAAAAACAAGTCTCGGTAGGGAAAACTAACATCTTCACCAGTACAAAGTTTAGTAAAGCTTGATGAACTTATGCTCATATAGTGTAAATATGTCAACCTCCGCCCTTGATCGTAGAGGATATTATCTACCACATCAAATTGAGAACTCCAGTGGTTACCAGTTGCCTGTTCGCAGTCATGGCAGGCAAAGTTATAATACGAAATTCCACTTCTCAACACCATGTAGTTAAATAAAGATTGGTCAGGGGCTAAAAAAGCCATAACATCTGCTTCACCAGATGTTAATTTGTTTAGTAAGTCGGCTCTTATAGTTGGAGAAAAAATATTTTTCTTAGTGGCAAACCAACCAGCACAAAATGTCTGAGACTGCAAGTTTTCTGAGTGAAAAATTTGCTGCATCTGCTCTGGAGAGCCATCAAAAATAAATTTTAAGTCAGACTTATATTGAAAATCATTGACTACCCAATCGTAGGTATCTAATTTTTCATATACATAATCTACGGGCCCCATTAACAAGGTATCTGCATCAAAATAAATAAATCTATCAAAAGGGCCATCCACAGCACAAAATTTGCGGTGCATTGGTAGCTCATAGAGTTCTGGGAAGCCCCACTCTCGCCAAGTTTTTTGTGCTCTAGAGTAATTTTTCCATATCTGGGTGGCAAAGTTATCCCAGTAAGCTATGGAATCATAATCTTCAAATAAGGTGACATTATCTCTAGATGCAATCTCTGCTTTTACCTTATCTAACCGCTGATTATATGGAAGTATACAAATAGGAATTTTCCTACCAGCATTAGCTTCTATACTGTTGAGCAACGCAACTAATTGGTCATAGACAACATCATTCGCTAGGATGTAAATGCCATCAATCATTGGGATACTCCTAATATTAAGTGCGGGCAGCAACAAAGGGAAAGAAACGGCGGGTTAGTTTGGGGATGAAGGCGAATTTCCCCTCATGAAGATAGCGATAGTGTTCCCACAATTGCCAATAGGGACTACCAGTTTTCATCCGCGTACCAGCCCAGTGGAGATATTTTAGTCGTTGTCCTCGGTCATAGAGGGCGTAGTCTTGCTGTTGAAAATTTTGTGAACCTGCCCAACTACCAGGCCCTCCCCCAGGAATTTTGACGAGATTTCCACGCTTGGAAATTAGTTTGAGAACAAGATAATTCAGAATGGGTTGGTCTGTAACTCCTTCAGAAAAATCGAAATATTCACGATGGGCTGCACACTCGCGCAAAGCTTCCTCCATCTGTTGTTCGCTAATAACTCCTTTTCTCGAAGCCCAAAAGCCGCTATTGAAAACATCTTGAAGTTGGGCATCGGAAAAAATTTGCTGCTCTTTCACAAATGGGGAAAAGATATTTCGCAGCTTCTCATTGGCATGATGGTAATCACAACAGAAGAAATCAACTTCTGAAAGTTTGTCTAAATTGTCGGCGATTTTTTCAAAAACGACAATATCCGTATCAATATAAATAAACTCATCTAAAGGGCCAAACCACGCCACCAGTTTACGCATTTTGTTGGGTAAGGCGAGAAAATCTCTATCAAAAATTTCTCCGATGCGTTTGGTAAATTTATCAATAAGTTCTAAATCTGGAAAAATTTGGACGTTGTGTAAGCTAGCAAGCTGCTCTGCTACTTTGTGATAATTGTCATTAAAAGGTATGAGATAAATGGTTACTCCTGGGTCATAGTAACGAATGCTATTGAGTAAAGCAATAGCATTATCGATAACGCGGTCATTGGCAACTATATAAATGCCCCTACTCATAAATTATCCTTGGTTAATTAACTTAAGTTTTCGCAAAGCTCTTGTAAATAAATTTGGTGTGGGAGCGTCATTATAACTCTTAGGAGGATTTTGAAAAACTGGACGCTTCTCTGGTTCGTGTAGGTAACGATAATAGAGAAACAAATCTCGATAGGGAAACTCAATATTTTCTCCAGCACAGACTGCTTGATTGATATTAGGAGGAATACCAATGTAATGAAGGTAAGTTAGTCGATTGCCTTTGTCATAAAGAAGATGTTCTCGTTCCTCGAAGTGCTTCGATGTGGCAGAACATCCTGTTTTTTCATTATCTGGCAGTTGCCGAGCAAAGTTATAAATAGAAAGATTAGACCTCATTACCATATAGTTAATCAGTGGTTGTTCACCAGCACCACCATACAAAATTTCTGCCTCACCATTTTGTAAATAGGATATCAGCCAATCTCTTTGTTCTGAGTTAAATATTCCCCGTTTTGCGCCATAGAAGCCTGAGCAAAATATTTCGGAATCAATGCGCTTTTGCTCGAAAAGTTCTAATAATTTTGGAGAATTAACATTGTATATTTTACTAACGTCTTTAAATTGGAAATCGTAGACAACAAAATCATAACTATCTAGCTTTTCAAACACTGTCGCGAGAGAGTTCATTACCAAAGTGTCTGCATCTAAATAGATAAACTTCTCGAATGGCCCATCAAAAGCGCAAAAACGACGGTGAGCGCCATAAAGACGGGATTTACTACGATTCAATCGTTCTGGTGCTGCTGCCAGCATAAATTGATCCCAGCGGTTGATTGATTCTTGATTATCGTAAATAAATACATTAGGCCGTTTAGCTATTTCATTAGCAATTCGCTGTGTCTGATCATCAAAAGGATAGATACAAACAGGAGTTTCCGAACCCAAGATAACATCAATACTGTTGAGCAAAGCCACCAGTTGATCGAAAACATAATCATTGCCAAGGGTACAAATACCATTCATAATTTATGAGTGTTGATCAACAAAGTTTGACAACCAGTTAAGCAGGTTTAATTTGTGTAAGATGATTTGACGTGCTTCTGCGATCGCATCTTTGGCAGCATACCAAGCATCAGGTGTAGCTGTCACTTCTTGGATGTAGGCAATGCCTTTTTCATCTAAACTAGGCAATCTTAAAAAACTACCCGGTGGTAATAATTTATCAGCAGCTGGGCCGCCATAGTAAATTGGCAGACACCAAGCAAGCAAACTATCCCAAAGTTTTTCACTCACATACCAATTATTGTCAGCATAGTTTTCAATTGCCAGATTGTAATAGTATGGTGCCATGCCATACCACTTATTACCCAGTTCTCCCGACTTTTTAGCCCATTGTGGTAAGTTACGCCCATACAAATCAAACTTAATCTCACTAGATTGTAGTGACTGCAAAAAGTCTAAACGCTGGCGATGGTTGGCTGTGCGGCTAATTCCTGAAGTAATCCAACTACATGGGGCAACCTTTTGGGGCGGTGGCATTTGATTTAAATCTTGAAATGAATTTGAGTGATACCAAATAGCAGGCATATAGTCGGGAGTGGGAGCAAAATCATCAGGGCCAGAAACGTAGCCAGAATACTTCTGGGCTTGTTGGTAATTATGATTAGTTATTTCTACAATTTCATCTAAAGGCGGTTCTCTTAGTAAATAAATAATCCGCTCTTTGTTGACACCACGCATTAGAGAATCAACATTTACTACTGATTTTTGCTGGCGTTTGCGAAAACTATCTAACCAAGATTTTTGTGGTGATGCTTGGGGAAAATCAAATTGATACATCAGCAGAAAATCTGGTTTTGCTGCTAGTGCCTGCATTTGCATATTGCCCCAAGTTCCAAATTGATTTGGGGTTTGTTGCCATAACCAATCGGCTCTGGTTTCTAAACCTCGATAGCTGCTAATCATACCTACAGTTTTGATAGTCATTTTAGTTATTAATCAGTTATTATTTTTCATGATTTATTTTCCCTAATCTCAACCATTTTGCCTTACACAATAAGGTGAGGTAGCAGAGATTCATCAACATAACTAAGGATTTTTGCCGCTCGATTTTCCCAAGAAAACTGCTTGACAAACTCGATACTATCTGGATAACCTTCTATCTTTCTAGGATGAGTTTCTAAAACCCGCTTCAGACTTTCGGCAAATTTGCTGGGGTTATCTGGCTCACACCAAGCAGTAATAGACTGAGTATCTTGAAACTCAACTAATGAAGGAATTTCCGTCGAGACGATGGGAGTTCCAGAGGCGAAGTAGTCAAATAGCTTTAAGGGAGATGTGAAAGTTGCCGCTTTTCCCGAACAATGAGGGTGAGCTAAAACATCGGCTGCTTGTAGCAAAGATGCTAACTCATTATGCAAGACATAGCCCAAAAATTTAATATTATGAACCTGTTTTTCTTTTACCAATTGCTGATAGGATTCGACTTCTGGTGGCTTACCACCTGCACAGACAAATTGCACATTAGGCATTTCTTTAGCCACATCAATTAGTAGATCAATACCTTTAAATTGCTGTAACGCTCCCGCATAAACTACCAATTTTTGGCTTTCATCTCGCAATAGTTTTTTACGCCATTCTGCTGCTTTTTCTGGTTGTCTCTGCATAAACAAGCGATTAAAACCGTTGTGCAGCTTAATCACTTTTTCTGGTGGCATCCCATTTTTAATCATGCTTTCGCGGATGGTGTCTACAACGGTGACAGCAATTTGCAACAGCGGATTTGTAACAATTTCTGGCTCAAATGGCTTGTCTTCGTGGTGGTGGTGTTCATAAATTGCCGGAATGCCATTTTTGATAGCAGCTTTTACAAAATTCCAGTTACGACTGTGGACAAGTTTAGTAGTTGGAAGGATGTGAAATGGTAAATAATACTTGCTGGCAATGGTGTTAGAGTCAGTAAATTTGCTCCGAAAATGGTCAATCGGCCAAGGCATCGGTAAGGGAGCAACTTTTAACTTGTCGTGGAGGTTGTAATATTTAATAAGTTCTGTTGGTGTTTTTCTCGGTTGAAAAGGACGAGCTAGATTAGCTAGATTAATCGCTTTTGCTCCTTTGTCAGGGTATACCAAAACTGTTGAGTATCCCAAGTTGGCGGCGGCGTTAGCTGCATTTGTAGACTGCACTAGGTGAGCTTCTGGCTGCGGCAACTCTTCACTGATAAAAAAAATGTAATGTTTTTTTAAAGGATTATTTTTCATAACTTTCGACATTAATACTATTCTCAAATTTTTCTAAATTATCGAGTAGATATATAGCAGATTCATAACTTTCAGTGATTAATCCATTTTGTTCTTCTGTGGTAGATATCAAATTATCAGCTAGAGAGCGGAGAGAGCTAAGGATGAGGTTAAGAGAAGTCCGAAACTCAACGGCGATATGATTAAAGGTTTGATAATGGTTACTGATAACATTCTGATTTTGGTCAGAAATTGAGAGAATCTGTCCCTTTATTTGTAAGTTAATAACATCTTCAAAAACATCAATGGTGTTGAGAATTCTCCAAGCTGATTTGTAAGAGTCTTCAATTAATTCGTGCCGTTCTTGGGAATCGTCTACCAAATCATCAAGTAATAAATGTAGGAACCCAATCATCGAGTTCAACTGTGTCCGAATTTCGTGAGAGATGCGGAGCAAGCTTTGATTGTGTTTAGTAGGAGTTTTAGGACGTTCCGCAAATTGCATTGAGTACAAACGTGAGTAGTAACCACCCTTTTTTAAAAGTTCTTCATGGGTTCCCACTTCTACCACCTGTCCTTGATCTAACACGGCTATTTGATTGGCTTTTTGGACTGTGGAAAGGCGGTGAGCAATTACAAGGGTGGTGCGATCGCGACTCAAATCATCGAGTGCAGATTGTACTAAGCGTTCGGAAACGGTATCTAAAGCGCTGGTAGCTTCATCTAGAATCAAAATTTCGGGATTTTGGAGGAGGGCGCGGGCGATCGCTAATCTTTGCCTTTGTCCACCAGATAACATGACGCCGCGATCGCCAATCAAGCTGTCAAATTCCTGAGGCAATTTGCTAATAAACTCATAGGCATTTGCCCGCTTGGCCGCTGTAATAATTTCATCCTCAGTAGCTTCTGGTCGCCCATAGGCGATGTTATTTCGCACCGAGTCATTAAAAAGAAAGGTATCTTGACTGACAATTCCCATTCGCTTTCGCAGGGATATCACATCGAACTCCCGCAAATCGGTGTTGTCAATGGTAATACTGCCAGCGATCGGGTCATAGAATCTGGGCAAAAGGTCTGCCAAAGTGGATTTACCAGCACCAGAACCGCCTACTAATGCTAAGGTGGTGCCACGCGGTAAATATAAATTCACATCTTTGAGTACCAATTTCTCATGACCAGGGTACGCAAAGCAAAGAGAATTAAAAGACACGCCCTCTTCTAATTTTGTGTAGGGAAGCTTACCTTTGCCCATGAATGGCTTATCGTGCAGGCTTAAAAACTCATTCGTCACATCCACACTGGCGGCGGTACTGGCAAAGTTGCTGCGAATAGTATTGAGCTGAGAAATCAATGGTAGCACTCGCAGCAGCACTAATAAATATGTCAGGAGTACGGTAGAAAGAGAAGAAACCTGGTCAGCAAAGAAGGTTTTGCTCAAAAGTACAATCAGCAGTAAAGCTGTAATACCCATTACCTCACTCAGAGGTGTAATCACTTCCGAATTAACCTGAGATTGAAAATCTGCTGTTTCGCGATCGCGAATTAATTTTTTAATCCGTTGATATTCTTTTTCTTCATTTCCCGTCGCCTTTACCAATCTAATTCCGTTCAGGGTTTCCAGCACAGAGATTGAGTATGCTTTAGACATCTCACTAAGCTGCTTTCCAAAATTTTTAGACCGGGAAATGGCATACTGATTTATTAACGTCACCAACGACAGCAAAAGCGTAGCAGCAATTGTTAACTGCCAAGAAATTGACAGCAATAAAGCGACAAAAACTAAAATCGTGATTACTAGGATAGCTATCTTGACTGTACTACCTATAGCACTTGCAGCCCGGCCAATTTCTCCACCAAGACGGTTGATTAAATCACCAACCTTCGTCTTTGCATAATAATCTATATCAATTTCTAGTAATAGCCTTAAACCGGTTTCGCGCATATCCGATGTCAGCTTTCTGGTTAAAGAACTCGATGCTAAGGAGCTAGCATAAGTAGCTAAGTTCTTTAAAAGAATTGTGAATATAATCGCCCCAGCCATTACTACTATCCGGTAATTTTCTGGAGTATTATCAAAGGGAGATATCAACCTTTTTAGGATAGGAGGGGCAGTACTTAAATCTACTTCTTGCCCCACAATTTTTAAAACAACTGGCACAATTAAAGCTGTGCTGATCCCATTAAATAAAGCTCCAGAAAATCCTAACAATATTGTCAGCAGAATCAAACCTGGATAGGGTTTAGCAAATCTTAGTAGTAGTTTTCTGGTAGACATTGGGTATTTTTAAGCCACTTTCACTTATTAATATTATTCACAAATTACTTGCCAATTTTGCTAATCATCAAATAAATCAAACTAAATAATCTTCATGTCTCAACTCCGTTAAAATATAGTTACATCCCGACAACACCAGCTTCTAGATATTTTGCCAGATTGAATACCAGAACCGATTTGGCACAATGAGGGAATGAAAATCTCTTTTTCAATGCCCAATAACGCCACTTGCTTTAAGCTGGGGAAGCCGTCCAACGCAGTGGCTCCCCCATACCCCACCGCCCAATCAAGATTTACAACCGAGAAATTACCGACTTGAGCACAGAAGCCATCGCCTCTATGCTATAGTGTTCCACACATCTTTTTCTTGCCTTGATACCTTGCTGGTTTGCTGACTCTAAATTCTGAAAAATCAATTGAATTTGTTCAGCAATCTGTTCAGGACAAGCAGGCTCGACTAAATAACCAGTATCACCTAAAATTTTGGGAATATCTCCAACGCGCGTTGATAATACAGGTTTAGCCATTGCCATTCCATCTGTCAACTTCAGGGGAAATTGAGCACGAGTTTCTGGGGTATCTCGCTGGGGAACGACTACAATGTGAGCCGCCGCTACCAAATCAGGCATAATATCAGCTGGATACTTTGGTAATTTGATAATCCAGCGTCCCCACTTTTGTTGAAGTTGCTGATCATAATCATCATAAGGACTGCCACCTACAATCACTAGTCTTAAGTCTGGCTGATTAATTTTATCTAGCGCTATAAGAACATCTTCTAGACCTTTATACGGTCTTGGCGCACCAGGAAACATTAAAATACGATATTCAGATAAACCATAACGATTTCTGCTGGACTCAGCATCATATCGAGCGGGATCAAATAAAGAAGTATCCTTACCATTAGGAACAAATGTACCGCCAAAACGCTGCTGCAAAAATTTAGTATGCACCGTCACAGCATCAGCGCTACTGACCAAACCTTCCATCCATTTCACGTACAAAGGATGATAAGGATTCCTGAGTGCGCCGTCTGGTTTCAACAATTCCCTAGCTAATTGTTTAGGTGTGGGACGATAATGCCAGTCATCGCCACCGTACCAACTTAGTTCCCAATCATCTATGTCTAAAATTAACGGTTTTCGGCTAAATATTTTATTTAGTAGGGCAACTCCAAAACTCGCTATTTGTGGTTTGATAGCATAAATTATATCTCCATTAATTTTTGGTAAAAATTTGCTGATTTCTCCAAAAAACTCCGGAAAATTTTTGCCTGGTAAATTATAAACATTTAATTCTGATGGTAAATTTCGATATAAGTTATTTCCAAATAAAAACCCCATAATTTCAACTTCATATTCTAAATTCCTGAGGGCTGTTGCTATCAAGTATGCACGCAAAATAGCTGCGCTTGATAAATCTGAAACCAACAGCGATATCTTGGAAAATTTTTTCACTATTTTTGCTGATACTTATTTTTATTTAGTGCGCCAAGGATTTGTAACTTGATTCGGTAAAAATACTTTAGCGAATCTGTCAAAAACCCTTGTATATAAGGAACGACTAACATTTTTAGCGTATTGAGGTCGATAAGGATAGGTACAGTGAAGAACTTTAATTTGATCCTGAATATTATAAGCATCCTGCCACTTACTGAGATAATTATAAGTAGGTGGCAGTATTTTCATGTGAGGGCGTACAGATGCGATCGCAGAGGCAAAAGCCCCTTGGTCTTTTAAAAGTAATTTATCTTGGTTGTTTTTGACAATCTCAAAATAACGTTGAAATTCGTCAAAAAATACCTTGGTGACTTCTGTTTTCCGAAAAGCCATAAAACCGCCATTATACTGCACACTATCTGCTTGCAATGGCAACCCTACTGATTGCAGAATTTGCAAAACATTTGGCAAAAGGTCTTCTTGTTTACCACGTAATAAATTTGTAGCCTTAACAATAGAAGGTTGGACATCTTCAGTTAATAAAAACTCATATTCATCTAAATAATCAAATACATCATTGATATCCGAAAGTAAACAAATATCTGAATCTAAGTAAATCGTTTTATCAAACTCAGAAGTCGCATATAAAGCCAGTTTTGCTTGCCGTGATGCTAAAACAGTATTTTCATTTGCAGGAACCGGCTTTAAAATTACATTTTTGAACGCCTTTAGCAAGGGATAGAGTACTGTTGGAACTTGGTCAATTAAAATAATGACCGGCTCCTGATGAAACTTTCTAATTGCCGCCAAAAAATGAATACAATCTTGAAAAGGGTAAAGTCCAGTTAAAATTGTAATAAATCCTCTAGTTTCGGTTGACATAAATCAAATTAACAATTGTTGTTTACTTTGAAAATTAGATATGTATTTATTCTCAAAACATCTTACTCTAGTTTTAGTTATAGTCAAATCTGATAGAGTAGAGATAAGCAAAACATGAACTTAACGATTTGTTATTTTTAATAAAAAAAATAATACAATAAATCTAACTTTGTATTTGTAGCTATTCCCAGAGAAATTACACTGATAAATTCATCTTAAGTTGACTTATCTTAAGTATAATTACCGTGTAAACACGGTTGTATAATATCATAGTTAATATTCCAGTATAGCTATAATGAACAAAGTATAAATACTTGATATAGCTTGTGGAGGTAGCACTATTATTCACTGGAATGTAGGATTGCTACTCAATACCAAAGATTTATGTTGTAAGGGAGGCAAAGGTAATGCAGGTAATCTGTCTGGAAGCACTCTCAGACAACTACATATTCTTGTTACACGACTACAAACAAAATATCGCCGCTGTTGTCGATCCAGCAGAGTCTCAACCAGTATTAAAGAAACTGGCAGAATTAAAAGCTGAGTTGGTAGCAATTTTCAACACGCACCACCATAACGATCATGTGGGTGGTAATAAGCAATTAATCGAACAATTCCCCCAACTGATAGTTTATGGAGGAGCCGAGGATCGTGGGAGAATTCCCGGACAGCAGGTGTTTTTGCAACAAGGCGATCGCGTCCAGTTTGCAAACCGCATAGCTGAAGTTGTCTTCGTTCCCGGACATACCCGCGCTCACATCGTTTACTACTTTCCCCCTGAAAAAGCTGGTGAGACAGGCGATTTATTTTGCGGCGATACTTTATTTTCTGGCGGTTGCGGTCGCTTGTTTGAAGGAACACCGACCCAAATGGTGGACTCTTTAAGCAAGCTGCGCTCTCTACCCGATGATACACGCGTCTGGTGTGCCCATGAATACACCTTAAAAAATCTGCAATTTGCTCTAACTGTGGATGGCGACAACGCCGACTTACAAAGGCGCTTCAATGAAGTGAAAGCTTATCGTAGTCGAGGAGAAGCTACCATCCCCTCGCTGCTGGGAGTGGAGAAGCGAACCAATCCCTTTTTACGTTGGGATCAGCCATCATTACAATTAACCGTTAAGAGTAGCGATTCAGTGCAAACCTTTGCGCGGATACGGGAAATGAGAAATAATTTTTAGGCATTGGGCATTGGGAAAGAGGCAGAGGGGCAGGGAGCAGAGGGGAAAACTGTTCTCCTTTAGTCCCCAGTCCCTGCATTCCTTCAATTTTCTAGCACTAATAGTTGCGATCGCACCCTTCCTTTCGCTACGATCTGTAAGCTTTAGGGTATAGGCAAAGAAGCTTGGAATACAGCACTGACATTGTGAGCTATCCTACCCAAACCCAAATTAATCAGATTTTACAGGAAAAACGAAAAACGATGGCGAAACGCATACAGTTAGTTTTAAATCAGGATATCAGCAAGCTGGGCAAATCTGGCGACTTAGTGGAAGTAGCTCCTGGCTACGCTCGTAATTATCTGATTCCCCAGAAATTGGCAACCAATGCCACTCCTGGTATTCTTAAGCAAGTAGAACGCCGTCGCGAGCAAGAGCGTCAACGGCAATTAGAACTCAGACAACAAGCTCTTGAGCAAAAAGAATCTTTAGAAAAAGTTGGCAGCTTGACAATTGCCAAGCCAGTTGGTGAAAACGAAGCAATTTTCGGTACTATCACCAGCCAAGATGTTGCAGACGCAATTAAGGCAGCCACCGGTCAAGAAGTCGATCGGCGTGGTATCACCATCCCCGATATTAACCACCTTGGTACTTATCAAGCCGAAATCAAGCTGCATTCTGAAGTAGCGGCGCAAGTCGATATTCAAGTCGTCGCTAGCTAACTGCAAAGAAGGAGTCAGGAGACAGGAGGGGAAATAGGGGAAATGAGGGAGCAGGGGAAGCAGGGGAAGCAGGGGAAGCAGAAGTGAATAACAACTCTTAACTCCTAACTCCTAACTCCTAATTCCTAACTCCTAACTCCCGACTAGCTTTCATCTCAAAACTAAAATCGTTTATGGCTGAAGAACTGAGTTTTCAAGGTGATGGTAGCGATCGCCTCCCACCACAAAATATTGAGGCGGAAGAAGCGATTTTGGGTGGTATTTTACTAGATCCAGAAGCGATTAGTCGAGTTAGCGATCGCCTCCTTCCAGAAGCTTTTTACATTAGCGCTCACAAAGATATTTATCAAGCAGCTGTGAGGCTCCACGCCCAAGGTAAAGCCACAGACTTGCTCTCAGTCACAAGTTGGCTGACTGACCATGAGATGCTTGCCCGCATTGGTGGCAGAAATAAGTTAGCAACTCTGGTAGACCGCACAGTGTCAGCCGTGAACATCGATGCCTTAGCAGGGTTAGTCATGGACAAATACCTGCGGCGGCGCTTAATTAAAGCTGGCAATGAAATTGTACATCTTGGTTACGAGACAGAAACCGAATTACCAACTGTTTTAGATCAGGCAGAACAGAAAGTATTCGGCGTTACTCAAGAGCGTCCCCAATCGGGTTTAGTTCACATTTCTGATACTCTAATTAATAATTTCCAGGATATTGAGGATCGAAATCAAGGCATCGCCTTACCTGGGATTCCCTGCGGATTTTACGATTTAGATGCCATGACCAGCGGCTTTCAACGTTCTGATTTGATTATTGTCGCTGGTCGGCCATCAATGGGGAAATGCCTCAGCTTTGATTCACAAATAGTTTTGGCAGATGGACAAATTACCACAATTGAAGAATTATATAATCAACGTCATGGCTCATTATTGACGTTAAACAAGGACTGGAAATTTACCTTTACTCAACCCTGTGCATTTGTAGATGATGGTATCAAACCAGTTTTTCGGGTAACAACTCGCTTAGGTAGGTCTATTGAAACTACAATCACTCACCCATATTTGACTATTAAAGGCTGGCAAAAATTAGAAAATCTGACAGTTGGTGATAAGATTGCTGTTCCGCGAAAAATAAATGTATTTGGCACAGAAACCATCCGTGAGTGCAAAATAAAGTTATTAGCATACTTAATTGGCGATGGTGGCTTAACTAACAGCACTCCCCGATTTACAAATAGTAATCCGTTATTGCAAGCAGAATTTTCTCAAGCAACTGCTGATTTTGTTGGTTTAAAAATTCGGTGGGAAAATTCTCAAGGTACACGCACACCATCACTTTGTGTACGTGGAGATTTGGAATTTATTGCTATTCAAAGACAGATTTTTGCTGAAAGTTTTAAACTAAAGATTCAATCGCAGTCATTGACAGGAAAAGAAATAAGTCAATTAGTTGGAGTCAGCCCTACTTTGCTTTGCGCTTGGAAGCAAGGAGAGTGTGTACCAAATTCACAAACTTTTGAAATATTATCCGAAATTTTACAATTAGAGTCAGAAGACTTTATATCTCATAGATTTGCCTGCATGAGCAAATCCCGGAAGAATTCGCTGACACTTTGGTTACAAGAATTAGGTTTGTGGGGCAAAAATGCTCATGATAAAACTATCCCAAACATCGTTTTTAAATTAGAGCGATCGCAAGTATCTTTATTCCTTAACCGTCTCTTTGCTACTGATGGATGGGCTACCCTACTTACTAGCGGTCAATCACAGTTAGGCTATGGAACAGTCAGTGAGAAACTAGCAAGACAAATCCAACATCTTTTATTAAGATTTGGCATCATTGCCTCTCTTAAAAAGCGTTCTGTAAAATATAATAACACCCGCCGACCAGCGTGGCAATTAGATATTACTGATGCCTTGTCTATCAAAACTTTTATATCAGAAATAGGTATCTTTGGCAAAGAAGAAGCATTAGCAAAAGTTGCAGATGCAATATCTCAAAAGCGATATCAAACTAATCGTGACTTGATACCTGTAGAAATTTGGGAACAAATAGCAGCAGCAAAAGGTAATGAAACTTGGAGCAGTTTAGCTAGACGTGCAGGTATTCAAGCCTATACAAATATGCATGTTGGTAAACGTGCGCTACTGCGAGAAAGACTTTGGATATTAGGCACAGCTTTAGATAATTTGCCACTTCAGGAGTTAGCAACCAGCGATGTATATTGGGATGAAATTGTTTCTATTGAGTCCGTAGGTAATAAGCAAGTCTATGACTTGACAATTCCAGAAACACACAATTTTGTTGCTAATGATATCTGTGTCCACAATACAGCATTTTGCTTGAATCTTGCTCATAACATCGCCGCTTCTTATAAATTACCAGTTGCTATTTTCAGCTTGGAAATGTCAAAAGAGCAACTGACGCAACGGCTATTAGCTAGTGAGGCGCAAATTGAAAGTAGTTATCTGCGGACTGGACGCCTCAGTCAAACACAGTGGGAACCTTTAAGCCGTGCTATTGGTATCCTTTCTGAGATGCCGATTTATATTGACGACACGCCGAATATTACAGTTACACAAATGCGTAGTCAGGCAAGAAGACTGCAAGCTGAACAAGGAACTGAACTAGGTTTGATTGTAATAGATTACTTGCAATTGATGGAAGGAGCAGGTGATAATCGAGTTCAAGAATTATCAAAAATTACGCGTCAACTTAAAGGTTTAGCGCGTGAATTATCTGTACCAGTTATTGCTTTATCTCAGTTGAGTCGAGGGGTAGAAGCACGCACTAATAAGCGTCCGATGTTGTCAGATTTGCGTGAAAGTGGCTCGATTGAACAAGATGCAGATTTAGTAATAATGTTGTACCGCGATGAATATTACTCTCCAGATACTCCCGATCGCGGGATTGCAGAAGTGATTATAGCTAAACACCGTAACGGGCCTACAGGGACTGCGAAACTTTTGTTCAATCCACAGTTTACAAAGTTTCAAAATTTAAAAATTTAGCCAGACCAAATAATTATTTAAATCAATACCTTTCTGAAAAATAGAGGTAGTCTAGCTTTTGCCGAAATAGCCCAACACAAGAGCGTGCAATACTCTTAGACAAAGATTATAGTGTAGATTATTCAGAATATTTAATCGAGGGCTTGTTGATTAAACCATTAGGCTGGATAGAATGGGAAATAACTGCGGCAGAATTTTACATTGATGATTTAAAAGATTAAACCGTAACAAGATTTTTATTTGAGCAATGAACGAGCCTGATTTACTCATTAATGATGTATTTTTGCCGAATAGTCATTTTCTATTTGATAGTCTTATATCCATAATTAACTGGGATGAGCGTATACGGGCACGAAAAACAGCTAGCTTTGGTTCACCATATAACTACTCAAACATTTCTTACGAATCATGCCCGATGCTGAATGAGTTACTTCCTATTATTGATAGGCTTGAAAAACACTTTGGGTTTCGACCGAACAACTGTTTAGTCAATTATTACACAAATGGTAACTCAACAATGGGATTTCACTCCGACTCAATTGATGAACTCATGGACAATATTGGTATCTCTATTATTTCGTTAGGGGCTGAAAGAATAATTACATTTCAGAATAAACAAGACAAAAGCATTGAACATAGTTACTTACTCAAAAGTGGTTCTCTACTTTTTATGCCTCAGAAGACGCAGCAACACTGGAAGCATGGAATTCTCAAGCAACCAGAAACATTCGGGCGTATCAGTCTGACGTTTAGGTTGTTGGTATAGTCGCGGCAGTGTGATCAAAGTTACAGATCCTTTATCTCATGTTTTCTAGCTGTACTTCTGCCCCATCTGTACTCTGAAATACCTAATTTATTTGATAGGGCATTGAGAACAGAGAAAATAGAAACTTCTTTTAATAATTCCCTCTTGTCCCCATTCCCCATGCCCCATGCCCCAATCCCTACTTAACTCCCAGCAATTCCACATCAAACAGCAGGGTGGCATTAGGTGGAATCACACCACCAGCACCACGAGCGCCATAACCTAACTCTGGGGGGATGATTAACTGACGACGACCGCCTACTTTCATAGTGCTAAGTCCTTCGTCCCAACCTTTGATTACTTGTCCGACGCCAATTTTAAAGCTGAAGGGTTGACCGCGATCGCGTGAACTATCAAACTGAGTACCATTTTCTAGAGTGCCGACATAGTGAACTTCAACCGTTTGTCCAGGTTGAGGAGTCGCCCCAGTCCCCTCTTTTAATTCGACATACTTTAATCCAGAGGGGGTAGTTACGGCATTAGCATCAGACATAGTATTACTCGCAATTAAGATATTGTTTTCAGTTACAGCTGTGGGGGCTGCCGGCGTTTGGGTTAACTGGGCAGCAATGGCAGTATTCTGTTTACTGCCTACTTGCCCCACAATCAACAGCACAACACACACCAGCATGAACGCCACGCTGAGGAAAATTGGTTTCAAAATCAGTTCTCCTTACTTAGGTATCCTGGCAAAAACATTACCAACAGGACACAATTAGTTTAAATCACAAAGGACATTCTAACGCCAAAGCTTATTTTCCAAATCGCGCAGTTGACGCTCTAAACGGTCAATTCTACCACGCAGTTCGTCCACTTCCGACTGGCGAGCTACCCCCAAATCCTGCATCATATTTCGCATTTGCCGTTGCATTTGGACATCGAAATTTCCCTGTTCCGACTTTAACTGCTGGGCAATATCATCTATTACCGCCTTGGCTTGCTCAGGATTGAGCTTACCGTCTTTAACTAAATCATCGCCGACTTGGCGCAGTTTTTCTGCTACTAAAGATGTTGTGCCAAGACCCACCATCATTAGCTGTTGCAACCAGTTGTTGCTGTCCATACTCCCCTTCCTCTTACTTATTTCAAACCAGCCGACCCTTGCTCCTGAGTGTAGGCAATCAAGCTATGCTAAAAGCGTAGTTATTCTAGCCTACAGCTCTATTTTGGCAAATTAGCAAACACAGGGTTCAAAGGGCGTGGTTATAGAACTCCTCAAGTTTAAGGTTGCCCTGGATTTAGGGGAAGATTTTATCCAGAAGGACGCACAAATTTGGACAACAGCGCCGGCTGAGTATCCTGGATTTCTCGGTAAAGAGGTTTGGATTAGCCCCAATCACCATACAGAAGTTATCCCGATCATTCTTTGGGCAACGCGGGAACAGTGGAAAGCCTTACCCCAAGCAGATTTGCCGACTATTGAATCCAAATTCATCCCAGCACTCGGAGAATCCTATTCAATAGTGGAGTCAGCAGAGTATCAAGTACGGAAATTTCCCCATTTGTAGGTGAAAGATTACTCCCAACTCGTAGGGCTGCATAGCTGTGCGTTGGTGTCTCCATTTTTCAAAGTCAGGAGAAGTTAAATTTGTGTGCGCCATTTCTGAAAGGCTATCTCGTAATCCTCTGTTTTAGTCTGATAAACACTCCACCAATGAAAAAATAGTCCTAACCCCCATCCTAATACTGGGAAGATAGCCCAAAAATAACTAGGACTAGTTATTAAATTCAATATAATGAGGAATAAATTCACCGCTATAAAGGAAACAAAGTGTCCCCAAAAGGCTCTGCTTCGGAAAGTATTAAATGTCCGTCGCGAACGTTCCTCTTCTTGTTGAGCTAACCACTTTTGTTCAGTTGTTTCCAAAATATTAGAAGAAATGCCTAAATCAGATGCCATTTCTAGAAGCTGTTCTCGTGAAAATTCACCTTCCTGTTTTCGAGTCAGTGCTATTTGAAGGATTTGTTCCACATCTTGGGAATCGTAAGTCATTTTAATTACCTTATAAATTTGTGTGTAAATGCGCTTTTAATTTCACGAAGTTTTCGATAGGCTTCGTTCAATTCAGTTAGCGAACGCCTCCACATTTTGCACCCACTACTTAGTGACATTCACAACTTTATTATTTTCTCACAATCGATTTAGGGCTACTGTATTTGTCAATACCTCTATATTGCTGTTAGGACATTAATCCAAACATTATCTGAAAGTTGAATGCTAGTAGTGTCAGAAAATATTGACAATTGTAGAGGTAAAGTTATCGCTTTTGAAAGCGTTTTTGATATTAATTAAAAACCCCGGTATTTGCATCGAATTTGGATGTAATAGACACATCAATTTTAGATAAATAGTTCCAAAACCTTGCCTCGTCTAGATTTTAGTTTGTGTAATCTGACGATCCCCACTCTCTCGATTTTGGGAATTGGACACTCAAAGGCAATTCCCACTTAATTCATGTGCCAATGTGGTTTTTTGCGCTAATTCATCCGCCTAACAGCTTGCGACAAGCGGAAATTTCAGTTTTTCGGCTGTAAATTGATCAGTAGAAAGCAGCAAGTGCAACTCACACGTCCTATGAACAACAGCATTTTTAACCTAACCGTCTCTCCAGTTGCGATCGCCATTATTGGTGGTGGCTTTAGCGGTTCTCTAGTTGCAGCCAATCTTTTACGCAACGCAACCATGCCACTGTCCATCAAGTTGATTGAACGTAATTCTGAAATAGGTAGAGGAGTTGCTTACGGGACACCAGTGGACTGTCACTTGCTGAATGTGCCGGCGGGTAAGATGAGCGCATTTAGTGATCAACCAAATCACTTCCTGAACTGGCTGCACAAAAATGGGCATGAACAGGTAACTCCATCTACCTTCGTTTCGCGTCGGGTTTATGGGGACTATGTGCAGGCGACTTTAAAAGCAGCACAGGTAAATGCAGCAGCTAATGTGCAGCTAGAGAAGATTGTGGATGAAGCGATCGCCATCGAAACTAAACCTCACAACACAATAGTGTACCTGAGCAGTGGTCAATGTTTGCATGTGCAAAAGGCGGTGTTAGCGTTGGGCAATTTCCCGGCAATTCTGCCCGCACCGCTCGCCGTTTTAGACAACCGCTATGTCAAAGATGCTTGGTCTGCTGATGCGATCGCTGACCTAAATCCAGAGGATGATATTCTGCTGGTGGGTACTGGGTTAACAATGGTAGATGCGGTTGTTGCCTTGCACCACCAAGGCTTCCAGGGACAAATCCATACCGTCTCGCGTCACGGATTGATGCCCTATAGCCACAAATCAACAACTCCTTATCCAGCATTTATTGATGTCGAAACTGCACCAAAAACGGCGCGAGGACTGCTGCATGTGGTACGTCAAGAACTGCGCGAGGCTCTTACCCAAGGACACGCCAGTTCCTACAACAACGGACTGGCTCAAGATTGGCGGGCGGTAATCGATGCCATCCGCCCAATTATTCCCCAACTTTGGCAAGCAATGCCATTGCCGGAACAGAAGCGATTTCTCCGCCATGTCAAAGCTTACTGGGAAGTTCACCGGCATCGGATTGCTGAAGAAATTGCCGAAGTACTGGATGCTGCAATGGAGTCTGGTCAACTTATCCATTACGCAGGTCGGATTCAAAGCTGTCAGGAATTAGAAAATGGAGTGAATGTGAGCATCTGCGAACGGGGGACGCACAAGGATATCGTTTTGCAAGTTAAGCGGATTGTCAACTGCACCGGTGCAAATTGTGATTACCTCAGATTGCAGCACCCATTGGTCGCTAGCCTCCAAGAACAACGATTAATCCGTCCCAACAGATTGTCAATGGGAATTGATACTGCCCGAAATGGGGGGCTGATCGATGCAGATGGAAATGCATCTCAAATGCTGTACACCTTGGGGACACCGCGCAAGGGCAATCTTTGGGAAACCACCGCTGTTCCCGAAATTCGGGTTCAAGCAGCAAGTTTGGCACAGGAGTTACTGAAATCCCTCAATCCAAAACCTGATGCTACTACTTTCGTGTTAAAGAAACCTGCTATGTTATTTCGTCAACTATTCGATAAAGAATCTTGTACTTATACTTACCTAATTGCCGACCCAGAAAGTAAAACAGCCATCCTAGTTGATCCTGTGTTGGAGCAGGTTGAACGCGATCTTCAGATATTGCGACAATTGGGGCTGACCCTACGCTACTGTCTGGAAACCCATATCCATGCCGACCACATCACTGGGACAGACAGACTGAGGTCACAGACGGGTTGTTTGGGGATTGTGCCTGAGAATGCCGCGGTTACCTGTGCAGACCACTACATTGCCGATGGAAATATGTTGGAATTAGGAAACGTGCAGATTCGGGCGATCGCTACCCCTGGTCACACTGACAGCCACATAACATACTTAGTCAACGACACTCACCTATTAACTGGAGATGCCCTGTTCATCCGGGGTTGCGGTCGTACCGACTTCCAAAGCGGCGACGCTGGATCACTGTATGATGCCGTTACTCAGAAGCTATTCACATTACCGGATGACACCTTGGTATATCCTGGTCATGACTACCAAGGACAGACAGTATCCACCATTAGCGAAGAAAAGCGCTGGAATCCCCGGTTTGCTGGACGCAGCCGCAACCAGTTTATTGAACTAATGAAGAACCTCAACTTACCCAAACCGAAAAAGATGCTAGAAGCTGTACCTGCAAATCAGCATTGTGGCAGAGTTTTAGTTGCATTAGATTATCAAATTTGAACTTTATTTAGCTATTAAAAGGGTAAGGTGATGTCTACGATGGGCTACGCTTTGGCACCTTTCCCATTAAAATTGTATGGCGTCTGTTGTTTTGCGATAGTGAGAAAAAAGGGCTATTCTTTCTAGCTAATTGTCTTCTTTTTCTTCAGCCATATTCCCAATAAACCAGCAACTGCTATTCCTCCAATAGTTGATGGCTCAGGCACAGGTTTTACACTCACATTATCCAAGTATAAGAATCCATATTTATCCCAATTCCCAAACTTTAACTCTGTGGATGATGCGTCTGCCGTGAAATTGAACTTATATTGCGTGTATGGTTGAAAAGAAATGTCTTCTTGATCAAAAATCTTATTTCCACCTACAAATGTCTGAAATTGATTATCAAGGTCAGGGGCCTCATCTATAGATGCTAAATAGTAACTAAGTTCATATTTCTGACCAGGTTGTGTAGAAAGCGTCTGTGATATGTAGCTGAGGTCTATAAATCCACTAAGTGATAAGCCCTGATTACCACTATCATGCTGAGGAAAATTGCTTATTCTTATCCCTGATATATCCATCGGATCACCAGACTTAGCCCATCCTATAATATTAGGATTTGTAACGTTAGGATCATTAGGAGCTACGAGTTCGTCGAGTTCAAAGCTTCCGTTTTTAACAAGTTCTGCCGCTTCTGCTCCTGTATTATAAATATTAGTAATCACAGCAGTGCTAATTAAGGTAGTAGTAAAACTAAAAACAATAATTGAGAGTTTTTTAGTTAAATTCATGAAACTTGACTCCAAATAATTGTAAATTTCGACAACTAAAATAAGTTGATAGTTACATCCATGCTGGCTTTCAGTAGTGTCAATAAAAATGAACACTTTCTTCTGGTTTATAAGAGTTAGCTATAGATGTGCATAATGATTCATACACCCAAGGCGATTTTTCTCAATAAACCCATGATGGAGTTTTTAAATCAGATGAATTTTAGTGGCATTATTGACACTATGGAGCCAGACATTGCTTAGACTTCTACCTGTGGTTTATTCATCCCCATCATCTATCACCTGATCATCCCAATAGTTTTTCTTTTGATGTTCAGGTTTAGCTTTGACACTCACATCATCCAAATATAAAAACGCATACTTTGCTAGAGAACCAAACTTTATCTCTGTGGATCTTCCTTTTGCTTTAAAATCTAATGTATATTGCGTATAAGGTTGAAAAGGAGTATTGTTTTTAACATAAACCTTCTTTCCACCTATAAAAACCTGAAATTTATTGTTAAGGTCAGGTGCCTCCTCTATGGATGCGAAATAGTAAGTAAGTTGGTAATGTCGACCAACAACTGTAGGGATAGTTTGTGATATGTAGCTAATGCCTGAAAATGCACCAAGCGATAAACCTTGGTTACCACTGTGAGGAAAGTTGCTAATTGTAGTACCTGGATCGCCAGATTTAAGCCATCCAGTAACATTAGGATTTACACCGTTAGGATTATTAGGATCTGCCAGAGGGTCGATTTCAAATCCCCCGTTAAAAATCAGTTCTTGTCCTTCTGCTTGTGCTGCTGACTTATAAGTATTGGTAATCACAGCAGTATAAAGGAAAGCAGTGGTCAAACTACAAACAATAATTGAGAGTTTTTTAGTGAACTTCACAAGACATTACTCCAAATAGTTCAAAATTCACGACAACGAGTACTTAATTGATTTACTTTGCAGTGATTAAGGCAGGACAAAGCCATAATTATTTTTGAAGATATTCTTGGCAGTACTACCACTTAAATAGTTAGAAAAACTCTGTGCCGTCGATAAAACTTTAGTTCTGGTGAGTATACCCAGTGGATAGACAATCGAATCACTCTCTGTTGCTTTGCCACTGTCTACGACTCTTACCTTGTTAGAAATGGCAGCATCGGTTTTGTAAACCGCACCTGCGCTAATAGTTTTAGTTACACCTCCAACTACAAGAGTTTTATTTTCAACAGCAGTTAAGACGTTGCGGACGTTGCTAGCAAGGAATAATTTAGGACTTATAGTAGTGAAAATACCTCGCTTAGTAAGAACTTGTTTGGCATAATTTCCTGCTGGGACAACTGGGGGAGTACCTCTGTAATCACCTATAGCAATGCCAGTAATGTTGGCGTTAATCAAACCATTGAAGCTAGTGAGAGCAGAACTACCAACACTAACAGGAGGTGTCGTCGGAACAATCAAAACTAGACTGTTTTTGACAACGTTTTTACGGCTACCTGCAACCAATTTACTTGGGGTTGAATTCTGCAAGACATCTATTTGGTCGGTGGCAGCAGAAATGAAAATATCTGCTGTTGCTCCTGCTTGTATTTGCTTGAGCAAGGTACCAGAAGCACCAAACGTATAAACAACGTTGACACCTGGGTTAGTATTTTGGTACTGAGTCTTAATGGCATTTAGGGCGTTTGTTAAGCTGACAGCCGCATACACGTTAAGTGTGGTTACGGAGCTTGCTGGCGATAAATTGACAAACTGCAAGCCTATTACTAGCATCATGCTGGTAACTGCCGTAGCAATCCAAGCAATAAGTCTTCTTCTTTTCATAAAAGTTATAGTTTGGGGAAAATATTACCTAAAGGTCTCATTATTTACATCCAGGACTTACGCACAGACAACACAAAAACCAACTACACAAAAGGCAGAGGATACAGAAAAATGAGACTTTCATAGGGTTTTTGCGTAAGTCCTACGTATAATCAATTTTGGAAATAAACAGCCAATCACAATTGCTAAAAACATTAGTGTGATGGGAATTTATTATTTCCAAGTAGGATTACACAAACAATGAATGAAATGTGTCTGGTGATGAAATAATATCAGTTAAATACGCGCTTTACCAACATTTTTGGTTATAAAATCATGACAAAAGGCTAGGGCAAAAAAATATAAATAAGGAATATAAATACTTAATAAGCCGTACATTGCCTATTTAGCAAGGGTCATCTTAAAAATTTTCACGTAACTCCTAAATAGCGAAAACTCTTGTTTATACCAATTTTTTTCAATTTAGATGCCTTTCGCCATCTTTTAAACTGACTTTTTTGGTAAAAATGCTGTGTTGGTACTAGTGAACAGCGATCGCACCTATCACTGGTAGAAGAAAGGAGCGATCCCTGCGGCGGTAAACTACGCATCCAGGAGTGCTTA
The DNA here is from genome assembly GCF_036917655.1 of Nostoc sp. Taxonomy (GTDB): domain Bacteria; phylum Cyanobacteriota; class Cyanobacteriia; order Cyanobacteriales; family Nostocaceae; genus Nostoc. The sequence continues at coordinate 45,130 of NZ_JBALCY010000055.1, forward strand.
TAACTCATCCGCCCGAATAACATATAATTCTTTATTTGTATAAAAATATATATAAACTTTTATACTATCAATAAAAATTTTTATTTTACATACGTCTAACGATAGATAGCTTTTATGTAAAAATAGTTTAGATTTGTAACAGGTTACACAGAACTAGGTAAAACACATGGCCAACATAATTGACACTGCCACTAATAATGGTTCTTTCAAGACACTAGTTGCAGCAATCGAAGCAGCTGGTCTGGTAGATACACTGAAAGGCGCTGGTCCATTTACCGTTTTTGCACCTACTGATGAAGCGTTTAACAAGCTTCCAGCAGGTACAGTAGACGCATTATTGAAAGATATTCCCAAGCTCAAGAAAATCTTGACCTATCATGTTGTCTCAGGTAAAGTACTGGCTGCTGATGTAGCTAAACTGAAGACAGCTAAAACAGTTGAAGGTTCAGACGTTAAAATTGATGCTTCTAATGGCGTCAAGATAAATGATGCAAAAGTTGCAACAGCAGATGTTGCTGCTGATAACGGTGTCATCCACGTGATTGACACAGTTTTGATTCCTGCATAAGCAAACCTCAGAATAGCGAATGCTATTTGTGGGGCGGCGACTATCTATAGTCGTTTCTTCATTACAATCTGGTTGGATGTTTTTTATTAAATACCAACTACCAACAAATCCATCTAGACAGCATCTAGATGGATTTATTGTTTCATGCGTTTAGAGACGTTGCATTGCAACGTCTCTAGTGTTTAATTAGATGTAATCAAATTTTTAGTTTTGCCAAACCCAAATAACGGATACCTTCGGGGGAAATGTCGAAACGGCAAGGTAAAACTTCTAAACCAAGAGCGATCGCATCCCGTAATAATTTACCATATACAGGATCTGTGCGATCGCCAGGAGAGAACTCGATACAATCACCGCGATTGATAAAATAAAGCATCACCGCACGAGTTAGAGGTAGTAGCGCCATTAGTTCTCGCAAGTGCTTTTGTCCTCTTGTAGTCTCCGTGTCAGGAAATAAGGCTAATCTCCCCTCAGAGAAAGTTGTATTTTTTACTTCTAAGTAAATCGGGCGTTCTTCATCACTCCCCGTCAAGAAAAAATCCACTCGACTTTTTTTATCTAGCCCATAAACCACTTCGCCCTTAATTTGGCTATAGTCGCCCAATTCTGGGAAAAGGTGTTTCGCCAAAGCTAGCTTTACCACCCGATTGGGCAAAAAAGTATTTATGCCTACCCAAGTCGGCTCATTGTCATCTACCTGAATTAGTTCTAAAGTGTAAGCCAATTTGCGGTTAAGATTATCGCTTTTGGAAAGTTGTACTGCACTTTGGGGAGTTGATACTCCAGTCATTGGCCCTGTATTGGGACAATGTGCTGTCACTATTTCGCCAGAAGTAAGTTGAACGTCAGCAAAAAACCGCTTGTAGCGTTTTAGCAGAATACCCGGATACAAAGGTGGGTAACGGTAAAGCCAATCAATCATTATAAAACCTTGTTGCTGCTAGTAAATATACGTCGATTCCTTACCCACCGAACCCCCATCAGCAAATCTTTTCAGCAGCTACTCCGCCCTGTGACAGAAATCAAGCAACTTTACATATCATGGATTGCCAATTTTTGTAGTCGAATTGACAACATAGTAATAAAAAGTAGCATATACTAAGTGTTATAAGTCTCCCATAAAAAAATCCGGGAGAATTTCAACATGCAAGGAGGTAAATCCTATGCAAAAAGTGTGGACATCAACGGAATTAGAATATGCTTTTCTGTTTACTCTAAGAAAAGTAAATTCAATCAATCCAGAAGGTTTTAAACCATTTTTTAGTAATATGCCTATTGACCCTTATATCAAAGGCAATTATCGTTCGAGAAGATTATCTCGGTTCACAGTCTCTGGAAATCAGTTAATCAAATTACCTCATGGCTACCTCTTTCAAAGTAAAGAGTATAATCCATTAGTGGGTGACATAAAAAGAGAGTTTGCAGAATTAGATGATGCACTCATAGAACTTGATATTTTTAGAAATCTTGTCTTAGCATTTAGTGATTCTTGTAAACTTCACCCTGAAGCTGAAATCGGAGTTCATCAAATTAGAACTATTTGTTCACTAGATAATTTAGGTAATCCAGCGCCTGAAGGTATCCATCAAGATGGCACTGATTTTATTGGCATATTCTCAGTAGATAGAGATAATATCCAAGGTGGAGAAACACATCTATATACTGCCAAAAAAGAAAAGCCTGTGTTTAGCAAAGTTCTAAATCCGGGAGAACTCTTATTAGTCAATGACCATGATTTTTTCCACTTCACCACTGCCATCAAACCACAGATTGACGCTCAAGGAAGTAGGGATGTTTTTGTACTGACTTCTCCTAGCTTGCTTTCAGAATAATTTTAGTTAACTGTAAATATTTTACAATCTACGAGATATGGGGAATTGAATGTAGTCATTTCCCCAGCTTTCTTATTTGGAATAGGAAATAATCGGGCTGAGAGTGGTTTATCTAACTTGATAGCTAAAGTTGCCATATCAATTAATAAATCTGCAATTTTTTCTCCCGTTATATCACCTGGAATCGGAACTGTATCCAGTCCACAGCCACAAACTGCTGAATATAATAATAAATTTGTAATATCATAGGTTTGCTCGTTAGCCCTGGTAGCTAGTCCCACATCTTCACAAACTGGAAGCATCAGTCCAGAGTAACCACAGATTTTTACTGCTAGATTTTTCAATACACGAGTCAGCATCCCAGAAATGGCGAGAGTTCCTGAATGCCCAAACTTGCCACTCATCAATTTTTCATAAGCAAAAGCAATACTGTTTTTCTTATCCAAAGATGGAGCTAGAGAGGTATCAATTCCTGTATATGAAACGGCAAATTTATCAGATATTTTTTCAGCTATAACTGCGATTTTATTTAATTCTACTTCTAAAAGTAATTGCAGGTTTTGCTCCGCTGTTAGGATATTGTTAGCTTGTGAGAATGCTTGCATTACTAAGTCGCCTAACTCTAAAGCTATAGCAAAAGATGTATTGCCTGTATGGTATGCAGTAGGGAAAAAGGGGATACCTGGCTGGCAGTTAGCCCATGCACAAAAACGAAAATTGCCATAGCCATTTTGACTGTCTTGGGAAATACGTTTAATAGCTTTGGCAGATTCCCGGACATTCTCAAAGTTTATGCCAGTTTCCCTGTCGCCAATTTTGCTTGAGCAATAAATAATCGATGTATTTTTGTTGATATCTGGAATTATATCTATGGTTTCGGGTTTGCTGGCATAACCAATATTGAAAAAGCTGATATTCAGATTTTTACAAAGTTGTTCTAGAATTTTAATTTCATTGATAATTTCGATTTTTGACAAACCTTGCAGATATTCTTCCCAGGTATTAGTGGCTATTCTAGTTGTTTGTACCTCATATCCTTGTTTTTCAAAGACAATCTGCACTTGCTGATTAAAGTCAGCAGCTTGCTTAATTTTTTCGTGATTTTGTAGAGATTGAAGTGATATACCTGTTGTAATAGTTCTAATTTTCATTGCTATAACTTATTATTGATAGGAGGATTCAAAGTTTTAGCCGAGATTTGCACTAAATCTAACTCTAAAACTTGGACATATACAATATTCCATTGGTTAAATCTCATTTATAACAATTTACGGTGTGTGTTCGTTTTAATTCATCGAAAATACGAAATGAAGCAAAGCCACGCTGAATACTTAGAATATTAAGGGTGAGTGGATAGGTTAGGCTACGAAACAAGCTTGCTGGAATTCTACTAACTGAATTAACCAAACAAATGCCATGAATGACGAATTCTACAATAGAGGATTGGAAAAGGCTAGGCGAAAAGACTACGCTGGAGCAATTGAGGAATTTAACCATGCTTTAAAACTGACACCTTACTTTACTGAAGCTTACTTGCAACGGGGTTTGGCACATTATGACTCAGGAGCAATTCTGAAGGCTGTTTCAGATTATACCGAAGCCCTGAAGCTTAATCCTGAGAGTGTAGAGGCATATTATTGTCGGGGATTGGCTAGGGTGGCGCTGAAAAATCTGCCGGGGGCGCTGGAGGATGTTGAACGCGCTATTCGTCTCAATCTCAATTATGCTGCTGCTTATAATCTGCGGGGGATGGTGCGGCGCAAACAGGGTTCTATTCAAGATGCGATCGCTAACTTTAAAAAGGCTGCACAATTATATCTTGAGCAACAGGATAAAGAGAATTGTCGCCTTTGTCTGGAACGAATTAAACAGCTACAATCCCCCGAAAAACCTGCCGTTGAGCAATCGCGTTCTACCAATGCGCCAATTTTATCCACCAATGATTATTTCACGCAATTATTAGAAAAGGCGGAAAAGGGAGATACACAAGAGGCACTTGCCGATTTAAATTGGGTATTAAAAGCCGATCCGCAAGATGCCCAAGCTTACTGCTGTCGTGGGGTTGTGCGTTGTAAAATGGGGAATTATCGAGAAGCGATCGCAGATTTTAATCAAGCATTGCGATTAAATTTTCAAGATGCCATTGTCTATCGCAACCGAGGTAAAGCCCGTTCTGTATTGGGAGATCATCAAGGTGCGATCGCGGATCTTAACCAAGCACTTCAGATGCAACCCAAAGATGCCTTAGTCTATATTGCCAGAGGTAATGCCTATCGCACAACGGGCAATTATCTCGGTGCAATTCAAGATTACACCCAAGCGCTGCAAATCAATCCCGATGATGCTCAAGCTTACTACAATCGCGGCATTGCCTATACTTGTTTAGAAGAAATGCAAAATGCTCTGGAAGATTATCAACGGGCGGCGAGTATCTTTTGTGAACAAGAAGACTGGGTAAATTATCAACAAGTCTTAAGTAGCCTAGAAAAAATCCAAAAATTTAGTCCTGAGTCAAAAAAGCAAAAATATAACCTGCTACGTCAGCGACTTTTGCGAATGGTTGGGGGATATTGGGAAATTGCCGAACGATTAATTCAGCAGAAGCAAGATTATTATCCAGGGATGGCAGACGAGTGGTATTTGCAAAAAGTAATTGATGATTTAGAGCGCGATCGCGGGAGATAAAATATAGATGGCACTACACACGTAAATTCACCCGTACACTTGCATCTGCTACAACTTTGGGAACCAAAGCATAGCATTGCCTTATCTACGCATGACCCAATTTTCTAAATATCCTCTGGGTTAATGCCCAAATCCCGTAACCTTTGCGCTAGTCGTTGGGCGCGTTGTCTTTCCTGTTGGACTAATTCTTCTGGTGTAGGTAATCTTCGTCCTTCTTGATCATACCAGTACAACCATTCACGCGTCCGCCCAAGATAAGTACCGCGTTCTCGCCCAATTGCTAAACCAATTTCTGGTATCCATACGTGCGAGTTTGGTTGCAAAATATAGTCTCCCTCAACCAAGCGATAGACTTCCAGGGGATCTCGCTTGCGCCGATACCTACGACTGGGTACATAAATTGCATAATATAAAATTCCCAATTGGGCATAGTCGATTTTTTTCTGTTCGTATTCGCCACCGTAGGTTTTAGAAACAACTTCTAGAGCGAAAATGGGAACAGTACCATCTTCTTCCCACAAAACATAGCTTAAACGTCCCTCTTCACCAATAAAGCGTTCTACCCCTAAGCTGAGAAATCCATCTGGTACTAGCGGTGGTTTACTAGGAGCGTAATAAATGCCCATATCCACACCAAAAAACCAATCAGTGCGATTGCTCCATGCTAAAGCTAAAATTGCTTCCAGCAAATTGGGAATGAGATTTTGCAGTTCGTTATCCACTGGGGTATCGTCAGAATCTGGAAGTTCTGCTGAGGATGGCAGACAATCTAGGGGGTTGTACTTTAGCATGAGAGTCCTCGTTTGGACTTGATGAATATATTTTAATGGTGAACTACTCAGACTTGCAGTTATGCTAAAGTCTGAGCTTCTGTACCAATTTTCAGAAAAGTTGTGACGGAGGTTTTAAAACAGGGGAATTATCAACTTGAGATTAAGACTTCGTTAATGAGTAAAGCAGCGGAGTTAATTTTTCAAATAACTGGGATTGGAAAAGCAAAATAGCTAATCCAAGTAGACATAAATAAACATAAGAATAATTAGAAAAAATATGCGAGGGCAATAAGTAATTTATTTACTATTACCTATTACCCATTACCACCCTTAACTGACTACTGCTTCAGTTTTTTCCTCTACTTTTTTCTTAACTAGCACATATGGCTTTTCTGCACCTTGGGCCAAATATTCAGCTAGCTGACTTTCAATTTGATCGCGCACTATTTGGCGATATTCTAGAAAATGCTCGTTGTGGGCACAAGCAGCAATATAATGTTCAACAACTCCTGGGTTACGCTTGATGATGCTGAACAAATGATGCCAGAACTTCCAGCGAGTTTCTCGTTTGATTCCTTGTCGCCAAATTACAGTCAGCAGCGCTCTAATAACTACCCACTCAGGCATTTTGGCTGGGGCTTTCCAACTCGGTAAACCCATCATCAAGAAACAGCGGTAGGTGCGATCCAAGTACTGCACTGGGTCGTATAAAGTACAAAATGCCTCAATATATTCTCGTGCAAGTTCTTCCAGGGGACGGGTGGGGAGGAAGTTCATCAATGTTGTCTGGTTGATGTTCCCATCTTGGTTTTCCCGCAGTCGTCCTTCCTTTTTCAGGCGATGCCAAAGCGCGGTGTTAGGTAATGCTTGCAACATGGCAAAGGTTGTAGAAGGAATAGCTGCTTGTTCTGCAAAGCGGACAATGCGATCGCCTGCGCCTGCTTTTTCGCCATCAAACCCAATAATAAACCCAGCCATTGGGCGCAATCCCGCTTTGGTGATCGTTTCCACTGCATCAGTTAGGGAACTGCGAGTATTTTGAAACTTTTTGGTCATTTGCAAACTATCCTCATCCGGCGTTTCGATTCCCAAAAACACCGCCGAGAATCCACACTCAACCATCAACTCCAACATTTCTGAGTCTTCTGCTAAGTCAATTGAAGCTTCAGTGTCAAATCGGAAGGGATACTTGTGTTCTGCCATCCAGACTTTTAACTCTTTCAGCAACAATTTCACATTTCGCTTGTTGCCAATAAAGTTATCATCCACCATGAACACACCCCGCCGCCAACCCAATTCGTAGAGGTAATCTAACTCTGCTAACAGTTGTGCTGGGGCTTTGGTGCGTGGTTTGCGCCCGTAGAGAACAATAATGTCACAAAATTCGCACTGGAAGGGACACCCGCGCGAAAACTGCACCGACATCATGTCATAGGCATTCAATTCTAATAAATCAAAGCGGGGTATTGGTGTGCTTGTCACATCAGGTTTTTCTGTGGCGCGGAAAGTGCCAGATGTGTCTCCCCTTTGAATTGCTTCAATAAACATGGGGAGAGTGATTTCTCCTTCATCCAGAATTAGAAAATCTGCACCAACATTTTCAACTTCGTGAGGTACAGAGGTGGGGTAGGGGCCGCCGACTGCGACTAGCTTGCCACGTTTTTTTGCTTCCTGGATTTGGTCGAGTAAATCTTGTTTCTGGACAATCATCGCGGAGAGAATTACTACATCTGCCCATGCCCATTCTGCTTCTGTTGCTGCACGAATGTTGCGATCGACTAGCTTGAATTCCCATTCTTGGGGGAGAATCGCGGCTACTGTTACTAAACCCAGAGGTGGTAATAAAACCTTGCGATCGACTAACTCCAAGATTTTTTCATAAGACCAAAAGGTTTTGGGAAATATCGGATACACTAACAAGATTCGCATGTAGTATCAATCCTCACACTTTGATTGTTATCCCACTCTAACGAAAATAAAGAGTTATTGACTTTTTATTAAAGCCTCGTTTCTAGGTTATACCTGGAAATGCACCTCATTGCACCAGAGCCACAAGTCAAAAGGCGGAGCCTCCCATACTGGGAACGAGACAAAGAGTTATTGACTATTTATCAGCACGTTCAACGCCACTAATTTTTAAAACATCACTCATGGTTGCACAATAATTTGGTAAGCCGAAACTATCAGGATTGATAAAATTTTCATAGGTGAAATGCCGATAGTTCATACAAAATCTATCCCAAGCGGCCATCTGAATGTGGAACAGAACAATAATCAAATTAGCCAATGCTAAAGATACGGGAATGCGAAAGTAAATCTTTTTGCCCAGATAAGCACAAACTTCTTCCACTGCTTGAGTAGCAGTTAACTGTGCCTGACCTAAAACCAACCGACGTGGTTGATCATTTTCGCCAGGATGATCAATTAAATATCGCACGACAGTGGCAATGTCTCGTCCGTGGATAAAGTGAAAACTGCCATCTGCTTCCAAAAAGCGAATCAAATTAATATATTTCGTAACTTCGGGAATGCCAGATGTGAGGTGAGAATAGGGTTTATTGGCATCACCGCCCACTACTAAAGTCGGAAATAGTGTGGTAATTTTGGGTGCGATCGCTAATTTCGATATCTTATGTAAGCAGTCATATTTAGAACGGATGTAATCTGTCCCAATTTCCCCTGCTTCTTTTAATGGTTGATTGTAGCGATCCAAAACGCTAGCTGTCGAAAAATAAATCACCTGCTGGCAACGTTCTGGATCTAGCAGTTCGAGCAACTCTATAGTCTTGACGACATTAATATCAAATGTCTCATCACCACCCCAAGCTGTGGCTGTGAGTACCGCCGTATCAATTGTTGATAGCAAATCAGCAAACTGGCGAATATTTTGCATATCACCTTGCAAAACGTTGATACCTGAACGGGCGTTAGTATTAACTTGCAGTTTACTTGGGTTCCTAACTAGCAGAAACAGTTCGTGATCTGTTTCCTTAATTAAGGCTTCTGTTAAATAATGACCTATACAACCACTTGCACCAGTCACTAAAATCCGTTTCTGGCTCATACTAAGATTTTAATAAGTTAGGAGTTAGGAGTTAGGAGTTAAGAATTAAGTTAAAAGTTCCCAATCAGGAGTTATTAATCAAGTTAGGAGTTAAGAGTTTGGAGAGACGCGATTAATCGCGTCTGTACGTGAGGAGTTAAGAATAAAAAAATCACTTTGCGCCTCGCAACTGATAACTTTATAGTTTATAACTCCTAACTCATAACTCATAACTCCTCACTCTCAAGCCTTAACTCCTGCAAGATTCAGTTCCTTTGCGGTTTCAAAGAAGAAAGCGACATTTTCTTCGGGAGTTTCTGGTAAGACACCATGACCGAGATTGAGAATGTGACCCCAATTGCCAGCTTTGCGAACGGTATCGAGAATGCGATCGCGGATAAACTGTTTAGAGCCAAATAGCACGCCTGGGTCAAGATTCCCTTGAACTTTGACTTGCTTGCCCAATCTGGCTCGTGCATCTGCCATATCCACCGCCCAGTCTACACTGACAATATCCGCGCCAGATTGTGCCATTCTTTCCAACACACCCGCACTACCACTAACTAGCAGAATCAAAGGTGTATCGGGGTGGGTTTGCTTGACTTGCTGGAAAACTCTCTGCTGATAGGGGAGGGCAAAGGTGTCATAATCTTGAGGACTCAACTGACCCGCCCAAGAATCGAACATTTGCACAACTTGGGCACCAGAGTCAATTTGGTAGCGGGCATAGATGGCGATCGCATCTGCTAATTTAGCTAACAGTTGATGCAATATCGCCGGGTCTGAAAATGCCATGTTTTTGATGATGGAGTAGGTTTTAGAACCTTTTCCCTCTACTGCATAAGCTGCTAACGTCCACGGCGCACCCACAAAGCCCAACACCGTTGATTTATCGCCTACTTCAGAGCGCAGCGCTTGCAAAATGGTTTTGATAAATGGTAGAGCTGCTTCTGGTTCTAAAGGATGCAGACGATCAATTTGTTCTTGAGTGCGGAGGGGCGAGTGAATGATTGGCCCTTTACCTTCGGCGATGTCCATGTCAATGCCCAAACCAGGTAATGGGGTGACAATATCAGAAAATAAAATTACTCCATCTGGTTGGAAGGCTTTCCACGGTTGCAAGGAAACTTCAATTGCTACATCTGGAATTTCCGAGCGATCGCGAAACGAAGGATACTTCTCTCTTAAGTCTCGATATGCTTTCATATATCGTCCGGCTTGTCGCATCATCCAGACAGGGGGACGATCTACTACTTCACCACGAGCAGCCCGTAAGAGATGAGGAGTCGTTGAAGGAACACCCATTTATCACTTCATCCTAAGTCACAATTTTTATGCCACTGTTTAGCTTATCATTCTAGGATTACGCTTTTTCAGCAGGTTGGCAGGAAAAGGGGAGTGGTAGGGCAAACGCATCTAAATTGCTCTTGATCGCAACCAAGGTTAATAACCAACGAAAAAATCAGCATTTCTCGTTTGGTTTAGTTTCCAAGTCTCAAAGCGATATCTACGATGGGCTACGCTTAAACCTTTAGCAATAAGCGTAGGTTAATGAGATTGATTTAGATTCTATTCACAATATACTGCTTTTATTGACATAACGCGGCTGCCCTACCCAAACCATTGAAAACTCGTTGATAGAGTTTCTATTACTAATGTATTGCAGTTACCTAACTAAGAATCAAAAATATTTTCAAAACTTTCTATAGCAAGACGAATTGAAACGTGAAAAAATACTGAGATGAAAAGTACGTGTTTTTAAAGCCTTTCAGCGATTTTCTCTCTCACGAATGATTTAGGATTGCTATACTAGTATCTTCTCTTTTGATACTCTAGAAATGATTCGCACTGCATGAAAAATGCCGTGATATCGCTAGGCAGTGACAAGTAAAAGATGTGTCTCGAAGCTACGCTTCGAGACACATCCTCAAGGGTTTTCAACGGGTATAAGGATATAATTTATCCTTATACTGCCACTTTCCGTTGTGAGCGTTTGAAGAGTGAAGTCATACCACAAGCACCTATTGCTAATACACCTAACATCGCACTAGGTTCGGGAACGCTCTGGCTGGCTAGTCTATAGGCGTGGTTATCTGTCTCAAAGGCAATACCATCTGAGCGCATCACAACTCGGTCAAATGTTTCTCCTGTTTCACCTACAAGATTGACAAACAAATTAGCTTGAGTACTAGTCCAACTACCATCAGCTATAGCAGTTGGCACATCTGCACCACTAAAAGTCTTTAACAACTGATTACCTTTGTAAATGTCAATATAGTTGTAACTATCCAATGAGCCTGCATAAAAACCGAAGTAATTAACAGCTTCTTTGAAGTTAATATTGACAAAACCACTGTCGCCTGCAACATTACTACCTGATGGGGCAATTGTGAGAAATTTGGTATTATCCCCATAAGGTGAGGCGTATTGACCAGATACACTACCTTGAACAATGTTACTAGTAATATTAGAGTAAGTAACAAATCCATTGGGATCATTTGCTGTGCCATCGTCAAAGGTGACAGTTTTGGCATCAGAGTAGCTAGAAAACGGACCACTGTTGACTTGCAGAGTCACAGCACTAGCTGGATTTGCATTTATGACCACAACAGTTGTTGCCACTAAAGCCAAGGATAATTTTTGGAGCATTCTAGTAATAAACCTTGAAGAACACAAAGAGAATTAAGACTGAACTATTCTTGAAACCTAGCTATGAAAAACTGGTTTCGTTACTCCAACAACCTAAAAGAAAATCACAAAGATTATTATTTATTTCTATATGATTGTTGTTGGGTATAACAAGCTCGAAGATATAAGTTTATCTTGATGCTTTGTAATACTATTTTGATTTTTATAACTCGCAAAAGATACGGTATATATACTAAAATATCTTTAAAGATTAAGTGAAGGTTCTTGTGCAATTTTAGTGGGCAGGACAAACGCATCTAAATTACTCTTGAGCACAACCAAGGTTAAGAACCAACAAAAAAATCACTATTTCTCGTTTGGTTTAGTTTCCAAGACTCAAAGCGATGTCTACGACAGCCTACCCCTAAACTTTTAGCAATAAGCATAGGTTAATGAGACTAGTTATAACTCTATTGAGAATATACTACTACTATTGACATAGTATGCCCGCCTTGGGGAGTGGCGAGTGGCGAGTGGCGAATGGAAAATAGGGACTGGCGAGTGAGAAATAGGGTAAAACAAGAATCAATATTTAATTGAGGATTGGGCATTGGGCACTTGTACTGAGCGAACGCGAGTGCGTCTCGTAGAGAAGCCGTTGGTGCAGCCTCTCGTAGAGAAGTATTAGTTATTCTCCCCCTGCTCTCCTATCTCCCTAATCTCCCTACTCTCCACTCCCCTAACTTTAATATGCAAACTGACTCTAACAGTCCCGATCGTGTTGCATCTGCTAATAACCAGCCTAACCCAGAAAAGTATTTGATTCCGCGATCGCAGCGACAGAGGTTCTTTATTCGGTTTACCTTGATGACCCTGATCGGATGGGTTGTGGGTGGCGTTGTCAGTATAGCCTTAGAGAAAATTATTCTCCAAAGTCTCTCACCTAGCGTTGTTATCCAACCACAAACATGGAGCATTTTGGTCAGAAGTCTCAGTAACGTTGTATTTGCCGTAATTTTCGCTGCTGACCAGAGCCTTGTCCTTTACCGATATTTACCAGGTTGGCAGTGGCTATTTGCTACTAGTGTAGGTTGGCTGATTGCCAATGGTGTTTCTACAGCCTGGATTAACGACATTTCAACCATTGCCTCATCATCTCCTGAAGATACTTTTATTTTGGGATTTCTGTCTGCGATCGCATATATAATTTCTGGAATTTGGCTGGGTATTTGCCAATGGCTAGTATTGAGGCGATATACAGCAGGCATTTGGTGGTGGAATTTTTTACCCTCAATCTCTTTCTTATTGATCACTATTTTGGTTTGGTTGCTTTTTATTGTGCAAAATTTGATTCCAGAAACCTACCGAACTCCGATATTATATTGGAGTGGACAAGGACTTACAGCAGTGATTCTGGGAGCTATCCCCGCAATTGGCTTGTGTACATTGAAAAGAAATTTACATCGCAAAACTGGAGTTTCTCCCTGACTTTTATCGATACGCAAACTCAACTTAACATTGAGTACCCCATTAATGTTAGCGAACAACTCAAAGGAAGTTTTGATTACTATATTTCATCTTCCAATTCACTGTTAGTCGTTGAAGCCAAGCAATCCGATTTAAGCCGGGGGTTTACTCAACTTGCAATTGAATTGATTGCACTCGACCAATGGACAGATTCTCAAACACAAATGCTAATAGTTAATTATGTGCTAAAGCCACTGCACCTCAGAGGACATCGCGAGTTCCCCAATCCCTAGTACCCAGTCCCATTTATTTATCATCCCAAATAAGTTCTAAACGCTCTTGTGCTATTTTGAGAGCTTTTTCGGGAGGCTCACCCAGCAATGTAGCCTCTATAGCTCGACCAAGACTGTCAGAAAGACGACTATATCCAGGAATAATCGGTCGAGCGCCAGCCAGAGGAATTTGTTCCATAAACACTTTTAACCAAGGTTTTTGGTTCATGAATTGCTGATAAGCTTCACTTTGAGCGGCTTTGAGGTTAACTGGTAAAAAACCGGTGCCGATACTCCATTCTTTTTGGAATTCTTCACTCAAAACATACTCTAAAAACTTGAGTGCGGCTTGCTCTCTGGCTGGTATGGTCTTCATCAAATAAAGATTTCCACCACCTGTCACCGTAGCTTGACTAACATTTGCAGGTATAGGAAATGCGTCGTAATCAACTTTAGATTTAGTGATATAAGTCCAAGGGCCCGTAATTTGCATAGCAACGCGACCCGCTATAAAAGCATCCTCTTCATAACCCCGCTCTGGAGAAGAAAGGGTTGCTGAACCATCTTTTAATAGCTCTTGCCAGAATTGTAAAGCTTTCAGCGCTCCAGGGTTCGTTAAATTCGGTCGGTTATTTGTTAGTACTTCTCCCCCACCGCTCAATAAAAAAGGGAACCAGCTAAAAACAGTCCATTCTCCCTTCCCTAAAGGCAGTACAATTCCATACTGTTCTGGTCGGTTGTCGCCATTGCGGTCTATGGTTAATTTTTTAGCAACTTGCCTCAATTCTTCCCAAGTTTTGGGCATTTGCGTAATTCCCGCAGCTTGGAAAAGCTTTGGTCTGTAAAAAATACCTATATTGCTGGTATACAATGGGGCTGACCAAAGATGACCGTCTAATTGCAATTCTTCAAGTAGGTTAGGGCTGATTTCTGACTTTAGGGGCAATTTATCCAACCAATCTTCTAAAGGTACAATTGCCCCTAAATCTGCTAACTGGCCTGTAATTTGCGGGTAGAATGCCAGGATATCTGGAGGCACATTACCCACAACTGCTGTTAATATTTTCGGCAATTCGGGTTGAGCTAAGAACACAGATTCTACCTGGATATCAGGATGAGTCTGATTAAATTTGTCTACCAATTTTTCAAACACATCCCGATTAGCAGGGGGATTGATTGCTTGCCATAGGGTCAAATGAATTACTCCGTCATCCTTCTGTGCTAGTCCCTGACAACCAGATAAAAATATTAGGTACGAACTTAGGACAATTCCTAGAAGTAACATCTGCCAAACAGAACCAATAACCCGTCGAGAATAATGGCTTATTTGGGATGGAAAAAGGATATTCTTCATGCCAGGTAGTTAATCAAATTAAGAAATATTCTCCAAAACACTTTTGGTAATACTAGTTTCTGCTCTTGTGTAAATATAGGTTTGGGGTTCGGTTACTTTTTCGGTTCTGAATATTTTTGCCGCCCGATACCAAAAGTCTGTATCCTCCCCATAGGCAATATTCTTAAATCCTTTCACCTCGAAAAATACCTGTCTCTTCCCAAAAAATGTTGGGCCTAAAACACATTCTCGAAGATTAATTTTTTCACCTGGTTGAAAATAATCTGCAACCCAAATCTCTTCCTCTGTTGCGAATCCACCTTCAATCAAGTCGATTTCTGGATTAGCCCTCATATATTCTATTCGCGCATCTAAGTGATTTACTTTGTACGCATCATCGCTATCCAAAAATGTTATGTATTTGCCGAAAGATGCCTGGATACCAGCATTTTTAGCATACCATAGCTTCCTGTTTTGATGTTTCAAATACCGGATATTATGAAATTGTTGAATATAAGGATTGACAATTTCAAAAGTATTATCTTGGCTGCCGTCATCAACTATAATCAGTTCCCAATCTTTAAAACTCTGAGCAATAACACTATCAATGCAATTGTTTAGATACTTTGCCCGGTTGTAGGTACAGAGGATAATTGATATTTCATGACTGAAATCAAAAACTACAGTTTCCATTGTTAAATCATTATCGTATTGTTCACACAAAAATCCAAATAATTAAGGATAAATTTGTGATTATTTAGGAGGAGAACGGTAAACTAGTATTACATAACAAATTTGTTAAAACTCTGAGAAATTACTCCTTAACTGTATAAGTTTATAAATTCATGCATAATATTATTATAATTATAAACCAGGCGACTAAGATCAAAGTTTTCTCGGACGTATTCTCGAATATATGGGCGATAATATTGGTTTTTATCAATCATCTCGTTAATTGTATCTGTCACAATTTTTTGAGATTCTGGCGTGGCATTAGTTAAAATATTATCTGGCAAAACTCTAATAAATTCTTTGTTATGTAAATTGGCGCTAGCAGATTCGGAAACAACGATACATAAACCTGCTGCCATTGCTTCTACTACTACGAGTGGTGCAACTTCTCCTTCACTAATTAAAACTAAACAACTATAATCTGTGAGACGAGAATAAACTTGTTCTAAACTCCATATACCTAAATGTTTTGTCGTTATTCCTTCAACAAAATCAGGATCATCTAGAGGTCCAACAAAATCTATTGCAATCTTACCATCTATTATTTTTGCCAGTAATTTCTGCTGTTTTCTTGGTTGAATCCAACCTAAACAAATAGCTTTATTATTTCCCTTAGCTTGAAAATTTACTTTCTGAATATCAATACCATTCAGTTGGACTGATATGTATCCAGAATACCCTGCTTGCAGTAAAAAATCTTTTGTTAAATGAGAAAGGGCAATTATCCCAGGTGCATTGAAATAATATTGAAATGCTTCTCTAAATTCTTCATTCCATTTATTTGTTTTAAACAAATAACCATCATGGCAGGTGAAACAATACTTCTGTTTAAGGTTTCGATTAAATTCGCTCACAAAACTGTAGGCGTGTAAATGCACAAAATCATAATTATTATTATTAATATATTCTATGACTTCGTTAACATTTTTTTCATTTAAGATATCGACTTGATGTCCAATTTTCTCTAAAAAGTTTTTGTATCCATGTATCACAGTTAAAACAGAATGTGATAAAGGAGGTTCAGGGATATAACCCCAAGCGACAAGAGCAATTTTCATAAAGAATTTCTCCTCACACATTTAGATTTACTTTTCAGCCAAAATACAAGTTGCGACGGGATAATCTGGATGATAAGCGTCTAGTTCTTCAGATGTCAGTTCTTCTACGGCTATCCCATGATAAGAGGCTATTACAGTGGTAGGATTGCCATAGACATATAACTTCTGTTGGGAGAAATTTTTAAACATCCAGGCGAAAGCATCAGGTAAAGGCCGCCAATAATCAACGGGAGTAGCATGAACTCTAATCGCACTTGGGACCATAGCAAAACATTTCCCACCAGGTTTTAGCCAAGTGTGGATATTTTCCACTGCTATCCAGGGGGCATAACAATGTTCTAAGACGTTAAAAATTATCACTGAATCAAAAGATTCTGGTTTAATAACGGATAGATCATGAACATCCCCAACTATATCTACTCCTGGGCCTGTTTCTAAGTTAAGAATCTGATATGATGTGCCTGGATTAATTTGATAAAAATCTTTATCTTTTGGTGTTCCTCCTATTTCTAAGATATTGCCACCGATTTGGGTTTGAATTTCTTTCAGAAATTTGCTGAGATAGTATCTATCGACTGGTGTACCTCTTGTCAATCCAAAAGCCTGACAAATGGGAACTGCTTTTTTCAAATCACCCCAATCTATCGAACCTGTAGCAGGGGATAGTAAACCAAGATTTTCTAGGCGTTCTACTAATTTCCGAAAGTCTTCTATATTCTCAATAGATTCTAAATCATCGTCTAATTGATACTGAGAAAATAATTGCGGCAGGACTTGGTAAGTTTCTCTACTTAATGCACCAAGTTCAAATTGCATTTCCTTTTCGATAAAACTCCGAAAGCCTTTACCAAAAATTGTGAGGCTACCATCTGCTAAAAAAACTAGGGCATTTTGAAGAAGCTGCTCATATTTATTTAGTTCCTGAATGACTTTCTCTTCTATAGCTTCTAATTTAATTTTTTGAAATATTTGGTAAGCTTTTTCTAACGAATGTTCATGAATAAATATTTCTAGTATTGTCAGCCACGATTTTGCTGGAATAATTTCTGCTGTTCGGTGACTCCAAGCAAAAATCGCATATAACTGTGAATCTTCAATTTTAAAAAAGGCGTTAGGTACATATTTTTTTGGCATACAATTAATCACTCAAAAGTTTTTAATAAGGAGGATGATTTGGGTATTATAAGCTATTTTTGATTTTATCTATAATGCGATCGCATTTCTTTCCTGACTTTTCACGGTATCTGAAAAACCTTATTTCTATTTCTCTCTCTCTCTCCTAGAAGAAGAGAGACTTTGAATTTTCCCCCTTCCCGCATCTTGAAGGGGGTTAGGTTCTTCGTGAGCTTTTGCAGATGACGTCAAAAGTAAGATTTCTTTCCACCCACGCCTAAAATACCCCAACCCTCTCCGAAGAGTGTTGCTCCGCCTTTCCTGGCAGGGAAGGAGACTGGAGGGTTAGGTTTTTGCTAAAGATTCAGGTGTTTGAAACCCACTCACAGAGCCGTTTCAAATTCGACTTTTGCTTATTAACATACCTTTAGTCGCAATAAGGCACTAAAATATAGTCGTTACGCAATTCTTATTGAGAATATAAATTTGTGGCTAATCCCAGGAAAGCGTTATCAGTAAACGATTGTAGAGATTTTGGTATTACCTGAATCTTTACGGTTTTTGATTACTGAATCGATGCTCTAAATGTCTGTAATTGTCGCAGAGCTACACTAGAGGCGTTGGGGATTCCAGTTGATCTCAGTATTAACTATTCAACGATATAGCGGTTCTCGGCCCTTGTGAGATACAAGAACCCCACCCCCAACCCCCTCCCCGCAAGCGAAGAGCTTGCTCTGATGTACCTCATGTGATTAGGAAACGCTATAGAACTCATATTTGATTTTTGAAAAAACTCAGTACAACTCAAAGAGGCTTCTTCCCTACTCCCCACTCCCTACTCCCCATTCCCACCCTACGCAAATAATTTCAGAAATCAAATCGGATTGCTATATAGTGTGTTACTGTTAATCCTGAATTACGTAATTTAATTGCTATAAGCTAACAAAACTAGTAGATAACGAAATCTTTGGAGAAAAACATATAATGGCAAAAACTAATGAAGTTGTTCCAAATATCTTATTGTCTAGTTGGGACTATATTTCACCCGAATTGGAGATAATTTATCCTGATTCATCTTTCCCCAATATGATTATTGGAGACATCAATAATTGTTATTGGTCTTATTTACGTCGAGAGATTCCCCATAATTGGTATGTAGATAGAGATGAACAATTTATAGGGTTCCTCAATCGAGATGAGGCACATATTTTATATAATACAGCACTAAAATTTGCCGGAAAAAAAGCTTTAGAAATTGGTTGTTTGCGGGGTTGGTCTGCCTGTCATCTGGCATTAGGCGGAGTGGAATTAGATGTAATTGATCCTCTTTTAGCCAGAGAAGATGTTTATGAAAGTGTAACTAATTCTCTACGACTTGCTAGTGTTCTCGACTCAGTGAATTTAGTAGCTGGTTATAGCCCACAAAAGGTAGAGGAGTTAGCTAAACAATTACAATGCAAATGGTCATTGATTTTCATTGATGGCGATCATGAATCACCAGCGCCACTCAATGATACGATTGTTTGTGAACCATTGGCAGAGGCTGATGCTTTAATTTTGTTCCATGATTTAACTTCACCTGATGTAGCACAAGGCTTAGACTACTTAAAGCAAAAGGGTTGGAATACAATCATTTATCAAACTATGCAAATTATGGGAGCTGCTTGGCGCGGGAATGTTGAGCCAGTAAAACATCAGCCAGATCCGAAAATTAATTGGGATTTACCAGAGCATTTAAAACATTATTCTGTGAGTGGATTATGACTGTTTAACCAGAAGCGGATCTGATTTTAACTTAACCTGAGTTCGATAAACCTCTCCCTGACTCGAACTAAAGTTCAAGTCTGTCCCTCTCCGACTTGGAGAGGGACGGTTTTGCGTAGTAAAACCAGGGAGAAGTCTTTGGATTCAGCTCGTTAGGCAACACCACATAAGCCGTCGAGATCACGTTAACTTAATGGGGATGCCCGATCGCTAATATTCCCGCATCCCCATCTAAAGTTGCTTCTACACCCACTGGTAATGCTGCATTGGGACTATCATGACCAAAAGGTAGATTAGAGACAATCGGAATATTTAAATCGCCCAAGCGATCGCGCAGTACTTCTTCTACACTAAAGCTAGGCACAGTTGGCGGCGCTTCACAACGAGTAAAACTGCCCAAAGCAATACCGCAGACTTTAGACAAAGCACCGCTCAAACGCCACTGTGTCAGCATTCTGTCGATACGATAAGGTGCTTCCGTAACATCCTCCAATGCCAGAATTACACCATCCAGATGTGGCAGGATTGGTGTACCCAAAAGGTGAGTAGCCACCGTGAGATTACCTGGTAACAAAGTGCCATTTGCTACGCCGCTACCCCACCCGCAACCTTTGAGAGGGGCGAGAGGACGACCTTCTACCGAATCAAATAATCGCTCAATTGACCAATCTGGCTCATCTGCCAAAGTCACCAGCACGGGAGCATGAACGCCGGAAATTCCTTCTGTATAAAGGCTCCACAATAAAGCTGTGATATCAGAAAAGCCAATCAGCCACTTTGGATTTTGGATTTTGGATTTTGGATTTTGGATTGGGGGTGATTTGCTAAGTTGCCAATTCCAATCTTCTAAGATCCGGGTGCTGCCAAAACCGCCTCTGGCGCAGAGAATACCGCGACAATCAGGATCTTGCCATGCTGCTGCTAGTTGGTGACGACGCGTTTCATCTGTCCCTCCTAAATAGCCCCATTTGTCATCTATCTGAGGACTGATTTCTACTCGATAACCACGCGATCGCCAAATTTCTACACTCTGTTCTAATGCCTCAAATTCTCGCAAAGCACCACTAGGGGCAATTACTCGTAGTAAGTCTCCAGGTTTCAGGGGCGGTGGTAAGATTTTGGATGGCATGAAAAAAGTTAGGAGTTAGGAGTTAGGAGTTAGGAGTTGGGAGTTTGGAGTTGGGAGTTGGGAGTTGGGAGTTGGGAGTTGGGAGTTAGGAGTTAGGAGTTAGGAGTTTGGAGTTGGGAGTTGGGAGTTAAGAATAAGAACTATACCTCAGAACTCCTATAAAATTTTGTTGAATCATTTTTCAAAGCGATCGCCACAGTGGTTTTATTTTAGGTTCGCTTTGTATCTAACTGTGTATTTTCCTTAGTTAGATTTTGCGGTATGAGGTAAATTGCCCCAGATATTAAAGTCAAGCCCACAGAAATCCAAAAAGCAATCAGAGAGGGAACTTGCCAGACTTCAGCAAGAGGCGCAATTAAAAGCGCGATCGCTACTATTTGACTAACAGTTTTGAGTTTACCCCAAATATTTGCCCCTGTAATCGTTGTTTGATTCACCCGCCAACCAGCGATCGCTAATTCTCGCGCTAAAATCAGGAACACTCCCCAAGCCGGCACTTTTCTTAGTTCAATAAAAACCAGCAACGGCGCAAGTACCAAAAGTTTATCCACTAAGGGATCAAGAAATTTACCTAATTCACTAATTTGGTTGAGTTTCCGCGCCAAATAGCCGTCTAACCAATCAGTCAATGCAGCAATGAGAAAAATCGCCAAACATATCCACTTAGCTTGAGGTGTGGGATTGTACAAGCCATAAAGCAGAAATGGTATCCCCAATAGGCGAGAGAAGGTAATCCAGTTGGGTATAGTCATAGGGAATTCAAAAATCAAACTTCAAAATTAACAAGTGTAAAGCAACAAGCAGCCAAGCAAATATGCAAAATCTATGATTAGTCCACTAAACTCAGACTCTCTTAAAACAATACTATGATTGAACAGACAGACTCCCAATTTCGCATCGAACGCGATTCGATGGGCGATCGCCAAATTGCCAGTAGCGTTTATTACGGCATCCAAACCCTGCGAGCAATTGAAAACTTCCCGATTAGCGGCATAAAGCCTTTAGCTACTTACGTAGATGCTGGATTAATAATTAAAAAAGCTACAGCAATTGTGAATGGTGAACTGAATTGCATTCCTGAAGATATTAGTCAGGCGATTGTGCAAGCAACTGATGAAATCCTGGCTGGGAAGTTCCGGGATCAATTTGTTGTAGATGTTTATCAGGCGGGTGCTGGAACATCCCACCACATGAATGTCAATGAAGTTCTGGCAAATCGCGCCTTAGAAATTCTTGGTGAAGAAAAGGGCAATTACAAACGTGTTAGTCCCAATGATCACGTTAATTATGGGCAGTCTACCAATGATGTGATTCCCACAGCAATTCGCATTGGTGGATTATTGGCATTATCCAAGACATTACACCCAGCAATAGAAGGGGCGATCGCATCTTTAGAAAACAAAGCTGTAGAATTTCAAGATATCGTCAAATCTGGCAGAACCCATTTACAAGACGCTGTACCCGTGCGTTTGGGTGAGAATTTTCGGGCTTGGGCGCAAATTCTTACAGAACATCAAAACCGGATTTACACCGCCTCTGGTGATTTGATGGTGTTGGGTTTGGGAGGTAGTGCAGCTGGAACGGGGTTAAATACTCATCCTCTGTATCGCGCCCGTGTAGTGGAAGTTCTCTCAGAATTGATTGACACTCCCCTAGAACCTGCGCCCCATCTCATGGCAGCCATGCAGAGTATGGCACCATTTGTAAATGTTTCCGGTGCTTTACGCAACTTAGCGCAGGATTTAGTCAAAATATCTCATGATTTGCGGCTGATGGATTCGGGGCCAAAAACAGGCTTGAAAGAAATTCAACTGCCTCCAGTGCAACCTGGTTCCTCGATTATGCCAGGTAAATATAACCCAGTCATGGCAGAGATGACATCAATGGTGTGTTTTCAGGTGATGGGTTACGATAGTGCGATCGCATTAGCCGCACAAGCCGGACAATTAGAATTAAATGTGATGATGCCACTGATTGCCTATAACTTGATTCACAGTATCGAAATTCTGGGTAATACCATCGCCGCACTCACCGAACGCTGCATTGAGGGAATTACTGCTAACCGGGAACGTTGTTTAGCTTATGCCGAAGGCAGTTTAGCTTTAGTAACCGCACTAAATACCCACATCGGTTATTTAAATGCCGCAGCTGTAGCCAAAGAATCTTTAGAAACTGGTAAATCCCTGCGCCAAATTGTTCTAGAACGAGGATTGATGAGTGAAACAGACTTAGCCACAGTGTTAAATCTAGAACAAATGAGTGTTATCTTACCGCTCAAAACAGAATAATAGGTTATGGGGCATTGGGCAATTCAATTTTGGATTTTGGATTTTAAATTTTGGATTAAATTTCAATCTAAAATCCAAAATCTAAAATCTAAAATTCTTGCTCCTCCACTCCCAAAGACGCGATAAATCGCCGTCAGGACGAAGGACTGATTATTGTAAAGACGGCGATTTATCGCGTCTCTTGCCTTAACCGAACAGTATTGCCCCCACTCCCCACTCCCTCTATCCCCAATCTATCCATGCAGACTCAAAAACCATCCGTCAGTCTCATTCGGGCTACATCTTACGAACGAGAGGCTTTACGAGAATCCTTAATCATTCTCCTGGAACCTTTTGGAGGAATGGCAGCGTTTGTGAAAAAAGGCGATCGCGTTTTACTCAAACCTAATTTACTTACAGGGACGCGTCCTGGTAAAGAGTGTATCACCCGTGCCGAACTAGTTTACGAAGTTGCCCAGATGGTAATTGAGGTTGGCGGTAAGCCATTTTTGGGCGATAGTCCTGCTTTTGGCAGTGCCAAGGGCGTAGCAGTAGCAAACGGCTATCTGCCTATTTTAGAAGAACTCAATCTTCCCATCATCGATTTTCACGGTCAGCGTTACCAAACCGTTAGTGACAATTTTAACCATTTGCGGCTGTCTAAAGAAGCAATGGAAGCAGACGTAGTGATTAACCTACCGAAAGTGAAATCACATATGCAGTTGACATTAACACTGGGCGTCAAAAACTTGTTTGGTTGCGTCCCTGGCAAAATGAAAGCTTGGTGGCACATGGAAGCCGGAAAAGATGCGAATAGATTTGGTGAAATGTTAGTAGAAACTGCCAGGGCAATTAACCCTAACTTAACCATATTAGATGGCATAATCGGTCATGAAGGTAATGGCCCCAGTAATGGTGAACCTCGCCAACTGGGCATTTTAGCAGCTGCATCAGATATATTTGCTCTAGATCGGGCAATGGTAGAAATCCTCAATGTTCCTCCTGAACAAGTGCCCACAGTTGCTGCTTCCCAAAGGTTAGGAGTTTGTCCAGAACTTGCTGCCATAGAGTTTCCGCATTTAAATCCTGACTTATTAAAAATAGAAGATTGGCGGCTACCAGACAAGTTGATGCCCATTGATTTTGGTATGCCCCGCGTAATTAAGTCTACGTTTAAGCATCTTTACACCCGATTTATTAAGGAACCAATGAGTATTTACGGAAGGAACTAGCGACTGGGGGAGGAAGAATTTTAGATTTTAGATTTGGGATTTTAGATTGAAATTTAATCCAAAATTTAAAATCCAAAATCCAAAATTGAATTGCCCTGTTTGGCCAATACTCAATCCCGAATTTATAAGTGCAAACTTCGTTACAGCAATTTCATTCATTAGGAGAGTAATCTGTAATTACCCTCCGATTGCTTAACCAGACCGCCCTACTATATAGATATAGTGGCGGTTTTTTTAGCTGATTAATTTGTTATACAATTTCTCGTCTTAGATTTTGATTCATCCCAAAAGTTATACGGATTTAGCGGAAATTGGGATTGGGTATTTTGTTCAGATATGAGCGAAGTTTGGCAATAACCCCCTACACGTCTACGCCACCTTCTAAAATATTTTAGACTCTACCTATATATAGATTGACAAAAATACTGTGATATTACAGAGATTTGAAAATTTAAATTCTGAAATATTTGTTTAGTGGTATCACTGAATCTATGTTGCATAACACCGTTGATGTATCTGTATTTATTCGCTAGTTATGAGTGGTTACAAAAATTATTCCTAGCAGTTTCTTCTTTGGTGTCAAATATTTTTGTGTATAACTACTGTAGCACAATCGAAAAGACTGAATGTCTATCAGTGCAATTGCTAATTTGTATTCTGTATCACAAATTAGCAATTTCAGTAAAATGACCTTATCAAAGGCATTTTAGGATGTTATAATCATGAAGTATCGGACAAATACATTTTGCTAATTAATCTTTAATCAGCGAAAAAAAGTAATTTATGATGCTGTCAAAGTTGGCTTTGCGTATGCAAACCGTTACACCATACAGGGAAACATCTGAAAATATTAATTACAAAATAAAACATGATTTGTTTACTTGTAACTTTGTATTAAGAATTTCATGTATAAAAACGCTATTATGACAGTTTTAAAACTGGTTTAGATTGTAGGATGCTACACATTTTACAGTTTAAAAATAGCTAACATAGCATTAAGACTCTCGCTCAGAGAGTAGATCTACACAGTGTTACGAAGAACTTCAATTTTGTATGAATTCAAATAGCCAGTCTGCCAATACCGACACATATTCCCAACGTTTGGCAGACATTGTGGGAACTGCGATCGCTCTGTTAACTCTCACCCTACCCGTATTTGTCATCGCCCACTATTCTTCAACTAATGTTCAAAATAATCAGCAACCCCTAATCCACAACATTAAAGCAAGTAAAGATTGATAAAGCTTCCCATTCCCAGTAGCATTTCACCAGCAGGAGAGCTACAAAAAAGCATAAAGCTGATTTTGAGACAATCTCTGTAGGTGTGGATGTAGTTCATCAAGAATAACCTGAATCTATATTTGATTCCAGATTTCAGTTGTCTTGACAGAATAGGGGCAGAAATCTCTCCAATAGCAATCAAGGGTGGGAAAAAATAATACCCTCTTGGAAAAAGCGTTGCGAAGTTACTTCGCAACGCTTTTTCCATTTTTTGGCTAATTCAAGGGGATAGGGTACAGGTTACAGGGCACAGTTCATTCCCTTTTCCCTGTCCCCTAACGCCGATGCCGTGGAAT
Source organism: Nostoc sp. (assembly GCF_036917655.1). Classification (GTDB taxonomy): domain Bacteria; phylum Cyanobacteriota; class Cyanobacteriia; order Cyanobacteriales; family Nostocaceae; genus Nostoc. Next base: position 70,603 of record NZ_JBALCY010000055.1, read on the forward strand.
GAATACCTTGGGAAGAGATCCATATTGCCCTAAAATTCTACACGGGGAGCGAAGCTGACTGAGTGCCCCCATGATTGTTATCAGAGGAGTTTTTTGTGGATTTATCTCGTATTCCTGCCCAACCGAAATCGGGTTTAATCAACGTTCTGATTGAAATTACTGGCGGAAGTAAAAATAAATACGAATACGACAAGGAACTAGAAGCTTTTGCTCTAGACCGAGTCCTTTATTCCTCGGTACAATATCCTTATGACTACGGCTTTGTACCCAATACTTTGGCTGAAGATGGCGATCCCCTAGATGGTATGGTCATAATTGATGAGCCGACCTTTCCAGGCTGTGTTATTGCCGCACGACCGATTGGCTTTTTGGAGATGATTGATGGAGGCGATCGCGATGAAAAAATCCTTTGTGTTCCTGACAAAGATCCGCGCTACACTCAGGTGAAATCACTGAAAGACGTAGCGCCACACCGCTTAGATGAAATTGCCGAGTTTTTCCGTAGTTATAAAAATTTGGAAAAAAAGGTGACTGAAATTCTCGGTTGGCAAGATGTGGATAAGGTTGCAGCTTTAGTAGAAAAATCCGTCAAAGCTTATAGAGGATAATAAGAGAGACGCGATTAATCGCGTCTGTACAGGAGTTATGAATTTTTATTCCTAACTCCTCACTTTGATAGCTTTCGCTTGTTACGGAACGCAAAAACTGCCACTAATCCCAAACCAAATGCAGCGTACTCTCCTTTTGGCAAAAATTCATAACTGCACCCTCACAGGGGCGAATATCAACTACGTGGGTAGTATCAGCATTGATGAAATCCTTTTGGAAAAAGCTGGTATCTTACCCTATGAGCAGGTGCAAGTAGTTAATAGTGCCAACGGTCAGCGCTTTATTACCTATGCGATCCCGGCTCCAGCCCATTCAGGAGTAATTGAGCTAAATGGGGGTGCGGCACGTCTGGGCATTATTGGCGATCGCTTGATTATAATGACTTACGGGCAGTTCACTCCAGAAGAGTTAAAAAGTTACTCTCCTACGGTAGTCATTGTGGACGAAAAAAACAGGCTGTTGGAAGTGCGGCGCTACGATGACCTGCTCAGTGAGGTCTAATTTCAAGGAAAATGTCAAATTTTGAGTTGTCGGGTTCCCAGAGCTACATACCTAAAAAGTCAGCTACCCTGCCAAGTAGCCCAGCAGGTGAATTTCTCGTGCAATTCTGGGGTGTAAGAGGTTTGATTCCCACCCCAAGTAGCAACACCAATCGTTATGGTGGCAATACCGCTTGTGTAGAAATGCATGTAGCTGGGAAACGCTTGATTTTTGATGGCGGTACTGGCTTACGCATACTGGGTAAAACTTGGCAACAAGTACAACAGCCACTAGAAGCCCATTTATTTTTTACCAACTGTCAATCAAACCGAATTCAAGGGTTTCCCTTTTTTGCTCCCGCATTTATTGTAGAAAATTGCTTCCATATTTACGGCACAGCTGCCTCAAATGGAGCCTCAATCAAACAATGTCTGTATGATCAGATGCTCCAGCCACATTTTCCTTACCCTTTACAGGTAATGCAGTCGGAATTGCAGTTTTACAATCTAACTCCAGACAATGACGTGAAGCTAGATGATGTCACTATTACAACCGCATTAATTAATCAAACTCAGCGGTCAGTTGGCTACCGAGTTTCTTGGCAAGATTATAGTGTTGCCTACGTCACGGATTTGCAGCAGAATGAAGATCAAGTAGAGCGAGAGCGGATTTTACAGTTCATTAAAGGCGTTGACTTGCTGATTGCCAATGCCACTTACACTCCGCCTACGTCTCACAATCATGACTCTGCTGATTTACTCTGGCAAGCTGCGGTGAATGCAGCTCTGAATGCTGGTGTGCAACGGCTAGCCATTTCTCATCATCACCCAGATGACTATGATGATTTTCTTGACCAGGTTCAAGTCGATGTTAAATCTGCTTTTCCTGAAGCAATGTTAGCCCATGAAGGTCTAGTATTAGCTGTTGGTAAGTGATTTAGACGCATTGGTATGATCTGCGGCAAAGGCTCGCTTAACCAGCTACCAGGACTTCTGGAGCGATCGCACCCTTTAATAACCATACCTTGGGTTAAGTAAGTAAAAAACGAGGCGGAGCCTCATGGTGGGCATTCCCAGCCAGAGGCTGGGAACGAGAGAAAGGTTATTATAGACTGGCTTTCAGCTTAAGTTGACACCAGTAACAGATGTGCGGCTCTAGGAAGCATTTTGCAATTCGGCTGTGCGGATTGAAAGCTGCTGTGTCTGATTCCCTCGTTGGACTTTCACCTGTAATACTTGACCAAGACGACTGTCTTCCACAAAGTTCTGCAATTGTTCAGCACTGGTAATAGCTTTACCATCAATTTGCAGAATTACATCCCCGCGCCGGATACCCGCAGATGCGGCGGGAGAATTGGGGACAACTCGCATTACAAAAACACCATTAATTTCTGGTATCTGAATAGGAGAGTTGGGATCAGTGTTATTTTCCTTGGCAAGATCGGGTGTCAAAGTTAGCATTTGCACGCCCAAATAGGGGTGAGCAACTTTGCCATCACGTTGCAGTTGCGCTGCGATCGCTTTAGCTTTATCAATAGGAATCGCAAACCCAATACCCATCGCGTCAGGACGAATGGCTGTATTAATCCCAATCACTTCACCTTGCCCATTCAATAGTGGCCCGCCAGAGTTACCAGGGTTAATCGCGGCATCTGTCTGAATGAAGTCTAAGCGTTTATCATTAATACCGACTTGGGCGCTGGAGCGTTTGAGGGTACTGATAATTCCCAAAGTAACGGTGTTATCAAATCCCAAAGGATTACCAACTGCGATCGCCCAGTCTCCTACTTGGACATTACTGGAAGAACCTAAGGGTGCGACTGGTAAATCGTTACCAGCGTTAATCTTGACTACTGCCAAATCTGTGACTTCATCAATCCCTTGAACTTTCCCTTCAAAGGTGCGGCCATCTTTGAGCCTGACTGTTACTTTATCAGCCTTATCGACCACATGAGCATTAGTCAGAACTAACCCGCTCTTGTCAATAATGAAACCTGAGCCTAGACCTCGCAACTGCTGCTCAGAAGGCATCTGTTGGGAGAAACCGTCACCAAAAAACCGACGGAAAAAGGGGTCTTCCGAAAATGGATCAACGCGACGAGTAATTGTCCGCTCAGTATCAATTCGGACAACTGCTGTGCCCACACGATTTACTGCTGCTGTGACAAAGCTAGTGCTACCGATCGCAGCAGTAGCTGGTGATTGCCGTTGGACAGTTAGTTTTGAAGAATCTCCAGCAGTTACTCTGGGTGCTGGTTCGGCTTGGGAGGGCAACACCTGCAATGTACTAACCATTAGCACAACTCCGAGCGCGATCGCTAACACATAACTACTGAGTTGACGTATAGACCTGGGTAATTTGAGAAATCGCATAATCACAACCTAATTTATTAAGCTTAATTGTTGCTTAGTCGTGACAAATCTATTTACAGTTATTTTTACTTCAGGCTTCGCTTGCTCTCCTCAATACTGGGGTTAGGGCATTTTGCGAACTACCTGTAATCAACTTAATGGAAAATTTAACCCAAAAGCTATTATGGACATTTACACTTTACAAGTTCGGTTTTTACCCATTAATAAAACTTTTGGATTGCTAATAAGACTAAAACTTTCAAGGTAGTGACACCGATAAAAAAAAGATAGTGAATATCCATACTCACTTTTGGTTCAAAACCTTGTCAGTTAATGACTCTGGACGATAAACTAACTTTTGAATAAAATTTCATTCCGACTGCTTGCACCTAGCTGGGGTAAAGAGTTGATAACTGAGTGGGGAGTGAGGGCAGCAGGAACAGCCAAAGGTAGTTGTAATTCTTTTACAACACTTTGCAATAGTTGGTCTTGTCCAGTCCGCAAACCCCAGACATTTGTCCCTCGGTTGATAATGGCAAACCAAACCAAACCGCGATCGCGTGTGGGCATCACTCCCGCTAAAGCGCTCACATCTCGGAGGGTACCAGTTTTGATCACAGTAGCAAAGGGAATATGTCTGGAGTGTAGTGTCCCCCGGTGATCAAATCCAGACATGAGGAACAAGTCAGCTAGATTTAGTTGATGGGTAGATGCCTCAACTTGAATAGCCATCAGCATGGCACAGATAGCCCTGGGGGAAATGCGATTTTCTGGGCCCAGTCCAGAACCATTGATTAACTGAATTTCCACTTGTGGCACCCTAGCAAGGTTAGCAGCAGTGGATTGGACTACACTTGCTCCTCCCACTGAGTCTGCCAGCATCTCTGCCATATCGTTGTTACTGTAAACGTTCATTTCCTTGAGCAGTTGCTTCAAGGGCAATGAGCGATGACGCAGTAACAAAGTTTGTTGAGGGTTTGGTTGCGCCTCAACTTTCACTCCACCTGCAATCACAACTTGAGGCTTGGGCGTTCCCTTGGGCATAATTGAGTACGTGTAAATAGCGGGGCGGCCCCAAGTCGCACGATTTAGTGTTTGCTTGAGCATCAGACCCGCCAGCATCGGCTGACGTTGAAAATTCATGGCAAAACTGCCAGTAATGATCAAATTACCCTTTACCTGCTTGATGCCCATTTGATTGAGAGTATTGCCAAGAGCGATCGCTTCTTCCCAAACAAACATCGGATCGCCACGGCCTGTAATCACCAAATCGCCTTGTACAACTCCATTTACCACTGGCCCAGTGACACTTACCAAAGTATCAAATTGGTAATCTGGCCCCCAAGTTTTCAAAGCAACTAGTGAAGTGGCAATTTTGGTTAAAGAGGCAGCCGGCAGAGGTGTCGTACCTTGGTGATTTGCCATCAGCATCGGCCCCGACTGCATCCAAATTCCCTGACTCTCAGCCAGATTTTGCGCCACTACTTTTGATGTTATGAGCTTTTTCAGATATTCCTGCACCGTAGTCGCCCCAGCTGGATTGGGATCAGGGGCAAGAACCAAGCCAGGGCTACTTTGCCAAGTCAAAGCATCTAAGGCATCTAGAGGCTTTATTTGTACCCCGGCCATTTCCAGCCAAAGTGACACCAAACCTGAACCCAATAATTCCAGCATTTTTTATTCCTCTGTAAGGATCTGATCCGTTGTTTACTGTGCTAATATACAAGCTTTTTTACGATAATCAGTATTGAGTCATAATAACTGGTGTTTTTCTCATCTGTAAGTGGGGTGAATCAGATTGTTTTCGTGGCTCCTTTGACAATGCCAAAATGCCCATTACTCATGAATATAGCCGCATCAGATTGAAGAAGAATTCAGGAGCAAAGCTGGAGACTCTGCTCCTGAATTCTTTTTGATAAAAAACCTCTAGCTGAGGTAACGGTAGAAATTAAGTCTGGAAAAAAATAGACCTATTACAAAAGTCTCTAACACCCCAGCCCCAACCCCTCCCCGCAAGCGGCTACGGTGTACACACAAGTCCTAAAAACCTAGCTTGATAAAACTTTCTTCGTTTCCTCGTTCCCAGTCGAAGACTGGGAATGCATTCATTGAGTCAGAGACTCAATATCTGACTGGAGGCAGCAGCCCCTAATCAGGCATTCCTAGCTTTGCATGGGAACGAGATAAACAAGAGAATAATGGGAAATTGAGCTTTTTTCGACTTGTGTGTACACTGTAGCCCCGCAAGCGGGGAGGGGAGCGTTTGCGTCAGCAAATGCGGGGTGGGGTTCTTAATTTTTGATTTATGCAAGAGGTCTAATATATAGCAAAGTATAAATTGATAACATCCCAAGGATAAAGCAGACATAATCTCATCCCCAAGTGCGATTTTTGCTATTTTGGTAAAAATACTTATACAGCAATACAGTTCAGTTAAGCATTTCTTCCTTCTCTTGCTTTGCGACGGCAGTCGCTCATGGGGAAAAGGAACTGGCGATCTCTACGACGCGCTATGACGCTCTCTACGAGACGCTGTGCGAACGAATACTCGCTAACGGCATCGCAATTCTATAACCTTGAAACAATAAAAGGGGAAGGGATTCAAAATTATTCCCTTTACCGAAAAAATGGGTAAAAGCCCCGTCCTTCCAGGACGGCTTTATATTTTATAATATTATTTTATCTGCAATATTCCGTGATAAAGTATAGAGATGATAGTAAGAGAAGCCAAGCTACTGAAAGGAACTAAGGAGCAATACCAAGCTCTTGATGATGCCATTAGGACTGCCCAATTTATTAGAAACAAAGCAGTTCACTATTGGATGGATAATCAAGGGGTTGGTAAAGCTGACTTATATAAGCTGTGTAAAGACTTAGCGTCGGAATTCGACTTCGCATTGAAGTTAAACTCCGCAGCGCGTCAAGCCAGTGCCGAAAGAGCTTGGGCTGCTATCTCAAGTTTTTACAAGCGTTGTAAAAAACAGGAGAAAAAGAAGGGTTATCCCAAATTTAAAAAGCATTCTCGCTCAGTAGAGTATAAAGTGTCAGGCTGGAAGCTATCTGATGATTGCAAAATTATTACTTTCACCGATGGCTTTAAAGTTGGTTCTTTATCTGTATTCTGTAATTCATCCACACGAGAAGACCTTCATCGACTTAAAATCAACCGCGTTCGTGTAGTAAAAAAGGCGGATGGGTATTATGTCCAATTCTGCTTTGATGCCGAACGCAAGGAACAGGGGGAATTTACTGGCAATGTTGTTGGGCTGGATTTGGGGTTAAAGTATTTCACCAAAGACCAAAATAATAATGCTGTCATTTATCCCCAATTTTTGAGAAAGTCAGAGCAGAGGCTTAAAAAAGCTCAAAGACGATTAAGCAAAAAATTTGTCAAAGCTAAAAAACCTCAATCAATCAATTATCATAAGTCGCGGAAACGATTAGGTAGAGTTCATCTAAAAATCCAAAGGCAGCGTAAAGATTGGGCTATAAAGCAAGCCCGATGCGTAGTGGCATCTAACGATGTCGTCGTCTATGAGGATTTGAAGATTGCGAACATGGTCAAAAATCACCATTTGGCTAAGTCGATTTCTGACGCTAGTTGGTATCAATTCACTCAATGGTTGGAGTACTACGGGAAAATCTGGGATAAAGCAGTGGTGGCGGTGTCGCCTAATTATACATCCCAGGACTGTAGTAATTGCGGACATAGGGTGAAAAAGTCACTCAGCACCCGAACCCATTCATGTTCTAGCTGCGGAATTGAAATATGCCGTGATACGAATGCGGCAGTTAACATCCTCAAGAAAGGCATGAAAGTGTTAGGAGTTGAGTGGCAAAACAGTACCCAAGGGCATTGGGAATCTGCTTCGAGAGAAGAAAAGCATGGGGAGAAGACCACCAATACTATTGAAGGGAAACCTGATATAGCAAGCGGATTTCTGTGAGCCATGAAGAAGAATCACCGTCGATTTATCGCGGTGAGTATGTCAACCTTCCCTTTGTTCATACCTACTTTCTTTCTGGATGCGCTGCATCCTCTGGTGAAGGAGTGCCCATCTGGTTAATTGTGGCAATCATCTGATACAAGCGCCCCAAGTCGCGTTGATTGAAGTACAAAATGAGCCGGGGTAGTCCAACAGTTTCATCTTGTGCTTCTTGAGGTAATGCCTGACTTTTTTCAATCCGTCCTTGAATAATAATGTCGCTAAAATCAGCATTGAGTTGCTCTACCTGAGCGTCTGATATATCTGTCTTGAGGCGGATGACTAATTTATCGCCTACATATCGACAGGAGTGATAAACCTGGTAAAAACGAGTAATGGCATCACAAGCCACATCCAAGTTGTCTGTCACCGTGTAAAGGTTGGGGTCTTCAGGACTGACAAGACCATTTTGCACTAGTTGCTTATCAATGTATTCGCTCCAAGACCGCCAGTAATCACCACCAGGGCGATCAATTAAAACTAGAGGTACTGGGCCAAATTTACCAGTCTGGCTTAATGTCATGCATTCAAAAGCTTCATCTTGAGTGCCAAAACCTCCCGGAAATAAGGCTATAGCATCACTTTCTTTGAGGAGAAACAGCTTGCGGGTAAAGAAATATTTGAAGTGAATTAGCTTAGGATCACCTTCTATAAACGGGTTTGCTTCCTGTTCAAAGGGTAACTGAATGTTTAATCCAAAGGAATTTTCTCGCCCAGCACCTTCGTGACCCGCCTGCATGATCCCGCCACCACCGCCGGTCATCACCATAAATCCTAATTGAGAAACAATGCGAGCAAACTCAAGGGCCATTTGGTACTCTGGTGTCTCTGGCGCTAGACGAGCAGAACCGAAGATGGTGATTTTGCGAACGTGTCGGTAATCATAAAAAAGCTGGAAACCTCGCTCCATATCTGCTATAGCAGCTGACAAGATTTTCCAATCGAGACGCTCAATTTCGGTATCAGCCAGTCGAACAATAGTAGCAAGTGCTTGCTGAATAAATTGCCGATTTTTTAATGTCGGTAAACGAGCGATCAATTCAGCGATATCCGCCTGTAAAGACTCTAATGTGTCAAACGACGCAGATGAGGTCATGAGAACTGCCGCAACAATGGCATTATATTTTACGTGAACTACTCACACTCTAGCAAGCGGGAATAGGCTTCTGATGTACAGTTAGCACGTTCACAACTGGCTTTGAGGTAGTATTGCTTATTACTGAAGCTCAGATCCCCATCTTTTGAGATTGGAACTCGAAAGTTGGTGTTCAGAACTCGAAAGTTGGTGTTCAGAACTCGGAAGGTGGTGTTTGGAACTCGGAAGGTAGTGTTCCAAACTCGGAAGATGCTGTTCAGAACTTGGCTTTTCCCCTTCCCCTCATCTCAATTCAATCCCAGTTCTTCCTTCAACGCCTCTGGCACATTAACTGCTGTCTCTAATCCCCGCACATCTTCCCACTGCTGCTTTTTACCCCAGGTCATTTTTTCCATATTGGCGTCGCTGAGGTCTGCACCACCCAGAATGGCATAACTTAGGTTGCTGTGGCTGAGATCCGCGCCGTTGAGGATAGCACCACTGAGATTACTGCCACTGAGGTTAGCACTGTTAAGGTTGGCATAGCTGAAGTCTGTACCGAAAAGGATAGCGTCGCTGAGGTCGGCACCACTGAGATCGGCTTCGCTGAGAATCACTCCACTGAGGTCGGCTTCGTTGAGAATCACCCGACTCAGGTCTACACCGCTGAGGTCGGCACCTAAGAACATTGCACCGTTAAGTCTGGCATTGTTAAGTTTGGCACCGTTAAGTTTGGCATAGCTGAGGTCGGCGGCGATGAGGATGGCATCACTAAGGTTGGTACTGAAAAGAATTGTGTCACTGAGATTAGTACCGTTGAGGATGGCGTGACTCAAATCAGCACCACTCAGGTCGGCGCGGCAGAGGTCGGCATGGTTAAGGCTGACGCTGCTGAGGTTGGCTTCACTTAGATTCGCACCGAAAAGGATGGCGTTGCTGAGGTCAGCATGGCTCAGGTTGGTGCTGCTGAGGTCGGCGCGGTTGAGGTCGGCGCGGCTGAGGTTGGCGCGGCTGAGATTGGTACTGCTAAGGTCGGCGCGGTTGAGGTCGGCACGGCTAAGGTTGGCACAGCTAAGGTTAGCACCGCTGAGGTTAGTGCTGCTGAGGTCGGCACCACTGAGGTTAGCACCGCTGAGGTTGGCACCGCTAAGGTTGGCATCACCAAGGTTGGCACCGCTAAGGTTGGCACTGCTGAAGTTTACGCCAGTTAAGTTGGCATCGCCGAGATAAGCTTGGCTAAGATCGGCACCGCTAAAGTCTGCCCCGGTGAGGTTGGCATCGCCCAGGTAAGCACCCCTAAAGTTGCCGCCTTTGAGGAATTGCCCGACTATACTGCTAAAATTGCCAATTTGCAGGGCATCGCTATAGTTGATGATTCGCAGCAGTTGGGATGTGAAAAAATTGTCTGTGTCTGGTTGAGCAGATGGATAGAAGGTGATTTTTTGTTTGAGTTCATCTCGCTCTTGGGCGTAGCGGTGTAACTCTAATAGTAAAATCAGTACGTTTAGCCCTGTATATATGTCTACCTGTCTCAACCCAAGAGCAATATTTTGTGCTGCTAGCTTTAATCTTGTTTTCTGAAGTAGGTTATCATCTGGTGTCCCATCGATAAATTCTCCCTGACACCAGCGACGATAAAAATCTTCTAGCCGCCAGAAAAGCAGTTCTGGACGAATTTTTTTACCAGTCACAACCAATTCCATTAGTTGGTTGACTATTTCTGATTTCAGCGCTCCATTGCCCAGTAAATCATAAATCTCTTCATGCATCTGGCGATCGCCCACTCTCAAGCAGAACTCTGATGGTAGCGGGCCCAATGTCTGATCTCCTATCTTAGAAGTCAAATCACTTCTTGATATTGTCCATTTTTCTAAGCTTTCTTGCAGCCTTTGAGACCATAAATCTTCCTGCAAATTATCTTGAGCAAATTTAACGTTTTTGTCTAGTTCTTTAATACTTTTTCCTAGAGGTAAAACTGCTTCAGTTTCCACAGATGTGGTCTTTGGCATCTCTTGTAACCTTATATCCCTCACATAATTTCTCAGCAGTTGCCAGACTTGAGATAAATATGTTGACATTTCTGTGTCCGTTGTTACATTTAAATTACTATTTTGATAATCTTGAACTAAAAATTTTTCTGTGCTAGTTTGCTTCTCATTGCCAAAAATAAATAGTATCAATAAATACTACACGAAAAATATCATGCGTTGGCGATATCTCCGATGGGCCATACCGACGGCGTTCCTAGAGGGCGGCTTCTGGCTAACCCGTAGGAAGCTTAAGCTTCTTCTCTTGATGCAAATAAAGTATCATCGGAAAAATTGTTTCAAAAATCAAGTAATTTTCCGGTTTGGGCTAATTTGTTATACTTTTTTTCCCAGATATTTACTAGTCTGATGTAAAAATAATACTTCCTGTTTGTCAGAGACGCAATTGTTAGGAAAAATCCTCCTGTACAACAGCGTAACAAAGCTGAAAAATGGCAACTAAAATTGAAGTCTAAAGTTTGCTGCTTGATATATAGCAGTTGAGACAATCGGCAAAAAGCAGGCTAAATAGCTTGGAAAAAGTTAAAAATTACGGAATAGTTATTGGGGAATTGATGCGATGAACAACAGATTAACCTTTTATATGATTTTGTTACATGGTTTATTTTTAGGAATAGCAACGGCTAGCGCCAAGTCACCGCCTGTGAATGGAGTTGATCCAGAGTTGTCAACGAAGCATAAGGCTGTGAGGGTTGTAAAAGCCGTAGTTACAGCCAATAGTCAGTTAATGGCAGAAACTTCTTCAACTAAAATATCAGCTTTATCACCAGAGAATATCAATATTACCCAGAAACAGAGGCTACCGTCAGGGCAAGTTTGGGTGCTTAATCAAAATAAACACGCACAGCCTCAACCATTTATTTGGGTAGTAAAAGACCTTAAAAAAGCAGCACAGCAACCATTTTTGCAAGTTGCAAAACCCCCAGAAAAACCTAAACCTAGCAAAACACCAACAGCAAAGGATGATTTAGAGCCGTTTGACGAAGTAACCAAAGACACCCAAAAGTCAGGGGGATTGTTCACCTTTTATCGCAATAAAGAAAAGAATAAAATTTATCTAGAAATTAAGCCAGAGCAACTCAATAAAAATTACCTAGCTACGGCAACCCTGGAATCGGGTATTGGCGAACGGGGTATTTATAGTGGTATGCCTCTGCAAGATTTTTTGTTTTATTTCCAACGGGTGGATAATAAACTAAAGTTTGTCATCCGCAATGTGAATTTTCGCACTCGTGAGGGAGATCCTCAAGTGCGATCGCTGGTGCGATCGTTTAGTGACTCTGTTCTCTACACCATTTCGATTAAAAGCATTCATCCACAACGCAAAACTATTCTCATCGACTTGGGCGATTTGTTACTGACAGACTTAGCTGGATTATCTGTAAGTTTAGGAGTCCCAGGAACCACTGACCAGTCCTATTTTGGTACTGCTAAAGCTTTTCCCCAAAACTTAGAAATTGAGTCAGTTTTGAATTTTTCTGGTGGCGCTGGCCACGAGAGTGAAATACCAAGCTTTGCGTCGCTACCTGACAACCGTGGCTTTACTCTGCGTGTTCACTACAGTCTTTCCCAACTACCTGATCAAGATTATCGCCCGCGCCTTGCTGACGATCGCGTCGGCTATTTTATCACCGCCTACCAAGATTTATCCAAAGACGATGGCGGCGATTCTTTTGTTCGCTACATCAATCGCTGGCATTTGGAAAAACAAGACCCAAAAGCAGTAATTTCTCCTCCCAAAAAACCGATTGTCTTCTGGATTGATAACGCTGTGCCCTTAGAGTACCGCTATGCGATGAAAGAAGGCGTGCTGATGTGGAACAAAGCCTTTCTCAAAGCAGGATTTAAAGATGCAATTGAAGTCCGCCAAATGCCAGATGATGCCACATGGGACCCAGCAGATATTCGTTACAACACGATTCGCTGGATTAACACAGTCGATGGTTATTTTGCAATGGGGCCATCCCGCGTTAACCCATTGACTGGGGAAATTTTGGATGCACACATTCTCGTAGATGCCAGCTTTATCCGGGCACTCAAGAATGAGTATCGCAAAATCGTCCAACCTAGCGAAACACAAAACCAGACTACTTTATCAGCTTTGATGCAAAATCGCCTACTTTGCGCCAATGGTTTAGAGGCAAAAAACAATGGTGTCTCCCAGCAGATGCAAGGGCAAAAAGAATTATTGAGTCGTTTATCTAAAATGGCCGGCGAGTACGATTTATGCTACGGGATGGAAGCTGCTAACCAGTTTGCCTTTGGTTCACTGGCAATGTCACTGCTGCCTGATACCATGGCCACTCCAGACCAGGTGAAAGAATATATCAATCAATATTTACGTTTAATCATCGCTCACGAAGTTGGACATACTCTTGGTTTACGCCATAACTTCCGTGGTAGTACACTGCTACCACCACAGGAGATGAATAATACGGAAATTACCAAAACTAAAGGTCTGACAAGTTCCGTAATGGACTACATTCCCCCAAATATTGCTCCTCAAGGTACAAAACAGGGAGATTATTTTCCCAGCATGGTGGGGCCTTATGATGAATGGGCGATTAAGTACGGTTACATGCCAATTCAGACATCAACTCCCATAGCGGAAAAGCCAATTTTGGAGGAAATTGCTGCACAATCCTACAAGCCAGAGTTAAGTTATTCCACAGATGAAGATGTGTATGACCTTGACCCAACTGCTGATGCTTGGGATAACAGTAGCAATGTACTGCTTTATTCTCAGTGGCAGTTGAATAATTCGCGGGTGATGTGGAAACGTCTCGATCAGCGTTACCCAATGGCTGGTGATAGTTACAGCGATGTGAGTGAACGTTTTAGCACAGTATTGGGTAACTATTTCCAGCAAATATATTACACGACAAAATATATCGGGGGACAGTCTTTCTATCGCATTCACCCTAGCGAAATCCCCTCTGGAGTTAGCCAACACCGATTACCATTTGAACCAGTACCAGTTGAACAACAACGGCAGGCTTTAGAAACGCTGCAAAAATATGTGTTTGCAGAAGATGCCTTGAGCTTTTCACCAGAACTACTGAATAAATTAGCACCTTCCCGTTGGCGACATTGGGGAAGTTCTCCGCAAGTTGGCCGTTTGGATTTTCCAATTCATGAATTAGTGCTACTCATCCAGGGTTCTGTGTTGCGAGATTTACTCTCAGGCGATCGCCTTTCTCGCCTCAAGGATATTGAACTCAAAACAAAGCCCGAAAATGCACTGACTCTGCCGGAACTATTTGACACTTTGCAGTCAGGGATCTGGACAGAAGTAATCAAACCAAAAGGTAAATTAATGAAGATTTCTAGTCTGCGGCGAGGCTTGCAGCGGCAATATCTGGACATCTTGAGTGGTATGGTGTTGCGAAAACAATCTGTTCCAGAAGATGCTCGTACTCTGGCTTGGTATAACCTAAAACAACTAGATGAGAAACTCAAGGGGGTTAATTCAGATGATGAATACACCAAAGCGCACTTACTAGAAACGCGCGATCGCATTGAGAAAGTCTTAAACGCGCCGTTGCAAGGGAATTAAAAAAGTTAGGAGTAGAGACGCGATTAATCGCGTCTGTACAAGAGTTAGGAGTAGAGACGCGATTAATCGCGTCTGTAAAATTCCTAATTCCTCTTCTTCTTTCATGATTTTGGCAAAATATATTTATAATCCTTATACAGGCTGAGAAAACAGTTTATGTCAGCTAGAGATAAATTTCACAACATTGTGAAATTGGCATTACAAAAGGACGGGTGGCGAATTACTCATGATCCTTTGCTAATTCGCATAGAAAATATTACCGATATGTACATTGACTTGGGAGCAGAGAGAATTATTGCGGCAGAAAGAGAGGGACAAATAATAGCGGTTGAAGTTAAAAGTTTCATCGGCACTTCAACTATTTCCGAGTTTCATACTGCGGTGGGACAGTTTATTAATTATCGATATGCTTTCTTAAGAGATAAATTCTGAGCGAGTTTTGTATTTAGCAGTGCCCTTAAACACTTATAACGATTTTTTAAATAAACCATTTATTAAAACTATTATCCAGCGCAGTCAAATCAATCTGATAGTTTATGATGTGGAAACGGAGGAAATTGTCCGATGGCAGATTTAGATAAATATCGAAACTGTATTCGTCAATTACTTACAGAATATGCTCAACGTGCCTCCTCTAATAATGAAATTGAAGCTCAAACAATTTTTGACGGAGAACAAGACCATTATCAACTGATATATATTGGTTGGCAAAATAGACGTAGGGTTTTTGGCCCTGTGATGCATTTTGATATCAATTTCGATTGAGAGACCCAGACGTTCAGCAAGGGGAGTAATTGACTGATATGCTCTCATAAATGGACTGGAGATAACCCGCTCGATCCCAAAACCGAATAACAAATCAGTCAGAGCGATCGCTTGGAAATGTCCCTCTGATGTAAGAGGTGCATTAGGTTCTTGTCCAACTGCTTGGCAATGTCGCACAATGTATAGGGTTTTCAGCATCAAATTTCTGTTTTAGAAATAAAAAACTCAAAATGAGGTAGCAGCTGATCAAGTTTCCTGCTGCTACCTCTGCTTTCTCCTAACTACTCAACGCCTTTAAGAACCGTTGCAAACTCTTAAACACACTGGGCTTTTTCTGTGGTGCTGCATCTGTTGTTGTTTGCGGTTGTCCTTTTAAAAGGATGAGATCCAACTCATCACCCGATGGTTTTGTGGGTAATTCGGCAATTCTTTGATATTCACCGCCGGTTTCTAGCCAAACTTCCCACTGTCCTGGGTAGCAGCGACATAGGGCGCTTTCATCGTCTATGGGGCGCAGGTAATAGGCGGATTCAATGGTATTGGTGAAACGCTCGCGAGTTTTCCTTGCTGCATAACCAATGCCCACAACCCCGGAATCTTCTAAGCGGGGATTTAAGAAGACTACAGGGCGATCGCCTATTTCTTCACATAACTTTTCCAACTGCGGTACTTCTACGGAAGTGGGGGCAATGAATAAGAAAATTTCATCCTCTGGCTGAATTTTTGTCTGCAAGGAAGCAGCCCTACCCGTCCCGATATCCAAAATTTGAAATGGTGCATCAGCCCAATTGCGACGGGCGAGGGCCGCAGCACCAGCGTCAGCAAAGAAAATCTTCAAACGGGAATCATATTCTGTAAACACGGGCAGAAATTGTTCCGCCACGGGCATAAACTTGAGTTCTGGGAACAGGAACTCAACTTGTAAGCGAGTACAACCATCTGCAAGGGCGGCTTGGACGGCTACACGAGATTGGGCGATCGCATCTTCAAGAGTATTTGGAAGTTCACTCATAGTTTATATGTCACTCTAGCATTACTTCCATTGTTTCAGTATTAGCTCTGATTTTGGCGTTGCGAAATTTTAATATGAATAATTTGGTCTTGATATGGGAACCTTAAAAATAAAGTATTGAGATCAAGGTCTTTGATGAAACCTGTTTTGCGTAAAGGAAAATTAACAACATGGAAGGATGACAAGGGTTTTGGCTTCATTCGTTCCAGTGATGGCAGTCAAGACGTTTTTCTTCATATCACTGCACTCAAAGAAACAAATCATCGTCCACAAGTTGGTGATGTGATTTGCTATCAGCTAACGGTTGGTAAAGACGGAAGAATTCATGCTTGCAACCCCTTCATTGAGGGAGTTGTATCCCAACCTATGCCGATAACCTCTTGTTCTGCAATCGAGAAAGAAACATTCCAGCCTAAAGCAAAATCTTCTTTAATGTTCGAGGTATTGCTCTTATCTTTATTACCAGGTTTAGGAGCAATGCATTTTGCATTGACGACTTTCAACCCAATTCCTCTGATTCTCTATCCTGTAATGAGTTTTCTTACCTTTGCACTGTACGCGGATGATAAATCTCGTGCAAAGCAGGGGCGTTGGAGAGTACAAGAAAAGACATTACATTTGTGTGAATTCATGGGTGGATGGTTGGGGGGATTCATCGCCCAACGAAGATTACGCCACAAAAGTAGCAAGGTTTCATACCAAGTTGAATTTTGGGTAATAGTAGCTATTCATATTATATTTTGGTTCGATTGGCTTTTCTTTGGGAAAAGATTGGTGGGTTTATTTCTGGGCAGTGTTTCTAGAGGGTAGCAGAGAACCTTGGCAAAACAAACTGCTCAGTCAAGATTCCCTGACTGCTTGCCCATTTTTCGATCTGCTGTTGAAGTTGAGGAAGAAAGTTTATAGGAGTAAACACAAAGGTGCTTCACATCCCAATTTTAGAAGTGCGATCGCATAGAAGACACTCTCAAAATTTTACCAATAGGTAAAAAGCTCGTTTAAGGCTTTCAGCGACAGTGACATAGAGCGCGAATCAGATAAAACCGAGATATTTTGATACGCGATACCCAAGCCAAATCCCCACAAGGCCACCAATGACGCCCAAGATGATCGAGGTGAACGATAGCAAACTTCCACCCCACAATGCAGGAAGGTAGCTGCCAATCGTAGAGCCAATAAACATCCCAATTCCAATGATGGTTTTACTCATTCAAGAAAAGCCTTAATCAAAAGTAATGAAAATAAGTCATGGTTGAACTCCTTTATGACTCAAAATATTACCTTTTGGGAAAAGACTTGTTTAACCCTTTCGGCAGCGTCGCTGATTAGATGTATGAATCTTGTTGTAGAGACGCAAAATCATTGTGGTGAAAACGTAAATGCTCATACATAGCCTATTCACAACTACTCAATCCAGTTTTCTAATGGAAGCGTAGGAATACGAGAAAACTCTCGCACATTATTGGTGACGAGGGTAACTCCTAAACTCAGCGCCTGAGAAGCAATGAGCATATCCATTGCACCAATGATCAGTCCTCTACTTTCTAAATTGCTTCTGATACTGCCGTAAATTGTCGCAGATGCTTGATTGAATTCGATAATTTCTAAAGGTAGCAGAAATTGCAGCAGGGCGGTGCGGTTTTTCTGTTGCTGTTGGCTTTTGGCGACTCCATATTCAAGTTCGGCAATGGTGATGGAGGAGATACCGACATCAGAAATATTAAGGGTTTGGAATTTATCCAGTACTTTTTGGGGTTTTTGCTTGATGAGCTAAATGCAAATATTGGTATCAAGCAGGTATCGCATTTAGAAGTTCTCTCTCGTGTCAAGGAGTGGCTGATCTCTAGAATTCATGAAGTCATCGGAGAAATTGTTTAGACTATCGATCAGGGATTGCCAGGGGTTATCTTTGGCAATGAGGACAATGGCGTTACCAATTTTTTTGATATAAACTTCAGTACCAGTGAGTTGAAAGTCTTCGGGCAAAATAACGATTTGGTGAGTGCCATCAGTGGTGAGTTTGGCAGTATTCATGGTGTTATTGTCCTGAAATTAGCTAATATTTCTGGTCTGGTAAGCACGAAATTTGATAAATGCAACTCTGAAATTTGCTTGAGTAGCTCATTGTTAAACCGAATCTATGGAAATCCTAGCAGTCCTGCCGATGAATATGATGGTGACGAAAGGATCAATATGGTAAAGGCTTGCTCTTTAAGCTCTTGCAGGGACATAGAAAACACTCCGACAAATGCTGTATCTAAATTTTAGTATGAGCGATCAACGCTTAACTAAAGATAAATCCGGTGTCAGCCTCTGCAAAACTTGTTTCAACACCATTACAGCTAAGATATAAGTATCCTATTTTGGGATTATCCGAAAATGGGTTTATTGTGTTTAACGTATACATAGTGCTAAAGCCAAGGCACAATGAAATTTGTTTTCAGCCACGACTATGAAATATTCCGTCGCTGTATGATTGCAGCTCGTAAGGAGGCAAAACTAACTCAAGAGACGCTTGCTAAATCCTTGAAAAAGCCACAATCTTTTGTAGCCAAATATGAAAACGGTGAACGGCGGTTAGATGTAATTGAGTTTCTGTTAGTTACTCGCGTAATCGGCGTAGATCCTTGCGATCTTCTCAGAAGAGTTGAGCAAGGAATATCTGAAGCATCTTGTGAGGAGGAGGTATGAATACACAGGATGTAATCGGGCTGGCATCTCAGTATCTAGATAATTTATCGGGTCATATTTTTGACGTTTTAGATATATCTAAGCCTGTAACTGTAGACGCAGCGCTAAACTTGGCTAAAATTATCTCAAAGCTTTCACCCTTACTCGGAAATTTAATCGAATTTAACACAGTTGAATTTTTGAATAAACAAAATGAATTTTCTGAGTTTGGAAAGTGGCAGAGGCAAGATCCAGGCTTTCCAGATACTATTTTCGTGGGAAGAGTTCAGCCAACACCAGGATTAGAGATTAAAGCATGGTTTCCATTAGCAACGGAAATAACAGCACGCTTTAAAGACAGCCAAAATCACTTTCAGTATGATCAGACCTATGTTGCTATGCTGGCATGGTTGCCTGAGAAAATTATCTATGGCAAGCCTCGTATTCTTGATGTATGTGTTGTCTCTGGTTTATCTGTAGCTTTAGCTAGAGATACCCATTATCATAATCCGCCAGATTATCTTGTTTTGGAGCCAGAAGATACAACTCAAAGAACAGCAAATTTACAGCAGACAAACACTAGCGGTTATAAATTTCAAGGATCTGCCGAAGAACTCTTAGAAGCTCAAAAAATAGTTGACTCATGGGGTGTTGAAGGAAAAATCTATAAACCAACTAGAGAATATCAGCGCCTTCTGCGTCAACTGTTGATCCGGTACAAATACAGACTGGATACTAATTTTGCAAAGATGGACAGAATCGGACATCCAGGTATTGAAAAATTTAAGCAGCGTGTCTATAACATTGAAGTTTCTGGTATTAAAGTTGGTCAATGGAATAGCCTTCTATCAAGCCGTCGAGAAGACAGCATCAAGAAATGTCTACAAGATTATCTAGAGATTAGAGAAGAGAGTATTGATGAACTTCTTGATTAAATCTCTGCACTCCATAATAAAAATAATCTGGATCAATTTCGCAAGAGTAAGCTTTTCGTCTTAGTTTACGCGCTGCTAGAGATGCACTGAACAGTCCACCGAAAGGTTCCCATATAACATCGTTTTTATCACTTGATGCTTCAATAATAACGCTCATTAAATCCAGAGGCTTCTGATTAAGATGTAGTGCTTTTCCCGAAGGAATCTTAACTCTCTCATCGCCCCGTAGAGCTTGCCGATCCCAAACATTTGTAAAACCATGAGGGCATCTGAATTTGGAGCGCATCTTACTCCATTCTTGCCCTGTTAAAGATTGCTTCCCATCCAAACAAAAATAAGGTCTTCCTTCTGGACTACCATGCTCATTTGCATAGTTCACTAACCTCTCAAACATCTCTGGAGGAGGGAAATACCATAAGTGTCCTTGATCGAAATACTTCCTAGTTGCAGCATTAGCTACACCACAAGCATCGTTTGCTCGTCGTAGTTGTAATCCAGAACGTTTCCACTCTTCTAGCAACCATACTTTCAACGTCAGTTCGTTGACTTTAACTTCTCTTACATATTGAACACACACTTCTGTAACTACAGGGAATCTACGAATTTTTTCTGTATTAACATTCCCTGCGATATGACCTTTTCCTTTGTTCCAAATATTACAATTAACATAACGCCAACCGGACTTTTCTAAAAGTGGATGTACAACAGCCCAGCCAATTTCTGAATTCCAAAACCAAAGTGTTGTGCATGGTATGGCTGCTTTTGACCATGCTTCAATATGAGGTTTATACCAATTAGGTAAATCAATATGATCTGAAGTATCTCCTTCAAAACCAAGAACACCGTAAGCTCCATCTGAAACGATGACCGTAGGCTGCTCCCAATTGTTATAGTGTTCGAGACTATCGCCTAGATATAGAGCAACGCTTTCATCATTCCACACAGAAAAATTTAAGTTGGTGTTGAGATTGACTACTTTACCACGACCAACTGTGCTGGTAGCCTTGCGTTTTAAGATGTTGGGGGAACTCGGTTCTGGGTTAGATAGACTCATTTATTGGTTACATAGCTCTCAAACTTGAGTATCTGTTACTTTATCCTGTTTTGGGATATTTTCATAGTGATAGACACTAAAATTAAGTAGAAACACGCTCAATACACAATATTTCCTATCCCCCCAGATAGGTGATTTATCATAACTTGATTTAACGCTTAACTAAAGATAAATCAGGTGTTAGCCTTTGCAAAACTTGCTTCAACACCATCACTGTCCAATCTATATCAGCTTCAGTCGTATCATGCCCCAATGTGATGCGAATTCCGCCCAAGGCAGCTTTTTCGGAATAGCCCATCGCTAACAATATCGGACTAGGGCTAAGTTTACCACTGTGACAGGCAGCACCAGCACTGATACCGATACCTGCAAGGTTTAGCTGTCGTACCAAGGCTTTACCGCTCAATTTTTCTCCATCGGCATTTTCTAGGCACATACTGACGTGGTGAGGTAAACGATCGCAGCCATCCCCTGTAGGAATTAAACCCGGAATCTCAGCTAATTGGGCAAAAGCGCGATCGCGTAACTCAATTAACCGTGGTGTTTCTGTAGCCAATTCTTGTGCTGCTAACTCTGCTGCTATACCAAACCCCGCAATTATCGGTACTGCTTGCGTACCAGAACGCAGTCCCATTTCTTGCCCACCACCACCCAGCAAGGGCATCAAATCCACACCAGAACGCACGTACAACGCCCCTGCACCTTGAGGGCCATATATTTTATGACTGGAAAGGCTAAGTAAGTCTACGGGCAGTTGTTGCACATCTATAGGTAAGCGTCCCGCAGCTTGTACTGCATCTGTATGGAACAAAGCCCCATGCGATCGCACAATCTTACCCAATTCTGCGATCGGTTGCACTGTCCCTACTTCACTTTGACCATAAATTATAGAAACTAAGACTGTGTTATTTCGCAACGCCGCCTTTAAATCCAAGGGATTGACTCTACCTTTAACATCTACAGACAAGCGCGTAACTTCCCAACCCCACATTTCTAGCGATCGCACTGTCTCGGAAATTGCGGAATGCTCAACGCTGGAGATAATTAGATGTTGAGGAACAGCATACAACCGAGCTACACCCATAATTGCCAAATTATCAGCCTCAGTGCCACCAGAGGTAAAAATGATCGATTCAGGACTGGCGGCGTTAATTAAACCAGCAACTTGGACTCTGGCTTGTTCCACAACCGTTGCAGCCCGTTGTCCCCACTCATGTAAGCTGGAAGGATTGCCCCACTGTTGAGTGAGGACTGTTTGCATAACTGCGATCGCTTCTTTTCGAGTTGGAGTAGTGGCACTGTAATCTAGATAAATTTGCATATAACCGATAATGGTGAGAACACACGTTGATAGTAGGCTGCTGATATTGTCAACAAATCCTGAAAAAAATCTCTGTAATTCTGCGTCAAGCAGTAGATTTTTCCCTTGGCTTGGAAAGCTATTTCTCTACTTAATTCAAAATACAAGATTTTGGGAATGATAAATATGTTCACTCCCAATCCACTTTTAACAGATTACAGTGCAATTTATCTCTAGACAAAGATATTTTTTATATATCTTTTTACTGATATTTTCCCTCGCTGGTTGTCAACGAGTCCAATCCTCCAATCAGCGTCCAGCCCCCTTACCACAAGACCCGTTAGTTCAAGTTTACTTTAACCATTCTGAATCTTCAGAATACAAGGAACCTTACCGTCAGCAAACTCGCCTTGGGGATGATTTAGAAAAACAGATTGTCAATGCTATTTCGCACGCTAAATCTACAGTAGATGTGGCGGTGCAAGAATTACGTTTACCTAAAGTTGCCCAAGCATTGGTTAATAGACAAAAAGCTGGGGTAAAAGTCAGGATAATTTTAGAAAATACCTATAGCCGACCTTGGAGTAGTTTAACATCTACTGAAGTAGGTAAGTTAGATAAAAGAGAACAGGAACGCTACAACGAATTTCGCCAATTTATCGATATTAACCAAGATAATCAACTCAGTCCAGCAGAGATTAATCAAAGAGATGCTTTGATAATGTTGCAGAATGCCAAAATTCCCTGGATAGATGATCAAGCAGATGGTTCAGCCGGTAGCAGTTTGATGCATCACAAATTTGTGATTGTGGATAATCGCATTGTAATTATCACTTCCGCCAATTTTACTTTAAGTGATACATCTGGTGATTTTACAAATTCCAGCAGTTTAGGTAATGCCAATAATTTATTGCAGATTGACAGCCCGGAATTAGCATCTTTATTTACAGAAGAGTTTAACATCATGTGGGGGGATGGGCCGGGAGGTCAGCCAGATAGTCAATTTGGTTTAAAAAAGCGAATGCGTTTGCCTAAACAAATAACTTTAGGTAACACCCAAATTACTGTGCAATTTTCGCCTACTTCTCCCACTCAACCTTGGATTAACAGTAGTAATGGTTTAATTGGTAAAACTTTAGATTCAGCAACCAAATCTATTGATATGGCGTTATTTGTTTTTTCCGAACAGCGTCTTGCGAATATTTTAGAAACCCGCCATGAACAAAGTGTGCAAATTCGCGCTTTAATTGAACCACAATTCGCCTATCGTCCTTATAGCGAAGCATTGGATATGATGGGGGTTGCTCTCAGTAACAAATGTAAATATGAAGTTGATAACCATCCTTGGCAAAATCCAATTACTACTGTAGGTGTACCTGTTTTACCCAAAGGTGATTTATTGCATCACAAATTTGGTGTTATTGATAGTCAAACAGTAATTACAGGTTCTCATAATTGGTCAGATGCTGCTAATAGTGGTAACGACGAGACGCTTGTAGTGGTTGAAAGTCCCATAGTTGCTGCCCATTATGTGCGAGAATTTGCTCGTCTTTATACCAAAATTAAACCCGGCTTACCACCAGGTATTCAAGAAAAAATCAAATTAGAACAAACACGCTGTCCCCAGATAAAAACTTCTTCATCAACTGAGCTACAAGCAATTAAAAAAGTAAATATCAACACCGCAAGTCTAGAAGAATTAGCAACTCTCCCTGGCGTGGGTAAGAAGTTAGCACAGCGGATAATTCTTAGCCGTCAACAACAAAAATTTACATCTTTACAAGACTTAGAACGAGTTCCAGGAGTTAAGGCGAAGACATTGGAAAAATGGCGCGATCGCCTGATTTGGTAATAGGGGCGTACAGCTAGCTGTGCGTCCCTACGATGGTTTGTATTCTACTTAGTTAAAAAGAATGTAAGATTACACAAATGCGGTATTTAAACGCGATCGCTAGCTAAATCAACCAAACTGTGGAAATGCCCATTGTGAGAAAATCTTTCTGCGATTATTTGTTGATAAACCGCCTCATACCCATCAGTCATATGCTCAACGCTGAAAAGGTTTTCGACATACTGGCGACAGGCATAGCGGTCTAACTCTATGACGCGATCAATCGCACTAATGCACTCTTGAATATTATTGCAGAGGAAACCCGTCTTACCGTCGGCAATTACCTCCTCAGTAGACCCCAATTTCATCGCAATCACTGGCGTACCCGAAGCCATTGACTCAATCATCACCAATCCAAAGGGTTCCCGCCAAGTAATCGGGAACAGAGTTGCTACTGCACCTCCCATCAGAACATTTTTTTGAGCATGGTTGGCTTCACCCAAATACTCAATTTGCTCCCCGTCAACCTGCGGTTTGATTTCCTTTTCAAAGTATTCTACATCAACGGTATCCACCTTACCTGCCATTTTCAAATGCCAACCAGCTTTTTTGGCAATTTCTATGGCTAAGTGCGCCCCCTTCTCTGGAGACATCCGACCCAAAAACGCTAGGTAGGGCGGATCTTCTGGTTGGGAGTGAAAATTATAACTGCTGACATCAATCCCGTTGTAGACCGTCGCTATACAGTTCAACCCTAACCGTGGTTCTCGTTGTGAATTGGAAATATTGACGTAGGGTTGTTTTTTAGCAAAACTAAACATCTTTTCGTTATCAGGGGTAAAAATACCGTGTAACGTATGAACTGTAGGGGTTGTGACAAGATTGGCGTAAGCTAGTGCCCCATGCCCGATATGGGAGTGAATAATATCAAACTCATCTGCGCGTTCATACACCGAGGCTAGATTTAGCAATTCGTAAATGCCGAAATCTTTGATAGTAGCATCGAGTCTGAGAGCACGGGGATGAACTGACGTTAGTTTTGCCAGACTAATAGAATCTCCCGATGCAAATAAAGTTACTTCATGTCCGCGTCGGACTAATTCATCGGTCAGTAACCCAACTACTAACTCTATACCACCATAAGCTGGAGGTGGAACTCTCTCCCACAATGGAGCTACTTGAGCAATTTTCATCACAAACCTCCTAAAAAATAAAACTTGAATTAGAAGTTTTTTCTTTCTGTTGTTTTAGTGTTTGTAATTGATTCACTTTGCATTAGAAAGTTACTTCAGATACTAAACTTATTCACAATTACCTTTAAATCTTATGCTGTTAATTATATATTTTTCGTCTATCTTAGTACGGAAATCACCCACTCCTAAAGAGGTAAATACATTCTAATTTATTAATTTTTGTGTGATTTAGGGAAATTTTAAATAGAGATTTTTTTATAAATAGGAACTTTATAAAATCGTCAAAAACTACCGTTAAATGGCGATAATGAGCGCAAAAGCTCTATTTGTGCCTGTCAATCATCTGATTTTAAAATGTTAATTAAAGAATAAAGTGCGTAGACACTCTTTGGGCGGCTTTCCCTACTCTAAAGGATAACCTGTAGCCGCCTAAAGGGTCGATTTTAGTAAAATAGGGTAGTTTGAAATCAGAGTAGCAATTTTTATCGAACAGAATTCTGTTCGATAAGTTAGGAAGTATGGTGAATGGACAAACTACAGAAATTTTTTGGCCAGCTAGAAGCTATCTTGCCTGCCACGTCAGATAGTGAACCGTTCATTGTCACGGAGAACTCTTTACCTTGTCCACAGCAACTTATATCTACTGGTAGATTAGTCGTCAAAAAAGGCGTGAGTCAGTATGGCTCTTGGTACCAGATTGATCAACTTTTGTTTTTTGCTCATAAAGAAACCTATCGCCAGTTGAGTCTTTTGATTCTAGGATGTATATTTTCTTCAAATGTAGGTAAGGTTGAACTCCTACTCACTCACGAAAAGAGCGATATAAAGAAGATTATTGTGGAGTCCCAGAATCTTGACATTGACACACTTACAGGAGGATTTTATGCAAAACCTTTTGCTTTTAAATATTGGCCAGAAGTTCAACACCGTCTTCATCCTCTTCATAACTTGCAAGTCTCTGATTGGGATCTGCCAGAACTATTGTTAACAGATGAAGACGACTGTTGTATAACTGAGGAAGACTGGAAGAATCGTTCTGTTATACGTGGCTTCGGAACACCATCGGGAGCAACGCGCTTTGCTGAATTACTTCTCAATATTGGTTTGTCTGAAACAGAAAGGCAGGAATTTTATCTCGAATCTTATGTAGGGAATAAAAGCGTAGCTCCAGGAAGTGCTGAAGCAAGACTTTGGTTGCCCGGAGGAGATTATTGGGACGATTCTCTGTTTGAAGAATGTGGCTGAATTAACGTGAGTTCGACGTGAGTAAAAAACCCCAGCATCGCGTAGATTTTTGATTGCTCGAAATATTGACTTATTACACAAAATATGATATTTTGTATTTCTATCAATAAAAATCACATATAAACGTGAATATCTCTTCATCTCTCAAAAAACCGCGTGTCTCATGGCAGGCGGTTTTCTCACTGTTGATATTTGTATTCATGTACCTGCCTATACTGGTACTTGGCTTTTATAGCTTCAATCAGTCGCCCTACAGTGCAACTTGGCAAGGATTCACTCTCGATTGGTATCGCAAGTTGTTCAGTGACGATCGCATCTTATCAGCTTTCCAAAACAGCATGATCGTTGCTGGTTTTGCTGTCGGGATTTCAGCAGTGCTAGGAACCTTGATGGCGGTTGGGTTGGCGCGTTACGAATTTCCTGGTAAGAAATTGTATCGCGGTATTGCTTACCTACCGTTAATTATTCCCGATATTGCGATCGCAGTAGCTACCCTAGTATGTCTAGCGGCGTTTGCAATCCCTTTAAGTTTGTGGACGATAGTTGCAGCCCATGTGGTGTTTTGTCTCGCCTACGTCGGACTTGTGGTTGCTTCACGATTGACTAATTTAGATCCTCACTTAGAAGAAGCAGCACTAGACTTAGGCGCTACACCAACGCAAGCTTTCATCAAAGTATTGCTACCTCAATTAATGCCTGGGATTCTAGCTGGTTGTCTCTTGGCTTTTGTTCTCAGCTTAGATGATTTTCTCATTTCCAGTTTTACTGCTGGTAGCGGTACTAACACCCTGCCAATGGAAATTTTTAGCCGCATTAGAACAGGAGTTAAACCTGATATTAATGCTCTCAGTGTGATGTTAATTTCAGTATCTGCGATCGTTGCTCTTGTAGCTGAATTAATTCGCGCTTCTGGAGAGAATAAAACTTTCAAATAATACTTGTAATTGGCAATAAAAATTATGGGTGATTTGGTTCTCCGTGAACTTTTTTCGGTGAGTAACAACAGCTATCTTGAAGAAGTCATAATTCATAATTCACAAGTAGGGTGCGTTATCCCCTTATCCTAATGCACCATGTTACCCAACCAAATTGTACAGACGCGATTAATCGCGTCTCTCCTAAAATATTTTTATAATTTTTAAGCACATATAAAAATTTCCGTGTTCGCTTCTCTACATAACTGTTTTCAATTAGATAATATTGGGGCTAACTTTGGAGAAGATGCTATTTCCTCCTGATTATGCAAATCTGCCAAAATCCCAATTGCTCAAATCCATTCAACTCTGATAGCAATAAATTTTGCGTGAGTTGCGGACAAAGCAACTTTGGCAAACTTCTAAGAAACCGTTACCGCGTATTGAGACTTTTAGGTGAAGGTGGGTTTAGCAGAACCTATGCTACAGAAGATGTAGACAGACTAAACGCCCCTTGCGTCATCAAGCAATTTTTCCCACAATTTCAGGGAACAGGACAACGCACTAAAGCAGCCGAATTTTTCAAAGAAGAGGCTTTTCGGTTGTATGAACTGGGAGAAAATCATACCCAAATTCCCAGATTACTAGCTTATTTTGAACAAGGTACTAGCTTGTATCTTGTTCAAGAATTTATTCAAGGAAAAACTCTCTTACAAGAAGTTCAGCAACAAATCTATGGCGAATCACAAATCTGGGAACTTTTAGCTGATTTATTGCCAGTTCTAGAATTCATTCATACTCATAATGTCATTCATCGGGATATCAAACCAGAAAATATTATCCGGCGTGCAAGTGATGAAAAACCCGTATTAATTGACTTTGGCGGTGCTAAACAGGTAACACAAACCAGTTTAGGAAGACAAGCTACAGTAATTTATACCCTTGGTTATGCCCCAACTGAACAAATGGCTGGATTTGCTTGTCACGGCAGTGATTTGTATGCTTTGGGTGTAACTTGTGTGCGTCTTTTAACTCAATGTTTGCCTTTGCAGGATGCTTCTGGACAGATTAATGATCCTATTTATGATGCCATGAATGCGAAGTGGTTGTGGCGCGAACGGTTACAGAAAAAAGGTATTACTCTCAGCGATGACTTAGGGAAAATTTTAGATAAATTACTAAAACACTTACCGAGTGAAAGGTATCAAACAGCAGTAGAAGTTATCAACGATTTGAAGTTTACAACATCGAACATTGAACCTGTTGCCCTAAAAATTGTTTCGATGCCCCAACCCATATTACCGCCGCTACCGCAAAAAGTAATAATACCATTACTCTCCTTAGAAACCTTTGAATTTGACGTAGTGACAGTAGACACAGGTGGTAGAGAAGTAAACCGCATGAGCTGCAATGCAACCTTTTTTGCCGAAGAATTAGGTAAGTCTATCACATTAGAAATGGTATCGATTCCTGGTGGAACTTACATGATGGGTTCACCAGAGTTTGAAGGGGATGCTGACGAACGTCCTCGACATCAAGTTACCGTCGAACCATTTTTTATGGGAAAATTTCCCGTAACTCAAGCACAGTGGAGAGTAGTAGCAGCTTTACCCAAAGTCAAACAAGCTTTAAATCCCCATCCATCAAAATTCAAAGGTCTAGATAGACCAGTGGAAAATGTATCTTGGTATGAGGCTGTAGAATTTTGTCTCAGGCTATCAGAAAAAACTGGACGCGACTATCGTTTACCGAGTGAAGCTGAATGGGAATATGCTTGTCGGGCTGGAACTACAACCTCCTTCCACTTTGGCGAAACAATTACCTCTGAGTTAGTCAGCTACACTGTGGAACCAAAAAGCAAATTCCGTAAAGAAACAACAAACGTCGGTAGTTTTGAAGTCGCCAACGCCTTTGGATTGTACGATATGCACGGGCTAGTTTGGGAATGGTGTGCTGATTCGTGGCACAACAATTACAACGGCGCACCCTTAGATGGAACAGCTTGGGAAGTTGGCGGTGATATACACCGCCGGGTGCTACGTGGTGGTTCGTGGAGTTTCAGTGCAGAACTTTGTCGCAGCGCTAGTCGTAGCTGGAATGAGTCAGACGGTGGACTGAGGATTTGTGGCTTTAGAGTAGTATTTTCCGTAGAGGAGATTATTTAGCAATTTCATTCAGAGGCTATATAAATTATGAACGACAGAATTGAGAAAGGTGACATAGTACTTATAAATAAAAGTGGAAACTACCACAAGCAAGTGGGTGAAGTTAGTCAGGTTGATTACAATATTTTCTTCGTCAAAATAGTGATAGTAAAGTTAGGTAATCAAGAAGCAAACTTTGAAGAAAAAGATTTACAATTACAAACTAAAAAGCCGAGCCTGAAAGAAGTAATTGCATCGGTAGACAAAATTTTAGAACAAGTTGATCAGATTCCCCACTTGCCGACTAAAGAGAAAGTAGAGTTACCCAACCGTCTGAAATATCTGAAATTAGATATTCCTAAACTCGATAAGCAGTTGATTCAAAAAAACTTCGACAGTATAGATAAAATATTTGCAGCAACAAGAGAAGCAGACTCTTCAGCAAGCTTTTGGCAAGAAATAGATCTTAATTTGGAGAAAATAAGCTGGTGGATTAGAACAAGTCTGTGAACTAAGAAGTAAGTCGGTGAGAATAAATCAGCTTTCTCTCGTTCCCAGACTCTGGCTGGGAATGCCTATTGTGAGGGCTGCCGCCTCCTGAATTTGCGGCAGAGCAGCTTTTAATGCATTTCCAGCCTCTGGCTGGAAACGAGAATTTTATCTCGTGTTTTAGCTTAAATTGACACGCATAAGCATTGCTATGCTCCTAGCAACGTATTTGTATCATTATGAAAGTGAAATGGGATAAGACAGTACTTCAACTCTTAATCTAAACTTATCAATAATTAGAAGTCAAGCTTATGTTTGACCACATAATTGTTAGGTTTAAGGCTAAATAATTGGCATTAGGCATAATTAAACGTAACTATATTTTTTTCATTTTCTATCTATAATCCCTTATTCATCATCCTTTACGCTCCATTTTGAGCAATGATATTTATTTATACCCACCTAATTAACTTTGCATTTGTAACTGTATGACTAAAATTTTGATATTAGCTTGATGGTTACTTTGTGTAAACTTTAAAAAAGTATTTTTTTATCTTTTGAAAGTAGGCTTTTAGCGGTAATGCCTAAGTTTTTAGATTAATCAAGAGCCTTTTTTAGATAAAATGAACTACAAAGATTAGGAGTATCTATGCGCTTTTTTCAGTTTGCAGGGATTCTTGGTTGTACAACAGCAGCTTTTATATCAATTGCACCCATACAAGTAGAAGCTGCAACTTTTAAAGTGACATCTGGAGTTACCAGCATTGATCGTGACCACGAGGATATTCTTAAAAGTATCGGGCTAAACTTGACAGGCAGTAATAATACAGTCGCACCAATTCCCAGTAATTATTTAGTTGGCTTCAACATCGACTCAGCCACCAACTTTACATTCAGTGACGAGGGCGGTTTTACTCCACTCTCAGGTACAATCGAGCATACTGGTACTGTTACCTTCAATGATAATATTACTGTCGGTGACTTTTCAATTGGTTTTGTTCCAGGACGTACCGTTAAAGATGCCAGCGGATTTGTTTTAAGAGACACATATTCTCTAAATACAATTTTGTTTGATTTGAGTATTCCAGAACCTGTGGCTTTTGATGGTGAAAATTTAACCATCCCTGATGTTAAATTGCTGGTTTCTCCAGAGTTTGCAAATATACTGCAAAAACCTGACTTGACAGGTTTGTTTGCTGGAACTGCACGAATTGATGCTCAAGTTGTTGCCGTACCCGAACCTGACAGTGTACTAGCAGTTTTGGCAGCGGGTGCGGCTCTCTTGGCAACGAGATTTTATAAAATTAAATGCACTTGATATCCTGAAGCATAGCTAAATGCTTATTAACAGGTGCAAGGGTATTCGCGGCAATCAGCCCACTGGCGGCGACTGCTGGTAAACCAATGCCGGGAAATGTTGAGTCGCCACAGCACATCAGTCCTGGTAGAGGTGTGCTGGGCCCAGGAAACATACCATCTCCAGCCGGAATTGCTGGGCCGTAGGAACCTTGGTGACGGCGGAGAAAACGCTCGTGCGTTAAAGGTGTACCAACGAGTGTGACTTCGCAACGAGAGCGAATATCTGGAATGATCCGCTGTAGCGCTTGCCACATTACTTCTGCACGCGATCGCTTTTGTTCGGCGTATTCTTGGTTCCTTCGATCCATTCCCTGCCAGATAGCATACGGCTCATTACCAGGTGTATACACATGAATCACGTGCTTACCTGCTGGTGCTAAGGATGGATCGAGAATTGAAGGGATGGAGATCACCACAACATTCTGAGGTGCTGTTATACCCAATTCCCAGTCATTAACTACGATGTAATGACACCGCAAATCTGACTGTAATCCTTGAGCATCAATGCCTAGATGGAGATGCATAAAACTATCACATTCTGGCGTCGCCTGTCGTTTGCTGCGGTACTGTTTAGGTATTGCCTTTTCTGGTAGCAACTTCAGTGTGTCCCAAACCGATGCATTAGAAATCACTGCCCGCCGGGCCCGAATTTCTTGGCGATCGCGCAGACGCACACCCACCGCCCGATTACCTTCTACAAGTACTTGCTCCACATGAGCGCCCAGTATCAGCTTCCCACCGTGACGCTCCAATCCTTGTACAAGGGTGTCAACTAAAGCACCACTACCACCAATCGGATATTCAAGTACTGCGTCTGGCCGATACCAATCCGCAAACATAAATGCTACCTCTGCGGCGCTAGTGCCATCTGCGGGCAATCCAGAAAGTAGAAAGCAAAGCAAATTGAGCCAATTTCGGGTAAACGGGTCTTTGACAACCCCATCCATAATCCGGCTGAAGGGGCCCGTTAGCTTGATTATATTCGCCACATTTTTTGTCAGAGATGGGAGAAACGGGCCCACAGTTCTAGCTGCACCAAAATCAAAGCGTAATGCCGCTGGTGGTATAGAAGTTGCTGCCTTAGCAAATGGTTCCATAACGCGCTGGAGTTCTTGCCATTCGGCTACAGCATCATCACCACGGAATTTCATCAGCACTTCACAAAATTGCTCGGCACCAACCGCCGTGTCAAAATCGCCTTCTGGTAGACAACAACCCCAAGTATCGTAGGTTACGCATGGTAATTCAGAACCAATTGCATCTAACACTTGTCGCAGGGGGTTAGCAGAGGGGCTATAAGACAGTCCAGAGTAGAGAGACGGGCCCGAGTCAAATTTGAAACCATTGCGCTCAAAAGCATGAGCAGCGCCTCCAGCAATGGAGTGGCTTTCGCAGACTATCACATCAAAGCCATATCGTGCCAAAAGAGCAGCACAACTCAAACCGCCAATACCGCTACCAATGACAACTACATCTGTAACTTGCATATATGTTTCCAACAATAAATTAAAACAGTTGTGGAAACTTGGATAATATCATTCGCTCCCCCATCCAGAAACCGCTCTAATTGGTTAATATCATCACTAAGGATGGACACAAAACCGCTAGTGCTGCGTTATTTAGATTAAAAATTTGATTCAGACATACTAATGAGAAACTTAAAGTAGTAACTGAGTTTACTCAAATCAGAGTAAAACTTTTGACTATTTACTACTTTCAGATTTATCCGTATTATTTTACTCAGCACGGGCTAAACATAGCTATCCGCTAACAGCACGGGCTAAACCATAGCAATCCGCTAACAGCACTCAACATGGAGAGAGGAATTTGAAAAATCAGCAATTGGGAAATTGGCAAACCACAGTTTTAGGAATTGTGTTAGTAATACTAGTGATTTTCGGATTAAATTCCTTTATCATTATTAACCCAGGACAAGCAGGAGTTATCAGCATCTTGGGTAAAGCGAGAGATGGCGCTTTATTGGAAGGGATTCACGTGAAACCGCCTTTTATCTCAGTGATAGATGTGTATGATTTGACAGTGCAAAAATTTGAAGTGCCAGCGGAAAGTTCTACTAAGGATTTGCAAAATTTATCTGCGAGATTTGCAATCAACTTTCGCCTCGATGCCGTGAAGGTAGTTGAAGTTAGAAGGAAACAAGGAACCTTAGAAAATATTGTATCGAAAATTATTGCACCTCAGACACAAGAAGCATTTAAAATTGCCGCAGCCAGAAGAACAGTAGAAGAGGCAATTACTAAAAGAAGTGAATTAAAAGAAGACTTTGATCAAGCACTAGGCGATCGCTTAGACAAATATGGGATAATTGTGTTAGATACTAGCGTAGTTGATTTAGCGTTCTCACCAGAATTTGCCAAAGCAGTGGAAGAAAAACAAATTGCTGAACAGCGGGCGCAAAGAGCCGTTTATGTAGCACGGGAAGCTGAACAAGAAGCACAAGCAGATGTGAATCGCGCCAAAGGTAAGGCAGAATCTCAAAGACTCTTAGCAGAGACACTCAAAGCCCAAGGAGGACAGCTGGTTCTACAAAAAGAAGCAATTGAAGCTTGGAAGAGTGGCGGCGCTCAGATGCCTAAAGTCCTCGTTATGGGTGGTGACTCAAAAAGCGGTGTCCCCTTCATATTCAACCTTGGGAATGTTCAAAATCAACCGTAAAAGGGATTGGGGACTGGGTAAACTTTCAATTACCAATTACTAATCCAATTCCAAATACCCAATCCCCAATATAAAAAAAATCGAAAATCCCAAATTGAAAATCCAAAATAGTATAAGTTGGGCTAGTCCCAACTCAAACACAACAGAAAAATCAACAAGATCATCATCAAAGTTTATGTCAACCCCCAATTCTCACAATCTCACCGCTGAAGAAGCGAAAAAATTACTGAATAAATTCAACTGTTTAGACATTGCGCCTATCCTCAAGCCATCAGAAAAAGCAGTAATTCGTAATGCCTTAATTTTGCTCACCAAGCTTGCTGATTATCAAATTCTAGGAATTTGTGCTGATACAGCAGAAGAAGGAATACTGGCCATGATGACCTATTCTCTGGCTTTGGGTTATGAACCACCAGACAATTTACTTACACCTGAAGGGCCAGTTTATATCAAATTAAATGGTAAAAATGGCTTGTGTTATCTCGATTCTTATGCTGGACATCACCGTGGTGTATTAGTGTCTTGCCAGTCTTACCACGAAGACGGAATCAACGAAATGTATGGACATCTCCCCTTGGATTTATTTGTATAGAATTCGGACAATGTAGGTAGGGTATGTGCCTTACCTACTAACTAATGAGCAATGAAAAATTACTAGATATTATGAGTATTATTACACTACAGTCAGTTAAAAAAGACTTTGGCATCAAAGAAGTTTTAAAAGATGCTAGCTTTAGCCTCGATGCTACCGATAAAGTTGGCTTAATTGGTACTAACGGTTCAGGGAAATCAACCCTATTAAAAATGATTGCCGGGTTAGAATCGATTGATAGCGGTCAGATTTTAGTCAACTCTGGTTCTAAAATTATCTACTTATCCCAGCAGCCAGATTTAGATGAAAATCACACAGTTTTAGAGCAAGTTTTCGCTGACAGTGGCGAACATATGGCTTTGGTGCGGGAGTATGAAGAACTTTCCGATAAATTAGCTCACTATCCAGATGATAGCCAACTGATGTCTCGCCTTTCTGTGGTGATGCAACGGATGGATACAAATGGTGCTTGGGAACTAGAAACTAATGCTAAAATCATCCTCACAAAATTAGGAATTTCTGACTTTGATGCCAAGATAGGCACTTTGTCTGGAGGCTATCGCAAGCGCATTGCTTTAGCATCAGCATTGCTAGCAGAACCCGATGTTTTGCTCATGGATGAGCCGACAAACCATCTTGATGCTCTTTCTGTAGAATGGTTACAAAGTTATTTAAATCGCTATCGCGGCGCACTTTTTCTCATCACCCACGATCGCTACTTTTTGGATCGCGTTACTAATAGAATCATTGAAATTGACCGAGGCGACATTTACACCTACACAGGTAACTATTCATATTACCTGGAAAAGAAAGCCTTAGCTGAAGAATCTGCCGTAAGTAGTCAACGTAAACATCAAGGCTTGTTGCGGCGCGAGTTGGAATGGCTCAAAAAAGGGCCGAAAGCCAGAAGTACAAAACAAAAAGCTAGAATTGACCGCGCTCATGCTCTGCGGGATACTGAGTTTAAACAAGTTCAGGGTAAAGTTGATATTTCTACAGTTGGTCGTCGCATTGGCAAAAAAGTTATTGAATTAGATAACATTTCTAAAGCTTATGATGGACGTACCCTGATTAATAATTTCACCTACGAATTTAGTCCAGAAGACCGCATTGGCATCATCGGCGCTAACGGTGCTGGGAAATCCACCTTAATGGATATTATTACTGGTCAGATTAAGCCAGATTCTGGGATTGCAGAAATTGGTACTACAATTCACATCGGTTATTTTGACCAGCATTCTGAAGAATTGCTCACAGCCTTAAACGAAAATCAGCGCGTGATTGACTACATCAAAGAAGAAGGTGAATTTATCAAAATTACCGATGGGACTCAAATTACTGCTTCCCAAATGTTGGAGCGGTTTTTGTTTCCTGGTAATCAGCAGTATGCCCCAATTAATAAACTTTCGGGTGGTGAAAAACGCCGTTTATTTCTGTTGCGGGTTTTGATGAGTGCGCCCAATGTCTTGATTTTAGATGAACCGACAAATGATTTAGATGTACAAACCTTGGCGGTACTAGAAGATTATTTAGAGGATTTTGTCGGGTGTGTAATCGTAGTTTCTCACGATCGCTACTTTCTCGATCGCACCATCGACACAGTATTTTCCTTTGAGGAAGGCGGTAATCTCCGGCAATATCCAGGTAATTACTCGATTTATCTGGACTTTAAGAAGGCTGAAGAGGCACAGCAACAAGCTGCTAATACTAAGGAGAAGGGCAAAAATACTGAAGCCCAAAATGGTGCATCTTCACCCAAAGATGTAGAGAATACAAAGCGACGGAGGTTATCCAATTGGGAAAAAAAAGAATTTCAGCAGTTGGAAGGTAAAATTGCCCAGTTAGAGGCTGAGAAGGCAGAAACCGAGAAAACACTAGCGAATGTCTCACCGGGGAATTATAGCCAAGTGCAAAAACTCTACGATCATGTGGAAAAGCTCAAGCACGCGATCGATGTGGCGACTGAACGCTGGTTAGAATTGGCTGAGATGGAGTAGTAGAAAATGTTTGTGTAGTATTGAGCGAATAGAATTCGCCCGGTGCAAGATGTCGTGTCCGCTTGATTACTTACTAAACCCGCAGAACCCCACCCCGCCAAAGCTACGCTTTATCTCCCCTCCCGAAGAGCGGGGAGGGGATTAAGGGGAGCCAGTGCGGTCTTGGGGTCTCCCCAAGTGGAGCATCTGGCGTGTGGGGTGCAATGACTATGGAAATCATAACTAATTACCCAGACATGATGTGAAGTCTAATTGCTCAATATCCCAACTAAAATATGAGTTAATTCAGTTAATTCTTCAGGAACCCGATATAATTTTAGGTCTTCCGTTATCTGTTTTTCCTGACGGTTGTATATTGCAAATCGCCAATCTTCACCAGTAGTTACTGCACCATAAAGACTTGGCAATTCTGAATTTATCCACTGATCGAGTGCAATCAACTCAACTGCTAATTGTGTAAATCCTCTACTTAAATCAGCTTGTTTAGCTTCAATTACTAACAATCCCTTACCTTTATCAATATAGTAATCTAAGCTGCCTTTTAGCTGGTCACTTACATTAATGGGATATTCAATATTCAATTGGGTTTGGGCAATTTCGCAAACTTCTAGTAATATCGGTGCAATAATTGCTTGCTTGCGTGCATCCTCACTAAGTAGCTTAACACGTCGGAGATTACGTTCAATGACTCGATGTAATTCTGCAATTATCTCAAGAGGAAATTCTGTTTTTGGTAATTGCAATCGTTCGCGTTTATAAGAACAGCCAAGTTCAGCAAGAATATCTTCTGGGGAAAACGGAAGTTCAAAATATTTGCTGAATGTATAGCTTTGACCAGGTTGAATAATTGGGGGACGACTCATACAGCAGTTTTAGTGTGGATGGCATACACTACTCTATGATTATTCTTAACAGAACTGTATTGAACAATAAGAGATTTTAATTAAAAAAATATCCAACGTAGGGTGCATTGTCGCAAAGCGCAACGCACCATTTGAATATCTATTGCGGTGCGTTACAGCGTTTCGCCTAACACACCCTACCATTTCATTTTTTACTTTTAAGCTTTGAAGAATCGTTCTTCTCTCTTTTATCCTGCAAGCTGCGAATTTTAACCAGCACTGGAATATATTGTTGAATCATCCAGGTTAACGCCTCAAGGGTTGAGTTACCTTGGTCAATTCGGCTTTTAGCTTGTAGACCAATTAAGAATAGTTGCATTGCCAGCAATAAAGCAATGGTTTTACTGAGAATATTTTGACGCTTGCCTTGCATTTATTTATCTCCCAAAGAGTTGTTTGTATAGATACAGGTTCTCTTTGGGGTTGTGTCCCTATGCAAATACCCTAATCTTGCTGAAAATGCTTTAGAATCTGGATTACATGAGTTTGGGGTGGTAGTTTCAATTTGGGGTAGCCCTAAACTTCTTACTCAATTTTTTAAATGCAATGCCACGACAAACTTATGGCCCTGAACCGAAAAAGCGAGTCAAGCGTGTGCTAGAGGCGTTGCTTTGTTTTGCTGATGGGGAATTTGAGGACGGTAACTTTAAAATTGAGTACGACTGGAAAGAAGAAGAAAGCGCTAACCCTAAGCTGACTGTGCAGACTACGTTAGTCACGTTGGAGTTGCTGACGCAAAAAGACAAACATTCTGGCAAGTTAACTAAAGAGCAAATTCGAGAAGCGCTGAATTTGCTGAAGGATTTCTTGAAGATTCTGGAAGATTGCCGTATCCACACTCAAGGTTCTGAAGACTGGCACTTTACACTCAAGCTATGGTCAAGGGATAGAGAAAAAAACCTCAAACGGTTTGATGAGGGATGGGAAAATAACAGACCAAAAAAATCGAAAGCAGAAAACCCCTCTCCAAACCTCTTCCCCACAGGGAGAGAGGCTTTGAATTTTCCCCCTTCCCTCGTAGGGAAGGGGGTTAGGGGGTTAGGTCACGCAAACATATTTCAAGCGCCACCTTTACCTACACACTTTGTAGAACGCCCAGAGTACAGCGATGATTTAAAGACTCGTCTCCTCAACGGTT
Source organism: Nostoc sp. (assembly GCF_036917655.1). Classification (GTDB taxonomy): domain Bacteria; phylum Cyanobacteriota; class Cyanobacteriia; order Cyanobacteriales; family Nostocaceae; genus Nostoc. Next base: position 108,924 of record NZ_JBALCY010000055.1, read on the forward strand.
CATCGTCTGATAGTCGCACTTTGGTAATTACTGCGATTCACGGCTTGGGTTCTGTGGGCAAATCGACTTTAGCGACGGCTTTAGCCCATGATGCAGAAGTACAATCTCGTTTTTGTAATGGCATTCTTTGGGCAACATTAGGTCAAGACCCCAATGTGCTTTCTTTAATTAGTGGCTGGGTGCAAGCACTAGGAGACTATAGCTTTAAACCTACGAGTGTAGAAGCAACTTCTTGCCATCTGCGGACTATGCTTTATGACAAAGCTGTGTTGCTGGTGGTGGATGACGCGTGGGATACAAAACATGCACAAGCGTTTAATATTGGCGGGGTGCGGTGTCAGGTTTTAGTAACTACTCGTGAAGGAGCGATCGCTGACGCATTAGGAGCCAGCACCTACAGTCTGGATATAATGACAGCATCTCAAGCAATGGAATTGCTGACAAACAAGTTAGGACGGGAGATTACAGGTAAAGAACATGAGTCAGCAGAAAATTTAGCTAAAGGCGTTGGTTATCTCCCCCTAGCATTGGAACTTGCAGCAGCAACAATTGCAGATGGTACAACTTGGACAGTGTTGTTAGGAGATATTAAACAAGAAATTGCTCGGTTAAAAACCTTGGATAGACCAGGAGCAAATGATATTACTGATGAAGCAAGTTTAAAACGCCTCAGCTTAACTGCATCTTTGAATTTGAGCATCAAGCGATTGGCACAAGAGGACAAAAAATACTTTACTTGGTTAGGGGTCTTACCTGAAGATGTAACTATTAATCCCAAAATGACGGCAACACTTTGGGATATTGCAGATGAGCGCGATGCCTCTGATTCATTGAAAGATTTACAAAGTAAAGCCCTATTATTACCTGGTGTTCCTCTTGCTGATGGTACGCGTACCTATCGCTTACATGACTTATTCCACGACTTAGCACGAAACTTGTTAACTGCTCCCCCACAGCCGCGCCGGGGTGATTTACCAGGACTAAGTATTTCCCTTGTCAAGGCTCACGTCGCTTTGTTAGAAAAATATCGGCAAAAGACTCAAAAAAACTTTTGGCATACCCTGCCTAATGATGGTTACATTCATCAAAATTTAGTTTGGCATTTAGAGAAAGCTGAACAAGTAGAAGAAATTCACCAGTTATTGCGGGAAGAGTCGCAGACAGGAAGCAATGGCTGGTTTGAAGCGCGAGAAAAATTAAGACAAGCTGGGGGTTACATAACAGATATTTCTCGTGCTTGGGAATTAGCTGAGGCGAATTGGACTGAATCAACTTTGCCCCAAGTTGTAGGTTTGCAGTGTCGCTATGCTTTGATTAGTGCATCTCTGAATAGTTTGGCAGCTAATGTACCAGTAAATTTATTGCTTGCCTTGGTCAAAAGCAAGAAGTGGACTCCCGAACAAGGACTAGCTTACGCCCTGCAAAATCCAAAGCCACAGGAGAAAGTCAACTCGCTGACACAACTAGTTAACTATTTGCCACCAAATCTTCAAGAATTAGCACTGCAAAAAGCTCTTGCTGCTGCCAGGACGATTCAGTCTGAGTATTCTCGTGCCGATGCCTTGAGTGCCTTAGCTGAGAAACTGCCAGAAGTTTTGCCAGAAGCCCTTGCTGCTGCCACGGCAATTCAGGATAAGTATTATCGTGCCAATGCCTTGAGTGCCTTAGCTGAGAAACTGCCACCAGAGTTATTGCCAGAAGCCCTTGCTGCTGCCAGGGCAATTCAGGATGAGAATTATCGTGCCAATGCCTTGAGTGCCTTAGCAGAGAAACTGCCAGAAGTTTTGCCAGAAGCCCTTGCTGCTGCCAGGGCAATTCAGGATGAGAATTATCGTGCCAATGCCTTGAGTGCCTTAGCAGAGAAACTGCCAGAAGTTTTGCCAGAAGCCCTTGCTGCTGCCAGGACAATTCAGGATGAGAATTATCGTGCCAATGCCTTAAGTGCCTTAGCTGAGAAACTGCCAGAAGTTTTGCCAGAAGCCCTTGCTGCTGCCAGGACAATTCAGGATGAGAATTATCGTGCCAATGCCTTAAGTGCCTTAGCTGA
>NZ_JBALCY010000056.1:0-19767 GCF_036917655.1 Nostoc sp.
TGGATGTTTGAGTGGTTTATCCGACACACTACCTTTGATTTCGCTACTCTCCAGATGTACGGAGTTTTTTCAAAAATCAAATAGGAGTCCTATAGACATAAATATTAGTAAAGGCACGGTAGAACCGTGCCCTAATTCGCAAAAAGTATTATCTTGAAAGGTTTTTGCTTTACAGGAAATTTAATACTGGCGTAAAATTGCAGACAATGAACTATCTTTACGAAGATCCATCAAGTCTGCCAAAGAGTCTGGGCGCGTATCCAAGTGGTGCTTGTGTTCTGCTGGCAAAACCGTCACCAGCTGTTTTGCTTTAGGTTGCGTCTGCATAATCGGCATCAGTTGTCGCTGTGGCACAAAAATTGGCTGGTTCTTGGGAAGGCGTGGTTCCAATCTTTGGTAATGGCTCTGTGCCAAGCGTGTCTGATGGCGGTTAATCTGTTTTTGGACTTTTTGCGGTTGCGCTTTCCGGTTGAGCAGTCTGAAAATGAGCAAGCAACCACTACCACAGCTAAGGACGATCGCAGCCACCATCCATAAAGGTGTAGGATTACTATTCTCAGAGGGCACACTGATTGGTTCTTCAACTATAACTGGGATTTTTTCTGGTTCTTCTTGTGCTACCTGGCCAGCATTACCTAAGCTATACAGGGCAAAGGCACCACCTCCTAAAAACATGGCTAAACACCCAGTTAACAATAGCCAAGGATGATGTGCAACCAGATATATCAGAACATTCGAGCTTTGTTTTAATCTCGATTTTTTGTTTGTCAGCTCTGGAGTAGCCCTTCTTAATTGGGTTGGCTCGCGCTGTACACTCTGACTTTTTTCCATGATTACTTTCAGATTTGTACCCCTCTAGTCAATAAATTGTACTGGAGGAGTCAAGCATCAGGTATCCGTAACAAAAGTTCAGATTCAAGTAGCTTTTTTGTAAAATATAGGCTACCAAATCAGGCTAACTTTTGCCAGAATTCTGTATTTCTTGTAACTTTTTGCCGTAATAATCTGAAATCAGTTCGCTTATTTTCTCCCTTAACTAGGAGAATGCCTTTCAACAGCAAGTTGAATTAACCGATCAACTAATTCTGGAAAGGAGACTCCACTATGGGCCCATAGTTGGGGATACATACTCGTAGCAGTAAAGCCTGGTAAGGTATTGATTTCGTTAATCAAAACTTCTTTTGTCGCTTCCACGTAGAAAAAATCTACCCTTGCTAACCCCGCAGCGTCAACAGCTGCAAAAGCTTGCAAAGCCATGTCCTGAATTTGACGGGCGATCGCATCTGGAATCGGCGCAGGTATCAGTAAATCTGCCCGACCCTCAGTATATTTAGTTTCATAATCGTAAAAATCGCTGTCATATGTAATCTCTCCAATGACAGAGGCTTGGGGTTGATCATTACCTAAAACGGCACACTCGACTTCTCTGGCGACGACACCAGCTTCTACAACTAGCCTGCGGTCATAACTGGCAGCATTATCTAAAGCGGCTTCTAATTCTTGGCGCGATCGCACTTTGGCAATACCCACTGATGAACCCAAATTAGCAGGCTTGACAAAAGCAGGATAACCTAATGCTGCCTCAATTTCATCACACAATTTCGGAAACACGCAAGGATTAGACCAAACTTGCGCTCTAGTTATCGCCTTGTATTTTACCTGTGCTAGTCCCGCTTGCTCAAAAGCCATTTTCATGGCAATTTTATCCATTCCCATTGCCGAACCTAACACCCCAGAACCAACAAAGGGGACTTGCATCAAAGTGAGTAACCCTTGAATTGTCCCGTCTTCACCGTTGGGGCCGTGGAGAATAGGAAACCAAACATCCACTTGGGCAACTTGAGAGGGAGATTGCCACTTGCTGAGGGTTTGGGCTTGAGGGTTGGATGTCAGATGTCCCTCAGAAGTCGATTGTTCAGATTCGAGTAGCGGACTGCCGGTTGCTAAAACCTTTTGGGGTGCTTCTCCCGCTAGCCAGCGTCCATCTTTCTGGATGTAAAAAGGCAGTATTTCGTACTTACTAGCATTTTGCTCTGCACTTAAAGCTTTAGCGATCGCCCGTGCTGAGTTGATCGAAACTTCATGTTCTCCCGAACGACCGCCAAACAGTAACCCCACGCGCAGCTTAGTCATTTTCGGTTCCTCCACACTTCTCAAGCAGATAGCGTATCATAACCTACAAAAGTTGCCATATTTTTCTTTTATTGCCTGTTTAAAACCCTGGCTAAAAAAACTCTACTATTTTTAAACCCAATGAACTAATCCTGCGTGTACAAGCAATAGCTGCTTTAGCTTCCTGGTTAAATTATGGAGTGACAGTAGACCCGATAAATACTGTGAAAAAGTATTACAGTGATTTCAGGCAAATTCCCAATTATGCTGTGGGAGCAAACGTATCTATTCCCCTACCAATGCCAATGCAAGATTTATCACGCGGTCAGATAAATACATACCACACAGGCGCAATTGTTCTAAAACTGGACGTGCAGCCGGAATCATCCCTCGTTGTTTGGCGGTAATAACGATGCCTAATGTCCCCCGTACCGGAATCCCCAAAGCGGCAGCACAACGACGGGCTGCTAAATCATCAATTATTGTTCCTGATGCTGTAGCCGCAGAGATTCAAGCGTATGGAGAAATAGACGTAACAGCAGTGGCGCTCAACAATACTGATTGGTTAGTTGTAGAAGAAACACCACCTGTCCCAAATGTGATTCAAAACTGGGATTTGGGTCTAGGTGAGTCAGCCGTACTGACCTGGGGCTATGTAAATCCAGGTACAGAAGTAATTCTGGATGATCCCATTAGGAGCAACAAATCAAGAAAGCCGCCTTTGGTCAAAAAAATTAGTGGGGATGTGTTGATAACAGGCAGTTCAGCCACGGTTTAACTCGCTCTGCAAATCATCAAAATCAACAGCAAAGACATCTACTTGTTCACGGGCTAGGACGGCTAGAAAGTCTCGGCGGTTTAAGCCAGCAACTGAGGCTGCTTTCTCCATTGAGATTTCCTGCTTCTGATACCAGTAGATAGCAGCAGCAAGGCGCATATCGCGCACAAATTCTTCTGGAGAAAGGCGACGGGCACTAAATACTTCTTCTGGCAGGTTAATCGTGACTGACGACATGATTTATGTTCTAAATTGCTGCATTAATAATAGAAAAGCATTTCTTTTAACATCTGTATACAAGGCGCTCAAAGTAGTGACGGTGTAAAGCGCACTGCTTTTATGCGATCGCCTGCCCTGAGTTTTCACGGAATGTCGAAAGTCAGAACTATATGATGAACGAACCGCAAAGGGCTTTGGACTGATAATCCTTTTTGTCCAATTAAAACAATCGTGTTGTCAGCTACAGTTATATTCCAGGAAAGTGGGCAACAATATTGATGAATAACTAGAAATGCAGCTTTAACTATAAAAGATGCTGCCGTTTCATGAAACCCCGAATTATTGTTTGTGGCTTAGGACGTACCGGATATAAAACCTTTCGTCTGCTGAGACATCAGGGAGCCTTCGTTGTTGGCATTCATCATCAATCTATCCCTGGCGAAACAGCACCAGATGTGATTGTTGGTGATTTACAAGCAGCTTCTACCCTAACAGCAGCCGGAATTCAACAGGCAGACACTTTAGTAATCGCTGGATCTAAAGATGCTCTGAATTTGTCTATTATGATGCAAGCGCGAGTGCTGAATCCCCAGATTCGGATTATCAACCGTTTTTATAATACAAATTTGGGGGAGCGCCTAGATCAAAGTTTGTCAGATCATTTGAGTATGAGTGTTGTGGGATTAGCAGCACCTGTATTCACCTTTGCAGCACTGGGAAACCGAGCGATCGGGCAAATCAAATTATTTCAGCAAACTTGGCCAATTCATGAAGAATACATTGATGAAAACCACTTCTGGAAAGGTCGAAAGCTGAGTGAATTGTGGTCAGACCGATCGCGGATGCTAATTTATTACTTGCCAGTCAAAGGTGAGATGGATTTGGTGTCAGCTGTAATATCTGGACAAGAGATACAAGTAGGCGATCGCTTAATTATTGGTACACAACCCCGCACCCGTTCCCCCCGGAGATCATTGATTAAAAAACTGCTGAAAGTCCTGACTAATCTTAGACAGTTTCAGCAACACGGGCGATCGGTAGTCATGGGTGGTGTTGTACTATTGGCGGTTATTGCGATCGCTACACTCACCTATACGTCGGCTGAGTCGAGTTTGTCTCCTGTCGATGCTCTATATTTTTCTGTAGGCATGATTACTGGAGCAGGTGGTAATGACAAAGTAGTAGAAAATGCTCCTAACAGTATTAAGTTATTTACCGTTGTGATGATGCTGGTTGGAGCAGTGGTGATTGGTATTTGGTACGCAATGCTCACCGATTTTGTCTTAGGAAGCCGCTTTAAGCAATTTTGGGATGCAGCCCGAATTCCCCAGCGACATCACTACATTGTCTGTGGCTTGAGTGGTATTGGGGTGAGAATTGTCCAGCAACTCCATGCTAGCGGACATGAAATTGTAGTAGTTGAACCCGACTCCAACAACAAATATGTCAACACCGCCCGCGAACTGGGTATCCCCGTCATTCAGGGCGATGCCAGCTTCCGCACAATACTTAAAGCCAGCAATATAGAGTCTGCCGCCGCAGTGCTTGCTGTTACTAACAATGATGCTACCAATCTGGAAATTGCCCTCAAAGCCAAAGGCTTGACACCCAACATTCCGGTGATTGTTAATTATGCCGATCCCGATTTTGCCGGCATAGCGCAACAGCTATTTGGCTTCGAGGCCGTACTGAGTCCGGCTGAACTAGCAGCCCCAGCTTTTGCTGCTGCTGCACTAGGGGGACGCATCCTTGGCAATGGCATCACAGCGGATAGTCTTTGGGTAGCTTTTGCGACTGTGATTACAGCTTCACACGCCTTTTGTGGTCAGTGGGTGAAAGATGTAGCCATGTCTACTGACTGTGTACCTTTGTACGTAGAGACTAATCACCAAACCCTTCATGGTTGGGATTTACTAGAAACTAACCTCAGTGTTGGCGATGTTTTATATATGACTCTGCCAGCAACGCGGCTATATCAATTGTGGCGGGATGAGTGAGTTTGTGAATCACACGCTTAAATAATTCGTAATCACGCTCATGGACTCGCTACCGCTACGCTAACGTAATTCCTAATATTCAAGATTGTTCTACACCACTCCTCACTCCCATTTATTTGTTAACTACTCGTTGTTGATATTCCTGTTCAGTGATCATATCGAGAGTGTTCTCTAGGCGATCTACAAATACGATACCGTCGAGATGATCATACTCGTGTTGAAAAATTCGAGCGATAAAATCGGTTAATTCTTGCTTTTGTAAATTGCCTTGACAGTCAGTGTATTCCACTTCAATAGATGTATACCGAGGAACTAACCCCCTAATTCCTGGAACACTTAAACAACCTTCCCAATCTTTGACAACTTCAGTTGAATGAGCAATGATTTTGGGATTAATCATGGCAGTAGGTTCCATTTCCGGGGCATTGGGATACCTGGCATTAGGACGGGAAGCCACAATAAATAAACGATAGGATTGTGCTACTTGAGGCGCAGCAATTCCCACGCCGTTAGCCTTGGCAACAGTGGCGATTAAGTCTTCAATTAATTTTTGGATATGCTCATCTTGAACATTGTCAACCCAAGCAGCTTTTTGGCGCAATGTTGGATTGCCTAATTGAATGATTGGCGCTAATTCAGTCATGATAAAACTCCTTTGGGGCATTGGGGGAATTTTTATAACTCCTGTACAGACGCGATTAATCGCGTCTCTACTCCTAACTCCTGTACAGACGCGATTAATCGCGTCTCTACTCCTAACACCTGTACAGACGCGATTAATCGCGTCTCTACTCCTAACACCTGTACAGACGCGATTAATCGCGTCTCTACTCCTAACATCATCCTTCACGTCTCACGGGCAAAGGAGCAGGTTGGATTCCTAGTTGGACAATTTGCCCATTCCGTTCCACTTCTATTGGTAACTTCGTACCGATTTTGCTCTTTTCTACTAGCTTTTGTACTTCTTCAATTTTAGTAACAGGCTGGCTATTAATGCTTTTAATCACATCACCGACTCGTAGTCCAGCTACAGATGCAGGCGATCGCGGCACAATCTCAACTAGCAAAACGCCGTCATCTGCTGTAATATTTAAGCGATCGCCTGCTATATTTTTGATTCTTTCTTTATTTTCTGGTGTCAATGTCACCATCTGAACACCCAAATAAGGATGATCCACCTTACCAGTAGCAATTAATTCTTGGGCAATTTTTTGTACAGTATTAATGGGGATAGCAAATCCCAAACCTTGAGCGCCTCGGATAATAGCTGTGTTCATGGCAATCACCTGGCCACGACTATTTAGCAATGGCCCACCGGAGTTACCAGGGTTAATCGCAGCATCAGTTTGGATGTAATCAACCCGCTTGTCGCTAGCACCGATGTCGCTACTAGAACGACCTGTAGCACTAATAATCCCAGAAGTGACGGTATTATTCAAGCCTAACGGGTTGCCAATAGCTATTACTGCTTCTCCTGGTTGCAAGGCATCGGAGTTACCCACAGATAGAGTTGGCAGATTATTAGCATCAATTTTGATCGTAGCCACATCTGTTACTGGGTCTTCACCCAAAACTTTACCATCAAAAGTCCGGCCATCTTTAAGTGTGACAGTCACTCTATCAGCACCATCTACCACATGGGAATTCGTCACAATTTGACCTGAAGAATTAATGATAAATCCAGAGCCGCTACCCCGCTCTACACGTTGTCTAGGTTGTGGCGCTGCTTCTCCAAAAAACCGCCGTAAAAATGGATCGTTAAATTCGTCTGGTACGCGAGAAGTGATTGTTCGGGAAGAATCAATGCGAACTACCGCAGGCCCCACCTGTTGCACAACTTTTACTATAAAATTAGGATCTCCAGACGACGAGAAAATCGGCGGGGGGACAATTACCGGATTGGGTTCTATTGTCTTTTCGGCTTGAGTGTCGCTTTGTCGAGTCTCAAAGGTCTTAGCAGGTAGAAGAGAGCAGCTCCCCAAGAACACCACTGCTACCCCATATGAGAGCATTCCCAGAATATTATCTGCTCTCCATCTGTGGGGCAAACCCCTGGGATGAATATTTTTGGGTGTTAAGTGATGGTTTGTTGTCTTCATGTGTCGTTGCTTCTCCGTATCAATCGGTGGTGTTAGGATCTTGCCTACCGGGTATGGCCCAAAATGATTACAACTTAAAAGCTTATTCTAGGTCTAGCGTGTCTGGATGCTAAATTGGTGCTTTATCTTCTATTGTGACGATTAGCAGCAAAGGTGGTGGATAATGGAAATTCCCATAGAAAGTCTGTGGAGTCAGGTACTAGAGCGCCTACAGGTTGAACTATCCCGACCGACCTTTGAAACTTGGATCAAAACTGCTAGTGCAGAGCGATTAGAAAATAATTGCTTGGTAATCCGCACTCCTAACCCATTTGCTCGTAATTGGTTACAAAAGTATTACATCAATACCATTGCTCATGTAGTACAAGATATTCTGGGTCATCCTGTAGGAATTTACATTACCGTTGCTCAAGGTGATGAAGTTTCTCATTTTAGTGAACGAGAGGTTTCTTGGGAATCACCCAATCCCAGCACTACTTCTGAAACTGTTCCTAATCACAATCAAAAAACTACTGAATTAAACTCTAAATATGTCTTTTCACGATTTGTAGTTGGTGCCAACAATCGGATGGCTCACGCTGCTTCTTTGGCAGTTGCAGAATCTCCAGGTAGGGAGTTTAATCCTTTATTTTTATGCGGTGGTGTAGGTTTAGGTAAAACTCATCTTATGCAGGCTATTGGTCACTATCGCTGGGAAATTTCTCCTGATTGCAAAATATTTTATGTTTCTACTGAGCAGTTTACTAATGATTTAATTACAGCGATTCGGAAGGATAGTATGCAAAGTTTTCGAGAACATTACCGAGCCGCCGATGTTTTATTAGTTGATGATATTCAGTTTCTAGAAGGCAAGGAATACACTCAAGAAGAATTTTTTTATACTTTTAATACTTTACATGAAGCTGGTAAACAAATTGTGATTGCTTCCGATCGTCCTCCTAACCAGATTCCTAGCTTACAAGAACGTCTTTGTTCTCGGTTTTCTATGGGGTTAATCGCAGATATCCAAAAGCCGGATTTAGAAACTAGAATGGCAATTTTGCAGAAAAAAGCCGAGGATGAAAATATTCGTCTTCCCCGCGACGTGATTGAGTATATTGCTTCTAACTATACTTCTAATATTAGAGAATTAGAAGGAGCTTTAATTCGGGCGGTGGCTTATATTTCCATTTGGGGCTTACCGATGACAGTGGAAAATATCACACCAGTTTTAGAACCGCCTAACGAAAAAATGGCTGCTACCCCAGAAGCTATTTTAAAGGTTGTGGCGGATAATTTTGATGTTTCAATAGACGACCTTAAAGGTAACTCACGACGAAGAGAGATTAGCTGGGCGCGTCAGATAGGAATGTATCTTATGCGGCAACACACGTCTTTGAGTTTGCCGAGAATTGGAGAGGAGTTTGGTGGTAAAGATCATACAACGGTGATTTATAGTTGCGATAAAATTACCCAACTCCACCAGAGCGATCGCACTTTAGCACAAACAATCCGCCAACTGAGCGATCGCATCAATATAACTAGCCGTTCTCAAAAATCATCCTGAAGATGTATTTTAAGTTTTCCACAACCAGCACTATGATCATTAGCCATTGACTGCTGAATAATTAGTCGAGAATATTAAGTAACGTATAAAAATTGATTAAATTTAACTTAGATTGTGGAAAAAATCTTACTTTTTGTGGATAAATCTGTGGAAAACTTAAGATATTACTCATAAAACTTAATTAAGTATAATTACCTTGTGGAAAAGTACTTGAGTTTTTCCACAAGTTTTCCACAGGTCGTTAACTTACTTAATGCCAATTCGTTGTGAAACTGCACAAAATCAAACTTGGTCAGACTTGGGGCTTGAGCAAATTGTTTGGGAGCAACCTCAGCTATATTCGTGAATGCATCATCTTGATTATTCCAAGACTTAACAGGTAGGGCATTTTTGGGCAGAGCTTGTAGTCTAGCAAATGGTGCTGATTGCCAAGAAACCTTTCGCAGAATAATGGGAATGACGCAAGCCTCTCCAATTTCGTGGCGTTCTATTGCTTTAGTAACTTCAACATCCCAGCAGTATTTAGAATATATAATGTCATTTTGCGTCTTTAGCAGTAGGATAAATTAGGCTTTCCACAAATTATAGTATGTTTGCGTAGTACACCGGGCGACTGGAAGTCGCGGCTACACAGACAAAACCCGCCTCCGCGGGTTAAAAACCTTGATTTTCGCCTCGTTCCCAGCCTCCGGGCTGGGAATGTATTCCGAGAGGTTCTGCCTCTGGTCAAGCCACTGAATGCTGTATCTTAACTTAGTGCTATTCCCTATTGGATTTTAGCTAACTTACGATCGCAGGCGATGCCCCATTCATAGATCCATTTACAGAAGAAAGCTTAACAGAATCAATTGTTAAAGGATTAGTGAGTTTAGAATTGCCTGATGCGCCTCGCTTCTTTTTGGTATTACCTCGTCGCGCACCACCCGCCATCTCGTATTCCTGACTGGTTTTACCGTAACGGCTGGCAACTCCTAGTAACATTTTTTCTGATATTGCGATTACAGCCTGTTCTGCGTTCTTTACGTCATCTGTGAGTTTGTCAATGGAGGATAAAGCAGTATTGTAGGCAGCAAGCTTAGACCGTAGATCGTTAATTGTCATAATGTAAGCTTGTATAGTCAATCCTTCTCCAAAGTCAAGTTCTACGCTGATAGATTGTAAACTTTCAATGCGGCGATCGGCTCGTTCTAAAACGCTAGAATTTCTTTTACGACGTGCCATGATGCATCTCTGCTAGTAAGAATATAGTACTGTTTTATACAAAAAATGTTTAATTGTCATGAGTAAATATAGCAAATCGGTTGCGTAGGCGCAGCCCCTCATAGACATCGCATCTCCAAAAATTTAGTTAATTTCACTTAAATTATTCTTTTATTCAAGTAGTGAATAAAAGAATAAGTTCATTACAACAATTGCTGCAATGATTTAAGCGTTTCTTATACATGAAAGAGCAATTGTTGCAAAGTATTAAGCGTTTGCAGCAACTACTTATATATTTGCAAGAAATACTTAAGCGTTTCTTATACATAAAAGAGCAATTGTTGCAAAGTATTAAGCGTTTGCAGCAACTACTTATATATTTGCAAGAAATACTTAAGCGTTTCTTATAAATAAAGCAACATTAGCTGCAAACGTTTAAATTTTCACAAGTCTGAAGCGTAGGAGCGATCGCCTATAAACAATAAGGATGTTACGATATCCTTCACCAGCTGAATCTGACTTATGAAATTAGTTTGCTCCCAAAGCGATCTCAGTACAAATCTCTCACTCGTCAGTCGTGCTGTACCTTCACGACCAACTCATCCAGTACTTGCCAATGTGCTGTTACAAGCGGATGCTGAAACTAACCAAGTCAGTTTAACAGCCTTTGATCTCAGCTTGGGAATCCGCACCAGCTTTAACGCAGAGGTATGGCAAGGAGGTGCGATCGCACTTCCTGCTAAGTTACTTGTAGACATCACCTCTCGTCTTCCAGAAGGCGAAATCACTCTAGACGATGAATCCCCCCTCACAGGTGCAACACCCGGCGGAGAAGGTTTAATTGTCACACTCACACCTAAGAGTGGACATTACCAAGTCCGAGCAATGGGGCCTGAAGAATTTCCCGAACTACCTGTAATTGAAAATACCGAAGTAATCTATCTTACCACCACCGCATTAATTGAGGGCTTACGCGGTTCATTGTTTGCTACCAGTGCTGATGAAACCAAGCAAGTACTCACTGGAGTGCATTTAACAGTTAAACAAGATACCCTAGAATTTGCAGCTACCGACGGACATCGCCTAGCAGTGGTAGAAACAAGCAACGAGCGTCCTCTAGGCGGAACTAGTCAACTTGAAGTGACAGTACCCGCTAGAGCATTACGCGAACTCCAACGAATGCTAGCTCATAGCGCCTCATCAGATGAACCAGTAGCTTTATACTTCGATCAAGGTCAAGTTGTGTTTGCATGGCAAAATCAACGCTTGACTAGTCGCACATTAGAAGGACAATATCCTGCATATCGACAACTAATCCCGCGCCAATTTGAGCGACAAGTGACAATTGAACGGCGACAATTTGTCAGCACTTTGGAGCGGATTGCTGTGCTAGCCGATCAGAAAAATAATATTGTCAAGCTCAGTATTGATAGCGAAGCTCAAGAAATTACCTTATCATGTGAAGCTCAAGATGTGGGCAGTGGGAGAGAGTCAATGCCGGCACAAATTTCGGGGGAAAATATTGAGATTGCCTTTAACATTAAATATTTGATGGAAGGCTTGAAAGAGTTACCATCTTCCGAAATTCAAATGCATTTGAATCAAAGCCTAACTCCAGTGATTTTTACACCACTGGGCGGTTTGAAAATGACCTATTTAGCTATGCCCGTGCAACTTAGAAGTTAAAAACAATGGTATAAACTCAACAAACGCTTTATTACCCAATAGACATCTGCAAAAATTAACTCTGCGTTGCTCAAAATCCTTGGTAGGCACAATTCATGAATTGTGCCTACGCCATTTTAGGAAATGTCTAATCCGCTTGGCTTAAGATTTTAAGGCAAGCGACGCTTGCCTCTCTCCCCACTATTACGATTATTATTCTTATGCAAATCTATTTCTATACTTAGACGGATTGACAAAATTTACTCGCTTTTCACTTGTCACTAATGAATACAACCTAACCTTTTCCCCTCTTTATTTATTTTTAATAAAATAAAAATAGTCAAATTTTATACGGCTGATAATAAGTAAAAAGCTTTAGATAAGTAGTAAAATATGCTAGGTGTTTTCTGAGATGAAAATATGGTAATTTTACACATAGTAAGTTTTGGATTGCTTTTTGCTACCTTTCCAATGTTTTTGCTGCTAACCGGCAAAGGTCGATTTTTGCTCAAATCGATGGTGGTGCAGATCAAGCAGGGAATTCGGAGTTTACTAAAAAATCTCAAATTATGGTCTTTTAATGACCGAGAGTCTCGTGGAGCATCATCTAAATTTCCAGCTGATACAAAGCGTAAAAAGTGGGAATCTGGTTATGTAAAACCTAACGGGATAGTATCAAGACTGTCAAGAACTATAACAATTGCTGTGATCGTTGTGGCAGCAGTAATAGCTGGAAATACTGTATCTGCTCAAGTTACGGCGTTGCCACCTCTCGCTTCTCTCAAGACTGTTTCGGTTCCAGAGCCTGATAATCTTGGAGACTTTGTAAAAGACAAAGTAGCCGCCATTAAGTTAGGAAAGGCTCTTTTTTGGGATATGCAAGTTGGTAGCGATGGACTAACCTCCTGTGCTACTTGCCATTTCCATGCCGGAGCCGACAGCAGATCAAAAAATCAGATATCTCCTGGTCTTATGCGGCTCAACGCTGATCGCACAGAAAACCCAGATCCGGTTTTTAATGTCGGCGGTGGCCCGAACTACCAGCTCAAGCCAGAAGATTTTCCCTTTCACAAGTTGTCAAATCCAAATGATCCGACAACAGTTGTGTCTGACCGGAATGATATCGCCTCCTCCCAAGGAGTTATCAATACCAAGTTTGTTGATGTAATACCTGGTAATGCAGAAGATCAAGTAACGCTTCAACCAGATCCGGTGTTTAAGGTGGGAGGTATAAATGTCCGTCGCGTCGAGCCACGGAATGCGCCAACTGCGATTAATGCAGTATTTAACTTCCGCAACTTTTGGGACGGTAGGGCGCAAAACATCTTTAATGGAGTGAATTCCTTTGGTTTGAGAGATTCTCATGCTTCTGTCGTGAAAGCACAGACTCCAAATCAGCTAAAATTTGTCAAAATCAGTCTCAATAATTCGTCTTTAGCTTCTCAAGCAGTCGATCCACCACTTAGCTCCTTCGAGGAATCTTCTGATGGTCTTACCTTTCAAGAAATAGGTGATAAGTTCGGACGAATTGATCACAATTCCGGCAGCGTTGGCAAGGGTAAGAAACTCCCCAGAAAACTTGCTAAAAAGTTATTTCCTCTGAGGCCGCTAGGGAAACAACTTGTGCATCCACAGGACAGTGTTTTAGGTACAGATAGCAGATGGCCTGAACCCGGACTGAGAGAGAAAAGCTATGATCGCCTAATTAAAGATGCCTTCAAGCCGGAGTGGTGGAAGTCTAATCAACTGATTCAAATTGATGCTAAGGGTGTCAGAACTTTTGTTAAGAAACCGGATCGCTCTTTGGAAACCAATGAGTACAGGTTAATAGAGTACAACTTCTCGCTATTTTTTGGGCTAGCAATTCAAATGTACGAATCTACGCTCATCGCTAACGATACCCCACTTGATCGCTTCTTGGAAGGAAACACCACTGCCCTAACTGGGCAACAGCAACGGGGGAAACAACTGTTCGAGGGTAAAGCTCAATGCAACGTTTGTCATAATGGGGCAGAACTTAGCAGTGCTTCTGTGAGTTCTGTGCAGAAACAAAGGATTGGGATTCTTAAGATCCCTAATTTTAACAGATTCGCCTTTGACAATGGCTTTTTCAATATCGGCATCAGACCGACATTAGAAGATGTTAGTGTTGGAGGTAATGACCCATTTGGGAATCCGCTTTCTGAAACGAGACTGGCTCTATTGGGAACTTTCCAGCAACTTCTCGGTTCCCCATCCAACACCACAGTTAGCTCTAACGACATAATACTTGCGGATGGTAGTTTTAAAACTCCTGGACTCCGCAATGTCGAACTTACTGCCCCTTATTTCCACAATGGTGGTTCTTTAACTTTGCAGCAAGTCGTAGAATTATACAGTCGTGGCGGAGACTTCCGCCAGCAAAGCGCTCTTGCCGTGTTGGGATTAACTGAAGCCGAAAAAAATGACTTGGTAGCTTTCCTGAAATCTCTCACTGATGAGCGAGTCCGCTATGAAAAAGCGCCATTTGATCACCCACAACTGTTTGTTCCAAATGGACATCCGGGTGATTCTACATACGTGATCAATGATGGTACTGGCAAAGCCACAGATAGTCTACTGCAAATTCCTGCTGTTGGTAGTCATGGTGGTAATGGCACTCCAAATTTCCTCGCCACTTCCAGACAGTGGTAAATAGCGTATAATCGCTAACCTGACAACATTTCGGGTGTTGGGGATTTTTTGGTCGGGGAAACCCAGCACTAGCTTCCCAACACCGGAAATTATACAAAATCTTGAAATCGGGTTGCCAGGTGCAGCGATACAGACTGACTGCTGATGGCATGAAGACCTTGATTGGTTTCTTGAGTATAATTGCAGTTGACTTATCTACACCGCACCCAGGCAACTGCCAAGGCTATTGAAGTCCTCAATCCCCTTCAGCTTCACATAATGAGCGCTAAATCACCCAAGCTACCCAAGATATTAACAGTTAGTTGGGCGCTTGGTTGCCTAGACGCGGAGCGGGTTAAAATTGCACGCACAACAGTGAGGGTTAGCAGCGATCTTGAGAGACTTAACGGGAAAAGGTTAGGGCGGTGGCTCCCCAGCTTACGGGAGTTGATGGTGCGATTTGGTGATTTGTATCACCGGAATTTCAATCCAAAATTCTGTACCTAACCCCGGCTGAGAATCACATTTAAACACACCACCGTGTTTATCCACGACAATCTGATAACTAATTGACAACCCTAAGCCAGTGCCTTTTCCCACTGGCTTAGTAGTGAAAAAGGGGTCGCAGATTCTTGCCTTTAGAGGCTCCGGTATTCCTGGCCCATTGTCCGCAATGCGAATTACTACGCTCTTGACATTGCCTTCAAGCTCTCCAAGAGCAGTACGGATAGTAATTTGATTGCTATGAGATTTTAATTGAGATTCCTTGTATTCTTCTAGAGCATCGATCGCATTGCTTAAAACATTCATAAATACTTGATTCAGTGGCCCGGCATAACACTCTACTAAGGGAAGCTCACTGTATTCTTTGACTAATTTAATCGCCGGACTTTCCGGTTTTGCTTTCAAGCGATGCTGCAAAATTAGCAAGGTGCTATCAATGCCCTCATGAATATCAACTGGCTTTTTTTCTGCCTGATCAAGGCGAGAGAAATTCCGTAAACCTAAGACAATTTGCCGGATGCGATCAATTCCAACTTTCATGGAAGATAGAGTTTTGGGCAAATCCTCCATGAGAAATTCTAAGTCTATTTCTTCAGAGCGATCGCGAATCTCAGGGCTGGGGTTAGGGCAGTTTTGCAAATAGAGGTCTAGTATACTGAGTAAATCTTGGGCGTAATCGTTGACATGATTGATGTTGCCATAAATGAAGTTCACGGGGTTATTAATTTCGTGAGCAACACCAGCTACCAGTTGACCTAGTGAGGACATTTTCTCAGTTTGGATCAATTGGGTTTGAGTTTGCGTTAAATCATGCAAAGCTTGAGTCAGCTTTTCTGTCTGCTCTTTGGTTTGATTATGCAATTGGGCTTGTTGGAGTGCAACCCCAAGTTGATTGGCAATTTGAGTGATGAACTTAGTTTCTGAGACTTCCCAATGGCGGGGTGCAGAATTCTGATAAGCTGCTAGCAAGCCCCATAGCTGTTGTCCGACAAATATAGGTGCGATCGCATATGCCCTTGCTTGAATTTGCTCTAGAGCCTTAACGTGGCATTGAGAGTGGCCAGCTTGATAGATATCATCGACTAGAAAGGTTTCATTGTGACGATATCGCCCACCTTGGGTTTCCTGCAAATAGCTATCTTGCCAAACTGTCTTGGTGTCGGAACCTACTACTTTTACCCAGCTATCACCCACAGATTCAGCGATATATTCACCACTCCAATCAGCCTGGAAGCGGTAGACTGCAACTC
Source organism: Nostoc sp. (assembly GCF_036917655.1). GTDB lineage: Bacteria > Cyanobacteriota > Cyanobacteriia > Cyanobacteriales > Nostocaceae > Nostoc. Next base: position 16,023 of record NZ_JBALCY010000056.1, read on the forward strand.
GATCGGCTTGTAGTGATTTACAGATTTCTTGGGTTGTTGTCTCAAAAATAGCATCTACGTCAAGAGATTCCCTAACTTTCGCAACAACTTCAAACAATACCCGTTGTTGTTCTGTTGCTTGTTGTAAATCTAATGTCTGTTCTCGTGTCTGAGTGAGTAATTCTGCTTGCTGGAGTGCTACCCCCATTTGAGCTGCAATCTGACTGAGAAAGTTAACTTCAGAGGCTTTCCATTGCCGGGGGCCAGTGTGTTGATAAGTTGCCAGCAAACCCCAAAGTTTTTGCCCAACAAAAATTGGAGCAAGCACAAAAGCGTGAATTTGAAACTGCTCTAGATTGTCGATATGACACTGAGCAAACCCCATCTTGTAGATGTCATCGACTGCAAATGTTTCATTGTTGCGGTAGCGTCCTCCCTGTGTGTCTTGTAAGTAGGTGTCATTCCAAATTGTATTAATACCTAGTTCGGACTCATTCGACCAGTATGGACTAGCAGCCTCGAAATCCCCGACAAATTCACCACCCCAATTAGAATCAAAACGATAAACAGAAACGCGATCGGCTTTAATTAATTGACAAACCTCTTTAGTAGTGGTTTGAAAAATAGTATCTGTGTCAAGAGATTCCCGAATCTCGGCAATAACTTTAAACACAGCTTGTTCTTGTTCAGATGTCCGTTGTAATTCAACTGTGCGTCTTTTAACTTGTTTTTCTAAATTTTCATTGAAGACTTGTACTTGTTGGTATAGTTCATACTGCTGAACTGCTGAAGCAAAGTGTTTAGCGAGGTCTTTAGCCAGTTCAATCTCTTCAACCGTCCATTTTTGAGCTTGTGCTTTTTTAGATTCGCGCCAAACTTCAAAAGATTGTCGGGGGTACAGTTGCCTTTGATCGCTGTCATACTGCCCCGCCCATAGAGTTTCTGTATCTATTTCGTTGCGGAAAATACTTAAATAGCCCAGCAACTGCTGACGATACTGGAGTGGGATCATCAATATGCTGCGAATTTTAGTTGGTTGAAAAGCAACTTGTAAACTTCGCAAGTCAGAAATTTTATGTATATCTAAAATCGCCCAAACATCGTAGTTACTAGACTTATAGTGTTCCTGCCAGACACTATACTGCTCTATCAGTGGATATATAGTTTGTTCTGGCATCACAGGTTGCTGTCCACAGATATAAAGCTTGATACAACTATTTCCTGGTATTAAGCATTCTGTTAAGCTGGTTACGCTGCTATTCTGGGAATCAAAAGCTGCATTTCTAATGCAAAGCCTGCCACCAACACCATTAAAGGCAGCAACAGCCGCTTCTAGGGCTGGTTGTAATACAATCGTCGGTAGTGAATGCAGCAGGGTAGAAATGCGGTTAATGATCGCTTCCCGTTCGGCTCTTTTGCGGACTTGAGTCAGAAGGGTACTTTGAGCGATCGCCACTGACAGCTGATCGACTACCATCTGTACTGCTTCTAGTTCATATTCTGAAATCAACCGCGCTTGGGAATTATGAGACACCAGTAGCCCCCAAAGTTGATCTTGATAGAGAATAGGCGCTACTACAGAGGACTTTACCCCCATTGCCGTCAAATATTCAATATGGCAGGTGTCTACAGAGCGGTAACGGATCTCTTCTGATATAGTTTCTCCATTATCCAAGTCACGAAGGTGAATTTCACCAATCTCTTGAGTATCTACATTCACAACAGAACGCACTCGTGATTTGATAAATAGTTCACGAGCGGTGAGTGGAATATCCTCCGCAGGGAAATTCAGCCCCAATAGTGACGGCAACCGATTTTCGTAAATTGACTCAGCAATTACCTGACCACTGCCATCGGCATGAAATTTGTAAATCATCACTCGGTCAGTTTTTAGTAGCGATCGCACCTCTGCCGTTGTGACTGTGATAATTTCTTCCAACTCTAAGCTTCGTCGGATACGGTTTGTAATGCGGCGTAGTAAACTTTCTTCATGACGACATAAGGACAAATCTCGTTCAGCGTTGGAGGTCATTGCTTATGATAAAATAAATTAATAATTTGCAAACTGGCATAAGTAAATCTAAAGCCATTTTGAAATTTATTTAATCAATTTGTCTTCAGTAAAACTACGGGCAAATCATTAATAAAAATATTTATTTACCTTTTATAAAAATTCACCCAAACATCATAAAAACAGACGCTAAAATAATTGCGTCTGTACTAGTTACAAGAAAAGATTCTTGCTTTTTAGTTTGGACTTTTTGTCATACATTACCGTAGCAACAAACTTAAACTCTTATGTTGTCAGTAAAGCGAATTTTAAGATAGTCATCTTCCATCTTTGCCCCTGCTGGTTGTAGTGCTGCTAAGGCTTGCGGTAAAACTAAGTTACGACGATGGTTGCCAATAGTAATGTTTAATTCGTCTCCATTCTTACTCAGTTGAACTTGGTCTTTAGGAATACCAGGTAAGTACAGTTCTAAGCTGTATTGGTTTTCCTCTTGCACTACTCTCATGGTCGTTTCTTTATAATAAACCTGAGTCGGATCTTCATCTTTATAAAGGGTTTCCTTCAGGCGTTCTAATGAAGCTAATCCGCACATTTCCTCAGAAAAAAGTGGAACTTCTTTCACAGGGAGAGGGTGAAAATTATCATGAATTTCCTGGCGATATTGCTCCTGACTTTCCTTCCAACGTTGGAAAAATGGGTCTTGGACAACGCTAGGAATAATCCGATTAGCCACTACTAAATCTGTTGCAACATTATACAAACTCAGATAAGCATGGGCACGCAGAGACTCTTTAATCACCATCTTTTCGGGATTTGTTACCAGACGCACTGAGGTTTGAGTATTGTCTGTTAATACTTTTTCCAGAGCTTCAATTTGTTCATAAAACTCATAAGGTGCATCCATCACCTCTTTATCTGGTAGCGAAAAACCAGCAATTGGTCTAAAAAAAGGTTCAACCAGAGGCCGAAGTGCTACGGAGATGTTTTGAAATGGTTTGTAAAAACGACGCATATACCAGCCACCAACTTCAGGTAAACTCAGTAAGCGCAGTGCTGTGCCAGTGGGGGCTGAGTCGATAATTAAAACATCAAACTCACCTTCATCGTAATGGCGTTTCATCCTTACCAAGCCAAAAATCTCATCCATGCCTGGTAAAATTGCCAATTCTTCCGCCTGTACGCCGTCTAAACCCCTTGCCTGTAAAACTTGGGTAATGTAACGTTTCACAGCACCCCAGTTTCCTTCTAGTTCTTGCAGCGCATCCAGTTCAGCACCCCACAGATTTGGGCGAATTTTTTGGGGTGCATGTCCCAGTTCCATGTCAAAGCTGTCTGCCAGGGAATGAGCGGGATCTGTACTTAAAACTAATGTCTGATACCCTAGTTCCGCACAACGGAGTCCAGTTGCAGCAGCAACGGAAGTTTTGCCCACGCCGCCTTTACCGGTCATCAAAATTACACGCATAGATACTTCTGTCCTGCCTGAAGATTTTTTACATTTATTTACATTATCGACTGTTTAAGGAAAATAGATGCTGTTTCACTGCTTCTAGTACTACGACTTGGGGAGAGAAGCTGCCAACGACAGCTTCTCTCCCCTTAATAATAGACCTCTTGCAAAAGTCCCTAACACCCCACCCCCAACCCCTCTCCCAAGGATGCTATCCATTAGTCACATCTTTCTTAACATTTCTGTAAGGCAGACTCAGAGGGAATAATAGAAGTAAGCAATGAGAGCATCATTGACTTGAGAGA
>NZ_JBALCY010000057.1:0-139775 GCF_036917655.1 Nostoc sp.
ATCAAACCCGCCAATATTCTAATTAATCCCGAAACCAAACAAGTTAAATTAATTGACTTTAGTATTGCATCTTTACTGCCACGAGAAACTCAAACACTGATGAATCCTAATGTGTTGGAAGGGACACTTGGTTATATTTCACCTGAACAAACAGGAAGAATGAATCGCGGGATTGACTACCGGACTGACTTCTATTCTTTAGGTATTACTTTTTACGATTTAATCATGGGAGAGTTGCCGTTCCAATCAAATGATCCGATGGAGTTGGTACATTGTCATTTAGCAAAACTTCCACCAATGTTAGGAGATAGGGAAGAGATTCCCCAAGTTCTATGTGACATCGTAATGAAATTGATGGCGAAAAATGCTGAAGACCGCTATCAGAATGCATTGGGGCTGAAATTTGATTTAGAAAATTGTTTATCTCAACTCCAAGAAACTGGTGAAATTAAGAGTTTCCCAATTGCACAACGAGATGTGTGCGACAGGTTTATTATTCCTGATAAACTCTATGGAAGAGAAACAGAAGTATCAACCCTACTCCAAGCATTTGAAAGAGTTAGCCTTGGTGCAACAGAAATGATGCTGGTAGCTGGTTTTTCGGGTGTTGGTAAAACCGTTGTAGTTAACGAAGTTCATAAACCGATTGTTAGACAACGTGGTTATTTTATCAAAGGGAAATATGACCAATTTCAACGAAATATTCCCTTCAGTGCATTTGTGCAAGCCTTCCGGGATTTAATGGGTCAATTATTAACAGAAAGCGATGCTAAAATCCAGCAATTTAAAACCAATATTTTAGCGGCTGTAGGTGATAATGGACAGGTAATTATTGAAGTCATCCCCGAATTAGAAATAATTATTGGTCAACAACCACCCGCTACAGAATTATCAGGAACTGCGGCACAAAATCGATTTAATTTATTATTCCAGAAATTTACCCAAGTCTTTACCAGTGACAAACATCCATTAGTGATGTTTTTAGATGATTTGCAATGGGCTGATTCGGCATCATTGATGTTAATGCAGTTATTAATGGCTGATACAAAGCATCTTTTCTTAATTGGTGCCTATCGTGATAACGAAGTCAACCCAGCACATCCGTTAATGTTGACTTTGAATGATATCCAAAAAACAGCAGCCACGATTAATACGATTACTTTAGCACCACTGAGTCAAGGACAAGTGAATCAATTAGTTGCTGACACGCTGAAGTGTTCAGAAAATTTAGCTTTGCCTCTTTCTCTATTGATATATCAGAAAACTCAAGGTAATCCGTTTTTCGCTACACAGTTTCTCAAGGCATTACACCAAGATGGATTAATTGAATTTAACTTGGAATCAGGGTGTTGGCAATGTGATATCACACAAATAAATCAGCAAACAGTTACAGATGATGTCGTTAAGTTCATGGCATTTCAATTACAAAGACTGCCGGAATCAACTCAAAAACTGTTAGAATTAGCGGCTTGTATTGGCAATCAATTTGATTTAGCAACTTTGGCAATTGTTTCGGAAGAATCAGAAATTGAAACGGCTGCTAGTTTATGGAAAGCTTTAGAAGAAGGGTTGATTTTACCGATTAGTGATATTTATAAGCTTTATCAAGGAAAAACTAATGATGAATTAGTTAGTAAAAATGAGAATAACAATAAACAATTAGCTCAATATAGATTTTTACATGATCGAGTACAACAAGCTGCCTATTTCCTTATTTCCGAAAACCAAAAACAACTAACGCACCTTAAAGTTGGACAACGGTTATTCAATGCCACACCCGAACAACAGCGAGACGAGAAACTGTTTGAAATTGTTAACCAATTGAATCAGGGAGCCGGATTAATTACTACTCAAACTGAGCGGCACGAACTAGCAATGCTCAATTTTGCAGCTGGACAAAAGGCAAAATCTTCAACTGCTTATGTAGCAGCAATGCAGTATTTAAATCGAGGCATTCAACTGCTAACTACAGAAGGCTGGCAACATTGTTATGACATGACTTTGGCTCTGCATGAGTTAGCTGCCGAAGTTGCTTGTCTGAGCGGTAATTTTGAGCTAATGGAGCAATTTGTGGATGCTGTATTGCACAATGCCCGACACTTGCTAAACACCATTAAAGTCTACGAAGTAAAAATTCTGGCCTATGTGGCGCAGAGCCAGCAACCCGAAGCGATTAAAACCGCTCTCACAATTCTAGAATTATTCGGAATTGTGTTCCCAACTCAGCCCAGCCCAGCAGAGATTAATCAAAGTTTACAAGAAATCCAGTTACTTTTGAACGGAAAGCAACTAGAAGAATTGCTGAAATTGCCTGAAATGGTCGATCCTGAAGCCCTAGCAGCGATCCGAATTCTGGCAGCAGTGACAGCAGCAGTCTATCAAGCGGTTCCGCATCTCTTACCAATGATCGTTTGCAAACAGGTTTGCTTATCGATTCAACAAGGCAATGCTAGTGTATCTACGCTGGCTTATGCTTGGTATGGGGTGATTCTTTGCATCAATGGGGAAATTGAATTGGGGAATCAGGCAGGTCAACTGGCATTGGATCTCCTGGCAAAATCTCGGAGTCAGGAATTCAAAGCCAGCACGATTAATATGGTGTATCCGTTTATAAAGCCCTGGAAATATCCAATTCAAGCGTCTCTCGTTCCTCTGCTGGAGGGATATCACAGTGGTCTGGAGATGGGTGCTTTAGAATATGGAGCTTATTGTGCTTACAATTACTGTTCCCTATCCTTTTTCTTAGGCAAAGAACTAACTGTTTTGTTACAAGAAATGGCAGCTTATAGTCAAGCCTTGGCTCAACTTAAACAGGAAGTTGCTTACAACTATCTGAATGTTTTCTATCAATCTACTTTAAATTTAGCGTCAACTTCAGTCGGTCAAAGTCATCTCCCTTGGCAATTTCAAGGTGTAGTCTATAATGAAGCCGCAATGCTGCCCTTGCACCAAACTGCCAACGATCTTTACGCCATCGGTACGCTGTACGTTAATAAATTGATGCTTTGCTACCTGTTCCAAGAATGGCAGGAAGCCATTGCGGTGGCAGACTCTGCTCAACAATATTTACATGGGGTGGCTGGCTGTTTCATGGTAGCAATTTTTCATTTTTATGATTCGCTGACCCAGCTTGCTGCCTTACCTCATACTTGTGAGGAGGAACGAGAAAGATTGCAGCAGCGAGTTCTTGTGAATCAGCAAAAACTGAAACAATGGACATATCATGCTCCCATGAACTTCCAGCATAAATATTCTTTGGTCGAAGCAGAAAAATGTCGCGTTTTCCGGCAGAAAACAGATGCGATGGAACTTTATGATCTTGCTATTCAACTCGCTCAAGAAAACCAATATCTCCAAGAAGAAGCCCTAGCTAACGAACTCGCCGCCAAGTTCTACCTCGACTGGGGCAAAGAAAAAGTCGCTGTTGCATATATGCAAGAAGCTTATTATTGTTATGCCCGTTGGGGAGCAAAAGCGAAAGTGGAGGATTTAGAAAAACGTTATCCTCAACTACTGCAACCAATTCTGCAACAGCGACAACTTAACTTCAATCCTCTAGAAACCATTGCTTTTCGTGGGACTTCCTCATCTACTCGCACGAATACTACTAGCAGTACTAGTATTTCGGATATTCTAGATTTTACCTCTGTTCTCAAAGCTGCTCAAGCTATTTCCAGTTCTCTAGAATTAGATCAACTCATTACCAGCCTCACGCGGATTATCCTAGAAAACTCTGGCGCGAAAAAATCTGCACTAATTCTTCCCCAAGATGATACTTGGCAAGTACGAGCAATTACCTTAATTGAGCATGAGGAAATACAAACTATCCCAAATACACAATCACTAGATAATTGTCAAGATATTCCCGTAAACATTCTCAATTACGTCAAAAATACCAAGAAAACAGTTGTTATAGACAATTGCAAAACAGATATTCCGGGTTTAATTGGGGAATATATGCACCGAATCCAACCCCAGAGTGTATTATGTACCCCGATTATTAATCAAGGGCATTTGGTAGGGATTCTTTATCTAGAAAATCAACTGACTCAAGGGGTATTTACTAGCGATCGCCTTTCTGTGATCAATTTTCTCTGCACTCAAGCTGCGATTTCTTTGGAAAATGCCCAATTATATAATCATCTCCAGGAGCGAGAAAAGTTTCTCAATAGTATTTACGAAGGTGTTGGCTGTCTCATCTTCGTGATTGATGTCCGGGATAATGGTAGGTTTGAGTACACAGGATGGAGCAAATCCTGCGAACTAGAGGTTGGTATACTTGCTTCCGAAGTGCTGGGTAAAACTCCCCAAGAATTCATGGCTGCTGATGAAGGTGCAGCAGTGGAGCAAAAATATCTGCGTTGTTTCCAAACCGAAATACCTATCACCTATGAAGAATGTCTAACATTTAACGATCAGAAAACTTGGTGGTTAACCACACTCAGTCCATTAAAAGATGAGACGGGCAAAGCTTATCGCCTAGTCGGGACAACTATTAATATTAGCGATCTCTACGAGGAGCTTCGCTTACGCAAACAAGCTGAGTCAGCGTTAACAGAAAAATCTCAGGTACTCGAAACAGCCTTAGAAGATTTACAACAAGCGCAATTACAAATTGTTCAGAGTGAGAAAATGTCTGCATTGGGTAATTTAGTCGCAGGGGTAGCCCATGAAATGAATAATCCTTTAGGCTTTATTTCTGCTAGCCTCAAACAAGCTAAACCCACTGTTGCAGATATTGTTGAACACTTGAAACTATATCAATCAAGTCTACCAAATCCGAGTGATGAAATTACCGACCATGCTGAAGAGATCGATTTGGATTATACCTTAGAAGACTTACCCAAGGCAATTGATTCAATGGTGATGGCGTGCGATCGCCTCAAAAATATTAGCACCAGTCTCCGCACTTTCTCGCGTGCTGATAAAGATTACAAAGTGCCGTTTAATATCCACGAAGGTATCGACAGTACGATTTTAATTCTCAAACATCGCCTGAAAGCAAACGAACAGCGTCCAGCAATTGAAGTGATTAGCAATTATGGCAATTTACCTAAGATTGAGTGTTTTCCTGGACAATTAAATCAGGTATTTATGAATATTCTGGCAAATGCAATTGATGCGCTGGATGAATCAAATACGGGACGAAATTTTGAGGAAATTAAGACCAATCCTAACCGAATTATAATTAAAACCTCCCTGAAAAATGAAGGCGTGAAAATTGCTATTGCTGATAATGCTAAGGGAATGGATGAATCAGTGAAACAAAAGATTTTTGACCACTTATTTACTACGAAAGCTGTAGGTAAAGGAACGGGATTAGGATTAGCGATCGCTCGTCAAATTGTCGAACAAACTCACGGCGGGAAATTAAGTTTTAACTCTGTTTTGGGTGAGGGAACAGAATTTATAATTGAAATTCCACTGTAAAGTTTTGAAGATTGTTGGCAAACAACTGCACTATAGGAATCCGATTTGATTGCGTGAAAAAATCTAAGTATATGTAGGGTCAATACGGTTCGGTTAAGATCCCCCCGCCTGCGGCGACCCCCTTTTTAAGGGGCTAAAAGAGGGTTATGAGCAAGCCTTTTTAAGGGGGGTTGGGGGGATCTTCAAAATATTAAAACGTTAACCGAACCGTATTGGATGTAGGGTGTGTTACGCCAGTTGCTACAACGGATAGCGCAGCGTTAGCGAGTCATCGAGCGTCGGGAACCTCCGCAACGCACTGGCTCCCCTACGTATATTCAAAAATCAAATATGAGTCCTATATCCGGGAACACTAAATTTGGAAGTCTTAAACATAAGCGCAGTATGGTTAGCACTAAAGTCAGCATTCCCGGATATCAACTTAACGAAGAACTATACAATGGTTCGAGAACCCTAGTTTATCGAGGGGATCGAGAAACTGACTCTTTAAGAGTGGTGATTAAACTACTGAAAAATCCTTATCCGAGTTTCAGCGAATTGGTGCAGTTTCGCAATCAGTACACCATTGCCAAAAATCTCAACTCACCCCTAATCATCCAAACCTACAGCCTAGAACCTTACCAAAATGGCTATGCGTTGGTGATGGAAGACTTTGGGGGAATTTCTCTTAAAGAATGGGAAACAGGGTCAAGCCTACGAAATCTCACAGAGTTTTTAGAAATAGCGATCGCACTGTGCAATACCTTAGATATACTTTACCGCGAGCGGATTATTCACAAAGACATCAAACCCGCCAATATTCTGATTAATCCCGAAACCAAACAAGTTAAATTAATCGACTTTAGTATTGCATCTTTACTACCACGAGAAACACAAACACTAATCAATCCCAATGTCTTAGAAGGGACACTAGCTTATGTTTCCCCAGAACAAACAGGCAGAATGAATCGGGGGATTGACTATCGGACTGATTTTTATTCTTTGGGTGTAACTTTCTACGAATTACTTACAGGTGAGTTACCTTTTGAATCAAACGATCCGATGGAGTTGGTGCATTGTCATATTGCGAAACTTCCACCCTTGGTACATAAAATTAACCCACAAATCCCGTTTGTACTCTCGGAAATCGTTAGTAAATTGATGGCGAAAAATACCGAAAATAGATATCAGAGTGCCTTGGGACTGAAGTTTGATTTAGAAAATTCTTTAAATCAGTTACAAGTTTATGGTGTAATTAGGGATTTTGAGATTGCGCGATGGGATGTGTGCGTAGGCGTAGCCCGTCGTAGACATCGCTTCATTATCCCCGACAAACTTTATGGAAGAGAATCAGAAGTATCAACCCTACTCCAAGCATTTGAAAGAGTCAGCCTTGGTGCAACAGAAATGATGTTGGTAGCTGGGTTTTCGGGAATTGGTAAAACAGCGATTGTCAACGAAGTTCATAAACCAATTGTGCGGCAACGCGGTTATTTTATCAAAGGGAAATATGACCAATTTCAACGAAATATTCCCTTGAGTGCATTTGTGCAAGCCTTCCGAGATTTAATGGGGCAATTGTTAACAGAAAGCGATGCCCAAATTCAGCAATGGAAAAATAAGATTTTAGATGCTATTGGAGAAAATGGGCAGGTAATTATTGAAGTCATCCCCGAATTATCAAGAATTATCGGTCAACAACCACCAGCGATAGAGTTATCAGGAACGGCGGCACAAAATCGATTTAATTTATTATTCCAGAAATTTACCCAAGTCTTTACTAGTGACGCACATCCATTAGTGATGTTTTTAGATGATTTGCAATGGGCTGATTCAGCATCGCTGATGTTAATGCAGTTATTAATGGCTGATACCAAGCATCTGTTCTTAATTGGTGCCTATCGTGATAACGAAGTCAACCAAGTACACCCGTTAATGTTGACTTTGAATGATATCGAAAAAACAGCAGTCACGATTAATACGATTACTTTAGCGCCACTGAGTCAAGGGCAAGTAAATCAATTATTTGCTGACACACTTAAATGTACAGAAAATTTGGCATGGCCTCTTTCTCACTTGGTATCTCAGAAAACTCAAGGTAATCCATTTTTTGCTATACAGTTTCTCAAGGCATTACACCAAGATGGATTAATTGAATTTAACTTGGAATCAGGGTGTTGGCAATGTGACATTACCCAAATAAATCAGCAAGCGGTTACAGATGATGTTGTTAAGTTCATGGCATTTCAATTGCAAAGACTGCCTCAATCAACTCAAGAGGTGTTGCAGTTAGCCGCTTGTATTGGCAATCAATTTGATTTAGCAACTTTGGCAATTGTTTGGGGAAAACCAGAAATTGAAACGGCTGCTAGTTTATGGAAAGCTTTACAAGAAGGGTTGATTTTACCCATTAGTGATGTTTATAAGTTTTATCAAAATTCGTCATTGATCATTGATCATTTGTCATTAGAAAATAACAAACAAATGACAAATGACAAAGGACAAAGGATAGCTTCATATAGATTTTTACATGACAGAGTGCAACAAGCTGCCTATTCTCTAATTCCTGATAACCAAAAACAAGCAACTCATCTCCAAATTGGCCAATTACTTTTACAAAATTCCTCTCAAATCCAACAAGAGGAAAAACTGTTTGATATTGTCGGGCATTTGAATTTAGGAATTGAGTTAATTACTCAACCAAGCGATCGCCAAGCATTAGCTCAACTGAATTTGAAAGCTGGAGTCAAGGCGAGAAATTCTACAGCTTACGTCGCAGCAAGGGTTTATTTGCAAACAGGGATTAAGCTATTACAAACAAACTGCTGGCAAGATCAGTATGAATTGACTCTAAATCTGTATGTGACGGCTGCGGAAACTGCCTATTTGAATGGTGACTTCGAGGGCATGGAACTATTAACCGCAGTGGTATTGCAACAGACACAAACAATTTTTGACAAAGTGAAAATCTACGAAATTCAAATCGCGGCATTAACGGCTCAGAGCCAAATGTTAGGGGCGATCGCGGTGGGAAGAAAGGCACTGAGTCAATTAGGGGTGGATCTCCCGAATGCAACCGATGAAGCCCAAATCGGCAAAGTGCTACAAGAGGTGGCAAGCCTTCAAAGCCGCAAAAATATTGCCGAGCTGATTGACCTGCCCGTGATGAGCGATCGCACCGCCGAAGCCGCGATCCAACTGTTAGGAGTTTTGTTTCCAGCAGCGATCCAGGGAATGCCAGGGTTACTGCCCCTGTTGAGCGCGACGATGGTGCGGTTGTCGCTCCAGTTTGGCAATGCCCCCGCCTCGATAGTCGGCTATGCGATTCATGGCATGGTGCTGTGTGCCTTTTTGGGCGAAGTCGAAACAGGCTACGGATTTGGTCAATTAGCGCTCTCGTTGCTGGAACGGTTGAATGCTCTCTTAATGAAGTCTATCACTCTAAACCTGTTTGGGGCTTTCATCCAACATCACCACGAAGCACTGAGAGCAACGATATCGACGCTGAAAGATAGCTACACGACTGGTATGGAAACTGGCGATTTTCTCTCTGCTGGCTACAGCGCAATATCCTACATGAATATTGCGGTTTTCGCAGGTGTAAACCTGGACACTTTAGAACCCGAATTCGCCGCTTACAGTGCTGCTTTGGCGCAGGTGAAACAAGACTCGTCGCGGATTTATTTAGACATGGTGCAGCAAACGGTGCAAAATTTGCGTGAATCGGTGAGCCAACCCCATCTCTTAATTGGCCAATTCTACGATGAAACAGTGATGCTGCCAAAGCACCCGCAGGATAACGATCTCACGGGCATCGCCCTTGCCTACAGCTACAAACTGCTGCTTGCCTACTACTTTGGCAATTATCAGGCTGCCCTCGACCACATCGCCCAAAACAAATCCTATTTGATGGCAGTATCGGGAATGGCTCACGTTCCTACTTTCCATTTTTATGCCGCCCTAACGCACCTGGCACTCTGCCCCACCCAGCCAGAACCCCAGCAAGCCGAAATACTTGAGCGAGCAGCAAGCCATGAAATAATTCTGCATCGCTGGGCGCAGAATGCCCCGATGAATTACCAACATAAGGTTGATTTGGTAGAAGCAGAAAAATATCGAGTCTTAGGAAAAAATTATGAAGCAGGGGATTGGTATGATCGCGCCATTTCTGGAGCAAAAGCCAACGAATATATCCAGGAAGAAGCTTTAGCAAACGAACTAGCAGCCAAATTCTATCTCAATTGGGGCAAAGAGAAAGTCGCCGCCAGCTATATGCAGGAAGCCTATTACTGCTATGCCCACTGGGGAGCTAAAGCTAAAACTGATGATTTGGAAACCCGTTATCCAGAGCTGCTTTGCCCGATTTTGCAGCAGTCCGATCCCTCGGTGACAATGTTAGGCACACTAGCGACGAGCGCATCTCCCACCTATTCTCTTCACTCCAGCAATCACAAAAGTTCTAGCAGTTCCAGCATCAATACAACCCTCGATTTTGCTGCCATTCTCAAAGCCTCCCAAGCACTTTCGAGGACGATTCAATTAGAGGATCTGCTCCACCAACTGGCCCAAGTTATTCTGCAAAATTCGGGGGGCGATCGCTGTGCGTTAATCTTACCCAACGAGAATCAAGTTTGGGAAGTGCGGGCGATCGCCACATCCACCGCCACCGAACTCTACTCCGAACCCCTGGAAAACAACCCCAATCTACCCGTCAAACTGATTCAATATGTCAAAAATACTCAACAAGTCGTGGTGATTGACGATTTAGAAACCGATTTACCCGTAATTGAGGATTATTTGAGACTACACCAGCCGAAAAGTATCCTGTGTTTACCCATTCTCAATCAAGGACATTTGCTCGGTATTTTGTATCTCAAGAATCGCTTAACCAGTGGTGTGTTTACCAGCGATCGCATCATTATTCTCGACTTCCTCTGCACCCAAGTGGCTATTTCTCTAGAAAATGCCCGACTTTACAATCAAGTCCAGCAGACTCTCACCGACTTGCAACAAGTCCAGTTGAAAATAGTTCAAAGTGAAAAAATGTCGGCGCTAGGTAACTTAGTCGCTGGTGTAGCTCACGAAATCAACAATCCCGTTGGCTGTATTATTGGCAACGTTGGTGCTGTCCAAGATTCCATCAATGACCTATTTGGGTTGATTGACCTCTACAACGATAAATTTCCCCAACCTGGCACGGAAATTGAAGAAGAATTAGAGACAATCGACCTGGAATATTTACGAGATGATTTACCCAAGTTAATCAGAGCCATGACAGATGGTGGCGATCGTATCATGTCTATCAGTAAGAGTCTCCGTACTTTTTCCCGTGCCGATAGCGACCAAAAACAAGCCTTCAATCTCCACGAAGGGATTGATAGTACGATCTTGATTTTACGCCATCGTCTCAAGGCAAATGAGACTCGTCCAGCGATTGAAGTTGTCACCAACTATGGTAATTTACCTCCAGTAGAATGCTTTCATGGGCAACTAAATCAGGTATTTATGAATATTTTGGCTAATGCTATTGATGCATTAGATGAATCTAACCAGGGATGCAATTTTGAAGAAATTAATGCCAATCCTAACCGCATTACAATTACAACCTCAGTCGAAAATCATCTAGTTAAAATTGCCATTGCTGATAATGGAAAAGGGATGAATGAACAAATCAAAGAAAAAGTATTTGACCACTTATTTACTACAAAAGCTGTGGGTAAAGGCACGGGATTAGGATTAGCGATCGCTCGTCAAATCGTCGAAGAAACCCACGGTGGTAAATTGAGTTTTAACTCTGTTTTAGGTCAGGGTACAGAATTTTTAATTGAAATGAAGCTCTAAAAAAATTAAACAGGTAAATCAGCAGCACTCTGGATGTTTTTTAATATTAAGTCAGGGCTACTACGTTTAATCAAGCCAGTTAGGACTTTACCAGGCCCAATTTCCAATACTTGCTCGATACCGTTGGCTGGTAATTGCAGAGAAATTTCTCGCCACCGTACAGAACCAGTCATTTGTTTGTTCAGGCGTTGCTTTAAAATCTCGGCATCAATAGACGGAATTGGTTCTACATTAGACAACACCGGCACAATAGCTGGCTGAAATTCCACAGATTCTAGAATGTCTTGGAATTGGGCAGCCGCTGGTGCTATTAAATGTGAGTGAAATGCCCCAGAAACTTTTAGGGGAATAGCACGCTTTGCTTTAACTTGAGACATCACTGCTTGTACAGCTTCAGTCGTACCTGAAATTACCACCTGAGCCGAACTATTGTCATTTGCTAGCACCACATCAGGCGTTTGAGCAATGACTTTTTCCAAATGTTCACGGTCAAAGTTCATCAAAGCCGCCATCATTCCACCGACCGCACTATCCATGAGTTCTGCACGACGCTTTACTAGATATAAACCAGCCGACCACTCAAAGACACCCGCTATGTAAAGGGCAGTATATTCTCCCAAACTGTGTCCAGCAACTAAATCTGGCTGGTATCCTCGTTCTCGGAGAAGGTCAGCAAGAATGCTTTCTACCACATAAAGAATTGGCTGGGTGTATAGCGTCTGTGATAACTTTTGTTCTTCGTTTTGACAGATTTCTGTTACAGACCAGCCCAAAATTTCCTCAGCTTGGGCAAATTTATTTTTAGCGGCGGGTATATCTAATAAGTCCATTCCCATTCCCAGCGCTTGAGAACCTTGTCCGGGAAACACCCATGCAGTTTTAGTCATTGGTCATTGGTCATTGGTCATTAACAAAGGACAAAATATTTACCGAATTTTAGATTTTAAATTTTGGATGGAATAATTCAAAATCTAAAATTTAAAAAGTCTCAGAGTAAGCGAATTTAAACGCGAGAACCAATCTAAAATCTCAAGTTCTTGATCGAAGAAAGAGCATTTATGCATAGGGTCAATCTAAAATCTAAAATCCAAAATCCAAAATTGAGTCACCTTCCCCATTTAAAAATTGCCGCACCCCAGGTAAGACCGGCACCAAAGCCGGATGCAGCAACGATGTCATTGGGTTTAATTTTACCTTGCCGCACTGCTTCATCCAAAGCTAAGGGAATAGAAGCAGCAGAAGTATTGCCGTACTGAGCGAGATTACTGATAACTTTATGTTCTGGAACATTCAGGCGTTGGGCAACGGCATCGATAATTCGCTGATTGGCTTGATGCAACAACAGCCAATCTATTTGGTCAACACTAAGGTTGGCTTGAAACAAGGCTTTATCAATGATTTCTGGCACTTTTTGGACAGCAAAGCGGTAGACTTCTTTGCCGTTCATAGTAATCGGTTGGTAAGTGCCTTTGGTGATATTTACACCAGTGAGCAGTTCTTGGGAAGCGCCTGCATAGGCAAGGTTGAGGTGATGGTTTTGAGTGCCATCACTTTTAAGGGCAAATCCCAATAAGCGATCGCTTTTAGAAGCCTGCAATACTACTGCCCCTGCACCATCACCGAACAATACACAAGTACGGCGATCTTCCCAATCTACCCAGCGAGAGAGGATATCTGCCCCTATCAACAGTACATTTTTATAGACACCTGTTCTAATGTATTGGGCTGCTGTAACCAGACCAAACACAAAGCCGGAGCAGGCAGCGGTCAAGTCAAAGGCGACTGCGTTGGTGGCTCCCAATAGAGCCTGTACTTGACAAGCACTACCAAACAAATCATCAGGGGTGGAAGTCGCTAGCAGAATCAGGTCTAGGTCTTCTGGTTTGATTCCCGCAGATGCGATCGCCTGACTGCTGGCGGCAGTGGCGAGTCCACTTAAGGACTCAGATGGCAGAGCTAATCGTCGTTGACGAATTCCCGTTCTTGTGGCTATCCACTCGTCTGATGTTTCAACTACTTCACTTAATGTCTGGTTGTGTAGAGAAGTTGCTGGTACTGCCGAGCCACTTCCGGTAATTGCTACGCCTAAGTTTTGCACTCCTAATCTCCCCAGCTATCAGCTTTTTGTCTGTTGTCTTTTGTCTTTTGTCTTTTGTCTTTCGTCCTAGCAAATGACAAATGACAAACGGCTCATGACTTATAACTGAATCGCTAACCGCTCTCACGCTCTAGGATATATTGGGACTGAATTCGTTGTATCACCTGGTTGTCAACAGCTTCTTTTGCCATGCGAATTGCATTAAAAATTGAAGGAGCTTGGGAGCTACCGTGACCGATAAAACAAACTCCTGCCACGCCTAACAGCAAAGCACCACCATGTTCTGCGTGATCCATTCGCTGCTTAACCCGCTTCAGGTTTGGTTTTAAGAGTGCTGAACCGATTTGACCGTGCAATCCTTGGGGTAATTCTTCCCGCAGAATTTGCAGAATCACTTCTCCAACCGCTTCGGCAAATTTTAATAATACATTGCCAACAAAGCCATCGCAGACAATCACATCAAAGCGACCGGAAAGCACATCACGCCCTTCGGCATTACCAATAAAATTAATTTGGGGATTTTCGCGGAGCATTTGGTGGGCGCGGACGCTTGCGTCATTGCCCTTAGAGTCTTCTTCACCGATATTCAACAAACCCACTTTAGGTTCGGTTGTGCCCAAGACATACTGACTATAAGCCGAACCCATAACGCCAAACTGTTCTAAAAACTTGGGGCGGCAATCTACATTCGCGCCGACATCAAGTACCAGCACTGGTTTCCCAGCAATAATGGTAGGAAAAACTGTCCCTATGGCTGGGCGGTCAATTCCCGGCAATCGTCCTAAGCGAAGCAAAGCTGATGCCATAGCTGCCCCAGAGTGACCGGCAGAAAATACGGCATCTGCCTTTTGCTGCTTGACTAAATCCATCGCCACATTGATAGAAGCCTTGCGTTTGCGTCTAACTGCATTTAAAGGCTCCTCATCCATTGCGATCGCTTCCTCAGCAGTCACGATCTCCACCTGCCCTAAATTCGTTTTTGGCGGCAAGGCAGCTTCTATTTGTTGGGGATCACCAACCAACAATACATCTACACCCAATTCTTCCCGTGCTCGCAATGCGCCAGCAACGATTTCACCGGGTGCGTGATCCCCTCCCATTGCGTCAATTGCGATCCGTACGCGAGTCGATCTCATTGCTCAGAGCTTTTAGAAACCTTACAAATTTTACCAGATGGCTTTGCCGAAAAAGCTTAACTTTCTGACCGCCAAATTATTTCTGTTACTATCGCAACAATTTTTGCTGGCAAGCTCAAGATAGCACGAATTGTTTGGGCATGGGACATGGGACATGGGGCATGGGGCAATTCAATTTTGGATTTTGGATTAAATTTCAATCTAAAATCCAAAATCTAAAATCTAAAATTCTTGCTCCCCTACTCCCCACTCTCTAGTACCCAATTAACTAGCGTCCGAACGCCGTAGCCAGTTGCCCCCGCGCCGTTGTAGCCATTTTCTTTATCTGTCCACACTGGGCCGGCAATATCTAAGTGCGCCCAAGGGGTTTCTTTGACGAATTGCTTGAGGAAAAGAGCAGCGGTAATTGCACCACCCGGACGCGGCCCGGTATTTTTCATGTCCGCTATACCAGACTTTAGCCCTTCAAAATATTTTTCTTCCATTGGCATCCGCCAAATCTTTTCCCCTGAAGTTTCAGCAGCTTTCTCGATCTGGGAAGCTACAGCATCATCGGGAGTGTACAAACCAGCAATATCGTCACCCAAGGCAATGACGTTGGCACCAGTCAGGGTGGCTAAATCGACGATCGCATCCAAGCCCAATTTGTCGGCATACACCAAGGCATCTGCTAAGGTTAAACGTCCTTCAGCGTCGGTGTTGTTCACTTCGATTGTTTTGCCGTTTGATGCGGTGAGAACGTCTCCAGGGTGCATGGCGCGACCGCTAATCATGTTTTCAGCTACCGCCGAGATAAAGTGAACCTCAACATCTGGCTTAATTTGAGCAATTGCTTTTGCCGCGCCCAAGGTAGCAGCTGCACCGCCCATATCCATTTTCATGGTTTCGATGCCGCTACCAGCACCTTTAATGTTGAGTCCGCCGGAATCGAAGGTTACACCTTTGCCAATAATTGCTAGTTTCTTTTTGGGTGTACCTTCTGGCTTGTAAGTCAGGTGAATGAATTTAGGTGGCAGTTCGGAAGCTTGTGCTACTCCCAAAAAAGCACCCATACCCAAATTTTCACAGTCTTCTTTTTCCAGAATTTCTACTTGTAAACCGTACTCCTTGGCGATCGCAACAGCAGTTTCTGCCAAAGTAATTGGTGTTACCGCGTTGGCTGGCGCTGCTACTAACTGCCGGGCCAAATTTACCCCAGAAACGATTTGATTGGCGCGGGTGATGGCTGCTTCTTGTCCACCAAATCCTAGTAAATCTACGGTTTCTATTTGTGAACCTTTCTCTTCTGGTGGTTCTGATTTAAAGCGAATATCTTGGTAAAGCGCCAATTCGACACCTTCTGCGATCGCTTGGGCACTGGCGGCTGGCTCGTTGTTCCATAATGGAAAACTAAATCCCAGAATTTTGCTTTTTTGCTTTTTTCCTACCCTGGCTACAGCAGCAGCAGCGCGTCGCAAAGTGTCGAGTTTCAGTGCATCTGGTTTACCCAAACCTACCAGAATCAATTTACGCACTGGGCTACCAGCATTCACACGGGTGAAGATGGTGCTGTTGGCTTTACCTTTAAATTCCTCTTCAGCAATTAGTTCTTTTAAGACCCCGGAAAACTTTTGATCTAAAGTTGCCAGTTCGCCGGTTAACTCTACTGCATCTTCAAATAATCCAATTGCCAAACTATCGCCTGCCCACTCTAGCAAAGGCTGATCACTAGGTTGAATTGTCATTTTGGGATTTTGTGTAAATATTCCTTCCTGTACCAGTATTGCTCAAAATTCTTGTTTCAGGCTGAGGGGAGTGAGGGAGATGAAGGAGCAAGAATTTTAGATTTTAGATTTTGGATTTTAGATTGAAATTTAATCCAAAATTTAAAATCCAAAATCCAAAATGGAATTGCCCTATGCCCTATGCCCCATGCCCTATGCCCTATGCCCTATGCCCCAATTCCATTTCTATCAATGTCAAATTTCCTGGCGATCGCTGCGATTATTTGTTGCTCAAGTGGTGTAGTCTTATTGTCAAGCTGGGCAATTTTGTCACACTGAGCCAATAAGGGTATGGCAAAATCACGATTTAGCTGATTGAGCAGTATATCTAAAGACTTAGGTGATTTGATATTTTGAGCAATAGCATCCAACGAGGTAGGACTGAGTTTTACAGCTTGTAAGTCTGGCAAAATTTCTGACAAAGTCTTGTTTGGATGACTAGCAAGGATCATGTGAACTAAGATTTGATCCATGACCGCTTCTTGAGCGATCGCACTTTCGAGATACTTTTCACTTTCAGCTTTTAATGTTGCCAATGTCTGTGGCGATGCCAGAGAAGTTGATTCATCTAGCTTCGTTTCGTAAAATCGACAAGCAGCATACCCCAATGAATAGATCATCGTCGCATTTGAACTAGCTCCAATCACCGCACCCGCCAAGGGCACATTTCGCAGCAAGCCTAACCCCGCAGCTTTCAACAAACGCCCTCCACCCAAAGCCAACCCAAAAATTGCCAAAATTTCACCTTTACGGGCAGGATCTTTTAAATCTAGCCCGTAGACAGATGCAATTTGATAAAGCATTTCTGACTGCAATTGTGTTGTGGCTGTTAAATCAATTGCCAACAATGCAACCGCTATTCCTGGTAAAATACTAGTGGCTAGTCCAACTGTGCCTGCTTTAGTTGCTTTTTCGACCATGATTCGGTGAGCAATCTGGCTGGGTAATTCATTTGGATACTGTTTCTTAAGCTTGTTTACCGCAGTTTCTGCTTTTTCCAAATCAACAAGGTTAGTATCACTAATTAGCCAATTGAGATTTAATACTCCAGATAGTTTTCTAATCAGCCAATTGTCGCTGAGGCGATTCACAAAGTGACCGCTGCTTTGAGTTGTTTGCTCAATGAATTTGTGTGTTTCTTTCGCCGTGGCTTCACCCACTCCCACTGCTGTGTCTAAAACTGCTTTGCCAGTCTGAGCAACAGTTTCAACAAAAGACTCTAATGTAGATGGTTCATTTCCTAGTGATGATTGAGCCTGGATTTTTACTTCTGAAGTTTCTCTGGGTGAATTAACTAATTTATTCACCTCTATTTCTTGTTGGGGTTTGTCTGCCATTGCTTGACACCATCTTGTAAAGCCTCTCTGTTTAAAGTTGTAGCGAAATGTCAGTGGCTTTACATCCCTCTAGAAACGTAAATATCACGGGGAGATTCCGAAACCAAATATCACTAACATCAAGCGTATTGATGATATATAAATACAATTACAAGCTTGATGGCGTTCAGTTGTCTTACTATATCTGTTACTACAACCTACTTGATTAAGCGATCGCTATTAATTTTATAACAAAATAAATATTATTAGCAACTTAAATTGGTGCGTTACATTGCGTTAACGCACCCTACCAATTATTTACTCGTCAATTTGACCAACGCGGCGGATATTCAAAATGTCGCTCATTTTCTTAATTTGGACGAAGACTTGCTCTAGTTGAGAGCGATCGCGTATATCTATTCCTAAGTCCATCAATGCAGGTTGACCAGTAGAGGTTTTCACCTGGGCATGGCGGACATTGATCCCTTGGTCACTCAATCGTGACAAAATATCCTTTAGCACCCCTACGCGGTCAAGGGCTTCAATTTGAACATCCACTGCATAAGTGTGCGGACGACCACTATTTTCGGCGGTTGGGTTCCACCTAACTGGTACTAAGCGCTCATACTCCACAGTCTCCAGATTATGGCAGCCTTGGCGATGAATTGCAATCCCCCTACCTCGCGTCACTACACCAATAATCGGTTCGCCAGGAATCGGGGTACAACACCCAGCTAAATAATACACCAACCCTTCCACCCCAACAATTGGCGAATCTGTGGAGCGGGAGGTAGTTGCAGGTGTATCTCGCAAAGCTTTTGATGTAGTTGATTCTTTGGGAATAAATAAGGGCACACTGGAAACTGGTTGTTGTCCTTTCGCCACTTCTCGCCAGCGATTTAGTACTAGGTTCAACGTCACTTCACCGTAACCCAAACCAGCGAGTAAATCTTCCACGCTATGGTAGTTACACTTTTCGGCGACAGTCTCCATCGCATCTGACTTCAGCAAACTATCAAAACCAGTTTTACCAAGTTCCTTTTCTAACAATTCCCGTCCACGGGCGACATTTTCTTCCCGGCGCGATCGCTTGTACCATTGTTTTATCCGATATTTCGCCGCCGAAGTTCTGACGAAGTTCAACCAATCCAAACTCGGATGGCAATTCTTTTGGGTCAGAACCTCTACAATATCGCCATTTTGCAGCCGCGTTGACAGTGGCACCATTCGCCCATTCACCCGCGCCCCTGAACAGTGGTTTCCTACTTCCGTATGAATGCGATAAGCAAAATCTACAGTGCTAGAACCGGGACTTAAAGGAACAACATCCCCCTTAGGGGTGAAGACATAGACATCATCTTCAAATAAATTGTCTTTGACGCTATCAAGATATTCTTGTGCATCCTTGAGATCAGTTTGCCATTCCAGCAGCTGCCGCAGCCAAGTAAACTTGTCATCTGTCGCTGTCAAATGGCTAATGCTAGAACCTCCTGTTTCTTTATACTTCCAATGGGCGGCAATCCCATACTCGGCGATATGATGCATTTCGATTGTCCGAATTTGCACCTCCAAAGGACGACCAGTTAATCCAATCACCCCAGTGTGCAATGACTGGTAACGGTTAGGCTTTGGCAGTCCAATATAGTCCTTAAATCTCCCAGGAATTGGCCGAAAAGCATCATGAACCACCGCCAACGCCCGATAGCAATCCTGATTGGTTTGAACAATAATCCGCAGCGCTGCCAAATCGTAAATTTCATGAAATTCCTTTTGCTGCCGATGCATTTTTTGGTAAATGCTATAAAGGTGCTTGGGACGACCACTGATATCCTGAAAGTGGATTCCGGTTTCCTGCAAACGTTCTCGCAAAATGTCTGTAGCTTTGGCCAATTTCTCTTCTCGCGCCGTCCGTTTTTCGGAAACGTACTCTTGCATTTGGCGAAAAGCTTCTGGTTCCAAATACTTAAAAGCCAAATCTTCGAGTTCCCATTTAATCCGCCAAATCCCCAAGCGATTGGCTAAGGGTGCGAATATATCTCGCGTTTCCTGGGCACTGCGGCGGCGGCTGGCCTCTGACATATATTGTAAAGTTCGCATATTATGCAAACGATCTGCCAATTTCACCACAATTACCCGAATATCTTGCGCCATTGCCAAAAACATCCGCCGGAAGTTTTCCGCTTGGCTTTCGGTTTTGCTGGTGAAATTGATTTTAGAAAGCTTGGTGACACCTTCGACCAATTGTCGCACTTCTGGGCCAAAGCGTTCTTCTATTTCTTGACTTGTAACTTCTGTATCTTCAACGACATCATGAAGAAATCCAGCTGCTATCATAGCAGCACTACCTCCCAAGTCACGCAGCAAGTCAGCCACGGCAATGGGATGAGCAATGTATGGTTCTCCAGATTTTCGGTATTGACCTTGATGCAGTTGGTAAGCAAATTCAAATGCCCGGCCAATTAAGACTACATCATTATGCCTTCGGTCATCTTCCGCTTCGCTGTTACTTGTGGATGACTCCTTCAAACATTTTTTTAACCATTCTGGAATGGCAAGATCAACTGATGAATTTATAGCTATGCTGCTCATACAATTGGGTTTGGATAGGATCGGTAGATAAGTGACTGATAAATAAAACTGGCAGCATCGCCGTGAAAAGATGCTGTTGCTCGAAAAAGCAGTGTCAGGATGCTTCTCGAATTGCCGATAGCGGAGCGTAAAGCCTGCGGCATGGCTCTGTACGAGACGCGTAACTTGCTTACGCTCAGGGCGACGCAGGAGCGTCTGGTAGTCATCCAGTTTGAGTTTCAAGGATCATAAAGAAAGAAAATCCATTGATGGCAAACAAAGCCCCAAATCACGATTTGAGGCTTTCAGTGCTGATCAGCGCTTAAGAAAGTTTATTGTAGAAGAAAAATTACTTGACATTAATACTATCTTAACTAGCACTGGATGTCTTTAAATCGTGAGAAATATCAGGCACTCGTAACCTTACTAGAGCAATTACGCTCCGATGCCACAACTACGCAAATTGTTGCACCCGAACTGCGGCAAGGTGTAACCTCGTTGCAGCAATTTTTTGGGCAGCAGATTGTGCCTTTGGCTGATGAAAACTGGCGAGTGCAGTCTTATCAAACGGAGATGAGTAAGCAATTGCGCCTGTTGGAAATAGATGTCATGTTTTTGCAAGGAGCGCGGCAGGCATCTACTGCACAAACGAGACTTCAAACGATTAGCGATCGCTTGACAACCCTCATTCAGTACTGTAATGCTATTCTGCAACCAGAAGCGGAAGGAGAAAAATAACAATTGTTCACCTTTTTCTCTAATTAATCCATCATCTCATTTACAACCGTTCATGAAAAGTTATTTTGGCAACAAGTTGGGCATTAGGCATTGGGCAATTCAATTTTGGATTTTGGATTTTAAATTTTGGATTAAATTTCAATCTAAAATCCAAAATCTAAAATTCTTGCTCCCCCTACTTCTTACTCCCTACTCCCTACTCCCTTCATAAGAAGATTCATTGTGCGGCGCATGTATGCTTCTACTGGCTCGGTTGTGGGTTTGAAAATCAATGCATAATATAGTGACCCGCTTACAAGGTCGATAATTAAGTCTACATCTGCATCCTTGTGTATTTCCCCTCTAGACTTGGCACGCTCAAGTACTTTAGAAAAGGCTTCACGTCGGAGTTTTGTATATTTTGTCCAGTAAACCTCTGCAAACTGAGGATTGCTAGATGCTGTACTAATGATCAGGGCGAGTGTCTGACGACCAAGGGGACTATCTATTTTTTTGGCGGCATTATTGATCAGGATATCCATGTCTCCCCAGAAACTGCCAGTATCGGGGATCGCTAAATCATCTCTGAGACTTTCTATAGCGTCTGCAACTAGTTCTTCTTTGGAAGTGTAACGCCGATAGATGGTCGTTTTACCAACTCCAGCCCGGGACGCGATCGCCTCTATACTCATGCTTTCATATCCTACCTCTGCAAGCAAGTCTAAGGTTGCTTGCAAAATAGCTTGGTCAGCGTAGATGCTGCGTGGGCGTCCAGAGGGGCTGTTGATTTGCTTACTCATAAAATATCATCCCCAAGCAATATCTTCTTGACAATTTGCTTCTACCTTTGGGCAGAGAACATAGCCTATGGGAAACAAATAAACCCTATAACCCAGTTCCCATGCACGAAAACAGTAGGAGTGACCATCCATCTTTAGCATAAGTATTTCTGCCACTTTTCATTAAAGTCTCTCTTGACCGTTTTTATATGATACGCTACCGTAGCGTATACATACAATATTTAATTTTAGCTTTGGCGACGCCGAGTAGTCCAAGCCAGGTATGGCTTTGATTGCCGATTTTAGATTTTGGATTGTTTTTTGGTTCAAGCCCCGCCCCCTTGTGGTCTCTTTCAATCCAAAATCGCAAATCTAAAATCCAAAATTGATTGACATCCTCCAAATATTATTTGTGCTAACAATGGCTGCCAACATTAAAAGTTCTACCTTTGACCAATTTGGTTATGTCCAGGGGCCATTGAAGTGGGCGATCGCTTTCACGGCTTCCCTTGGTGCAATCTTAGAAGTAATTGATACCAGTATTGTTAACGTTGCCTTGACTGACATCCAAGCCAGCCTGGGTGCAACTGTCAGTGA
Source organism: Nostoc sp. (assembly GCF_036917655.1). Taxonomy (GTDB): domain Bacteria; phylum Cyanobacteriota; class Cyanobacteriia; order Cyanobacteriales; family Nostocaceae; genus Nostoc. The sequence goes on from NZ_JBALCY010000057.1 coordinate 22,225, forward strand.
AGTAGGTTGGGTGGTGACTGGATATGCGATCGCAAATGTCGTCTTAATTCCTTTATCTGCATGGCTGGGAAATTACTTTGGGCGCAAAACCTACTTCATCTTCTCGTTGATTGGCTTTACCCTTGCCTCGGTTTTATGCGGGTTGGCATTTAATCTACCGATGCTGGTTTTTTCTCGAATTCTTCAAGGTTTATGTGGTGGCGGGTTGCTAGCTAAAGCACAAGCAATTTTGTTCGAGACTTTTCCACCTGCTGAACAAGGTATGGCCCAGGCAGTTTTTGGGGTAGGTGTAATTGCTGGCCCAGCCATTGGCCCGACTTTAGGAGGATTCTTGGTAGATGGTTTGGGCTGGCGGTGGATTTTCTTTGTTAATATTCCCTTTGGGATCGTTGCAGTGGCGATGTCCTTTGCATTTTTGCTCAAAGACAAAGATAAGAGCGAGACACAAAGCCAAGCCGTCGATTGGTTCGGGATTGGGTTTTTGGTCATTGCTGTTGGCTGTATGCAAACTTTGTTAGAGGAAGGAGAGGAAGACGACTGGTTTTCCTCCGGTTTCATCACCACGTTGGCGATCGCTAGTATTATCGGATTGGGACTGTTTATTTGGCGAGAACTGAAAACAGATCACCCTGCTGTGGATTTGAGAGTTTTGCGTCACCGTTCTTTAGCTGCGGGAAGCGTTCTCTCAGCACTGGTGGGTATGGGGCTTTATGGCACACTCTTTGCTGTGCCGATATTTGCTCAGAGTGTGTTGCACTTTACGGCAACGCAGACAGGACTATTATTAGCGCCTGGGGCTTTAGCGTCTGCGATCGTTATGGTTTTATTAGGCAAACTGTCTAGTAAAATTGATGCCCGATTTTTAATTGCAATGGGCGCTGTCGGCTCATCTGGAGTCATGTTTCAACTAGCAACAATTACCCCACAAACCGGCACAGATGATTTATTTTGGCCATTGGTATGGCGTGGGGCTTTTACCGTGTTGATGTTTCTCCCTTTGAGTTTGGCAGTTTTAGGCCCGCTACCCAAACAAGATGTTTCTGCCGGCTCTGGTTTCTACAACCTCACCCGACAACTAGGTGGTAGCATCGGTATTGCCCTACTCACCACTCTCCTTGACCGACGAGAGGCTTTTCATCGAGCCATGCTATTAGGAAAACTTAGTCCTTATGACCCAGAAACCAATCAGCGCCTTGATGCACTCAACGGGGCACTCCAAGGTCAAGGCATGGATGCGACTACAGCTCAACAACAAGCACTAGCTATATTAAGTCAAACAGTAGATACTCAAGCTGCTGTTTTGTCTTACGCAGATTGCTTTCGAGTCGTAGGCGTGGCGTTCCTTTGTTCATTACCCCTTTTATTATTCCTGGGTAAAGGCGGTGCAGGAGCGAAAGCGCCAGTCGGTCACTAGCACTCTTTTATTACTCTGAAAAAATAAAAACATTTGTAGCGACTATCTTAAAAGTCAAGCGATCGGATCGCTTCTATTTTCTGCCGAGCTTACCTTTTGTGTTGAGCAGCAGCAATGCTTATCTCAAATTCAATCTTCTGTTGAAGGAGATACCAAAAAACTGCACAATCCTTATCCACGGGGTTGTTTGCCTTGGGCTACTTGGATCATTGCTCGACTTGGTGGATGGTCTGGTTATACCTCTGGGAGACCTCCTGGAATCCCTACCCTTGTTCATGGTTTAAGACAATTTGAATCCATCTTTCTTGGCTGGAAACTCGCTCTGGGTGGACTTGTGTATACACGGTAGCCTTTTTAAGGGGGGCTTTTTCTAATCTTTACCCTCTTTTTAAGGGGGTCGCCGCAGGCGGGGGGATCTTATCCGAACCGTATTGGCTGTAGTATTGGGCTAAAGGACTTTAAAAATCAACAAAAATGAGTATTATCGTCTTCGGCAGCATAAATATAGACTTGGTAGCAACAACACCCCGGTTGCCAGTTGCCGGAGAAACGTTGCTAGGAGAAGAATTTTTTAAAGTTTCGGGAGGGAAAGGAGCTAATCAAGCCGTAGCATTAGCAAAATTGGGAATTCCTACTCAAATGGTGGGGCGTGTAGGTGCAGACGGTTTTGGTGTAGAACTTGTCAACAATTTGCAAGCATCTGGTGTGCAGATTGATAATATTTTCGTGGATGAAACTGTTAGTTCTGGAGTCGCCATCATCGCCGTAAATCATGCTGGGGAAAATCAAATTATTGTAATTCCTGGTGCAAATGGGTGTGTCAATCAAGAAGATGTAGAACGATTGTCCCATTTATTACCAGAAGCTACAGCACTGCTTTTACAATTAGAAATTCCGATTACTGCCGTGGTTGCAGCCGCTAAAGCCGCAAAAAAAACCAAAATAAGGGTAATTCTCGACCCTGCACCCGCACAATCTGATTTTCCAGATGAACTTTACCCATTAGTAGACATTATCACACCGAATGAAGTTGAAGCCGCGCAGTTAGTGGGTTTTCCTGTGGATGGAGAGGAACAAGCAGCCAAAGCAGCTGGAGTTTTATTACAACGGGGTGTGAAATGTGCGATCGTCAAACTGGGTGCTAAAGGTGTTTTTTGTGCCACTGCTGAGGAAAAGTTTTTTGTACCGGCGTTTCCAGTTCATGCGGTTGACACAGTAGCTGCTGGCGATGCTTTTAATGGCGGCTTAACTGCGGCACTTTTTGAAGGACTTTCTTTACATCAGGCAATTGTTTGGGGTGCAGCAGCAGGTGCTTTGGCGACAACAAAACCAGGCGCACAAACTTCGCTATCTGATAGGTTTACATTTGATGCGTTTCTTAGGGAAAGGGCATCTGTGAGAGGTTAGAATAAAGTGCTTTTTGTCAATCAATTAAAATACTCAAAATTCTTAATAAGAAGATCATGTCCGCTTGATTGCTTATTAAAGCCGAAGAACCCCACCCCCCCAAAGCTATGCTTTGTCTCCCTGCCCCTAATGCCCAGACGGGGCCCCGAGTTCCCCGCTCTTCGGGCTACGGTATACACACAAGTCGAAAAAAGCTCGATTTCTCATTTCTCCTTGTTCTCTCGTTCCCATGCAAAGCTAGGAATGGTTGATTAGAGGCTGCTGCCTCCAGTCAGAATATTGAGTCAGAGACTCAATGAATGCATTCCTCATGCAGAGCATGGGAACGAGTCAAACGAGTCAAGCCTAATCAAGCTAGGTTTTTAGGACTTGTGTGTACACAGTAGGCAGGCGGCGAGAGGGTTGGGGGTGGGGTTCTTTTATTATGGGTAATTTGGCGGACATGATATAAGGTGTACCAATCAATGCCAATAAAAAGTCCTCAAGGCAAGATGAGGGTTTGGCACTTTTTTGCTAGATATCGGCTCAATCCTTTCTACCCACGAGCAAGCGTAATCTGACTCGCGTCAAAGTCTTGTAGCCGAGTCATGTTTCCACTGTTTTTATCTACGCTATACACAACATTAGGTGTCTCATACCTCATCGCTCCAAAGGCGAGGAGTTGACCTGTTGCAGAACAAACTAAGCTTTGTAAGCCATTATTCCATGCTTGACCATTAACTTTCAATTGTGCCAGTCTGATCGGATTTTTTTGATTTGAATCTAGCTGCACCAGAGTTGTATCACCACTTGATCCAACTAAGGACGTATAGAGTTTTCCATCTGGGCATTCAGCTAGATTACTGAGTCGCTCATCGTTCGGGAATTTAACCTTACTAATGAAACTGATCGCTCCTGTTTGCAGGTTAATCTCTACCAATCTGATGGGCGGTGTACCGTTCTTCTTACCTACTAAACCGATGAGTCGCCCATCATTACTGCCTACCAAGCTCCCAAGCTGTTGATTCTGTTTAAGTCCTGAGACTATCAAAGTTTTTACAGGCGTACCCAAAAATGTAATGCGAGTAGGTGTATCCTGTCTCCTACTAGTGCTAATAGGAGTAACGGCTACGACAAGTGTGCCATCGCTTAAAGAAGTGAAGCCACTCAATGTCTCGTTAGCCTCTACTAAAGGTTTAACGCGATCGGTAGGTGTGCCATTGCTTGAAGAAGTGAAGTCACTCAATGCCTCATCAGACTCTACTAAAGCTGTAATGCGATCGGCAAGTGTGCCATCGCTTAAAGAATTGAAGATACTCAATGCCTCATTAGACTCTACTAAAGCTGTACCTTGCTCGGCAAGTATCTGAGAGATTATTGGAGTTAGAAGTTGAACCTTTCCTGTATTTAAGGATTGCAAACCAAAGGATTGCAAAATAAGTCCTAGTCCTACAGGCTTAATATTTGTGAGTACACTGTCTGAGTTAATGCTGTCTAATTCAGTGGTGTTTACCTCTGGAATAGCCGTTTGGTCAGTGTTGATGATAGAGCCAGAACCTATACCTATAATTTTAAAACTTGGTGTTTGCGCCAAAGTTTTGTTGGTTACATAACTAAGTCCAGATACTATAGTTCCAGCAAGTGCCAGCTGGCCAAACTTTCGACGTGATAGCTTGTAATTCATATTTCCACTCCTAGAAATAATGACTTTTATTCAGTAAAGTGCAGTGTATTAAACATCAATGCGTAACAGGATGTTTGAAAAGTCTTCTTCTTGTCGGGATCAAAAGTTCTAGAACCCTCTAAATACCCTGATGAATTGGGAGATTTTGATTCCGGTTCCCCCCTTTTAAGGGAAGCCAGCGGGGGGATAGGGGGTTTCCCCCATGAGAGCGACTGGCGTGGGTTAGGGGGAATCTAAAAGTGCCTAAAGTCACAGCAAAACACTTTTCAAACAACCTCTAAGACTAAAATAATCGCGTCCAGGTTGCTACTGATGGTGTTCCATTGTTGTTAGTAATAAAAAGCATGTACCAGCCTGGTGGTGCTATGTTTCGATTGTTTGTTAGCGTGACATTGAGAGAAGTAGCGTTCCTAGAATTAATCGGTACATCCACTAACCTTTGTTCTGTATCGCAGGAATGGGTGGTTGCCATTGGTCTAATCAAACTAACCCATTTTATATTCGCAGCCTGGGCTGTCTGAATCGTAAATTGCAGCCCGTAGCTCAATGTTCCAGGAGCGCTCTGAATGATTGGTCGTGGCTGCGACATATACGCAGGACTGTAGATTTCTAATCGCAGTTCATTGACAGTCCGCGCGGGGTTACCCCCAGCTGTGGCTACCCTACCATCTGGTAGGAGCAAGGCCACCGAGTGATATACGCGGGGGACATTTTGTCTAGCTACTACTGTCCAGGTATTTGTGGCTGGATTGTAGATTTCTGCTGGCAGCATTGATTGGGTTGAATCCTCACTCATTTTGCTACCATTACAAACAAAGACTGTGCGATCGGGCAACAAAACTGCGCTAAGATGCATCCGACTATAATTTAAAGACTTTGCTGGTACGTAAGTTGGGTTACTAGCTTTTAAATCTACAATATTTACCCTGTTTGTTGTTGTTCTATCATTACCCCCAACATTATTACCCCCACCAATAATCATGACTTTTTGGTCTTGTGCAGGTGGTAAAAGTACACTGGTAGCTTGGTTCCCGTAAGTTGCGGCTTGCAGCCCTGGTACCACTTTTTCTGTAATGGATTGCGTAAATGTTCCTGGCAGGGTTAGTATAGTTGGCGCTACTCCAGAGCTACCCCCCATCTGAGCACCTGAATAAAAGATTTTTCCACTACTTAGTAAAAATAAATTCGCATATGGTGCGAAGGAACTAGTTGTTGGAAAAGCGTTCCAACCATTTGCAAATCTAACAGAATAAATTTCTGGTTGTCTGTTAAGCTTGCCATCTTTATCCGGCCCAGACAGTGCAAAGATCCGACCGCTGCCTAGTGTTAACAGAGTAGGATACCAGCGGCCATTATTCATTGATGGCTTCTTGACCCATTTCTCGGTAATAGGATCAAACATCATAGCAGAGGGTGAACCATAAAATGGGTCATAGCGTAGAGTTCCACCGGCAACCATTAACAGACCTTCAGAGCGGAAGGAGTGACCAGCGCAAAAAAGGTCAATAGGTTGATTATTACTATCCAATGGAGGCGCTTGACGGGAAAAGGTTCCTTTACTCACATCCCAGACCACACTGTCATAGGGAGTATTTAACCGAGCGGGATCATTACCTGAACCGCAGAAAAAGAATACCTTACCAGTATGAAGTAGAGCCGCATGCATAGGTAGGATTGGAACTCTGTACGGCAATATTTGCCATTTGTCTGTAGTAGTACTTTGAGCTATGAAAATCCCTAAATCCGTTTCCTCTCGAAGGTTAGTTTTGTTATTAGTTTGAGTCATTTTATTTACAATTTTTCCTACGTAAATTTCCCATTTTTGTTCTTTTTTTCAGTAATTTTTTCCTAAATTTAAGTAAGTGGGCAAGAATAAATCATATTGTACTACGCGTTGTAGTATGAATAATTAAAGGTTTGTAGTAAGGGCTTCAGCCCTTACTACAAACCTTTAATTATTCACGCCCACTTAATTATATCTATACTTCTTTAGGCTTACTTAGTGTTAAGATGTCATATTTTTTTTTTAAAGCTAAGATAAAATCCGTTTTATCAATAGTAATTACCCTGGAAGAAATTTATGTTTTTGAGTATCTAATTACGCCTTGTATTGAGTTTTTGGGGTAAGGATGAACGATGCTTTTAAATTATGATGCATAGACGTAAAGAAAAGTTTGAGGGTCAGTTTTCTTTGCTCATAACTTTGAAAGCAGCTTGCCATTGGGCATCGCTGGCTTAAAAATTGTGTTTGGGATCTCGATTTTTGACAAATGGTTGATCACCTTAAATTGTCCCCAATGGTGCGATGTGATAATAGGTACATACATGAGAAACGAAACTCACTTTAGTCGAGTTGGAACCCCCGGATTTATCCGTAGGGGAGTTCAGGCAAAGATGCAATTTAAATGAGGATTAGCCTAAAGCTTAGAGATTTTTCGCAATGAACATCATATAAATTACAGGCAAAGCGTAGTAAAGTAAAGTAGTAAAACTGAAAGTGGGTTGTAAGCATGGAAACCTACTTAGTAGAAACAGTGGTAACGTCAATCGCTCCTAAAGCAAGATTGTCGCCATGAGCAACTCAACTCCAATGAATGACGAGAAAAATCTCCCAAAGAAAAAGAGCAGGACACTCCCTCCCAAGCTGATCATCTGGCTGGGAAAGTTTGTCTGGACGACTATGTGGCAGATAATGATGTCAAAGCTTGCTCCTAGCAATCAGTCGGGAGCGTATATTCGTCCTAATAGCCAGTTTCGGAAGTTCATTGGCACAGAGGAGGGGAATCTTTACCCACCAGCAGCGGGGCGCTACAAACTCTATGTTGGGCTGGGCTGTCCTTGGGCGCACCGAACCCTGGTTGTGCGATCGCTCAAAAAACTCGAAGCGGTAATATCAGTATGTATCGTCTCTCCTTCTCCCATTGAAGGCGGTTGGATATTCAACGAGGAAGAAGAAGGTTGTCAGACACTGGCTGAATTTTATCAGCTGGCAGAACCTGGTTACAGTGGACGCTCTACAGTTCCAATTTTATGGGATAACCAAACAAAAACCATCGTCAATAATGAGAGTTCAGAGATTATCGTGATGCTGAACTCTGAATTTAACGAATTCGCCAACAATCCCACACTGAATCTTTACCCAGAAGCACTCAAAGAGAAAATTGACTGGTGGAATGAGAAGATTTATCACGCGGTAAATAACGGCGTGTATCGCTGCGGCTTTGCCCAAAGCCAAGAAGCATACAATCAAGCCTGTAATGAACTGTTCGCAACTCTCGATGAGATTGACATTGCATTGCAGACTAGTCGATATCTGTGTGGGGACAATCTCACGCTTGCAGATGTCCGTTTATTCACGACGTTATTTCGGTTTGATAGTGCCTACTATGGGTTGTTTAAGTGCAATAGGCAGCGAATTCGAGACTATCACAACTTGGGAGCTTACTTACGTGATCTATATCAGCTTCCAGGTGTAGCTGACACCTGCGATGTCGAGAGTGTGAAGCGAGACTACTACGGGAACCTATTCCCACTCAATCCCGGTGGGATTATTCCCAATGGGCCTGATATGTCTTATCTTAATCAACCACATGGGCGCGATCGCATTGCCAAAGTGAATGCTTCATAAGGTACATTGAGAACTGATACCTCGATAGCTGCATTCTAGAGTTGGTGTAATCGTGAACCAGATTAATCGAGTTGCAATTGTCGGTGGAACTCATGGCAATGAGTTTACTGGGGCTTACTTAATCCAAAAATTTGCCCAGTTTCCCAACTTAATTACTAGACCAAGTTTTGAGACAGTCACTCTATTAGCAAATCCTAACGCTTTTGCAGCAGGGAGGCGATATCTAGAAAAGGATTTAAATCGCTGTTTTCTCAAGCAAGATTTACAAGATCCAACTTTAAGCAGTTACGAAGAATTGCAAGCTAAATCAATTCAGGACATCCTAGTATCAAATAGGGATAAACAAGTAGATTTCATCTTAGACTTGCACAGCAGTACATCTAATATGGGTCTGACAATTATTCTCGACAATCGTCATCCCTTAAACTTGAAGCTGGCTGCTCATCTGAGCCGAATTAATCCTTTGGTGAGGATTTATCGCTGCTCTTTTAAATCAATTGAAGAAAACCCATTTGTAAATTCCCTCTGCGAATTAGGCTTTGCGATCGAGGTTGGCCCCATTGCCCAAGGTGTATTAAAAGCGACGCTTTTCCAACAAACAGAGGAACTTGTTCACGCGATTCTAGACTATCTGGAACAATTTAACCAGGGTGAAATTTTATCAACTAACGAAACGTTAATTCTCTATGACCATTTATCAGTTGTAGACTATCCAAAAAAACAGGATGGGACAATCTTTGGGATGATTCATCCTGAACTTCAGGACAAGGATTATCAAGCCTTGAATCCAGGATATCCTATGTTTTTAACGTTTGATGATCAAACAATTCTTTATCAGGGAAAATCTCCCGTTTGGCCTATTTTTATTAATGAAGCAGCTTACTACGAAAAGGGAATTGCAATGTGTTTCACTCAGAAGCAGCAAATTAACATCTAGTAGTGGCGAAAGTTTGCCTACCTTTAACAAGGGCATTTTGCCTCTTGTTGAGCAACTTGTCTTGTCAATTGAGATGGTAGGTGGATTTACGCCGTGCTGTACTAAGATGTTGATAAAACTTTATGTATAATAATCGCTTTTTCTTGGAAGTGATGATAGAAATTGAGCATCAGAATCATTAATAACTTCTATATCTGGCGCGAACGCTAAGACTTACTTATAATATAGGTTTAAATGTGTCTTGCTTATAATATATTGATGACCAATAATTAAGTATCAAGGGAAAACGTTGTCCGAAAGGCTGATAAAGTCGGGATCAAGGGAGCGCTGAAAACCCATTATCTAATTCACCGGGAATATCTTTTAGACAAGCAGAATTTGTTGGTAATGGAACACCTATTAGTGTTCAATCTAGGCGATGTCTACACGGCTACGCCTATGCCATGCTGCTCTTAAAGTCACTTATGATTTTGAAAATGATCAGCCGCAAACCTTCTGGCTTGAGATTTATCCTAAAATCAGCCCTGAGTAGAACTATGAAACTTGACTCATAAAGCCCAAACCTAATACTATAATTTACGCAAAAAAATTGTCCAAATACTTAAACTAATAATGAAAAGCAAGCGACCAGGAAACAAACCAATAGCCAGTCTTTCTTTAGACTTGGATAATGCTTGGTCTTTTCTAAAAAATCAGGGCGCTCCGGGTTGGGAGACTTTTCCCTCTTACCTGGATATCGCAGTCCCTCGTTTCTTAGATATTCTCCAGCAATGGGATTTGACAATCACAGTATTCATTGTGGGTCAGGATGCAGCGCTGGAAAAGAACACTAAAGCATTACAAGCGATCGCTAGCGCTGGTCACGAAATTGGCAATCACTCATTTTACCATGATCCTTGGCTACATCTGTATTCAGAGGATGAGATTGAAAAAGAGGTGGCCTTGGCAGAAGAACATATCAAGCGCGTCACTCATCAACATCCTATCGGCTTCCGGGGGCCTGGATACAGTTTTTCTCCTGCGGTATTGAAAGTCTTAGCACGACGGGGATACGAATATGATGCTTCGACTTTTCCCACATTTTTGGGGCCCATAGCACGAGCGTATTATTTGATGACCTGTAAACTGAGCAAGGAAGAACGCAAGAAACGGGAAGCCCTGTTTGGCGGTTTCAAAGACGGTTTGCAGCCTCTGAAACCTTACCAGTGGCAGATGGGTAAGGATAAACTGACTGAAATTCCTGTTACCACTATGCCAATTTTCAAGGTGCCAATTCACTTCAGTTACATAATGTATCTGAGTACATTTTCTTCGGAAGTGGCGTTACTCTACCTGCGAATTGCCCTGTGGCTGTGTAAACTTACACGCGTCCAGCCTTCTTTGCTACTCCATCCTACAGACTTTTTAAGTCAAGAGGATGTACCAGAACTATCATTCTTCCCTGGAATGAGCGTTCCGACTTACAAAAAGCTAGCAGTAATGAACAAAAGTTTAGAACTTATATCCAGTCAGTTCAATGTTTTGACTGTTGGACAACACGCCAAATTTGTAACCGACGCCCGCCAACTACCTCTATTAGTGCCTCAAAAGAGGTAAAAATATGATCTATGCGATTTATCAGTCCAATTTGTATCCTTAATTACAGGCAAAATTAACTTTGACCTGTCTTTGAGAAGGAAGAAATAGTGTTGGCAAAAAGATAAATTTATTTTTATAATAGTTCCCTATTCTAATGTCTTTATTAAAACTTCTGGTGATATCGCTTCCCCAGAGGTTATTTTTTAAGATGCGATGTCCAATCAGATTTTTTAACTTTTTTAGCAGAAGTCCCCCACGCTCATTTGGGACTCCAAATCAGTGTATGGAGGATGGCACTACTTGTCTAGATTTTAAATAGCAGCCAGTTCTGTTGAAACCAGCTGACATTTGCTAGCAAGAATGTGTAAAGTAATTGATAGTCAATCACTATCTCTAATATTTGACACATCTATCTATGGTTAGAAAAACCCAACGTCTTTTGCTGCTAGTTGTTTCCTGTAGTATAACTGGTGTAATTTTAGGAGGTACTGCCGGTTGGGCAGAAAGTAGTCTCTGTCTGCAAGACAGTAAGGTTACAAGTGAGTGTCTAACTCAAGATCCAATCCAAAAAACTATCCAAGGAATGAGTACCGGATTGTTAGCTGGGGCTGGGGCCGCTCTCGGTGCAGCATGGCAGTTACGGCGTGAAGATTGAGCATGAACTACCTACCACTAACCCGGAGTACCGGGTTATATCAGGTTTGTGTACTAATTGTCCAGTGCCTCCACTTAGACTTTCGCCCAGCATGAAGTCTTACCTCCCCTCCTACAGCAGAGACGGCTGATAGCGCAGCGTAAAGCCAACTCTTAGAGAGGCTTGTCTGCGACACGCTCCGCGTAGCTTGCTTCCCCAAAGGGGTACGCTTAGAGCGAGTCTTCTCCCAAAGGGAGACGCCAAGGGCGAACGAGCGTCACCTTCCCCCAATAGCCATCTGATCCCTTCTGCTCTAATAATTATCGCTGCATTTCCATCTTGGTCATGGTGAGTACCGGAGTGAAGATCAGTCCCTTTCTGAGGGAGACAATCATGGCGAATTCGCAAGAGGGTTGGATTACAAAAACTGGGCACGGAAGAATTTCTGTTGAAGTCGGGCAGTCAATCATCCTGATTTATGGGGCTTTGGAAGAATACCCATCTTATTAATGCACGAGCAAATTTCTGGTGTTGTTCAGCTAGATGTTGAGGATAGATGAACTGAGAATTGCCCATGAAGCGGTACACCCAGCGACAAAACTCCTCTAGCGATCGCTTAGGCGATTTAACAATGTAATCTACGTAAGTAGATTTGCCATCTTTTCCCTCTTCACTTGTCCCAACACTAATCTTTGAACTCGGAACTTGAGCTTCAAAACTTGACACTTCAAGCTTAAAACTCGTAATGTTTAGCTCACCTTTACAAGGCTAGCATCCCTCACCCTACTTTTAGAGAAACGGTATTCACACGGGAGAAAATACTCTAATCAGGGAAACCTAACAAATGTAAAGGGTGCTAAAGTACCCACGTCGTTTTTCCTCCTTGGTTGAAAGCCAGAGAGTTCCGAGACTTCCATGAGGTTTTATGAAAGAGATCAAAAATAAAATTACAAATAAATTAGAGCGACTATTGGAACAATGGTTAGTACCTCGTCTGGTACGGTGGGGAGAATACTTAGAAACCAAAATCAGGCGATACAAGCATCAAGAACTGAAGAGTCAATTGAAATTTTGTGGCTCAGGTCTACGATTTAAGCGAGATATTAAAATTGACCATCCGCAAAATGTATCTCTGGGAAATAAAGTCTACATCGGCCCAGATGTCTTATTAGATGGACGTGGCGGAATCACAATTGGCGACAACACCACACTTGGATTTAATGTTGTTATCCTCTCTGCAAATCACAACTATCAAAGTAATGATTTGCCCTATGAGCATAATGTCTACATTCATAAACCTGTTGTTATCGGTCGCAATGTTTGGATTGGCGGAAATGTCCTAATTGTTCCGGGAGTTTCCATTGGAGATGGTGCAATTGTGGCGGCTGGTACGGTTGTAACTGCTAATGTTGAACCTTTAGCAATTGTTGGAAATCAACCTATGAGAACAATTAAATACCGCGACAAAGAACATTATGAACAACTCGCCAATAAGCAACAGATTCAACCTGAAATATCAGCTAATTCTGACACTCAATAGTATGACTGATTAACCAAACTTGACATATTTCGCGCTAGAACCCCACCCCGCCAAAGCTACGCTTTTGCTCCCCTCCCCGCAAGCGAGGAGGGGTTGGGTGTTTTTATGATCGTAATTAGCCGAACTTGATATTACACCAACACTGGTGTATTGGCACGCTTTACTTGAGGTGTTGCAATCATCCGCATTCCTGCGGGTGCGGCTATAGTTAAACCACGGCGCACAGGACGCACAGGACGTTTATTCACTAGCGATACTTGAAATTCCGACAAAACAGTTGCCAAGACGATTTTCATTTCATACTGGGCAAATGCCATTCCAATACAGCGACGATTACCGCCACCAAAGGGCAAATATTCGTATAGTGAATACTGTCTTTCTAAAAAGCGTTCTGGTTTGAACTGCTTGGATTGTGGGTAAACTTCTTCCCGATGATGTGCTAAATAAATACTGGGGACTATTGCCGTTCCCTCTCGCAGTTCGTAGCCCATAATGTTAATTGGGGTCTTGACAATCCGCACGAAAGCAGTCATGGCGATTGGGTAAATTCGCAATGTTTCTTGGCAAACTGCTGTCAAATAGGGCAATTTAGCTACATTACTCAAATCGGGGTTAACTCCAATGGTGTTGAGTTCCTGTAGCAACTTCTCCCGCACCTCTGGTAAATAGTCAATCCAGTAAAAAGCCCATGTCAATGCGGAAGCGGTAGTTTCATGTCCCGCAACTAGCAGCGTCATTAACTCGTCGTGTAATTCTTCATCTGACATCCCTTGACCATCGTCATAACGAGCAGCCATCATCAAACTCAGGATATCTTGGCGATTTTGAGCAGATTCAGCCCGACGTTCTCGAAGCAAAGCATAAATAAGTTGATCAATTTTTTGCCGTTGTTGCAGAATCCAACCCCACGGACTCCACGCACCGAAATCTTTTTGCATGAACCGGAAAAAGAAGGCGCTGGACATTACGGGCGAACTGATGAAGTCTAGTAAGTCACTTAGCGATCGCCTCAGTTCCTCAAAAAGCTCTCCTTCATTCAAACCAAATACAACCCGGAGAATAACACGCAAGGTGATTTCTTGCATCGACTCACGGATCTTAAAAGGCTTGCCAATTTGCCATTCATTACTCACCTGTCGGGTTATTTTACAGATATCCTCACCATAAGCTCGCATCCTTTCGCCATGAAAGGGAGGAGCTAATAGTTGCCGTTGGCGCTGGTGGCGATCGCTATCTGATAACATAAAGGAGCGATCGCCAAGCAAAAATTTTAGTCCTATGTTCCCCCTCCCAACCTCAAAATGGCTGGAATCAGCAGTAAAAATCTGCTCAAGTGCTTGGGGTTGACTAAAGTACACAAGATGGTTATCCCCGCGACTACTCCTGATAGTAAAGGTGTCACCATAGATTTTGGCAAAATCATCCACATATTTCAGTGGCTGACCAATAAACTTGATCATCCGCAGCCAGCGCGGCATTTCAGGCCCATCAGGCAAATTGTAAGTTGCTGTCATAGAATTTTGTGAAGTTGATGGCTTCTGAATTTTATTGTTACGAGTTTTCATGTTCTTGAGGGTCACATAAAGCGGTATATTCTTGTAAGGCAGTCCCAATGAAAAAGTTTCATCACCAGGGACTGAGAACTAGGAACCAGGTACTAGAGACCAGGGGGACAAAAAGGAGAATCATAACTCCTAACTTCTAACTCCTAACTCTTAACTCTTAACTCCTAACTCAGCACTCAGCACTCAAGAGGCAGAATCGGAAGCAAGCAGTGCCAAAAATCATCGCTATTCTCAACGGTAAAGGAGGAGTCGGTAAAACGACTACCGCAGTCAATCTGGCTGCAAACTTTGCGAAGAAAAAAAAGGTGCTGCTGATTGACGCAGATATTCAAGGTTCTGCCAGTTGGTGGTTTGGGCGCAGTCAGCAGGGAATGGGGTTTGATTTATCTCAAGAAACCGATCCTACACTTTTAGGTGATTTAGGAAAGATAACAGGTTACGATTTAGTAGTGGTGGATACGCCTCCCGCGCTGCGCTCTGAAGCATTAGTAGCGGTAGTTGCGATCGCAGATTATCTAGTTTTGCCTACACCCCCAGCCGCAATGGATTTAGCTATCCTCGTGGAAACAGTCAAGGAAGTCGTCATCCCCGTGGGAACCCCCCATCGGGTACTGCTTACCAAAGTCGATACGCGCAGTCTGGGGGAAGCACAAGAAGCAAAAAACACTCTGACTCGGTTAGGTATTCCTACTTGTAATACCTTCATCCGTGCCTATAAAGCTCATGAACGAGCGGCACTTGAGGGTGTAGCGATCACTCAATGGCGAGGAAGTAATGCACGGGAGGCGGAATTAGACTACCGCCGTGCAGCTGATGAATTACAGCGTGATTGGAGAAAATAATGGTTAAGAAACAAAGCCTCTCTGACTTATTACAAGAAGAGGCGCAAAAATTTACACCCCCAGAAGGTGAATCTGCGATCGAAGTTACAGCAGAAAAAATTGCCGATGAACAGGCTTTGTCTGATGAGGAATCCTCAACACAAACACCCGAGTCAACTTCTATTAAGCGCACAAGTCCCACTAAGGCTGATTTAGAAGCAACTGTCAAAGAGTTGACAATTAATCTGGAAAAAAGCCACAAAAAAGAAGCATCTCTCGGAGAGGAAATTACTGGTTTGCAATCAAAATTATCTAAACAAAAAACATTTGTATCGGAACAACAATTAGTGATACAACAGCTAACAAAAGAACTTGATGAAACAAAAAAAACAGCCCTGCAACTTGCAGAAGCAAATTCCCATCTGATAGAAGAAATTAGTGCTTTAAAACAAACAGCAGAAGATAATTCTAAACTTGTTGTCAAAGAAACTAGTGCGATAAAACCAGTAAAAGAACAATACAATCCATATAACTACAAAAAATCACATCGGCCATCGGAAAGACTAGCTCAAAATCAACCAGATGAGTATGCTGATAGTGTTGTGAAAGAAACTAGTGCGATAAAACCAGTAAAAGACCATTACAATCCACTTAACTACAAAAAATCACATCGGTCATCGGAAACACTAGCTCAAAATCAACCTCAAAATCAACCAAATGAGTATCCTGATAGTTCTAATGAGATGTGGTTACTTGACTAGAGTCAGTTAATCAGTCAGATAAAGATTAATGGCACAAATCAAAATCTCTGGCACTGCTTAATTTATCCGCCATTCCCGTAGAAGCCCAACCCTTTAGCCCTTCCCCGCTTACAGAGAGGAGATAAAGGGCTAGGGTTGCAAGGATTGTAGAAATGGCAACTAATTTAGGACTTACCCATGAGTTACGGAATAACGAGGAATCCTGGGCGCGAACCGTTGAACTGATACAATTAGGAAATGTCCAGAGCGGCTATCAGCAGTGGAGTTTATGAAGACGATGAATACAACCACAACCGTCAATAAACTCACCCTAGAAGAGTATCTTGCCTATGATGATGGCACAGACACCCAGTATGAACTTGTGGATGGAGAGTTGGTCGAAATGCCGCCGGAAACTGATAGAAATAACTTAATTTCTCTTTATCTACTGGCGGAATTTCTCAAGTTTGTGCCGATTCAACTCATTTGCCACAAAGATACAGAACTCGTGGTCATAGGCAACCGAACTCGTGTGCGACTGCCAGATTTGATGATATTGACGCAAGAGTTATTAGCGGCTCTAGGAGGGGGGCGAGCCACGATTACCCCAGATATGCCTTCCCCAATAATGGTGGTTGAGGTTGTCTCTCCTGGGAAGGTGAACGAGGATAGAGACTACCGTTATAAGCGTTCTGAATATGCCGCACGGGGTATCCCTGAATACTGGATTGTTGACGCTGATAAAGATCGAGTTACCCTGCTGACTCTGGTGGATGGGCTGTATGAAGAAGCTGCGTTTCAGGGAACAGACCTGATCAAGTCAGTGACTTTTCCAACGCTGGATTTGACCGCAGCCCAAGTATTGGTGGCCGGACAGGTCTAATATCTGACTTTTAGCCGTTAAGTCTGGAAACGCCAGATAAGTAGTCGCACAAAAATATTTACAGTCATTGCGATTGCTTCATTCTGCTTCTCTACGAGACGCTCCATTCACAATGACATTGTTTAATTAATTCTGTCTGACTACTTAATAGCAACTTATGTAGTGAAGACTTAGGTTATGTGTACGTTCGTAGTGAGCGATTCATCGCTCAAAACAAGGATTATCAGGACTAAAGTCCTTATTACAAACTTTAATTTCTTTACGCCTAGCAACTTAATGTGGTTCACCACAAAAGTCTAAAATCTGCTGCGCGGTAATTTGTGGTTGTTCCAAGTGTGGGAGATGACCACAATTTTGAATCCAGACGAGAGTACTGTGTGGAATTGCCCTTTTAAACCTTGTAGCATCCCCAGTACCTAAAATTTTATCGGCATCGCCCCACAAAATTAGCGTTGGTTGCACAATTTGTGATAGCGTTTCAAATCTAAAAGCACTGTAACCACCGCTTTTGGTAAAAGCAATCAAAGCTTGATGCCAACTGGGCATTTGTAGATGTAATGCTCCACAATACAGCGCATCGAGAGATGCAAGACTTTGATTTTTGTATCCAATGCGCGAAACGCGATCGCGCACTTTAAGATTACTCAAAAATTGAGTTGCTAAATAATCCAACGGGGGAAACATTAGTTTACTTAACGGTGAACCACCCGCTAATCCTGCACTGTCAATTAACACCAGCTTTTTTACCACTTCCGGGTAAGTTAGCGTAAAATCAATCGCCGTCGCACCCCCCATCGAAGCACCCACCAAAATTACAGGTTGGTTAATCAGGCTTTTCCAGAAACAATAAAGATGGGTTTTAATCGCAGTTGGGCTATAAGCAATTCCTGAGAGTCTATCTGTAAACCCAAAACCCAACAAATCCACTGCCCAAGTTTCATTATCTCCAGAGAGCAGTGGCAAAAGCCGACGGAATTCTAATACAGAACTGTCAAAGCCGTGAATTAATAAAATAGGAGTTCCACCACTCCCTTGCTTGACATAGGTTGTGGTAACTGGTTGATTAGTTAAAGGAGTAGCGATCGCAGAAGTTTGAATACTCCGAGCTAGTGCGATCGAGGTAGGTTCTGTCAGTTGCCCAACAGATGTAGGAAGAAAATTCGGAAACATAAATTTCAGTTTATCGTACTAGCTTGCTTCCACGCATCGCTGATTTTGTTAAACAACAAAATTACACAAACTAACGTGCTGAGATATTACTTATAATATATAAAACATAGACCAGCGATTATCAAAACATTCTAACTCCTAACTCCTAACCGGAGGCGGAGCGTCTCCGGCTTTGCTCCTAACTCCTCACTCCCCACTGCCGCAGAATTCCTGGTATCAAAGAAAGTTTTCCAAAATGTCAAAATTGGGACTAAAGCCACTTACAATTAAAATCGCCTATCCCTTAATCCAGGAGCTAATGCCATGCCAATGGCCGTTGGCGTAATTGAAACTTTAGGTTTTCCTAGTGTCTTAGCAGCAGCAGATGCAATGGTCAAAGCTGCCGCAGTCACAATTGTGTACTATGGTCAAGCGGAAAGTGCTCGCTTGTTAGTCGCCGTCCGGGGACACGTTGCTGAGGTAAAAAGAGCAGTTGAAGCCGGGATCGCAGCTGGAGAGGAAGTAAAGGTTGGTGCAGTAATTACCTACTACATCGTTCCTAATCCCCCGGAAAATGTGGAAACCATATTACCAATCCATTTCACTGAAGAATCAGAACCTTTCCGCATCTTCTAAGCAATTCCGCCATCAAAATCTGTAGCGAAGCTTCGTACAATTAATTTGTAACCCGCATATCGTTTATTCATACAGGAGATTATTAATGTCATTACAGGCAGTTGGAGCACTTGAGACGAAAGGTTTTCCGGCGGTGCTAGCAGCAGCAGATGCTATGCTAAAAGCTGGTCGAGTCACCCTCGTTGGTTATATCAGAGTAGGTAGCGCTCGTTTTACAGTTAATATTCGTGGCGATGTTTCTGAAGTAAAAGCCGCTATGGCTGCTGGTATTGAAGCCGCAGAAAATGTTTATGGCGGTACCCTAGAATCTTGGGTGATTATTGCTCGTCCCCATGAAAACGTTGAAGCTGTTCTGCCAATTGGTTACACAGAACAAGTCCAACAGTATCGAGAATCTGTAGAAAATCCCATTGTTAGATCATCGAACGGTCGATAAAGTCAACCCCCTGTGAGCGAATTCAAAACGAAAAATCCCCATAAATGAATTTAAAGAGAAGTCTTTTGTAAGGCTGATGACGATTAAAGCTTTTGATGGTTGCATTCTTTCTGTTTTTAGATTTTGCATAAGTTGAATTTTGAGCAGAGGGAAAGCAACAGTCAGAGTCAATAGTCAAAATCAATATTGACTCTTGGGAATGTAAAAGTTTTAAGAAGAACTTGTCAATGTTAGAGGCGTAGTTGTGGGTGAAGCTAGTTTAAAAAAGATAAATTTGCCTATCAATCCCTACTATCCAGAATAGCGTAGGCGTAGCCCGTCGTAGACATCGCTATGTGGCATACTGGGGCTGATTCCACGCTATTGTAATAGTATTTATCCAAAATTTATTTAAGGTTTTATACAAGGACTTATTTAACATCCTTTTAAAAGCTAATTTGCGTATATACACTTAATAATATAAAAATATATTACGAAATTTAACTTAATACGATTTAGTTAAGGCTTGATCCTCCCTAACTCTGTTTAAAAAGGAGGGAATTAAGCCCATTTTTAAAGGAGCTAGCGCGGTCTTCTATTTTCGCGTAGAGTTGGGGAGACGATGCCGCCCATAGCGAGCGTAAAGCCTTCTCTATAGAGGCTTGTCTGCCACACACTGCGCGTAGCTTGCTTCCCCAAAGGAGTACGCTTAGAGCGAGTCCGCTAACGTCTAGGGTTTCCCCATGAGCGACTGGCGTGGGTTGGGGGAATCTTCCGGGGCAAAATATCCTAACACCAAGCGTATTGAGATTTAACTAAGTATTTTACTACGTAAGGGATTGTAGAGGGTTGAAACTTATACGGGTGAAATAACGTCTGGTATTAAGTTAAATTAGATTCGTTCCTCGGCTCGGTTATAAAATGTCAGATTTCCTCAACCTATTTCCTGCAAAGCAGTATCCTTACCACTTTAGGCAGATTTCTGTTCTCAGTTAGATAACATAACTTTACAAAAAGGTTAAATTAACATAATTGAGCTAAACGTATCATAGACATGGGTTTGGGGGATTTTGAAATTGCAAGCAAAATATCAATCCAGCAATTTCTGCATAATTTTAGTGAATTAAGACGTAATAAAAGTGGAATCACTGAGCTATTTTCATGAGACTCATGAAATCCGAGGAAATTGCCAGTTAAACAATTAGGTGGGACGAATGGGGGTTGTGATGCAAACTTCAAAATTGAGTTTCGAGGAACGCAATCTCACTATGACAACAGATGTGGAAGAACTGGCTCTAGATTGGCGAAAACGCTTGGCTGCGGAATGTCCAGATCAAAATGAAGCTGCTAGGCAAAGTATTATTCTCTGGCTATTTGGATCTGACTCAAAACGGTTTGATCTGTTTAACCCTAAGGAACTCGATATTGCTAAACAAGCGATGGAATATCGCTGGAGAATTTTACGTCAACGCTACTTGGGGTTAGGGCGAGAACGTGCTTATCGCAACTTGATAACGCGATTGGGGAGTTTAGTAACATTACGGAATAAGATTCAGACTTGGGTTGCTCTGAGCCGCGATCGCCAGCGTAGTGTCATGGATGTGTTGCAAGAAGTACTCCAAGAATTATTGCAAAGCGATAGCTACATGCAACAGCAAATGGCTGATATTGCCAAATATACAACCGATCGACGATTGGGGGATGCTTTGCTATTTGCCAGTGTAGAAGAATATTGTCTGCGGCCAGTCCGCAATCAACCCCTATTAGCTTACCGATTTGTGAATTACTTGCGTCGCACTCAGCGCGGTGGCTTAACCCAAGTGCCGGGCCGTGACTTGATTAGACTAGTGTCGGAAGAAGTTCTCACAGACGATAATGATAATCGAGTTAACTTAGTGGATAGTCAGGCGATCGCAGAATATCAAGAAGCACAACAACTAGAGGAACAACAGGCGCTGCGCCAGTCAGTACAAAAAGAATTTGAAAATTATTTACAAGAAAATCTGGGAACAGACGCAGTGGAGTGGCTACGACTGTATTTGCAAGGTAAGTCCCAAGAAGAGATCGCCCACAGATTAAATAAGCAGACTAAAGAAGTATACCGTCTGCGAGAAAAAATTAGTTACCACGCCGTGCGCGTCTTTGCCCTCAAAGGTAAACCAGAACTCGTAGACAGCTGGCTCTCAATTTCCTTGCAAGAACATAACTTGGGATTAACACAAAACCAATGGCAGCAACTTGATGAAAAATTGACTCCTCTGGGGCTGCAAATCCTAGATTTGCGGAGAGCAGGTAATTCAATAGAAGCAATAGCCCAACATTTAAAACTCAAAACCCATCAAGTGCTAGGCGAATGGACAAAAGTCTATCTTACAGCCCAAACTTTAAGAACCCAGGAGTAAGCTGTGAGGCATCCAGTTGATCAATTTAGGCGGTGGGAGACAAGAGAGACAAGGGAGAAAATTGCCTCCTTGTCACCGTCAAAACTTAGTATTACCCACAAGCTGAAATTCATCTTCTACTTACGTCTACTTATGTATAGATAATTGAATTTTTAACAATCTAACAAAGTATCTTTATTAACTACCTACTAAATTAGAGGCAAAATATTATATAACCAAACACCAAGTAATCAAATCTATGTTGTCTTCAGAGGGGGAACTAAATGATACCGCAGCAAATGGACAGCAAATGCTAACTGCCACTAAAACGAAGTGGGAGGAAGGAGGCGATCACGAGGAAATATTCCAACTGATTGATAGTCTTTTGTCCTTTGAAGCTTGCCTCTACCACCAGATTTTGCCCTTTGGATTAGAAGACAAAAACCTCTTGCTAGGTATGGTTCATCCACAAGAGAGCGAGGCACTAGATTATGTTGGTCGCATTTTATCTTATATCAATTACACAATGGTGATTGAGGCGATCGCAGCCGACGCTCACCGCAGAATTCTGTCAGCCTACCTCAACCATAAGAATACATCCCAGCTAGATGCAAAACTTGTGCATCAGCAAACTGAGGACTCTCCTCCAATACATAGCGCAGCTAAACCTATTCCCTCCCTAGATGCCGACTCTGAATCAAATCAACAACCAATATTGATGGCGTTTCAGACACAAAAGCGTCAAAATTCTGGGCAGCGCGTAGACTTGCCTGCTATCCCAGAGCTAGATAAATCGTCTCAACCTACCAGAACTCAAGAGGGGGAGACTTCCGAAGCAGCACCACCGGATAAATTACCTATTTTGCCCACGCAAGTTACCCAACTATTTAGTCCGATTGAGGTGTTGCCAACACTACCACCCAAGATATTACTAGAAGAATTACTAGGACGAATTCTGGCTGGAGGAATTGGTCGGCTGTATTTAGAAAGACAAGCTTACGAAGGTAGGATACTGTGGAGTGACAATGGAGTCTTGCAGTCTGTATTAGACAAACTGCCGCTCTCGGTTTTCCAAGGAGTACTAAATGAATTAAAGCGGTTTGCTTCCCTGCCTGTCACCACGGTTGCAGAACCAAAACAGGTAGAGAAGGAATACATATATCAAAAAAATCGCTTATTATTACGCTTGCGAGTCATGCCGGGAACCTACGGCGAAGAGGCAACACTCCAAGTATTGCGAGGAGCAGCACTAAAGTTCTATCAACAACAACAGTTAGCGCGTCTCGGCCACGATGCCTTAGGAATTTCTCAACAACTAAACTTCAAGTTACATGAATTACAAGAACGGCTTTTACTGAATCCCAGCCTTGATTCTCAGCAATTAGAGGCAATAGTAGCCCTGAATCAACTAGTGAAAAGTTTAAACCAACAGATCAAAATACTGGCACTGGATAGCAATCCACCAACAAACAGCAAATCATCGGTCTGTCAGTGAAACCGCTGATTTCGATCGCATACATAATTGTTATGTTGTAATGGAATCCTAGACTGAGCCAGTTTAGAGGCTCATCTCAAATAAATACAAATTTTGCGATCGTATTCTGAGTAAGATTACGGTTTAAATAAACTTATAGTAGCAAAGTTAGTTTCCCGCTCTTAAATCCATTTGTTGCAAATATTTCATGCTAACTGAGGTTTTTAGTGAACTTTTCCCCTTAATGAGTACAGCCAATCCACAGACTTTGGAATGGCTGCTCAACGTTGCAATTGAACATGAATACCCATCTGGGCGAGCCGTTGTGATGGAAGATGCCTGGGGTAACGCCGTTTACTTTGTGGTTTCTGGTTGGGTTAAAGTCCGGCGTACCGTCGGGGAAGATTCAGTAGCTCTGGCAATTTTTGGTCATGGCGATTTTTTTGGAGAAATGGCAATTTTGGATGAGTCTCCACGCTCAACCGATGTCATTGCCCTTTCACCCGTGAAGTTGCTTAGTATCTCTAGAGAGCGTTTTATTCAAATATTGTTTAAAGACCCGCAGTTACATCACCGCATGTTGCAGCTGATGGTGCGGCGATTGCGGCAAATTAACCAGCGCTTACAAATGCGGTCTTCACCACCAGCGGTTAAACTCGCCCATACCCTAGTGACTTTAGGTGAAAGCTATGGTCAGGAATCAGACTTAGGAAAAGAAATTTTTAACATTCCCTTTAAAGATTTAGCAGAGGTGACAGAAATCGGCGTTGAAGAAACCACCAAAATCATGGAAAAACTCCATGAAAAAGGGTGGATAAAGATTGATAGCGCCAACAACATCAATTATCTTGTGAACTTCAAACAGCTGATGAACTTGGCTGGCAAAGTGTGATTGCTTTATTTATTCAGCGATACAAATTTTGGTCTTAAGTAGGTCAACCGACAATACGCTTCGGTTGACAACACTCAGTCCTGAGTGCTGAGTGCTGAGTTGAGTCAAGTAAAAAACTACTCAGCACTTATGTACTTGGTACGAGCAAGGCCACTTGTGGCGTGGCGGAATCTTCTTAACTCAAGAGGTTGGTTGATACCCCACCCCTTCTGGGTGGTCTTTTAACTCAGCACTCGGAACTCAGCACTCTTCATTTGCTTATTAGAGGTTAGGCATTTATCAAACCGACAATAATCGCACCGCTTCCCCAAATGGAAACTCCCCCAAAGTCAAACCACCAGGAGTTACTACCCACAACACAGGTAATTCCGGTGCTTTATCGGCAAATGTCAGGTTCAGCTTGGGATTCCAAATGGGGTTTTTCAATCGGAGAATCTGCACCAGTGCCGATTTTTGGTGCGTTGGCGTAGCCCGTCGTAGACATCGCAGGCTGCTCAATATGGCTGAAATACCCAAATTGCGTGTAGTAATTATGTACAATGCATAAGTACTATATTAGTTATGCAAAAGAAATAAAGTGTAATCTTTATTTGAGAGCAAGCGGATTTATCCGTGGCGTCTTAACTACTAATTACTGTCTTCTCTACCAGATGCTCCGCAAACGAAGCTGGGCATAGCCCATTAACAATTACCTCAACAAACAAGATGACTGAAGCAACAGCAACTCGTCCCAAAACCTACGTCGAGGAAACTGGGCCAACAATTCATTACCTGGTGGCAATGTCCCAACCAGAAACCCATCTGTTTGAGGTGACTTTACGCCTTGTCAATCATCCCTCACCAATTCTCGATTTAAAATTGCCGGTGTGGACACCCGGTTCCTACTTAGTCCGGGAATACGCCAAGAATTTACAAGATTTTATGGCTTTTGCAGAGGATAAGCCTTTACCTTGGCGGAAAACCAGTAAAAATCACTGGCAGATAGACAAAACAGGTATTTCAGAATTAACTGTACGTTACCGCATTTTTGCCAATGAGCTATCGGTACGGACAAATCACTTAGATGCCACCCACGGTTATTTCAATGGTGCGGCACTATTTTTTAGAATACCGGGCTGGGACAAGCAACCCATTCGCGTCACCATCGTACCACCACACCCGGAATGGCAGGTAACTACTGCTCTCCCTGCCGTTGGTGAGGAAACAAATACTTTCTTGGCTGGCGATTTTGATACTTTGGTGGATACTCCGTTTGAGATTGGTTGCCACCAATTGTATAAATTTGAGGTCTTGGGAAAACCCCATGAACTGGCAATTTGGGGGAAAGGTAATTATCAAGTTCAGCAGCTGATTGCTGATATCCAAAAAATTATTCAGGTAGAAGCGCAGATGTTCGGCGGTTTGCCTTATGAACGATACGTGTTTCTGCTACATTTATTTAGCCAAGCTTTTGGTGGTTTGGAGCATAAAAATTCTTGCTCTTTAATTTACCACCGTTTTGGGTTTCGCGCTCAAGAAAAGTCCGATCGCTTTATCCAATTAGTTGCACACGAGTTCTTTCACTTGTGGAATGTCAAGCGAATTCGCCCAAAAGCATTAGAGGTTTTTGATTACGACCAGGAAAACTACACACCATCATTGTGGTTTTGTGAGGGGACTACTAGTTACTATGACTTGTTAATTCCTTTGCGGGCAGGAATTTATGATGTTCAGTCGTATTTGAATAACTTGGGCAAGGAAATTACCAGATATGAAATGACACCGGGGCGCAAGGTACAACCCGTTTCTGAATCAAGTTTTGATGCCTGGATTAAACTCTATCGCCCCGATGCCAACAGCGGTAATTCCCAAATTTCCTATTATTTAAAGGGAGAAATGGTATCGTTGTTGCTGGATTTACTGATTCGCTCTACACATGACAATCAGCGCTCCTTCGATGATGTGATGCTGAAAATGTGGCAGCAATTTGGGCAAGCTGAAATTGGCTATACCCCAGAACAGTTGCAGGAAGTTATAGAATCTGTCGCCGGAATCGATTTGACTGATTTCTTTAAACGCTACATTGATGGCATTGACGATTTACCCTTGAATCAGTACCTGAAACCCTTTGGTTTACAGTTGGTAGCGGATCAGCAGGAAGAACCTTACCTGGGTGTGAGAATAAATACAGAGAATGGGCGGGAGATCATCAAGTTTGTGGAGGCGGGTTCACCTGCACAAGCAGAGGGAATTGATGCAGGCGATGAGTTGTTAGCAATTGATGGGATTAAGGTAATGGCGGGTGGCTTAAGCGATCGCCTCAAAGATTACCAACCAAACGATACCATCCAAGTCACAGTTTTTCATCAAGACGAACTGCGGACTTATTCCATTACCCTCGCGTCACCACATCCCACTCGATATCAGGTAAAACCTGTTGATCATCCTGACTCCACACAGCAGAAAAACTTTGCTGGATGGCTTGGGGTTGCGATCGCAACTGTTTGATAAAGGGATTGGGCAATTCAATTTTGGATTTTGGATTGACGATAGCGTAGCGTAAAGCCTTCTCTACGAGAGGCTGCGCCAACGGCATGGCTTAGCTTAGAGCGAGTCCGCGAGCGTCTTTTGGATTAAATTTCAATCTAAAATCCAAAATCTAAAATCTAAAATTCTTACTCCCCAGTCCCCAATACCTAGTTTTAAGGCGTTCTCACCGCCCCAGAGTAAATCAAACCCCGTTGCAGATCCAGCGTTATAATCGCCCCATCTCGAATCACCTGCGTTGCCTGCTTCACGCCAACAATCACTGGCACACCGAGACGTAAGCCAATCACTGCTGCGTGACTTGTGAGACTTTCCTCTTCCGTAATAATCCCGGCAGATTTCCGAATTGCCTCAACAAAATCCGCACTAGTGCGGGGTGCAACTAATATGTCTCCAGGATTAAAGTTACTAACATCCATGCCAGTATTAGCCACCCGAGCGCGACCACTCACCAAACCTTGTCCCAGTCCAATTCCGTGACCTAGTACCGCCGTCACCACCTCTACCTTAATCAAATCAGTGGAGCCGGAAATTCCCTGGAGTGTGCCAGCGGTCATCACTACTAAATCTCCCTCAGACAGTAACTTCAACTCCTGAGCTACGTTGATCGCAGCTTGAAATGTCTGACCAGTGGAAGGTAATCCTAGTACTAACAGCGGTTTTACTCCCCACACCATCTGTAGCTGCCGCGCTACATTCACATGGGGTGTCACTGCCAAAATCGGTGTCTGAGGACGGAATTTAGAGACATTGCGAGCTGTTGCCCCAGTTTGGGTTAGGGTCATGATTGCCGCTGCACCTAGTTGTTCGGCAATTTGACCTACAGCTTGACTAATTGCATTGGGAATGGAGCGTCGAGCATCTCTCGAAGAACGTAAGTTTAAATGTTGGACTTCTTCCTGCTCCATCCGCTCGGCAATTCGCGCCATCGTCGCTACTGCTTCTACAGGGAAGCTACCCACAGCAGTTTCATTGGAGAGCATCACCGCGTCCGTGCCATCTAAAATCGCATTTGCCACATCCGACACTTCAGCGCGAGTGGGACGGGGATTACTCACCATGCTGTCTAACATCTGAGTGGCGGTGATGATGGGAATCCCCAAACGATTTGCTGTGGCAATTAGCCGCTTTTGGAGTACGGGAACATCCTCTGCTGGCAATTCCACCCCTAAGTCGCCTCTGGCAACCATCACGCCATCACACAAAGCCAGAACCGCCTCCATTTGTTCAATGGCCTCGTGCTTTTCAATTTTGGCAATCACTGGCACTTGCTTGCCTGTACTGGAAATTAATTCTTTAATTTCGATCATGTCCTGCGGATTGCGGACAAAGGAAAGCGCCACCCAATCTACACCCTGATCCAGACCAAACATCAGATCCTCTCGGTCTTTGTCGGTCATTGCCTTAATTGACAGGTAAACGCCGGGAAAGTTTACGCCTTTGTTGTTAGAAAGTTTACCAGGTACGGTAATACGGCAATGCAAATCACCTTTGTCCCGGTTAATCTCCTCCACCAGCATTTCTACTCGTCCATCATCAAGGAGGATTTTTGCGCCAACCGGGACTTCTTCGGCTAGATAATCGTAGGTGACGCAGCTAATTTCCTGACTACCTATAACCGGGCGATTTGTCAAGGTGAAGCGATCGCCTTTTGCCAAAACTATAGACCCGTTGTCAAACTTCCCCAAGCGAATTTTTGGGCCCTGCAAGTCTTGGAGAATAGCCACTGGCTGATTTAGTTCAAAGGCGGTTTGCCGAATTAAGCGAATACTACGCTGATGGTCGGCATGAGTTCCGTGGGAGAAGTTTAGTCGCAGCGTCGTGGCTCCCGCTTCAATAATCGCCTTGAGCATTTCAGGACTGCTAGTGGCGGGGCCAATAGTAGCGACAATTTTTGTCCGGCGCAGAGAATCTCTTAATTGCATAGGGGCTGAAGTTAGGGAGCTATCTGGGAAGTCATCGTAACTTAAATGGCATCTCCTTTTCAGTCACTGCTATATCAATAGATATAAGCAGTTAGAGAGGGTTTATGGGAGAGTTGGGGCTGTGGGATAGACTAGATATAGTACATCAATCTTGTATCCATCCTCCCAACGAAGGAGTTTATCCCATCAACTTCTTGCCAATTGTTGTCATACCCCACTTATTCAGTAAAGATTAGTTCTTGTCTGGAATCATAGCGTTATTCATCTACTGATATGCAAAGCTGTGGATAAATATTGCTATACAAAACTTTACAAAAATTTATTCTTCCCTAATTTTTATCGTATATTTGTAATGTTTGATTAAGAAGGAGTCAATGTTAGAGATGATCGCATCGGAGGCACGAAAGCCACTGACAATCCCGCCTAAGGAATTTTTAGCGCCTCCTGGTGATTTTAATCCCACGTTACTGCTGTTTTTTGTAGCTGTAGCAATGCTGGTGTTATCTAACTTTGGTTACTGGCTTTGGGAATGGCCGCACTGGCTGTGCTTTAGCGTTAACACTATTGCCTTGCATTGTGCTGGAACGGTAATTCACGACGCTTGTCACCAATCAGCCCATCGCAACCGGGTGATTAATGCGATGTTAGGGCATGGCAGTGCATTGATGCTAGCTTTTGCTTTTCCAGTATTTACGCGGGTGCATTTACAGCATCATGGCCATGTCAACCATCCCAAGGACGACCCAGATCATTATGTCTCTACGGGTGGCCCGCTGTGGTTGATTGCAGTGCGGTTTTTGTACCATGAGGTGTTTTTCTTTCAACGGCGACTGTGGCGTAAATATGAGCTATTAGAATGGTTCATCAGTCGTTTAATTGTCGGTGTAATTGTTTATATATCATTGCAGTACAACTTTTTGGGTTACATTCTGAATTTTTGGTTTATACCAGCTTTTGTGGTGGGGATAGCACTGGGATTATTTTTTGACTATTTGCCCCATCGTCCTTTTGCGGAGCGCGATCGCTGGAAAAATGCTCGCGTCTACCCAAACCAAGTTCTCAATATCCTAATTATGGGACAGAATTACCACTTAATTCATCATTTGTGGCCTTCGATTCCCTGGTATAATTATCAGCCTGTATACTATGTGATGAAGCCTCTGTTAGATGAAAAAGGATGTTATCAAACTTCAGGATTGTTGCATAAAAAGGACTTTCTTGAGTTTGTTTATGACATCTTTTTAGGAATTCGGTTTCATCATCAAAAAGAATAGAGTTGATAAAGCGATGCCTACAGTGATAACAAAACTTTGTAAGGGTTTAGAACTATTTGCTACAAGATTAAATGGCGATCGCATCCCTCGCAAACTCAAGCTGTTGATTCAGCTTTGCATTTGGGATACGTAGGCGCAGCCCGCCGTAGGCATTGCACTTTTACTTGGTACAAGAATAATCAATTGCGATCGCTACCTAGTCAAAGCCAAATCAGTAATTTTGGTTGGTGATCTATGCGATCGCAGTTGCAGTAATTGATTTCCGGCTGCAAAGCTAATTAATGCCAAAGCTAATTAATGCCATCGCAGAGGGTGCGATCGCTGAGATTGGGATTTGATTGTAAATAAACTAGCTAGGGTAAACTCAAGCGATTGATTTCTGTTTCAAATGTCTTTTATATGAATTTAGCAAGCAGTAAAATTTATCTTATTCGGGCAGCGATCGCGTCAGATGATGGACGTGGGTACAAAAATTTTAACATCTAATTAGTGTGTGCGATCGCTCAAAATCTGGCGATCGCACGCACATTAATTAATGTCACTTGGAATATTGGCTGTGTCTAAAAGGATGTTTGTAAAGTAGTTAGCTGTGATTTTAGGCACTTGTTGATCCCCTCTAACCCCTCTTAAAGATGGGGAAACTGGAATTAAAGTCACCCTTTTTAAGGGGGATTTAGGGGGATCTAGAACGTTTTATTACCGAGAAGAGGACTTTTCAAACAACCTCTAATGAAACCCTGTAGAAACGTTTCTACAATGTGTTCAATTTAGATAAAAAACGCTGTAGTTTTGATTCCTGAAAGTGATTTTAGATTGAAATTCAGACATTTGTTTATCCCAATTTATAGGCATTCAGGATAAAGATTACGGATTTGCCTTACAGATGGTAATCTTGTAAAACCAACATCCTGCATTAAAGTATTATTTGTATTCAATTGATCACAATAGTAATCTTTAATTTCAAATGATTGGTCTGGGACTGCGCTTGTTTCACCAATAAACTGGGTACTTCTTCCTCTACCGCTCCACGAACAAGTTGGCAAAAAAGGAATACTGACACTTGGATCATTACAAAGATCCGAAATATTAACCAAGCCACGTTGCGGTATAAACCGACTTTCACTTAATATAGAATAACCTTTTGTATTGCATAAATTATTTATAGTACAATATTCTATTTCAATTTGTGAGTTGTCTATGTTTATATCGATATAGTCTACAACTTTTTTACCTTGATATTCTCGAGACAGCCACAATCTTGTTTCCTTTTTTACACGGGCTGGAAACGCAAAACTACTATTTGCTACACTCAAAATAGATAGAATAACAATTGAAGACACAAAACGAGAACGAGTTTTTTGCTGTTTTTTTGACTGAAAGGTTTTTAATAAATTCCTTTTATCTCTACGCTGATTGATTTTAGATTCTTGGTTTGACATTTGCAAATAATTATTCTTGCGAGTTTCCATTTGTTTTTACTCCTTTTGAAAAATTAAACTCCTTATTTAAAGGAATTGATTGAGGCTCTGGATGATTTGCCTCAATACAGCTTCTTTAATATTTGAGCGACTTGTCGGTTCCCTTATGGCGATATTCTGGTAAAGAATATCAACAGCTTCCTGAATACAAGCTTCAAAGAGTTGAGCCTGTTCAATAGGGATAGTTGTTAATATGTTGTTAATATGTAAACTTTGGGAATCTAGTTCCTCCTTTTCTTTGTTATATAAACTATTACTGGCGGAAACTAACTGCTCGGAAATTTTTCCCCAATATGGATATGTCCAACCAAAAATGCGTGTAGTTTCTTGCAGTATTTCTAGGGATAACTCTTGCTCAACCTTCTCAGAAGCCCAGATCCAGTACCCTAAGTGATCTAAAAACTGAATCAATCCGTTTTTTAGTCCAAAGATGGTAAATGCTTCCCTAAAGTAACCAAGCCAAGCCACGACTTTTGCCAATTCTCTCAGTACATCTATCTGCTTCAGGTTGTTTTCGTCTTCAATAGCGTATGCAACTTTTTTTGCTGTACTAAATTTCATTTCTTCAGCTATGCCTATTACTAAGCGACCCAAAGTGCTTACCATAAAAGCTCCAGATTCTATGGCAATTTTAGCAATTTCTCGTACTTCAGTAGAGTTTCTAGCCTGATCTATCTCTTCTAAAAACTTAGTCCGTTTTTTTGTTAGAGTTCTATTGTTAGCGTAGCTTTTGGCACGTTCTATAATTTCTCCTGGATATTTCCTATCTTCATCCATTTGCTGTTTTGCTTTATCGAAATTATGGCAAATTGCTCTTGCTTTTCCAGGAAAACCAGCCTCTGCTAAGATTACTGCCCATTGACTTAGAACTTCTTCAGCGTATATACCTTGCTCTATAAGGGGTGTGAGTTTCTCAGCTTCAGCAAAGACTTTACGAGCTTGCTCAGGGACTTTAACTAGGGCTGTTGCTAACTTTCGCAATTCCTCTGCCTTTGCAAATTTATTTTCATTAGAAATAGCTTGTATGGCGTTCCTTGCCTGTTCAAAATATTTAACTGCTTGCTCAGTAAACCCAGCCCCAACTAACTCTTCGACGAACATCCGTAATATTGCTGTTCGTTGCCAGCCATCCTCAATGGAATTAGGAATGTTTATTGCTTTACAGAAAACTGCTTCTGACTTCTTGACATTCCCAGCCTTTGCTAAGTCATTTGCTAAATCCAGTAATGATTGTGCTTTCCCTTCGGCAAGTTCTTCAAGTTCATCAAACACCAGTTCGGATTCA
Source organism: Nostoc sp. (assembly GCF_036917655.1). GTDB lineage: Bacteria > Cyanobacteriota > Cyanobacteriia > Cyanobacteriales > Nostocaceae > Nostoc. The sequence goes on from NZ_JBALCY010000057.1 coordinate 54,470, forward strand.
TTGGCAAACTCATTTCCAGACTGTGCTTGCGAAATTGCCAAAGTTCGTAATATTTCTACTCTTTGCCAATCATTTTTATCTTCAATTGCAGTTGCCAATTCCCGAACTTTAACAAAAATGGGACGTGCTTTATTCTTATGTCCAGCATGGGCTAAAGCTTTTGCTAAATCTAGCAGTCTTTTTACCTTATTTGAGATTTGCTCTGTTTCCTCTATTTTTTCTGTAAGGTCTTCAGCCACACTAAACAGGTGATTTGATTTCTCAGTATCTTTAGTATTAGCTAAGGTAGTTGCTAAATATAATAGTGACTTCAACTTAAATTCAGAGTCAGAATCGTCTATTTCTTCTGTAATATCTTCTGCTCTTTTAAAGAAAATATTGGCTTTTTCAAAATTTTTACTTTTCCTGAAAGCTGTTGCTAACTCTCCCAATACTTCTACTTTTTCAAAACTATCATTCCTGATCTTTTTTGATATTTCTTCAGCTTCATCTAATTTTTTACCCTGAATTAAAACAATTACCAACTTACGCAGAGACTTTTTTGACCATGAATTATCTTCAATCTCATTCTGTGCGACTTCTGTAGCTTCCTTTAAAACATTAGAAGCTTCATCTAAAACAGTGGAATTAGATCCCTTAGAGTCTTGCAAAGCATTATATATAACTAACAAAGCGTTCAACTTTTGCTCAGGATTAGTCCGTAAACGAGCATAACTTAGAGCTTCCTCTGTTTTTCTTCCTAACCAGATTAAGGTTTTTAAATCAGTATCTTGATAGGCGTTAGCTCGTTGTTGTACTACTTGCCGCGCAGCATTAAGCTTGATGAGGGTTAGTAATTGGTCAGAGGGTACAGGATCTTTAAATTGATTGATCGCTAATTCGAGATCATTGATATAGGGGCGATCGCTCTTATATAAATCACGTTTACGGTTCATCCAGTCTGGTGAAGCAGTCAGCAAGGTGTAGAGTTCCTCTTCCCGCCCAGCCGCATCTAAATGTTTAGGTAAGTGCAATAATCCATACTGGTCTATATTTTTTAAATCTATATTTTCCCAATGTGCGGATTGTTCCTTATAGTAAGATGCAATCTTACTATGATATTCATTTCGTTCAAATGAATGATCTTGATTATCTAGCAAATATTCATTCAATGAACTGTGATAAAAGCGATAGGTTTTCTTATCTAATCTTTCATCTAAAGACTCGCTCAAAAACTGCGTAATTTTATTAATAACAGTATCTACATCTTCAAGTTTCACCCCAGAAAAGCCAGCAATCTGCTTTTTACTTAAAGGCTCATAGGCAACAGCCATAACTCCCAATATGGGACGGTACTGTTGTTTCCAGATATCATCCTCAACAGATTTTTTAATCCCTGTTAGTAAGAAAAGTCGATATATTCCCTTCAGACCTTTAGGAGCATCTATCTTTTCTAAATCTGTCTCGCCTATCTTAACTTTTTCTAATAACTGCTGAAAAAAGTGATATAGATATAAAAAATTACCGTCACTACTTTCTTTAACTTTAGCGATGAAATTCGTTTTTATCTTAGGAGATAAAGTCTCAAATATCTCAGAAAGCGGTTTTTCTTTTATTTGCTTCTGAATGTAGTTCTCTGCATCTTCAAGAACCTTTTCTCGATGGCCTCCCTCTTTAGCATCCTTGTTCAAAAATAAGTTATCTTCATGTAGAAAATGAGCAAGATGATCCCCTGGTCGAGAAGTCATAACTAGACGCAGATTTGTGGGAAAATCAGCATCTGCGGATCGAGGAATGATATCAATGATGTTCTTACCTATGTGTTGCGAGGCTTCATCCAGAGCATTAATCAGAATAAGAACTTTTTCATTCGGATAACGCTTCTGAATTTCCCGAACGGGATTGAGTAGTGTTATGTGTAACAGAGTCAGTTCATCAATAGCCAGGTCTATATTGAATTGTTCTCCAATCTCCACACCATATATTTCACTCTCTCCCTTAACATTACTTGCTGTAACCTGCACATCCATGATTCTGGGAGGTAAAAAAGACAGCGAATATATTTTATTAATAACTTGTCCAATAATTTTAGTTTGCTCAATAGAATCTACGTTTACAGAAACATCTCCAGGACTTTGTTGATTAAAAATATCTTGACCATATTTCTTACAAAGCTGTGCGCCAATAGCAATTAGGAATGAGCGCGGATCTAAACCAGATACGCCTCCAATAGTATCCACTCGAATAAAATGACGAGGAAAATTCCGATGATGGGCTAAGTAAGCCGTCATGGCAGACTTCCCAACACCTGGCTCACCCACTATAATCAAATGTCTCTTGTCGGGACTTTGCTCAAATTCTTTAATTTTATCAATTAACCATTCTCGCTCCACAAATAAAGTATCTTCAGGATTATATAGACGAGAAATAGAATCCTGAGAGGCTGTAATTTTCTGGAATGTACTATCCATACTAAACTGCTCCATCTGTTCCGGCTAAATACTAAAGACTAAATTTTCCATCTTCATTACTATTAGAGTAAACTTACAGACGTATTTTTCAGCTTACTTAGATTCTCTTCATCTAGCTGTGGAATATTTTTGATAAGGCTTCTCAAATTTTTTCCGCCATCCTTGCTATTGTTGATGATCTTTTGAAAATACATAATCAGACCTTTTAGATCATTTTGAGCTTCCGCATCTAGCGATTTAGCCAGTTTACTTAAATCATCCCTATAGAGAAGACCTCCTACTGCGCTATTCTCAACACTCGTTGCATTTATCCGCGCCTTGATTCCTGTTAAAGCCTTTAAAACCTCTGGACTTGCATCCTCTGGTAAACCTTCTATAGCCCCTACGATACTTCCTTTAATATCTTTTGCCTCCACCTCTAGATTCTTGATTTGAGCTTCTAATTCGGCAATTCTCTCGTTACTTTCCATTTCTCTGAACCTCGTTTTATTCTTTAACTTTTGTCCCTGAAGCAATAAATACGAACTAATACCCAGAACTGGAAGAATGTATAACAATGTGCGAAGTTGTGTCGGTAATTTTGTTCCAAGCACTGCCATCCCGATTAACAGAATTGTGTAGCACAACAAAAAGATAAAAATCTCTGAGGTTAACTTTTCAATTCCCTTACTTAAAACAGTTTCAAAGGGTGCTTTGCTTGGCTCAGTCATGGATGGGTACTTCCTTACTAATTTCTAATAGCTAAAACTTACGCATTGACATCTCATCTTGTCTTCTATGACGTTTAACACCCAATTTTCTTACCTAACACGCCATTTATCAATGGAAGTTTGCCAACTTAAGCACAGGGAAATTAAGAATTATTACAATCGCCGCTCTAAACCATCAGTAGCAATTTGTTCAATAACTGAGAAATTGAGCAAATCAGATCGCAAAATTGGGCGTTGCATAAATGCGGGATAAATTGAGAGTTTTCAGCAAAGCAAAATATTAATTTTTCGCGTAAAAGAACGAAAAATTATCTAAAACTCAGCAAAGCCAATTTTGTTACATAGTATTAAAAATGCATTTTTTATAATTTTCTAGTATAAAAATTTACACTTTTTGAACGCTATACTCTGGTAAATCTCCATCTGATGTCCATATACTCTGATTGACGAAAATTTACTGTTGAATAACATTCCTGAAATCGAACCACTGGGAGCGTAACTTGGGCGCATCCACTTTTGGAAGAAAGATAATTATTTAGTGCCAGAAGCACCCCTCTTTGGGTTGTATAAAAAATCTATCTGCCAAAACCGGATGCTACCTGTAAGTTGTAATTTTCCCTCTCGGCTGACTTCCTTTTTTGCCCAAAGTGTTGCGTAAATCAAATCTAACTATTTCTTTATGCTTCCAAAACAACGCAGACGTGGTGTTATCCTTACGCCTAAAGGATTGCATAAACTTCAGTTGGCAAAACAACAAGCAGAATTTAATGAAAACGGCAACAAGCGATTTACACTCATCAATCTGAGTGTTCACACAGATTTAGACTCTCATACCCTGTGTAAGATTTTTAACTGTAACAAGAAAGTTGATCGATACTCTCTCACTCGATGTTTTCAGGCATTCAAAATATTATTAGAGCCGGATGATTATTATGAGATCCTCATTCCACTGCTCATAAATAGCTCAGAGTTACAACAGGGAGAAACCTGCAAGGATAAGACTTTAAGAAGACAGGAGGACAAAAAACTTGGATTACAGTTGAAGCTAGATGTAAATGAGGTAAACTTGCCCATGACTCCACCTGAAGAAATTCGCTCAAGAGGAATAACACTGCTGGAACAATTATGGGGAGAATCTTTACTAAAGGCAGTAAAAGTTTTAGAATCCCTTTCTCAAGAGTCTTTACCGCTAAGTCAAAACAAGCCTGAACATAGCAACGATGTTGCGAAGAATATTACGCTCACTTAAACTAAAAATAGTTTTCAACAACCATAAAAATAACCTCTGGAAGCGATCGCAGTTTTAACTGGTACAATCGTATTCTTTAGAGGTTATTGTTCAATCCAATTATTAATTGTTGATCTGATCCTAACTTTCGTCGTCTCGGAAATCTCAGCATATATTCCATTTTGCAGAGCGCGATCGCTACCTCACAAAACTACATCATGAACAATGCTAGCCTTCATCGTCAACTGAGTGCGATCGCTGAACAGTTCTCGATTTTTGAGTGTGTTCCCTGTGCGATCGCCTTGCACCAATTTCTCAATAAATCCTTGATTTGGTTGCATTTTTTTATTCTTCTACAAAACGACTGAAACGTATTGCCTCACTCAATCTGTCGCCTTCTCCAATAATCTGGTCTGCGCTTGCTATGTGCTATTGCAAAAATCCAGATAAACTCTTCAAATTCTGCATAGAAGATGAGATAAGGAAAATGCTGAATCACATAGGCTTCACGAATACTTCTTTCGCAGATCGGTGAATACCTTGTCTGACTGTTCACCAGAAATTATTCCACTGCTAATACCTTCCAACCTTCTTGTCAACTCAACATCCCAAGCAAGGTTTATGTCGTTATCGACTTCTTCATCTAAAGAATGGATCAAAAAGTAAGCAAGCTCTGCACGCTCTTGTGTGGATAGCTGAGAAAGTTCAAGCCTAAGTTTCTCTACCGTCTCGGTCATAGTGTATGGTCTCCTTGCGTCTATTGACACTAATATCTGTTCGTAGGCGTTGTTAGCAGTTAGCTTGTATTTATTAATCTGAGTATTTTACACTTTTGACTTAACTGCTTGCTGTGATGCTTGTAAAGACTGGGGCAAACTCCAGTCGGGACGCAAGCTGGCGGCGTTGCGTAAATAGATATGATGAATTGAGGCGGAGGCTGGCAGATAAGCGTGAATTAAGAACCGAATGCAGCGCTGTAAGCTACCTTCGACGTGCATTTGTTGCACATCCAACATGGCCACATTATCCCAACCAGGACGCGCTCTAGCGATCGCAGCTGGAAAAATAGCATCCAAATCGCGTGTCACTGAGAAAGTCACACTAATCATGTCCCTCGGCTGGAATTGATTCCGGTTTTCCAGATCATCTAGTAGTTCTGTCACCACCTCTCGGATTGCCTCAACAGTATTTTCTGAAGCGGTTGTTGCTCCGCGAATAGCCCGCATTTGCCAGTCCACGCCAAAATCCTCCTTAAAACACTAAAAGTGAGGAGCAAGGACTTAAGAAGGAGAAGTTAAGATTTTTAACTCATAACTCCTCACTCATAACTCCTAACTCAAATTAGGGTCGATATAACCACAACGGTAAACCACTAGTAGACATTTCAAACTCGAGCCAATCAATACCAGATCGAATTCCTGATGAAACCTGACGACTCCCTGGTAGAAGGCGACTCAATAAGGGTTTACGTTCTTCTAGGGTATAGCAGAGAGTTTTTTCCGGGTCAAGACCGACCAGTTCGGCTGTCCACCGACGGGCATCTTCTTCTGTGCCCAGGCGGTCTACAACACCCAACTCTAGGGCTTGCTGTCCAGTAAAAATCCGACCATCGGCGAAAGTTTTCACCGTTTCTACTGCTAAAGAACGACCATCAGCTACCGTTTGGACAAACTGCTGATAACTTGTGTCAATCAACTCTTGTAAGATGTTTGCTTCTGGTTGAGTCAGTTGCCGGTCGAAAGCCAAAATGTCTTTGTAAGGGCCAGACTTAATTACCATGAAGGAAACACCGATTTTTTCTAGCAAGCGTTCCAAGTTATTCCCACGCAAAATCACACCAATACTACCCGTAATGGTACCTGGGTTAGCTACGATGTGTTCCGCTCCCATACCGATGTATACACCTCCAGAAGCCGAAATATTGCCAAAGCTTGCGACGATTTTAATTTTTTCGCGCAAACGCTTTAGGGCGCTGTAGATTTCTTGAGAATCTCCGACTGTACCGCCAGGACTATCGATACGTAGCAATAATGCCGGAAACTTTTTTTCCTCTACAGTTTTCAAGGCTTCTAGGACGCGTTTGCGAGTAGCACCGGCGATCGCACCAGTAATTTCAATCCGCGCAATTTGTTTTCTAAACTTGGGCTTAAACGGCCAAACCATGAGCTGTAAACATACCTCGTAATAAACTCAATATAAGATGCCCAGCGGTCAGACGACCTGCTTTGGTCTGTTAAGAAACATGAGCAGGCATTGTGTTCATCAGGATTTTAAGGAAATTTTTATATTTTGCAGTGAGTTTTATTTGATATTCTCAATGAATGCTAATCAAGTCCTTAAAAATTGCAGCTAACACAAAATGCCAAACTCTAGTCTAGCGTCCAACGTGATGATTTAGCACAGACTATTTTAGCTGTTTTGCACAGTTCCAAATTCCAAAACCCTTGATATTCTAAATTTTGGGATTTTTGAGGATTGGTTGACTACGGTCGCGCACCTACTCTAGTTGTCAGTAATTAATAACTAATAACTAATGAATAATAAATATTTAATCAATAACTTCGGCACTCAATTTGATTAATAAAAATTCATTCAGCAACACTAATCTCTATTTAGGTTAAGACTAGTAGTCCTTTACCTTCTGGAAATATTACTTTTTCCTCTCTTGTCCAGATCGTGAACACCTGACGAAGCTATTTCCACTACTTATGAATCTATTCGTAAAATTTGACACCGATAATAAGCGTACATATCAAACAGTGCCCCGACAAAACTACAGGTCAAGCTAATCACAAATAATCCACGGAGGGGAGTTCCACTGCCAAAGGTGGCGAGAAAATGCATAATCTGAGTAGCGATCGCCTCAGTTAACTCTTGTAAACCTGGAAAGTAACCGATGAAGGATAAAAGGAGCAGTCCGCCACCAACTAGGAATATGGGAGCGACAAAACTAAAAATGATCGTAAGTAGTAAAGAGCGGAGAAAGTTAGTGAAAATAGTCATTTAGCACAAACTCCGTGAGTAGAGATGACAATAGCTGGATAGCGGTTTGTCATTTTCTACAATACGTGCGATCGCTTCAGAGCAGACAATCTGTCAAAAATCTTAAGTTTTCATTAAAAGAAACCGCTACTAGTTACAGCACATGCTGGGGATATAAAAAATGACTTAAATCTACAAAACCCTTGCAAAATCACGGTTAGAGCCAAGGTTAGCACCTATTTATTGGTTTGCAGCACGTTTAATAACAGCTTCATTTTCTGAGAGTATCTTTAATGTAAGTTAATGTTTAGTCTTCTTAAGGAGTGGGGAGTAGGGAGTAGGGAGTAGGGAGTGGGGGAAGAAGAAGCAGAGGGGAGGTAATTTTTCATTCTCCCCATTCCCCATTCCCCATTCCCCATTCCCCATTCCCCATTCCCCATTCCCCATTCCCCATTCCCCATTCCCCATTCCCCATTCCCCATTCCCATGACTTCCGCTATTCTTAAGGCAGTTACCGAGTTAGCTACAGAACATTGAACCAGACTACATCCAAATCCAGTTTAGGAGAATGGAGTCAGCGGTTGCTGGCGGCGATTTTTCTGGGTGGGCAAGTACTAGTTCACCTATTGAAAGGCAAAATCCATCGGCGCAACACCTTAGAACAAATGGCAGCAGTTGGGCCAGATTCCCTCTTTATTGCCCTCTTGACGGCTATTTTCGTTGGCGCGGTGTTTACCATTCAGGTGGCGCGGGAATTTATCAACTTTGGCGCAGGAAACATTATCGGTGGAGTGCTTTCTGTAGCGTTGACACGAGAACTCTCTCCCGTGTTGACAGCAGTGATTTTGGCCGGGCGAGTCGGTTCTGCCTTTGCAGCAGAAATCGGTACCATGCGGGTCACAGAACAAATCGATGCCATGTTGATGTTAAAAACAGATCCAATCGATTATCTAGTTATTCCCCGCGTTCTTGCTTGCTGTTTAATGCTACCAATTTTAACCCTCCTGTCTTTGGTAACAGGGATGTTAGGAGGATTCATAATAGCGACAAATATCTACAACCTGTCTGATACGGTATTTATAGACTCAGCCCGTAACTTTCTTGGTATCTGGGATATTTTGAGCGCCATGATTAAGGCGTGTTGCTTTGGCATTTTAATCGCCGTAATTGGTTGCAGTTGGGGGTTGACGACAACAGGAGGAGCCAAAGGTGTAGGGCAGTCAACCACAACTGCTGTTGTGACTGCCTTAATGATTATATTTATTAGCAACTTCTTTCTTTCTTGGTTAATGTTTCAGGGGCTTGGCAGTGCATTCTTGCAAGGCTTATAAAAGTGAGGAGTTAGGAGTTATGAGTTATGAGTTAAAACTCCTAATTCCTAACTCCTAACTCCTGACTCCTAAAATAGGAGAGACGCCTACTAATAAAGCAGGATTTAAGATTGTGACCAGTTCATTTGCTTCTAACTCCACATCAACTGTGGAACTCAAGCCTAGTTACAATATACCTATAGTGTTGGTGATTGCCGCTATTCCACTACTGTTGGTACAACCGTGGGTAGGCTCCGTTTTCACACTGTTTGGTTTGTTTCTCATGTTTCAGGCGTTAACGCTGCGTTTGCAATTTACCGCCACCGACTTAGATATTTACAGAGGCGAAAAATTGATTCAGCGCTTTCCCTACCGGGAATGGCAAAACTGGCGGATATTTTGGAATGGAGTCCCCATCCTGTTTTACTTTAAAGAAATTAAAAGCATTCACTTTCTGCCAATTTTATTTGACCCCAACACCTTGAAAAGTTGCTTGGAACAACGTTGTCCACGTATTTAGTGCTGAGTCCTATCTGTGCTGAGTCATTTTGCTCTAGACTCATAACGAGCGCGAGAAGTCGGAGCGGTGGCTTCCCTTGACTCTGAGCGTCGGACTCGACGAAGAGGCTGCGCCAACGGATAGCGCAGCCCGCCGCAGGCATCAGAAGTTCGATGGTCGAACTCTGAACTTCTCCTAACAGGAGACGCCAAGGGCGAATGGTAACTCATGACTCAGGACTTTTATGGCAGGTCAATTGTAATATTTCTGAAAGCTATTTATTTGCGTCATAGGAATTACACTATTGTTTATGAACCCAGAGGCATCTCAAACCCCAGAACCAATTGATGAGCGGTTGGCAGAAAAACAAGAACAGAACAATGCAGTTGAACATCCAGTAAATCCATCTGTTGAGTCAGTAGTAGAAACAGGAGCCATTAGCTCGTCAGAAGACTACACAACATTTGAGCCACTCATTTCCAATGCAGAAGTGGTAGATTCTCCAGTAGAGCTAACAGAAAATTCAAATGGCGAGTTTGTAGCGCAGCTAGAAGCGGAAAATGTCGCACTGGGGTCAGAAATAGGAGCAGAAAATCATTCATTATATGCAGAAGCAGAGCAGCGAGTGGCAGAGTTGCAGAGTGCTGAAGCAGCTCTCAGGGAAGAAATAGCCAAGCTGCAAGCTTTTTACAACAAACTTCAGGCACAAGTGAGTGAAACTCAAACCTCACTGGGACGACTTGTGCAAGAGTCGCTGGTGCAGTTAGAACAACGCAAACAAACCCTGCAAATTTCTGTAGAACAACTAGAACGCCGTCAAGAACGTATCCGCAATGAGATGCGAACCACTTTTGCTGGTGCATCCCAAGACTTGGCAATTCGGGTGCAGGGTTTTAAAGACTATCTCACAGGTAGCTTACAAGATTTGGCCTCTGCCGCTGAACAGTTGCAACTTACACCAAATGTGGTGGAACGAGAAAAACCATCTGTAAAAGAGGCTAAACCAGTTGAACCCCAACCTGGAATACCGCAATTTGCTCAACAGCAGTTTCAAGATACTACAAAGCAAATTCGCCGCCTAATTGACCAATACCGCAATAAACCAGATTACTACGGCCCGGCGTGGCAACTACGCCGTACCTTTGAACCAGTCCATGCAGAACGAGTTTCCAACTGGTTTTTTACCCAAGGGGGACGGGGTGGTTTGCGGACAATGGGTAGCCGTTTGCAGAATATTCTGATTGCCTCATCTGCAATTTCGATATTACACAAGCTGTATGGCGATCGCGTCCGTACTTTAGTCTTAGCTAATACACCGGAGCGATTAGGTGAATGGCGGCGCGGCTTGCAAGACTGTTTGGGAATCGGTCGCCCAGATTTTGGGCCAGACCGGGGCGTGGTATTATTTGAGGCATCTGATGCTGTCGCTCAGAAAGCAGACCGATTGACGAAAGCCAATCAACTGCCCTTAATTATCATTGATGATTCAGAAGAGCAAATCAGTTTGTCACTGCTGCAATTTCCCCTGTGGTTAGCCTTTGCTCCTGACCCCAAAACAGTGAGAAACTATGATGATGACTTTTAATTAGTCAATAGTCCAGAGTCAAAAGGTATTTCTCTGGACTTTTTGAAATTTGAATGCGTGAATTTTGAATTGTATTATGGCTATTTGGTTAACTCTGTGTGGGGCAATTGTTGTCATAGCTTACCTACTGGGTTCTTTTCCCACTGGGTACATTGCTGTAAAGCAGTTAAAAGGTATTGATATTCGAGAAGTTGGTTCAGGTTCCACTGGCGCAACTAATGTACTAAGAATCTTGGGGAAAGGGCCAGGAGCATTCGTTTTAGTACTTGATTCCTTAAAGGGAGTATTAGCGATCGCTCTAGTTTACTGGTTATTCAATTTTGAGCCAATTCAAAATTATATCCATCCAACGGTAGATGCAAATATGTGGAAACCATGCATAGTAATTTTAGCTGGGTTAGCTGCCATCCTGGGACATAGTAAATCAATTTTTTTGGGTTTTACCGGTGGTAAATCCGTTGCTATCAGCTTGGGGATTTTGTTGGCAATGAGTTGGCAAGTAGGTTTAGCAACAGCAGGTGTGTTTGCCGTCGTTGTGGCGATATCGCGGATTGTCTCTTTAAGTTCAATTGCAGGTGCGATCGCAGTTTCCATTTTCATGGTACTTTTGCATCAACCGTTACCCTATATTCTGTTTGGGATTGCCGGTGGACTATATGTGATTTTGCGCCATCGCACTAATATTGAACGACTGTTTGCTGGTACTGAGCCAAAAATTGGGCAAAATGTAGCGACACCAGAACAAACTGCATAATTGACTAACTAATACATATATTTTTTGCCCCCGTGCTTCAGCCGGGGCTAGGTTTACGAACTAACGTTGCCTTTAATTAAATGATGGAAAAGGCGGCAAGGCCACAAAAAAGCTCCACAGATACTTACTGAGGCGATGGCGGCCACAACTCGCCAAGTCGAACTAGGCTCAGTGGCAGACTCTGAAGGATGAGCTTGTGTACTTTTAGCTAGTTCTGGCACTGAATGAGATAGCTGACTGGCTGTACTCACCCCTTCAATCGCTGCTCCAATTAGATAAGCTACTAGGGCAATTACTAGCCAGTGATTCATAATATTCCACTGTTTGAACTCTGAGCGGATGCTTGGGAGGGAGCAATCATTTGATTTATCGTGCTAATGATTGCCGCCTTGCCCGAAAGATAATCGGCCTTCAGCCGTATCGCGAATGAGGGGCAGTTTAGATTTTATATAAGTATTGAGGGTGCTATCTGCCTGGGCATCAAATCCCTGCTTAACTTTTAACTGCTGGAGGAGCAATTGGACTAAAGCAGCATCCTCAAAACTGAGCAGGGTGTTGACCTGGGTAGATTCGATTACAGCCCAGAGCTGTTGCATCATTTTGGCACTCACCATGAGTCTGTAACCTCTTAAGCTTTTCTTTATATTTGCACGGATTTGGAATTTGTGGTTAGTTTTTATCTGAAGATTTATTTAGTTTTTATCTGAAGATTTATAAAGATATGGGCTAAAAATGCCTGAATAAGCCAATACGGTTAAGTTATCGCATTTTTTCAATTGATTGAAATACAACACTCCTCATTCCCTGCCCTAACCGTGGTCTATAAAGAAAGAAAATTGCTGTAAGACTTAACTTCTCTCTAACCTTGCTTAAAAAGGAGAGCAAGGCTTTTAAAAAGCCACAATGCAGACATAGGTAAGCATCAGCGCTTTTTGTGGCGGGGAAACTTCAGTGGTCGTCATTGGCTACTTTTGCTAGAAGTTTATTGTGAAACCCTGGCACAAGCTCCTTCCTGACCAGAAGGATCGGAAAAAATTGCTAAAGTGTGATATTCAGGGTTATCTGTTCCATATAACACTCGAAAAGTATATAACTTGTTTTTACCTTGCGCTTCGGTAACAACTGTTAAAAGTGTATTGCTAGTGGGAGGAAGTCCAGGAATGTCCAGTTTTTTAATTCGTCTGAGTTGAATTACATTTGCTGCTGAGTTTTTACAATCTCCTCCACTAGTATTAGGTTCTTGACCAAACTGCATACATACTGGCCCATCAAAGTCTATAGTTACCTGTGATGGATCGTTTAACCAAACTTTTTTAATTACTTCTCCAGCCGGAATAAAGCTTAAGTTTGTTCCTTCTTGATACCAAACGTTGATAGTAGGTATTAGTCCCCCTAAACCCTGTGCTTGGCAGGAAAATATGGAACGCAGAACGGCGTTATTAGCTACAGCACGGCCTACTAACAAGAACATAGCAACCGAGCAAATTAAGGAAGCTATAGATAGGAAATAATAATTATTTCGGGTATTTCCTGACAAGTTAGTATTATTTTTCATGGTTACAAATGGGGGAGATTGGTAGATAGAATAAAGGGAGATGGGAAAGATGGAAGGAAAACTAATTACCAATTACCATTACCCAATCCAAAATCTAAAATTAGTATAAATCCTACCTTCTAAAACTGGGTTGCTTGATTAACGTATATTTCAACGTTTGTGCCTGCTGGCAAAAACCAAACACCACCTTGTTGCGACATTTGGGCGATCGCCTGTTGATTACGTTGGGCAATTTGGGGTACTACAGAGTTCAAACCACCTTCCACAACCCCAGCTGCAAGGTTGCGTCTGGGCTGAGTGACAGTAGTAAGGCTGGTGGTGCTGCTGGTGGAGGCGGGAGTGGTGCCATTGGCTGGGGTGTTAACTGTACTAGGAAGTGGTATGACTTCAGTATCAGGGAGATTGACTAACTCTGCTGCTTTACCAATACCTCCCAAAATGAATAGTCCTGCATCCATTGATGCTATGGACGAACTTTGACTAGGAAATTTATTTGCGATTAAAGGTTTACCTTGGGTACCGCGAAGAATAATTGCATTGTTGGGTAAGCTTTGTTCTGTAGGGTTGCTGTTATTTCGCGAGATAACTTTGACTATGTTCATCTGCAAAAGACCTTGTTCGGAAAGGGAACCAATTTCAGCTAGGAATTCGGTGTTTGCGGGTACAGCGATCGCACCATCGGTAGATTTTAGTGGTTCTGTCAATCGGACTACAAATACGTTTTTCTGTCCACCTGTTTCATCACCACCGCCTGATTTAGTATTAGTTTCCCCAAATATCGCTGTTGCTAACACAGCTTTAGCACTACTTCCTACTGCTACAGATTTCTCTCCCTGCGGTTGCGCTTGGCTCACCGCAGGAGCAGGAGTTCCCTGTTGTGAGGTTTGTTCCTGCGGCTGCGTATTGTTTGCAGGTTCAGGAGCAGCTGCGATGTTATTAGGTTGTTCTGTAGCATTTACTTGACCGTAGCTACCTAACTTTGCTAACCTTCTCCACTCTTCAAATGCGCTTGGTGGAGGTGGTGAAGTTATATTGATTACGGGTTGAGTGTTTGGCTTGACAACTGGTAGCTGGGGTGATGGCAAAGGTTGAGAAGCCGGTACTTTTACGATGCGCTCAACTGTCACTGTCCGAGGCACATAAGCTGTTGGTGGGGGTGTTGGGATCACTTTCTCTCTACCTCTAGAAGAAATTGACGGTTCTTGTAAGGCTACTGTCGGCGTTGATTTGGCAGTTCTTAGCTGTTGTTGGGCGGCTTTCACCATCTGTGCTTGTTCAGTCAGAGCTAATTTCGTTTTCAGAGTATCTACTTCGCCTGCTAGCTGTTGAGAGGTAGATTCATCAGTTGGCTGCTCACGCACTTGTGGAGTAACAATATTTTCTGGCTTTTTATTGCTGGGACTCATCAACTGGGACAAAAACACACCACCCACCAAAACTATCGCTAAGGTAGCAGCCCCTACCAAGCCTAACTTTGCAAAAGGATTCGATGAGAAAGGTTGCTTAGTCTGAACTTCTTGTGGAAGAGATAGCGATTCTTGCGGCGTTGCAGAGTCTTCTGATCCTTGGGTATCGGTAGAAGAAGATTCTTCTTCAAAGCCGACTAACCTTGACATCCGTGATTCCCAATCTAAAGATTCTACTTCTGGTTGGCGATCGTCAGTGGTTAGAGTAAATCCATTTTGGGGAGGCGTTTGGGCCGGAATTGAGTATCGAGTCATGGTAAAGCTTGGTTAGGATTTCCAGAACAATTTTTATCTTTGATTTCACATATATTATAAATTTCTAGTCTGGCTTCACCAAGGCGGTAAGCTGCGAAGTGTAACGGTAGTGCTGCATTTGGTAGTGAAGTTGCTGGTTCATCTATTGCTCTTACTAAAATTTGTTTATTAAAGGAAATTGATTTTCCCAACCTATCATAACTGCTAAAAACTAATTGATTGGCAAGGATCTCTACTTTCCACTTTCCATCGCCTATTTCTGTAGGTTGAGAAATTTTTTGGATTACTAATACATTCTCTGCTCCTCTATTAACATTTTCAAATTGGCTATCTGGATTTAAATTAGTAAGTTCTGATTTAAGTTTTTGTTTAAAATTATCAGCTACTAGTTGGGAGGTAATTTCCCAGACTTGTGTTGGCGGCTGTTGATCTGACCAGGTAAGCATTAAGCTCATAGTTTCACCCACAAAGCGCCGAATAGCCTCTGGCTGTCGCTTTAAATTTGGTTCGGGGTCTACGGTTATAGTGCGACCATCAACAAGTTGGACTAAACTTTGAGGTGTGAGTTGCCGACCTAACTGTTGTAACATAGACCCGTGAAAGATTAGTACAAGCAAGGTAAATAGATGTAACCCAAATGTTCCTACTGCCAACAGTGGTAATGGGCTATTTTTCTTATTTTCTGGTTTGAGTAATTGCATTAATAATTGATTATATAAATTGAGCTATGAGCCAGTGAATTAGAAATTGATTATCTGACAAAGCTATCAGATGTTTGTCCAGTCCCGCATTGCCTAAATTTATCTTCGTTAAGGTTGTTGTAGCTATCTAGCAAACATAAGTTACGAATTTCATAAATTTCTAATCTATCAGCGCGGACACTATAAATTGCTTTTTGCAGATCTGTGCCATTGTCGGTTTGGGGATTAGCGAAATAATCTGCTGCACGGACAAGGAAATCTTTGTTAAAAGGAGTTACAAGTTTTGCACCACCAACTCGGTTTTTTTGAATTAAGTCGGCTACCATACCCACTCGCCACTTACCTGGCGCAATTTGTTTTGGCGGATAAACCCGCTTAATAACTAATTGTGATGTCATAACAAGGCTGGGATTTTCAGAGAAAACTTCTGGCGGTGTCATTTCTGCAACTGTGCTTAAGAAACCTTTGCGAAAGTCTTCTGATAAGGCAAAACTAGCTATCCAACTGCTGGTACTAATTTTTTGGCTACTCCCTTGAGGTGTTTGAATAAGAATTCCTAAATCTGATTTTGGGTTTGCAACTTCTTCGATAGTTTGTGGTGGTAAGGTTCCAGACCAGCTAAACATTGATATCATCGTTTTGCTGATGAATTGGCGAATTGCTTCTGGTTCTCTTGCTAAATCATCAATATTAGCTACTGGTTTACCGTTGATTAATTGCACAAAGTTGGGAGGTTTTCTCAGACTGAGTTGGCGAATCTTTAGCCCTTGAAATATGAATATAAGTAAAACTAATATATGTAAACTGAAGGTAGCGATCGCAAAAAGTGTCAAAACACTAGCTATTGATTGTCTTTTTTCCAGTAAACGCACCATTTACTCACCTCTTCTGCAAAAAAATTCAGCTATTCTATATAAATTATCATTTGCATATAATTCAGCAATTACGACACTTGCAAAAATTTTATTCATTTTGAATACTTCGACAAGCTCAATACAAGTTTTGAATTTCCTATATCCTCTCCTTTACTAAAGAAGCCGTATTGCTGATAGCACTGAAGACTGCAAAACCGCCAGCAGCAGCCACAAATAATGATAAAATTGGTGCTAAAATTCCCAGAAAAATTATGAACCACATTAAGTCTGGATCAGCATTAGCATTTTGACCTGGCCCATTTACAATCACTGCGGCAGTCAGCACAGCAATAATATTGAATGAAATCTTGGCGATTCCAATAGATAAAAATCCAGTTACCCATGCAAAAATTGGTTTACCAGCTACAGGCAGTAAAGACCCACCTACGGCTATTGGCCCTAAAACCGCTATCAGCAACATAGTAGCTTCTATCAAATTCTGGAAGGCATATTGTAAGGAAACTAAAAAGTTTTTTATGCTTGTTTGGACTGTAGAACCTAATAAAGAATTAAATGAGATTTCTGATATAAAGCCTTTGTTATATCTAATATTATTTACCTTAGTTTGTAGCCTATATATCCAAATTTTCCTTCCGTATGTATTTCTATATTTCTGCAAGAGAATATTGACCTTATCGGCAGCGCTGACAAAGCATTGACTTTGTTGAGCGCCAGTTAGCGATTGGCAAGGACGCAGAAAAGAACCAGTTACTTCTTCAGCAACACTCATATTCAGTGCTTGTTGGTACATTTGACCCGCATCTGCTGATACCACTACTTGCTGATTCACAGTGTTTAAAAAATCCCTGACTCCCAGTGTCAAATTAGAAAGGATACTTCCCTTCCCTGAATTACTTAAGAGGATCACCACTACAAAAGGCCAGATTAAAGCTGATATTGGACGACTATATTCGTAGGATATTAAGTCTTTGAGGAATTGTATCATAAAAAATAACAGGGTTCCTACCGCAAAAAAAATACCCAGATTTGTCAGCGCTCCATACAAGTTATTACTAGTATTATTTTGTAATAAATCCAGCCATTGTTTATTCCAACCTTCGGCAATACTTAGAGAAGTTACGACACCATTATCGAGAACCTCATTAATGCCTACTTGAGCACCTACTTGGGCAAAAATTAGTTGAATAGCAAGTTGCATTTTGAGTTGATGGGCTGTTTTTTTTAGATTTCGTAGGGTGCGTTACGTTCATAACGCACCATCCAGGATGCTTTCGGTGCGTTAGCGGCAGCGTAACGCACCCTACCAAACTGTTTTTTAGATTTGCTGTGGTTTGTAAAAAGTTTAAGGATTTTAAAAATTGATTGTATGGAAAATTAGAGTTTTTTTATCCTCAAATCATACTTATCAACTTCTTTTTTACTCGCACTCCGAAACAAATCTAGTTGAGAAGTAGCTCGTAAAAGTCGCGCTGCTTCTGTAGATGTATCTACCCTCCGAGCGCGATTCGCCTCTTCTGCCTGCTGAGAAATATTTGCTAAATTTAAATTAGAATATTGTAAAGACTGATTCGTTTGTATTGTCTGAGCAAAGGTTTCACCTAAAATTACTGATTGTGCCTGTTGAATCTTAATAGTTTGCAAGTTATTTTCACCTAGCATTTGTGCTAAATTTGATAAACCAGAAATAGTACTTATAGCGGCTTGGGCTACATCGCTTTTTCCTAGCCCTGTAGTTAATTGACTAAATTTGCTACTAAATAGGTTGTTCTTTGCCCCTGCCGTCTCGTTAATTGCGTCAATATCTTTTAGTGTGTTTTCAGTATTTTCTAACTTTACTTGTGTCCGATTTTGTCCATCTTTACCAAGAATAGCTTCTGCTGCTCCACGAGTAATAAAACGATTGAGTTCATTACTAACTAAATTTGCCCGTACTGCTGCATTATTTTCAAAGCGGCTTGCTTTAGATTCTGAACGATAAGATTCGTTGATAATGTTATCACGAACATTTTGTCCCGCATCGACGGGGTTAGGTATCTTCAATTCTGTATTTCCCTTAGCACTATCAAGAGCATTTCGGCTCTGTGTTTCTACAGGGTTTAAGTTTTCGCTCAGATTATTTTGAAAGTATATTCCCATATCTGTGGAATATAATTTAAAATTAGTCCAAACCTCTCCTAATCCCGATCCCAGTTGAACTTGTGCTATTGCTGGTAGGATTGCCAGGGATAACAACGTAAAAGTAAAAATGGTAGTTTTTCGCATACATTTGTGCCTGAAAAAGGTAGACGATATTAAGTAGCAAGTCAGGAATTTAGCTTTTTAACTATGATTTATAACTTTTTAAATCACTGTTAACTGCTTATATAACCCGATTAACTACTACGGAGAGTAGCCACTAACTGACGTGCAAATGCAGAAATTGCTTCATACTTATCGCTATGAAGTTGCATCATTTTGCTCCGTGCAGTTTGTTCAGAAGGGTTATTAGCAACTGCTGCCAATTGTTCGTAACCTGGATAATAACGACAGAATGTATAAATACCGTTATCATCTAATAGCCATTGGCTATAAACGCCTTCTTTCCGGGGAAAAAAGCTTTCTGAGGCATTACGAGAAATAACTTGGCGGGGATATTTCAAGATGTCTGCAAAACTATCTACTGCAACTGGCTGAATGCGTCCAATCAATCGTGTTGTCAGGTTTTGCAAAATTTTAGATGCAGCTTTAGATTTGGCAATGGTATCAGGATCTTGTCCTGATAAGATGACTCTGATCCCGGCTTTAGCACCGTTCGCACAAATTCTGCCAACTAAGTCAGAAATTTGCTCGAATTCAAATAAAATTGGCGCTTCATCGATGAAGAATATGGAGGCTGGACTACTTAATGCGCGTCGTAATGCTGCTGAATAGGCACTCAAAGAAAGTACGGCTGCATCTTCACTATCTGATAAGTTTCTGAGAGCAAAAACTAAAAGTTGTGCATCGGTAGGAAAGCTGGATGGTGCAGAAATGGCTTGTCCCACACGACTAGAAAGCCAAAATCGTAAGCGCAGCTGAATTTGACTAAGGGCGTCTTCTACTCTGCCAGTTAAAGAACTTAGCTGCAAGTGTTCTGGTGAACAGAAAAACAGAAAATCTTTTAAGGTAGGAGTTTTCAGCCAAGCCTGAGTGCCAAATCCTCCCGCCATCGCCTGTCGATATCGCTCTTTCATGCCCTCATCAGCAAAGAAGGCTTCTAATGCTAAGTTGAGCAGCGATCGCACGGTTTGCGATAAAATTTGACTTTCACTGGATGATCCTAAAACCATTGTCATTAACGCTGATTCTAGGAAGGCGGTATAATCGTTAAAGCGATCGCGCTGTTGTTCTGGTTCTAGCGATCGTAAGTCTGGCTGTTCAAATAAGTTATTCGATTGTTTAGAGATATCAAAATAGGCCCCATTTCCCTCCATAAACTCTGTGTAGTCAGTAAAAGTAGATGTGCCATCAGGTTTAGGGAAATCTAACGCCACTACAGGAATGCCATGCGCCAAAGCTTGAGTTAAAATCCCTGATACCAACACCGATTTACCAGCACGAGTTGTGGCAAACAAAGCTAAATTTTTGTGCTGATTAAATAAATCTAAATGTACAGGTGTTCCGCCTTCTTCAGCAATCAACTCAAAGCCTTGTTTATCACCCCGTTTAGTTAAAACTAAAGGCATTAATCCGGGAACTTCACTTGTTAAATATAGCTGGCGACGGTTAAAGGGTGTTGCTAACAAACCCTCCCAAACTATCGGTAGAGTTTGTAGCCAAATTTTCCAGGCGTACTCAGTTTCCCTAATTACTCTTGCTGGACGTTGAAAACAGTTTTCAATATATCTTGTTGCCTCATCTAATTTATCGACAGTTGGACGATGTACCAAAATAGCGATACTCGTATAAATCGGGACTGCACCTTCAAATAATTGTTCTTGTGCTGCTACCGATTTCTTCAACTTTAATTGAGCATTGACATCAATAGTTTTACTTTTTTCTTGAGCCATGATTGTCGTCATGTTTGACTGTTTCAGCACTCGTTGCAGGGTAGTTTTCACCACTGCTGGATTTGCCGCAGTCAACTCACAAAAAATCTCTGTATCTACTACTCTTTCTCTGGCCAACAGTTCCCATAAATAGCGCAGTTGGGCAGATTTATTTGGCCAACCTCCAGGTTTTTCGAGAAATGACAGTGCGCCAATATAACGATTGTTAACATTAACCCAGCGGCGATCGGCACAAGGGACGCTAGACTCCATCAGCAAAGTAGTGCCGTGGATATTGTCTATAAGCAATTTAGTACTAGCTAAATCTGAATTAACTTGCTCGTGTAGTCCTTGTTCATCTAAAGTCATTAACTGGGGAATATCTATTGGATCTGTATCATTAAACCTTCTCCATATCTCCTCCCAGAGTTCAACAGCTGTCAAAGGCTTGACATCCAATCCCATTTGGTTAGATAAAATTTGTTCCCAGCGGAGAAAACCCTGTTTGTAAGCATTTGTAATCAGGGTTTCAATGCGTTGGTTTTCTACTTCTGAGAGATCCCCTTTGAATTTCAACCACCATGATTCAGCTTTGACTAAAAGCTTCTCTATCCAATCATCTGCATGTCTGGAATTGGATTCAATGGTGTAGGTGACATAAATCCGCAAAAATTTTGGCTTCCGAATCCCAGAAATAGTCAGTTCTTTGACTCTAGCTCTTTCCGCCATCAACAAATATTTGATATCTCGTGATGGCGCATTTCTTATTAGTGATGCTAATTCTTTTTGGCGCTCTTTGTCTGAACTAAAAGATCCCAAATGCAGTGTCATCCTTTCACCGCTAGGAATGTCTTTCAATCCAGCTTCAATATTATTAAAAAGTGTATCGATTTGTTCGGGTCTTAAGGTGGTATGAATTCCCTTACAGTCAAAACCAAAAACAAAGCAGAACCGATCTTTTTGAGTGCCTTTTGTCAAAAGGTAACCCCCAATATCACGTCCATTCATTGCGACACGTAACATTGTCGCCAAGTGTAAGGCATCTTCAAATGGTGTTAATCTACTTTCATTTCCGGCGATGCCGACGCTTTGTTTTCCGATTTTTTGCTTCATGGTTAACTTCCAATAAGCTTTGATAACGAGCAAAGCCTCTTGTCCAAGCGGGAACGCCAATAAATTTACTTAAAAAACTCCAACTCCTACCACCAGTTAAAATCCACCAAGTTCCGATTCCCCAACCAGTAATTAGTACTGTCCACAACCATTTTTGAAACTCTTCTTGGAAAATCCCCCCAAAAATCCCATTGATAATAAAGTAGGAGGCTAAGGCAATTACCGTCCAAGGAAGAATTTGATCAGCAGGGATTGGTCCTAACGAAGGTTGGCTTCCCAGAACCTGATTGACTGGACGAAATTCTTGTTCCCGCTCTTGAGACATTTGAAATATCTGAATTATTTACGGCTGTGAGCCAATTACAAAGCGTGTGAGTACATCAGCAATGGTAACAGCAACAACGACTAATAGGGGAGTTCTGGCAATGCTTTGCCAATCTTCATCTTTACGCACTGCGTTAATCACACCAACCAGCGAAATTGCAATATAGAGTAAGTAAATCGCCCGCAACACATTAAATATCAAACTTATTGCTGTCTCGCTACCACCACCACTACTTGTTGCTGCACCACCTAAGTTCTTTTTGAAAAACTTTTCAGCTTCCCCAAAAAACTGTGCTTGTGCGGGGGCTGCAAAACAGTCTAACCAATATAAACTGAGAATGATGGCTGCTGCTAAAATTTGTAATAATATTAGCGATCGCCTTGGTAAATTCACCTGCTGCCCAATTTGCTGGGTGATGACTGCAATTAAACTACCAACTAGTAAACAAAAAAGCAGGATAGGACTTTTTAGGCTGATAACGCTTAGAAGTACAGCACAAGCAATCAAAAAAGGTACAGATTCAACCAGAATAATCAGGCCGGATTTCAGTCCCAGTCTTAACTTATGAGATCCTTTGACCGCACTACCAGTTAAAGCTTTGAAAAAGTTTCTCTGGTGAGAACTTTGTCTAGACATTTGCTAATTTTCCTATGGTGTACTATGAGTATTAGGTGTCTAAAATTTTACAGTTATTATAATTTAACATGATTTAACATTCATTTTTAATCAAAATTATCAAGTCGCAGTAAAGTCATACATTATATACAAACTATTATTAAGTTAACTTAAGAGAATATTAAGTTTAGTTTAAAAGGTAAGTATGCGTGGTTTGAGAAACTAGTTTCGAGCTTTAAACCAGAACTGCTACAGTCCTCCTAGACTTTTTCTATCCCAGCGCTTTTGCCTCAATTAGAGGTTAGCGAATCCGGTAGAAACGCGAGACAATGCTTGGAAGCAGAGTTACAAGTTGTATAGAAAACATTTTATTCCTCCAAGCAACCTTTTTGTGAGGTGTTATCCTTACCTAATGTCCTACAGATTACTACATAAATTGCTACAACTTTAAGGAACTTTGCAACGCATTGGCTACAGTATCCCATCTGCAAAGGCCTTTGGGAATACTTTTGGAGATGATGTTAGCACTACCATCCATATACGCGTTAATCAGTCTACCGTCTGTAGCACGAAATAGACAAGACTTTATCCTTTTGCTTAAATATTCCGAATGTTTACAATTTTGTTTTTTGTCAAAAAAGATACTCCAAATTACTCGGTGATAGAAAACACCAAACACGCGGTATAGATTTCTGGTATTATAGCTAGATTTTTCAGCTATTTTTTTGCGACGCCTAGGTTGGGCTATTCGGCGTCGCAACTAATAAAAGGATGAGTGATAAGATGCTGAAACAACGTATTTTCGTTAATACACACGCTGAGTAATTTGTAAACTGCGTAAACTCTATTAATTACTTATTAAAACCTCTAAAAAAAACCTTAATAAGCAAAACCATATATAAGCGAAGGTTTCAGATTTTTCTCTGACGAGATAAATAAAAAGCGCTACAAAAACCACTTTTCAAACACCTCTAAATTCCAGAAATATATTTAACTTTTTTAATCTTTCCATAATGCAATCATGACTTGAGCTTTACCTTAACATTATATTGTTGATTTAGTTGGCATTTAATTTAACAGCTATTAGCTGTAGCAGTCCTCAAAGATTCGTGAAATTCTGACTTTCTTTACTTCGCACCTTAGCGGTAGTTTGTGGCAAACTGCTGCACATCTACATTAAAGAAAGTTATTTTCATAATTCAGATAAAATTGCCATCCCAAATAAGGTAAGTGGGTAAAACTAAACATGGCTTTTTAAAAGGGTATAAGAGACGAGAATGTGAATTTAGGTATGATTCATAGTACCTAGTAACTACTCTCTTATACTAAAGCCAATAAATGTTTATTTATACAAACTTACTTTGCGAATGTAGAGTTTTTAACTAGCAAATAATCATGTCATAGGGTGGATGAGCAATAGCTTAACGCCCTCTACATCTTTAAAATTTTGCCTTGAATTTGCTCTACATTCTTCAGAGCTTTGTGAAAACTTTGGGTTTATTAATAACCTTTTTAATGCCAATTGTTTGTGCTTATAGAAGGTTATTTATAATCACCAGTTTGACACTTGATTTGGATTTGATAAGGTGTTGAACCGGAAATTAATTTGAAGGAGCTTGACATGGCTTTTTATCGCGATCGTCAATTGACCCATTTGGCAAGTTCAGTTTCTGTATTTGCCATGACAATTGGTTTAGTAGTAGGTCAATCTGCTACTCAGATATCTCTAGCTGCGACCTCTATAGGTAATGGTGCAGGCGCAAGTACTGTAGGTGCTTTATTTGCAGCTCTAAAATCGAGTTTCACATTCACATATACTGCAAATGGTAGTGGCGCAGGGTTAAAAAGTTTTTTCACTCAAACCCCACCCACTGGTACTCCTAGCCCAATCACTTTTGCAGATAGTGACGACCCCGTAGCCGGAACAGAAAAAGTTACTGGCGGTCGTGGTTACGTCCAAGTGCCTCTGGTAGGTGTCGGAATCACATTAGCTTTTAACACTAATGGTCTGACTGTACCAGCAGGACTTAAGCTTTCACGAGCTAGTTACTGTGGTATTTTGAACGGTAGCATCAAAAATTGGAACGATAAGAGCATTAGTGCAGATAACGGTCGCCAAATAGCACTCAATCTACCCATCAAAGTTGTACGTCGTGCTGACTCAAGTGGTAGCACTTTTATTTTAAGCAGTCATCTCAATACTGTATGTAAGACTCCAGGTGTTCCAGCAGCTAATGTATGGAATAGAGGAGTGGGTACAACTGTTAGTTGGCCAAGCACTTTCATTGGTGCTACTGGTGGCGGAGGTGTAGCCACTGCGATCACAAGTAATAATGGTGCAATTGGTTATGTGGATAATGCTACCCGTTTAACTAAAAAGCTACCTGCCGCACTCTTACTTAACAAGGCAGGTAAGTATATTGCTGTCTCACCAGCTTCAATTACAGCGGCTATTAAAGATGGGACTGTTGTAACATACGGTACTAAGCTGACTAGAATTGATAATTTGACCGATCCCAAGAGTGCAAGTGCTTATCCCATTTCCGGAGCAACTTATTTCTTGTATTACTCAGACTTAGACTTTAAAGGGTTCATTACAGCTGCAAAAGCTTTAGCTCCATCTCTCGGATATGGTTCTGTTCCGTAGGTTTAGAAATTGACCTAGCAGCCTATTGGAGAATTCAGCTGTTAATTTTGTTGACAAATTTTAACAGCTATTAGCTATAGTAGTCCTAAAAAATTCGTGAAATCCTGACTTTCTTTACTTCGCACCTTAGCAGTAGATTGTGGCATACTGCTAAGGTTATTTATAATCGCCAGTTTGACACTTGATTTGGATTTGATATGCAGGGTAAGCGCATCTCAAATGGCATTGACAAAACATACCTTTAATGTGTTAAGCATAGAATAAAGATTTATGATTCGGTTGATTTCTACAGGCTAATAGCAAATATCTTAGACAGGATATGAAGATGATGCCCCAGAATTATATTTACAATCCGGAGGGTTTATTTAGGCGATTATTTATGTCAATAACTCGTAAAGATGCTCTTAATTTTTAGAAAATATCAGGCAATAAATAAATGGGTATAAATAAATATCAGAGAGTTTGTGATTGCGATCGCCATTAGGCGTTACTGTAGGGTACGAAGTTAAGCGATCGCAGGGGTTGAGAATTTGGGTATTTTGCTTGTTAGCGGGGTATCAATATCAACCGAGATATAGGTGAAAAAGTTCAACAGAACCGTCAACTATGTTATAATTACATGGTTGAGAAATATTTTCGGTCATGTAACTGACTATATAGACTGCTTCTCCGAATCTAAATCTCTACACCCTTTGATTCTGGAGGTGTTTGATGTCAGTTTATATTGCTAATTTATCCAATGAAGCCCAATGAGGTTGAAGATGATGACCTAGAACAGGTCTTCTCAAATTAGGGATTATGTTAAAAGAGTTTTGGTGTCTATCAACTAGAAAAGTGGTGAAAAGAGGTGATTTGCCGTTGGAGAAATAGAAACAGACGCCGAAGAAGTAACGGCTATTCAGGCGTTGAGAGATATCTAAGGGATCGGTCATAGTCTCAAAGTTAACAAAGCTAAGACCTTTAGAGATGAGAGTCTTCAGCATTCCAAAACTTGAAATTTTTAGTGCGCGGAAGTGTATTGCAATACCTCGCGTGAAACTTATACATCTCAATGTCAAAAAATGTGCTAAGAAGAACGGACAGTAAAGTTTGTCACAAAGCCAGACAACATACGGATACTACTTGAACTTATGCCAACGGATATAATTACCCGTCCTGAATCCCTTACAGAAGATTGTTTCTTTACTTATGCCCTTGGGACTGATTTGCATGATACTAATTCGACAGCCCAATATTTACGCCGAATCAGAAGAGAAGATAAACCATATATTGACTTAGCTGTTTCTCCCAGACCGGGTTATCGGTTTGAGGTTTGCCTTATCCCTGTTGAAGGGTTCGCTCAAGAAACAATTTTGACAAAAGATGGGTTCGCCAAAGCTTTAGCGATTATTTGTGCTGTATCTAACAAAGCTAGGAAGCGATTCCCTTCAGGAAATGGACAAGATATAGTCCGGTGTCAATTTAGCAACTTAGCTGATGCAGTAGCTGTAGCGAACAGATTGTCTGCATTACCCTCTAATATGTATGAAACTCTCGCCAAGCTACCAAATGCCTTGTGAGATGGTGTCCGCTTGAAGATTTATCATATAAGACTGATGCGAAGAGATTTCAATGGTAAGTAACTAGACGGACAAGAGAATAAAAAACTCAATGGTTCATATTTCATCTGTTGACAAAAGACTTGTCATACAAGACTTTTAAGCTTAGTGTAGAACTTTCCTGTTTTTGCACTGTAACCCGTAATTCAAAGTGAGCTTTTTTTATGCCTATTAGTCCTTTACGTGAAGAACCTCGTAACCAGCGAGCGCCTGTAATTCGTACAAGTAATGAGTTTATTCTCTTGGAATGGTTAAAGTCAACTGGTCGTCTAATAGAGCGTGAACATCAAGAATCTGAGTATCTAAATGAAGTAGAAGAAATTTCAGAAATGATAGACCTTGACGATATCCCTTATGATCATGACGATGACGATGCTGAGATGGATATAGAAGCGTAGTCTTGGCGAATAGAATTCTCGGCTACACAAACGAGAGCTATTAAAGTCAAATCAAGAGTTTGAAACCCGCGCAGGCGGGTTTTGACTTTGTAGATGCGGTTTCTAACCGCCGATTTCAGGTTAAGTTAACTACTTGAGTAATAGATAAAATAATTGTCCATTGCTGACTGTAACACCAGCGCGATCGCCTGCTAATTTCCCAGTACCTAAAAAATAATCTACTCTACCTGCACCTTTAATTGCACCTCCGGTATCTTGGTCAAGAACATAGCGACTAACGATGCGCTCCTCCATTTTTCCGGTAGGATTAACAAAGGGAATAGAAGCGCGAATCAACGCTAAAGCACCAGGGGGCATGAGGGATTTATCTGTAGCAATAGAACGCTCTGCTGTTAATGGTACGTTGATAGAACCTTGGGCTGGTTCACCATGATTTTCTTGAAAAAAAACAAAGCTGCGATCGCGCGGAATATAAATATTTAATTCTTGGGGATGCTTTTGGAAATAGTCGAGAATAATTGGCATAGTTATACCTTGTAGTGGTAATTTGCCATCATTCACTAATTCTCGGCCAATGCTTTTGTAGTTATAAGCGGTATTACCAGCATAGCCGATTGTTGTCTGAGTCCCATCGGGAAGCTGAAGCCTCGCCGAACCTTCAATTTGAGTTAGATATGGTTCAAGGCGATCGCGAAACCAAAACAACTCTAATCCTCGTAATTTCCCTTTTGCGCTTTGTAAACCATCTGCTCCTTCTAATTCCAAGCGTATAGGATGAGGCTTAGTCCAGGAGTTAAAATCAGGAGGTAAGCGATAAACAGGATAACGATATTCTGCTGTGGGGACACGACTGGCTGCGTAAAGTGGCTCATAATAGGCGGTGAATAAAACGGAACCTTTGGTGTCTTTACCGACTGACTGGTAAAGAACAAATTCTCGCTCAATGGCTTGATGTAATTCTGTTGCAGAATTAGTTTTTAATAGGAGTTCGCGGAATCTTTTCAAGCTTTTGAACACGCGATCGCGTTTAATCTCAGCCACCGAATAGTTTTGATAAGCAGCCACAGCATTAGCTGTTTGCAGATATTCGAGACTGCGAGCGATCGCACTCAACAGTGCCTTTTTATCTGCGATTTGTCCATAGAGTACTTCATCCAAACAAGAGATATCACCTTGACAACAAGTAACTGGTAGTCTCTGGATTAATGGTGCTTTTTGCTTTTGTGTAAGTGCATTTTGATTTTTAGCAGTCAAGGAAACTGGTATATCCCACTTTTGGACACGACATTCTGGCGGGCTGAGTTCTTGATGCGCCAAAGATGGCATCCGCACCAGCAAAATCGACAAAACCACAGGTAAGCTGATGGCGATAACTTTGTTAAACTTTCCTAACCTAGCAAGTGTCTTTTTCATCAAAATTCAAAATTTTTGAGATTATCCCACTTCGCTCAAAATCAAAAATCAAAAACCAAAAATAATTTACTGCCCCATGCCCCATGCCCTATGCCCAATCCCTTATTCATTCATATTCCGGTAAGTAGCAACTGCGGAAGGCGATATCCGGTTCAAATATCGGAATATCCAATACTTAAAAATGGTATCTAAAATCACTGGAAATGTCGCAATAAATAAGAAGATAAAATCTCGATTTGCTGGTAATCCCCAATGACGCGATACACCTTCTAGGAGGACTTCCCAGCCATGAGGAGAGTGGAATCCTACAAATATATCAGTAAACAAAATGATGATAAATGCCTTGGCACTATCACTAAGTCCATAGACAATATGATCAAAGAAATCTTTGATTACAGCAATAGAAGACTTGCTGACGATTAAAAGCCAGATAAAAGCACCCACCGAGAAAATATCTGCAAAAACATTTTTGATAGCATTAGAGCTTTCGTGACGAAATTCTTCAGCAACCTCTGTGGCCTTATTTTTCATTTCAATTTCCATCCGCTCTGGTGAAAGTGGAGGAGCAATTCTAATCAGATTTTCAAACTTTAGCTTTTCTTCAAATCTTTGTAATTCTACAAGGGCTTCCTCTTCCATTTCTGAATTGAGGAATATCTGGATTTGCTCATTGCTTTTAAAGCGCTCAAGAATTGGGCCTACTACGAAAGCTTTTGCTATCTGATGTGTCAGTAATGGTACGATAATTAATAGTAAAATAAATCTGATAGATATTATTGTTCTTCTTTGACCCTGACGAAAACTCTGAATTACCTCTTGTTCAGAATTAGGGTCTAATTCAACTTGCAGACGAGTGATAGTACTTAAAATAGAGCGGGGCAAAACGCCTGTTGTATCGACTTTACGCTTGAGTTTTGATTTTTTATCCGAGTCTTGAGTTGGTATTTTGGGTGGTAAAGTTGGAGTATTGACGAGCAGCGACTTGTTGTCGGATATTACAGAGTTAACTGGTAGATTTGAAGGTTTGACTACTAAAGCTTGAGAATTTATTTGATCAGAAATTGTTGTGTATTTGGATATGACTTGATCGATGAAGTTTAGCTTTTCCAAAACCAAAGAAGGACTGAGATACTCTATACCTACTTTCTGAGCAGGTTTTTGATTTTCTTCATTTAAAAACCAACGGCTTGCTTTCAATTCTGTAAGCCGCATCCTTGCAATTTTTAATAGCTTTTTTAGGTCTGACTCAAAATAATCCATCACACTGTTACTGTACATGGCTGAGTCAATGTCTATTTTTTTACCATTGAAATGCTTATCTTCTATTTCCTTAATCTTTAATGCTGCATCGTAAGCTTCATATAAAGAACGTTCAGGAGTCTGTAAGTACCATCGATAAGCAGCAAGTAAGAAAGAATAGATTTTTTGGCTAAAAACAGAGTTTTTCATTAGAGACAATCATCCAGCATTATTTGGTGATTCTTAACCTTAAGTTAACGCACGAAGTATACTAGCAAATCTACAAGGAGAAAGTTTGTGGTTTCTCATTCGGTTTGGATTGTTGGCACTAGCCGCAGTGGTAAGACGGCTCGCTTGGTAGAGCAATTTTGTAGTTGGGTACAACCGGAAAAGCAGTATACTGAATCATTTTATACTAAAAAGCAGGGACGTAAAAAAGGCGAACGCATACCCGAATTTTTATATCTTAAACAAACAGAGCCAGGAGTTTTAGTCTTAGCTGCCAATGATGATAATCGTCGAGAATTGGGAGATATAATTGTTACATCTACCTTGGGAAAATATCCGGTTCGTGCCAAGACGCCGCTAGGTTTTTTCCAGGATGAAGTTATTTTATTTTGGCCGTTGCTAATTAATTCGTTGAACCTGAAAGCACAGTTTCCGGTAAGATTGCGGCCAGAAACCGAACAAGAGTTAGCAACCAAACTCTGGCGTCCCCAATTAGACGAAGAAATTTTACGGATTGCGGGAGTGAATGAATCTCGCTTAGTGCGTCGCATTTTAGACTTGTTGCAATTAGCAGCTTACAGTGGTGTACATTGCGAAGATATTGCCCAGATTTTGACAAGGGGTCTGGGGGAAAATCCTACAACTTTAGAGCCGGAATTTTTGGCCTCTTTGCTCCTAGATTGGCGTAACTGGTGTTTAGAGAGGGGGTTACTAACTTATGGGATTATTACTGAACTTTATAGTCAATATTTGTTAAGCGATCGCAATTACCAGCAGCACCTAACTAAACGCTATCAGGCGGTACTGGCGGATGATGTAGATGATTATCCTAGCGTAGCGCGTCTTCTGTTTGAGTTGCTATTAGATCAAGGTGCAGTCGGCGCATTTAGCTACAATCCCGACGGTGCGGTGCGATTAGGATTGGGAGCAGATCCCAACTACCTAGAAGGGCTAGCAGAGCGTTGTCGGGTAGAAATCTTAACCGGGCCGCCTCCTGAGTCTCTTGGTGAACAACTCGCTAAACAAATGGTGGAATTAGTCACAGAACCGATGGTGCTGTTGAGTTTACCTGAGATTGTGCATTCAATTCAAACCACCTCCCGCGCCCAACTATTGCGACAAACAGCCGAGGTAATTGCTAATGCCATCCAATCACGGCAAGTGCAACCAGAACAAGTGGCGATTATTGCACCAGGTTTAGATGCGATCGCTCGTTATACTCTAGTAGAAATCCTCGTCAAACAAAACATCCAAGTACAATCGCTGAATGACCAACGTCCCTTAGTTAGTTCACCCGTCATTCGCGCATTACTCACCATGCTGGCACTAGTTTATCCCGGCTTGGGACGCCTCGTAGATCGGGATGCGGTGGCAGAAATGCTAGTTGTATTGAGCAGGAAACAACAACTACCAGAAAACTCTACAGACGCGATTAATCGCGTCTCTACCGATATTGATCCGGTACGCGCTGGTTTGCTTGCAGATTACTGCTTTGTACCCCATCCCGATCGCCCCAACTTGCTACCAGTGTCAACCTTCGAGCGCTGGGATAGAATCGGCTATGCAGCGACTACAGCCTATAGTGAGATATTAGAGTGGTTAGAACAGCAGCGATCGCAACAAGAATTGCGGTTAATTCCCAGTCCAATTTCCCTCTTAGACAGAGCAATTGTGCGTTTTTTGTGGAATGGTAGCAATCTCCCGTACGAACAACTAGCAGCATTGCGGGAATTATTAGAAACCGCCCAACACTACTGGGAAATTGACACCAGGTTACGACAAATTGCCCCACTTGAGACAACGCCTTACACAACTATTATCGAATTCATTCAACTACTGCGACGTGGTACGATTACCGCCAACCCTTACCCTGTGCGCTCCATCGGTGGAGCGAGAAAGGCCGTCACCTTAGCAACTATATTTCAATATCGATCTAGTAGGCGATCGCACCGTTGGCATTTTTGGCTAGATGCTGGTTCACCTCTATGGGCTAAAGGTGGTGCAGCTACTTTGTTTGGTGCGCCGTTTTTTCTGCGAGACAGATTAGGCGAACCTTGGACAGCAGAAGATGAGAAATTGGCAGAAGAACAAAGACTGCGAAGGATATTGACAGATTTACTATCTCGTGTATCCGAAAGAGTTTATTTGTGTCACAGCGATTTAGCCGTGAATGGACAAGAGCAATTAGGGCCGTTGTTACCTTTGGTGAATGCCTGTGTAACGGTTATTTCTGAGGCTAGTGCTAAGTAAGGCTTAGATCCCCGACTTCTTTAAGAAGTCAGGGATCTTGTTGTAAAATATTTGTTTGTATTGAGTAGTAATTGTCCCCTTATTAACATTGGCGTTTGGGGTTAATCTTTGCAAATTTCGGGACTGTGGTTGAATTGGAATAGGAGAATGAGAAGGGACTTTATCACGCCTTAAGAGCAAAGGAATACTGAGAAGTCCCAAAATAATTACTACTCCGGTCATTATCCAAACCATTAACCTATTTGGTGTATAATCTGCTCGTTCAATTTGCCAGAAAACTTCGTTGTATCGCCACGCAGCTAAGGCAACAGTCAAAATTCCACAAATTACCAAAGCCAAACCCAAATTTTCCGAGTTGGATAATGGATTTACTGGAGGTTCTTGTTGAGTAATAGCAATATTCAACTGGCGCAGAAATATACCAAATCGTGCGATCGCAAAACCAAAGCTAATCAATGCAATAGAAGTGCGTAGCCAAGCCAGAAAAGTCCGTTCGTTCGCTTGATGCTCCCTTTGACGATCAATTTTCGGTATTTTATCCATGACTATCTTCTGATGCCAATTTCCCCTTGATGAATAGCATTAACTAGTGAAACAAACACTCAGATGCATCTGTAAGCATCAACATAATCCAGCGAGGATTCTGAGAAAACCCCAAGCGATCGCTAGAATCTTTAGAATAGTAAATAAGGTAAAGATATATATCAGAGTCAAAATCAATGGCACTATTCGGATTCGGCAAAAAGCAAGTTATACCCACGCCTGAAGAAGCTTTGTCAGGAAGGGCACAGTCTATGTCAGTACCAGCCGCTCATTATGTCAACAAGAATCCCTTAAAAGCTCCTTATCCCGATGGATTAGAGAAGGCAATTTTTGGCTTGGGCTGTTTTTGGGGTGCAGAACGCAAATTCTGGCAACTTAAAGGAGTTTACACCACCGCAGTCGGTTACGCTGCTGGATTCACACCCAACCCCACCTATGAAGAGGTATGTAGTGGGCGAACCGGTCACAATGAAGTGGTATTGGTTGTATTTGATCCCAAAGTAATTAGTTATTCTGAACTGCTCAAAGTTTTTTGGGAAAGCCACAATCCTACCCAAGGGATGCGCCAAGGTAATGATGCTGGCACTCAATACCGTTCGGGAATTTATGTATATTCTGAAAGTCAAAAGCAGCTAGCAGAAGCATCGCGGTCAGCTTATCAGCAAGCTCTCAATGGTGCAGGTTATGGCAAGATTACCACAGAAATCTTGGATGCGCCGGAATTCTACTATGCAGAAGCTTACCATCAGCAATACCTGGCTAAAAATCCTAATGGGTATTGTGGTTTAGGAGGGACAAACGTATCTTGTCCTGTAGGTGTAGTTGAATCGCAAGTGAGTGGATAAAAATGCACTAGTAGTTCACAGATGTGTAATTGTGTCAATCTAAAATCAAAACCCTTTTAAAACCTCGTTTCCAGCCTTTGGCTGGAAATGCTCTTCAATTGCGGCTCTGCCGCGAGTAAGGGAGGCGGCAGCCCTCACAATAGGCATTCCCAGTCAGAGACTGGGAACGAGACAACGCGGTTTCTAACCGCCGATTTTACTAAGTTGACTACATTACAGCTTTGAGCAAAGCGATCGCTCGAACCCACAACATAATACTAATCGGCGCTCCAATTAGAATACCAGCGATCGCCCAGCCTCTTTGATGGGCTTTGAATTGTTCAATACTGCGCCACGGCCGACTTTTCCAAGCCCATTCATTGCCTTTAGCACCAAGAGCGATCGCCATCAAACACCCAACTTGAGGTATAAAACAGAATAGTC
Organism: Nostoc sp.; assembly: GCF_036917655.1. GTDB lineage: Bacteria > Cyanobacteriota > Cyanobacteriia > Cyanobacteriales > Nostocaceae > Nostoc. The sequence continues at coordinate 88,484 of NZ_JBALCY010000057.1, forward strand.
CATACCAAGTTTGATTCGGCCACATCCACAACCAAGGCATCAGAAACGCGCCCCAGTTCCAACCAAGAATTTCCTCTGGGACTGTTTCATTGTGATTATTTATCCCGCATCCAGAATTGTTGATTATTTCTTTTAGCGGTAAAAGTTGATTCCTGTTTAGAGATTTGACAGCCAGACCAGATTTGAGAACATTCAGCGCTTGGCTAGCACTACTAAATCTTTGTTCTGGAGCAGGTTCTATCAACTTTTGTAGCCAACTGACAAAACTGGGACTGAGGTTAACTCGGTCAGTAAATTGCAGTCGCAAATCCTGCTGAGGTAAATCAGAAGGGGAAGTCCCAGTGAGCAAATGAATTAAAGTCGCTCCCAGTGCATAGAGGTCTGAAGCCGCAACCGCTCGACCACCAAATTGCTCCATTGGGGCATAACCATAAGTACCAACAACGGTAAAAGTAACGCCCTCTCTTGCCGCTTTATCCTGAACTGCGCCAAAATCGACTAAATAAATCCGATTATCTTCGCCCCAGATTAAATTACTCGGTTTAATATCTCTATGCAATACCCCTGGATTCAATTCATGTAGATACGTGAGAATATTTAAAACCTCAACAGCAATTTTTCTAGCTCGCTTTTCAGTAAACCTTTTGCCAACAGCAAGTTTTTCCTTGAGCGAGTCACCAGGAATATATTCTTGGATTAAGCCAAACCAGAGTGTGCGATCGTCGATACAAAAATAATCTATATATCGGGGGATGCGGGGATGATTTAGCTGTTTAAGAATTTGTGCTTCCCTCTCAAAAAGTTTCAAGTCATCCCACTGTACAGTACCGCCAAAGGCCAAAAGTTTGACCACAACGGTCGAATTTTCGCCATCAGAGGCTTGTAAATCCTTTGCTAGCCAAGTTTGACGAATTCCATTGTTACCAAGTTGGCGTTGAATTTGATAACGGTCTTGTAATATCTGTTCTGCTTGCAGCATCTGACACCTGCTGGCAATTTACGTTGATCTGATTCCCTTACTATTCAAGGATAGTCATTATCTAGAGAAACTGTGTGAGCTAGATTATTTATTGAAAAAGGAGTACCTAAGCCGTGAGAAAATTTAGAACACTCGATGAATTTGAAAAAGAGTATTTCCGCAAGCACCCGGAAGAAATCGACGATTATTTAACCGAGATTTTTCAGGAATATTCAAAAGACAACGATTCCGGCGCGTTGTTAGCATCCTTACGCGTTGTCGCCCGTGTACACGCAGTAGGGGAGACAAAAATATGAGCCAGAAGCTAGTACCAGCAAGAATACCAACAGCAGGAAAAATTTTAAGTCGAGAAATAGAAGCCCGTGGCTGGACACAGAAAGATTTAGCAGAGATTATGGGGCGTCCAGTTCAAACTATCAATGAAATTATTCTGGGAAGCAAGCAAATTACACCTGAAACAGCTATCGAACTCTCCCAAGCCTTCCTTGGGTACTTCTCCAGAGTTTTGGACAAACCTTGAAGCAAAGTATCAAGTTCATCTAGTGGTTTACCAAAAAACGTTATGTTATCCCCAGTAGCTAAGAGGTCATCATGCCCAATATCTAATACGACTGTGTAAGGCACTGGCTTTGAAAAAAGCAAGCGGCACTGTCTCAAATGTTGAATTAAAATTTTTATGCCAAAATTTTAATTCAACATTTTTAGTAGACCAAAAAGCTCTGCGATCGCACAAAGTCCATCCATAATGCCCGTTAATCAATTACTAGTAAAAAAGCTTTCTCTCGGAAAGCGATTGAAGAATTTGCTCAAAATCAAAATAGACATCCAGGCATAATTATTGGTCGCTTACATTATAACAAATTAGTTCCTCATAAAAATTTGAGGCCGTTACTCGTTAGAATTAGCCCCATTTTAGATCATTTTACAGATAATTTTTGCGATAGTAAGCTTGATATTCCGCAGACAGCAGAGGTTCCCACCAATCACGATGATTGAGATACCATTCAACAGTTAAACGTAAACCCTCAGCAATCGTTACTGAAGGCGTCCAACCAAGCTGAGTTTTAATTTTATTCGCATTAATTGCATATCTCCGATCATGTCCCTGTCTATCCTTAACAAAAGTAATCAACTGCTTTGCCGGATATACTGGTAAATCAGGTGCTAATTCATCCATCATCTGACACAAAAGTTGGACGAGGTTAATATTTTCCACCTCATTGTTGCCACCAATATTGTATGTTTCTCCTGGTTGACCATGATTAATGACCACATCCAGGGCAAGACAATGATCGCCTACATAAAGCCAATCCCGCACATTTTTACCATCACCATAAACAGGTAATGGTTTGCCTATCAAAGTATTGATACACATCAGGGGAATTAGTTTTTCGGGAAACTGATAAGGGCCATAATTATTAGAGCAATTTGTGATAATAGTTGGAAGTTTGTAAGTATGATAATAAGCACGGACTAAATGATCACTGCCAGCTTTTGAAGCTGAATAGGGACTATTGGGAGCGTAGGGTGTAGTTTCAGAAAAAGCTGGATCATCTGCGTCAAGACTACCGTAGACTTCATCAGTAGAAACGTGCAGAAAACGATAGTCAGATGGCTGTGCTTTTGTCTCCCAATGTTGCCGAAAAGCTTCTAGTAGCGTGAAAGTTCCCATCACATTAGTTTGCACAAAAGCAGCTGGCCCCAAAATCGAACGATCAACATGAGATTCAGCGGCAAAATGGGCGATGGTATCAATATTTTCCGTTGCTAGTAACTGATCTATAATGGTGCGATCGCAAATATCCCCCTGCACAAACCGAAAATTCTCTCTTCCCTGAACCAGCGCCAAATTCAGACGATTCCCTGCATAGGTAAGAGCATCCAACACCACCACTCGATCATCGGGATAAACCTGACACCAGTGATGCACAAAATTCGCCCCAATAAACCCCGCACCCCCAGTAACTAATAACCGCCGACTCATTCAATTTCCTCTCTTCTCTCTGTGTTCTCAGCGCCTGGAGCGGTTCGTTTCTATTACTTAAAGTATTTCTTCCTCAGCTTACCGTATATCCTTTGTGCAAATAACTTTACCATACGTGTTCTCGTCAAACTCTTAATATTAGACGGCTGCTGGATTTTGTGGTCAAAAAAATCATTTAAATCATCTATAATAACTTGAAAACGCTTAATAATATTTTCAGTCCGATGCTCAACTAAAAACTCTTCCGACAAGCTAACTGCTACTGAAGAATTAAGTACCTTCATAATCCGTTGAACATCATATTCTTGTGAATATCCAGCAATTTTATAGCAATTAAACCCCGGATCTAAGTAATCTGCCAGTCCACCGTTGACACTAGAAAATACTTGACAGCCACAGGCAAGAGCTTCCATTGGTTGCAGACCGAATCCTTCACTAACACCCTGTTGTGCCCAGTACTCAGCCGAATCATAGAGGTAAACCTTAGCTCGGTTGAATAGTCCAGGTAAATCCTCTACATAGGAATCAACAACCAATACTTTAGAACGTTTTTGCAACGCTGGAATTAATTCTTTAATTAAATATTCAGAAGACTTTCGAGCCTGAACTAAAACATCAATATCCCGTTCAAGACCTAAATTTTGAAACTCATCAGAAATTTGATTGGGCAAATAATAAATGAGAGAATTGGGTGATTTTTCTCCCCAATATCCCATTGTATAGCGGCTGACAGTGATGATCGGAATACTCGCTTTTAGCCTGAATGGATAGCCTGCACTATGGGCATGGTAAACGACATTGTATTCCTTAAGTTTAGCCACGAGTTGAGCTACATCAAATCCCCAACTGATGACAAAAATTACATCACTTAAATTTTTCTCTTTTAGCAAATCATCAATAAAAAGCTTACCTTTTTCGCGTTGACGGTAAGTTACAACATCAGCACTACAGAACTGCTGAACCAGATTAAGTGCTTTTAACTCAGCCCAAAGACCACCACAGGCAAATTTGCCATCTGTACCGGGGAGTAAGAAGTAAAGTTTTCTCATAATTTTGTTAGGGTATTGGGCATTGGACATTGGGCATTGGGCATTGGGGAAAGACTTACTACAACTTCTCCCCTGCTCCCCTGCTCCCTTCATTCTTGCCAGCCCACTTTAACAAAATGTGCCTCACGTCCCCAAACGTCACGTGTACGGGTAATATTTTCAATTGCTAGGTTAAAAGGAATGGCAGTTGTTAGGTAACGCTGTGCCAGAGAACCTAAATCAGGTGCGAGTTCAGCGGCTGTCGTTGCCGCTAACCCCAAACCTATAAGTTGCTCGATTGGTCGAAATGGTAGCAACAGATGCACACCCACAGCTAGTCCAGCTGTTAAGAGCATTGCTACTGATAAATTTGTGCCGCAACGAGGATGTACAGCCAAATCCCATTCTCCACTGGTGAGGCGATGTCGAGCAAGTGTGACCGCACGCCGCAAATCACTAATATTCACCTCACCATAGAGGTAGAATCCCTGCTCAGTAGACAAACCACCTAATAGTTCGTTATCTAATTGAACGTTAGTGGGTTTTCTTCTGGCAGGATAGGCGCTTTTTGATTCGCTAAGAACCCAAACAGTAGCGTGTTCTAAGGCGTGAACCTGCCGCAGCATCAAAATTTCTTTCAACCCTGGAATAAACGATAGCTGCCTGAGTAAATCGGCATCTTGTGTGGGTTGCGGAAAGTCTAAGGGTCGGTATTCTGGGGTCGGAACTTTCTCAGATACAGGTGTCGTAAACTCAAAGTTAAAAAATTTAAAGGGAGACGAGTCACCCTGAAAAGAAGCAGAAGTATTCATTGGAACACTGCTCTCCAAGCCGATGGAGCAACATAGATTTCTTTCAAATGTAACGCTTGCACCAGTGAATTGTTGCTAATTTTTGTGGATGATTGTTGAGTTTGGGCATTGGGCAATTCAATTTTGGATTTTGGATTTTAAATTTTGGATTAAATTTCAATCTAAAATCCAAAATCTAAAATTCTTGCTCCCCTGCTCCTCTGCCCCCTGCTTCTTAATAATGCCCTGCCCAAACCCTTAATTTTTCGTTGCTGATGCGTAAGTCCTAAATCTGTTCTGCTGAATTTGAAAAGGAATTGTGATACGAGTTATAGTTTCCGAGTCCGAGGGTCAGCTGGCTCCACTAACATAAACTCCGGCTGAGTGAAGGACTCGGAACTTTTGGTAGAGTGTTCACACTGAAAACTTAGGCGTGAGAAGGGGAACAATCAGTAAACCTCAAGATTGGCTTGTCAGTATACCAGACCAGAGCAATTACGTTGCTACTAGTAAATTGTTTATTCGATCTGGTTAGGCAAAAGACAACAATTGACATCATTCAAACAGACTTTGCCCCACTGTAAAGCCCAGCGGACAAGAGCTACTCGATTTTCTGTCTCAGTCTTGGTGAGAATATTACTGATATGGTTATCAACTGTACGCTTGCTAATCTCCAGTTTTCCTGCAATCTCTTGGTTAGTTAAGCCAGTGGCCACTAAGTCGATAATTTGCAGTTCTCTGTCTGACAGACTAACGGGGGTCTCAGACTTGCCACCAGCCATGACTATTTCTATCCTCGCTTGGTATATGTACTTAATCGCTCTTTCTAATTCTAGAAGATTCTTTTGTTGGTAGGGGTTTCAAGTGTTAGCAGTAATACCATTGTCAATATTTTCTTTGGATTTAAAGTTGGCATAAATATAAACTATGAAAACTCTTAGTATATAATAAAACATATTTTTAAAAATATTAAGTCTATTCACTGAGATAATCATGGAGAGGATTAGAAGTATATACATGTTATGGGAGTAGTTAAAATTGCTATTTAATTCTATGAAGGACTGGCGACAGATTAGCAAAAATTATTGTAGATTTTATACTGTAAATTCCTAATTCAAAATCGAAATCTAAAATTGAAAATGAGATGAGCAATCCCCGTGTTTTGTGCCTCGGTGAAATTTTGTTTGATTGTTTAGCCGATCAATTAGGGCTAAAGCTGGAAGAAGTGAAATCCTGGACTCCCTACCCAGGAGGGGCACCAGCTAACGTAGCCTGTGCTTTAGTCAAGCTGGGGACATCAGCCGGCTTTATCGGAGCCGTTGGCGAAGATGAACCAGGGAATGCACTGGTCAAGCTATTACAAGATGTAGGTGTAGAGACGAAGGGGGTACAACGCCATCCCACAGCACCAACGCGGCAAGTTTATGTTACACGGGATCTGGCTGGCGATCGCACCTTCGCCGGATTTGGTCGGTATGACACCGCAGAATTTGCCGATACTCACCTGCAAGCTAAACAATTGCCAAATTCGCTGTTTCAGGAGGCAGATTTTCTGGTTTTGGGTACTTTGGAATTAGCTTATCCTGAAAGTGAAGAGGCAATTCACCGCGCCCTAGAGTTAGCAGAACATTACGACCTGAAGATTGTGCTAGATGTCAACTGGCGTCCTGTATTTTGGGACGAGCCAAACATCGCTCATCAAAAAATTCCAGAATTATTTAAGCGAGTCGATTTCCTCAAACTCTCCAAAGAAGAAGCTGAATGGCTATTTGAAACCACAGATCCCGGAGCCATAACTTACCGTCTGGCTTCAATTGAGGGAGTACTAGTAACAGATGGGGAAAACGGTTGCACCTACTGTCTGGGTGAGAATGAAGGCAAATTACCTTCCTTTTCCATCCCCGTAGTTGATACAACTGGTGCAGGGGATAGCTTTTTGGCAGGATTCATCCACCAACTGAGTCAGCACGGCATCCACAGCTTGCGGGATGCAGAAACAGCAAAACGTATTGTCACATACGCCAGTGCTGTTGGAGCGCTGACTACCATTAAAGCAGGTGCGATCGCTTCTCAACCTACTGCTGCTGAAGTCGAAGCTTTTCTCGCCGCACATCAACTCTAGAAACTGGCATCAGTTAATGGGATATCAGCCTTTTGTGGCTGATACTCCCAGAAAATGTACGAAAATCTTCATGCCATTCTGCGGTCATATTAAACAATAAACGCAGCAGGAAGGTGTCGCAGTCTATGTGCAAAAAAATATTAAATCTTTACACTTTTATTATCTGCATAAACAGTAATGCTGATATCTATAAGTGAATAGAAAGTATAAGTGAATAGAAACTATAGATTAGCTTAAGGTATTGATGAAAAACATCACAAAATGGCTTTTGGGCTTGGCGATTGTTCCTGCAAGTTTGGTACTAGCATCTAGTCATGCTAAAGCCAGTCAAATTGCTGGTGAGTGGTTCTTTGGTCTCTGGGATTGTAATATTGACGGTAGACCAGCGAAAATGCAGTGGAAAGTAGTCGATGATCCACAAACTAGTTGTAACGGTGATGTTTGCTCTACTACTTCTGGTGTCCGTCTCGTCGGGCGGTTTAGTGATAATGGTAGTGCGTGGGTTCCTCTAGGAAAACGTTTTTCCAGCACACAAAGACAGGATTTAGGTATTCGTTATTTAGGTGCAGAACAAGATAACTGGTATCTCAGATACAACACTCGGACTAAAATCGCAGATGGTTGGACGACATGGCGGGGTAAGCGCTATCCACTGCAATGTCGTAATCGCAGATAAACATTTGCCAAATTATACAAAATCGGTTTTGAATTATTTTGATGCGATCGCTAATCAGACTAATACTTTAGTTAGTCTTTACTTTCCTGCCATAGAGTATCAACAGTCACAAACTCATAGCCTTGTTGTAGCAGTTGCGGAATCAGGATTTGAATTGTGGCAGCAACATCTTCTCCACCGCAAGCACCATCATGTAAGACAATCAGCGAACCATTTTTGACTTGCTGCATAACTCGCTTTACCACGGTGGTGACACCTGGTCGCACCCAGTCTTCTGGTACAACGCTCCACATAACTGGGCGGTAATTCCACTGGAAAAATAATTTTAAAGTCGCAGGTGTAAATAAACCATTGGGGGGGCGGACATCTCGCACTTGTTCTGGTTGCAGATTGCAGGCATTGGAGATGGCAACTTGGGTTTTTTCTAAACTGTCCTTTAGGTCATTTGGGGAAAGCATCGGAAAAGAACGATGATCGTAGCCATGCAATCCGATCCAGTGGCCGCGATCGCAAACAGCTTTAGCAATGGCTGGTGAACGATTGACGCAAACACCCAACCAAAAAAAACTAGCTGTAATATTGTAACGATCTAATATTGCCAAGACTTCGGGTGTGTATTGAGGATGGGGCCCATCATCAAAAGTCAGAGCGATCGCTTTAGAATCGCGATTTCCAGCCCAAAGGCAGTTGGGAAAACTCGGCTGGAGAATGCGGTATAAAATTGGGAACAGGGGAGCTAGCTGCATTTGCGTTTATCTGCTGCTGACAACTTTTTGTAGATGTTGCTTGCGAAATACATTTCTATCTCTGACTATATCCTTACGGGTTTTTAGATTTACTGCTCTATTTTGTAACAAAATCTGTAACAGTAACATTATTTGAGTTAGCACTCGTCTAGATTGATGACAAATCTACGGGGAATCCCTGAATGAAAGGGTAATGTTGCTCAAAGATATACGAGATTATCAAATTCTATTTCTGGGCTTGTTCCTAGTCTTGGGAATCGGTACACGAGACTGGACGCTGCGACCTGAGTTAATTGGGGTAGCGATCGCCACCAGTCTAGCAACCCAATGGATATTGTCATGGGTAACAGGGAAAGAACAAGTAACGAGTCTTCGGAGTGCTTTAATTACCTCACTAGGACTGAGCCTGCTGTTACGGGCTGATCACTGGACGACAATGGCAATAGCCGCAGCAATTGCGATCGCCAGCAAATTTATCTTTCAAGTCGGTGATAAGCATTTCTTCAATCCCGCCAATTTTGGCATCATATCTGCCTTGATTCTGACCCCCGATGCTTGGGTTTCGCCGGGACAATGGGGTGAAGAGTGGTGGTATGGGCTATTATTTGCCGGCACTGGTGGCATGATTTTGCAGCGCGTTGGTCGCTGGGACACCACAGCAGCTTTTTTGGGTTCCTACTCCTTGCTAGAAGCGATTCGTAATCTCTGGCTGGGTTGGACTTGGGATGTTTACTGGCACCGATTGATGAGCGGGTCTTTACTGCTGTTCGCCCTATTTATGATTACAGATCCGCGATCAATCCCCAACTCCCGAATTGGGCGTGTAGTTTGGGCAATGTGCATCGCCGGATTAACTTTTATTCTGCGGAATTATTTTTTTGTTTCCACCGCAGTTTTCTGGGCGCTGTTTGCCCTTGCGCCATTGACCATTCTGTTAGATGTTCTCTGGTTAGCCCCAAGGTTTGCTTGGCAAAGAGGAGATGAGGGACAACTCCTAACAGACGCGATTAATCGCGTCTCTACTCCTAACTCTTGTACAGACGCGATTCATCGCGTCTCCTAACTCTTGTACAGACGCGATTAATCGCGTCTCCTAACTCAGCACTAAAAAAGTAGAGGTATAAAATGAGATTTTTTCGACTTTTAACGCCATTATTGTTGGCAATTGTAGCTGTTTTGTGGTTTGCACCCGCAGCTTGGGCATTTTGTGGATTTTATGTAGCGAAAGCTGATACAAAACTGTATAACAAAGCTTCTCAAGTGGTGATCGCGCGACAAGACGATCGCACTGTTATGACAATGGCAAACGACTTTCAAGGCGAGGTCAAAGATTTTGCAATAGTAATACCTGTGCCAACGGTGTTACAAAAAGAGCAAGTTCATGTTACCGAACCGAAGATTATCCAGCGCCTAGATGCTTTTAGTGCGCCGCGATTGGTAGAATATTTTGACTCAGATCCATGTGCTGTAAGTGATTCGCTAGATCGACCAGCTCCGGCATCTAGAGCAGGCGCAGTCAATGAGGAAGCTCAAAAGACAAGCGATCGCAGTTTAGGTGTGACAGTCGAAGCGCGTTTCAACGTCGGCGAATACGACATTTTGATCCTCAGCGCTAAAGAATCTGGCGGACTGGAAACTTGGCTCAGACGCAATGGCTACAAAATCCCCAGAGGAGCAAAACAGTTACTTCAGCCCTACATCCGCTCCTCAATGAAATTCTTTGTTGCCAAAGTCAACTTGGATAAATTTGAGAAATCTGGCTATCAGTTCCTCCGTCCGCTACAAATTTCCTACCAGTCACCCAAATTCATGCTGCCAATTCGTTTGGGCATGATCAATGCTACGACAGAGCAGGATTTGATTGTCTACATCCTCTCGCCCCAAGGACAGGCAGAAATCACTAACTACCGGACAGTGAAAATCCCCTCCGACGCAAACATTCCCTTGTTTGTCAAAGAGGAATTTGGTGAATTCTACAAATCCATGTTTCAAACTGCCTACACCAAAGAAGACAGGAAAGTTGGTTTTTTGGAATACGCTTGGGACATGGGTAGTTGCGATCCTTGTTCTGCCGATCCGCTAACCCCAGAAGAACTGAAGCAAGCAGGCGTATTTTGGCTAGATGATAATTCTGAAAGTAATATGCCAGCAAGCCCCGGCTTTCGTCGTTCTTCTCCTAGTAGTAGCGTTTTCATCTCCCGATTGCATGTTCGCTACACCCGCGACAAATTTCCTGAAGACCTGATTTTCCAACAAACTGCTAATAGTGAATCTTTCCAAGGGCGTTATGTTTTGCAACATCCGTTCCAAGGGGAACTCAAGTGTCAGGCGGGTAGAGAATATAAGCGGTCTTTGCCCAAGCGTTTTGAACAAGAGGCGCAAACTCTAGCTAAACTAACCAACTGGAATATTCAAGACATTCGCAACAAAATGAAGCTGAGTGTAGGTAATCTGAGATATTCCTGGTGGGAAAATTTATTTTCCTGGCTGGGATTATATTGAGGGAATTGGGGACTGGGCACTGGGGAAAAATCAGAATCTTCTTAATACCCAATGCCCAATCCCTTTGAAAAAAGATACAGCATCTTGACGAAAGGTATTTTTTAGGGCGTTGTTATAGGCAATACTAAGATATTCTTGCTTTCTTCGCCAAGATTGTCATGGTTCAATTCGATGAACAGCTACGCCGCTTAGTTACCGAAGCCTGTGGACACACACCTGGAAGCCCTCAGCGTCAGAAGCTGCTCACGCAAATTATTCGCTTGACAGCAAGTAGACTCTGGAGGGAAAGTACTCCCTACTATCAAGATGCACTACAACAAACTTGGTTGTATTTCTGCCGCAATGTTTGTGAAGGTTTGACAGGTCAAATCTATGACCCCACCTATGGCAGTGTCATCACCTGGCTGAATGCTTACCTAAAACGGAGACTACAAGACTTTTACATTCACCAGAACCGGGAACAAGCCACAACAGTCCCTCTTCGGGTTCGTCAGTCTACATCGGGTGGAACAGGTGAAACCATTGATCCTGTAGATAACCTCCCAGCTACCCCCCAAACACCTCCCATTCTGGAAGACTTGGAGATGTGGGTTAAGACAGATTCTCAAGGAGAACTGTGCGGTACTTACATTAAAGGGCGTCCAGATGTAAATTGTCAGGTTTTAATTCTCAGACGCCTACCCCCGGAAGTTAGCTGGAGAGAATTATCTGAGGAATTTGGGCTGTCAATTCCGACATTAAGCAGTTTTTATCAGCGCCAGTGTCTGCCACGTTTGCGTAAATTCGCTGAATTGGAAGGATTGTTATAAACTGCTTATTCCCCAGTGGGAGGGTAAACACAACTTGTAGTACAACTATAGCGGTTCTCAATTGCATGGAATACAGACCACTCGTAGGGGCACAGCATTGCTCATTGGTGTCAACTTAAGCACAAACCCTTTTAAAACCTCATTTCCAGCCTCTGGCTGGAAATGCTGCTCTTGGCGGCTCTGCCGCCAGCAAGGGAGGCGGAGCCTCTAGAACGGCATTCCCAGTCGGAGACTGGGAACGAGGGAATCTATCAAAGCTTTGTCTAAACTGGTTTTTACGTTAAGTTGACACCTATGAGCATTGCTGTGCCCCTGCCATGTGTTGCATCCAAACCAGAACTGCTATAGTAGAACGCTCCATTGAAATAGTCGAATATCAAAGACAAACTTGCCAATGCCAGCATTCTAGGTCAGTCGAAAGCGAATCAAATAAAAAGCCTATATCACTTGGGAATAGACAAAACCCAATCGGCTAAAAGTTGGTTTACTCTATCGGGTACTTCATCATGAGGACAATGACCGGCTGTTAAGAAATGTTCTGTGAGTTCGGGATAATATTGACGAAATTTTTGGGAACGTTCTTTAGCATTCATCCAAGGATCAGCTTCTCCCCACAACATCAACAGAGGACAAGTTAATTGCTTTAGTAACACGTCAACTTTTTCCCCTTGAGGAGTGCTAAAGACTGACACAAATACATCCAACGCACCAGGATCGTAAGCAGGGCGATAAATTTCTTCTACTAATTGGTCTGTAATTGCACTCTTGTCAAGATAAACTTTTTCTAGAGTTTGGCGGATCACCCAACGTTGTCGCACATATTGAAATAACAGAGATTGAGCTAAAGGTTGTTGAAAAATCCACTTAACTGAGTCACCTAGTACTTTCTGTAAAGAAGAGGTTTGTTTAGGTGGCTGAATTTCTGATTGTAAAGCTTCAGGCTCAGATGTAGGCTGGCTTTCGCTAAAAGGCCCAGCGCTATTGAGCAAAACTAAACCAGCAGCACTGTCGGGACGCTGTGCTGCAACACACAAGCCAGCGTAGCCACCAAGGGAATTACCCGCTAATACTGCTTTTTTACCAATTACTTCACTGATAAAATCATGGAGTTGGTCGCGCCACAAGTCGCCACTATACTGCAATTTTGGTTTTGCCGATCGCCCAAATCCCAAAAGATCGATCGCAAATACTTCAAAATCTTGACACAATCCTGTGATATTCTTGCGCCAGTGGTCTGTGGAAGCACCAAATCCATGTACCAAAAGCAAGGGCGGACGTTGAGATTGTTTTTCTCCCGCACACACATAGTAAACGTTGTGCCCTCGCCACTGCCAATATTTACCAGGAGTTGGGGTTGTAGAGGGGGCTGTAGTTGCCTGCATAATCAAAAGAAATGTTAAGTAGCTTTTAATAATTGTAGGCTAGTCAGAGGAGTGGGGGAGTAGGGGAAGCGGGGGAGCAGGGGGAGAAATAACCAATAACAAATGACAAATGACAAATGACAAATTGATTACAGGCAAAACTAGACTACTAGGAGTCATTGGACATCCGGTGGAACATTCGCTATCGCCAGTGATGCATAATGCAGCGATCGCACATTTGGGATTAGATTACGTTTATCTCCCTTTTCCTATCGAACCACAGAATCTAGAGATAGCGATCGCAGGTTTCGCAGCTATTGGTGTTGTCGGTTTTAGTGTGACAATACCTCATAAACAGGCAATCATACCCCTACTCTCAGAAATTACACCCCTGGCTCAAACTATTGGCGCAGTGAATACTGTTAGTCGCCAAAATAATCAATGGGTGGGGACAAACACAGATATAGAAGGATTTATCGCTCCTTTGCAGACAACGTATAAACAGGATTGGAGTCAGAAGGTAGCGGTAATTTTAGGTAATGGTGGCGCAGCCAGGGCAGTTGTAGCAGGTTGTCACCAACTAGGTTTTGCCAAAATTCACGTTGCTGGGCGGAATGTGCAGAGATTACAAGAATTTGGCAAGAGTTGGAGCAATTCACCCATAAGTGAAAATTTACAGGTTCATCAATGGGAGGAAGTTTCAAAGCTAATTCCCCAAGCTAATCTGTTGGTAAACACAACCCCCATAGGTATGTATCCCCAGGTTGATGAGTCGCCTTTGAGTGGAAAGGAAATAGCGAATTTATCAACATGTGCGATCGCCTACGATTTAATATATATTCCGAAACCGACGCAATTTCTACAGCAAGCAGAAAAACAAGGTGCAATTGCGATCGATGGATTAGAAATGCTAGTTCAACAAGGAGTAGCAGCCTTAAAAATTTGGTTACAGCAGGAAACTGTACCTGTAGAAGTGATGCGCCAAGCATTGAGAAAGCATCTGGGTTTAGGTTGATGGAAAAATAATTACCCTGAGCTAGATGGCTTTATTAATGGCTTTTTGAAATGCGTAAGCGTAGTGTCAACTTAGAGCCAGGGCGAATAAGCTGTTGCGCCTTTAATTTGCACTAATATTTTTTCAAGATGATTGTGGGGTGGGCATCCTGCCCGCCCTGATAATGCAAGTTGTATACGTAACAGCTTAGAATTCGCAGCTACCACAAACAAAGTCCGCCTCCGCGGACTAAGAAAAAGTGAAATGGGAACCAGCACCAGAGCAGAGTCTTTCAAGGCAGAATGCGATCGCTGTAAAGGTACTGAAAAGTAATTGAAGATTGCGTGAAGGCAGCAGAACATCAAGCTTTTATAACCCACGGAGGTGGGTTTTGCCTGTGTAGACGCGGTTTCTAACCGCCGATTTAACGTTAAATTGACACTACAGCATCGTCTATTTACCTGAAAATAGCTGTAACTATTGCCAACCTTAGCATTGGCGGATAGATTGTACTTCTTTGGAGTCGTTTTTACCGCACTTTAATTTATGTTTGCTAAACCCAAAATACTTTTATTATGGCTTGTATTATTACTCAGTTTTGCAAGTCTATTTCTTAGTTCTTGGATTATTCTTCCGGCTCCAAATATGTTTTTACTCACCCTAGCAGTGGGAGCGCCAGAAGTCAGCCCTTGGTTATTGTTATTAAACTTGCTCTCTTTATTACTTTCTTTGTTCTACATCCGTCGCCGTCAACTACAGCGTTTAGCTTATATTTTCAGTTTGATAGGATTTCTAATTTGTGGATGGGTACTAGTGAATATCCCACTAACTCAAATACAGATGACTAAAGCGATGAAACAAGGATTGGGAGCAAATTATCTAGAGCAAATTCCAGTCCAAGTCAGGGCTAAGATGCAAACCCATCCCTTTGACTTAATTAATTTTTTCGGGGGTATTGCATTAGGCAAAACGCGTCATCAAAAAGATATTGTTTTTGCTTCTCCTGCGGGAGTGCCTTTAAAAATGGAAGTTTACCAACCCTCAGAGGTAGGGAAATATCCAGCAGTGGTAGTAATTTATGGTGGAGCTTGGCAATATGGCAATCCTCATGCCAATTCTGAGTTTAATCAATATATTGCTAATCATGGATATACAGTATTTGCGATCGACTATCGACACGCACCTAAATATCGGTTTCCATCTCAGTTAGATGACGTGCGTACAGCCCTAAATTTTATTCGCAAACATGCAGCTGAATATGAAGCCGATGCTGAACGCATGGTACTTTTAGGACGTTCTGCGGGGGCGCACCTAGCAATGCTAGCGGCTTATGAACCAGATGCACCACCCATTCGGGCTGTGGTGAACTATTACGGGCCTGTTAATTTAACTGAAGGATATAAAACACCGCCAAATCCTGACCCTATCAACACCCGCGCTGTTTTAAAAGCATTTCTCGGTGGTTCTTTAGAAGAATTACCTAATCAGTATGAAATTGCTTCACCGATAAATTATCTGACGCACCCTTTACCGCCAACTTTATTAATTTACGGCAGTCGTGACAATTTGGTAGAAGCGCGATTTGGCAGACAGATGTATGAACATTTACATGACTCTGGTAATACTGCGGTTTTTCTAGAAATTCCTTGGGCAGAACACGCTTTTGATGCCGTTTTCAATGGTGTGAGCAATCAATTAGCGTTGTATTATACCGAGAGGTTTTTGGCTTGGGCGTTGTTCAGGCAATAATTTTATTAAAGTATGGCAGCAGTCAGAGCATAAAGACTCATTCACGAGTATCAAAGACTCATTAACGGAGTTCCGAGGTGGATGAATGAGTATCAAAGGTGGATGAACGAGTTTCAAAGACTCAATGAGATTTACTACTCACTCAGCACTCCCCACTCCCCACTTCCCACTCCCCACTCCCCACTCCCCACTCCCCACTCCCCACTCCCCACTACTTCTGAGGCCAGCGCCAATTGTAGCGATTCCATTCGTAGATGCCTTGAATTTCATACTCAGCGCCGTTGAAGAAGCGGACGATGCAATTAGTAGAAGAATCATCGCGTAGGCGTAGCCCGTCGTAGACATCGCTAATTTCCTCGACTTTGATCACCATACAAGGAAACCATTCGCGCTTACAAGGGCCATCTTGTTGCACCCATTCCCATAGTGCATTGGAAACTTCAATGCGATCGCCTACTCTCAGCTTTAGTGCATCCTCAAAATAAGAATACTTATCAAAATGATATGACTCAACACGATTCAGCCACTGTAAACCATAACGTTGCCGAATAAATTGTACTGTTCCAGAGTCATTTCCTAGCAGCCAGTCGTTAAGTAATTGCACTTTCCAAGTGCGGTTGCGTTGTTCTTCATCCTTAACAAACTCTAAAAATGCTTCTAACTCCTCTGGGGTAAGTTCGTCTAAGGGATTAACAATACTTGACGCCCCAGAGGTAGAATTTCCCTGAATTTGCTCGACCACTTGCAGTAATATCTGTTTCTGCGTGTCAGTGAGAGGACAGCTTGCTACATCACAATCATTAAAGGCTGCAAGCATAGCTGCTTCAATCTCATCTGGAGTCATAAGTTAATAGCAATTGAGGGTTTATTTTCCTAATTATTACAAAAGTTAAATTAAAGTCTCCAATCACCCTGTAGTTAAATATGGACATACTTAAACGTAAGATGCTTACAGCAGTTTTCATCTATTTGAACCACATCTGTCGTAGGGGCGCAAGGCCTTGCGCCCCTACCGCGTCGTCTATTTACCTGAAAATAGCTGTAATATTCAGGGAAGTCAGGAGTCAAGAGAAAAACTTTATTCTTTCTTGTCTTCTGAGTTCTTGCTATCGGTTTGATATTTTCTAGTGTTGACGTACTTATCACCTAGTTAGAGAAATTGCCATGACTCAAACTCAGCATCCCACAAAACTCCTGACTTTTGAGGAATTTCTAGCTTATGACGATTACACTGATACCCGCTATGAATTAGTGGATGGGGAGCTAGTAGAAATGCCAACTGAGAGCCAGGAAAACTGTGATATTGCCAAATTTCTGCTGTTCGAGTTGGCAAAGCATTTTCCTATCGCCTTGCTGGCTTACAAGGACATTGAAGTTGAAGTTAGTGGGCGGCGAGCAACCTGTCGGCTACCGGATCTGGTGGTGCATACAGAAGAGTCGAAAACGGCTTTGATTGGGAGTCCCCGCAATCTGATTACCCGCGATATGCCTCTATCAGCGCTGGTGGTTGAAATCGTCAGTCCCGGAACTGAGAACCGCAGCCGCGATTACCGTTATAAACGCACGGAATACGCAGCTAGAGGCATTACCGAATACTGGATTGTTGATCCGGAGTTAAAACAAATCACCGTTTGTAAGTGGGTGGAGGGACAGGATGAGGATACAGTGTTGAAGGGTACGGTTCGGATTGCATCAGATGTAGTACCCGATTGGGAATTGATCGTGGAGCAGGTGTTTGCAGTTGCGAATCAATCAGGGAAGTAGAGAATAGCGAGTAAGGGTATGTTGTAAGCTGAGATTATAAGTTAAATAATTATTGAATTAAGTCACGGGGTCTTTTATGCGGTTGCGCTCACTCACGGTCGTTTTGATTTCCTGTCTGATCACCTTTCTATCGTGGGCGATCACTCCCTCTGCTGTAGCCCTGACACAGATTAAACTATTTGATGTCTCTTATAAAGATTGTCCACCAGAACTCGCACAAGGGGCTGTTATCAGTAGTGGTAGCGCGGCTGCCAATTGTTTTATTGTCATTGGCAAAGCCGAAAATGGCACTAATAAAACAGTCTACGACGCAGATATTTTTGGACGCATCTATGATGCCAACAATGACTCGGTAATGCAAAACCGCACTCGTTTAGGTTCTATTGTCGAGGTGCCATCAGGTATTAGCGATTTTGAATTGAGAATTTCTGTACCTGCGAATCAGCCGTTACCTTTGAAGCTCAAGCAATTTAAAGCAGCCGGATTTAGCGGTCAAGTCCGGCGTTAATAGTTACTTTAAAAAGTCTGGACTTAATTAGCCCAGACCTAAAAATATTTTATTTGAAGTGTAGCAAATAGCAAATTCTGCTTTATGCGTAGGCTTGAAGACCACCTATGAAACTACCTAGTACTTGAAGGAGTATAATAGCTAACATTGCCGAAAAATCCATACCGCCCAATGGGGGAATAATTCGGCGGAACAGATTCAGGTAAGGGTCGGTTATCTGGCTCAAAGTTGTAAATGGTTGGTTGTACCAGTTGATATTGGGGAACCAGGTCAACAAAACCCGAATAATTAGCAAAACAGTATAGATCTGGATGAAACTAGCCAGAGTGTTAATCAGAAGGTACATGGATTTGTTAGTTTCCTACTTAAGTGTCAAACGCAGTCTTATCTTTTAATTTTAATTTAGTCCATGTCATCGTGTCTGCTGATTCCACGTTTACCACACTTGATACTTTCACCACACCTGAACAAACCTCAGGAGTCTTTAGTGAGGGAGCGGTCATTGGTTGCTTGGGGTGAACCGCCATTCACATTACCCAGTTGCTTTCGCACTTCATCAATTGTGGCATTTAGCTGGGCAATTTTATCTTCTAGCGATCGCCGGGCCGTTTCTATACCGATACTCTCACTTTCTGAGGCTTTCATCTGACGCCGCTTTGCTGCTATTTTTTTAGCTTCGGCTTGGCTATCCGTCAGTTCTATCTCCTCCTCTGCTAGCAATTGAGGGTCGCGTCGAGAAGCAATCAGTGCCCCGATAACACCGCCAAATACGCCACCAACAAACGCCCCTGCTAAAAAACCACTGCCAAAACCATCTCGTTGACTCATATCTTTACCGCCTTCAACAAACCTTGCAACTTTTACAGTAGTTATGCTATTTTCCTGCCCTAGCTGCATACTAGCCTAAGTCCCAAAAATGCGATCGCCTGCATCTCCCAATCCCGGTACAATAAAACCCTTGCTGTTAAGTTTTTCGTCAATAGTAGCGGTGTAAACTATTAAACCTGGATAAGCTGCACTCAGTTTTTGCAAAGCTGGTGGAGCCGCCACTACACAAACAATCCGGGTCAAGGCTGGATCAGCACCCCGTTGTGTCAATTCTGCCATTGCAGCCATGATCGACCCTCCAGTTGCCAACATTGGATCGGTAATTAACACTCGTGTTTGGGGGTCAAATTTTTCTGGTAACTTGTTCAGATAACAATGAGGTTGCAGTGTCTCTTCGTCTCGCGCCAAGCCCAGATGATAAATCGATGCTAAAGGCAGTAAAGTCTGCGCTCCCTCAAGTAATCCTAGTCCAGCCCGCAGAATCGGCACTACTGCCATAGGCACTTGTGGATCAATCACGGTTGCTGGACAGGTATCCAAGGGACTCTGCACCGCTGTTTCTTGGGTGGGCAACCAGTCTCGCGCAGCTTCATAAGTCAGCCATCTTCCCAACTCAGTCATCGCACTGCGAAATAATACTGAAGGTGTGCCTGCATCACGGGCAACTGCCAGCCAGTGTTTGATCAGGGGATGGGATGGAACATAAACGCGCAATTGTAGCGTCATAGCCAGAAATAGGCGCCTTTTTATTGTATAAGAACTGAAACACCATAATACTCTTTCCTGCATCCGGCTGACAGCTAAAAATTTACACTCTCAACTTTATTGATAAACTTTTTCATTAGTAGTTGACATTAATTATCAATCAAAGCTATATTCTTATACAGTGTTCTCCTCTCTTTTAAGGATCGGCAGACGGGATTAGCCAGCAGCAGCAGGCTCGTCCCTCTTTTTTGTGATTAGGCATTGGAAAATAAACAAAGGACTAATGACAAAAGAGAAAAATGCAAGATTTTGATGCGATCGTGATTGGGTCTGGGATTGGCGGATTAGTAACAGCGACCCAGTTAGCTGCGAAGGGAGCAAAAGTGCTGGTACTGGAACGTTATTTGATTCCAGGTGGTAGCGCCGGTTATTTTGAACGCCAAGGCTATCGATTCGATGTTGGCGCATCAATGATTTTTGGGTTGGGACAGAACGGTACTACTAACTTACTCACCCGTGCATTATCAACTGTAAATGTCAGCCAAGAAGCGATCGCAGATCCAGTACAAATTCACTATCATCTACCCCAAGGTTTAAACCTGAAAGTTGACCGGGTTTATGAAAAATTTTTGCAAAATCTTACTGCTCATTTTCCCCATGAAGAACAGGGGATTCATCGCTTTTATGACGAATGCCAAAAAGTATTCAAGTGCCTCAACAGCATGGATTTGCTGTCGCTGGAAGAACCTCGGTATCTACTGCGGGTATTTTTTCAGCATCCTTTAGCGTGTCTCGGTTTAGTTAAATATCTGCCCCAAAATGCTGGAGACGTGGCGCGGCGCTACATCAAAGACCCGCAATTATTGAAATTTATCGATATGGAATGTTATTGCTGGTCGGTTGTAACCGCTGACATGACACCAATGATTAATGCTGGAATGGTCTTTTCTGACAGACATTATGGCGGAGTTAACTATCCTAAAGGCGGAGTGGGACAAATTGCCCAAAAACTGGTGGAAGGTCTAGAGAAGGCTGGAGGTAAGATTCAGTACCAAGCTAGAGTCACGAAAATTCTTACAGAACAGGGAAAAGCGGTAGGTGTGCAACTGGCTAATGGTCAAGTATATCAGGGTAAACGCATAGTTTCTAACGCTACACGCTGGGATACATTTGCACAATTACTACCAGCAGAAGAAATGCCACTTAATGAAAAAAAGTGGCAACAAAATTATCAAAAATCTCCAAGCTTCTTGAGTTTGCACATGGGGGTAAAAGAGTCAGTTTTGCCTGCGGGGACAGAGTGCCACCATATTTTGCTAGAAGATTGGGAAAAGATGACAGCAGTAGAAGGCACAGTTTTTGTTTCGATTCCCACATTGCTTGACCCAGATTTAGCACCAAATGGATATCACATCATTCATGCCTTCACGCCTCATTGGATTGATGATTGGCAAGAACTTTCTGTGAGTCAGTACGAAGCGAAGAAAGAAGAGGCGGCTGGGCGAATTATTGACCGCCTAGAGAAGCTTTTTCCCGGTTTAGATGCCGGATTGGATTATTTAGAAGTGGGGACACCGCGCACTCATCGCCGCTTTTTGGGTCGTGAGGATGGCACTTATGGGCCAATTCCCCGGCGCAAGTTGTGGGGGTTATTGAACATGCCCTTTAATCGCACAGCTATTCCAGGACTTTATTGTGTAGGCGATAGTACCTTTCCGGGTCAAGGATTGAATGCAGTCGCTTTTTCTGGGTTTGCTTGCGCCCACCGCATTGCCGTGGATTTAGGATTTTAACGTGCATCAATCAAGCTGATTACACAACAGCCTACGCAAAAAAATAGATGTGGTTTAGATGCTTTTTCGGATAAGCACATTATTTACATAGGACTTACGCAAAATTGTCTCAAATACCTGATTTGTCGTAGCGGTAATTCATGAATTACCGCTATTTCAGAACTTTTTTGCGTAAGTCCTGTTACAAAACTTCTCATAATTGTGCTTTAATGGTGAGCGGTTTTTGTTCTCTAAGAATCTTCCTCACACACAAAGCGATCATCGATGCTCCTCACACACAAAGAAAACATTTTAAAATTTAGCTTGCTTCTACCCAGCTTCTTAAGTTTGTTCCTGTTTGGCTCTACTGTCAAAGCTACTGCGATCGCTAATTGGCATTTTGATAGCAATCGCAATCATCTGGATTTCACCACAGACAAGAATGTTCAACCGAAAGTACAATTACTTACCAACCCTACTCGTCTGGTCATTGATTTACCTGGAGTTACATTAGGATATCCACAGACTAGTCAAAGAGTGGGGTCAGTAATTCAAGAGATTCGCATCGAGCAGTTTAACGCAGAGACTACCCGCATGGTAGTTACTTTAGCACCCGGTTACACCTTCGACTTAGCACAGGTAAAGTTGCAAGAGGAATCAGCCAATCATTGGTCTGTGCAGTTACCCAAGCCAGTACCACTGACTGCAACCCAGCCGAAATATCTGGAAATAACTCCGAGTATTTTTCCAACAGTGGGTGATAATAGCACTCTATTTGCTGGCGTGGTTCCCATGCATTTACCGATGAAAGTGCTGGAACCTCAAATTAAAGCCTTGATGAGTCGCTACAGTTTTCTCAAAACAGGAATGTTTTTCCTAGATTTGGATACTGGAGATTATTTGGATATTGGAGGCGATCGCGTTTTCCCGGCTGCAAGTACAATTAAACTGCCAATTCTCATCGCCTTTTTCCAAGATTTAGATGCTGGTAAAGTCACCCTTCAAGAAAACCTGACTATGCGGGGTGACTTAGTAACCAATGGTTCTGGAGTTATGCAGTATGAGCGAGTTGGTAAGAAGTATACAGCTTTGGAAACCATCACTAAGATGATAACCATCAGTGACAATACCGCCACCAACATGATTATCGATCGCTTAGGTGGAGCTGCGCGACTAAATCAGCGCTTCCGTAACTGGGGACTGAAAGACACAGTAATTCGGCATCTTTTGGCTGACTTGAGAGGAACCAACACCACAAGTTCTCAAGATATGGCGCGGGTGCTGGCTTTAGTTGTGAATAACAAGCTAGTTTCTTTACAGAGTCGGGAGCAAGCTTTAGATATTCTGCGTCACACCACAATTCACACACTGCTTCCCGCAGGTTTGGGGAAAGGCGCTGTCATCGCTAACAAAACCGGAGATATCGGCTTTCTCATTGGCGACGCGGGATTTGTGACTATGCCCAATGGTAAGCGCTACTTGGCGGCTATCTTCGTCACCCGTCCGTATAAGGACACTAGAGGGAGAGACTTTATCCGTCAAGTTTCCCAGCTTGTTTACAATTACCTGAATCAGTTGAATCCGGTTGCTGCGGTTAATTTTCCTAACAGTGCGACGAGATAGCAGTTCACAATTGGGTTAAAAATAGCCAGGGCGAATAGAATAGAGCCTCCGGCACGCTGACGCGAACGCGGCTACACAATCAAATGAGGTACATCATAGCCCCCTCATCGCTTGCGGGGAGGGGGTTGGGGGTGGGGTTATTGTACCTCACTCAACTGATAACCGCTATAACATACCCTACAGATACAGTGGTTTTATATTTAATTCAACCCACCTACTTGGATTAGATAATTGTGATTTTATTGGCTGCTTTCGTAGCTTTTTCCCTAGCCTCTTGGACATTAGCACCCTTCGCTAAAGCTACGCCCATTCGCCGATATGGATGAGCATTAGGTTTACCAAATAATCTAATATCTATATCTTTTTCTGACAAAGCATCGGCTACACCACCAAAAGTAATAGAATCAGATTTTTCTGATGCTAAAATTACCGCACTAGCTGATGCTCCTAGCTGTTCTATATGAGGGATTGGCAAGCCTAAAATTGCTCTTAAATGTAATTCAAATTCATTGAGATTTTGGGAGATTAATGTCACCATTCCCGTATCGTGGGGTCTGGGAGAAAGTTCGGAAAAAATCACTTCATCTTTGGTAATGAAAAACTCAACGCCAAAAATTCCGGCTCCTCCTAAAGCATCAGTGACTTTTATAGCAATTTCTCTTGCTCTTAATATCTTATCTTCAGAAATTAGTGCGGGTTGCCACGATTCTTGATAATCACCTCGTTCTTGGCGATGGCCAATAGGAGAACAGAAAATTGTCGGTGCATTCCACTGTTTAATTGTCAGTAAAGTTATCTCAATTTCAAAGTTAATAAATTCTTCGACGATCACCTTTTGACTATCACCTCTAGAATTAGCGATCGCATAATTCCAAGCCTTCTCAACCTCACTCTTATTCTGGACTACAGACTGACCTTTCCCAGAGGATGACATCACAGGTTTAACAACATTACTAAACCCAATTTCATCAGAAACTGCAATTAATTCTTCTAGAGTAGTTGCATAACCATATTTAGCCGTTCTGATGCCCAATTCTTGATGCGCTAGTTCCCGAATTCTGTCGCGGTTCATTGTATAGTTAGTAGCAGCCGCAGTCGGTATAACTGTAATCCCTCGCTGTTCAAATTCGATCAGTTTTTCTGTTCTGATTGCTTCAATTTCTGGTATAATAATATGTGGCTGATATTTTGTCACTACAGCTTCTAAATCATCAGCACTGAGCATAGAAATAACTTCAGAAGCATCAGCAACTTGCATCGCCGGAGCATTGGCGTAGCGGTCAACAGCAATCACATAATTACCAAGACGTTGAGCTGCGATCGCAAATTCCTTGCCTAGTTCTCCTGAACCCAGTAACATCAATTTTTGGGGCAACTTAATACTCATTAACTTATCCAGTCAATTTCAATTCAATTAGGACTTATGCAAAATTGTTTCAAAAACCTGATTTGTCGTAGCGGTAATTCATGAATTACCGCTACTTCATAACTTTTTGGCGTAAGTCCTGTCAATAATATTATAATTTTTTGTGTTTTAATTACCATCTTTTCAAGAATTAAATCTAGCTCCGCGTAGTTGTAAATCTTGACGTTGCAAATGATTTAAACCAGTACCTACGCCAAGCTGACAGTTATCGACTAGAGTCTCTAGCCAAATAGTCTCATTCAAAGTTGCACCTCGTAAATCTGCATTTCTCAAGTCAGCTTTCGTAAAATTTGCAAATAAGAGGTCTGCATTAACTAAACTACTACCTTGTAGATTTGCTCCTGATAAATTTCCTCGGATGAAGTTTACGCCATCTAAAATTAAACCAGATAAATCTGCTCCTATAAGATTAGGAAATTTTAGCTGACTTGGATATTTAAAAAACCGCATCATACAGATTATATTTGCTTCATTTAGTTGTATTTTGGTTAAAAAATCATAACGAGCTATGCCCAGATTCTTGAGAATTCGCAGACGCTGTGGGGGACTTTGTTCTAAAAACTGGATGGCTGTATAGCGTAGGTCTTCAGTAGAAATATTTAGCATAATTCTTAGATAGTCGTAATATTTATGCCGATTAAAAATTTAACCGTTAATTTAGGCAAATAATAGATAATATAGCAGTCTTAAATCATTTTTGAAAAACAAGAACCCCGACTTCTCAAAGAAATCGGGGTTCTAACGTGTATCGATAACTACTTACCTAACGTCCTGCCAATAATGCTTTCGTAGCAGATTCGCCTGCTAATCTCACGCGCCTTGTCAACTGGAAGTTTAACAACGCTAGAACACTCAACTCAGCTAGAAGTGCCATAAAAATTGTTGTCACCCCAGAGTATTCTATAGCTGCCCAAGGAAAAGTTGAAAATAACCAGACAGTAGGATATTTCGATGAGGAGATGTCGAGAAATTGGAGAATCGTCGGTGGTAGAAACATTGCTGTACCTAAAGTCCCAATTGTCCAAAAATAACGCTTGGGAGTTTTCAGCAAAAGTATCAATTGGGCGATGGTAGCGTAAATCATCATTAAGCTGATAGACAAAGCTATAGCTAAAACTACTTTAAACCTGTCAATATCGTTACTCAGCCAAATTTGGCCATTGTTTGCATCAAAAACAGATGTAAGTGAAACCCAAACTAGCCAAGGGATAGTAACAATTGTCAGATTAATAGCGATCGCTACTAGTGCAGGGCTTTTTTCGCCCTTAATTAAATCCTGCCAAGCACTCTTGCGGCTAGAAACTGCCTGATGTCGATATCTTGCCCAATCTTGTACATCTTGACGGTGAGGGGAAAGAACCACAATTAAACTTAAAATCAACACCAAGTTGTATAGTGCTAGCAAAATGAGACTTCCCCCAAGCCGTTCATCCCATCTTTCATTATTTAGACTAATTTGTACGCTAAATCCCCACATCATCAACTGGCAAAACGCTACTATAAAATAACTTTGTTCCTTACTGATTATTGACGCTTGAGGATTACGGAAGCAACGTTTAAGAGCTTGGAAAATACCGTAACTGCATAATCCAAAGTTCAGCAAATATAAACCAACAACACTAACAACACTTGTCCCTAATGGTAAATAGAAAAACTGCAAGTTTGTCACGGGAGAACCATAGTATACATGAAACAAGTTAGGAAATAGATAATTTGTTACATCCCAAGGATTAAAAAGTCTAAACCAAGCAGTTGAATTATTTAAGGTGATGTTATCAGACAATGCCACCACCATTGTTATGAACAAAAAAAGCAAAAGTAGACCACTACCTAGCCAAGGCTGAAAACCGCTAAAGGAACGACTAAATAAACCAAATAGTAGTGCAGCACTGTAGAAGAAAATACAGCTAGCAGCAACGATTGCGTAGTAACTCAAAATGTAATTAAAGGCAATTTTGGCAGAAAGTCCAGCCCACAAATGTAAAGGAACTGCTACTAAGATGAACAGATAAATTAAACTCGGAACTCCGAGCAACTTCCCAGTCAATATGCTTGTTTCTGATTGGGGACTGAGACGGATGAAATTCAGTGTGCCGCGAGTTTCTTCTTTGGCTAAATCGTTGATTAGTAAATAAGTTCCGGCAACTAATAGTGTAAATATAAAAATTACACTAAACGTTAGAAACGTATATTCCCAATGGTTTTGCCACCACAATTGCCAATCAATTTCATTTTGAGGACAAAAATTATTTGAGAAGAAATGATTTAAGTCAGCAATTCTAGATTGATCTGATTCCTGGTAAACCTGCTTTTGTTGCAGTTCATAGACTTGATGCAAACGACAATATGTGGCAGTTAGGGAGTATCTATCATCAGGCAATTCCCGTAACTGATATAAAAAAACTACCAGTTGCAGTAGTAAAGATGTTGCAACTGCGATCGCAACATTAAAAAATTTCAGCCGTCCTTTGAGTTCCCGGAATAGTTGCGGATTCCAATCGCCGATTTTGTCTATTAAATTGGACATCATAGCAAAAAAATCTCCAAAAATGGGGAGTGATATTTATTGACGTATTAAGACGCTTGTTTGTGACCTAATTTTAAGAAAATACTTTCTAAGTCTTCTTGTGTGCAGTGGAAATCAGTCAAGGGAATGCCTGCTTTGATGAGCGATCGCAACAACTCAGCACTATCTTCATCTTTGCCCGAAAAATTCACCCGCACACTGTTTTTTCCTGGTATTACCTCCCACTCTTGTACCAAAGGATGATGTTTGAGTTCATTCAAAAGCGTCTCTAGGTTCCCCAAAGTTGATAACACAATTTGCTGATGGGCTAGACGTTGATAAAGTTGCTGTAGGGAAGTACTTTCTACCAAGAAGCCAAGTTCCATAATTCCCACAGAAGTACAGAGTTCCGCTAAATCACTGAGAACATGGGAAGAAATGATCACAGTCATCCCAGCTTCTTGCAAAGCCTTAATGATTTCCCGAAATTGCATCCTAGCAATGGGGTCAAGCCCAGAAACAGGCTCATCTAGTAATAGTAAAATTGGTTCGTGGATAATGGTTCGCGCTAAACTTAAGCGCTGTTTCATCCCCCGCGACAGAGTAGAAATCTGACTATGGCGTTTATTACCAAGTTGGATTAGTTCTAAAACTTCATGCAGGCGTTGAGTGCGGCGCGGTTCTCGCAAACGATACAGACGCGCAAAATAATCTAGGTAATCCCAGACTGTCAGATCCTCATATAGCGGGTAGTCATCGGGTAAGTAGCCTAGACGACGCTTAAGTTTAGGATTACTCTTGTCACGGAGTAGGCGATCGCCATTAATATAAATTTCACCCGTAGTTGGTTCCTCAGCAGTTGCCAACATTCGGATGAGAGTTGTTTTACCCGCGCCATTCGGCCCAATCAATCCATATACTTCCCCCGCCTGAATCTCTAAATCAACATCATTGACAGCAACGTGCCGGTCAAATTGCTTAGTTAGTCCACGGGTACAAATTGCTAATTCTTTTACCATCGCTGCTGGGGTGCGGCTTGTGATTAACAGCTAACCTAACCTTTTTCTACAGCATTTGTCCTGCTTGTTTCAGAAATTGAAACTGAGTTTATATAAAGTTGCTTTGTGTAATGGGCATTATTTACCACTATTTCAATGAAGTTTTAAATAATGCCAATTATGAAGTTTTACTACGGTGGATACTAAAGCTAGAAATCTCTAGGTCTTCTTAGTTAATCAGGTAAAAGCTGTATGGATTTTGAATCGATTATGAATATGCCTTTTATCTGACAAAATATTGTTAGTGCGATCGAAGAAGGTAGAGAGTGGGGGCAAACGTTTCTGAACGATTCAAGCTGGGGCGGTGATAAAGAGCAAATGGTAAATCATGCTATATATGAGTCAACACTTTGGTCTGTGGGCAACGGAATTGCTAGTGGGGTTGTTGGGGTAGCTGGGATACCGTTTGAAATTGTTAGTACACTCTATGCCCAAGTAAAGCTGGCATCTACTCTTTTCGCCATACATAAAATTGACACCTACAGCGAATCTGCACGACTACTAGTTTTAGCTGCTGCGGCTGGAGTTAGTGTATCTGAACTGGCTAATCAATTAGGAACTCAGGTAGGAATTCAAGTAGGATCGCAAGCTATTCAAAAAGCTTTGATGTCCATTCCTGGGAAAACTTTTGCTGAGATAAACAAAGCTTTAGGAATTAAGCTAATTTCCAAAGCAGGCGAGAAAACTTTAGTCAACATATCAACAATGATACCTTTGATAGGGTTTCCGATCATAGGTGTGATCGATGGAGTAATGATGAATGCTTGTGGACATTCAGTGATTGCTTTCATCTAGGCTTGGAACAGGTCATAACTTAGCAAAAGTAGGTAAGACATACGCCTTACCTACTTATTAATTCTTATTCTGCTATTGATGAAATCTTTGTAAATTAAGCCTTGACTTTTTACTTTAGTGTCAAGTTATTTCCGATAGTGGTGGGATGACATTATTAATCCCATTACCAGATGAACCGCTAATTGCATAACGGTATTCGGGAATTGGATACCCAGCTTCGCTAAAGGTTTCACGGATGGCTTTATTAGTGTCGAAGTAAACCTGCCAGTAATGGTCATTATTGCAATAAGGACGGACTGCTAGTACAGGGCCTGCAAAGTTGAAATCCTGAATTTCTACATCCAGTGCTGGATTTTGGAGAACATTAGGAATTTGGCTAATTTTCGCTTTCAAAAGTGCGATCGCTTCGTTGTGTTTCACATCATGATGGAGTTGAGCCACCAGATCAACCCGACGGTAAGGATTGGCGGAATAATTCTGGATATTGTCAGCAAAGATTTTATTATTAGCAACAATCGTCAATACGTTATCAGGCGTATTAATACTAGTTGTGAACAGCCCAAGTTCTGTAACAGTACCTGTGACACCTGCCGTCGTGATGAAATCACCAACTTTGAATGGTCGAAAAACGATTAAAAATGCTCCAGCTGCAAAGTTGGCCAGTAGTCCCCCCCATGCTGCACCAATTGCAATGCCTGCTCCTGCTAGCAATGCAGCAAAGGAAGTTGTTTCAACCCCAAAAAAGCCGAGAATTGCCACAACTAGAATAATTCTCAACGTAACGCCAATGATATTCAGAAGATAGTTAATGAGTGTCGGGTCAACGTGTTGGCTTCGGAAAGCACGTCGCACTAGCTTCAATGCAAAATCAATCAAGCGTTGAGCAATCAGCCACAGAGCGATCGCACCTAAAACTTTTAGTCCAAACAGAGTTAAAAGTTGACTAGCAACCAGGCTAATTTGTCTGAAATCCATAATTTTTTTTGTTTGTGAATTATTAAACACAATAAACATACAAGAAATTAAATCAAAATCATGTATAAATACTTTTTTTTTAATTTTTGCTGTACTGTGCAGCAAAATAGCAAAGTGTTCTCGGAGGAGGCCAAGTTCTTTAGGCAAGGCTTTTATCGGGCTTCCTATGCTAGTGAGATATAGCTAGACTTCATATATAAACCCTTTCAACTTTGAGGATATGCCTCATTTGATCGAGAACCGATATATTCCCAACCGCCTAATCTCAGCTTGATTATCTGCGTGCTAGTCAACGACTATAAAACTATATATTCCTAAAGAGGTTACAGGTGTCAAGCAAAAAAATCGGTTTTTGGTCTGTGTGGGCATTGGGTGTAGGAGGCATTGTCGGTGGACTTTTTCCAGCGCTGGGAGTTGTAATTCAAGTAACTGGTGCAGGCGCACCACTAGCATTTGCGATCGCAGGGACAATAGCTTTGATAACTACTTATGCTTATGCAAAACTTTCGGTAGCTCATCCATGTCGAGGCGGGACTGTAACCTTCTTAAACCAGGCTTTTGGTCCAGGGCTGTTTAGTGGGACACTGAATCTTCTACTATGGTTTAGCTATGTAGTCATGCTTTCTTTCTACTTGCAGGCTTTTGGTAGTTATGGAATTAGCCTGTTCACAGAGTCTACTCAACCTATTTGGAACCACTTACTGATTAGCTTGGCAATTTTAGGCACAACTGGACTAAATCTACTAACTGCCAATTATATTGGTAAATCTCAAATCTGGATTGTCAGCTTCAAACTGGGGATTTTGATCCTGTTCATTATTATGGGGAGCAGTCATATCGACATTTCCCGTCTAGAACCAGCCTCAGTGTCCTCGCTACAATCAATTTTTGCCGGAGCAATGGTGATCTTCTTGTCTTATGAAGGCTTTGAGCTAATCGCCAATACAGCAGAGGATCTTGTCAATCCCAAGTCCACTTTGCCACGAGTTTATTACTCTGTAATTGGGTTCGTTATTTTGCTTTACGTTTTAATAGCACTCGTCACATTGGGAGCAGAACCAATAGAACAGATTTTGGCAGCAAGAGACTATGCTTTGGCTGAAGTTGCCAAACCAATTATGGGGCAATTTGGATCTGTTTTGATTACTATTGCTGCTCTTTTATCAACTATCTCGGCTAGTAACGCAACACTCTACGGTTCGGCTCGTTTTAGCTCTGTTATTGCTAAATCTAAGGGGTTTGACTCTGGCAGCCAAATAAATGGCATAGATCAATCATCAATTGGCTTATTTATTACTAGTGGTATTACTCTAATAATCGCCAATTTCTTTGATATAAGTCGGATCTCAACGATCGGTAGTGCCGGCTTCCTGCTGATATTTGCTGCGGTTAATTTAGCTAATGCTCGTATGTATCGTTATACAAAAAGCAAGCAGTGGATTTCACTTCTAGGTACTGGAATATGTTTAGTGGCACTAGGAATGTTAATTTGGTTTGCTTTGCAAACAGATCCACAAACCGTCTGGGTTTTAGTGTTCATGGTAGGAGTAGCCATAGGTATCGAAGTAATCTACTACCTGGCAAACAATCGAGAGCTACGCCTTTGAAAAAGCTTTGCTGAACTCTAAGATGTATTTGTGGTAGTCCACTTTGGATTAATTTAGATCGGGCAACGTTATTAAGTAGTTATGGCTGATGGATGATTGCCCATCAGCCAATGTCGTTTTCTTTTACAGGTTCGCTTAAAATTCTTGTTTTGCTTGCTTCTTTATCTCTTATTGCTTGCGCTATTTTAGTCTGGCTTCGGCTCAAAGATTTAGCTTATAAAACTGGTCAAACAATTTCAGGACTTACGCAAAAAGGCAGTGAAAGCCCTGATTTCCCGTAGGGGCAATTCATGAATTGCCCCTGAGCGCGTGTAGTTTTGCGTAAGTCCTAAATTTATCAAATTAAGCATGGATTGTTATCAAATTATTTAGTTCAGCAACTAAAACGCCCGGATGTTCCCATCTTTATTGCCTAGTTGTTTGGCACGCGGCACGGCTACACCGCGCCATTGCTTGTGACAGTTGCGTAAGTCCTGATAAATTAAAAACTCCATCGGTACATTTTGCTCGGTATGATATTTAATCTGCAAGCATTTACCCAGTAAAACTAGCTATGACCCAGAACTACCGCATTACTCTACTCTCCGGCGATGGCATTGGCCCTGAAATTATGGCAGTGGCGGTAGACGTGCTGAAAGTCGTAGGGAAGCAATTTGATCTGAAGTTTGAATTCCAAGAAGCCCTCATCGGTGGTGCAGCAATTGACGCTACAGGCGAACCCCTCCCATCTGCAACTCTAGAGACTTGTCGTAACAGTGATGCTGTATTACTTGCCGCCATTGGTGGTTATAAGTGGGATTCCTTGCCATCTAATTTACGCCCAGAAGCAGGTTTGTTAGGACTACGTGCGGGTTTGGGATTATTTGCCAATTTGCGCCCAGCGAAAATTTTGCCCCAGCTAATCGACGCCTCGACTTTGAAACGCGAAGTTGTGGAAGGCGTGGATATTATGGTGGTGCGTGAACTCACTGGTGGGATTTACTTCGGTAAACCTAAAGGGATTTTTGCCACAGAAACTGGTGAGAAACGCGGTGTAAATACAATGGTTTACACGGAATCAGAAATTGAACGCATTGGGCGGGTGGCATTTGAGGCGGCTAGAAAACGCGGTGGAAAACTTTGTTCGGTGGATAAAGCCAACGTATTAGAAGTATCTCAGTTGTGGCGCGATCGCATCACCAAACTTTCTCAGGAGTATCCAGATATCGAACTCTCTCATTTATATGTAGATAATGCTGCTATGCAGTTAGTACGCGCTCCCAAGCAGTTCGACACCATTGTTACAGGCAATTTGTTTGGTGATATTCTCTCTGATGCTGCCGCCATGCTCACGGGTAGTATTGGGATGTTACCCTCGGCTAGTTTGGGCGCTTCTGGGCCTGGTGTGTTTGAACCAGTTCATGGTTCCGCCCCAGATATCGCCGGACTTGATAAGGCTAATCCTCTAGCACAGGTTTTGAGTGCGGCGATGATGTTACGCTACGGTTTAGAACAACCAAAAGCGGCAGATCACATCGAACAAGCCGTTTTGCAAGTTTTAGAGCAAGGCGATCGCACGGGAGATATAATTTCTCCAGGAAAAAATCTCCTGGGTTGCCGCGCTATGGGCGATGCACTGATTAGAGCGATTGAAGGAAAATAATTAAATTAATACAACTTGGGCACTTTGGCAACCTTTGCTATAAGTTTCGGGTAGACTAGAGAGAAATCTAGCAATCAAATAACAGTCGATAGTGTACGCATTACGACAAGGACAAGCAAATTTTACCGCCCCAAAGAATCAACCACCTTTGATTGATCCCGCCGTAATCAGAGCTGCTGGGCAGATTTACTATACTCACTGTGAAGTACATCCCGAAATAGCTGGGCAACCTTCCGGTGTAGCAATTAATCGCATGACTCATCGAGGTAAGGTTATTTTTACTAACCAACCAGTTCTCTTACCTCAAGAATGTTTTGTGCCCTTGAGTCAAATTGAATCGCACATGTATTAGTCATTGGTCATTGGTCATTAGTCATTAATCATTAGTTCTCGACAAAGGACAAAAGATAAACGACAAATGACTGTATGGACAAATGACAAAGGACAAATGACTGTATGGACATTTTGTTCGCCGTCCCGGCGAGTGTAATGGTCTTTGCTTTGGGTGCATCTATTGGCAGTTTTCTCAATGTTATTATTTATCGGCTACCTGCTGGGTTGTCAATTCTTTGGCCGCCTTCTCGTTGTCCTAAATGCTTAAACCAGCTAAAAGCTTACGACAATGTACCAGTATTTGGCTGGATTTCGTTAAGAGGGCGGTGTCGATATTGCAAAAGCAAAATTTCTGTCCGTTATCCTGTGGTAGAAGGGGTAACGGGCATAATTTTTTTACTGATTTTTTTGGTATTTCAAGTTTCGACTTTAACAATAGGCTATTGGGCTTTTTGCAGTTGGTTATTGGCCCTATCGCTCATCGACCTAGATACAATGACCCTACCTAATCCACTTACTCAGTCGGGTTTAGTCGTAGGGATTTTGTTTCAAATGGTGGTTGGTTTTTTACCAGAGGCTAGTTCCGTGGCATTGGTAAATCACCTGATGATGGCGATAGTTGGTGCGGTATTGGGCTTATGGCTGTTTGATGCGATCGCCCTATTGGGTTCAATTGCCTTTGGTAAAACTGCAATGGGTGCAGGTGACGCCAAGTTAGCAGCCATGATGGGAGCCTGGTTAGGCTGGAAATATTTGCTTTTGGCTAGTTTTATTGCCTGTGGGCTGGGAGCATTAGTTGGTAGCAGTGTTATTATGCGTAGACGCAAACCCGCAAGTCTTGAGACATCGCGACAAAGGTTAGGACAAAAGATGCCTTTTGGCCCTTTTTTAGCTTTAGGGTCTGTGATAACCCTGTTTAGCGGCGAAGCCATTTTGTCTAGCTACCTGCGGTTATTTTTTCCAGCCTCTTAAATTGGAGTGGCGAGTGCGGAGATGAGGGGGATGGGGTCTAACCAATACCCAATGCCCAATGTCCAATACCCTTTCATAAGAAATATTTATCATTCGTGACTGTAACCAACATTACCCCATCTGCCCTTCATATTTTGATAATATTCAGCTTGTGACTTGTATTACCCTCTTAACGACGATTAACCGTTGGCAAGCACAACTAGTACAACAGATGCTGCTTGTTCAGAACACTAGCAATGCGAATCATTGATTTGGGTGGGAGAGGGAGAGCATCTTATTTGGAGGTTGGTATTCTCATGGCTTTGTCAGTACGTCCATATAATTAAGTCTGCTGAAAAAAAGAGCAGGAGACTTGTATTGGCATAAGTATTTTCGTTAAGCTGGCAACCAAAGATGAAAATTAAGGTCTGAATTGCTTAAAAGCGTAGTTTGACGATGTAGCCATTAGTCATTAATAAAGACAAATGACAAAAGGCTAAGGACAACCCAATACGGTTTGACATGTTTTCGACCTCATACCCACTTAAAATAAAATAAAAAATGGCTAACAACGAAGAATCACGCGGTTTAAAGTCTCTATTTGATTGGTTTGCAAATCGACGGAAATCAGGATCTACCAGCCTCGAACGCCAAGAGCGTGAAATTGCTGATGGTCTTTGGCATAAATGTTCTAAGTGTAGCGTGTTGACATATACAAAAGACCTGAAAGCCAATCAGATGGTTTGTAGCGAATGTGGTCATCACAATCGGGTAGATAGTGATGAGCGCATCCGTCAATTGATAGATAATAATACCTGGAAACCGCTGGATGAGCATTTGCGTCCAACCGATCCGCTGGAATTTCGCGATCGCAAACTCTACAGCGATCGCTTGCGGGAAATCCAGGAGAAAATTGGCTTAATAGACGCGGTTAAAACTGGTTTGGGTCAAATCAATGGTTTGCCCATTGCCCTTGCGGTTATGGACTTCCGTTTTATGGGTGGTAGCATGGGTTCGGTCGTGGGAGAAAAAATCACCCGCATGATTGAGCAAGCCACTCAACGGCGATATCCTGTAGTTATCGTCTGCACCTCCGGTGGCGCGAGAATGCAAGAAGGAATGCTCTCCCTGATGCAGATGGCGAAAATCTCCGCAGCCCTACAGCGCCATAAAGATGCCCGACTATTATATATTCCCGTTTTGACCAATCCCACAACGGGTGGTGTTACCGCAAGTTTTGCAATGTTGGGCGATATCATTTTGGCAGAACCCAAGGCAACCATTGGTTTTGCCGGTCGGCGAGTGATCGAGCAAACCCTACGGGAAAAACTGCCCGATAATTTTCAGACTGCTGAAGATTTGCTCCTGCATGGTTTTGTTGATGATATTGTACCCCGTACCCAATTAAAGAACACCCTAACCCAGCTAATTGCCCTACACCAGCCTGTATTAACAACACCTCATATGGTGTTGTGGGAAACAATGTCTTTGACTTCTACCGCCGCAGAATAGTCAAGAGTGCTGAGTGCTGAGTTATGAGTGCTGAGTGCTGAGTGCTGAGTGCTGAGTGCTGAGTGCTGAGTGCTGAGTGCTGAGTGCTGAGTGCTGAGTGCTGAGTTATGAGTTATGAGTTATGAGTTATGAGTATAAAATTCATAACTCCTCACTCCTGTACAGACGCGATTAATCGCGTCTGTACTCCTCACTTTTCACTCCCTCACCTTCCCGGTTCTTTGACAAAGACCAGTGGAACAAGCGCTGCTAGTCGGAATAGACTAGAGAGGACAAACAACCCCAGTAAGCCTCCAAAGTGAGCAAATTGGACGATGAAGCTGCCTATAGTTGTGCCTAAAGCACCACTCGCTCCAGCAACGGCAGCTGCGATCGCAAAATAGATAGACTGATTTTTAGTTGGTGCGATCGCCAATTGTATATTGTTGTTGCACAAGTCAATCGCCGCCCAAGTACCTCCAGCCAAGATGTGTAACAGAGGTAGCCACAACCAGATGTCAAGGCGATTAGCACCAATCCCTAGCCATAACATTGGTGTAGCTGCAACCAAAATCCCAATACAAATGAGGATGGGACGATTACCTATTTTGTCTGCTAATTTTCCCCACAGAATAAGCATTAATAAAGTCGCCCCCGCCTGAAGGCTGTTGTAGATAGTTACGTAGCTTACGTCTAAATCCAGCGTGTCCAGCATGTAGAGGTTAAAAAAAGGACTGCTGAGGTTAACAGCAAGCGCCCAGAAGCTGAAATACACCAGAAATCTCAAAAAGTTAGAGTTTTTCCAAATACTGTTAGCTAATTGGTTTTGTGGTGAATGAATTGATTGAGCGACTTCAGAAGATTCATCTTTTGCAACCTCTGATTGAATCTCACTTGTTTGAGTTAACTTGCCATAATAAGTGTTTTGCAATTGGGGATTCATATCCACCTGGAAATATTGACATCCCAATCCCACAATCCCAAACACAATGCTTACCAGCAGAACTACCCCATAGCCTTGTAGAGTTCCGCCATACCAATGTGATACAGCTAGACCGGCCATTGGTACGCAAAGCAAATTAGTGAGGTTAGCAGCACTATTGCGTGTCCCAAAGTACCTACCTCGCAATCGCCGAGGAACTATCATTGCTACCCAACTTAGCCACGATGCCGTTCCTAGTCCTCCCAAAAGATTGCTGAATAGGACAATCAAGAGTGTCAATATCACTAACTGGTGAGTATTAATTACTCCCAAGCTTACGCCTGCAATACTGATTACTAGAACTAGCCATAGCAGCCGACCAATTCCGTGTGTCCGAAGAGAATATTGAAAGCGGCTGGTGCTGCGTTCAGACAAGTAAGCACCCAACGGCTGAACCAGATTGACCAACATGGGGATAGAGGATAGCATCCCAAATACCACTGGACTAGCACCCAATTCCACCAAGAAATTGCTGAGTAAAATCCCGCCAGTTCCAAGGGAGTAAACCGCTGCTAAGACAGAATCTGTAGTGGAGGCTTTTAAACTTGTGCGAATCTCATCCTTGGGAATTCGAGAGGTTGGAGAGAGTGCTGTTGGTGGTAAGGCAATCTGGGAAATTTCCAAAGTCCGTGGCGCAGTTGTTTCAACCTGAACAAAATCCATAGTGTATGTTTATGAGTAAAACATCCTGACATAAATCCGGTTGGCGAGGAACTCAGTATGCTTTCATTACGATTCCTGATAAGTTTTCGTTATTTTAGCTTGCAATTTTCAACAAAAATTTTAGATAAGTAAAATATCACTCATTCATAACACAAGGTATAAGTGAGGTGAGAGAGACTGTTATCTGTCTGTGATCAAAAAAAGATTGTTTAATTTTTTAGGACTGGTGATGGCGATCGCGATCGCCATCATTGCTTGTCACAGTCTACAATTACCAAGCAACCCCTCAGCATCTACCGCAGTCACCATTAAACTTAGTGGTTGGGGAGGTTCCCCTGTTGAGCAAAAACTCTTGAGACAGGTATTGCAAGACTTTGAAGCACAGCATCCAATTATTAAGGTCAAATATGAGGTAATCTCCGACCAATACATGGATGTAATCAAAACCCGCCTGGTTGGGGAAGCCGCGCCTGATGTCTTTTATCTGGATGCGCTGGAAGCTCCTTTCTTGATGAGTCAGAATGTTCTGGAACCGTTAGATGCTTACATCACTCCCGAATTTGACCTAACAGACTTTGAGGATACCCTACTCGACAGCTTCAAATACCAGAACCAGATTTATGGTTTTCCTAAAGACTATTCTACCCTTGCTCTGTTTTATAACAAAAAAGCATTCGCCGCCGCAGGCTTGAGTAATCCGCCGACTACTTGGGATGAATTACGTAACTACTCAAAACAATTGACAGGCAAAATTAACAAATACGGCTTTGGAGAAATCCCCGAATTGGCACGTCAGGCTTATAAAATTAAAGCCTTTGGTGGGCAACTCGTTGATCAAAATGGTTCTGCTACT
This sequence comes from Nostoc sp., assembly GCF_036917655.1. Lineage (GTDB taxonomy): Bacteria > Cyanobacteriota > Cyanobacteriia > Cyanobacteriales > Nostocaceae > Nostoc. Next base: position 126,707 of record NZ_JBALCY010000057.1, read on the forward strand.
TTTGCCAGTGCAGCAGGTTTACAAGGTTTAGAGTTGGTAGTAGACCAGTATCAAAAAGACCGCTCCTCTGCCCAAAAATCTGATGTGGGGACAAACTCAGGTAGTGAAATGTTTGGTCAGAGTAAAGTGGCAATGGTGATTGAGGGTAACTGGGCAATTCCCTACTTAACAGAAACCTTTCCCCAAGTAGAGTTTGCTACCGCCCAATTGCCTACTATTAATGACAAAAAAGGCACGATGGTGTTTACCGTTGCCTACGTGATGAACAAGCAAGCACAGCACAAAGCCGAAGCTTGGGAGTTGATTTCCTATCTCACGGGTAAAGAAGGAATGCAGAAGTGGACAGGAACAGGGTTTGCTTTGCCAACACGTAAATCAGTGGCAAAGAATTTGGGTTATGACCAAGACCCACTGCGATCGCCATTAGTGGCGGGAGTTAATTACGCTACACCTTGGCAGGCAGGTAAATATCCAGGTGCGATCGTCAATAACTTTGATAACCAGTTTGTCAGCGCCTTGTTGGGGCAACAACCATTAAAACAGGCGATGGTACAGGCACAAACAGAAGCTAATCAGCAGATTAAGGCGATGGAGTAATTACGTATACTTATTTAAAAAGTTAAAACACACACTCCATGACTACAACTTCTGCGGTTGAAGGCTTTATCTCATTTCGTGGTAATCAGGTATGGTATCGCATTGTTAAACCAGACCAAGAAGATTCTGGCAAGCTACCGCTGCTGTGTCTTCACGGAGGTCCAGGAGTACCTCACGACTACCTAGAACCATTAGAAGCGTTGGCTTTGCCCGCCGCAGGCATCGCAGCAACCGGAAGGCGAGTTATTTTTTACGATCAATTAGGGTGTGGTAATAGCGATCGCCCCACAGACCCCATATATTCCATTCATTTGTTCAAAGAAGAACTCGTCGCCGTCCGCAGCACTCTAGATTTAAAGCAGATTCATCTTTTTGGGCAATCATGGGGCGGTTGTTTGGCGCTGGAACATGCCGTTTCTCAACCCACTGGGTTAATCAGTCTCGTTTTAGCTAGTACACCTTGCAGTATTCAAAAATTTGTTACTGAAGCTTATAGCCTAATGAATGGGCTGCCAATTGAAGTACAACAGGTCATTCGTAAGCATGAAGCTGACGGAACAACTCAAGACTCCGAATATAAACAGGCAATGGAAGTGTTCAATCATTCTTTTCTTTGCCGAGTAGACCCTTGGCCCAGCAGCTTAACTAGAGCCTACAGCAAAGTTGGTACAGAAGCTTGCACTAGCCGCTCAAGCATGGTATCCAGGTGAGGTTTAATTTCGGATGGACTGCGCTTGGAAATCTTCGCCAACAAAAGCGTAATTGTCTCAATGTCCTCACGATGAGATTGTTCTAACTCATTCAGATTAGGTTTTTCTTGAGTGTTCATAGTCTGGTGATCATCACCATTTAAGTTAATGTCTTAATTCTCAGCTTACTGATAAATTCTTCTTTCTACTTGTTTACAATAAAACTTGTAAACATTTAAATATATTATAGACAAGTTGAAATGTAGGCGATCGCTATTACTTCTATGTTTGTTAGTAGCAGTTTGCAAAGATTAAAATATCGCATGTTCATAAGTTATTTTCCAACACTGCCAAAAGGAGCGATTGCCATTTTTATTAAGCTATTGCTAATCCAATCCCCATTCTAATTTCAGAGTTTCTAACTTAGAATTCTTCACACTCATTCTTTTACACTCTTCCATAAATCCCTTAACCTGTTCGTGGTTAAGACTTAAGCCGCCGTCTTGCAGATTATTAATGTAAGTAATCACATCTGAAGTTGTTAAAGCCGAATTTATTTCTTCTAGAAGAATAGCATTTCTAACTTCCCGACAAACCAACTCAATATCCGATGAGGTAAACTTCATACTTTTATCTGCTAAAATTTCAAAATTAACTAACTGATTCATATCAATTTTTGACAGATAGTGTTTGAATAAATCTATTCTTTCTACTTGAGACGGTGGGAAAATAGGAATCTTCCAATCTAATCGACCAGAACGTTTTAAAGCACTATCAATCCCACTCAAATAATTAGTGGCAGCAATTACAATTACATCACTATTTTGAAGATTATTTAGTTCTATGAGTAATTGATTGATGGTTGCCTTTTGATCTGTGTGGGCGTTGTCTTCGTTACGATTAAACCCAATACTGTCTAACTCATCAATTAATAAAAGCGAAGGAGCTTTTTTCTTAGCTTGAGCAAATATATCTCGAATATTTTTTTGGCTTTGGCCTATCCAAAGACTGACAATATCGGCAGGAGAGAACTTAAATAAATATCTCCCAGACTCATTAGCGAAGGCATTTGCCAGGAGAGTTTTACCGCATCCCGGTAATCCATAGAAAAGAATTCCGCCAATTGAACCCTTATATCCTTTAGATTGCAGCTTGAGGAGTTTAGTTAGTTTTTCTTTTTCTTCATTTAGCCCTTTTACTTGGCTAAAGTCAAGCTTAAATTCTTTGATCCGATTAGTAACTGGATATGCTTGTACTAAACTAGGTTTTTTAACCGTATACTCAAAAGATGGATAGTCGATTGAGTCAAATGATACTGGGACTAATTGGTGTTTTTCATAATCAGGAGCCATGATTACAATCTGGAAGCGATCGCCATAATATCCAGATAACTTATATTCTAATATTTCCTTAACTTTTTTCAGTTGATAATAGTTGCGTGCAATCTCAAAACCAGGAATTACCAACCAAAGACTTTCTAGTTTATTCGACCATACTTTTGATTTTCTCAAAACTCTTTTAATTGAATCTAAAAAAAGATTAGTATCCTGAAAATCCTGGTATTTAAGAGTTTCTATCTCAACCACTACCTGATTTTTTACATAGACTTCTATGATTTCGCTTTGGTATTCTTCATCATCATCTGATGTATCTTCATCCTTAGAAGTCAACTCAACTTCACAGCCGATATTAGACAATTCATATCCTATACTTTCCAAAGTTTTAATAGCAAAATACTTGAGATAGATATATTCTTTACTTCCCTGTTGCCACTTAAGAGTGTAAAAATGTTCGGGTTTCATCTTCAGCAATAACTGTGACTCAGCCTGTATTTGAGCCTTTTGTAAGTCTAGAAAGTAATCTCGCAAAGATGCATCATCTTCCTCAATTTGATAATATGGAAGTTCCAGTAATAGACGAAAATGGGCATAGACTTCCTCTTTATGTTCAATAGAGGCTTCATTTGGGTATTTACACCTGAGAGTGAAAGTAAAAGGAATTTTACTGGCTACTCTATCTATCAAGTATCCTAAAGCATCTTCTTGCTGATGAGCTTGAATTTCTAACACCGATGGACAATGAAATAAAATAAAAACCTGTTCAGAATTATATTTATTGGCATATAGAGATATTTGTTCAAATTGCTGATCAAATTTTTCAGAATCCAGCAACTCTAAACCAGTATTACCAAGTATAATGCTGGTCATAGTTGAGCGATAAAATTGAAAAATACTAGCATCAGAGATAGAATTTTCTTGTTCATCTTCACAATCTTGATCTGAGGCAGTACTTGTAGAAATTTTCCTAGTGGCAGCTTTGGGTATAGTATTGTACCCTCCATATTGATATTTTCTAATTAATTCATAATTAAAGATTTTGACAACAATATCAGAGAAGAAATCTTCTACTTGTGGAATCAAAAAAATCCCTACTGGCTGATGAGAATCTAAACATGCTTGAAATCGTTCATATTCTTGTTCCGAGCCAAAATCAAACAAGTAGTAGAAAAAATCATGTTTGACTGAAATTACCTCTCTGAGTTTGGCTGAAATTAATTCAGATTCAGCTACTTGATTTATTGGTTCTACACCTTTGATAGAAATAGCTATCTTTGTATCTAACGGAATATACAAATCTAACCGAGGATTTGCACAAAGTCCCAATTCATCAAGAGCAGTATTAAAATCATCTATGAATGATTGACTTCTCCGCTGGTAGCCAAACTGTTCTATGATAGTTTTGACCCGGAGGCTTTTTTGAGTTTTACCAGTTCTCTGAAGTTTACTTTTAATCGAACGTAAGTAGGCTGTATATGACATTTTGTGTCCTATTGCTTGAGTCGGGTTAATTAGCATTCCCAAGGAAACTAAATACTAAATATATAGTTCCCTAAGTTGCATGTGCAGCTAACTCACACAAGCGATGTCTTTTAACTTGCCTTTCTCCTGTCGGAGATGCTACGCGAACGGGTTCGAGAGTGACGCTTTTAACGTCGCTAGCGCAAGACGCTCGATGACTTGCTACCGCTTCTCTACAAGACGCTGCGCGAACGCTAACGACGGGAACTGCGATCGCTCTTAGCGTCTCCCCTTCTCCCATTCGTGAGAGGCTAGCGCCAAGGCAGAAGACTGCGACTCCCTCACCACTTTTGATCTACGCTTTCCAAAGATAGAGACTCATTTAATGAGGTTAAATATTTTTTTACAGGAGTACGATAAATAATCCGACCCATCGCTACAGTCGGGTTAGTGCGGGATTAAGCGGAGGTTCAGTAGTGTTTGAAATCAACAGGCGACAGAGTAACCCCAGATGGAACATCACCGAAGGCTTGGCGGGGTATATGTTTATCATGCCCACCATTCTAGTTTTGGGAACTTTTGTGGTGTTACCCATTCTCTACGCCGTTTTTCTCTCCCTGCAAAAAGTTCAACTTCTTGGCGGTATTGAGTACGAGTTCATCGGTTTTCGGAACTTCACTCGATTAGCTGAAGATCAAAGGGTTTGGATTGCTTTGAGAAACACCGCAGAATATGTAGTCATTGTTGTGCCAACTCAAACAGTCTTAGCTTTAATTCTGGCGGTAACTCTCAATTCTGGGATTGGTGGTAAAAACTGGTGGCGCATTCTCTACTTTTTGCCTACAGTCACTTCTTCAGCAGTGCTGACGCTCATCTTCATGTGGATTTATAACACTGATGGACTACTAAACGATTTTCTGGCTTTTGTAGGGCTACCTACTTATAACTGGTTGGGTGATCCAGCAGTTGCGCTCAAAGGCATTATGATCATGAACATTTGGTCAACCGCGCCGTTTTTCATGGTGATTTATCTGGCGGCGTTGCAAGATATCCCCCAAACACTTTATGAGGCGGCGGAACTCGATGGCGCAAATGGGTGGCAGCAATTTATCGACATCACTCTTCCCTTGCTGAAGCCTGTAACCTTCTTTGTGGTAGCAGTGGGGGTGATTGGAACTTTTCAACTTTTTGACCAGTCTTACATCTTCTCTGGCGGTACTGGCGGGCCAAACAACGCTACCTTAACTGTGGTGCTGCTAATTTACCAAGCTGTGTTTCGGAATTTACAAATGGGATATGCAGCTGCGATCGCATTTTTGTTGGCAGCAGTGATTATTGCCATCACTTTGATTCAGCGGCGACTTTTTGGAGGCGAACGGATTTGACTAAAATCTCTGGCTTATCCTGGCTCAAAGTCTTGTTATACGTCTTGCTGACACTTTATGCGATTATTACCCTAATTCCCTTTCTCTGGGCACTTTCAGCATCATTTAAGCCGCTATCAGAGATTGTCAGTGGTGAACCCAACTTTCTCCCCAAGAATTTTACTCTCGATAACTACAGGCAAATCTTTCTGCAAGAACCGCTGTTTTGGCGCTGGTTGTTCAACAGTGTGGTGATTGCCGTCAGCGTCACGCTTTTAAACTTGTTGTTAAATTCAATGGCTGGTTATGCCTTGGCAAGACTGCGCTTTGTGGGCAAGCGCTTTTGGTTCTTCCTAATTCTGGCAGTACTGGCAGTACCAGCGCAAATCACCTTAATTCCTACATTTTTGATTTTGAAAGCGATCGGGTGGCTGAATTCTTACCAAGGCATGATTGTGCCTAGCATGGTCAATGCCACTTTCATCTTCATGATGCGGCAGTTTTTCGTTAATTTTCCTAAAGAATTAGAAGAAGCCGCTCAACTGGATGGCTTAAATACCTTTGGAATTTTTCGACATATTGTCTTACCTTTGGCAAAACCAGCACTAGCAGCACAGGCAGTTTTTGTGTTCATGGGGAGTTGGAATAATTTTTTACTGCCTATAGTTATCCTATTTGACCCAGAAATGTTTACCCTCCCTTTGGGGCTGAACACCTTCAAAGGTCAATACATCAGCTACTGGAACTACATTATGGCGGCTTCTATGGTCTTCACCTTGCCAGCTTTAGGCATTTATGCCTTTTTTAATCGTTACTTTATTCAAAGCGTTACGTTTACCGGAGGAAAGGGTTAATGGATATTGGGGATTGGGGAAAGAGGGCATTGGGCATGGTAAATAATAATTGTTCGCTTGCTTCCCCTACTTCCCCTACTTCCCCTGCTCCCCTGCCCCCTGCCCTCTTTCCCCCTCCCGATCCCCAAACAGTATTTTGGGCAACAAATTGCACTCCTAACGTGATATTGGTATTACAGCGACTCAATCTCTATCTATCAGTTAACAAGCATTATGGGTTTTGCAGACCTATCGATCGCAGAGATAGCAGCCGACTACAGCATTCCTGTAGAAAAAGTGTTTTCTCTGTGCAACCAACTGGGAATCGCCTACAAACACCAAAAGACCCGTTTGGCGTTAGAAGATGCAAAGGCAATTATTTCCCAAATATCGTCTGAAACACGCCCAAAAGGTACTAGCGACTTGGTGGGTGATAACGAGATCACCTGAAGGGTTATCTCGGACTTTGGCTAATCACTGATAGCTAATGACAAAAAACAATGAGTCATTAGCAATTAGTAGCTTGGAGATTGAGAATCGCTTTCTTAGCTGTGTTGAGCATCAAAATTTTTAAGGGGAAACATGTTTAGAAGACTAATTGGTGTTGTTGTGGTTACTGTTTTACTCTCGTTTCAGTTGCTTGTCGGTAGCGCGACAGCAGTGGAATTGGACAAAGCTACCCGAACAGTGCCATTAAATACTGAAGGTGAAACTACCGTACTCAGCCTTAAACAAGTCAAAGAAGGCAAACGCTTATTTAATTACGCTTGCGCCCAATGTCATGCTGGGGGAGTTACCAAGACAAATCAGAACGTGGGACTGACTCCAGACGATCTGGCATTGGCAACACCTAACCGTAACAACGTTGAAGGCTTGGTGGATTACCTGAAAAATCCCACTACTTACGATGGGGAAGAAGAGATTTCCGAAATACACCCCAGTATCAAAAGCGCAGATATTTTCACAGCAATGCGAAATCTGACGGATGATGATTTGGAGGCGATCGCCGGTCATATTCTCATACAACCCAAAATCGTTGGCACTAAGTGGGGAGGTGGAAAAATCTATTACTAAATCCCGGAATTAGTACTGGATACTGGATATTGGATATTGGGTACTGGGGATTGGGGATTGGGGATTGGAAAGAATTCATTCCCAAGTCCCTAGTCCCCAATCCCTAGTTTTCACCAAGTTTAGCTGCTTTCGTTCTTACAGCAGCACAAAATGTACCTATTGGGGTACAAAAAATAAAAAAAAACCAGAATATTCCTAAAGAAAAAATAAAAATATCTTATTTTACTGTTTACCTTTATTCACATGCTCTTTGGGCTATGGCAGTCTAGCATTTATTACTGATTGCACAGCTTTTTGCAATAAATTCCTCCTCATTCTTAAAAAAAAAATTGTATCTATGACAGATTGTCATATTTGGTGTTGATTTTATTTAAAATGAGGAAAGGAAAAAAAATGATTTGTTAGGAGAGAGCCATGAAATTGATTTCAGCAAGCTGGCGACGTCTTGGTTTAGCTGTGTTGACAATCCTTTTAGTTGTTAGCAGCTTCGCTGTTTTTACTCCCAGCGCTTCGGCTGAAACCTACCAGGTGAAATTGGGTAGCGATAAAGGAATGCTGGCATTTGAACCGAAAAAGTTGATTATTAAACCAGGCGACACAGTTGAATGGGTGAACAATAAAGTTCCTCCCCATAATGTTGTATTTGATCCTGCCAAAAACCCCGCTAAGAGCAAGGATTTAGCAGCATCCCTGTCTCATAAGAAGTTGCTCATGAGTCCTGGTCAAAAGGAAACAACCACCTTTGCAGCAGACGCACCTGCTGGTGACTACACCTTCTACTGTGAACCTCACCGTGGTGCTGGCATGGTTGGTACGATTACTGTCGAAGGTTAGAAACACCAACCTTTGACACAAGCTGATTTCTCAGTGAAATTAGTTCATAGCAACACGCCACGCTCCTAGAGTGACGCACAAAATGCATAAATGGCGGTAACGAGTCGTATCCTCCCCTAAGACGCTAAACAAACTGTGGCTATGGAGAGGTGAACTGGTTACCGCCACTTTTGATCAAATTTGACTTAATCAGGGATTAATCGCGTTTATACTCTTGCTGGAGGCTTGTTGCGAGGAAATTTTCTTGAGAATACTTTTATTAATCCTACTGTTGGCGATCGCCCTATTCAAATTCACATTCATTAGTCCAGCACTAGCTGCCGAAACATCTAACGGTGCTAAAATTTTCGATGCTAACTGCGCTTCTTGTCATATAGGTGGCGGTAACATCCTTATTAGCCAGAAAACCTTGAAAAAGGAAGCATTGTCAAAGTACCTAGAAAATTATAACAGCGACTCAATCCAGGCGATTATCCACCAAGTACAAAATGGTAAAAATGCCATGCCTGCCTTTAAAAGCAAGTTAAGTCCTGAGGAGATTCTGGAGGTAGCTGCTTACGTTTCTCAGAATGCAGAACAAGGCTGGTAAAGTAGCTATACCGTCTACTTCTTGTGGGGTGAGCATCTTTGTCTGCCTTTAATTACTGGCGGGCGAGACGCCCACCCCACAATATTGGAGAATTTATTTGTTGGAAATACTTAAGTCTATTTATACATATAACCTTATAACTAACCTCAAACTTAGCAGTTGACGAACTAGCGATCGCTAGTTCGTCAACTGCTAAAAACGATACTTTAAATGATGAATGATAAATTCACAATTTTTATCATTCATGGCTTTTAGCTTGTTTCTTAATCCAAAATCACCCGCTGGTGATTATTTTTATGGATTAGAGTTTTGTCTGTTTTCCTTCGCTTCGCGCAACAGTTCTACTAATTTTTGCTCAGATTGAGCAGAGGGTGTAGGCTGACTATTATTGACTCTCGGCAGCAATAACGGTTCAGAGGTAGTAGCTGCCGATGAAGGTGTGGGCTGGTTATTTCTGATTCCCAGTTCAGATAGTGGTTTAAGAGTACCCGTCGAGAAGGACGCAGGCTGGTTATTTCTGATTTGCTCAGATAATGGTTTGGGAGTAACTGTCGGTGAAAACTCAGGCTGATTGCCATTAACTCCTGGTGCAGCTAATGGTTTAAGAGTACGTGTCGGTAAGGACACAGGCTGGTTATTTCTGATTCGTAGATCGGGTAATGGTTTAAAAGTAGCTGCTGGTGAGGGGGTAAGCTGATTGTTATTGATTCCTGGTGCAGATAATTGAGTAGTCCCAGTGGTGCTGCTAGTGTTATTTTGGAAACTTAGGTTAAATGGATAGGAACTGATTTGTTTATCTCCCTTGGGGGATTGCTTGTTGAAGTATTGCCTTGCTTTTAATTGCAATTCCGGGGAAACTAACTTGTCTTGAAACTTAATATCTAAGACCTTACCATCAGGATCAACGACTAATACACCCAAAACAGCACCTTCAAGATTCGGCTTATTCGTGGGTAATGTTTGGCGGATGACTGGTTTTTGTTCAGCGTTGGGGTATTGTTGCTGGACTTCTTTTCTCAGGTTTGTGTAGGAGTCTAGCTGTGCAATAGCCAGTTGAGTTCCTTTTCCAGATAAATCGGGTGTCCTGAGTGTGGTTCCCCTTGTTCCGATTAAAGTATTCTCAGCCCTTGAAGATTGTTTTAGAGAATTTATCAGCGGGTTTTGAGCAATTCTAGACGCATCATTAAGCGGTTGCGTCATTTGTGACGCTGTATTTCCCTGTGCTGTTGGAATGGGGGTAGTGTCAGATAAATTAGGAGATTGGGCATTCCGCAGAATATCATCAGGTATTTGCTGCGACTGCAATTCTGGCAACCTATTTATATCCAACGGCTTAGGTGACTCGTATTTGGTGTCACTGACATTCACCCGAGGAACTGATGGAGAGAATTTGGCGCTGGTATTGTATTTAGAACTGTCAAATTTAGAGGCATCAAATCGCAAATTATCACTAGGAATCATCCGCAAAGACTGCCTTGTAGGCAAGGAGGAGACTCGATAGTTATTCGATGATGGAGGGAGCGGAGGCAATACTAGCTGACTGCTAGATGGCGGTGGTGCCAATGGGGGCAATACAGTTTGAGCGCTAAAGTTAGGCGCAGAAAGTGGCGCTACTGGAGGCAATTGTTGTAAACCAACTTGGGGCGTGCTTTGCGGCAAACGGTTTTGATCGGCTTGGCTCAATTCCAAAAGTCCGACGCTTTTTGATGATGCCGTATCTTTGGGTTTGCTAGAATCCATAGGCATCAATGGTACAATCATCGCGATCGCACCGTGGATGCCAAGAGAAGCTATAGCTGCTATCCCAATTGGCTGGCTTAAGATTTCTGGTATATTTTTAAACAGGGAGACGTAAGACATAGCTGTTCTCGTTCACTCGGCTCAGTTGCAGTTGACTAGCGATTTTCTCTTTCCGACTATATTGCAATATTTTGCAACAGATGCGTCCCTCTAAGGAAATAATAATTTCCTATCCTGGCAATCAAAACGCCAAAATTGCCATTTATTCAAGTTTTTTATTGATCAATGAGGCTGGATCATATCTTCAAATTTGAGCTTGCTAAAGAGATATTTGAAAAATTACTACTTTTGATTTTTTATTGTTATTAAGCACACAATTAAAATTAATATCTGGGATATTTATTAAAGTTTAAGTGAGCCTGCCAGTCTGAGTACATCACAACATCTGCTGAAGTTGCCTTGTTTTTTCTACTGTTTTCGAGTCAACTACGCTTCTGTAGCAGATGGCACACTTACTTGTCCGAGACTAGTCCCTATGTGAGAATACTACCACATCAGCGCCCCTAAAACTGTTGCAAATTGTACAATTTTATTGGCATTTTAGTCCTAAACCCCACCAAAGCTATTTGGGTTTTTATAAAAGGAGTCAGTCAGACAATCGCAATTCTAGCTCTGAATCATGATTACTTCTTCGTCAAAAAAGTTCAAACCCTCAATCATTGCATCCAAAATTTCAAATGCCGTTACCGACAGTTATTTTGCCTGGATATCTAGAAAGCGCGATCGCTTATCGGCAACTAGAACAATCCCTACAACAGTTAGATTTTCCCACGGTTACAGTACCACTGCGACGGCGCGACTGGCTACCCACTATTGGAGGAAGACCAGTAACACCAATTCTACAAAAACTCGATCTTACGATCAAGCATACATTGCAGCAACATAATGCTACTCAAATTAACTTGATTGGTCACTCAGCCGGAGGTTGGATATCCCGCATCTACATGGGAGAAAAGCCCTATTTAGTACGCGGTGATGTCAAACCATTGATCTGGGAAGCGCATTCCTTGGTTGCGACTCTGATCACCTTGGGTACACCCCATATTAGCCAAGAACGCTGGACACGCTCCAATCTAGATTTTGTCACCAATAACTACCCAGGAGCTTTTTACAAAAACGTTCGTTACGTTTGTGTGGCTGGCAAAACTATCTTTGGAGAAAGGCGGCGCGGTAGCTGGTTAGCTTACAGTAGTTACCAATTAACCTGTCGCAACGGAAACACTTGGGGAGATGGAATCACGCCCATCGAAGCTGCTCACCTAGAAGGGGCAGAAAATCTGGTGATTGAAGGAGTGAGGCATTCTCCCAGAAGTCCTGGCATTTGGTATGGTTCAGCAGAACCCTTAAAAGCTTGGGTGGAATATTTGATTTAACTGATATCTGGCGCTAGTTATCCCAAAGTTCAGCGCCCTTTGCGATCGCTGTACCTTCCAGAGATAGTGCAATTTAGATGTACGGGTTGTCCCAAAATTTTTTGTAGGTAGAAAAAGGGCGTTGGTGATTGTGGTATGAATTAACTAAACAGAGCGATAGAACGATACTTCAAGTAATGAACCAATAATCGAACAGAGTGTTTCAGTATTTTTACTTATTTATAATCATATAATGTTTTGCGATATAGTCGCGCTAAGTTCAGTTTAGCTACTAGAGCCGCTGTTGCTCTATGTATCGAGGACTCCTCCGTTACGCTTATCACTACAAGGTGCTCGCCATCATTTAAATAACTTTATTCCCCAATTCTTAGCTACTTCTTCTAAAAAATATCTCCAAATTTATCGCATTTTGCTGACAGCTATTCTTGATAAGCTAGTTCCCAATCGCCCCGGTAGAAGTGAAGCACGGGTTCGCAAACGTCGCCCAAAAGCTTACCCCTTGATGACAAAACCCCGGCATGAATTACGCAAAGAATTGCAAGCTGCTTAAACCACAAGCGTTTCGGCTTTTATTAGTGCCATTCGACTCTCAAATATCTTGCAATATATTCTCACTTTACTTTATGGCTAAAATAGTTTAATTTCAGATTGGGAATGAGAAACTTTTCTATTAAGCCCTAAGAGTACTAGTAGACCGTGAGGATCTGAATTGGAATGAAACTGAAAAAATTACTTCCCTGTCTATTGCTGACAGGTCTTATTCCCATGTTGGTCACAAGTCCTACTAGAAGCGAAGAAATACCATCAATTAAAGTTTATAAGAATACCACATCTGGTGACACTGACGCGAGTTTTACTCAAGAAACATCTCTGATTACCAAAGGAAAGACTGTTGAACCAATCCGACAGATTCGGCTAGTAAGTCAGATAGAGCATCCAGCCCAGAGCGCCAGAATGTTAGTGCAGTCGCCAACACCACCAAAAACGCCACAAACTGAAGTTGTGCAAGTTACCTCAGCGTCCCTAGTAAACTCAACGAGGTTGTCACCAACCCCGTTGGTCTTCAAAACCGTGCATGAAACTTTCGCTTCACACGGCTCCTCAATGATTCGGCACAT
>NZ_JBALCY010000058.1:0-79831 GCF_036917655.1 Nostoc sp.
AGCTTTTGAGTAAGTCAAATGCCATTTTGCTTGCGGAAAACACCAAAATGAGAAAGCAAACACAGCTTTTGAGTAAGTCAAATGCCATTTTGCTTGCGGAAAACACCAAAATGAGAAAGCAAACACAGCTTTTGAGTAAGTCAAATGCCATTTTGCTTATTAAATTCAACTTTAGGGACTCCCAAATAAAAAATACTCAATTACTTCTTGTGAGGTGAGCAACATGAGCGCCCATAGCCAAAAGCTGTTAAGAGGATGTTTGAAAAGTTATGATTGATGTATCAAATATTTTTTACCCCACCCTAACCCTCCCCTTATAAAGGGGAGCCACTGCGTTGGGCGGCTTTGCCGACTTGAAGCATGTGGCGTGAGGGAACCGGATTTTCTTATTTCCCCCCAATATATCGGGGGGATTAAGGGGGGTAATAATTCGATTAAAATCACAACATACCACTTTTCAAATAACCTCTTAGATGACCACTCCACAAGATTGAATAATTTATTTGTTGGAAATCCCTTATTCCTTTTTCCGATGTATTAACTAATAACTTAAGTAAGTAGGCAAGAATAAATCAAACTATATTACGTAATATAAAATTAATTAAAGCAGTAAGTACAATGCGTTGGCAACTATTGCCTATATAGAGAAGTGGATATTAGGAGACTTATAGATGAGTGACGAAGATCAGTATGATGTCTTCCTTTGCCACAATAGCAAAGACAAGCCTGAAGTTATAGAAATTGCTAATGAATTAACAACACGAGGAATTAAACCTTGGCTAGATAAGTGGGCACTTCGTCCTGGTTTAGCATGGCAGCCTGCACTAGAGAAACAAATAGAAAAGATTAAATCAGCAGCAGTTTTTGTAGGTAGCAGTGGATTTGGCCCCTAGCAAGATAAAGAGATGAGAGCTTTTTTAAACGAATTTGTAAGGAGAGACTGTCCTGTGATTCCCGTTTTGCTAGGGAATACACCACAGCAGCCCGAACTCCCAATTTTTCTTAGGGGTCATACGTGGGTTGACTTTCGGATAGATACTGAGGCTATGGAGAACTTAATTTGGGGTATTACTGGAAAACCGCCAGAGCGAAAACCAAAGCTACAGCCAGTAATTCAAGCCGATGACCTCAGTTCTGAGAAGGGAGTAAATTATACGCGATTGCGAGATTTGCTAGCAGCAGGCGAGTGGAAAGAAGCGGATGCGGAAACTTTCGCTGTCATGCTCAAGGCATCTAGTAGAGAAGAGGAAGGCTACTTTGATACTAAATCCATCAATAATTTTCCCTGTACTGACTTACGCACCATTGACCAACTTTGGGTAAAATATAGTGATCGGCGTTTTGGCTTCAGCGTTCAGAAGAAAATTTATCTAAGCGTTGGTGAAATCGTACACAGTAAATATTATGATGCCTGGGACATTAAATATTATTATGCCTGGGAGAAATTTGGCGATCGCGTAGGATGGAAAGTGGAAGAAAACTGGATTGATTACTCTGATGTAGCTTTTAACACTTCAGCACCAGAGGGACACCTCCCCAACTTTTTAATTCATATATTCTTAAATAAAGAACATAAAACACTTTTTCTCGCGTCGAGACTTGTGAAATGTAACATTTAAGCACTTCAGACTTTTATAACTATTTTTAACAGGGTTATTTTCTAGGAGTTAATCAATATTTCAGAGATCCGATACCTAGCACTGGGCGCTGATTAATTCTTGTTTAGTCCTCTTGAGAGGACTTTGACTATTAGCCGTAGGTTTCTAACCTATGGCGGGTGATGGGTTCAAACGTGAGATTGTGGACTAAGGTATTTGCATCATTACAGAATGTTGGCATTGCCCACACGTCCGCCTCAGAATAAATTCTGCGGCTCATAGCGAAAGTCATCTGAAGCTGACTGAAATTCTTGTTTTAGCGTGAGTTCGACGGCTCATATCATGTCCGCTTGATTACTTATAAAACCCGGAGAACCCCACCCCGCCAAAGCTCTCCTTTGTCTCCCCTCCCGAAGAGCGGGGAGGGGTTGGGGGTGGGGTTCTTTTTTTGGGCGCTATCGGTGACGCACTATTTATACTTTGTGCAAACAGCTCACTTCAAAATTATTCAGAAGCCTTGTTATTAGCCCTATTGGCACGCGCCTCAGCCGAAGCCATCACCTCATCCATATTCTCTAGCACTTCGCCAGGGAAGTTTTCCAAAACTCTGGTAGAAAGAGCTACCCGCCCTTTACCCTCATCCAAGTCAATAATTACAGCTTTAATTGGCTGACCAATTTTAAATACCTTTTCTAAAGATTCGATGAATTTTTGGCTTACCTGTTTGATATGAAGCAAAGCCCCCATACCATTTAAATCGACAAACACACCAAAAGGTTTGATGCCAGTAACTTTACCTTCCACCAGTTGACCTAGTTCTAATAAGCTGAAGTTGCTAGAACGAGTTGCTAATCGCTGCGAAAGGATGAGTTTGTTGGTGTTACGATTAATTTCCAAAAAGCCCACAGTCAGATTTTGACCTTTGAGTGCTTCTAAATTATCACGCTCTGCCAGGTGCGATCGCGGGATAAATCCCCGCAAAGAGAGAATATCGACGGTGACACCACCTTTATTCACACCCATAACCCGGACTTGCACAGTCTGAGCGTTTTCCTGCATTTCGGCCAGTCGTTCCCAGATGTGCTGAATTTCCAACTGCTTTCGAGAAAGGGTGACTTGACCTTCTGCATCCTGATCTCGGATAATCAAAAACTGCATTTCCTCTTGCAATGGCAGCACCTCCGATAAATCGGTAACTGCTCTCAAAGAAGCCTCATCGCGCGGCAGAAAAGCTGACGATTTGCCACCAATATCGACATAGGCTCCATCATGGTCAAGTTGGAACACTTTGCCATGTACAACCTGTCCCTTTTGAAACTGGTAGTCGTGTTTTTCTAGTGCTTTGGCAAAATCGTCCATTGTAAATGACGAATTGGCTGTTTGAGAAAGTTTCGATTCGGAATTCATGACTTTTGAAGATTAATTGTTATTTGATATGGTGCAACTGGAGTTTAGATTGTCATTTGTCCTTTGTCCTTTATCTCTAGTTTTTAATGACAAATGACAAATAACAAAAAACGAACTTGGCTGCATAGGCTTCAGTTCAGTTGACTAAAGAGTTGTTTGACTTGCTCCCAAGCGTCAGCAGCAGCTTTAGGATTATAACTGGCACGAAGGTCACAGAAAAATCCGTGATTAGCTCCATCGTAGCGAAACGCACGATGAGGAATTTTATATTTTTCTAACTCTGCTTCAATTTCATTTACTTGTTCGGGTGGGATGCTAGCATCTTCTGCGCCAAAGAAGGCATAGAGAGTACCTGGAATTTCTCTGGTGCGAGTGACAGTAGGAGCGCCACCCCCTGGTGTGCGGGTGGTAATTCCAGCACCATAGAAGGAAGCCGTAGCTTTAATATCTGGTAAGGTAGCAGCAAGATATGCGACATGACCGCCAAAGCAGAAGCCAATGCAGCCAAAGCCATCTTTTTTGACTTGGGGCAGATTTTTAAGGTAGTCAATTGCTAGTTGAATATCGCTCAATAACTCTGATGCTTGAGTTTGCATGGCGTAACCTCTGCCTGTTTCAATATCTTCGGGGGTGTATCCGGTTTCAAAGCCAGGAGCAGTCCGTTGAAAAAGTGCAGGTGCAATCACCACATACCCAAGTTTCGCAATCCGTTCTGTAACATCCCGAATATGAACGTTGACACCAAAAATCTCCTGCAATACCACGATTCCTGGGTAAGAACCAGATTCTTTTGGCTCTGCAAGATTTGCAGACACTTGAATATTATCTTGCAAAAGATTAACCGTTGTGGTAATTATTGCTTGCTCTGTCATAATAATTTTTACTAGTGCTATGTGATTAACCGTGTGTTTATTTGATATAACTATGCCAGTATGTCCAGGTTATTTCCAATTAAATTATCAATTACCAATAATGAGCGCATTAGAAATTTCTCCCAGAAAAACTTCATGTGTAAATAAAATATTTGACATGTAGCAAATGCAGCTGGTCACTAAAGGAGTGCTGTGTCCGAAAGCAACACTTATATACTCAGCACTCAGCACTCAGCACTTAGTATTCAGGAGGTTTGCTGATGATTCAATTCCGTATTCAGCCAGACAGCGAAATTCCCGCATCAACCCAGCTGTTTAATCAAATCCGGTTTGCGATCGCTTCCCGGCAATATCCGCCTGCTTACAAATTGCCAAGTACACGGGCGCTGGCAATGCAAACTGGGTTACACCGTAACACCATTAGCAAAGTTTACCGTCAACTGGAGGAAGACGGATTTGTTGAAAGTATGGCTGGTTCAGGAATTTATGTTCGTCCTCAAGGTCATGAGGGCGGTAGCAGGCTGCAATCACCAATTCTCAAACAAAATCCTGATGCATATCAAGTTGTCCAGAAAGCACTTGATGATCTGCTCTGCCAAGGATGTTCACTGAATCAAGCCAGAGAGCTATTTTTAGCGGAAATTGACTGGCGCTTGCGTTGTAGTGCGCGGGTACTGGTTGCAGTCCCATCTTATGACATGGGTGCTGGTGAGTTGATGGTGTATGAATTAGAACGATCGCTAAAAATACCAGTCCAGTTGGTAGCGATGGAAGAATTGACAGCTGTGCTAGATAAAACTACCTCTGCGACAGTAGTCACAAGTCGGTATTTTATCAGTAATGTGGAAGCGATCGCAGCTCCTAAAGCTGCACGGGTAATTCCTCTGGATATCTACGACTACAGCAAAGAACTCAACCTATTGAAAACCCTACCAAAAGAAAACTGTGTAGGCATAGTTAGCCTTAGTTCCGGGATTGCACGAGCAGCAGAAGTAATCCTCCACGGTCTGCGGGGGGATGAACTACTAGTGATGACTTCGCAACCAAAAGATACTTATAAACTTCAAGCTATGGTTAAACGGGCTGAGGTAATTATAAGTGATCAAGCCAGTTTTGCGGCAGTGCAAGCAGCCGTGCAAGCATGTGATGAAGATATTATTCGTCCACCGAAGCTAATTAAGGTTGAGAATTATATCGGCATTAACTCGATTAACTTGCTAAAACGAGAACTGGGTTTGGGTTAATTCAAAGATAATTAAGAGAGGGGTAAAAACATCTACAGCTACTTATCAATCAATAAAGGAACTGTTGAGAGGGGATATGAGTATTCCACTTCTAGACCATCCCATACAAGAGAAACTCGTAACCGTCGCTGATGTTTCTTGGGAGGAATTCAAAGGTATAGAGGCACAGTTAAAGGACAACCGCAATGTCCGACTCTCTTATTTGTCAGGAATATTAGAAATTATGTCACCCATTGGTGAAAAACATGAGGATGTAAAAAGAACTCTTGGATACTTGTTAGAAGCTTACATTAAATAGTTAGGCATCCGGTTCTATGGTCGTGGTGGTTTTACTTTGGAAGAACCTGGGTATACTTCTGGAACACCAGATGAATCTTACAGCATTGGTACAAAAAGAGAAGTTCCTGACATAGTTATTGAAGTTATTATTACTAGTGGAACCATTAACCGAAAGGAGTTATACAAACCCAAGAAAGTGCCTGAAGTTTGGTTCTGGAAATCTGACCAGATAAAAATATTCTGTTTAAATGCGGGTGGTGAGTATGAATAAGTAAACCGTAGTGATTTCTTCCCAAATTTAGACCCGACTTTGTTACTGTAATATATCTATCGGACATCCTGACCAGTATGACGCTGTTGCCGAATTTGTGCAGGCTATCCGAAAATAACTTCTTGCAACTAACTTTGATGCGAGAACAGATAACAAATATCTCAATCAACAAAGAAATTAACAGAGACTTCCAAATAGAGAAATATCCCAAAACTGGCGCAAAAATCCTCTTATCTGGCAATACTTTCACTTTCTTTCAGCAAGCCCTATTTGGATAATTTATTTCTTGGAAATCCTACAATTCATCACACCTATGGTTCTGGTATGGAAATTTGCAAAAACTCTTGCACCCGTTGCAGGTAAGTTGGTGCATCTTCCAACATTGGGAAATGCGCTGTACCGGGAATCATCGCAAATTCAACTTTGTCACTCAGTGCTGCTGCTTGACGCCCCATTTCGGCTGGAATAATTTTATCATACTCCCCCGCCACGAGTAGAGTTGGCACTGTCAGCTTGGCAAACTCTTGCGGCATCACTTCAGCTTGAGCCTTACTGACTGAAGTAAAAATTGTCCCTAAAGCCGCATCGTAATCTGCTTCGAGAAAATCTTGCAAAAAAGCTTGACGCTCAGAATGTGGTATGGAAGTATACAAAAATCTGGCCATAAACATCCGGTCAGCAAATGGGATTTTACTTAACCACTTGGGACGGAATTTCACTACATAGCCACCGAATTTATGAAAGGCACTAAAGGATTTTTCGTCGTACTCAAAAATGCCGCTACAAGTTAAAATTCCTTGTTCCACTCGTTGGGGGTAACGGTTAAAAAATAAAGTGGCAACAGAGGCGCCCATTGAGTGAGCATGAATATAGACACGCTGAATATGCAACCCATCTAACAAAGCTGCCAAATCATCAGCGTATTCCTCTAATTCATAGGTTAATTCTCTAATTGCCTCTGATTCTTCCTGAGGAGACTCACACTCGGCAACAGCTTCACTTGCTTGGGCTATGGTTGGCTTACCACGAGAACGGCCAAATCCCCGCAAATCGTAGAGTAAACAATCAAATTGCTGTGATAAAGCATTAGCGGTATTTTGCCAATACTTAGCCGAACCAGCCCAACCATGCAGAAAAACCATCACTGGTTTTACCAAAGAATCAGATGGTTTTTTTACCCATTCGTAGTAATGCTCAACGCCACGAACATTAATATAAGGCATCTTGAGAGTTAGGAGTTAAGAGTTAGGAGTTAGGAGTTTTTAATTTGGAGTTTTGAGTTAATTACTCATTCTCCACTATTGACTCCTAACTTTACGGGCTAAACCATAGCTATCCGCTAACAGCACTGATTTATGCTGATTCTGGTTTCGGTAGTGAAGATGGATGTATTATCAGTTCGGCAGTCGATCGCTTCTCGACCATCTCTCGTGTTACTGTACAGCGTGTCACATCTTTACGAGACGGTAACTCGTACATTACATCCAGCATAAGTTCTTCGACAATGCCCCGTAAGGCTCTCGCACCAGTTTTACGGCGGTAAGCTTCTTGAGCGATCGCTCGTAAAGCATCTGCTTTAAAATCTAACTGGACATTATCCATCTTCAGCAGTTTTTGGTACTGCTTCACTAAGGCGCTGCGTGGTTGGGTGAGAATCGCCATCAGCGCTTCTTCATCTAGCGGATCTACTACTGCTACCATTGGCACGCGCCCAATAAATTCTGGAATCATGCCAAATTTGACTAGATCATCTGGTGCTAGATGGCGGAGAGTATCTGCTGCCCGTTTTTCCTTCGATTGACCTTCTCCCGGTTGCACAAAGCCTATTGCTTTTTTGCCAACTCTCTGATCCACAACCTTTTCTAAGCCCACGAAGGCACCACCACAGACGAACAAAATATTACTTGTATCAATCTGGATGCAGTCTTGATAGGGATGCTTACGCCCTCCTTGGGGTGGTACGTTGGCGATCGTTCCCTCTAACATTTTCAGCAAGGCTTGCTGCACGCCTTCGCCAGAAACATCGCGGGTAATTGACGGGTTCTCACTCTTGCGAGCAATTTTGTCAATTTCATCAATGTAAATAATTCCCCGCTGCGCTTCCTCTATATCCAAATCCGCCACTTGCAACAGTCGCAGCAAGATATTTTCCACATCTTCTCCCACATACCCCGCTTCTGTCAGCGTCGTAGCATCGGCGACGGCAAAGGGTACATCCAGGATTTTCGCTAGGGTTTGCGCTAAGAGAGTTTTGCCGCAACCAGTCGGGCCAATTAACAAAATGTTGGATTTTTGCAGTTCTACAGCATCATCCGCCCCAGCTTTGCCACTGGCTTTAGACTGAATAACCGCCAGCCGCTTGTAGTGATTGTAAACAGCGACTGAAAGCACCTTCTTCGCTTCGTCTTGACCAATGACGTGTTCGTCTAGATACTTTTTAATCTCTCTTGGCTTGGGTATTTGATTAAACGAAATACTAGAAGAGTGAGTACGCCGTTTTTGAGGCGGCTCTGCTCTTGGTGCTGGTTGTGCTGCCGCACCATTGGTATCGAGTAACTCCTCGTCTAGTATTTCATTACACAAGTCAACGCATTCATCGCAGATGTAGACTCCCGGCCCCGCGATTAATTTACGCACCTGCTCTTGAGACTTGCCACAAAATGAACATTTTAAATGGGAGTCGTACTTAGACATACCAGCCTCTTATTTCAGAATGGTGACGTTTTCCCCTGCTACGGGAAGATTTTGCCTGGAAATGACCTGATCAATCAAACCGTAGTTTTTTGCCTCTTCTGCCGACATAAAAAAGTCGCGCTCAGTATCTGCTTCAATTCTTTCTAAGGGTTGGCCAGTATGGTGAGCCATTAACTGATTCAACTTAGCCTTAACGTAAAGAATTTCTCTGGCTTGAATTTCAATATCAATGGCTTGACCTTGAGCGCCACCAAGTGGTTGGTGAATCATAATCCGGGAGTCGGGCAGAGACATTCGCTTACCGGCAGCTCCTGCTGTCAACAAAAATGCCCCCATGCTCGCGGCTAATCCAAAACAGATGGTAACAACATCAGGGCGAATTTGCTGCATTGTATCATAGATTGCCATCCCTGCGTAGACCGAGCCGCCAGGAGAATTAACATACAGTTGGATGTCCTTTTCTGAGTCTTCGGCGTCTAGGAATAACAACTGAGCCACAATTGAGTTGGCAACAGCATCGTCTATTGGCGTTCCCAAAAAGACAATCCGCTCTCGCAGCAGGCGGGAGTAGATGTCGAAAGCTCTTTCTCCCATGCCAGATTGTTCTACCACCATCGGCACGATGTTGCTAGGGCTGCTCAACTGGGAGTTAATGTTTATTCGACTTTGGTTGCTGATGGGGTAATTTCCCGACTGCGATACAAGCATACAAGCTTTCTTTGACGATAATTGAGGACAAATGTTTCAGCAGCATGTTGCTGCCTTTTCGAGGAATGGGATTTTTCTAAGCTACGTATTAACCATTATGCCTCATATAATTTCCTCTCGTGTAACACAGTATCAAGCTCAGGTGATAACATGTGTTACTATTTGCTGAAATTCATTAATTCTTTAAATTCTTCTGCCTTTATCCCTGAGTTTTCAGGAGTTAAGAGTCATGGGGTATTGGGCATTGGGTATGGGGCATGGGGCATTGGGCATTGGTTATTTCTCCCCCTGCTCCCTGCTCCTCCGCTTCCTTATCTCCCTCATCCCTCTTACCTTACCCATTTCACCAGTACTTTAACTCAGAACTGGTGAACTCATGGCTGTGGGATTTTTTATTATCCTTCTGTGACTTCTGTGGAAGCTTCGCTGTTTTCTTCCTCTGTCTGAGGTGCATCAGCATCAGCATCTGATTCTGCGGCTTCCGTTTCCTCGATGGGACTCAAGGAGCCTTCGGGTACAAGTTCAACTGAGGAATGTTCTAAGAGCCAATCAATGGTTTTTTCGGTTAATAGTTCGTTTTCCACGATTGAGCGCAGTTTATCTTCATCAACATCCTGCTCCTCTGAGTACTGTTCCAAAAGTTCTGTGACTCTGGCTGCGATTTCTTCTGGTGTTACCTCGATAGATTCGCGTTTACCGACTTCCCGTAAGGATAAGGAGCGTTTGATGCGTTCAATAGCTTCAGTGCGCGATCGCTCCCGCAATTGAGGAATAATATCTTGAGTAAACAACTTCCTCACATCCAATCCCTGCTGAGACAGCCGCATTGCTGTTTGCGTTAGCATTGCATCCACTTCTTGCTCAATCAAGGTTGCTGGTAAGTCAACTTCTACGTGCTTGAGCAGTTCCGTTAACAAGGCTTCCTGCTTATTTGTTTTTGTTTTGTCGTCCGCTTCTTTTTGATATCGCTCTACCAAAGAAGCACGTAACTCCTCTAAGGTTTCAAAATCGCTGATTTCTTGGGCTAAATCGTCATTTACTTCTGGTAGTTCCTTTTCCTTCAATTCTTTGAGCGTCACTGTGAAAGTTGCGGCTTTTCCAGCTAAATCTTCATTAGCATACGGATCTGGGAACTGCGCCGCAATTTCTTTGGTTTCTTCCGGATTCATCCCCACTATTCCAGAAATAAAGCCTGGAATAAACTTATCTTCCTGCAACTCAACTTGAAAATCAGTTGCTTCGGCTCCAGGAATAGGTTCTGGTTCGGCTGTTTCGTCTTCGCTCTCGGCTTTGGAGAATACACCTTTAAAATCGACTACGGCAATATCGCCGATTTGGGCTGCACGTCCTTCCACAGGAATCAATGTCGCTAATTCTTGACGTTCCTTGTCGAGGGTATTATCCACTCGTTCTGGATCGTACTTGACTTCTTCAGCTTTAGCTTGCAAATCAGTGTACTGCACTAGATTTACTTCTGGTTCTACATCGACAGCAGCCGAAATTGTCAGGGGTTTTCCTGGTTCATAATTCTTAATCAAATCCTCAAAGGAGGAGCGCAATTGCGGCTGACCGATTGCCGGGATAGCTTCTTGTTTAACTGCTTCCTCAATGCCGTCTTGAATTAGTTCTTCCAGCGCTGCTGCCTTGATACGAGTTGTACCCAGCCGTTGTAGCAATATCGGCCGAGGTACCTTGCCTTTACGAAACCCAGGAATATTGGCAGTACTCGCTAAGTTTTTAATCACCTTTTCGTAAGTTTGCTTGGTAATTTCCGGCGTAATCTCTATTTCCAGGCCAATTTGGCTGGCGGGAAGTTTTTCCTGGGTAACTTTCATGCTTCGTCTCTAGTTTTCTGGTATTTTAATCTCCGAGTACACACAAGACGCAATAATTATTCGCATTTATGGCTTGATGTCTCTTAGGGAGGATGGGAGGTTGTCACAAGGCTTCATGACATCCAAGGATGGATGGTGTGTCCTGGCACAGAGATCCAGTTTACTGCCAATGACCAAGGACTTGACAATTTCCCGTCATAACAATTCTTGACACTCCCAGAGCTTAGAGCGTCTGGGCTTTTTTGCCTAATATTTGTAATAAGTGCTGAATCATTGCGGATTGCAAAGAGTTTAATCCCTATTCCCCAGTCCGTAATCTTCAGTTAATCTGAATTTAGCACTGGAAACTCAGGAATTAATTATTCGATGGGCGAACACCGTGATATCCTGGTTTTCAGCCAGTACTTAGTACTTCAAAGTTATAGCATTGAGTCTAGCTATCTTGTGGTACAGGAGTAAATCTGCTGCCTAGCCGCATAGCTCGATTTCATGGTTTGCCGATTTTATAACATTTGCATCATAATACATTCATCATCCTGGCAACCCACTTTACAGCCAAGACGTTTATTCACCTTACAGATCAAACGCCCAAGTGCAGATATATCTATTTTGATGCTAGATGGCGGTTTGTTGTAGAATACTATAATATAGTCTAGATAAATGAAAAAATTCGATGGCGGTTGTTGTAAAATGCAACATCACTTAACTTATTAAATAACCAAGCAAATAAATTTATTAAATCTATAAAGATAGACTAAATTAGAGAAAAATCTAAATTTATTTCAAGACTGCGATCGCTATTTAAATATAAACAAATTGTCAATTGTTTCAAAAAATTGCAGATAAGTCTCTTAAAGGAGGAAGCAAGTTTGTCGAAATCCTATCGTTTAGCTATTTTGGGAGCAACTGGTGCAGTTGGCACAGAGTTGCTGGAATTATTAGAAAGTCGTAATTTTCCGGTTGCTGACTTGAAGTTATTGGCATCAGAGCGGAGTGTCGGGCGATCGCTGCGGTTTAAAGGAGAAAATATACCAGTAGAATCAGTAAGCGATCGCGCCTTTGAAAATGTCGATATAGTACTAGCTAGTGCAGGTGGT
Organism: Nostoc sp.; assembly: GCF_036917655.1. Lineage (GTDB taxonomy): Bacteria > Cyanobacteriota > Cyanobacteriia > Cyanobacteriales > Nostocaceae > Nostoc. Next base: position 12,006 of record NZ_JBALCY010000058.1, read on the forward strand.
TCCACATCCAAAACTTGGGCAGCAGTTGCTGTAGAAAAGGGTGCAGTGGTAATTGACAACTCCAGTGCCTTTCGGATGAACCCGGAAGTTCCTTTAGTAGTGCCAGAGGTGAATCCACAAGCCGCAGCTAATCATCAAGGCATTATTGCTAACCCCAACTGCACAACAATTCTAATGACTGTGGCAGTATGGCCATTGCATAAAGTTAAACCAGTGCAACGCATCGTGGCTGCAACCTACCAGTCTGCTAGTGGTGCTGGTGCTAGAGCAATGGCAGAAGTCAAAACCCAAACAAGCGCTATACTACAAGGACAGCCGCCAGTTGCTGAGGTATTGCCTTATCCACTGGCATTTAATTTATTCCCCCATAACTCACCATTAAACGATTTGGGTTATTGTGAGGAAGAGATGAAAATGGTCAACGAAACCCGAAAAATATTTGGCACGCAGCAAATCAGAATAACTGCAACCTGTATACGGGTTCCCGTACTCCGCGCCCATTCAGAAGCGATTAATTTAGAATTTGAGACTCCCTTTAGTGCAGAGGAAGCCAGAGAAATTTTAAATTCCTCCCCTGGAGTAAAATTGGTAGAAGATTGGGAAACTAATCATTTTCCGATGCCAATTGAAGCAACAGGTAGAGATGAAGTTTTAGTGGGAAGAATTCGTCAAGATATTTCTCATCCTTGTGGCTTGGAATTATGGTTGTGTGGCGACCAAATCCGCAAAGGCGCAGCATTAAATGCAATACAAATCGCCGAGTTGCTGGTAGAAAAAAATCTACTAAAACCTGCTAAGGCTTACGTTTCAAGCTAGTCATTAGTAAAAATAAACAACTAATGAAAAAGACCAAATATGCAAATCACTTTTGAAAGCATTTGCAGATAGGTTATTCCAATAGAAAACCACCAAGATACAAAAACATGGGTAATCAGGAGTGAAAACAGGGTGGGAGATTTTGGTAATGTTTTAACCGCTATGATTACGCCGTTTAAAGCAGACGGTAGTGTAAATTATGATGTAGCGGCAGAACTGGCAGCGCATCTAGCTAACAACGGTACAGATACATTGGTGGTGTGCGGCACAACAGGAGAATCCCCTACTTTGAGTTGGGATGAGGAATACCAGTTGTTTGTCGAAGTATTGCAGTCCGTGGCAGGAAAAGCCAAGGTGATCGCAGGTTGTGGTTCAAATTCCACCAAAGAAGCGATCGCTGCCACCCAAAAAGCGTCTAAAATAGGAGTACATGGTTCCTTACAAGTTGTTCCTTATTACAACAAACCGCCACAGGCGGGATTGAAAGCGCACTTTCAGGCGATAGCACAAGCCTGTCCCGACCTACCATTGTTGTTATACAATGTCCCCGGTCGCACCGGACAAAACCTTCAGCCAGAAACAGTTGCCCGATTAGCTGAGGTTAGCAATATTGTCGGGATTAAAGAATCCACTGGTAATATAGATCAGGCAAGCGAAATTCGTCGCTTGACACCAAAAGAATTCCACATCTATTCTGGTGATGATTACATGACTTTGCCCTTGTTAGCGATCGGGGCGAAGGGTGTGGTAAGTGTGGCTTCTCATCTGGTAGGAAACCAACTACAGGAGATGATCCAAGCTTTTAGTGCGGGGAAAATTGAGGTAGCCAGCAAGATTCACCTCCAACTCTTCCCGTTGTTTAAAGCTCTATTTCTCACTTCAAATCCCATTCCAGTGAAAAAAGCACTGAAACTTCAAGGTTGGGAGGTTGGTTCAACTCGTCCGCCGCTATGTGAAGCTGACTTAGAAGTAAGTCAAAAGTTAGAAGCGGTTCTGAAAGAACTTAGTTTAATCTAGCCACCAGATGGTTAAGCGCTGGTAATCTGCTGCTTTCTAAAGATACATATAAACAATGACCATAATTGTTCTATAAGTTGCAATTTAAAAACCTGTGCTAGGACTGATAGATATACTATGAATCCTTGAGTGTACAGTCGATTTTATTGAATAAAAAATTGAAGATTTCAATTAAAACTTGATTGCTTTCAGACTGACTTAAGAGGCAAATGATGTTGTCTTAAATACAAGGAAAGTTAACTATCAACTTAATTAACCACAAGTAACAATCTAAGGAGAAAATGGCTAAAAACGAAGCTAATAATTCCGCCTTGAAAATTATTCCTTTGGGCGGTTTGCACGAAATTGGGAAAAATACCTGTCTTTTTGAGTATGACGATGAAATTATCCTGTTAGATGCAGGATTGGCTTTTCCTACAGAGGCGATGCATGGAGTAAATATTGTTCTGCCAGATACCACCTATCTGCGGGAAAATCGCCACAAAATTAAAGGGATGATCGTTACTCATGGTCATGAAGACCATATCGGGGGGATTGCTTTTCATCTCAAGCAATTTGATATCCCCGTGATTTATGGCCCCAGACTAGCAATGGCAATGCTAGAGGGTAAATTGGAAGAAGCAGGAGTCCGCGATCGCACAGAAATCAGAACAGTTCTACCACGTGATGTGGTGCGGATTGGCAAAAACTTTTTGGTGGAATATATCCGTAACACCCACTCCATAGCTGATAGTTTCACTGTTGCCATTCATACTCCGCTTGGTGTAGTCATTCACACAGGTGATTTTAAAATTGATCACACCCCAGTAGATGGTGAAAAGTTTGATTTGCAACGCCTAGCAGAACATGGGGAAAAAGGCGTTCTTTGCTTGCTAAGTGATTCCACTAACGCCGAGATACCAGGATTTACACCTTCAGAACGTTCAGTTTATCCCAATCTTGAGAGAGTATTTAGTCAAGCCACTGGGCGATTGTTTGTCACTACCTTTGCTTCTAGCGTGCATCGGATCAACATGATTTTGGATATCGCGAAGAAGCAGAACCGTGTAGTGACGGTTGTGGGGCGTTCCATGCTGAACTTGATTGCTCATGCCCGCAATTTAGGTTACATCAAGTGTGATGATAATCTGCTGCAACCATTGCACGCAGTCCGCAATCTCCCTGATGAAAAAGTTTTAGTTTTAACTACAGGTTCTCAGGGTGAATTGATGGCAGCAATGACCCGCATTGCCAACAAAGAACATCCTCACATTAAAATCCGCCAAGGAGATACGGTAGTATTCTCTGCTAACCCAATTCCCGGAAATACGATCGCTGTAGTCAACACCATTGATAAATTGATGATTCAGGGTGCAAAGGTGGTCTATGGGCGGGATAAAGGAATTCACGTCTCCGGTCACGGCTGTCAGGAAGAACAAAAACTGATGATTGCCTTAACTCGACCCAAGTTCTTTGTGCCATTTCACGGCGAACATCGGATGCTAGTCAAGCACGCAGAAACGGCTCAAAGTATGGGAATTCCCGCAGAAAACATGATCATTATCCAGAATGGTGATGTTGTCGAACTGACTGAAGATGCAATTCGCGTTGCTGGTAAAGTGCCATCTGGTATCGAATTGGTGGATACTACTAGTTCGGGTATGGTAAGTGCCAAAGTGCTGCAAGAACGGCAACGCATGGCTTCAGAAGGTATTATCACGATCGCAGCTGCCATTGATTGGAATGGTAAACTGTTGGCAAAACCGGAAACTCACCTCCGGGGTGTAGTGACAAGTGTAGAGCGATCGCTGCTACAAACGTGGGTAAAACAACGGATTGAAGAAATCCTCACTGTGCGCTGGTCAGAATTTGCTCCTAGCGAAGGTGAAGCAGCAGATATAGACTGGGGTGGATTGCAAGGTACTTTAGAGCGAGAATTGCAACGTTCCATCCGCCGGGAATTGCAATGTCAGCCATCTGTGACTTTGTTGATGCAAATCCCTGATGAGCCGCCTGTGAAAGTTGCTGACGGCAGAAGACGACGCACTCGGACTGCTGCTCAGGTAGCATCATAGGGAATTCAAGGTAAAAATATCACGTCAAAGCGCAGAGACGCAGAGTTTATCTGAACGTCTTTGCGCTTTGGTGTGAGAGTTAGAGAAAACTCATTGCAAAAAACTAGTCCCAAAGGGAGTTGGAAAACTTACTGTAAAAATTCAAGCTGTCTTACTTATTAAAAGGCTGGACAAGACGATATCCGTATCCTACAGGGGAATGTATATCATGGAAAGTCAAGAAACCTTTGATAACAATTGAGTTTGGAGGAGGTAGAGGTTGACCTGAAAAATCAACAATATCGTAAGTTCCAGCAACTGGAACTTTGTCCCCAGGTAGATAAATTTTTTCTTTCATCATAAAAAGGAATATGAATACAAATATACTAGCAGCATTGCAAAGCTAAAAAAATGTTTCTCTAGCTTTTATAATCCATACATTTAAATGATAGTAAAGACACGTTAGTTTTTGTAGATGAGTATATGGATTGTTGTCGTATTGAATTTTATAGTTCCTCAATGAACCCAGAGGTCTACTAGAACTGGAGTACACACTGTTAGTGGCGCTCCAAACCTTAGATGTTCCCCTAAATCAGCAGCGGCTTCTACAACTATTAGGTTGGCCACTGAACCAAACAAAGTTAGATTCCCTGCCAAAGTTGATCCATCTGCCAACAATAGCCAATACTTAGTGTCACCTGGAGGAACCAGGGGATGCAATAAGAGTACAGCCAGAACATTAGAAATTAAGTTAGATAAGACAACAGTTATACCGAAAAAACTCGCAGCAGAGTTGATTGCATAGGTAAATGGCTAGAGCAAATTCAACTTTTGCGTGACTCGCGTCAGGATAAACAATCCAGAAAACATTACCAGCAGGTTCCAATCCATCTTTTGCAAAATGCGCTGGGGTTTAACTCGCCGAGTGATTAGCAACAAGCTAGCAGCAACTAAAGCAGACTCCCCTAACGGTAAACCAACAGTAAATACAATCAGCAGCCCAATTGTGATGACTAATGTTTTATTAAATAAGGGTTTAAAAATGCGTTGGTTGCTAGTAGGTAATCGTTAGCAGGGTTTGACTGAGCGCACATCTGGGTAAAGTAGCCACAAAAATCCTACCTGAACTACCAAGCCCACTAGGGCAGCTGGGGTCAATACAGGCAGAAAATCTAGATAGGAGATGCGTGAGAAGGAGCCAATCAGGATATTTTGAGGATTACCGCTCAAAGTTGCTACCGAGCCTATATTTAGTTGCACCTGCGATCGCTAGTAAATAAGGAATCACATTTAAACCCAAAGCTTGAGTCAGGCTTAAGGTTAAGGGTCTAAAAAGCAGCAACGTCTACAGACTTCTCTCTACTTCTAAGGTATTCAACCAGCAATTAACAGGACGTTTTGACGTGGGAAAGTGGGAATACGGAGAGGAAAGACGCCTACTAGGGCATTACCGATATTTATACTTAGCAAAAATACTTTCAGCAAGGCATTATATTAAGGTTTGTAAATGTTACACTAAAACCTATCCAATGACAGATGTCTTTACTAAAATTTAAACTGTGTCAAGTTATGAACAAGATCGTAATATTACACTACCGATCCCCAGAAAATTGCGATTAACTTGACGTAGTAATAAATTAAGTTCTGACTTAAGTGGCCATTCAGGTATTGTATTATATCGCAGTCAGGACGCGATTCTTCCGGTAAAGGTCGTAGCCACGTTGTATATATTCATCAAAAAGGTGAATAGCCTCAATTACGCAGAGGATTAACCATGAAGGTATTCGACATTACCACAAAAAAGATTTTTCTGGCAAGCTGGGTATCAATCAATCAAGCAGAGACTAGTGACCAGAAAGTAACCCAGCTAAACCATTCTGCTTCCAAGCCTTACTGGGATATTCTCCAACCCCTACGGCAACGGGTAGAAAACATTCAAGTCCGCGATCGCCAAATAGCTCACCGTTTATGTAAACTGATTCCATCTCAGTGCCCCTTTGAGCGAGATGTCAAGTTATTTGGGAAAACCTTGTTTCACATTCCGCCCATGTGCAAGCTTAACCCCTTATATGAAGAAGTGGTTGGTTTACGTTTCCGAGCGCTGTGCTATCTAGCCGACGAATGCGGCGAAGATGTATCCCAGTACTGCTGAGTGCTGAGGGAAAAGTGAGGAGTAAAGAGTGATGAGTGAGGAATTAAAACTCCTAACTCCTAACTCCTAACTCTTAACCCCTAACTCCTAACTCTTAACCCCTAACTCCTAACTCTTAACCCCTAACTCTTAACTATTTTTTTACTATTTTTTTTACTATTTTTTTTGCCATTTTTGGATAGCATCCTGAGCATCTTCGTAAGCGCCTGTCTCCTCTGGCACTAAAGCAGCGGTCGCAATTGCGGCATTGCTTTCTCCTTCCACGGCGCGACGCTTGGCCAGGTCTAAAATTTTCTCACTCCATTTATTGATCGATTTTTGGGCAGTATCGAAGCCTGGTTCTCCTGGTGGTACTTTTTTGGCAACTTCGATCGCCCGATTGTAGGTAGATGCCTGTCCAGACTTAATTAAGGCATTAGCTGCATCTAAAAGAGTTTTGTTACTCACATACTGCTTGCCCTCTAAACGCCACAGGTTAATTGCTGCTTGTGCTTTGGCATAGGGGGCTTCATCTTTGGTGATTAATCGAGCGGCAGCAATAGCGCTAGCATACTGTCTTTGTTTAGCACGACCCTCTGCTAAATCTAAAATCATCCGGCTCCAAATCTTAATATTCTCTTGAGCTTGTTCGTACAGTGGTTCACCGGGTTGGATTTTCTGGGCTGTAGCGATCGCCAAGCTCAAATCGCTAGCCTGAGTTTGTCTGAGCGACATTTTCGCCAAGTCTAATACTGCTTGATTCCGCTTTTTCGACTCAGAATTAGAGGTTATTTGGGCGCTAGATTGGTTGTTGAATCTAACTAGTGGAGTGCGATCGCTTGGTAAATTCTCGATCACCTGGCGATCGCTAGCAGTAGCATTGGGTGATGTGCTTGATATTTGCTTAATTCTAAAAGTTTCTTGATTACGGAGAAAAACTACGGCGATTAAACCTGCTACCAGCAAGCTGCCTCCACCCCACAAGATAAACTGTTTCCAAAAAGGGATGTTTGGCTGATTCGGTGGCAATCGAGAGACGTAACCTTTGGAGGAGTTGGGGATAAATCTTCCCCTGGTATTCACTCCTAAAGAAGTTTCTGCCATTGGCTGGGAAACTAAGCTAGTAGCTGACTCCTGCACTGGTTGACCCTTAGACTTCTCGACCTTGTGAGCCTTCACCTGTTGGGAGGAGTTCACAGTAGATTCTCCCCATCTCCCCCGTTCTGCTGAAGTTCTAGGATAATCATCGAGGGGAGGAGCTGCAAGGGCAACAGCAAAAGATTCTTCGGGATAAATCACCGATTCTGATTGAAACTCACTTTCCATTGCCAATTCTGGCAAGATTACCTGCGCTCTTGATGGGATGATAGTGGCAGGGTTTTGGACAGGACGCCAGTGGTGGTGACATAATTTTGGCATGAGCAGGCTTAGGTAGCTTTCTAAATCTGCCAAGTTGCTGCCATTACCAGAACGCAAAGCTTCTAACAAAGCTGCTGTAAAGAATCCGTGACCTAATTCGCTGCTTTCGTGGGAAAATTGCTCTGGTTGGCAAGAAAGAATTGTCGCGAGTTGTAGTTCTTGCGCTAGTTCTATTGTTTCTTCGCCAACGGGAGCATCCGCTTGGGTGCCAAAAGCGCGGTTGATATCGAGTAGTAGCAATACATTTAGGTCAGCAAGTTGCAGACTTTGCATTAGCGATCGCAATTCTATGCCAGTCTCTTGCACCATTTCGGGGTTCCCTTCCGCTGGCATTAAATAATCTTTGCCTTTGTAATTGACCCCATAACCGCTAAAGAAGAACCACAGATAGTCTTCTGGTTGCCAACTTGTCGCTGCCAAATCCTCAAGCAGCAGCAGAATATTCTCTTTAGTCGGATAGGTGGATCTATCGCCAATCGGCGGCGAAGTATCTGTCATTAACAGACAGTGTTTGGGGACAAAACCTGCATCTGTCGCCAAAAATTCCTCTAGTGCCTCAGCATCTGCTTGGGCACAACTTAAAGGTTGAAATAACTGATATTGATTGATGCCAATCGCGATCGCCCAGTAATTTGCCATCCCGCTCTTTGTCAGTTATTGTTTGCTGGTCTTAAAATTGCGGTTGGCTTTGCCAAAAAAACAAAGCTAACCTATGTCTTATACTCTAGGTGATTCTGATCGAATCTTAAGTTAGAATGTAATTTTTATTACGTTAATTGACCGGAAAATACTTTCACCTAATTTCAATAACAGATCATCACTAAGGAGATAGAAGGTCATGAGCAAGATTTCTGCTCACCTACCATCATCGATCACTCCCTTTTCAGTTATTAGCCAAATTGCCAGAAGAATCCGGATAGTTCCTTTAGTAGTTTTGCTTATATCTAGCGTTCCTGCGTGGTTTGTGACGGAAGCGATCGCACCTCAGGTTGTGCGAGCTTACACAGCTAGAGTTGATCTAGCTATTGACCGCTTGCCAGATGAAAACTACGAAACCGTTCTCCGGAGAGCGGAAGCAGCGGCTAGGGCAGCTGCTCAACGGAGCTTTGACCAAGATATCTTGGTGACAGATGTTTCAATCATTGTGTCCGTACAAAATTATGGAGCGATCGCACCAGTTCTGACATTAGATGTTAGTCGTCCCCAATGGCGATCGCGCCCGGATGCTCAAAATTGGGCTACTTACTTCAAAACTGCGCGATCGCTACTTTTCTTTGAAAATAGCTCTAATCCAGTTCCAGCAGCTAGCGGTGTGTCAACCCAAAAATGAGGGGTTGAGCTACGCACGGAGATGCAAAGAGGGGAAGATCCAAAGAGGTCACTCTTGGAATTCCCTCTGTCTTCGTGTCCTATTTCAGTCTCAACCGATCAATTCAACTTACCTATTGTCCTTGGCGTCAGTGAATGGCCTAGAATAAGAAGGTTGTCAAGAATCGCGATATCTGCTGACATGGCTGTTCCTAAGAAGAAAACTTCAAAATCAAAACGAGATAAACGTCGAGCTACCTGGAGGCATAAAGCCGTCGTCGAAGCTCAGAAAGCCCTCTCTCTGGGCAAGTCAATTTTGACTGGACGTTCTACATTTGTGTATCCAAGTGCTGAAGAAGAGGAAGAAGAATCATAATTCCCCAGTCAGGAAAAGCATAAACAGCACCAATCTTCTTACCACTAGATAAACGCTTTTTCTTAGCTTTCCTGATTGCATTATGAATCATAGACACTCTACACAAGCTCATTAGATCGAGAAAAATTGGTAGTGAGTAATTGGGAACATCCATTACCCATTACCTATGATTCATGAGTAATGATCAAGTAATCATATAAAGAGTAAAACATCTGGTACTGTTGGCAACTCAGTAAAAAGCTTGTAAATACCTTGAGAAAACTTATTTTTCTCCAACTATGCTAGGAAAATTTTTTCATAAACCAGGAAAGGAAGAAGCGGAACGCGTCCCTCCTGGTCAACACTTAGCTAAAGGTTTCCCCGTATTAACTTACGGTGCAACTCCCCAAGTCAGCACTGAGGAATGGGAGTTTCGAGTTTGGGGTTTGGCAAAACCTGCTACCTTTAATTGGTCAGACTTTATGGCGCTGCCTCAACACGAATTTACGGCAGACTTTCACTGTGTAACGCGCTGGTCTAAACTCGATGTCAAATGGACTGGCATAAAAGTGACAGATTTCATGGGTCTGATTGAGCTAGACCCCAAAGTAGCCCACATTATGGAACACTGCTACGGCGGCTACACTACCAATATTTCTATAGAAGATTTTATGCATGAAGAAAACTTCTTTGCTTTTAAAGTCTTTGGAGAAGCCCTTCCATCTGAACACGGTGGCCCGATGCGGCTAGTTGTACCCCACCTCTACGCTTGGAAAAGTGCTAAGTGGATTAATGGTTTAGAGTTTTTAGCTGGTGAAGAACTTGGTTTTTGGGAGCGCAATGGCTACCACCGTCGTGGTGAACCTTGGGCTGAGGAGCGTTACAGCAACGCTTTTGGGTTTTAATAGTTAGGAGTTAGGGTTTTAATAGTTAGGAGTTAGGAGTTAGGAGTTAGGAGTTAGGAGTTAGGAGTTAGGAGTTAGGAGTTAGGAGTTAGGAGTTAGGAGTTAGGAGTTATTCAATTTTGAATTTTATACTTCGGCGTGACACTTGCGCCTTGGCTCAGTACCAATCAGTTGAACGGGTTTAAATTTTAGATTTTTCCTTCAATCCAAAATTCAAAATCTAAAATTGATAAAGTTAAGAGTTATAGATTTATTATTTTTCACTCCTCACTCATAACTTTTAACCCAGAAGTTTCTTGATTAGCGGCAATTTGCCCTCATAAGGAGCGTATCGCCATTTTAAATCCAGCCAGAAAGAGTTTTGCAATACACTTTTTTCATGGGAAAAGGTGTTAAAACTAGCTTTGCCGTGATAGTTGCCAATACCGCTATCTCCCACCCCACCAAATGGTAAAGACGAGGCACCAAACTGCATCATTGTGTCATTGATACAGACTCCACCAGATGAAGTTTCGTGCAAAACTCGCTTTTGCAGGTTTTTGTTTTGAGAAAATAAGTATAACGCCAAAGGTTTGGGTCTAGAGTTAATCAAGGCGATCGCTTCGGCAATATCAGTATATTTAATGATGGGTAGAATAGGGCCAAAAATTTCTTCCTGCATTACAGAATCTTCCAAAGAGACATTATCAATCACTGTGGGGGCAATATAACGCTCTGAAGCTTGAGTTTTTCCACCAATGATAACTTCACCATCTTTAAGAAAGTTAACCAACCTATCAAAGTGTTTTTGACTGATAATCCTGGCATAATCAGGACTGTTTGCTGGATTATTGCCATAAAATTCTTTTAAGCATTTTCCCAGACGATCTATTAAATCTTTTTTGATTTTTTTATCAACTAAAACATAATCAGGGGCGATGCAAGTTTGTCCAGCATTAATAAATTTGCCCCAAGCAATTCGTCTGACAGTGTGTTCAAGATTAATGTCACTATCTACGATACAAGGACTTTTACCGCCCAATTCTAAAGTAACTGGTGTGAGATATTTTGCCGCTGCTGCCATGATGATTTTGCCGACGGCTGTGCCACCAGTAAAAAAGATATGGTCAAACTTTTCTGCCAGTAGTTTTTCACTTGCTTCAACACCTCCTTCAACCACTGCAATATAAGCTGAATCAAAATGTTTGGCAATAATCTTAGCAATGACATCAGACGTATGAAAAGCAATCTCTGAAGGTTTGATAATTGCACAATTCCCGGCTGCGATCGCACCTATTAACGGTGAGATAATTAAGTTAAATGGATAGTTCCAAGGCCCGATAATTAAGACAACCCCTAACGGTTCTGGATAAATTCTAGCTGAGTATGAAAAAAAATCCCAGGAAACCGCTGCTTTTTTGGGCTTAGTCCAGTCTTTAAGATGTTTTATAGCATAATCAATTTCCTTAATGACGCTGATTTCTGTAAGGTAAGTCTCCAATTCTGGTTTATGTAAATCTGATTGTAATGCCTGAATTATTGCCTGGTCATGCTCAATAATTCCTTGCTTGAGAGTTTTGAGTTGCTCAATGCGAAAATTGACATCTTTAGTTTTACCAGTTTTAAAAAACTCTCGCTGATTCTGGATAATATCGCCAACGTTAGATAATTCAGTGATAATCATTGTTTTTTACCATAAAAAACTATTTATTTAATGTTAACGCTGTGAGAGCAGCATATTTTATTCATCAGTTTTTAGTGTTTGACTGTCTAGTTTAAATATTTACTTTAAATTATTGGTAGAGAGTAGTAAAGTTATAAATTATGAATTATCAGGGTAAAAATTCGATAATTCATAATTTATAATTGCTAACTTTCTCATGTTTTGGTGGGTAGAAGTACAATAAATACACTACCTTTGCCCAACTCAGAATTAAGCAGAATAATGCCTTGATGTGCCTCGACAATTCGGCGAGCAAGGTACAGTCCTAAGCCACTACCAGAAGTTTTGTGGCTGCCTTGGCGAAATCGTTCAAATATGGTGGCTTGTTCTGCCGGAGGAATACCTGAGCCAGTATCCGCTATCTCAATCCTAATGTAGTCAACAGAATTGGATTTTCCAGAGAAGTGAGATTGACTACTTTTGTCAAACTGGCGTTGAGAAGTAAAACGAATAGTAACAGACCCAGAATCGGTAAATTTGATCGCATTCCCTATAAGATTAGTGAATAAACGATGCAATTCTAAGCGATCGCCCATCACTGTGTTTGACTCTTCAGCAAAATCCAAATTTAGCGACAGTGTTTTATCTTGAGCTAGGGGTGCCAATTCTCCAGTGACTTCCTCTAGCAATCGGCCTAAATTAACGGGTTGAAATGCTAAAGTTTTGCGACCTGCTTCAAAGCGATAAACTTCCAATAAGGTATTGACCATAGAAAGCAGGTTGATATTGCTACGGGCCATGATGGCGATTACTTCCTGCATTTGTGGTGATAATGTTCCCAACGCACCTTGCTGAAATAGCATCAACATGCGATCGGCCGCCACTAAGGGAGTGCGTAAGTCGTGCGTGAGGCGGGAGACAAAATCTTCTCGCTGGCGGGCGATTTCATCACGTTCATCCATACTATGCTTCAAACGCAGGAGCGATCGCACTCGTGCCAGCAATTCGTCTACTGTTACAGGTTTGCGGATAAAATCATCAGCACCCAAATCTAAACCGTGGGCGACGTTGGGCGCATCATGGGCAGTTATCAGCAATATGGGGATGTATTGCGGCAATTTCATCTCTCCACGAATGTGCTTGGTGACTTCGTACCCGTCCATACCTGGCATCATCAGATCCAGCAGAACCAAGTCACAAGGAGAAGCTTTCAATTCTGCCAAGGCCGAAATCCCATTTTCTGCGGTGCTAATCGTGTAACCTTCTTCCTCCAAAATAGTTTTGATCAAAAACACGTTATCAGGAGAGTCATCAACAACCAGAATTTTGTCAGAGCGAGAAGATTGTGAAGTCATATAGATGCAAGGTACGGGGTAAAAGTAAATTTTTAGGAAAACTGGTTTATTGGTATAGTTTTGTAGGTACTACCCTTAGGTAAATTTCCTCCGAAAAAATTGTTTACCAAGAAATTTATATTAATGTATTTTGAAAACTACCTTACTTACCTTTTTAACAAATAGCCACAAGCTAATTGAATTATGGCTCGTAAACTTCTAGAACTGAATACAGAGGATGGCGGCAAGATTTTGGTAGCAGTTGAGTTACCAGATGGCTCAGTAGGCCGTGTAGCACTACCTACAGGTGATTTACCTATAGAAAAAGTAGAGGCTAGTTTCGATGCCGTTAAGGATTTGATTGTTCGCGGGTGTCGCCCAATTACAAAAGCATTTCGTACCTTGCAGCAAGAGTCGCAACCTGTGAGTGGAGAAGTTGAGTTTGGGTTGAATTTTACTGCCAAAGGCTCAGTTTATGTAGTCGAATCCAGTGGACAGGCATCACTGAAGGTGAAAATAACTTGGAAACTGACACAAGAAGAAAACAAGTAATAAATTTTCATGAGTTGGGATTTAGTTAGAGCTTGTACCGTTGCGATCGCTACTCCAGAAGGTAATATCCAAGGTACGGGCTTTTTCATCTCAACCCAAGGACATTTACTCACCTGCGCCCATGTGGTTGAGTCAGCAGGAGGTTGGGAAAAAGTGCGAGTCAATGGGCAAAGGGTTGAATTGGTTTATTTAGGCGATCGCACCTGCGATGATTTTGCCATATTGCAATTACCTGGTTATCAAGGTGCTTCAGTTCCCTTAGCTTTTAATTTTCAGCCGATGGATCGATTTCTGTCTATTGGCTATGGGCGAACGGATTTTCCCCAAGGTGCTTCGATTGATGGCACGATCACCGATATGAATCCCCAGTCTGAATTTAGCAACTTACCAATGTTGCGGTTGCGAGTCAAGGCGAATTCGCAACAAGTGCAAGGGGGTTATAGCGGTTCACCTGTATTTGATGCGGAAACTCAACGAGTTGTTGGCATAATTGCTGCTTATGACAATACAGAAGGCGCATTGGCTCTGCCTCTGGTTACAGTACGACAAAAATGGTCAAATTTGTCAATATTTCTGGATATTAATCAGAATGTACCACCATTGCCACCAAATAGCGAAAGTGCCAGAGTTTTTATTAGCTATCGCAGTCAAGATCCAGACTTGAGCCTTGCTCAACATTTTTATGAAGCAATCAAAGCTGCTGGACATGAAGCATTTATGGCAGGTGAGAATATTCGCTTGGGGGAAAACTGGCCCCAGCGGATCGATAGAGAATTAGAACAGTGTGATTATTTTCTGCTGCTGTTATCTTTGCAATCAGCAACCAGTGAGATGGTAACAGAAGAAGTAAAAAGGGCAAAGCAGTTACAGGATTTACGTCCTGAGCATAAACCAGTAATTTTGCCCATTCGTGTCAATTTTCCTTTAAGTTCACCACTAAATTATGATTTGCGGGGTTATTTAAGTCAGATTCAGCTGCGAGAGTGGAAATCGCCTGCTGATACTGCGAGGATTTTGCAAGAAATTTTGTCATTGTTGACCGAAGATGGTGGAAGCAGCGCAAATCGTGCCGCTACAGAGGAATTACCAGCTGTAGCACCTGCTTGGGAAACTCGGAAAAGTCCGCCTCTACCAGTTGCAGAACCAGAATTACCTGAAGGACAGGTGGATTTGGCTTCGGCATTTTATATTGAACGTCCCCCTATTGAATCTCGCTGCTACGAGGCAATTTTGAAGCCAGGATCTTTGATTCGGATCAAAGCACCCCGGCAAATGGGTAAAACCTCACTTATGGCGCGGATTCTTTATCAAGCGTCACAACAAGATTATCTAACCGTGCCTTTAAGCTTTCAATTGGCAGATGGAAAGGTTTTTGCAGATTTGGATAAGTTCCTTCAGTGGTTTTGTGCCAGTGTTGGACGGAGGTTGAGGATACCCAACAAGTTAGCAGATTACTGGGATGTGATTTTTGGCAGTAAGGACAATTGCACTGCTTATTTCGAGGAATATCTCTTGCCAGAAATCAACCAACCCCTAGCATTGGGATTGGATGAAGTTGATCGGATATTTCAATATCCCGAAATTGCCGCAGACTTTTTTGGGCTGTTACGCGCTTGGCATGAAGATGCTAAAAACCGGGATATTTGGAAAAAACTGCGGTTGGTAGTAGTGCATTCCACAGAAGTTTATATTCCAATGAATATCAATCAATCGCCGTTTAATGTAGGCTTGCCAATTGAGTTACCAGAGTTTAATGTCCAACAGGTTTTTGATTTGGCACAAAGACATGGACTCAATTGGAGTTTTATCCAAGTTGAACAACTAATGGCAATGGTGGGAGGGCATCCCTATCTTGTATGTGTGGCACTTTATCACATTGCCAGACAGGATACTACGCTCAATCTGCTTTTGCAAACAGCCCCCACAGAAGCTGGTCCTTATAGCGACCATTTACGTCGGCATTTGTGGAATTTAGAACAGCGTCCAGAATTAGCTGCTGCTATCAAAAAGGTAGTTGCCAATACTAGCCCAGTTCGGTTGGATTCGATACAATGCTTTAAATTACTCAGCATGGGCTTATTACAACAGCAAGGAAATGATGTAACGCCACGTTGTGATTTGTATCGTCAATATTTTCGCGATCGCCTAAGAGT
Organism: Nostoc sp.; assembly: GCF_036917655.1. Lineage (GTDB taxonomy): Bacteria > Cyanobacteriota > Cyanobacteriia > Cyanobacteriales > Nostocaceae > Nostoc. Next base: position 27,671 of record NZ_JBALCY010000058.1, read on the forward strand.
TAACTGATGAACATAGAACAAAACCCAGCTTATGAATATCAAGTTGGTGGCAGTTTGCCAGTTGATGCCCCTAGTTATGTCGTGCGACAAGCAGATACAGATTTGTATGAGGCATTGAAGGCTGGAGAATTTTGTTATGTTCTAAACTCACGGCAGATGGGCAAGTCTAGTTTGCGAGTGCAAACAATGCAACATCTGCAAAATGAAAACATTGCCTGTGCGGTGATCGATTTGACGAAGATTGGTAGTCAGCACGTTACACCAGATCAGTGGTATGCGGGTGTAGTGCGTATTTTAGCCAGTAGTTTTGAGCTTTCAGGAAAGTTTAATTTACGGAATTGGTGGCGCGATCAAGATCATCTTTCTCCAGTACAGCGATTGGATCAATTTATTGAAGAAGTTCTGTTAGTTGAAGTTTCTCAATCTATTATCATTTTTATAGATGAAATTGATAGCGTTCTCAGCCTGAATTTTTCGACTGACGATTTTTTTGCTTTGCTCCGGTTCTGCTATAACCAGCGTGTTGATAAACCAGCTTACAAACGCCTTGCATTTTGTCTATTAGGAGTCGCTACTCCTTCGGATTTGATTAAAGATAAAAAGCGCACACCGTTTAATATAGGTCAAGCAATTGAACTAAAAGGCTTTGAATTGCAAGAAGTTCAGCCTTTACTTGATGGATTGGTAGGTAACGTCAGTACCCCTCAAACGATTCTTCAAGGAGTTTTGGATTGGACAGGTGGGCAACCATTTCTCACTCAGAAGCTTTGTAAACTCATCCAAAATAATATGAAGGCATCGGGGGTAGAAGAAGTTGAGGAATTAGTCCGATCGCACTTTCTTAAAAACTGGGAATCACAGGATGAGCCAGAACATTTGAGGACAATACGCGATCGCATTCTTAGGAATGAACAACGTGCCAAACCTTTACTAGGATTGTATCAGCAAATTTTGCAATCGGGGAAAGTCGTAACTGATAACAGTTCAGAAAAAATGGAATTGCGGCTATCTGGTTTAGTAGTACAACAGCAAGGGAAGTTAAGAGTCTATAACTGTATTTATGAATCTGTTTTTGACCAGAGTTGGGTTAACAAAGCGTTAGCAGATTTGCGTCCTCATGCTGAAGCTCTGACAGCCTGGATTACTTCCAAGGATGACTCATGGCTATTACGCGGACAAGCATTGGAGGATGCATGGACATGGGCAGCAGACAGAAGCTTAAGCAATGAGGATTCTCAGTTCTTAGATGCAAGCCAAAAATTGGAAAGGCGAGAAATTTTCAGGCAACTTAACCCAGGTTCCCAGAAGCTACAAGGAGCCGAACAAATAAAAAAAGAGTTTTTAGCCAATATTTCCCATGAACTTCGTACTCCCCTTAATGCCACGATAGGTTTCTTGAAGCTGATTTTAGATGGTATGGCAGACAATCAAGAGGAACAAAAACAGTTTCTGGAAGAAGCTCACCAATCATCACTATACCTGCTCAATATCATCAATGACATGCTAGACATTGCCAAAATCGAAGCAGGCAAAATGGAGATGGAACTTGGAGCGATAAAGCTAAATGAACTATTCAGTGATGTAGAAAATTTCATGCGTCCTTATGCGGAGGTAAGAAACCTTAGTTTTCTTATGCAAATGTCTGATACCTACGATGAAGTTATCGTCCACGGCGATTATCAACGCCTAAGGCAAGTGATGTTATATCTAGTTGACAACGCCATCAAATTTACCCATCAAGGCGGTATAACAGTCAGCAGTCATGTAGTTCGTAAAAAAGTGATATTTCAAGATCAGCAATTCCCTGGCATGGTAACAGTGCAAGTAGCAGACACTGGCATCGGTGTTTCCCTGAACAAACTAGACAAACTGTTTCAATTGTTCAGTCGTGTCGATGATTACCCTACTCACAAATATCGTGGTACAGGCTTGGGACTAGCAATATCCCAAAGGCTAATAGAGTCAATGGCAGGTACTCTGAATTTTTACAGCCTGGGTGAAGGACTTGGTTCCACAGTGACATTTACTGTACCACTGTACCAATAACCCATAATTATTTAGCCTGAATTCAAGAATTCACAAGTGTTGGAATAAAACTGGTATCTAAAAAAATTAAAGGTTGTATCAACGCCACTCATCCCTAATTTGCTGCTGATATTCCAAAGGGTCTTGAGTTAGTTGAATTACACCTGCATACTGGTTTAAATTAAACTCTTGTTTTTGTTGTAATTGATGAGCTTCTAATATCTTCTCAATTTGCTGCCAGTCCTGATAATCAATCAACACCGCTACCGGACACATGGCTTCATCAGTCACAATTTTTTTCATAAAAGGTAGCATGATTTTGTATATCAGATACAACGTTTTACTATTTTATCGTAACCTTAATACAGAAAATTGATGGGGCAACTTTACTCTCATCTTTAAGAGCGATATCTGGCAACAAGCCGCTTGATACCTACGCTTATTTCCCGGAGTTGAGACTATCTAAAACTTGCTGGAATTCTGTTGTGGAAGGAATAGCGATCGCACTTTTATGAAGCATTTTGAGTACAGATGGTTCTTCTATCTTATTGATAACTTCGACAATAGGGCTTGGCACTTCTCCAAATCGCGTTTGTAGGACTGTAATGATGCTTTCTCTCGCATTTTCGACAATTCCTTCTTCTTTTGCTAGCCTTTCAATACTAGTTACGTACCGCATTCTATCTGCCTCCTCGTAACTTCTAACTTCTGTTTTAAAACTAAGTGCCAACTCTTTTGGCAAAACCATTATCCAGTCGATAAACCGAAATAATTCCCGAATATCTTCCCGGCTATATCCCCGTTCATACAGCCGTCTGACTAGGCTTAGTTTCCACTGTAGCCGATTTTCTTTCTTTTCGTTGCGTTGCTTTGGTCTTGAGATGCGCCATCACAATTACACCAAAAGGGTTGCTAGTTTGCTCTAGGGTTTCCCACTCTTGCTCATAGTCCAACAGTTTCGCCACAGGGAACTCTAAGCTGACGCGACATCCGCCCAGTTGATAGCTGTAGCTGGAAGGTCGCCAATTTGCTTGTTCATCTGCTAAAACTGCTAAACTAATGACTCGCTTTTTATGGCGGTCAAACAAGCGGTAATTATATGTGTACATCCGTTCGGCAAATTGGCTGTCATATTGCCCTTGGACTTCCACATGAACCAATACCCAAGCTTCTTCGCCATCCAGTAGCCAAACTTTTGCGACTTTATCAACCAAACGCCGCCCAATTTCTGCATCCGGTTCTAGCTGTTGCAGTTCTGTGTCCAGAAATTCATAAGGTCGCGTCCAGTCGATTTCGGCATAAGCTTGGGTAAAAAAGAATTCTAGAAATCGGGGAAAATATAGCTCAATAACTTCTTTCCAAGGACTATCGTAATCAGTAAGTTGCTCAGTCATGAATTAAAACAAAAAGTACCTCTGCGCCATTGGTAAAACTGTCGCAGGTTCACAAATCAGCAACTCACCATCTGCCCTTACTTCGTATGTTTCTGGATCAACTTCAATGTGGGGTAGTGCATCATTCAACTTCATATCCCGCTTACTCAATTGGCGTGTTCCAGAAACTGCAACTGCTGCCTTTTGTAAACCTAGCTGGCTGGGAATTTCTTTCTCTAAAGCTGCTTGCGAAACAAAAGTTAATGACGTGGCATTCTTAGCACCGGCAAAACTACCAAACATCGGTCGCATATACACTGGTTGCGGTGTAGGAATACTGGCGTTAGCATCGCCCATTTGCGCCCATGCAATCATTCCGCCTTTAATCACTATCTCTGGTTTCACCCCAAAAAACGCCGATCGCCACAAACATAAATCTGCTAATTTTCCCTCTTCTACTGAACCCACATATTGAGCAATTCCGTGAGCGATCGCTGGGTTAATCGTATACTTAGCAACATACCTTTTTGCCCTAAAATTATCTGCTTTTTGCTCAGTTCCTTGTGGGTTAAGACTTCCCCGTTGCACCTTCATTTTGTGAGATGTCTGCCAGGTGCGAATTATCACTTCGCCTACCCTTCCCATTGCCTGGGAGTCGGAAGAAATCATGCTAAATGCGCCTAAGTCGTGCAAAATGTCTTCAGCAGCAATGGTTTCCCGACGGATGCGAGATTCGGCAAAAGCAACATCTTCAGCGATCGCAGGATCAAGATGATGGCATACCATCAACATATCCAGGTGTTCGTCTAAAGTGTTGACAGTGTAAGGACGTGTGGGGTTAGTAGAAGATGGCAGAACGTTTGCTTGTCCGCAAACTTTGATGATATCTGGCGCGTGTCCGCCGCCTGCGCCTTCGGTGTGGTAAGTGTGGATAGTACGATTCTTAAAAGCAGTGATCGTATCTTCCACAAATCCGGCTTCGTTCAGGGTATCAGTATGAATCGCTACTTGTACATCATATTCATCCGCAACGCTGAGACAAGTATCAATTGCTGCGGGTGTGGTTCCCCAGTCTTCATGTAGTTTTAACCCCATTGCACCGGCGGCTACTTGTTCTATAAGTCCTTGGGGTTGACTGGCGTTACCTTTACCCAAAAATCCTAAGTTGACGGGAAAAGCATCAGCAGCTTGTAGCATTCGGTAAATGTTCCAAAGTCCAGGGGTGCAGGTAGTCGCATTTGTACCCGTAGCTGGGCCAGTACCACCGCCGATCATGGTGGTAATCCCAGAAGCGATCGCCACTTCAATCTGCTGAGGACAAATAAAATGAATATGGGCATCAATACCGCCAGCAGTGAGAATCATTCCTTCACCAGCTAAGGCTTCAGTTCCGGGGCCGATAATAATATCTACATTGTCTTGAATATAAGGATTTCCGGCTTTACCAATTTTGAAAATCTTGCCATCTTTAATGCCGATATCCGCTTTGACAATACCCCACCAATCGAGAATTAAGGCATTAGTAATTACTAAATCAACAGCACCATCGGCGTTAGAAATGGGGGATTGTCCCATCCCGTCTCGGATAACTTTACCGCCGCCGAATTTCACTTCATCGCCGTAGGTGGTGAAATCTTGTTCAACTTCAATAAATAATTCTGTGTCTGCAAGTCGGATGCGATCGCCTACTGTCGGGCCGTATGTTTCGGCGTAAGCGCGGCGATTCATTCTGTAAGGCATAATGGCACTCCTGGGGGTGGTATTACTTTGATTATTTTTGACTAAGTTTAGAGATATTCAGAGGAAATTTTGTATAAATTTATAATTTTGTTGTGACCGTAGATGTAAGTAAATAAATTTTAATGGTAGTTAAAGCGAATTTATAAACGCGAAAATATAGAATGATATTTGGAATATAGGCAGATATAAAGCTGAGGTAGAATGTTATCTAAACTGAGAGTTCAACACTACAAGAGCCTCTTTGATATCGAAGTTGATTTAAAACCATTAACTGTATTTATTGGACCGAATGGTTCTGGAAAGTCGAATATTTGTGAAGCTTTATTTGTATTATCTAATTTTTTTGAAAGATTAATAGCGAATACAGGTCATTATGAAGTAATACCTTTTTTCGCTCAATCTTTAATAGCCGTAAATACAAACCAGCAGAAAATAGAATCAAAATTCTGGCAGGGAAAACAAGATTATATTTTCTTGGAGGTTAGCACAATCTCAAATATAGAAAACCAAAAATTTATTTCAGTTCTATCAATTCATATTGATTATCCTCAGCGAAGAGTGACTATTAAGAGTCAAGAAAATTCTGAAAATCCTGGTAGTGTAGGAAATACGGATACACATTCTATAAGAAATTTTTTAGTTTCTAATAATTATTTAGATTCTCCTCTAGCCAAGGCAATCAGAAAAGTTAATATTTATGATTTTGCCCCAATTAGTCTCTCTAATAATATTCCATCAACTGGTGGAATGGATAAAACAGGACAGGGAATTGTTGATGCTCTAGCTGATATTTTGCTCAGTAATCGTAAAAGTTTTGATGAGTTGGAGGAACGTTTGACACGGCTTGTTCCTAATATACAGAGAATTTCTTTACTGCGTAGAGAAGATAGAACTTTTTTACTGGAATTAATCGACAGATATTCTGAACATCATATACCTGCTTCGGATATATCAGATGGTACACTTAGAATTTTGGCATTTCTAACCGCACTGTATCAAGAAAATACCCCCAGTATTATTTGTTTTGAAGAGATAGAAAACGGAGTTCATCCTTGGTTGTTACACAAAATGATGGAATTATTGCAAATAATTTCCACAGAGGGGATTACAGGTAAACCTGTTCAAGTATTAATCACAACTCATTCTCCCGTGTTGCTAAATTATGTCGAACCTCACCAAGTGCGTGCTGTTGAGTTAGACACCGAAGGTAAAACTCAAATTCATGCCTTACCAATTGATTCTGAACGCTTCCAAAAAGCCCTAGAAGCTTATGATGGAGCATTAGGTGAACTTTGGTTTACGAATGTGTTTGGAGGTAATCCGGTATGAATCGGGCGATTCGTATTGGGCTAATTGCTGAGGGAGAAGCAGAACTCGGAGCAAGTATTCCCTATATTAAACCAGAAGATGGTGGAAAAGTTATTGAAAGAGATAGAGAAGGGGCACTTCATACCTTAATCAGACGAGAAATTAATAATTTGGGATTGCCTGATTGTAATTTCGTACAAAGACATCCATCCATCAGCGAGAGTCGAGTCTTTAAACGGCGTGTAGGACACTCAATTTTAGATCCAAAATATTTAGCACAGGTGATTATCGCGTGGAAACCTGAAGAAGTTGATATGATCCTAATTGTGGTTGATGCAGATGATAAGCTTCACCAAAGGCAAATTGACTTGGAACGGGCTTTAAATAAAATCCGTGATAATCACCTGGATGTTAATGAGCAAAAAATTAGCGATCGCAGTGCAGGAGGTTTAGCGATTAAAAATTTTGAAATGTGGTTGTTGGCAGACACTCAAACTGTGTCAAGGATTTTAGGTTTAGAGCTTGAACCTCTGGAAAATTTAGAAGAATTAGATGGTGGAAAAGGGATTTTAGAAAATGCGATTGCACAATCAACATATCTATATGAAAATAGTAGCAATCAACGCCCTCTACAAATTCGATGGAAACTTGCTTTTGAGATTGATTTAGTAATTATCAAAAATCGTTGTCCGAATGGATATGCTACTTTTTCACAACATTTAATTGCGGCTACAACGGTAGTTGCTAACTCAATCGCAGGTACGTAGCATTTATTCCCCACCTAGTTTAATTAGAATAGCATCTAATGATTTTAAGTATCTAAATTTCCGTTAATTTTGCTGTTGAAGCCGTAGACTTGGCGGCTACCAACTAAGGCGACTAAAGTGACTTCTTTTTCATCGCCTGGTTCAAAGCGAACTGCGGTTCCGGCGGGGATATCGAGGCGCATTCCTCGCGTTTGTTCTCTGTCAAAATTTAAGGCAGTGTTAACTTCATAAAAGTGATAATGGGAACCAACTTGTATGGGGCGATCGCCTGTATTTGACACTTGCAATTTTACAGTTTCACGACCAACATTTAGCTCAATTTGACCTTCTGGTGTAATGATTTCTCCAGGAATCATTTTTTCTCCTTGGCGCAAGCCTTAACGAATTGGATTATGTACTGTCACTAACTTTGTACCATCAGGAAAAGTAGCTTCAACCTGTACATCATGCACCATTTCTGATATTCCTTCCATCACATCATCTCGCGTTAATAGAGTTGTACCATAACTCATCAATTCAGCTACAGTTTGTCCATCTCTCGCCCCTTCTAAAATTGCAGCAGAAATATAAGCAACGGCTTCGGGATAATTCAGTTTTAAACCCCTTTCTTTACGTCTTTCTGCTAATAAAGCAGCAGTAAAAATTAATAGCTTATCTTTTTCCTGCGGCGTAAGTTGCATTCCTACCTCCTCCTCTGTGTTCTCTGCGCCTCTGCGGTTAGTTTAAACCTGCCAAACTCTTGGTATAGAATTACCACGATTCAAAAAAGAAACTCGCAGCAACTGCCAAACATCAATAAACCAGTTTCTCACCTCAGATGTAGAAGAACCGCGATATCGACACAATAATCCATGTTGTAATCGGCTAACACCCGCTTCTCCTTCCCCATCCCACAGATTCCGCGCTTTTTCGACGACTTCTGCGGAAACGGCACTACCAACCCAAACTAGACTACCTACAATTGGTTTTCCAGCCAAGCTGTGAGGACTGTGGAAAATGTCTTCGCTACCGGGTAAGTATTGGCGATCAATCCACAAAGGAATACCTTCTTGCCAAATTTCGGTGTGCGATCGCAATTCCCCTTGCAAGAATTTTTCTCCTCTAGCAGTGCGACCAAATCGGGTAATTTCCCAGCCTAACCAACTAGCCCCGGTTGCTAATTCTACCCGTAAATCTTGCCGATAAATCGCGCCGTTAAATAAAATTGTCTCTTGCGGCAACCATTCTAAGCAAGCACCAGCATCAACTTGCATCTCGATGGTTTGTCTAGCTTGTAAGCCATTGCTGCGATATATCTTACTAGCAGCAGCCGTAGTGATTAAGGCTTGGGCTTGGGGTTGGAGGTGGATGTTAGAGGATAAGCGATCGCCTCCCACCATTCCCCCAGCTGTATGTAAAATGACGCTATGACAAACTTTTTCCCCTTCTGGATAAAAGGGGCGTTGTACCTTCAGGGGCGCTTGTTGGTAATTGTAAATTAACTGGGTTGTGTCCTGACGATCGGCATAAACTAAATTAAGTTTGCCATGCCAACCTTCTGCTATTTGTGAGTTGCAGCTCATTTATAAATTCAAGATTAAAGTTCAAATACCTTATATTTATTTAATACTTTACCTGCATTAGATGATTACTTTTTTGCCAAAATTACATAATCATCTAATGCATAGTTTGACTGATACTTCTGACCAAAATACTGTTGTATCATTGGACTCATATAGAGTTTTTTCGGTAATTTATCTTGAGCAAACTTAGCAAATTCAGCACCTGGTAAAGATGTTCTTAAACCTGTTGAAGTTAGATATTTATACCAGACTAACTCCAATCCAAGTTCTGCCAGAAATTTGTGCACTACATTTTTTTCCTGCTCTTGGTTTTCAACTTGGTGAACATCGTAAACTTTGAATAATTTTTTATCTTGCACAATTAGCAGAACATAACCTGAATTTTTTAAGCTAGTAGCAAATATTTGCTTGTAAGTATTATTAGCTTCAAGCCTCTTAGCTGGATCTAAAAAGAAACAGTGGGAAATTACGATAAAGTCGAAAAAGTCTTTTGGGAGATTATTCGATTGAGTTTTCCAAGTAAAAATATCAGTAGTAACAAAGCGGAAGTAAGCATTCACTGTGGTTAGACGCGACTCTATATATCGTCGCCAAAACTGAAGTCCACGAAACTGGAAGGCATCTTGTTTTTCTAAAGAGTAGTAGGATATGTGCATTTGCGGGATATCAAAAAAACCGCTACTACTTTGGAGAAATAAAGCTAAACCATAAGCAACTGTTCCTGGGCCTGCTGCAATATCAAGGATATTAACCTTACTTGGTAGTAAAGCATCCTGGTAAATGAGAAACCAAGCTAAATATGTGCAATATACATTTTCTAAAAAATACTTCATAAAGTACACATGAGGAGTTAGACTAAAACGGTAGTCTGGGTCTTGTCCAATTTTTAAGTTATTAATATCCTCAAGAGCATCTTGTAACTTAATAAATAACTGTTTCTCAGGGATTTTATTAAATTCTTCTTTGAGATATTCAACTAGCCTTGATTCAAAATCATCAAATATACGTTCATCAATGCCAGTAGATTGCAGTTTATATTCATCGTGCTGGATTAAATTAAAAATTTTATAGATATATTTAATGAATTTCTCATCTGGCATTAATATTAGATTAGGTTTTTGCTGAGATGCTTCTGTTAGTTGTTTAGTTAAAGTTTCTGTTTGTCGTTTGTATTCTTGGGAATAACGTTCAAGTTGAAGCTTATCCCTAAATAGTTTTTCTAACCATGAGAATGTTGCACCTGATTTTTGAATCTCTTGCAATAGTTGCATTGCACGTCGGATATCCCCGCGTTTTAAAGATAATTTTAGCTGCTGACTTCGCCACCAATTTACGATAGGATTATTCATAACCAAATCCCTGTTTCCCTTCCATAATTTCTACACCTGGAAGCCGAGAAACTAACTTTTCCTTAAATTTCATATAGCTTAATTTCTCATCCTCATACCACCAAGCGTATTTTTGCTTAATTTCTTCAGCTTCTTGGCGAGTTGATGCTATGAGAGAACGACTCTGGTTAGGATGAAAAGCTTGAATTACAACTCTATCGGCGATGGCTAATTTTTCAATAAAAGCAGCTTCATCAGTTGGTAAAGTAGGAAGTAGAGGGGTAATAGTGATAGAAATTTTGGGAAGAAAACCTTTGAAATAATCAATACTTTGTTTAATTTTAGTTATAGCATTTAGTCTGGCTTTAATACTGGGCGATCGCGGTTCAAAATCTTTTCTCACTAATTCGCTACCAGTGGGAATACTCATATTAATTCGCAATCGCTTAAATCGTTGTAAATAATCAATATCTCTAGTAATAATTGGGCTACGAGTTTGAATCACCAAAGTTGGAGTTGGATAACCGTCAATGCTTACATCAAGCATTACATCCAACAACCGGCGAGTCAGTTGATGTTTAGACTCAAGTGGTTGATAAGGATCAGTAACGCTACTCATGTATATACTAGGAGGAATCTGGGGATTTTTTTCATACCATTTTTTTAATTCTTTCGCTAAAATCTCAGCAGAATTTTCCTTAAAAATTACCCATTTACCCCAGTCTTCGCGCATTTGAGCATTAGGGCTAAATGCAGCAGCATAGCAATAACTACAACCGTATTGACAACCTCTATAAGGATTTAGAGTAAAATCATAATTACCAATAAAACCAGTAGCTTTTGTTAAGAGTGATTTAGCATTTTGTGCATAAACATTGACATCTCCAAACTTTTCTCTGACTAATTTCGTAGGAGTGCATTCGCAATAACCTTCATATTTTGGTTGTGCCATGTGAATCCTGATATTTATTGAGAGTGAATTAACGCACCCTACTTCTTATGATGCCCATTTTTATTTTAAAATGCTCTGTCAGAAAATCGGTTGAGTGGGTTTAAGGTATGTAAAGGGGTTGTTTCAGGATTAGTTTGGCTCATAGGTTTTTATGTAAAGGTAGAATATGGTGCGTAGTTTACCGCCGTAGGCATCGCTGTAGTTCAGAAAAGAGATACGATAAGAATTAAACCGTTCCAAATAGTAACATCTACATACAATAATGGAAAGATTGCTAAACATCCACATTGAAAAATTACCTGAAGGCGTTTATTTAGCAACATCCGATGAGCTTCAAGGTTTAGTAGCTCAAGGACGGACTGTTGCTGAAACTTTAGAAATTGCCCGCGATGTAGCACGTAAGTTATTAGAAGCACAATCTCAAGATCAAGATTATTTGCAACCAATAGCTGAACAATTTAACTATCCTTAAATTTGAAATAAGTTTTTCGTATCTTTTTATAAAAAAGCCATATAAAACAACCCGTAGGATGCTGCGTTCTTTTATATCGCTTTCCTGTACCCAACTTACATTGCTACCCTATATCAAAATAGATTTATATTTATTTTTTCAAATACAGTGTTTAATTACCTTGTCAGCTATCGAGAAAAAACTAGTTTTTAATCTCTTGATTTGATCTAATTGATTTGGCGACCATTGTCCCCGATCTTGAAGATTTCTTACTGGTTCCATTTGATCTAATGTTGCAATAGGGCAATTTAGCCACATACTATTTTGAATAAGAATGTTCATATCTTCTATTCCACCTAACCAGAAACCTTCCGATGGGTGATTTTGCAAAACAGAGGGATGCTCCTTTATTTTATTTTCTAGTGTTTCTACAAGTTCTTTGACCTTTTGCACAATCTGCATCCCCATTGCCTGATCTGCTGCAATTATTCTCTTATGTTTCTCATCTTTAGGCTTTCTTGTGTCGTATCCATTGAAAATCCAACCTGCAAATACAGGTTTACCAAGATTTATATATTTTTGATTATGAGGATTATTGGTGTCGTGTAGTTGACATCCTATTTCCCATTCCTTAATAAACCGTGCTAGTGTTTCTCCTATTAGCCCAACACAATACGAACAAAAAATATCAGATGTACAAGGAACAATAAAATAGTTAGAAGAATACAGTGCAGTTCTAACCAAATTATTAAATGAGGGTGGTAAGTCAATTAATACATAATCATACTGTTTATCTTCCTTACTATTAGCTTCTTCTATTAGCCTGTTTATTATTGAATATTTTTCAAGCCCATTACCAGTGAGTAAATCCGACCCAACACTTAGTGATTCTGAATAGACATTCAACCAAGCATCACTAGCAATTAAATCAACATTATTGCTAGTTCTGTATCCTTTGTGTGTATAGAACTGTAATGGTCCTTCATTTTGTAAAAACCTCTGTAGATATGCTCTTATTGTAGTTCCATAAGGATTTTCTGGGCTTGGTAAAATATTTGTAAATCGATCACCTAAAATTGCTATTGAAAGATTTGATTGGGGATCAAAATCTATTAACAGCACTTTTTTGCCTCTTCGTGCAAGCGCATCTCCTAAATTCCATGTAATAATTGTTTTGCCAACACCGCCTTTATTGTTAAAAATTGAAATTACTTTAGTTTTATTGCTACTCATGTCTTCCAACCTAGTGTTTTTTTCGTAACTATACTTGTTATATTAATGATGCGTCAATTTATCCAAAACGTCGATTTAGTAGACGTAAGGTTATAGTTTCTTCACCTAGTTTTATTGCTGCAAAATATCTTGATAAATTACAGACTCTTTTATAAGATCCTACAGCAAAAATTTTAGTCCCTGTCTTGCTGCTCTAACCAACCTACCAAATCAGCAACTTCTGAAAAATCAAGCAACTCTTCGCCTAAATTTTCTAACTGTTCAGCAGATAAATTCCGAACCTGCTCAACTAATGATGCATCAAGATCACTAAAGCGCCGTCTAAGCATACGACTAATCAATTTAAACGCTTCTTTTTGAACGATATCTTGATAAATTACAGACTCTTTCATAATATCCTCCCGTAAAAATTGACGAACCAAATCCCTGTCAAACCGCAAACCCGCCAGAATTTCTACACAACCCGCGATATTTTGTCGCTTCTCCCTATCTGGAATTGTAGCGACTTGTTCAGCCACTTGTGCCAGTAAAGTTTGCGGCGAGTCAGTTCGCGTCAAACTTGCTAAAGGTAACAGCGCCGGATTAACTAAAAATATTGTTGAATCTTGCTCCCAAAGACGAAGCACGCCAAGGAAATTACTTGAGTTTATAAAAATTATAAAAAGTGGCTAGTTTTTAATAAAAGAAGCTGCTTTTAAAAATAAAAAATAGTAATAAATAAGCTATTTAAACGTATAAAAATTGCACAAAAATAAGGTATTAATATCCAATAATCTTGCCCAATGTTGGGTAGATATGTCTAACAATCGTATTCTTCTTTCCACTTCGGGATCTATATAGGGACTTCTTGACAATTGCTGTCTAAACTTACTTGTAATAGATGTTAATTCCCAAGCATCAGCATATCTTAAATGAACAAGCTGATCTTTTATATCTGGACTTAGGCTTTTATCATTATCAACTGCATCAAGAAAATCTTCTAGTCTTTGCTCAATATTTTTCCTAGCATAATTTGCTTGTGTTTCTAAGATGTAATTCATAGTGAATGTCATTAAATATTCATATTATAACTGTTATTTTTATACTGTTCATTCATTAGCAGAATATTTGTACTATTATTTTTGCGCCCTTTGTGTCCTAGCCTCCGGGAACAGCTTCATCAAAGGCAGTTAAAACAAAAAACAGCCGCCTCCATATAAAGGAAGCAGCCGTTTTCACAAATTATGTGACTACAAAGTATTAGTAATCGAAGTCTCCGCCACCAGCGCCAGCGCCAGCAGGAGCGCCATCCTTAGGCTCAGGCTTGTCAACTATGATACATTCGGTTGTCAACACCATACCAGCGATGGAAGCAGCGTTTTGCAGAGCAGAACGAGTCACTTTAGCAGGGTCAACAATACCAGCAGCAAACAAATCGACGAATTCGTTTGTCGCAGCATTGTAGCCAACATTAAATTCTTTCTCTTTCACACGTTCAGCGATCACAGCACCATTCTGACCGGCGTTTTCAGCAATCCGCTTCAGAGGTGCAGGTAAGGCGCGAACGACAATCAAAGCACCAATCAACTCTTCATCTTTAAGATTTTCCTTCGCCCAAACTTCCAATTCAGGAGCAAGGTGAGCCAGAGTTGTACCACCGCCAGGAACAATACCTTCTTCCACAGCAGCTTTAGTGGCGTTGATAGCGTCTTCTAGGCGCAGTTTCTTGTCTTTCATTTCAGTTTCGGTCGCTGCACCCACTTTCACCACAGCGACACCACCAGAGAGTTTAGCAAGACGCTCTTGCAGTTTCTCTTTGTCGTAGGAAGATTCGGTTTCATCGATTTGACGACGAATCTGTTCGACACGAGCCTTAACAGGAGCTTCGTTACCTTCGGCAACAATTGTAGTGCTGTCCTTGGTGATGGTGATCCGGCGAGCTTTACCCAAGCTATCCAGCTTGGTGTTATCTAGCTTCAGACCAGCATCTTCGGTAATTAGTTGACCACCAGTTAAAACAGCGATGTCTTCTAATAGTGCTTTGCGGCGATCGCCAAAGCCAGGAGCCTTAACAGCAGCCACGTTGAGTACACCGCGCAAACGGTTTACTACTAAGGTTGCCAAAGCTTCTTTTTCAATATCTTCGGCGATAATCACCAAAGGACGACCAGCACGAGCTACTTGCTCTAACACTGGTACGAGGTCTTGTACTAGGGCGATTTTCTTATCGGTCAGCAGTAGGAAAGGCTCATCAAAAACCGCTTCCATCCGTTCAGCATCGGTGGCGAAATAAGGAGAGATGTAGCCTTTGTCAAAGCGCATCCCTTCAGTGATTTCCAACTCGGTGAACATAGATTTCCCTTCTTCTAGGGAAATTACGCCTTCCTTGCCCACCTTGTCCATTGCTTGAGCAATCATCTGACCGACTTCTTCGTCATTACCAGCCGAGATCGCACCAACTTGGGCAATGGCTTTGGAATCTTCCACTGGACGGGCGTGTTCTTTGATTTTCTCTACTAGGAAGGCAGTAGCTTTATCAATACCACGCTTCAGCGAAATTGCATTAGCACCAGCTGCAACGTTCCGCAAGCCTTCTTTGACGATCGCATGAGCTAAAACGGTGGCAGTTGTGGTGCCATCGCCCGCAGCATCGTTGGTTTTAGAAGCAGCTTGACGAATCAAAGCTACGCCAGTGTTTTCAATGTGGTCTTCTAATTCGATTTCTTTGGCGATCGTTACACCGTCATTGACAATTTGCGGTGCGCCAAATTTCTTTTCTAGAACTACGTTACGACCTTTGGGGCCAAGGGTAACAGCTACAGCCTCAGCCAGAATGTCAATGCCTCGTTCTAAGGCGCGACGGGCGTTTTCGTTGTAGATAATGCGCTTTGCCATAGGTGTCTAAATTCCGAGAGTTAAGTCAATTTTTTCTTGAATTGGGCATTGGGCATTGGGAAAACTCTTCCCTCTTCCCCATTCCCCACTAAATAACGACTGCTAAAATATCTTTTTCAGAAAGCAGTACATATTCTTCAGTGCCGAGTTTGATGTCAGTGCCGGCGTACTTAGAGTACAGCACCTTATCGCCGACTTTAATTTCCAATTCCTGACGGCTACCGTCATCGTTACGCTTGCCAGGACCAAGGGCGACTACTTCCCCTACCTGGGGCTTTTCCTTGGCGGTGTCGGGCAAATACAGACCACCTGCGGTCTTTTCCTCAGAAGCGTTCACTTTTACGAAAACGCGATCGCTCAAAGGTTTAACTGTAGAAACGCTTAAAGATAAAGCAGCCATATTATTTCCTCCAGAGTTTAGCACTCTCAACTCCTGAGTGCTAATCTACCGAAAAGTAGCATCCAATGGCAAGAATCCCTTGAGTACGGGTTCCCGAACTAGAAGATCATCGGTGTACTTAAGTATAAATGCTTAATTATTCTTATCTTTCAGGTTCGGTTCTATAAGTTACGAAGAGAATCGGGAGTAAGGAGTAGCCAGTTATAAGAATTCTTCCCCATTCCCCACTCCCCACTCCCGATTCATTGGAAATTGTTATAGAACTGTAATCAGAGAGCCGCTCGATGAGTAACAATACAGTGATCCAGTCCACCCATCAAATCCCAAAAACCACTAAGTCTCCAGAACATAAAGCCCTGAGTAATTGTGTAGAAACTTTAGGACTTGCAAAATTCAGCGACACATTTTTTTATTTGCGCTGACCAGACAATTGTTAATTGCTGCTCAAAACGAGCTAGTCTGGAATCCTGGGAATACTTAAAAAAGCGACTTAAAGAGTTAAAATTTGATGAGCCGCAACAGAGTCATCCCATTTGGGTCTTTAGAACTAAAGCCAACTGCTTGCGTGTTTCTTGTTCTAGACCCATAATGGTGGTTTACCGTGATGGTGTCTGCTTTCGCCAAGCAAACCCGGAAGTTACCCTGCGGATCATCCGAGAACACTGAATAGGCAATAAGGTGGTAGAAAAATATGCGTTTTTAACCCATCCTTTGCCAGAAACTTGCGTAGTTTCTTGTGAACACCTCATAGAGGCTTAACGACCGAAAGATATGGTATAGCAGTAAGCTTAAAGAAAGTGCGGGTTGGTTTTTAGCTAGGGTCATCTTTAAGCCAATACTTACTTGTGAGTCAGAAAGATTATTATTTAATCAGTGTTTTTTCGCCCGCCCCTTTCAATGCGATATATAATAGCGCATTATAGATACTACTGCTATACGTATCCTTGCTGGACTTTAGCTATCTAGCTACTAGTCTCTTGAAAATGCTCGGCATTTTTGAGGCTTCGAGACAGTAAAGGCAAGTTAAGTAGGAAAAAGGACAACATCTCGAAATAACCCACCAGAGAGGATAAATATTCAAGACTTTGATGGACCGAAGCGCGACAAGTGCCACTGCTATGAAAGAGCCCAGCATGAAAGATCACAAACGACTTCTATTGATTGATGATGACCCTAACCTCATCTTGCTGGTGAAGGATTACTTGGAATTCCGGGGATATGAAGTCATCACCGCCGAAAATGGACGTGAAGCTCTGGAAATTTTAGAGCAAGATGTTCCAGACATGATCATCTGCGACGTGATGATGCCGGAAATGGACGGATATACTTTTGTGGAACAAGTCCGGCAAAACGAACGCACCAGCTGGATTCCGGTTCTTTTCCTTTCAGCTAAGGGACAAAGTGCAGACCGAGTTAAGGGTCTGAATAAAGGTGCTGATGTTTATATGGTCAAACCCTTTGAACCAGAAGAACTCGTAGCGCAAGTTGAATCCTCGCTGAAACAAACTATCCGTTGGAAAGAACACCAAGCGAAAGGAGGCGAAAGCGGTTCCCGTATCCAGGTTCCCTTCGATGTGCAATTAACCCCAACCGAACTGAAAGTAGTCCAGTTTGTCGCTAGGGGTTTAGCTAACCGGGAAATTGCTGAAGAACTAAATGTTAGTCAGCGCACGGTTGAAAGCCATGTGTCCAATATGTTGGGCAAAACCAATCTCCATAACCGCACTGAATTAGCGCGGTGGGCGATTGAAAATCAAATGGCATAGCCGATTTTAGATTTTGGATTTTGGATTATCAATCTAAAATCCAAAATCCGAAATCCGAAATTGATTACCACCCATCTTCTTCAGGGCTGGATTGGTGCAAAACTTCTAAATCCAGTTCATCCAGGTAAGTTAGGGCGCTTTCAATCTGAGAAACAGTACCTCGCAGTTCCAGATCGAAGCAGCTATATTGTGGCACGTTTGCGCTTACCTGAGCATCAGTAATAATGACTGTTACCCCATAGTGAGAAACCAGTCGTGAAATGACTGGTTCCTCATACAAATCTTTAGGAATGCGAACTTGGATACGAGTTTGGGTGCGTCTATTATCTAAAATATCAGTATTAGATTTTACTTGTTTATTTGGAATTGCCATTGGAGCTTCCTACTCGACTTCTTGGATGAGGGTTTTGCTTTGCACGATTTCTTTTAAGACTAGCGTCACTCATCCCACGTAGGCAAGCAGTGGTAAATTATTCATAATCAAGATTCGGTGATATACAGCATAAATATTGGCGTCAGTTGTCAGGAATAAACAGTCTTCATATCTGGCTACCAGAGCTAAGTTCTGTACATCACACAGTTGTAAACTACTGTAAATTATCAGGAAAGAATAAAGCTGTCAGAATTAGGCATGAATTGGAGTTCAATTGACGGTTTAAGACCCCTACAAAATTAAAGATTTGGTGCAAAACAATTAGGTGGCGAACTAAAACTACACCTAACTGGCAATAGCTGAATTCTGGATTCTGGATTTTGACTTCTTATACAGGAATTGTACTAAAATTAGTAACTGGTAAGGCTATTGGAATTTCAATCGCAAATTCTGTTCCATAAGCAGGTTCAGATTTTAGCTGGATATTTCCCTGATGCTTTTCAATAATTTGATAGCTAATTGCTAAACCTAGCCCCGTTCCTTTGTTGACAGGTTTAGTTGTAAAAAAAGGATCAAATATCTTACTTTGGATTTCGGAATCAATTCCAGAACCGTTATCTCTAAATCTAATTATGACTGTTGACAATTCAGTTACTTCAGTTTGAATCACAATTTGCTTTTGTCTCTGTTCATGTAGCTCTAGTAAAGCATCAATACCATTACTAAGAATATTCATGAATACTTGATTAAGTTGGGCTGGATAACATTGAATTAGTGGAAGATTTCCATATATTTTAATAATTTCAATTTTTTGTTTTAGCCGATGGTTTAAAAGTAATAAAGTACTTTCAATACCTTCATGAATATTAACAGCTTTTTTCTCGGAATTATCCAGTCGAGAAAAGTTTCTTAGTGACAGCACAATGTCACGAATCCGATCAGTCCCTATCTTCATGGATGAAAGAATTTTTGGTAAATCATCGATGATAAAATCAAGGTTAAAATCGCCATAATCATCTTGCAATACAAAATGTGATTCAGGATGTTTTTGTTTATATAGTCCGATTAAATTTAAAAGACAGTTAACATGGTTATTCAAGTGGTTAAAATTGCCCTGAATAAAATTCACAGGATTATTAATTTCGTGGGCTAAACCTGCAACCATCCGACCCAAGCTAGACATTTTCTCTGTCTGGATCAATTGAACTTGGGTAGTTTGTAATTCCCGTAAGGTCTGTTCTAATTTTTGTGCTTGAAGTTGGGCAGTAGCAGTTGCTGTAGTCAGTGCTTTGAGGTTATTGTATGCCTTGGAATGATAATGGATGCGGGCAATTAACTCAACTGCATCCGGTAACTTAATTAGGTAGTCATTTGCACCCTCAGCAAAGGCATCGGCTTTGAGCTTTGCTTCTTCTTTACTGGATAGCATGACAATAGGAATATCACGAGTTACTGGATGAGAGCGAAACCAACGCAGTAGCATTAATCCATCGATATCTGGCATGATCATATCCAAGAAGATCACCGTTGGTGCAATGGCGATCGCATCTTGAATAGCCTGAGCCGGATTACTTGTGTAGTGAAGGGAAATATCTGTTTCTGTCGCAATCATCCGACGGAAAGCTTCGCTAATAATTACCTGATCGTCAATTAGCAAAAGCTTCACTGTGGATGTTTTGGAATTCAGAATATATGGCACAGCAGATGGGGTTTGTGGTTCACCCCACTTCGGTGATAATCTTTTTGTCTCTTGAGATATTTGTAAGAGTGCTGTTTGTTGTCGGTTCATTTAGCACCTATAAATGGTGTTTGTTTGAAAAATCACAAAGTAATCACGGAAATTTATATTCCACAATGTCGCAATTATATACCAGTAATTCAGTAGTTATAGTAATTTGAAATACTTTTTAAAGGTATCTTAATCATGGGTATCCAATTTAGGGTAACTTATTATACTAAGATATCCCACAGTAATCCAAAGGAAGTTAGATGATATAATTAAGTAGTAATATATTAAGTATTTACCGTAAACCAGACGGTAAAAAGTTGATGCAGGCTGGTGCGATCGCCTCAACTGGCAAAACCTCCACCGCAGCTCCTAATTCCACTGCTATTTTGGGCATACCATAGACAACGCAAGTTTTGCGGTCTTGGGCAATAGTGTGCCAACCTGCCTCGCGCAATCGTTTTAAACCTTGAGCGCCATCTTGACCCATCCCCGTCAGCAACACCCCAACCCCCTTTCCTGTCCAATGTTTAGCCACACTGCTGAAGAAAACATCGACCGATGGATGGTAGTAAAAATCTAGTGGTTCTTTGTCATAGCCAAGCGTGAGGTCGGGACGCATCACCAAATGAAGATTTGTGCCAGCAACGAGAATTTTACCAGACTGTGGTATAACGTCTGCGATCGCTAGTTGCACAGGCAGAGGAATTTGCTCGTTTAACCAGGTGGCAAAACCTGTGATAAATTCGACATCAACATGCTGGACAATGACCACAGCCGCCGGGAAATCTGGGGGAAATTGGGAGAGAATAGTTGTCAATGCTTTAGGTCCACCAGTGGAAGCCCCCATGACTATTAGGGGTGGGAGTGATTTTGGGCGATGGAGAGGGGGCGATCGCTGATGTGAAGATTTACCAATTAAGCGGGCGATCGTCGCAATTTTATTTAGTAGCCCATCATCACCTAATGCTGGCGTGTTGATGGCATCCAAGGCTCCATAGCCCATTGCTTCAAAAACCTTGGCTGCATAGCGATTAACGCTAGCAGTAACCATCACAATAGCGCAGGGAGATTGGCTCATGATGCGCCGTGTAGCTTCTACTCCATCCATGCTAGACATCAGCACATCCATCAAAATCAAGTCGGGAGTATCAGCCGCACATTTGTTCACCGCTTCCACGCCATCGTAAGCAACCCACGCCAGCTTATAGTCTGGTACTTTTACCAGAACACGCCGCAGTGCTTCTACAGCCATGAACATATCGTTGACGATCGCAATTCTCACAGGTTATACCATTTTGGATTTTGGATTTTGGATTTTGGATTGTGAAAGATTTATTGCTAATCGATTTTAGCGCTTTCTTCCTTTGCGGTTCGTTCCTTTATTTCTCAATTTAAAGTTGACACACTAAATAGGATGAATTCTGCAAAATCAGGCTACAAATACAACCCTAGAAACCCAGATTAAGTAAGAGCGCTTCCAATACTATTCGGTTAAGGCAAGAGACGCGATAAATCAGCGTCTCTATGAAAGATTGATATTGTCAAGACGGCGATTTATCGCGTCTTTGCGATCTAATTATACAAAATTGGGATAAATAGTATTGTTTGAGAATAAAGACTTTTAATCCAAAATCCAAAATCCAAAATTTGGTATTAATATTAAGCCTCTCCAATTAGATCAATCACCGCCTTTAACAGAGTGTCATCATGAAAGCTACTCTTAGTGAGGTAGTAGTCTGCACCTGCTTCTAACCCTTGCAGTCGGTCTTCTTCCTGGTCTTTGTAAGAAACGATAATCACAGGTATTTGCTTCAACTTGGGATGAGTTTTGATCTGGCTGGTGAGTTCAAAGCCATTCATTCGGGGCATATCAATATCTGTGATCACCAAGTCATAATCGCCACTACGGATTGCATTCCAACCATCAATACCATTGACCGCCACTTCAGCTTTATAACCATTGTTTTCCAAGAGTTTGCGCTCCATTTCGCGCACCGTGATCGAATCATCCACCACTAACACTCGCTTGTAAACTTTGGTAACTGCTTGATGAGCAGATTGATTTACCTGAGAGAGTTGTCCACTGGAAAATACCTTAGCAATGGAACGTACCAAATCTTCGACATCGACAATCAACACTGGCGAACCATCATTCATCAGGGCGGCGGCGCTAATGTTGGCGATTTTACCAAGGCGGGGATCTAAAGGTCGGATAACCAAACTGCACTCACCGAAAAACCGATCTACAACTAATCCATAACGGTTAAGGCGATCGCTAATTACAATAACTGACAGCGATTCTATATTCACCGCAGGTGATGCTAACTCTAAAACTTGACTTGCCAAAATCAACTCCACAGGTTGATTTTTCATGAGGAAAAATGG
Organism: Nostoc sp.; assembly: GCF_036917655.1. GTDB lineage: Bacteria > Cyanobacteriota > Cyanobacteriia > Cyanobacteriales > Nostocaceae > Nostoc. Next base: position 49,937 of record NZ_JBALCY010000058.1, read on the forward strand.
GCGATTTTCCGATACAGCAATATTAGACTTGGACAAGATCACTACCTGTTCAATGCGTGCGAGTCCAAAGGCATAGGGTTCGCCGGCAATTTCTACTAGCAGGGTGCGAATCACAGATAGCGTCAATGGTAACTGCAAATAAAAGGTCATGCCCCTTCCCAACACAGAAACCGCCCGCAACGTTCCGCCAACTTCCCGCACTGTGCTATGGGCTATATCCAGCCCCACACCTCGACCCGAAATTTCGGTGACAGTCTGAGTTGTGGAGAAACCAGGTAAAAACAGGAACTCCATTAACTCGACTTCGGTAAGTTGGGCGGCCATTTCCGGGTTTGTCAGTTGTTTGATGATCACTGCTTGGCGCAAAAACTCGATATCGATTCCCCGTCCATCATCTGAAACACTGATAAACAGCATTCCGGCGCGATGAGTAACTTCAATGCGAATAATTCCTTCTTCTGGCTTTCCTACTGCTAGACGCTCTTGGGGCGGTTCAATGCCATGATCGATCGCATTCCGCAGAATATGAGTCAACGGAGCTTCCAGACGTTCTAGAATATCTCGATCTACCAAAGTAGACTTACCGACGATTTCCAGTTTCACCCGTTTACCCAATTGTCTTGCTAAGTCACGCACCATCCGCGGAAATCCCTGTCCCCCATCAGCAAAGGAACACATCCGGGTAGTAATAATTTCCTGATACAGGCGATGGGCAAGGTTAGCAGAACGCTGAGAAAATAGTTCTAGTTCGTTTTGGCGATCGCTCATCATCTGGTAACATTCTTTAGCTTTTTGATGGGCTGCACTTAAGTTTTGTTTAATTTGCCGATCCAGATGATAGTTGCCCAATAATTCCTGTAACTTCTCCAGCAGGTTGGACAATTCCCCCTGATTGCTTCTCAACTTCAGCAAAGAGTTAGCAAATGGTTCTAAGGAGTTCGCCTCAACTAAAGACTCTCCTGCTAAACCCATCAAGCGATTCAGATTTTCAGTACTCATTCGCACCGCCCGATTTTGGGTAATGCCTAGTTCTTCTGAAGATGTGGAGATATTTAGCGGGGATGGGGAAACAAGGATTGTCTGTTGGTTCTCTTCTAACTGCGCTGTTGTGATTAGGGGATGAATTTCTGTAGAAGTTGCCTTTGGAGTTAAGATATTAGCGATCGCACTCACTAGCGATTGAATGCCAACATCTTCTAACATCTGCAAATTTGGGTTAGCTGTAACCGTTTCAGCTATATGCAGGAGCATATCTACCCCTTGCAGCAACACATCAATGCGATCGGCAGTCAAGATAACTTTTCCCTCTTGAGCCGCAACAAAACAGTCTTCCATCACATGAGCAAGATTGACAACCGGCTCAATTTGGACAATTCGGGCAGCGCCTTTAATGCAATGGGCTGCCCGCATTAAGGCTGCCAATTCTTGCTGGGGATCGGCCTTAGTCTCCAGTGCCAACAGGCAATCATTCAACACCACAACTTGAGCTTTTACTTCCATGTTGAATAAATCAAGCAAGGAAAAATTGCTGACATCAAATTCTTCTAACATTACTGTACCTTCCTAGAACACCGATTCATTAATCCTGGAAGAACCTCTCCCCCGACCCCTCTCCTACGAGGAGAGGGGGGCTAAACTCCCCCTTCCCTTGTAGGGAAGGGGGTTGGGGGTTAGGTTTTTGATCACTGTACCTTCCTAGCCAAGGTGGTGAATAACAATTCATCATCTAAATAGCTGACGCTGTGCGATCGCTCCATTTGTGACACCACAGGTTGCCAGTTGAATAATCCTTTAGTGTAGGTTTGAGTCACTTGAGTCAGGCTCTTAGGCGCATTTTGTAATTCATCCCGGTGAAATCGGTGTATCCCATAAAGTTCATCTACAGCAAAAACCCAAGTGTTAGCTGCCTTTTCCAGTATCACCATGCGCGAATATACCACTCGACTTACCGTTTGTACTGCTGTATCAGTAGCTTCCAGATTCAGCAGATCACTCAAAGAGATACACAATAGCAATTCGCCTCGGATACTCACCAATCCTCGCAAGATTTGGTTGCTGCGATGCGGTAGGGTATGAATCACAGTTGGAGGGGAAATTTCTTTAAAGATTTGGGCAGAAAGTGCGAGCCATTCCCGTTGCAGACGAAAAATTACAACCGTCAGAGTTTGAGTTGTGGGTAAAGCATGGGATATCTGGGAATTTTCATCGGCTCTAGATTTAGCCAATAGCTCAGTCCACTCTTGCTGATAATCTTCAGGTATAGAGCGCTCTAGCAAATGACGGCCAGCAGTAGAGTAAACAGGGCAATTGCGGCAATGGGTATATATGGCTAATTGGGGACAGGAGCGATCGCCCTGAATGCCGATAAAATTCCAACAACGTTCAATATTTGATGAGGTAGCGATCAAGTTCATAAGGGCTGCTCAAGAAGTTTGATGAATCAGCGGTATAGCGTCTTCTGTTTTCACCTGAAAGCGGGCAATCTCTTGACGCAATCCCTGCACCACTTGGTTAAGTTGGGTTATGGCATGATTAATTTCCCGCAAGGAATCCATAGCTTGCACGGAGGTACTGCTCAACAGCACCATCGCATCATTAATTTGTTGCGCTCCCACAGATTGGGTTTCCATACCGTGGTTGACAAACTCAAATCGCGGATTCATGTCTTGCACTTGCTCGATAATTTGCCCAACCTGTGTATTGATGCTGCCAACATCTTCTATATTCCGCCCTACTTCTGCGGCAAACTTGTCCATCTCCATCACACCCGTAGAGACTGACGATTGCATCTGCTTCACCGTCTGTTCAATATCGAGGGTAGCAACGGCGGTTTGATCTGCTAGTCGGCGAATTTCTCTAGCAACTACAGCAAAGCCTAAGCCATACTCTCCAGCTTTTTCGGCTTCGATGGCAGCATTTAATGACAGCAGATTCGTTTGGTCTGCCACCTTGGTAATTGTGACGATGATAGTATTAATATTGTTTGCTTTTTCGCTAATTACTCCCAGTCGGGCAGCAACAGCACTAGTGGCTTCTGCTAACTGCCGCATGGTGGTTTCCATCCGCAAAATGTCTTTTTGGCTATTATTCGCGGCTGTCGTCGTGACTTGTGAAATGGTCGCAACTTGCTCCATTGCACTTACTAGTTCCCTAGAGGTGGCGGAAATTTCTTTGGTCGCGGTAGTTACCTGATTAGTAGAAGCTACCTGCTCGATAAGCGTCCCTTCTAATTGTTTACCCGAAGCTGCTATTTGAGTAGCTGAGGTAGTCACTTGGATGCCTGAATGCTGTACCTGACGAATCAGAGTGTTGAGATTCTGGGTCATGGTTTGGAAAGTAGCTAAGAGTCTATTGATTTCATCTTTGCTGTTGGGGTCAGACTTGACCTGAGTTGTTAAGTTCCCCTCGGAAATTTGCTCTGCAAGCTTAACGACACCAATAATCTGAAATGCAACTTGTCGAGCGATTACAAACCCCAAAACAATTGCAGTTGTGGGGCCAACGAAAATTCCTACAGAAATCCAGAAATTGCTGCGAGCCACATTCTGTTCGACTTCTTTTTGGATATCTGATATGTAACCTTCATTAAGTTTTAAAAGTTTGCCTGCTTGCTCGTCAGTTATTTTAAATAAAGCTTCCTCCTTATTTGCCCCCTCAGAATCCATGTGATTACGTAATTCCAATGCCGTTTGAATATTGGCAAAATCCGATGGGTTTTCTTTTCCTTGAGGCATTAATTCAATTTGTTTTTTCCAAGGATTGCGAATACCAAGTTTATTGAACTGTTGCTCACTCTCTAACAATTTTTCATGAATTTGCGTCCAGACATTCAGCTGTTCTTTAAGTATGTTGTACTCTTTTTTTTCTTGTTCGCTGAGTGGCGTTGCTTCGTACTGCCTAATACCATCGTTAATCTGTTTCCAAGCGTCTTGGATTTGAGCTATTGCACCCTGTCTTTCACTAACGCTGACTTCAGGATCAAATAGTAACCGTTCTGCCGATTGGATTTGTGTCTGACCTTTGTTAATCTTCCATATCCCGGACAGACTGGGGATGTTATCTTTACTTAGTATGTTAATATACTGATTTAACTCGTTGGTGGTGAACCATCCTGGCAAGGCCATTATGAGTACAATCAGTCCCATGAATAAAAATGAACTGATCAACCGTATTTGTAAGGTCATATTCTTAAACATTGGGTATCCTAATGTTGGTCTAGTGGTGCAAAACGCCTTCACCCATTAAAGTTCCCAAATCACAAACAAAATGAACAGTCTGTATTTTAAATTTTGAAACAAATTATTAAGTAGGTAGCTTAGTTTAGAGACTAGTACCGCAAGGCGGAATTAAAAATTAAAAATTAAAAATTAATACAGCGTAAGCGTTTCGTTTATTTGGAATGGGTGGCTTATTTACGCCGTGCTGTACTAGCTTTTCCTTCTGATTGGAAAATGCTGAGGACTGAGTAAGAAGTTTGAGTCTCTGAGGTGGATGAATGAGTATTTAATTCTCTTTGTTCTCTCTGTCTCCCCTTAGCTCGACTTTATCCAAAATTAAGAACTCGGTTTTCTTTAAGCAAAACGATGTTAAAGTCTGTCTGTATATAGATTTGAGGCTTTTTTATGGGTGTTTTTTGTCTAAGTCCCATTATTCGTTCGTTGTTCATTCTCAATAAAAACGCCAGCCGCAGAGGTGGGGTATGATTTGCCACAAATAGCAAATTTATGTCGCCGAGTAAATCTGAATGGGCGAAGTATGGGAATTGCTCTAACATCTTGTACAGTGCGATCGCAAAATCGAATTAGGTATCGGTATCCACAGGGAGCCAGGAACAGAACGCACAGTCATCAAATCAGTAGATGAGATTGCCGAAATTTTGACGCGATCGCCCTGAATGCCGATAAAATTCCAACAACGTTCAATATTTAATGAAGTAGCGATCAATTTCATCAGGGCTGCTCAAGAGATTTGATGAATCAGCGGTATAGCGTCTTCTGTTTTCACCTGAAAGCGGGCAATCTCCTGACGCAATCCCTGCGCCACTTGGTTCAGTTGGGCTATGCCATGATTAATTTCCCGCAAGGAATTCGTAGTTTGCACGGAGGTACCACTCAACTGCACCATCGCCTCACTAATTTGTTGCGCTCCTACAGATTGGGTTTCCATACCCTGGTTGACAAACTCAAATCGCGGATTCAAGTTTTGCACTTGCTGGATAATTTGCCCAACCTGTGTACTGATGCTGCCAACATCTTCTATACTCCGCCCTACTTCTGCGGCAAACTTGTCCATCTCCATCACACCCGTAGAGACTGACGATTGCATCTGCTTCACCGTCTGCTCAATATCGAGGGTAGCAACGGCAGTTTGATCTGCTAGTCGGCGAATTTCTCTAGCAACTACAGCAAAACCTAAGCCATACTCTCCAGCTTTTTCGGCTTCGATGGCAGCATTTAATGACAGCAGATTCGTTTGGTCTGCCACCTTGGTAATTGTGACGACGATAGTATTAATATTGTTTGCCTTTTCGCTAATTACTCCCAGTCGGGCAGCAACAGCATTAGTGGCTTCTGCTAACTGCCGCATGGTGGTTTCCATCCGCAAAATGTCTTTTTGGCTATCATTCGCGGCTGTCGTCGTGATTTGTGAAATGGTCGCAACTTGTTCCATTGCACTTACTAGTTCCCTAGAGGTGGCGGAAATTTCTTTGGTCGCGGCAGTTACCTGATTAGTAGAAGCTATCTGCTCGGTCAGCGTCGCTTCTAATTGTTTACCCGAAGCTGCTATTTGAGTAGCTGAGGTAGTCACTTGGATGCCTGAATGCTGTACCTGACGAATCAGGGTATTGAGATTCTGGGTCATGGTTTTGAAAGCAATTAAGAGTCTATTCATTTCATCTTTGCTGTTGGGGTCAGCCTTGACCTGAGTTGTTAAATTCCCCGTGGAAATTTGCTCTGCAAGATTAACGACACCCATAATCTGACTAATAATCTGAGATGCAACTTGTCGAGCGATTACAACCCCCAAAATAATCGCAGTTGTCGGGCCAATGAAAATTCCTACACAAATCCAGAAAATGCTGTGAGCCACATTCTGTTCGACTTCTTTTTGTAGATCTGATATGTAACCTTCATTAAGTTTTAAAAGTTTGCCTGCTTGCACGTCAGTTATTTTAAATAACGGTTCCTCCTTATTTGCCCCCTCAGAATCCATGCGATTCCGTAATTCAATTGCCGCTTGAATAGTGGCAAAATTCGATGATTTTTCTTTTCCTTGACGCATTAATTCAATTTGTTTTTTCCAAGGATTGCGAACACCAAGTTGATTGAACTGTTGCTCAATATCTAACAATTTATCATGGGCTTGCTTCCAGACATCCAGTTGTTCTTTAAGTAAGTCATACTCTTTTTTTTCTTGTTCGGTTAACGGCGTTGCTTCGTACTGTTTAATACCATCGTTAATCTGTTTCCAAGCATCCTGGATTTGAGTTATTGCACCCTGTCTTTCACTAACAGTGACTTCAGGATCAAATAGTAACCGTTCTGCCGATTGGATTTGTGTCTGACCTTCGTTAATCTTCCATATCCCGGACACACTGGGAATATTATCCTTCTCTAGGATGTTAATGTACTGATTTAACTGGTTGGTGGTGAACCATCCCAGCAAGGCCATTACGAGTACAATCAGTCCCATGAATAAAAATGAACCGATCAACCGTGTTTGCAAGGTCATGTTCTTGAACATTGGGTATCCTAATGTTGGTCTACTGGCGTAAAACGCCTTCAACTCTTAAAATTCCCAAATCACAAACAAGATGAACAGTCTGTATTTTAAATTTTGAAACAAATTATTAAGTAGGTAGCTTAGTTTTGAGACTAGCTTTTCCTTCTGATTTGAAAGTGCTGAGTAAGAAGTTTGAGTCTCTGAGGTGGATGAACGAGGATAAAAGGTGGATGAACGAGGATAAAAGGTGGATGAACGGAGTTCTGAGGTGGATAAATCCCAATACTGCTCGGTTAAGAATATAGCGGTTCTCAGTTTAGCCCAATACAGACCTAACCCCCAGCCCCTTCCCTTCTAGGGAAGGGGAGTAAGATTTAAAGCCTCTCTCCTTTTAGGCTAGGGTGTACACACAAGTCATCGAATTAGGGACTTCCAAATAAAAAAATACTCAACTACTTCTTGTGGGGTGGGCGACACGAGGGCACATAGAGAAGGGCGGACAAGATGTCCACCCCACAAGATTAGATAATTTATTTCTTGGAAGTCCCTTACCCAAAACAAAAACCTCACCCTGTCCTGACTTTAATCCCTCTCCTTACCAAGGAGAGGGACAGGTTTTGCCTAGCATAACCAGGGTGAGGTTTCTTTGGAGTATTCGATAAAGCGTAAATTGCTTCAAGACAGATTTGTGTGTACACGGTAGGTCAGAGTGTATTGCATACAAAGGAGAACCGCTACACATTTCTATTTTTTAGGCAAAACCTACGCAGTATTGCCTCCTACTTGATCTCCTCAGACCTACCTATTCTTCGTTAATCGGTAAATTCGTTGCCAGAGAAGATTAGCACTATCGGCATCTCCTTGATGTTCTTTGAGTAATGCCAGATGAGTCAGCGCCTCTTCGTGAGTAGGTTGTAAATAAATTGCTTTTTGAAAAGATTGTGCCGCCCGCTCATTTAGTGCCATCGCTTGCTGCACCTGACCGAGTAAAAGATATGCTTCAGTACTCACCTGATTTTGGTTGAGATAGTCGTTGCATAGTTTAACCGCCTCATTCAACCGACCTTGGTCGGCTAAAGCTCTAGCTATTTCTAACAAATTTACCTTTAGTTCTTTTGGCGATATGGGGTTCTGGGGAGCAACATTTAACCTCTCTGGTGCAGCAAACTTAGAATGGGTTTTTTTCGGTAGCTGTCGCCTGTTGAGAACATCTATATTTTTGCCTATAAAATCTTGTCTCTGAAGATTGGGATGATTTTTGCGAACATTTTCGCCCGCTGTGGACTTTCGATGAGCAACTACTGAATATTGACGAACTGATACCAATTGAGTTTTTAACAATAACCAAGCTTCAGCTTGTCCAACAAATAACAAGCCTTCTGGCCTTAGCAACCTTTCTAGGACTTGAATGGTGCGATCTTTTGTTGTCAGATCGAAGTAAATCAACAGGTTACGGCAAAAGACTATATCATAAAGCGGCCTGTCAGCTAGAAAAGCCGGATCTGCCAAATTACCATTAATAAAATTCACCATGCATTTCACCTCTTCAGACAGGTGGTATCCTGCCTCAGTTGGCTGAAAATAGCCCTCTTGAAATGATTGGCTATTGCTACGAAACGAGTATTGATTGTAGATTGCTCGTTGAGCTTTTAGTAGGCACTTTTTGCTAATATCAACAGCATCGATGTGAATCTTTATAGGATTTAATCCTGCTTCTAATAGAGCGATCGCAATGGAATATGGTTCCTCACCTGTTGCACATGGCACACTCAAAACCCGTAGTACGCCCTGTGGATTTGCTGGCAACCACTCAGATAATACGTAATGCTTCAGAAATACAAAGGACTCTGGTTCTCGAAAAAACCAAGTTTCTGGAACAATTACGCTGTCAATCAGTGCTTCCCATTCTTGGGTAGATGCTTGCAATTTCCCCAGGTAGTTAGCAATATCCGTTATACCGCAATCTGCCATCCGTTGAGATATTGCACTTGCGATCGCATCCGCACCAATAGAGTTTGCATCTAAACCAATCTTGCTTTTTAGTAAAGCTTCAATCACAGATTGTGCCATTTATTCAGTCTTCAGATCAATCTAAAATCCAGTATTGCGATCGCTTTCTGGCAAGAGATTGACTTGCTGTGCTTCTGGGAACAAGTACTCAACGCGAAGACACTGAATCATCCCTTGCTCGTCTACAATCATTTTTCCCAAATATGGCGCTGTATCTATCTGGATATTGGGATCAACAAATTCAGACTCAGACTTGTGTAATGTTTCGACAACTTGTTCTGTCATCAAACCCAAAATATAAGGAGCCTTAAGTTCTGGATTATTACTCCCCCAATAATTGACTAATACAATTCTAGTACTCAGGTACTCACAAGAGGGTTTGCCACGCATCAACTGACATAAATCGATTACTGGTACAATGCGTCCGCGATAGTTAAAAACACCAGCGATATACTCAGGCTGGTGGGGCAAAGTTTTGAGCAGGACAAGTGGTATTACTTCTACAACCTGCCGGCTTTCTATGGCATATCGCTCATTCCCGATGTTGAGAAGTAACATTAACATTAATTTACACCTCCAGTACTAACTTTTGTATTCCTTTTGAGCTTGATATTGATATTTTAGTAGAAAAGCTTAATACCTGATACAATTTCTTTAAGGCTGCCATGTATGACAATATCTGTAAATTCATTGCCGAAAACTTCAAATATGACTTAGCAACTTGGTTACTAGGTTCACCAATTAGATTAACAGAACTCAGCCCTACCGAATTATCAAGCGAACCAATTCGCGCCGATTCATTAATCTTATTGCAATCTGATGATTTAGTTCTACATACCGAGTTTCAAACTGACCCTGATGAAGATATCCCATTTCGGATATTAGATTATCGGGTTAGGGTTTATCGCCGCTTTCTTAACAAAGAAATGCGTCAAGTAGTAATCTATTTGAGAAAAACAAGTTCAGAATTAGTCAATGAAAACAGTTTTAAATTAAACAACACTTATCATCAGTTTGAGGTAATACGCCTATGGGAACAACCGACAGACAGGTTTATGAGTGTTCCAGGTTTATTACCCTTTGCCGTGCTAAGTCAAACAAACGATCCTACAATGGTATTAACCCAAGTAGCGATCGCAGTTGAAGCAATTAGCGATCGCCAGCTACAAAGAAATATAGCTGCTGCCAGTGGCATTTTAGCAGGTCTGGTGTTAAAGAAAGACGTAATTAGGAAGATTTTCAGGAGTGAGATTATGCGCGAATCAGTCATTTATCAAGAAATCCTAGAAGAAGGCGAAGCCAAAGGCAAAGCAGAAGGCGAAGCCAAAGGTAAAGCAGAAACAACAAGAAAGTTGGCTTTAAATTTGTTGGGAATTGGAATGAGTTTAGAGCAAATTGCTGAAGTTACTGAATTACCTATTGAGCAAATTCAAGCTTTACAAAAGGAGATTCAAAAATCTTAACTTTAACTAATCGCTTTATAAAATCGCGGCTACACAAGCAAAACCCGCGACGCGGGTTTCAAAGTTTTTATTAGTCTGTGCAGACGAACTTGGTTTGTGTAGACGCGATTTTTAATGGCCTGGTTTTCAAATTCTCAAACTAAAACTCGGCACTTTGCGGTGTACGCGGAAACGGAATCACATCACGAATATTTCCCATACCCGTCACAATACTGCGTAGGTTTTGCCTAAAAAATAAAAATGTGTAGGTTGGGTTGAGGAACGAAACCCAACATTTTGCGGGGTTTGTTGGGTTTCGCAATGCCTCAACCCAACCTACGAATATTCTAAACCGACGAGCAGTATTGATACCCATCATGAATTGCACAAGTCTAATTCTGGCTTATTCTGTACCAACAACGGGATTGAGATCACACAAAACCACATTTCTCCGTCTGATATCTACCACTGAATTTCCCCACGCATCAAGCGTTTTTCATAATCTTCTAAATTAGATAAATATTCTGAAAAATCTGATTCCACTATTTCCACTGACTCGCTAAACTGAAGCCATAGTTCCCAGTTTTTAGCGCTATGCTTCATTAATAGGAAGTCTATAAAATCATTCACTTCATGAAGTAAAGATTCTGGCATTTGCCGGATTTTACCAATGGTTTGATCCTGTATGCTCATAATAAATGTTTTTAGCTCGATTTATCTTTATCGACAAAAGCAAAAGACCTGGAGATTATAAAAACCCAGGTCTAAAATTCAAACTAAAAATCAGCACTTTGCGGTGTACGCGGAAACGGAATCACATCGCGGATATTTCCCATACCCGTCATAAATTGCACGAGTCGTTCAAAACCCAAGCCGAAACCAGCGTGGGGGACAGTACCATAACGACGCAAATCCAAATACCACCACAAGTCTTCTGGGTTTAATCCTTGCGCTAACACGCGGCGTTCTAGAACTTCCAAGCGTTCTTCGCGCTGGGAACCGCCGACAATTTCGCCAATTTTGGGTGCGAGAATATCCATTGCGCGGACGGTTTTTTCATCGTCGTTCAAGCGCATATAAAAAGCTTTGATTTGCGCTGGATAATCTGTAACGATCACAGGCTTTTTAAATAATTCTTCAGCTAGATAGCGTTCGTGTTCTGATTGTAAATCTAAACCCCAACTCACAGGATATTCAAATTTAACATCGGCTTTTTCTAAAAGTGCGATCGCTTCTGTATAAGTTAAGCGTTCAAACTGATTGTTAATAATATTTTCGGCTGTCGCCAACACAGACTTATCAATGCGTTCATTGAAAAACTCCATATCTTCTGGGCAAGTTTCCAACACATATTTAAAAATGTGTTTGAGAAATGCCTCAGCTAAATCCATATCTCCTTCTAAGTCACAAAAAGCCATTTCTGGCTCAACCATCCAAAATTCTGCTAAGTGGCGGGAAGTGTTGGAATTTTCTGCACGGAAGGTAGGACCAAAGGTGTAGACGTTACTAAACGCCATCGCCATCACTTCCGCTTCCAACTGGCCGCTAACTGTTAAATATGTGGGTTTAGCGAAAAAGTCTTGGCTGTAATCTACTGCTTGGTCTTTTGTGCGGGGAATATTTTTTAAATCTAAACTGGTAACGCTAAACAGTTCACCCGCCCCTTCACAATCGCTAGCAGTGATGATGGGTGTGTGTACCCATAAAAAGCCTCTTTCGTGGAAAAATTGGTGAATTGCTGTCGAACAAGCATTTCTGACGCGGAAAACTGCACCAAAAGAATTAGTCCGCGATCGCAAATGTCCAATGGTTCGTAGAAACTCAAAGGAATGGCGTTTCTTTTGCAGAGGATATGTATCGGGATCAGCTTCTCCGTAAACTTTCACTGTTTCGGCTTTCAACTCAATCCGTTGTCCTTTACCAAGAGAAGCCACTAGTACCCCTGTCACCTCAACAGCAGCACCTGTATTCAGTTTTTTCAATATAGCTTCATAGTCTGGCAAATCTTGATTAATGACGACTTGCAAATTAGCTAGTGATGAGCCGTCATTGACTTCAATAAAAGCAAACCCTTTGGAATCGCGTTTAGTCCGCACCCAGCCTTGCACTTGGAGAGACTCATCAGGTTGACCACTTCGCAATATTTCTGCAATCCGTCGATTTACCATATTTTACAACTTGTATTTCGTCAACGTAGTCAGTATAGATATTAAAGAATGTTAACGAGCTAACCCAATCCAAAATCCAAAATCTAAAATCCAAAATTGGGATTACCCAGCATAAGACTTTAATATCCAGCCTATGATAACGCCCATTCCACCAAAGCGGACGACTTGCCAGAAAGGTTTTTTCAGGCTACGCCAAGAAAATAACTGGCTTTCTAAGTTTTGTTCTAGCATTTCTAACTGCTGTTGAATTTGCCGTAAGTCTGCTTTGATTTGTGGTGTCTGAGATTTATTGTGCTTCAGCTGATCCCGGCGCTGTTGCCATTGTGCCTGTTGTTGGCGATCGCGTTGCACTTGATCATAACGTTCTTTTAAGGACACGAGCGATCGCTCTACTTCCTCTAATTCTTGTTCAAAATCTGGTTCTGGAGTTTCCCCTGGCGGTTGTGATTGTTTAGACGGCTTCATGTACAAGTAGTAAACTAAGATTAAATGCGAGTCTGCCAATAGTCAAAATTAAAACTATGAGTTTTTGACTCAGCACTCAGCACTCAGCACTCAGCACTCAGCACTCATAATTATGTCTCAATCTACCCAGCTGCCTAAAACCAGTCAACTGAATGAACTTAGTACTCTGGAAATAGCTCAAGCCCTAATGGAAAGACTAAGCATTTCCCCTAACGATTGGCATCGCCTCAAGTCTAACCGCAATTCCCGCGCCAATGAACAAGTGGCAGCAGCTATTGTGTATCTTTTAAAGAATCAGCCACAAGAAGCTCAAGCTAGATTAGAACAAGCAATTGGTTGGTTAGATCGCTCCATTTCTGCGCCTCCCTGTCCGACTCATGGGAAATAGGGAGTAGGGAGTAGGGAGTAGGGAGTAGGGGATAAAAAAAATCAATCAACTAATAACTTTCCCCACTCCCCACTCACCATTCCCTACTCCCCTCTTATCGCCTTACCGTCGCAGAGATAATCCCCGGCGATTTTCCATTTGTTTACAAAGCCTCAATTCTGTGCCTTTGCGGTTCCACTCTACCTGATCAAAAATTTGATGGAGAAGAGATAAACCACGACCACTTTCTGCCTCATCTGGTGGGAGATAGTCTGTTAATTCTTCATCACTACTAGATGAAGGAGTAAAGCCGCTACCCTGGTCTGATATTATCCACCAATATTGATTATCTATTAAGGAAAAACGCACTACAACTGTTTTACTTGGATCAAGATTATTGCCATGTTTAGCGGCGTTTACTAGGGCTTCTTGAAGTCCTAGCCGCAATTCTGCTTGTAACTTTGCTGGAATTTCTGCCAACAGTAAATCTAATATTGGACAAAGATAGAGGGTTGAGGCAAAACTAATAGTGCCCCAATAACGTCCAACTGGACGGAGTGAAATAGTAATCACAAGAGATACCCCATAGCTTTCAGTTAGCTAGACATCAGTTTGCTATTACAGGCACCCTGATAAAACTTGAGGTGGTCATGCTGCCTTCAAACTTGCGTCTTTAAAACTAAATTTTGAAAATGCTAGGGAGCATTGACTTCATGTATGAGTTGGAATTGTTTAGATATATAGCGGCTGGAATAAGTTTGATAATGAAGTCAGCAACTTCAAAAGATGCTAGTAATTTAAGAGAGTATTGGCATACTCTAGTTAATTGCCGATTTGTAATTTACACAATCCAATTTCACATTTTTAAGAGCCTATGCAACTTGAATTTCTTTAAACAAAACGAATTTCTATTTTTAGCTTAATTCAATTTTAGCATCTTTAGTATGCAGTAGACTAAAAATTTCAAATTTCAGTTTTTGTAAAGGAATTATCACCCTTATCCAAATGTGATAGCACAAGAAAGGCGGCAGCTTCAACATGAGCAGTTTGAGGAAAAAAATCAGCAGGTTGCACCCGTGTGATAGTATATTGCCCATCTTGACAAAGCAATTTCAGGTCGCGGGCGAGGGTAGCTACTTTACAGCTGACGTAAACAATCCGAGATGGTTTCAATTCCCGTAAAGTGTCGATGACAGCGCGATCGCACCCTTTACGTGGCGGATCGAGTATTACTACTTCTGGTATTGTGCCCATTTGGGGAAGCAATTTTTCTACTGCCCCGACTTGGAATGTCACATTATCAATTCCGTTGCGGTGGGCATTCAAAATAGCTTGGTCTACTGCTGCTGGTTGCACTTCTAATCCTGTAGCAATACGTACTTTTTTGGCGAGGGGTAAAGTTAAAGTTCCAATACCACAATAGGCATCAACTAGCAACTCATGCCCTTGAAGATTGAGTTCTGATTGAATTACCTGCAATAGTGCCTCTGCTGTTTCTGTATACACTTGGAAAAATGTATCTGGACGCACTTGAAATTCCAGTCCAGCAAAAATTTCACGCAGGTGGGGGACTCCAGCGATGCAACGGGTTTCTGATCCAAAGATAGCATTTGTGCGATCGCCATTGCGATTGAGGGACACTCCCACTAACTGGGGATAGCGCTTTAACCATTCCTGGGCTTGGGTTTCAATTCCTGATAAATTCCAGTCCTTCACCACCAAAGTCAGCAACATTTCTCCAGTGTGTCGGCCAATGCGTAAACCGAGATGGCGAATTTTTCCCTGGTGACGCTGTTCATCATAAATTTGCCAACCCCGTTGTTGAATATCCTGCTTAACTTCGGCAAGTAAGGGATTTAATCGCGAGTCTTGGACTGGACATTGATTTAAGTTAATTAATTGGTGACTACCTTTTTGGTAGTAACCAGCTTGTACCTGTCCTGTTGCTGATGTACCCAGAGGATATGTAGATTTATTACGGTAGCCGAAAGCAGAAGGGGCGGCAAGTACTGGATCTACCCGTGGTTGGACAAAACCGCCAATGCGTTCCAAAGCTTGGATAACTTGATTTTGCTTGGCTGCTAGCTGGTAATCATAATTAATATGCTGCCACTGGCAACCACCGCACTTGTCAGCCACAATACAACTAGGTCTTATCCGGTAGGGAGATGGTGACAATAGCTCCTGGAGCTTCCCGTGGGCGTATTTGGGTTTAACATGTACCAAGCGGACAATGGCGCGATCGCCTGGTACACTATCTGGGACAAACACTACACGCTCATCAGCGCGTCCCACACCATCACCTGTATCACTCAGGTTTGCGATCGTAACTTCAATTAATTCACCCTGTTGCCAAACTATTTTAGTCATTAGTTATTAATCAAGAGTCAAAAGTCAACAGTCAACAGTCAAAAGTTATTAATTCTCCCTCTACTCCCTGCTTCCTCTGCTCCTTCATCTCCATGATCTCTCTTCACTTGTGTACCTCCGACTCGCTAAACTAACAGATAATATTTCAGGTGATTTCAATCATCATGACTGTAATTAGCCAAGTTATTCTCAAAGCCGACGACGAACTGCGTTATCCCAGCAGTGGCGAACTTAAAAATATCAAAGACTTTTTGCAAACCGGCGTACAACGGACGCGGATTGCTGCTACCTTAGCCGAAAACGAAAAAAAGATAGTTCAGGAAGCAACCAAACAACTTTGGCAGAAGCGTCCTGACTTTATCTCCCCCGGAGGTAATGCTTACGGAGAACGCCAACGCTCTCTATGTATCCGTGATTTTGGCTGGTACTTACGTCTAATTACTTATGGTGTGCTAGCCGGCGACAAAGAGCCAATTGAAAAAATCGGTTTGATTGGTGTACGAGAAATGTACAATTCATTGGGCGTTCCCGTGCCTGGAATGGTAGAAGCGATCAATTCCCTCAAAACAGCCTCCCTTAGCTTACTGAGTGCGGAAGACTCTGCCCAAGCAGCACCCTACTTTGATTACATCATTCAAGCGATGTCTTAATACAAAGTGTGTGCTGGTTCTAGGAGTATACTTCCGGTCTACTAGAGTGAGTGCAAGATATTAGCACTCGATAGGCATAAGATCCCCAATTTGATCATACCTTCCCCACATTTGGTAGTGGCTGTGGCAAAATCTCTGTCAAGTTACCAACCAGTTGTGGGGAAATTTTATAGGTCTGGTCATAGATCAGAGGACATGCGGATATTAAAAAACCGACAGTCCTTGATTAAGGCTGTCGGCAATTAAGTGTGTTCCCTATTAATGACTCGGCTAGAGTTCAGTTGTCATTAATTATGCCTAGTTAGCGATCGCAGGGAGACGATCCTAATCATAGATATGTGTGATTCTCGTCACTTGATTGTTACAGATAAACTGCATATACCCGAATAATCTCTGAGTTTAAGTAAATCTATGCAAGTTTGGAGCTAGAGCTAAGAATATATACGCTGGTACATACTTTTTCAGCCTAAGAGCAAACAACACCAATTAGACACTCAGGGGTTAAAACACGCGATAGAGGAATTAAGAAACTCATGCCCCGTTTGCCAAAGTGCTGTAGCAGAAAGAGCTATCTGCAAAGATAAATTTCTCAAAGCCAGTGGTAGACAAGCTAATGGAGTTTCCATTGTTGTTGAAAGTGATGTTGGCACTTTTAAGGGTATTGCCAGAAATAACACCAGATACGATGAGTTCAGAGCGATTGAAAGCTCTTAGATCGAGGGTATCAAAACCGTCCCCGCCATCAACAGTCGCAGCACCGAATCCTTTGAAGTAGTCATTGCCAGTGCCTAGAGTAATGTGTATCCCGCCACCGATAGAGACTTTTTGTTGAACTCCATCTAGGATACTGGTGGCGATAATTTTGTCATTGCCATTGCCAGTGTTAATGATTCCTTTTCCATAAATGCCATAGGCAGTACTACCAATTGTTGCTGTCGCCTGTCCGATAAGGGCGTCAGAAGCATTGCCAGTATCAATTATTCCATCGTTGAAGATGCCATAGGCGGTGGCATTTTTTCCAGAACTGTTGCCATAACCAGTAATTGTGTCGTTGCCCCACCCTGTAGCGATCGTGCCGTCTTTAGTGTTCTCGATGCCGGTTCCAGCACCTGCGTCGCCGTCACTGTCAGCAGTACCGATACCACCATTCCCGCCAGTACCGATGCCAAAGATGGTGTCTTCTCCGTTTCCGGTATCTAGTTTGTTACTGTTGCTGATGCCGATTCCAGTACCGCCGTTGCCGTTAGTAGAATCAAGGATATTTATGATAACCCCGCCGTTGCCACCAGTACCGGTGCCAGCGATGGTGTCTTTTCCGTCCCCTAAATTCAGACTGCCACTGTTAACGATGCCAGCCCCAGTACCGCCGTTGCCGCTCAAGTAATAGGCGTCGCTGCCGATGCCGCCAGTACCAGTGCCAGTAATGGTGTCTTTTCCGTCCCCTGAATTCAGATTGCCACTGTTGCTGATGCCAGTCCCAGTACCGCCGTTGCCGCCTAACTCACCGTCACTGTCGCTACCGACGTCACCCTCACCGCTTATGCCACCAATACCAGTGCCAGTGATAGTATCTTCCCCGTCCCCTGCATTCAAACTGCCACTGTTGCTGATGCCAGTCCCAGTACCGCCGTCGCCGCTTCTGAAGCCACTGTAGCCGCCGCCGTTGCTGCCAGTACCAGTGCCATTGATAGTGTCTTTTCCATCCCCTGCATTCAAACTGCCACTGTTAACGATGCCAGTCCCATTCCCGCCGTTACCGCCATAATCACCGCTGGTGCCATTACCAATGCCGGTGATGGTGTCTTCTCCGTCGCCTGCATTCAAACTGCCACTGTTAACGATGCCAGTCCCATTCGCACCATAGGCGCCGTTGAAGCCAGCGTTGCCGCCAGTACCAGTACCGATGATAGTGTCTTCTCCCTCCCCTGAATTCAGACTGCCACTGTTAGCGATTCCTATCCCACTACCGCCGTTGCTGCCCGAGTCATGTCCTCCGTCACCATCGCCGCCAATACCGATGCCGATAATAGTATCTTTTCCATCCCCCGTATTCAGCCTGTTACTGTTGCTGATGCCTGTTCCAGTACCGCCGTTGCCGGCTCTGAAGTTGCTACCACCTTCGCCGCCAGTACCGATGCCAGTAATAGTGTTTTCTCCATCCCCTGCATTGAGACTGCCACTGTTAGCTATGCCTGTCCCACTACCACCGTCGCCAGCATCGCCACTGTCACTACTCCCGCCTAAGCCGCCAGTACCAGTGCCAGTGATAGTGTCTTTTCCGTCCCCTGAATTCAGACTGACGCTGTTAGCTATTCCTGTCCCACTACCACCGTCACCAAGGACGACGTCGCCGCCTATGCCGCCAGTGGCAGTGCCGATGATCGTATCTTCTCCATCCCCTGTATTCAAACTGCCACTGTTGTTAATGCCTGTCCCAATACCACCATTACCGCTGAAGGCGGTACCATACGTACTTGTGCCTTTACTCGTGCCTTGAATGATGTCATTTCCTGAGAGTGTACTAATAAAACCTCCAGTTAAAATATCAATACCAATTGTTGGTCTTGTTGTTGTTTGTGATGCGTTTAACTCTTGCCCAACTAAGATGTCAATACCGGAGGTGCCGATGAAATTGGGTGGAACGGTAAGTCTAGCCACGATGAAAATCCTCCTTATTAGATTAGTACGGTCAGTTTGCTCATTGGAATGAGTAGTCTTTCAAAAAAATTTCCAAAATCCTTTCTCCGAGAGCCATTCAGTGATTGAGTCGGCTGTTGTGGTAGTTACTTCAGGCGAATGAAGTTCCAAGGAATTAATTAGATTCCAGGGCATTAAACCCACATTCATAAGGTGCGATCGCATCCTCTGATTTTTTCTGCCTTCTAATGGGTCATTTGACAGACTGATAGCCATTTCCATAATCTGGAAATCACCTATGCACGTTACAAGTAAAGAAAATTTTATTACTTCGTAATCATCAGTACAATTACCAGTATTTGAGGATTTAATACAATCTATCTTTAGACGTATTACAATATTGCTCTTTAGGGAGTTCCAATTAAAAAAATACCCAAATTGTAGGGGTACGCATGCACAGACTTTCGGTGAAACAGATATTTGATCGGTGCTGTATCCCTACTTGTTCGATAATTTATTCTTTGGAAGTCCCTAAGTAGATTTATTTATTCAGCCGATCTGTACCATCTAGCGATGAACAATCCTATAACTGCACCTACAGGGGAAGTAAATCGATAGAATAATGCTCTGTACAATTGGTGCATTATTTCCATGACCGCCACATCCTCTGCTTTCTTTTCCCCTCAAGAAATCGCTGCTGAAGGTCTTAAACCAGAAGAATACGCAGAAATTGTTCGTCGGTTAGGGCGTCATCCTAACAAAGCTGAACTGGGAATGTTTGGGGTGATGTGGTCAGAGCATTGCTGTTACAAGAATTCTCGACCTCTACTCAAACAATTTCCCACTGAGGGGCCCCGCATCCTCGTAGGGCCTGGTGAAAATGCCGGTGTTGTAGACTTGGGTGACGGATTCCAACTAGCCTTTAAGATTGAATCCCACAACCACCCCTCAGCGGTCGAACCCTTCCAGGGAGCCGCAACGGGAGTAGGAGGTATTCTCAGAGATATCTTTACAATGGGTGCGCGTCCCATTGCCCTATTAAACTCACTGCGCTTTGGTTCTCTAGAAGATGCCAAAACCCAACGCCTGTTTAGCGGTGTGGTAGCAGGAATTGCCCATTATGGTAATTGTGTGGGAGTACCCACCGTTGGCGGCGAAGTTTACTTTGACTCTGCTTACTCTGGTAATCCTCTGGTGAACGTTATGGCACTAGGGTTGATGGAAACACCAGAAATCGTCAAATCTGGAGCATCTGGCTTAGGCAACCCCGTACTTTATGTTGGTTCCACCACTGGGCGCGATGGCATGGGAGGCGCGAGTTTTGCTAGTGCAGAATTGAGTCAGCAGTCAATAGACGACCGTCCTGCTGTGCAAGTGGGCGATCCATTTTTGGAAAAGTCGTTAATTGAAGCTTGTCTGGAGGCGTTTAAAACGGGTGCAGTTGTCGCCGCCCAAGATATGGGAGCTGCGGGGATCACCTGTTCTACTTCAGAGATGGCGGCAAAAGGCGGTGTGGGAATTGAACTAGATTTAGATAAGATTCCCGCAAGAGAAACGGGGATGGTTCCATACGAATATCTGCTTTCAGAATCTCAAGAACGAATGCTGTTCGTTGCCCACAAGGGACGTGAGCAGGAGTTAATCGACATTTTTCACCGTTGGGGACTTCAAGCCGTTGTTGCTGGGACAGTCATCGCTGAACCTATCGTGCGGATTCTCTTCCAGGGTGAAATAGCAGCAGAAATTCCGGCTGAGGCTTTGGCGGAAAATACCCCACTATATCACCGGGAATTGTTGACAGAACCGCCACAATATGCCCGTCAAGCTTGGGAATGGACTGCTAATTCCTTACCTCCTTGCACAACTGCTGGAATAGAACTCCAAGGACATCTGCAAAGTTGGAATGATATTCTCTTAACTTTACTCGATACACCCACCATCGCTTCTAAAAGCTGGGTATATCGTCAGTATGACCATCAAGTACAGAATAATACAGTAATACTACCAGGTGGTGCAGATGCGGCTGTGGTGCGCTTGCGTCCCCTTGAAGAAATCCCCAATCTAAAATCTAAAATCCAAAATCTAAAATTAGGGGTGGCAGCAACGGTAGATTGCAATCCTCGTTATGTTTATCTTGACCCTTACGAGGGAGCTAAGGCAGTGGTGGCAGAAGCTGCACGCAATCTTAGCTGCGTGGGTGCAGAACCTCTGGCGGTGACAGATAACCTGAATTTTGGCTCTCCAGAAAAACCGATTGGTTATTGGCAGTTGGCAGAAGCTTGTCGTGGTTTGGCAGAAGCTTGTCGAGAATTCGCAACACCCGTCACAGGCGGAAATGTCTCTTTGTACAATGAAACCCTGGATTCCCAAGGCATCCCTCAACCCATTTATCCCACCCCAGTAGTGGGTATGGTGGGCTTGATTCCCGATATCACCAAAATTTGTGGTCAAGGTTGGCAAGCATCCGGCGATGTGATTTATCTATTGGGATTACCCATACAATCCAAAATCCAAAATCCAAAATCCAAAATTGAATTGGGAGCATCCGAGTATTTAGCCACTATCCACAGTACTGTTGCCGGAAAACCGCCACGGGTAGATTTTGATTTGGAACGCCGCGTCCAGAAAGTTTGTCGCGAAGGAATTCGTAATGGTCGGGTACGTTCAGCCCATGATTGTGCTGAGGGAGGGATGGCGATCGCACTAGCAGAATGTTGCATTGCTGGCAACCTTGGTGCCGAAATCAATTTAGAAATAGAACCAACCCAGGCACTACCTCGCTTTGATGAGGTGCTGTTTGCCGAAGGTGGTGCCAGGATTTTAGTTTCTGTAGCATCAGAACAACAAGAAATTTGGGAATCATACTTACAGCAACATCTGGGTCAAGATTGGCAAAAACTGGGTATAGTTGGTAATTCCCACATAGGTTTGGCGGTTTTAACCACTGATAACCAAGCCTTAATCAAAGTTAGTATCGAAGATATGAACGATCGCTATTCCCACGCGATCGCCAGACGTCTCGCTATCCACACCACTACCCCCAGTTAAAGAAGTTAGGAGTTGAAAATGAGGAGTTAGAAATAAAAAGCATAACTCCTAACAGACGCGATTAATCGCGTCTCTACTCCCAACTCCTAACTCCTGTACAGACGCGATTAATCGCGTCTCCTAACTCCTAACTCATTTATTAGCGTCCCTGAGCATAATTACGGTACTGTTTTAATAGATGGTTAAAGATTTGTTAAGAAATCACCAACTATCTATACACATAATCCCAGTGACTTGACCCCCCCCACCAGGAGCAAAGCTAGCATGATTTCTATTCATTCTGTCACTTCGGATGAATACCCCGACCAGACCAACAACCAAATCAATAGTCATGAAAATCAGCCTGACAAGCCAGAAGAAGCTTGCGGTGTTTTTGGCATCTACGCCCCAGGAGAAAACGTTGCTAAACTGACCTACTTTGGATTGTATGCCCTCCAGCATCGGGGTCAAGAATCAGCTGGTATTGCCACCTTTGAGGGTACACAAGTACACCTCCACAAAGATATGGGCTTGGTGTCTCAAGTTTTTAATGAATCCATCTTGGATCAATTGCCTGGTAGCCTTGCTGTTGGTCACACTCGTTATTCCACCACAGGTTCTAGCCGCAAAGTTAATGCCCAACCCGCAGTCCTAGAAACTCGCTTAGGTTCATTAGCTCTTGCACACAATGGTAATTTAGTCAATACAGTGCAATTGCGTCAAGAGTTGATTGAGAAAAAATGCAACTTAGTCACGACAACAGACTCAGAAATGATTGCTTTTGCGATCGCAGAAGCGATCAATGCTGGCGCAGATTGGCTAGAAGGTGCAATTCAGGCATTTCACCGTTGCAAAGGAGCCTTTAGTTTAGTCATTGGCACTTCCAGTGGCGTTATGGGTGTCCGTGATCCCAATGGCATTCGCCCCCTAGTAATTGGGACTTTGGCTGGTAATCCAGTCCGTTACGTTTTGGCTTCCGAGACTTGTGGTTTAGATATCATTGGAGCCGAATACCTGCGAGATGTAGAACCAGGCGAATTAGTTTGGATTACTGAAGAAGGTTTAGCTTCTTACCACTGGAGTCAACAGTCCGAGCGGAAATTGTGTATCTTTGAGATGATTTATTTTGCCCGCCCTGATAGCATCATGCACAACGAGAGCTTGTACAGCTACCGAATGCGCTTAGGGCGGCAACTAGCAGCAGAGTCTTTAGTAGATGCCGATATTGTCTTTGGTGTTCCTGATTCTGGTATCCCTGCTGCTATTGGATTTTCCCAAGCGTCTGGTGTAGCTTACGCTGAAGGTCTGATTAAAAATCGCTACGTTGGGCGAACTTTCATTCAACCAACCCAAACCATGCGTGAGTCAGGTATCCGCATGAAACTCAACCCCCTCAAAGATGTGCTGGCAGGGAAACGAGTGATCATCGTAGACGACTCGATTGTCCGGGGTACTACCAGCCGTAAACTAGTCAAAACCTTGCGTGATGCTGGTGCAGTAGAAGTACATATGCGAATTTCTTCTCCGCCTGTAACTCATCCCTGCTTCTATGGCATCGATACCGATTCTCAGGATCAGCTGATTGCTGCTACCAAGTCAGTCGCGGAAATTGCCAAGCAACTGGAAGTAGACAGCCTCGCCTATCTCAGTTGGGACGGAATGCTAGAAGCGACACGAGAAGACACCAATAGTTTCTGTTCTGCTTGTTTTACTGGAGATTATCCTGTAGCGATTCCTCAGCAAGTGAAGCGTTCTAAGCTGATCTTAGAAAAGATAGTGGTGTAAGCAGGGTTATTTCGTTCTAGACATAAACCGCCCAGAACTGAAGTTCGCACGCTTTTAGTTAAAGTCCGTTAAAACGGACTTTAACCTTTTTCGCTATTAGACTCAGAATTCATTCTGAGGCGAGCTTAGATGAGAATGAAATAGCCCTAAGTGGTGTAGAGGCTCCGACAGACTGAAGTCTGCCGCTACACAAACAAAGCCCGCCTACGCGGGCTAAATAAATGCTGTCAATCTCAGGTTAGAATTGGTAAATCATTCAACAGTCATGGTTTATGAACCAGCCGATATCTGAAAGAGTGCGCTGGACTACCGCCGATTTAGAATTGTTTCCAGATAACGGGAACCGCTATGAAATTATTGACGGAGAATTGTTTGTGACCAGAGCGCCTCACTGGAATCATCAAAAAACCTTTGTCAGAATTAGTACTTGCTTGGATAATTGGTCACAGACTACTGGTTTGGGAGAAGTTGTGACTGCTCCAGGCATAATTTTTGGCGATAATGATAATGTGATTCCTGATGTTGTCTGGGCTAGCAATGAGAGATTGCCCTTACTTTTAGACGAGGCGGGGCATTTGAGTGGTGCGCTAGAACTGGTAGTAGAGGTGCTATCTGCTGGTATTGAAAATGAAAAGCGAGATAGGGAACTTAAACTAAAGCTTTACTCAGCAAGAGGTGTCAGAGAATATTGGATTGTGGATTGGCGCAAGCAACAGGTGGAAGTATATCGACGTGAACAAGCGAGTTTAAAGTTAGTTGCTACGTTGTTCAATGGTGATGAGTTGAACTCACCCATATTGCCTGATTTTACTTGTGCGATGTCTACGACGGGCTACGCCTACGCATCCTTATTTACTTAACACAATAGCAAGCGATCGCTTTTGAGTAGCATTTCCCGATTTTCGTTCTCAGAGAAAACATGACTCTGACGAAAAGGACGCTATCTTTAGAATGTATTAATGAATGCGGAATTGAGGTATGGATGCCGAGGAATTACTCAGGCGTTATGCTACTGGGGAGAGAGATTTTAGTGGAGTCAATCTTAGTAGGTGGCTTCACAATTTAAGCAATACCAACTTGAGAGGTATTATCTTGGTTGGAGCAAATCTGCACAGTGCCGACTTTGACGGTGCTGACTTAGAAGGTGCCGACTTTAGTAAAGCTATCTTGGATAATGCGACTATGGTTGGTGCCAACTTGGTCGAAGCTATTCTGGAGAAAAGCAATTTATGTGAGGTTGATTTGAGCGGCGCTGACCTCAGCAGAGCAATCATGAGAAAAGCTTTTATGATTGAGTCTGGGCTTGATGGAGCCGATTTGAGTCGACGAGCTGATTTGCGCGATGCCAACTTACAAAGCGCGGGGCTGGACGATGCTATCCTGATAGAAGCTAACTTAAGGGGATGCACCTTGATTAATACAGTCTTCAGACAGGCTGATTTGAATGGGGCTGACCTTAGTAACACGAATTTAGCGGGAGCTAACCTGAGTAAAGCTGACTTGACAGATACTAATCTTGACGGCTGCTTCTTCTGCAATACCATTATGCCCGATGGAAGTATTGGAAATAATTAGTGCGATCGCTTCCCTCACTAGTTGAGAAACGAAACCCAACATTCATGACCGATATCCAATTAACAAATAGAAAGTACAGCTTAACTGTGCTGCAAAAACTCAACCTTGGGTAATAAGGGGTCAGTCACAATACCCACACCGCTAAAACCCCAACGTTTGAGCAAGTTTCCCAACTGTGTACGCGCAATAGATTCCACAGCAAAGCGATTTGCCACTTCTGCTGCATGGGTGTTGAGATAACTAAGGGCATCAAAGCTTTCGTGAAACAGCAATAAATAACCTGATGTTTCGGTATCAGGACGAGCTATGAGATAATTACCGTCAGTTTTTGAGCGCACCAAGTAATAGACTTCGGACAGCATGGAGATCAAGATGGGGGGAAATGGGGGATGACTAATTGAGATTTTCTAAGCGAATGCGTGGATCGGCGGCTTTTAACATTAAATCGGCGATTAAATTACCAACAATCAGCAACACTGCGCCCATTACCAAGCTTGCCATTAACAAATATAAATCTTGAGCTTGTAAAGCCTGTAAAGTCAACCTCCCTAAACCGGGCCAGTTGAAGAAAAATTCGGCAATGAAAGCACCGTTTAATAAACCAGCTAATTCAAAACCCAATAAGGTAATCAAGGGATTTATCGCATTGCGGAGAGCATGAACGTAGATGACACGGTTTTCTGGCAGTCCTTTGGCACGAGCTGTTTGGATATAATCTTGACGCAGCACATCCAATAATTCGCCGCGAGTGATCCGTTGTAAACCAGCAAAACTTGTAATTGAGAGGGCGATCGTGGGTAAAATCATGTGCCAGCCGATATCTAAGATTCTGCCAAACCACGACAGTTCCGAGTGATTGATGCTAGTCATGCTACCCACTGGGAATAAAGGCGAGGTGAGTTGGGCGAAAACCAGCAGCGCTAAGACAGTGATGAAAATGGGAAAGCCTTGTCCGGCATAACTAATCACCTGTAAAATCCGATCTGATAGCTTATTTTGGTTAACAGCGGCAAAAATCCCTAGAGGGATGGCGATCGCCCATGTGACAATTAAAGATGCGATCGCTAATAGCAAAGTCGCTGGTACCCGTTCCCACAACAGCGATGCCACTGAACGTTGATAAATAAAACTTGTGCCAAAATCCCCCTTTGTCAAGATTCGCCATAGCCACAGCCAAAATTGCTCTGGCCAAGACTTATCCAGACCAAACTGCCGCTTGATTTCCTCAATTCTTTCTGGGGATATCTTTGGGTTTTGCCGCAGCGTATCTACATAATCACCAGGAGCAAGTTGAATAATAAAAAACGACAACGCTGACGCCAACAACAAAGTCAGTAGTGCCTGCAATATCCGCTTTGCCACATAAACAAAAGTTTCGCTCGTGACTAGCCTGATTAGCCAATCCCGACCTGTCTCCAAGGAAATTCTCGTAGATGTCATTTGTCCTTTGTCCTTTTTCTTCTGTCCTTTGTCCTTTGTTGTTTGCTAATGACCAATGACTAATGACCAATGACAAATAACTAATATTCAATTAGAGAGATAATCGGCACGTCCGGCAGATATTTACGCCCTTCTAAATCCCGTAGCTCGATAATAAACCCAAATCCTACTAGTTCGCAGCCAATCTTCTGCACTAACTTTGCTGTTGCACTCGCAGTTCCACCCGTGGCAATCAAATCGTCCACAATCAAAACTCGGCTACCTTGGTGTAAAGCGTCTTGATGCACTTCTAGACAGTCTGTACCATACTCTAGTTCATATTCAATTGAGTGAACCACTGCTGGTAATTTACCTCTTTTGCGGACGGGAATAAAACCAACTCCTAATTTATAAGCCAGAGGTGAGCCAAAAATGAATCCCCTCGACTCTATACCGATGACATAATCTGTTATGATCCCAGCTTCGTTGCATTTTTGTGTTAAAAAGTCAATAGTGTAGCGCAGTCCCTCTGGATCACGCAGCAGCGTAGTAATATCCCGAAATAAAATTCCGGGTTTGGGGAAATCTGGGATGTCACGAACGAGAGACTTCAAATCCATAAAATAGGGATTGGGGATTAGGGATTGGGGATTAGGGATTAGGGATTGGGGATTAGGGAAAGTTAGGAGTGAAGAGTGAGGAGTTATTAATTTAAATTCATAGCTATCCCAGTCCCCAGTCCCCAGTCCCAATTCCCAATTCCCAGTCCCCACTTTTCAGATACCTGAAAAATCGTACACTATAATGTCATACGCTGGGGGTCGAGGCTGAAGCTTCGCCCTTCATTGACGATAATTAGAATCTAAACCAAGCTAGAAAAGGTATTGCACTAAGAAATGAGGTGAATTAACTGATGTTTTAAAACTTTGATTTCAATATAGGGAAACCTTTGAGTAGAAAGAGTTAACTAATGTATATATCAGGTAGTCATGCTACTGGTACAAGTCTAATGTTCAAGTCTTGGCTACGGATCTTAAATTTGTTTTATCTAGTCTGTTGGAACCGCACAAGGTATTTATAGAATGAATGTCTCAGCAAGTTTAACGCCGTTCAACAGTCCAACCCAAGAGTCACTGCCGACGATTCTGGACACTTTACCAGATCCTGCGATCGCTTCCAAGACGTGTCCTCGGAGAACGCGGTTGCAAATTGACCTAATTTTATTGGCAATTGAAGCTTTAGAGCTTGGTGGTTCGGAAGCAATCCTAACTTTTGCTCAAGAGTTGGATCTAAAAGGAATTGTTAAAGATCGGGTGAATTTATGGCGGATGCGTAGCTCTAACCCGCTACGAAGAGCGCACATGCGCCGTCCCTTAAGTATCATGGAAGCAAAAGCTCTGGTGGTCATTGCTTGCTATATAGCGCGGCGTTTAACTGTTGTCATCCGCCAGTTACTAATGATATGTCAACAAATGGAAGAAAAGCAGATTCCATTACAACAGAATTTGCGCCTATCTAATTACCTAGAACGGTTTAGAGCGCATTTTAAGAGCCGGATGAATGCTCGACGTTCTGGTGTACTGGCATTAAGTTCTGATGAAAAATTAGATGAGCTAGCGATAAATTTGTTAGGACAATTACTATTTTGTACCGGTACAGCTGGAATGCAGCGGTTCTGGATTAGTCTTTTTGACGGTGAAGTAGAATGAATATTCAACGTAAGTACAGTCTACCTAATTGTACACTGCTTTTAGAAGGCTTAAGTGATGTCACCAGGGCTGCACAGTTCCAAGAAATGCGCCCGGAATTATCAATATTGGTAAATGCAGAATGCTATTTATCTGGTTACAATCAACCCCTAACGGGAGGACGGGAATTTTTTGAAAGTTTGGTGAGGGCTGTTAGTGGCTATGCCCAAGAATTTTTAAGTAGTGTACCCAATCCGCAAGCACACAACCAGGAATCAGAGCTAGTAGAGTTTCAGAAAGTTGACGGCAACCGGCACAGGCTAATTATACATTCAGAAGGTGCTTCAGAGGGGTTTGAGTCTCACTCTAACAATTCTAAACGTCCGCCTATTGAAATAGATTTGAATACAGTACAGTTGTTTGATTTAGTGGAAGCAGTGGATCAGTTTTTTGCTGATAGCCAAACTTTACCAGAACTTTCCCTAGAACTACAACCAGTTACCAGACGCTATGGCGGTGCGAGTCCGGCTTTGATCAGGCAGGCAGTTCCTGCTGCTGTGGGAGTATCAACTTTAGCAGTAGCAGCGATCGCTTTTAACTTGATTCCACCTCCCCAAATCCGTCCACCACAGCCTAAACCAGATGAGCAAACTAGCTCTACAACAAAAAGTATCACTCCTCCAGTATCAGCGGCTGCAACTCCCATAGTCGCGGTAACGCCCACACCAACGCCCACAGCTAATGCAAAGCCAGCAGTTAAAGATTTAGAAGCACTTTTAAATACAGTTCCAGAAATTACTGATCCATCCCAGTTGCGTGCATTGAATCGTCAAGTTTACAACCAAGTTCATCCAGCTTGGACTAATCGCTCAGGATTGCAACAGGATTTGATCTATCGTCTGGGTGTAGCTGCGGATGGAGCGATCGTTGGTTATAAAGCGGTGAATAAAGAGGCAAATCTAGGAGTGGGGCAAACTCCTCTGCCTAACCTACTTTATAATCCTGCTAACCGCGCTCCCATTTCTAATGAACCAATCGCCCAATTTCGAGTAGTATTTACTACACAAGGTGTGCTAGAAGTTAGCCCTTGGCGGGGATATGCTAGTACACCAGAGGTAGTCGGTGCAAAAATTACTGACTCTAATATAGTCAAAGGTTTAAACCAAAAGCTTTATAGTACAGTTCGCCAAACCTGGAGTGGTACCCCCACCTTTACGCGAGATTTGAAATACCGGGTAGCGGTCAACAAAGATGGTGTAATTGCTGACTATGAACCACTCAACCAAGTCGCTTTTGACTATTTTCGGGAAACACCCCTTCCCAAGATGTTCAACGCTATCTACGGTTCCAATGTAGCAGCTCCCAACGATAAAGAACCTCTTGCCCACTTCCAAGTGATATTCAAGCCTAGCGGCAAACTTGAAGTCACTCCTTGGCAGGGATATCAGTAATTGGGCATGGGGCATGGGGCATTGGGCATTGGGCATTGGGCATTGGGCATTGGGCATTGGGCATTGGGCATTGGGCATTGGGCATTGGGCATTGGGCATTGGGCATTGGGCATTGGGC
>NZ_JBALCY010000059.1:0-145324 GCF_036917655.1 Nostoc sp.
TCTACTTCCCCTCAAAACTATACCTATCAACCGTTTCGCTTTAATTTTAAGTATTTTATCTGTTTGTTAAGAAAGATCCGGGTAATGGATAGCCTACAAGGGAAGGGGGTTAGGGGGTTAGGTCTATTTGCATACGTGTACCTCACCGGATTGAAAAAGTATAGATATCTATAGCAATCCTAAATCATTCGTGAACAATAAGATCCCTGACGGGAGCATCTCACTTTCGTAAAAAGCCTTGTAAAACCTCACTCCAACCCTCTCCTTCGTAAGGAGAGGGAGCAATAGACCTCTTGCAAAAGTGCCTAACATCGCACGCCTAACCCCTCCTCGCTTGCGGGGAGGGGAGACAAAGCGTAGCTTTGGCGGGGTGGGGTTCTTATTTTTGATTTATGCAAGAGGTCTAATAATCTTGTTTCTCATCTGGTATATTTGCAAAGCTGAGATGCTCCCATCCTCGATTTCTTAGAGAAGTGGGGAATCTTTAGCTTTGCAATATTCACAAATCAAAGAGGGTGCTGTAATATAATTATTCCCAATCAAATTTCATACCTAAATAATCTTCCAGCTTTCGATTGTGCGGTTGAAAAAAATTAGATAGCTTTTGGCGCAATTCGTTGCTAGTTCTTGAATAAGAACCAGAATTAACCTTGGGATATCCTGAAAGCGAGTAATTAGATATTCCTAAAAACTCATAAACCTGTTTCATAGTTTTATCGGTTTGATTATCAAGGTCTTCACTTCGCAAAATCAAAAACTGTTCTCTCGGAAAAAGAGTCATCCACTTTTCTAAAAAATAGAAGTATAAACCAAACCAGAGATATCCTTTTTCTGTTTGCCAGTATTTATCATTAACTTGGGTAGAGTCTATTATATCTTTTAGGATTTCCAGTTCAGATGTCATTGCTACTTCTAAAGAACGATGTTCTTTCATCAGTTTCAGATTCATATAGTAATGAGAAATAGCTCTATCTACTGGGTTACGTAGTATAGCAATTAGCTTAATTTGGGAAAATAGCTGAAATACTTTTTTTTCAACTTCATAGCTACCGAGATACCAAGGAGTTGCTTCTCCGGTTAAAAAGCCTCCTGCTACAGGAAGGGGAGGAAAATGAGCTAGATACCAATCCAGTCCGAGGTCAAAATTTTTAGTAAAAAAATGTAATTCTTTGTCGGTAGCTGGGAGAATTTTAGGGTGTTGACACAGATAATGATAAAGCGAAGAAGTGCCAGCTTTACCCATGCCAATAATTAAGAAGCTTACATTGTAAATTTTAGGAGAATCTATATACTTGTTTGGATATTTGTTATTGGCATAAATTGTTTTATCAATGCCAGTTTTATACGCAGTAATAGCTTCTGTTATTTTACCTTGTTTAGTAAGGATGTCTCCTAACGCCACATCAGCATAGGATGGAGTTAAACGTCCTTCAATGATTTGATAATAGGAGGCAATGATTCTCGCTAATTCATTTTGCTCAAGTAAGGTACAGTAGCAAATTATATAATTTAATGCAAAGTAAGATAAAGATAAGGATGGTTCAATTTCAATTGCTTTCATATAAGCAGCAATTGCTTCATTCCATTGATTTTTTTCTTTGAAATCATATCCTAAGACAATAGCATCCTTCCATGTCTTAGCATCAGCAGCAGTTTTCACTGTCTCAGAACGTGACAGCAGCATATGAAAGCTTTCATATGCTAATTTACTTTGGAGAAGATTTTGAAAAGCAGTAATTTCTTCTCCTTCAAAACCTAGAGTTTGTAGCATCGTCTTTAAAACTTTAGGTACTGATGCTATATCTGGCTGAATTTGCAAAGCTTCTTGGCAGACTTCGAGGGTTTTATCTAATTCTCCTTGTTCATAATAAAGTTCAGCTATTTTTTCATAAAAAGTTAGGTCGTCAGGCTTTATCTGTAGAGCTTTTCGATAATGAGTTACTAACTTTTTTAACTGATATTCCATAATTCCTGCTTGGGCGTTTTCATTATTGTTATCGCTGATTATTACTACTTTGAGCTTGTAATAACTTTAATTTGCCCATTTCCCGGCAAATTACATAATCCAAAATGAGAGTGATGATTGAAGGTGTAATGGGGTGCAACGTAAAAAACACCTACCTTTTCATAAACATCACAAATCTGAATATGGCTGTTAAATTCCGCTTGGGGAAGTTCATCGATGCAAGCATAATCATCAGCCTGCATTGTTACCAAAGCAAAACCGAGAACGTATTCACCCGGAGCGATACTAAGGTTAATACTACGACAAAAACGCACGCGATCGCCTTGACTAACTTGCTTAGGAACACTAACTTTTTGTAGACAGGAAGACTTACTATGAATTATCACATTAAACTTATTAGTAATCATGAGAGCAACAATTGGGACATCAAGACTTTGCTTTATTTGAAACTCGCAACAAAAATAAGCTTGTTCGCCTTGCAAAAAATTGGCTGTAGCTTCACCCTTAGCATTACAAATACCATAACGGGTTATCTGTGCATAGTTCGTCTTCGGAAAAGAAATAGGAATGAAAACTTCATCACCAGGCCAAAAAAAATCATCTGGTGTTTCTAGAAGCGGCACATCCACCTTTTTTTGAACAATAGCCGGAGAAACATTATTTACCAACCCACCTTTGAGTTGATAAAACTTAATAACACCTTTCATTGGTTCGCCTTGAAATATTTTTTCTCCATGATGCAGCAAAATCACCTCTTTACAATATTGCTGTACCGCAGCTAATTGATGAGTCACTAAAATAATCGTAATTTGTTTGGCTATCAGTTCCTCAAGACGGGCATAGCATTTCTGTTGAAAGAAAATATCACCAACTGCTAAAACTTCATCTAAAATTAGGACATCACATTCCAAAAAAATAAATAGAGAAAAAGCTAACCGCGCCTTCATTCCAGATGAATACAACTTCATCGGACGGTCAAAAAACTCTCCCAGTTCAGAAAATTCCGCAATATCTTCCAGGCGTTTTTGTACATACCCTTGAGGAAAACCTAACAACTCAGCACTATAAATTGCATTTCCTCGCCCACTGAGTTCCAAATTAAAATCAGTGCCCAATTCTAGGAGTGAGAGAACTTTCCCGTTTAATTGATAGCTTCCTGATGTGGGTTTCAATACCCCAGTAATAATCTTTAATAAGGTACTTTTACCTGCTCCATTTTCCCCGATAATTCCCATAAATTCGCCTTTTCGCACTTGAAAAGACACATCTTTAAGAGACCAAAACGACTGATGATAAGTTTCTTTTTTTAGACTTAACCATTCTTTAGCACGATGCCAAGGATTAGAATAAATTTTAAAACATTTACTTAGATTGCTGACTTGTAATATAATCTCATTATTCATATCACATCTCTAATTTCATCTTGAAGTTTTTGATTGACAACATTACTTAACCAAATAAATAAACCAGCCCACGATAGCATAATCAGCCAAACATGAATTTCTGGCATTTTGTTTTCTAAAATAATATAACGAACTGACTCAATAAATGCATAAGGCGGACTGAGATAAAGCCAAGGTAAAACATTTTTGGGAATAATAGTTTGTGGGTAAAAAATAGGCATCATCCAACTCCACAAGGGAATTATAAATTGTAAAATCTGCTTGACATCGGGAAAGAGAATTTGCAAATTAGCCAAAATTAACCCCATCCCAAAACCCAATCCTTGTAAAAGTACTCCCAATATGGGTAACAATAAGATTCCTAAACCTAAATGTCCGCCTAATAAAACACCAATGGGGAAAATTAAAGCTAAGTAAATCAAGAGCAAAAACAAAGAAGTTAAACTGGCTTTTGCGACAAAAACCTCAGAAGGAATTGTTAAACGCCTCAGATAAATAGAATTTTGGATAAAAGCATTGCTACCTTGAAAAATTGTTTCTGCAAATGTCCGCCAAGGTAAAAGTCCAGTCATGAGATATAAAGCATAGGAACTACCCCGTACACCGTGAGAAATCAGTAAAGAAAATACCACTGTGTAAATGAGAATTTCGCACAGGGGATGAATAATATTCCACAAAATACCTATACCAGTACCAGCATACCGATAACGCAATTCGTACCAAGCGTTATAAAAGATATAGCGCCGATATTGATAAAGATTTTGGAATAGACTGTGCTTTATCATACATCGTGAATTGTATAGAAATGTTAAAATTACTAGCGATCGCAGTAGTAGTGTAGTATCAAATATCAAGCAGTAATCATTAATTAAGCTGGATTCTATCAGCTTATATATTTTATGTCTACAGTTACACCTTTCTCCAGTGTCAGCGAATTTATCAATTTGCTGGAAACGAGAAAACAAAAATTTTCTGCTTCAGTAGTTTCTCATCCACCAATTGTCTCAATTATTTCTTCATTTTTTAATGCCCATAGGTATTTTGCAGCTACTTATGAATCTGTAATTAATCAAACTTGGCAAAATTTCGAGTGGATAATTGTTGACGATTGCTCAACACAACCAGAAGCGATCGCTCTATTTGATTCTTTACCAGCTAAGTCTGCAAAAATCAAAACGCTTTACCATCAAACCAACAGGGGACTAGCGGCTGGGAGAAATACTGCGATCGCTCACGGTACAGCCACAGGTAAATACCTCTTCTTCATGGATTTAGACGATTTGCTAGATCCTACTTGTATTGAAAAGTGCGTTCTTTTTCTAGAAACTCATCCAGAATTCTCTTTCGTCAACTCTTATTCAGTTGGCTTTCAAGCTGAAGAATATTGGTGGACTCATGGTTTTAATAAACCATCACAATTCATTCACGAAAATTGGGTTACAGGTAGATTACTTTATCGAAAGTCAGACTTTGATTGTCTAGGAGGATTTGATGAAAACCTCAGATTTTACGAAGATTGGGAAAGGTGGCTCAAAGCCATAGTCAATGGTCAAAAAGGTTGGACAATACCTGAATATTTAGATTGTTACCGTCGCATTGATTCTGGTTTGTTAGCAATTTATAGAGAAAATATTACAGAAGAAAAACGAGTTACAGATTTAATTAGCTCTCGATACAAGGATTTTTTTAATAAAAATCATCTTCCTGATATTACTATTAAAAAAAGCGACTTTGTGGCTCATTTATCTGCCAAAAACATAGATGTTGTTAATCTTCTGGAACGCGATTATTCCACTAAGCACGTACTTTGCTTTTTTCCTCACTTAGAAGTTGGCGGTGCTGACAAATTTAATATAAATTTAGTGACTATATTAGCTGCTCGTGGTTACGAACTGACTATTATTACAACTTCAAAATCCGAACATCCTTGGCATAAACATTTTTATAAGGTGACAGCAGATATATTTAATCTCTCTAATTTTTTACAAGACAATGATTGGTTAGGCTTTACTAAGTACATTATTAAATCACGTCAAATTAATATCGTTTTTATCTCAAATTCTTATATTGCTTACTACTTTTTACCCTTACTGCGTAGCGAATTTCCTGATGTCGCTTTTGTTGACTTTACTCATACTGTAGATCCTGGTTGGCGTGGCTGTGGATATCCCCGGATTTCTTGCCAATTCAGCCAACTTTTTGACTTGCAAATTGTATCCTCTCGTCACCTTGCGGAATATTATCGATGTCTGAATCCGCAAACTACTGAAAAATTGCAAGTTATTTATACTAACGTTGATACGAGTAATTGGGTGCAGGATAAAAAGAAGCGTCGGCAAGTACGAACACACCTGCGGATTCCTGATGATTCAGTTGTCATCTTATTTTCAGCCCGTTTAGTCGAACAAAAACGTCCTCTACTGTTAATTGAGATTGTTCAAGAACTAGTTAATCGCTCTCTCAATATCTCGACAATTATTGTTGGCAATGGTCATTTATTGCCCGAAATACAAAGTAAAATTAGTGACTTTGGTCTAGATTCACACTTTCATATATTACCAGCTATTAACCCTGAAGAAATGCTTGGCATCTATTCTGCTGCCGATATCTTGTTACTACCATCAGCTTATGAAGGGATTTCTCTGGTGATTTACGAAGCCATGTCAATGGAATTGCCAGTGGTTGCTTCAGATGTTGGCGGACAAGCAGAATTAGTCATCCCTGGAACTGGTTTTTTAGTTCCTAAAACAGAAGAGGAAAAAAGCGAAGTCGAGGAATACTTGAAAGTATTAATTCCTTTAATTCAAGATAGCCAACTGCGCTGTAAAATCGGCTACTATGCACGGCAACGAGTCGTTGAAATGTTTTCCTTAGACAAGATGGTTGAACGCATGGATACCCTATTTACTGAAGCGATCGCTTCATGCCAAACTAAACCCAAACCACTGATCAATCTTGCTTTAGCTGAAGAAATGCTACTTCTTGCTCTAGAATATCTGCGCCAAGAGCAAGCTTTAAGCCATCTCTGGCAAGAAAAGTGTCATTTAGAGAGACGAACACATCAACTTGAACAAGAAACACAAGAATTAAATTGGAAAAAACGAGCTATGGAATCATCCAAGTTCTGGAAGTTAAGGAAACAGTGGTTCAAGCTCAAGCGATCGCTACATTTGACTCAAGAAGAGGAAATCTAGGTCTTTGACAATATGAAAATATTTTTGATTGCTAGTGAATGTCCTCCAGTTCCTGGTGGTATTGCAACCTATATTGGCAATACGGCAGCGATGTTTGCTGATGCTGGACATGACATTACTGTTTTTGCCCGCAGTCCTCAAACAGGAATTGAAGAAAGAAACAAGCTGAAAATTATTGAAATAGTTCCTAAAGATACTTATTTATTAAATTTCACAAAAGCTCATCCCCGTTCTGAAAACCATCCGGCATTTCCTTATAATGTCATGGGTTATTGGGGCGCTGTCAGCTATCAATTAACAGAAGAAGTCATTAATTATATTCGTACTCATGGCCAACCAGATGTTATTGAGAGCGAAGACTATAGCGGAATTGCTTATTTTTTACTGCAAAAAAAGTTATTAGGCTGTCTAGAACTAAAAGGAGTACCGATAGTTGTCAACCTGCATAGTCCTCAATATCTGCTTTATCCTGCTGACAAAATGCCTAGTTATCACCTTTGTGATTACTGGGTAGGAAGGATGGAAAAGTTTTGCATCCTCGCTGCTGATGGAATTTTCGCTCCTACTCAGTATATTGCTCAACAGGTAAAAAAGACTTTAAATCCTGACCTCGACATTGAAATTATCTCTTTACCAGCACCGCAAAAACTTTTACATCAAGAGCAATTATCATTATCCTCACCCATACCTGGAGATATAGTTTACTTCGGCAGGTTAGAAGTCAGAAAAGGTATTATCCCCTTGTTAGAAGCTTGCAGTCGCTTATGGGATGCAGGCATAAATTTTCAACTTACAGCTATTGGTGGCGATACTTGGTATCATCTCCAAGGCTGTTATCTGAAAGCTTATTTAACAGAAAAATATCGTCAATATATTAATTCAGGTAAATTAATAATTTCTGCACCTCTACCCCAGGCTCAATTGTACGAGCGAGTCAAGAAAGCATGGTGTGTAGTCATTCCTTCTCTGTGGGAAAATTTTCCTAATGCCTGCCTAGAGTCTATGCTCTTAGGTAAAGCAATTTTAGCTTCATCTGCTGTTGGCCATGTAGAAATGCTACAAACAGCAGAAATGCAAGGAGGTTTAATTTTTGATTGGCAGAACAGTAATGATTTCGATGATAAATTAAACCAAATTCTCAGTTATTCAACAACTGAAATTTTAGAGTTAGGAGAAAAAGCTCGGACTTTAATTTTGATAATTTCTGCACCGAAAAATGTCTTGTCAAAACGGATAGCACATTTGCAAAAAGTTATTGGACGGCATCAAGAGAGAAATATTTTTCCTTCTTTAAACTATCCACCTCACGGTAAGGTTGCTTATCTACCATCTTTATTTGGAGATACAGATATAAGCATCAAAGCTAGAGTATCTGTTTGCATTCCATTCTACAATTGTGGCCACTACATAAGTGAAGCGCTCAACTCTGTATTTGCTTCAACCTATCCTGATTTAGAAGTGATTATTTTCAACGATGGTAGTACGGATAAGAAGAGCCTGGAAACTCTATCAGTTATCGAGCAAACATATAGTAACCTGAAAATTATTCATTCTGAAAACCTGGGTGTAGCCGCAGCGAGAAATAAAATGGCAGAGATAGCCTGTGGTGAATATATCGCTTTTCTCGATGCCGACGATCAAGTATCTCTAACTTTTTATGCACAAGCAGTAAAGGTATTAGAGCAGTACACAAATGTAGGTTTTGTTGGTTCTTGGATTAAAGAGTTTGGTGATTCAGAAAAAGTTTGGGTGGCTTGGAATACGGAATTTCCTTATCTACTTGCTCACAATACCCTTGGCGTTTGTACTGTAGTACGAAAGGCTGCTTACCTTGCTACTGGCGGCATGAAATCTCTGTTGGCAGAAAATTTAGAAGATTATGAATGTTGGATTAATATGTGTGAAAAAGGTTGGTTAGGAGTTATAATTCCCGAACTGCACTATTTTTATCGCATTCGTTCTGATTCTCGTTTGCAAAAGAGCAACCGCGAACAACTGCTCTATCTTTATGAGTTAATTACTGCTTTACATCCTCAATTATATCAGGATTATGGAACAGAAATTTATCATTTATTAAATCAAAATGGTGCGTCTTGGCTGTGGGATAATCCTTCACAAAACACCGTTGAACTTAATGTTAATTCAACAGGGATGGAAATACTTTCTCTTGTGACTAATAAGCTTAAGAAAGTGTACAGCGATGGGGGCATATCTCTAATATTAAACAGGTTGTTGCGATTGCTAAAATCACTTCTACGTACCTAGCCTTGATGTTTTGTACTTTTTCATTTGTTGCATTAGCTAAGTATTTCAGACTCCAAAATACTCAACAATTTATCTTCCAAAATAGTCAAATAAGGGCGGTTCAGCTTCCCCAAAGACTCCAAAAACTTCTCCACCGACTCCGATAACGCGCCCGAATACACTGCGATCGCCTACGGCGGGGCGCAGCCCATCGCGCAACTCCATCAGCGCTTTACCTGCCTCAAAAAACGCGCGAGGTACCTCTAGTTACCTTCAAGCGGTAAGCACTAGCCATGCCGTCAGGCTTATCGCTCTAAAACCAATGGTGAATACTCCTGATTCACGATGCCTAAAAC
The DNA here is from genome assembly GCF_036917655.1 of Nostoc sp. Classification (GTDB taxonomy): domain Bacteria; phylum Cyanobacteriota; class Cyanobacteriia; order Cyanobacteriales; family Nostocaceae; genus Nostoc. The sequence continues at coordinate 9,164 of NZ_JBALCY010000059.1, forward strand.
CCTGTTTTTACGTTGGTTTTCAAAAGTTTGTGGTTTAGTGAGTCAAGCCCCTTCGTTGTTATTAGAAATAAAAAATGGTTGAGTTTTTTTCATTGTCTCACTTCTGGTATCACGCCTAAGTCGGCATCATAAAACAATGTATATTTAGTTTTGTGAAATAACGTAAAAATCAAGCATTTATAAGCTTTTACCCACCTTATACTTCGCAATATAGGTTCATTATTAATGCTGACTTACTTAAAGCTTATGAGTATTTTGATTTATACGTATCGGAGCGGATTTATGTAGCAGATCTATACTAGATTATGAAGTGCGGAATGTGGGCTATAACCAATGCCCCAAAAATTTTTTAAAATGCGATTGCAACACAAACTTAAAGCAATTCGTTGTAAACGTATCTGTAAATTTTTTTCAAATACTATTAATGCTCCTTGCTCTTTTCATTTAAGGAAGATAACTTAATCCGCCGACTTTCACGTGAGAGTGGTACTAAAAGTGGGGCTTGACTTTGAGGATTGCTTTGTTTAAAGCTTTCCACTATCTTAGAGATTTGTGCAATTGTCGGTGCTTCAAATACGCTACGCAAAGGCAACTCCACATGCAAGGTATCACGCACTCTAGAGACAAGCTGAGTTGCCAGTAATGAATGACCGCCTAGTTCAAAGAAATTGTCATAAATTCCCACGTGCTTAAGTCCTAAAACCTCAGCAAAAATTTTTACCAACACTTGTTCAACAGGAGTGCGAGGTGCGATGTAATTTTCAGTAAATTTGGGTTTAGTTGCATCATAGAATGCTCTTAAGGCGCGGCGATTGACTTTACCATTAGCTGTTAGAGGTAAAGATTCCAATACTACAAAAGCTGATGGCATCATGTACTCAGGCAGTTTTTGTGCTACGAAAGCCTGCAACTGCGGGACTAATTTACGCGCACCCTTGGCTTGTAAGGGATTATTAGCGTAAGATTGCCAGGGACGAAAGTAAGTCGTGCTGTGTGGAAAAATAGTTCTCTTACCTATTTCATCTTGCCGTACAAAAACCACATCATACCGTCCCTGAATATTTGAATGTGACCAGGTAATCTCAACTCCGTAAGGTACATCCAATGTATATAAATCTTCTGGCTCTACTCCTAAATTTTCGAGTTCTTGCAAAGCCTTACGCATTTGACCTACAGTTTTAAAACCTTCTATATTTGATAGCCATTCTGCTGTTTTAACTGCTGCCATCACCCGCGCATTAGGTACATTTTTAATACATAAAATTTCTGGTTTATTCTTAATTAATAACTCAGACACTGCTGAGACTGTTAAATTATCTTCAGACCAGTTCAATACTGAAGTAAATTCAGTATTATTAATAATTTCATCACCGATCTGAAGAATCACATTGTACCGAAATTGAGTTAACTCATTGCGATCGCGTCCCCGCAGCAGTTGAATTTGTACATGGCTAATCTGGGGAAAGTATTGCTTTATTGCACTAAAAAAAGCTGGGTCAATCACCAACTCTGCTTCTTGAAAAATTTGCATTTGAACCCGTTGCTGTAACTCAGAGCGAGTAAGGGAAGCTTCAGCTTGCTCCAGTTGCACTGACGCATGGAAAGCTTGCAATAGTGCCAGACTACGCACATCTCCTATGAAGATAAAGCCACCTGGAGCAGTTGCCCTCACAGCACCTTCCAATACACTAATCAGATAATCAATCCTAGGAAAGTATTGTACAACTGAGTTCAGAATTACTATATCAAAAGCTGCTGTTTCTACTTTATCAAAGTCACTAGCCATTTGCTGATGCAGCGTTACTTGCGGCATTTGTTGCTTTTCTAACTGCTGCTGAATGTAGTTAAGTGAAACTAGGGAAAAGTCTGTTGCACAATATTTAGTGCAGTGAGGTGCAATCTTGAATAGAATTAAACCTGTTCCACAACCAATTTCTAACACTCGCTTAGGTTGCAAAGCCAAAATTTGCGCTACTTGATTATTCACCCACTCACGCATCTGCTCTGCCGGAATAGGCTGATTTGTGTAACTACTGTTCCAGCCGATAAAATTGGATGTTGGATCGGAATCAGCAGCAGGTTGATTATAAGTTTCGTTATAGAGCATCTGCCATTGCAAAACCTGCTCATTCTGCAATTGCATTAATTGTATATTCTCCTGCTCACTCTTATATTCAGCTTTCGCTACTACATAAGCTACTAGCTGCTTTTCCTTTTCTTTATCCTCACGACTTATTACTACAGTTTGCTGTACTGCTGGATGCTGACTCAGTACTGCTTCAATTTCGCCCAACTCAATGCGATAGCCACGGATTTTTACCTGCTCATCGAGGCGGCCTAAAAATTCAATGTTGCCATCTACTCGATAGCGAACTAAATCACTTGTTTTATAGAGTCGTGCTTTTAACTTATTAGTAAAAGAATGAGAAATGAAGCATTGAGCAGTTAAATCAGGACGATTTAAATAACCTCGTGCCAATCCATCACCACTTATATATAAATCTCCTGAAACGCCAATGGGTACAGGTTGTAAATGTTTATCTAGGATGTAAACCTGGGTATTGGCAATGGGATGACCAATTGTAGGTGCTACATTCTCGTTATTCTGAAGATAAATATGACCAGAAGTTGTCACAACTGTATTTTCAGTTGGTCCATAATTATTAATTACCTGGAAAAAATGGTCATTTGAAGGATATTGATTTAGTTTTTCTCCACCTATAAGTAATATGCGTAAAGCTGCGTCTTGAGCAAAATCTAATAATAGAAACTTCTCTGCTATAGGTGTTGGTAAAAAGGAAATTGTTATTTTTTTTGAAATTAGCCAATCTCGGAGATATTCAGGCGATCGCCTGATTTCATCATTTACGATATAGATACTGGCTCCAACACTTAGGTAAGGCCAAATTTCCCAACTGCAAGCATCAAATGCAATCCCAGCTATCTGCGTTACTCGGTCAATATGTGAAACTGTAAATGCTTTGTGATGCCAAAAAACTAGATTTAGCAATCCTCTATGTTCAATTTGTACGCCTTTTGGCTTTCCTGTTGAGCCAGAAGTATAAATGACATAAGCAAGGTTGTCTGCTGTAACTTGGCTACAAAGATTATCTTTAATTTCTTGAGCAATAATTTTACAATCTTTATCTAAACAGATTATTTTTGAATTATTGTTTTCTAAACGTTCAAGCCATTGCTCGTGAGTTAATAAAACGGAGACTTGAGCATCTTTCAGCATAAAGTTTAAACGTTCAGATGGATAGCTTGGATCTAGAGGTACATAAGCTCCACCTGCTTTTAGGATGCTCAACATCCCCATTACCATATCAAAAGAGCGTTCTACACAAAGCCCTACTAAAACCTCGGCTTTAACTCCTAATTTTTTTAGATAATGTGCAAGTTGGTTACTACGTATATTTAACTCTTTATAGCTGAATTGCTCATTACCAAATACTAGTGCAGTTGCATCAGGATTCTGTTCTGCAATCCTCTCAAATAACTGATGGATACACTTATCTTGAGGATAATCTAACTGAGTATTATTCCATTCAATTAATAAATTATGTAGCTCAGATTCACTTAAAAGGGGTAATTGTGCAACTCGTTCTTCTGGATTTGCAACTATACCTTCAAGTAATATTTGCAAATGTCCTAGCATCCTAGTTATAGTAGCGTCATTAAATAAATCAGTGCTGTAAATTACAAAACCACTAATTCCTTCTGAGTTATCTACCCATAAACTATTTTGAGTATTTGGCTCCCAGAGGTGAAACTCTAAATCAAAGCGTGTTGTTTCCGTATCAAATGGTAGCGGACTTAAAGTTAAACCAGTTAACTCTAATGCTGACATAGGCGCATTTTGTAATGCAAATACCACTTGAAATAGCGGATTTTGATTTAAATTTCGCTCTGGATGTAGTTCTTCTACAAGCTTTTCAAAAGGCAAATCTTGATGAGCATAAGCTCCAAAAGCTATGTCTTTGACTCGATTCAATAATTCTCGAAAAGTTGGGTTTCCAGTTAAGTCGGTACGTAGGACTAAGCTATTGACAAAAAAACCAATTAATCCCTCAATTTCAGTACGGTTGCGATTGGCAACAGGTGAACCAATAGCAATATCTTCTTGTTGTGTGTAGCGATAAAGTAAAACTTTAAATGCTGCTAAGAGGGTTATAAACAAAGTTACCCCTTCTTGCTGTCCGAGAGCTAAAAGTGCTTTGCTCAAACTTTTTGATAATTGTATAGTTTGCCTTGCACCCTGGTAAGTTTGAACAGATAGTCTTGGTCTGTCTGTTGGCAGATTTAAAATAGAAATTCCGTCTAATTGCTTCTGCCAGTAGCCGAGTTGTTTTTGTAATACTTCTCCTTGCAACCATTGGCGTTGCCAGTATGCAAAGTCTGCATATTGGATTGTAAGTTCCGGTAGAGGAGAAGGCTGATTGCTAGCAAAAGCTATGTAGAGTCTTGCTATCTCTTGAATTAGCACTCCAATAGACCAACCATCGGAGATAATGTGGTGCATATTCAGCAGCAGGATATATTCTATCTCATTCAACCGCAGCAGTTTTACTTGCAACAATGAATCAGTTGATAAATTAAAAGGATGTTGAGCTTCTTGGTTAATGAATTGTCGTGCTTTTATTTCTCGTTCAGTTTGTGGCAGTTGCCGTAAATCTATTATTGGTAACGGGATTGTTAGCGTAGCATTAATTACCTGAACAGGTTGCCCTGACTGGATAACAAAATTGGTGCGTAAAGCTTCGTGTCGTCGCACAATTTCGTTAAAAGTTTGCTCTAGCGCGATTAAATTTAGTGAACCTGTTAAATGTAAAGCTACTGGAATGTTATAGAAAGGATTATTAGGTATTAATTGGTTAAGAAACCACAGCCGTTGTTGAGCAAAGGAGAGGGTAAGATTTCCAGAATGCGAAATAGGTACTAGAGGTCTAAAGCTGTATTTTTTATTATAATTAGTTGCTTTTAAAAATTCAATAATTTCTGCTTTTCTCTCTTGAATTTCTGCACGTAGTCCTGGTGTCAGAGTTCCTTCTGGCGCGTTACAACGAAACTTTTCACTATCAATAAAAACTTGAATATCTAAGCTACGAAGATAAGATAAAAACTCAACCGTATTCAAAATTATACCCCTTAACAACTGTTGTTACTTAGTAGTTATCAACTAACTCAGCATTTTTATCATACTTACAACACTGTATAAATCATTCTTGGGAGTGAAAGCTGAATGATTCTAACTATGGTATGAAGCTAAAAGACAACGCAATTAACAAGGTATCGCAAGGTTTAGGCTCATGATATTCATGCCTTATAATTTTTTACTTGTATGGCTGTTTCAACTGCTGTCCGTGGGGGTACTCGGCGGGGGAATCTACATTCTTTATGAGTGGTACGAACGAGAACTTGTAGGAACGTCTTACTTGGTAGCTGGATTAGTAATGCTTCTGTGGACTTTTGGCGGCCGTTTTATCAGTTTGCCACTGCTGCGCCGTCCTGGAAACCAAGAACCCAAGTTTATGCGTAGCGAAACTGTGCAGCGCTTGCCACGTCCAGATGGGAGCGTGTTACAAGTAGAGTTTTTTGGACCTGAAGATGGTCAACCAATTATTTTGTCACATGGTTGGGGGCCAAACAGTACTGTATGGTATTATGCCAAGCGACAATTAAGCGATCGCTTCCGAGTAATTGTTTGGGATCTACCAGGGTTAGGAAAATCCTCTAAACCGAAAAACAACGATCACTCTATAGAGAAATATGCCCGTGACTTGGAAGCTGTTGTTGCTATAGCAGGTGATAAACCTGTTATCTTAGTGGGGCATAGCATGGGTGGGATGATTAATTTAACCTTCTGTCGTCTGTTTCCAGAGCAATTAGGGAGTCGGGTGGCTGGCTTAATTCTTGTGGATACTACTTACACCAATCCGGTAAAAACTTGCATCTTTAGCAATCTGGTACGTAAATTGCAGAAACCGCTACTCGAACCTGTGTTGTACCTGACTACCGTACTGGGGCCAATTTTTTGGTTGATGACTTGGCTTTCGTATTTCAATGGTTCGCTGTACATCACCGTAGAACTGTCTGGATTTACGGGTACTGAAACACGGGGTCAACTCAATTTTGCAGGTCTACTGTCAGCATTGGGTTCGCCTGCTGTCCTGGCTCGTGGCACACTGGCAATGTTCAGGTTCGATGAAACAGAAACACTTGCAACTATTAATATTCCTGTGCTGGTAATGTGTGGGGATTCAGATATAGCGACTAAACCTGTGGCGAGCGATCGCATGAAGGCAGAATTACCTTACTCTGAAAGAGTCACCCTAAAACCAGGTGGACACATGGCATTAATGGAACAAAACCAGCAGTTTGCCGAAGCAGTCAGCAGGTTTTGCGATGGCTGCTTATAGCACCGAACCTGATATTAATCGCTACTGTGGTTCGCGCATATATACCGGATGACATAAATGGTGATGTTTCTCCTTAAAATTCAACGTCTTCTCGCTCTTGTCTGGGAGTTTCAGTTTTATCTCCACCTTTTGCTGCCCAACACATTGTATCAATGGACTTAGCAAGTTGTTCAATAGTTGGTGCTTCAAACAAATTGCGTACAGTTACATCTATTTGAAAGATATCTCGGATTCGGGAAATTAACTGAGTTGCTAATAGAGAATGACCGCCCAATTCAAAGAAACTGTCATGAATGCCTATCTGCTCTTTTATCAAAACTTTAGCCCAAATTTCTCCAAGTAACTCTTCAACTTGCGATCGCGGTGCTACATAATCATATCTATCGAAAGTTACTATATTGGGTCTAGGTAAAGCATGACGGTCTACTTTGCCATTAGGTGTTAGTGGTATTGATTCTAGTACTACATAGGCTGTTGGTATCATGTATTCTGGTAACTTTTCTTTCAAAAATTTGCATAGGTTATATGTCAAGTTTGATACTTCTACTACACTAAGAACAATATAAGCTACCAAATACTTATTATCAGGCATGTCTTCTTCAGCGATAACCACTGTTTCTTTCACTACTGGATGTTCACTCAACACCGCTTCAATCTCTGATAATTCAATGCGAAAGCCACGAATCTTTACTTGATTGTCAATCCGTCCTAAAAATTCAATATTGCCATCTGGTAAATAGCGGGCTAAATCACCTGTTTTATAAAGACGTGTTTTTGAGTTATTATTAAAGGAATTTGTAATAAAGCATTGAGCAGTTAATTCCGTGCGATTGAGATATTCTCGTGCCAAACCATCGCCACCAATATATAATTCACCCATAACGCCAATGGGCAAAGGTTGTAAATAAGTATCTAATATATAAATTTGTGTATTATTGATCGGGCAACCAATGGGAATAAATGTAGAGGATTCTGGTAATTGTTGGATATGGTAGTAAGATGAAAATGTTGTATTTTCTGTAGGGCCATAGACATGAATTAAATGCTTTGGCACGCCATGTTTGAGAATCTTTTTAACCCATCTTATATTAATAGCCTCGCCACCGAATAGTAAATATCGCAATGAAGCAAAAGCTTGCGGAACATCTCTAGAAATCTGTTCAAGTAAAGCTGTTGTCAAAAACAAGATACTAATGTCTTTTTGTCGTAGTTGTAATGCAAACTCGTGAGGGGAGAGGATTACATCTTTGCTAACACCCACAAGTTGAGCGCCGTTAAGTAGCGCTCCCCAAATCTCGAATGTTGCTGCATCAAAAGAAGTGTTTGAGGCTTGGGCGATTTTATCTGAGGAGGACAATTTGATATAATTTGTATTACACACTAGGCGATTTACAGCTTTGTGATTTATAGCCACACCCTTGGGTTTTCCTGTAGAACCAGAAGTATAAATAACATAAGCTAAATTGTTAGATGTAATGCTATTTTCAAGGTTATTTTTGTTTCCTTGAGTAATAATTCCCCAGTCTTTATCTATGCAAACGATTGGATTCAGGAAGTATTCAAAAGACTTGAGCAAATTTTCTTGTGTTAGCAATACTGAAACCTGTGCATCTTCCAGCATAAACTTTAGGCGTTCTTGAGGATAGCTGGAATCTAAAGGAAGATATGCTCCTCCTGCTTTCAGAATACCTAATAACCCAACTATCATTTCTATAGACTGCGAAATGCAAATACCTACTAAAATTTCTGAATCTACCCCGATCTTTTGTAAGTATTGTGCTAGTTTATTACTGCGATTATTCAACTCTTGATAAGTCAGCTGCTCGTCACCAAATACTAATGCTATAGAATCAGGTTGATGCTGTACCTGTTTTTCAAACAAGTGATGGATACACTTATCATTAGGATAATTTCCCTTAGTATTATTCCATTCCACTAATACCTGATGTCGCTCAACTTCACTTAATAGTGGTAAGTTTGCAATGCGTTGTTCTGGATTTGTAACAATACTTAACAACAGAGTTTTAAAATGTTCCAGCATCCGGTTAATGGTAGCTTCCTCAAACACATCTGTGTTATAAATTATTACGCCACGGACTCCTTCAGAATATTCCCAGTTTGCACCCCATAAGCTCCTAAAGTCGTCAGAACACTTCCATAAATGTAATTCTAAATCAAAGCGGGTTTTTTTTAAGTCAATATTTATAAAGCTAGGCACTAATCCAGGCAATTCTAGTGCCGACATTGGCGAATTCTGGAAACTAAATACTACTTGAAATAACGGATGATGGCTCAAGTTTCGCTCTGGATGCAGTTCTTCAACTAGCTTGTCAAATGGCAAATCTTGCTGGTTATAAGCTCCTAATGTTACTTCTCGTACTCTATCTAACAGTTCTCGAAAAGTTGGGTTTCCAGATAAGTTGCTACGTAGGACTAAACTATTGACAAAAAAACCAATTAAACCTTCAATTTCGCTGCGGTTACGGTTAGCAATTGGCGAACCTACCGCAATATCTTCTTGATGAGTGTAACGGAAGAGCAAAGTTTTAAATGCTGCCAGCAGTGTCATAAAAAAGGTGACTCCTTCTTGCTGCGAAAGCTTTTCTAGTGCATCAGTTAGCTTTTTTGGTAACTCAAAAAATTGTGTTGCTCCTTGATAGCTTTGTATAGCTGATCTTGGTTTGTCGGTAGGCAAATGCAGCATAGAAATGCCATTTAATTGCTGCTGCCAATAAGTTAACTGCGTTTGCAGCACTTCTCCTTGTAGCCACTCACGTTGCCAGTGGGCAAAGTCAGCGTATTGAAGAGGCAGTTCTGATAAAAACGGAGTTTGGTTCTGTGCAAAAGCTGTGTACAGCATTCCCAGTTCTCGAATCAGCACCCCAATAGACCAATCGTCGCAGATAATGTGGTGCATATTCATTAATAGAATATGTTCTGTCTTGGAAAGCACAAGCAACTTCACTCGCAGTAATGGCCCGGAGGATAAATTGAAGGGATGTTCTATCTCTGCGGTAATAATTCTCCTTGCTTCCAACTCTCCTTTCCCATCTGGCAATAGTTGGAGGTCTAATACAGAAATAGGTATTGTTAAGCTAGGTGCGATCGCCTGTAGAGGTTGGCCATCTAACACTATAAATGTAGTGCGTAAGCTTTCATGGCGATCCACAATTTCGTTAAAAGTCTGCTCCAGTGCTGTTAAGTTAAGTGAACCTGTTAAGCGAATTACTGTTGGCACATTATAAATAGTATTGTTAGGGATCAACTGATCGAGGAACCATAACCGTTGTTGGGCAAAAGATACTGGAAAGACAAAAATCTCTTCAGAAGACATATTGATTCCTTATTTTAAGGTTTGTGCTTTCTCAATACAGGCTCTTAACTGTGCGGCGAGAACCTGGATATTAGGTTTTCTCAGCATTGTTAGGTGATTGCCAGGAATATGATGAATTTCCGTTCTTTCCACAGCTAGCTGATCCCAACCCATACTCGGCTCTCCCTCCGCAATGTTTAACTGAACTTTTGTTCTGAAAAGATTAATTCGCTTAAGGTAGACTTGTGGAACGTAATTGAGAACTGCTTGGCTATTGGCGTAAAAAACACGAAACATAGGAACAATTGCTGACTCACTTAAAAGTCTTAACTTGGATTCCTCAGATATTCGGTTCTTACTAGGAGCGGTAATTAGACGCAAATAATCGAGGAAAAAAGGCCACATATATGGCACTACGGTAGTGAGAAGAAACTTAAAAGTATTACTCAAAGAAGGTAGATTGCTCTTAATTGGTGCTATGGTGTCAAGCACAGCAACTAAAGCTACTTCTTCCCCAGAATTTTGAAGTTGTTGGGCCATCTCAAAAGCAACCCATCCTCCAAAAGACCAACCTCCAATAAAATAAGGGCCTTTGGTTTGTACTGAGCGCAACGCTTTAATGTAGTGGCTAGCCATATCCTCAATGCGGTTTAGTGGAGTTTGCCCATCAAGTCCAATAGGCTGTAGTCCATAAAATGGTTGATTATTGCCCAATTGATGAGCTAATTCATAATAAGGAAAGACAACGCCAAATATTGGATGAACGCAGAAAAAAGGTGGATTTGAACCATTCGGTTGAATCGGAACCAAAGGAGAACACGCCAAATAATCTGTTTTTAAATATAGAGCGATCGCTAAACTTTCAATCGTTTGATTTAAAAACAGATTAGATAAGGGTAGATCGCGCTCAAACTGTTTGTTGATCTGGTCTAATAAACGGACAGCTAGCAGCGAATTACCTCCCAAATCGAAGAAATTGTCATAAATACCTATATTTTCAATGCTAAGAACTTCAGCCCAGATTTTTGCCAAGGTTGACTCAGTTGGAGTCCGAGGAGCAATAAAGGCTTTATCTATTGAGAGGCTCCGAATATCAACTGCTTTTAGTGCATAACGATCCACTTTACCATTAGCTGTTAGCGGCAGAGAATCCAGAACTACAAAAGCCTTTGGTATCATGTATTCTGGTAATTTTTCTTTTAATAATTCACGTAGTTCAATAATTGTTTGCTCCGGCGGTGACTTAGAAATAATATAAGCTACTAAATACTTGCGATCGGATAGATCCCCTTGAGAAATTACAATTACTTCTTGTATATTTTTATGCTGAATTATAACTGTTTCAATCTCGGACAACTCAATGCGGAAGCCGCGAATTTTTACTTGATTATCGATGCGTCCTAAAAATTCGATATTCCCGTCTGGTCGATATCTTGCTAAATCGCCAGTCTTGTAAAGTCTTGCTCCCTTTTTATCATTAAAAGGATTGTGAATAAACTTTTCGGCAGTTAATTCAGGGCAATTAAGATAGCCTCGTGCTAGCCCATCACCACCAATATATAATTCGCCTAAAATTCCAATTGGTACAGGTTGTAAATATTTATCTAATATATAAATTTCAGTGTTAGCGATTGGGCGACCAATGGGAGGTTTTTCACTTACAGATTTAATTTCGGCAACGGTTGACCAAACGGTTGCTTCAGTAGGCCCGTAAGCGTTAAAAAACCTCCGGCTAGAACTCCACCAACGTTTTACTATATCCTCAGAACATGATTCGCCTGCACTAATAATAGTTTGTAATTCGGGGAGGGATTCTGTAGGTAAGACTGCCAAAACCGCCGGGGGAAAAGTGACGTGAGTAATAGCTTTTTCGCGTAATAGTTGGAGCAAAGCTTTTCCAGGGAGAAGACATTCTTTATTTGCTAAATAAAGAGTTGCCCCTATTTGCAATGCCATCACAATCTCAAAAATTGAAGCATCGAAACTCAATGATGCAAATTGCAGAATGCGGTTACTCTGTTGTAAGTTAAAAACCTCAATCTGATCTGCTGCTAAATTAGACAATCCTCGGTGTTCTATAGAAACGGCTTTTGGTTGCCCTGTTGAGCCAGAAGTGTAGATGACATAAGCTAAGTTTTCAAGTGTTACACAACTCTTTGGGTTTTCTTGACTATGTTGTGTAATGGTTCCCCAATCTTTATCTATACTAATAATTGGTTTTGAGAATTCTGTAAAATGCTGAAGCAATTTTCCTTGTGTTAGCAATACTGAAACTTGTGCATCTTCCAACATGAAGTGAAGACGCTCTTGAGGATAGCTAGGATCTAAAGGTAGGTATGCGCCACCAGCTTTGAGGATACCTAATAACCCAATTATCATCTCTGGCGATCGCTCTACACAAATACCAACTAAAGATTCAATTGTTACACCTATTTTTTGGAGATGATGTGCAAGTTGATTGCTGCGTATATTTAACTCTTTATAGCTGAGTTGTTGATTACCAAATCCAAGTGCAACTGCATCTGGGTTTTTCTCGACCTGGGCTTCAAATAACTGGTGAAAACATTTATTATTTGAGTAAATTTTTTTAGTGTTGTTCCAATCAATTAATAACTGCTGTAGTTCTCCTTTAGTAAGCAAAGATAAATCTGAAAGATGCTGTTTTGGATTAACAACAATACTTTCTAACAGTATTTGGTAATGTCCCAGCATTCGCGTAATAGTGCTTTGATCAAATAAATCAGTGCTATATACTACTTCTCCTTTGAGAGTTTCCAAGTCTCGCCACACATGGAACTCTAAATCAATCTTTGCAATTTTGCTGTCGAAGTCGAATAGCGAAAGCTTTAGCCCAGGTAACTCTAGCGTTTCAATGGGAGTATTTTGCAGGCTAAATACAACCTGAAATAAGGGATGGCGGCTCAAATCTCGCTCTGGATTAAGTTCCTCCACCAGCTTTTCAAAGGGCAAATCCTGATGGGTGTATGCTCCTAAAGTTACCTCTCGCACTCGATTTAATAATTCTTGAAACGTCGGGTTCCCTGAAAAATCTGTACGCAGCACCAAACTATTGACAAAAAAACCAATCAACCCCTCTAGTTCGCTTCGGTTGCGATTAGCGATCGGCGAACCTACGGCAATATCATCTTGCTGCGTGTAGCGATATAGCAAAGTCTGGAAGGCTGCCAGCATTGTCATGAATAACGTAACATCTTCTTGGTAGCTAAGTGCTTCTAGCCCTTGAGTTAAGGACTGTGGTAGTTCTAGAAAATGTTTTGCACCCCTGTGTGTTGGAACTGCTGGTCTTAGTCGGTCAGTGGGGAGATTCAGTGCCGAAATCCCGTCTAATTGTTTTTGCCAATAAGCTAACTGCGTTTGTAACGGCGAACAGCCATTTGTCCCTATGCCTTGTAGCCACTCCCGTTGCCATTGGGCGAAATCTGCGTACTGAATGGGTAGTTCTGGCAGAGGCGTAGACATCAGATATCGCTGATCTTCTACAAAACTTTTGTATAATACCCCCAGTTCTCTAACTAGCACTCCAATTGACCAGCCATCAGCAACAATGTGATGTAGATTTAGTAGCAGTACATATTCTGCTTCATCTAGTTGTAGCAGCTTCACTCGCAGCAATGGCCCGGTATTGAGATTGAAAGGATTTTGAGCCTCTGCGGTTGCGATTTGCTGTACTTGTATCTCACGTTCTTGACTATCGAAATTGCGTATATCTATTAGGGGAAAAGGTATGGTTAAGCTGGGTGCGTTAGCGCAGCTTGACGCAGCGATCGCCTGCACTAGTTCTTGCTGTACCATAACAAACATAGTGCGTAAGATTTCGTGGCGACGGACAATTTCGTTTAATGTCTGCTTGAAGGCGGTGAAGTTTAGGGAACCTCTCAGACGAAGTGCTGTTGACACATTATAAAATGGATTACCGGGTGCTAACTGATCGAGAAACCACAATCGTTGCTGGGCGAAAGAAGTGGGGAAGATAAAAACCTCTGCATCTTCATAAAAATTAAGTTCTTCATCATCTGTAAGGCTACTAAAAATATACTTGCTCATCAGAATATCTTTCCCAAAAAAAGAGTATGAAGAGAGAGGGCTGATAAAGTTATTTCTTCCACAACGATAATGTTTTTGCTAAAAGCAACCCATATTTTACATCCTATCACTGTAAATGACACCTCCCAGCGTAGATAATAGGACAACCAGAAGTCAATATAAAATCGACATCCTAAAAAGGTATTTTGAGTAAATTTACACCTTGACTTTTTTTGCCATTTGCCTTGGGGATATACATCCTTCAAGTAGGATATGGTTTCCAAGGTATGAACTTAGTTAGTATGTCTACTAATAGTCCCCTGGCTACTGGTGTTTTGATTACCAGTTTATCTACTCCTGGAGTGTTCTTGCCAATGTTTATTTGCGTCACTTTCCTTACGCAAACAAGGATGTTTGAGTAGCTATGCAAGAGCAATCTTTGTAAATTGTGAACCAACTTGAGATTCCCTATTCTTGCAGCCTTGAATATTCTCTGCCTCAATCGCCTACTTTATCGTAAATTAAAGGGTTTAAGACCCCTACGTTTAGGGGGTAAATGAGCAATCGAACAGAAAGTTACGCTCAGGCTGTAACCCTTACTGGATAAGCATTCTGCAAACCGATATTTTTCAAAATTCCGAATGTACCAATTAACCTATAGGCTATTTGGTGCAGCAATTTAATACGGCTCATCTTGGGTTTGAAGCTCCTAAATTTCCGAGACTTCAATTGGTACAGTTTTATTCCTGGCGATCGCAGTAAGAAATCTACTGTGTCAGGCTCGGACAAATGGACAAATCGAGGCAAAACGACGTGGAGGATATCAAAAGCCAAACTGAGATATTAATACCTCAGTTATGGAAAGGGGCAATCGTGGTCATGGATAATCTCCGGGTTCATCACGCTGAGTGTATCAGAGTGGCAATCGAGTCAGTCGGTGCAAAAATCAAGTTTTTGCCCCCTTATTCTCCTGATTTATCCCCTATAGAACTGTGTTGGTCGAAACTAAAGCAATTTCTCCGTTCCTGCGAAGCACGTACACTGGAATCACGATGGCCTTGCAATGGCGCTTGCTGTCAATTACATTACCGAAGATGATGCTCTCGGTTGGTTCAACCACTGTGGTCTATTTACCTGAAAATTGCTGTAATAGTTGCTGAATGCGGATCACCCCTGGCGAGAGGAGGTTAGCGCAGCGCTTGGAGGAGAAATTAGAGGATGATTACCTGCTGTGGTATGACGTGCCAGTAGGTAAAAAGCGTGTGCGTTCTAGCAGCAAACATGGACATTGCGCGGGAGCTCGCCAGAGAATAAATAAACTATTGCGCCGTGGTATTCCTAAGACTTTAGGCTAGAATCCCCTAGCCTAAAGACAGGGGTGTTGACAGGGGATTTCTAATTTTTGGCTCATGTCACCTGATAATTCAGGTTTTATAATTAAAGTTAAAGGGCTTAGAGCATTAAGCATAAATGAGGTTAAAGGCTGTGAAGAAAATAGTTGTTGCTGCAATATTCAGTTTAATCGCTGGCTCAACATCTTTACTTTTTCCCCAAGCCGCTAAAGCTGATAGGGTTGTTTATTGTCATCCTGTTACTGACAATAGGGTGGTCAAAGAATCGGCGGCTGACCACTCCCATGCTTATGCAAATGGTTTTCGAGAAGGAGAACAAAGCGCTCGGAATAGAGTTGCTTATAAACCTCGGGCTGCGGGAGGTGAATTTGCTCGTGGTTTTCAGGATGGTTATTTGAATCTACCTTATGCTGGGCAAGAGAATGTTGTATCTAAAACAATTGTGCAACAGACTACTCAGGTTTGTAATGAAGATGGTTATTACACCGTAGCGCCTCCTCCTGCTTACATCTACAACCCCTATGCCATCTACGGGTCGCCCTATCCTACTTTTGGCATCAACTTCGGATTTGGAAGAGGGGGCTACAGATGGGGTCACTATCGAAGATGGTAGAGGGTGGGGAATTCCGCACTAACCAGTTGTGGCGTCCCTTGCGCGTCTCCAAGAGTTGCGATGACCGAGGGCTGTGGGTTGGCTGCTGAGTTATTCTACAGCTTTGGGTCAACAACTGGCGATTTGTGACTGTTGCGTTCTCTTGATATCTTATTTAAATTGCAATTCACAGACAAGTTATGCCAAATTGCCAGAACCTTTGAATATGGCATCGTAATTTAAACTTTTTCAAGCGATCGCGAGTAGCGTTTCGTAGAGAGGAAATAAAAATTCCATCAAAATGCGGTACTAGCTGTTTGAGGAACTGGCTTGATTGAGAAGGTTAATAGCATCTTGGTCGAGCTTTATATTGACAGCTTTGATGATATCGTCGAGCTGCTCAACCTTTGTTGCACTAACAATAGGGGAAGTAATGGTCGGATTAGCAATGAGCCACGCCAAAGAAACTTGGGTAGGAGTAGAATTATAAGTCTTTGCTACCCGATCAATTGCCTTTAGAATTCCTAAACCACGAGGGTTTAAATATCTTTTTACAGAACTACCGCGGAGACTAATAGACAAATCTTCTTCTGAGCGATATTTCCCAGAGAGAAAGCCACTGCACAGAGAAGAATAGCTAATCACAGCAATTTCCTGTTCTTGGCAAATTTGTTGTAAATCCTGCTCATAGCCATCTCGGTCATACAAGTTATAACGGGGCTGAAGGCTTTCGTACCGAGGATAGCTATGCTGACGGCTGATTTCTAATGCCCTCCGCAGACGCTCTGCACTATAGTTTGAAGCACCAATCGCACGTACTTTTCCTTGACGAATCAATTCTGCGTAGGTTTCAAGAGTTTCTTCAAGTGGAGTACTTTCATCGTCAATATGCGATTGATATAAATCAATATAATCAGTTTGTAACCTTTGCAATGAGTCTTCAACAGCTTGTTGAATGTGTTTGCGAGAAAGCCCTTTGCCTTTAACACCCATATCGTTGCCAACCTTAGTTGCAATCACCACTTGGTCACGATGACCACGCTGCTTGAGCCATTTTCCTAAAATTGTCTCAGACTCTCCACCAATATTTCCTCTTACCCACTTGGAATAGACATCAGCTGTGTCAATAAAATTACCTCCAGCCGCTATAAAGTGATCTAAAATCTCAAATGAAGTATTTTCATCAATTGTCCAGCCAAACACGTTGCCACCAAAAGATATTGGTGAGACTTCTAGTCCTGAACGTCCAAGTTTACGTCTTTCTGTAATGACCATGAGTTTTCTCTCAAGACAGTTTTAGAATTAATTGTGCCAACTAGGGCAAATTCAAATAAAAAATACAGTATGCTATTAAAACCACGATAAAGCTATCGCTGAAACCGTAGTTTAAGAGACAAACGCAGGTTATCATGGAAGATCATCCAAAATCAAGTCTTATTATCAGCGATAAGCTACGCTATTGACATAGGCGATTGAGCAAAGTGAAGTGCTGGAAGCGATCGCTCCCTCACAGGCAATTGCTACAAAAGAGCTTGGTCATCTCATAACCAAGCTCTTAGCTATCTCAATCAATTATTGAAAAATAGTTTCACACTATGCAGCAGGTTGTTCCAGATTAACCTTGACAACTTTATTCTTTTCTTGCTCGGACTTGGGTAGTGTCAGGTTCAAAATACCGTCTTTATAATCTGCGATGACATTGGTATTTTGAATCCGAGCAGATAGAGGAATTACACGTTGGAATTTACCATAGTAGAATTCACTCTTAGTAGTGCCATTGTTTTCGGTTTTAGCTTCAGACTTGCGCTCACCGCTAATGTGAACAGCGTCTTCGGTGACTTGAATATCTAAGTCTTTAGCTTCAAGTCCTGGTAGTTCTAGTTTTAGATGAATCGCATCATCAGTTTCTTGCAACTCAGCAGCCGGAACTTTGATAAAGCCTTTTTCAAACCGTGCAGAGGGGACTCTGGTATCTCCAAATAAGCCGTTTGACAGAGGTGCTGGTGCGAGTGTCAAATCTGAGAATAGGTTTAGCTGATTTGGTTCCAAGGGTATTATGGGGAGCGTGCCGACTAGCTGATTATCCGCCAGAACTGACAAATTAAGAGCATTTGCCTTTGGTGTCGCCAGAATAAGGAAAATGGTAGAGTTAAGAGTGATCGCTACGCTAAAAATGTTTTTAAGATATGGCTGACCAAAAAGATAAAGCTCAAGAAAAAAACCGTCTTGAACAGCTTCAAGAAGAACAAGGCAACACGGATTCTAAACACTCAGGCGGTGCTGGCGCTTCTGGCGGCAATTCGGGTGCAGGTAAATCTGGCACATCAAAAATTTCTGCTACTGGTACACCTGATGATATCGAAAAAATTGATCACGATCAGGATCAGGAGTAAAGCTGACTCCGACGAGTCAAGGTTTAACTGGGTCGTCTCTGATTAGTAACTCAACTCAACAATGCTGGATTGAATACCTTATTATTCAGTCCACATAAGCTTTCGCAACGCGATCGTCAGAAGGCGCACTTGAAAGTTAAGTAAGGATTTTGGCGATGATTACGATTATTATGACGAGGAGGATGATGAGGAATGAACTTTTCAACTAGAGGTTAGCAAATCTCTAACTACATAGTGCAATTATTACTTGTTCCCGGCGATCAAATGGTTGATAATTTGAGGTAAGTTAACAATTTCGTGCATTAAATCTTGTGGGCTAAATCCTAAAACCTTCAAGATAATCACGATGATAACAATTGCGATTGCTGTACTGAGGAATGTCTTAAATAAATCCAGTAATGCCCTGAAAATTATCAAAGCAACAATCACTGCCGCTACTAAAAGAATTAAATTAACTGGCATATTTTTGCCTGGGTAAATCTCAAAAAATCAGTAAACGCTAGAATTATTTGATTAACAAGCAACCTCCACCTATCGCCCAGATTTCATCCCCCTGTTGCTTGGCATCAAGTGTCAGATTTACAAAGAAGGCAGGAGGCAGGGGGCAGAAGGCAGGAGGTTAGAAATATTAATTAAAACAAAAGTTGCTGAGTTTAAAGCTCAGTTTAATATTGAATTATACCGAGACGCGCAGCGCGAGGTATAAAGCGTCCTTACTTCAATCCCACGTTTTTAAACGTGGGTTCCTCCAGCAAGAACTGCCTTCGACCTCCTGCCTCCTGAACTTGCTTTACTAAAGTTTATAATGTTGCGATCGCTAGTTCACCACGGCTTTCAATTATTGTCGTATTGCCATCTGACAGAAAGCGATTTTTGCCAGAACACTTGACTGCTTTTGTGAAAGCGTGAGTTTCAATACGCCATTCAACTGTAAACAGAGCCTGATTCCACGTATTGTATTCTGTCCACGAGAGCATATCTTCACTGAGGATAACTCTTGCTGCTGCTGGAATTTCGCTACCACCATGCCACTCATTAACAGTATAAATATTACTGCCTACTTCACTACGTGATTTAACTTCGATGTCGCGCACGTTTGGCATATAGGGAACTAGCTCAACCAGTTTGTCCCGATAGGTAGCATAAACCAGGGAACGGGGAAAAGGAATTTGGGTATTAGCACAGATGAGCATTAATTAATACCATATCCAAACATAGACCGAAGAATTGCCAAGAATTTAGCGATGGCGTAACCGCCCCCCGGAGGCGATCGCTAGCTGCCCAAGCACCGAAAGAGAATGCCCAAGAATGTCTGCGGCTGATGGGCATGGCTTTGAAGAATCTCGCCAGCGCCATGAACAATACCCAGGCGCTCGAAGCTGCTGCGATAATTCTGGGGAGTGAGCTGACACAATCCGCGATCGCATATCGAGCCGAGCAATTGCAATTGCTACCCCAGGCGATTAGCGACATTAGAGCAGTGCTAGCTAAACCGGGGTGTCGTTGGCAGGACTATTGTGCAGTGGCGCAAGAATATGAGGTGATTAAACATGATTTTCAATCCAGATAATTAGGGAAAAACAATCTTTTGTTCTGGGGCATGACCGAGATAAATGTAGGCTGCGGATTTCAATACTATTTCCGAGTAGAGAATTTTTTGAATTTCCAAACTCTTAACGCGATGAGCAGTTGCTTGATAAGCTTTGATTTCACCTGCAAGATTAAAATCTCCACCAGTTTGATAGTGGTCATAATCATGAATCGCCAGAAATGCAAATCCATAAAAAGGGCTAGGATAAATTGCACTATCATAGCTTTCTGCTGATTCCCAGAGGTGTCCTTGCTCAATATCTGCAAACATTTCTACTACTGTTTCATAGCGCATATAATCAGAAAATTGAACGTTAAGAGGAAGTTGTTGAAACTCGCTCATCAACCAATCACAAAGTTCATTTTTAGTTTCTTCAGAGATATCGACTGGTTGACTTTGTAAGTAAAGTTTGGCTAATGTCTCTAATCTAGATGTCATTTTTGTCATCTCCTTTAAGCCGTATTTTTATTTTCAGTACATCAATATTTTTATCAAAAATAAAGTATTTTTTTATTCTTTTAATGTCTGAATGCCATTTGTTATCATCTTAAGATGACAGAAATTATAAATAAAATCTTTGAGCTAGCTCAGTTTTCAGAGAAAAGTTATTGAATAAATTACGTCTATTTACATAGCGCGAAATCATTATGTTAGTGACTGTCAAAGATTTAGGTAAAGTTCACATTTTTGCTGAGTTAAAATCAGAAGAATTAGAGCAACTAATACCCCATGCTAAAATGCGTCAATATTTGCGTGAAGAAATTATTTTTCACGAAGGTGAATTATTAGCAGCAAAACTGTATGCTATTGCATCTGGGAGAATTCATCTTAAGAAAACTGCTGCAACAGGTAAAGAAACCATATTAAGAATCTTATACAGTGGGGAAATTTTTGCCGCACATGCGCTACTTGGGGATGGTACGGCACCAGCAACGGTGGTTTGTGAACAAGACTGTCAAATTATCACAATTGACAGGACAGCATTGCTGGAAGCTATTCGACAAACTCCAGAAATAGCCTTACGGATGATGACTGTTTTGAATCAACGCCTTCAGCTACTCCACAACACCATACACGGATTAATTTCGGAAAGAGCAATAGTTAGGTTAGCGAGGTTTATTCAGTATACAATGTTGCATTATGGTACGGAAATATCCAAAGAGGGGCAATATTTAAAGGTGAATCTTTCTTACTATCAAATGTCTCGGAGTATTGGCATTACTTATGAGGAATGCGTACGTTTGCTGGGGAGTTTAAAGTCTGTAGTTAATTATCGACGGGGCGGGAAAATTACTATCTTGGATGTGGATGCTTTAAATAAAATAGCAGAAGGGGACGAAAGTTTATAGGGCTACTATTTGATTTTCAAAAATACACATATGGTGGGCAATGCCCACCCTACAAGTACTTATTTTTTTTCAAAAATCAAAACGGATTCCTATAGAAAGGTTGAGTTTCGCCATCATCTCAATCAAATCAGGGCTAAGTTAACTAGGAATTTCCCGAAAATATCAGCAAGAAAGCCAGATTTTCTTGCGCTTGCACTGCATGAGGTGCATTTGCTGGTATGAATACAAATACTCCTGGTGCTAAAGTAATATCTCTCCCTTCTAAATTGATATTTCCTCTTCCTTCCACTACTGTTATTGCCGCGTTACGATTGGAAGTATGTTCGCCAATTTCCGTACCCGCAGCCCAACAAAATAAACTATATTGACTGTTGTTATCTTTGAGTAATACTTTACTCAAAATGCCACTTGTAGGGTATTCAATTAAATCTTGTAAGGTAGCAGTAAAAGAAGTGTTAGATGATGCAACTTTGGTATTCATAATTTCACGAACTCCTAACTTGATATTCTTACTCTGACATCAAGTTTGTGTCCTGTCTCTGAGGTTGCTCATAGTTGAGGATAAATTTTTGTGGAACAAAGGGTTATTTGTCTTTTGCCATTTGTCATTTGTTTGGAGTTATTTGGATTTATTTTATAAACATTCTCTCAGACGTAAGAGCGCGATCGCAGTGAGCTGTCGGTGCTGACGTAAAAAATAATTTTGCGTCAACACTGATATCTCTAAGTAAAAATTTCACTACCCGTTAACTTGCGTTCGCGTAGCGTGGGCTTTGCCCAATCGCTTTCTGTGAAACGCAACCTGCGGCTTTAGCAAGTGTTGGCTAAACCCCTGACGAGGGCGCGTTTATGTTTAAGTGTGTGGTTCATATCAAATTTCTCCTTCGATGGGTAAAGCTTTTGCCGCAATGAAAACTGTATGAGGACTGTGAAAGGTTAGCCGCGCTTGCGGTTGCTGGAGTGCCTTCATTGTTTTTACGTGTTCGCATTCGTCCTCGCGGATGTTCGTAAACACGTCGTACAGATTATCCACAGTAGGACGGCGAAATTCACGACCTGGTGTAGTCTGCATTTCCTCAAACATATAGAGATCGCCATCGCGATAGTAGTCGATCGCTACCTGGGGAGCGGATTGAGTTTTCAGTTCCTCCTCATTACTTTTCAAGTAGTCGTCATAGGTGTGGTAGGCATGATCTTCAATTAGCTCCATTAGGTAGTAAGCATAGCTGGGAAATAGCATATAGAGGGGCACGACCACCCAGTAGTAAGCAACTGCAATATGTTGGGCGATAAAGCGATCGCCCCAAATACGATTGCCCCCCAATGATTCCATAATCAACAGATGATGTAATTCGTTCCAGGTTTCAGCAAAGTGAACTTTTAACAAGTCAGCTTTGCGCCAAAAACCAAGCGTTTCGTAGAGATGCAGCACTGATAGATAGGAAAAGTAAGGAACGCGGGCGATGGTTTCCAGTACATAAAACCGAGCGTAGGAACGATTTCCATAGACGACATCGACAACGAATACAAAAAAGCTGACGATCACTCGAATTAAAACTTTCATGGTACATTCCTCCAAAATCTGAACACATTAACCCATAAGAGCGATTTTGAGAGACTATTTACGCCAGTAATTGTTAGCAGCAGCAATTGTGGCAAACTCTGTTGCCACCGTCTGTCCAACGGCAATCAGCATCATGGCATCGTTACCATATACGTCTCGCAGTTGGTTGCGTTTTTCTTCATCCGGCTGAGTCAGTTTAATAATTAGCCGTGCCATTTTGACTGCCAATTGTCGTCCTGCTTCTGGTGTCTCAGTCAATAGTGAGTTATTAGGAACCAATGTAATTTCGGGTGGTGTCACAACAGGTGAATTGGTTGAAGCTATTACATTATCCATGTCAAAATCTCCTAAAATAAGGAAAAACAGGCTTTAATGGTCGAGGAACGTAACGTTTTTCTCAACAGATTCACGGCTAATATGCAGATGATTAGCGGAGAAATCAGGATCGGAATAGCCAACGGCTAAACCACAAATAATCAATAATTCCGGTGGGATGTTCAATTCGTTACGGATGATTTCGGGATAACCCGCTAGTGAAACCTCTACGCAAGTGCCAAGTCCGCGAGCAGTTAGGCACAACACCAGCGTTTGTAGATACATCCCCACACTCACAGCATCCGCAACGCCAAGGTCTCGGTGCATACAAACAATACCAACGACTGGTGCGCCAAAAAATTCGTAATTGCGGAGAACGGCTTGTGTTCTATTCGCTTTATCGTCACGAGCAATGCCCATTGATCCGTAGACTTGCACGCCTAGTTCCTGGCGGTAATGCTGGAAGGCTTCTGGAAGTGGTGGGATGTTAGGCAGTTGCTGCTTGGCTTGGTTTAGCAAAGCCTCTTGGAGGCGATCGCGACGGACACCAACAGCAAACACCATGCGCCACGGCTGGATGTTTGAATTTGACGGCGCGAACTGGGCTAAAGTGAGAGCTTCATCAAGCAAATTTTGCGGCACTGGTTGAGATAAGAATTTGCGTGTTGAGTGCCGGTCTTGAATCGTTTGGTCGAGATCGAACATATTCAATCAACCTTGATGAGAAATAAATGTGAACTCAAATACTCATCTAGCAGCCTCAGAAGACTCCCGCCACGCCGAGAAGTAGTTTACAAAACTTGTTCTTGCTGAGTCGCCGTTTTCAATGCCACTATACCAACCCAACAGCCAAATCCATTCACAATTAATATCAAGATGGCTGTAACTTGGAATAGCATTCCCCAACCTGCAAAGGCAACTTGAGAAACATGATCCGGACTAATTACAAGCAAATGATTGTAGATTGCAAAAAGCAGCGATCCTGCCATTGAACCCAGCAACAGCCAGCTACCGAGGCGGTAAAACTGTGTCCAAACTAAAACAGCTGCAATGATGGGAATTAGAAAAGTCACAATCGCCACAAACGAACTCTGAAGCACAGAGAGGGGAACTGGGATTTCTATATGTGCTAAACCATGTAATGCATTAGCGATCGCATGAAGAACCACGATCGCTGTTCCATATTGAGCAATCTTCATTTTTCTTCTACCTCAAAATTTTAACTGGCATGAAGAATCGTCACTTAGTAACTTCTAAATTGTCCGGTCATTGAGCGAGTCAGTTGGCAATTGCTTTCTGTCCTTGCTTTGAAAAGCTACCTGCTGTTTTAATTAAAGCAGCTGCTTTTTCGCCAATCATCATACTGGCCGCGTTCGTATGTCCCGTAATTACAGTTGGCATGATTGAAGCATCGACGATACGCAACCCCTGAACTCCATGTACCCGTAGTTCGGGGTCTACAACTGCCATAGAGTCAGTTCCCATTTTGCAAGTGCCGATAGGATGAAACACCGTACCGCAAACGTTGCGGATATAAGCTTCGAGTGCTGCATCACTAGTCACGTCGGCACCAGGAGCAACTTCCCGACCTCGAAACGGATCGAAGGCACTGGTATGAAACAATTGGCGCATTAATTTAATTCCATCAATTAGCTTTTTCACATCGGATTGACTTTGCAGATAGTTCAATCGAATCATTGGTGCATCTTTGGCATCCGGCGAACGCAAACTGACACTGCCAATATTTTGGGGATGAGTCAAAACGACTAGACCCGTGAAGCCTAAACCAGAGTTGGGATAGCCAGGAGGTGCCCACAGAATCGGGCCGAAGACCAGCTCTAAATCCGGTGCAGCTTCCAAATTACCTTCACTATGCAAAAACAATACAGCTTCGGCGATGCCATTGCTGGTAATTGCCGTGTGTAAATCACCAGTTGCTTCGTATGGAAAAGGAACAACAATGTGGTCTTGTAGATTTTGACCGACACCAGGCAAATCAACGACAACAGAAATCCCCATTGCTTGTAATTGTGCTGCATCTCCAATGCCAGACAGCATCAGCAACTTGGGCGAATCGAATGCGCCTGCACTAACAATCACTTCCCGATCGACCCTGGACTGGTGCAGTGTTCCTTTGTGCAGATATTCTGCTCCAACGGCGCGAGTTCCTTCAAATAACAACCGAGTTACGCAAGCTCCAGTCATTGCAGTTAAATTGGGGCGATCGAGAATGGGCAGGAGGAAAGCAGCCGCAGCACTATGCCGTTTCCCATCTTTGACCGTCAATTGAAATGGCCCTACTCCTTCCTGTTGGATGCCATTGAAATCAGGATTGTAGTCATAACCCAGCGTTATTGCTGCCTCTACAAATTGTTGGGATATTGTAGCAGGAGCAATCAGATCGGTGACACTCAACTCGCCATCTACACCGTGGTATTCGGAGGCACCGCGTTGCTGATGCTCAAATTTCTTGAAATAGGGCAATACATCCTGATAACTCCAACCGGGATTGCCTAGTGACTGCCAGCGATCGTAATCGTGATGATTCCCTCGGACATACAGCAGGAAATTGATTGAACTGCTGCCTCCCAAGACTTTGCCACGAGGACAAAAGATTTTGCGATTGTCGAGATACGGCTCTGGTTCAGAGAAGTAACCCCAGTCCACCTCAGTACCAAGTAGGGTTGTGCAGTCTAACGGAATTTGAATCTCTGGTTTTGTATCTGGATTGCCGGCTTCGAGTAACAATACAGTCGTATCAGGGTCTTCGGTCAGACGGTTGGCAACTACGCAGCCTGCTGACCCGGCACCAATCACAATGTAGTCATAGCGAGTCATGATTCTTTCTCCTTTAGTCAGTAAAAATCCAAAGTAGACGTAATCTCATAGTTAAAACCCCGTTTTGTAAGGAATGATCCTTAATAGAATGGCACTAAGTTAAGATATAACCCTTGCCCTGACTGGTTCCTAGCCTGAAGGCTGGGAACCCATCCTGGGAGGGCTGCCGCCTCCTCTTTCTTGACGAGAGGCAGCAGCCCTCTTGGAATACATTCCCAGCCTTCAGGCTGGGAACGAGGCAACACAAGGCTTTGGGCTTATCTTAGTGCCATTCGATCCTTAATAGTTAGTGTTAGTACGTTAGCTTGCACGAGCAACGGCACTTTCAACCAGCCATTCCAGCGATCGCGGCTGAAAATTGAGTTCGCGTTTTGCCTTAGCATTGGATGCGCCCCGCATCTGCGTACCGTAGTAGACGGCATCCGCACCACCTACTTTCAGTGCCTCTGCAACTGATATCTGCGGAGGTGGTGGTGCATTGAGCCATTGGGCATAGGCAGGAAGCCACTCGCGCACTGCTAAGGGGCGATCGCCCGTAATCAAGTAAATGCCAGGATTGCCTCGTTCTGCTGCTGCAACTGTAGCGATCGCTGCATCGTCAACGTGTAACCACGACCATACGCCTTCTCCATTCCCCACGATTGGGAACTGTTGCTGTCGCACCTGGTTAGCAGCGTCACCATCGGCAGCAAACCAAGTCCCAGACCCGTAGAAGAAGCCATAACGCAGAGCAATCCCTTCTAGATTCGGCGTTTCAAGGAGGTGATGCTCAATTTCGGTGACTGTGTGTGCATCGGTGGCAACGGCGGGCGAAGCATCCAACGATAGCGGTGTTTCTTCGTCTGCCAATCCAGTACCAGGAACTCCCCAGAATGCGATCGACTGTCTCAAGTAACGGCGCACGCCTGCCGCTTGTGCTGCTGCCAACACATTAGCACCCCCTTCTAAACGAATACGCCGATTGAATGGTGCGGCAGCACTCATCGATTCGCCAGTGTAGGTTTTGGGTAGTGCGGTGAGTTGTTCGATTACCACTTCCGGTTGAGCGCGAACTAGAGCAGCTTTGACAGCATCAGCATCAAATACATCTGCGATCGCGAAGCGTAGGCTCTGCCTAATCGCAGGTTCCACACCTTGTTCGACTAAAGTTTGCGCGTTTTCTGAAGAACGGGTCAATGCAACCACATTATGACTTTTGGCAAGCAATTGCGCGATTAGCGGACGACCGATTACTCCCGTTGCGCCTGCAACAAAAATCTTCATCTGTGAACCTCCTGTTAAAATCTGTGAAACATTTTGATAGATAAGACGAATTAAAACGACTAATTAGGCTGATATTAGTGCGGGTAAATGTAAGCCTGCTTAACAATTTCTAGAGCGTTCATTGTCATCTTTTCCTCATCGAGTCGAGCCAGATTAAGTTACCTCTCATGCTTGCCTAAATTCATCCCGCTATTATGTAACACCAGAATTTTTAACTTGGGCGATCGCTATGAGTAGTCTCTCCATATCCCAGGCATCCCTGTAGCGAATTTTGTTGATAAATAAAGCTGGCGTACTACTGACACCACTTTGTATACCACTTTCAATGTCTTGAGTGACCCGTTCAGCATGAACATGGTCTGTCATGTGCCGAAGGAATGGATCGATGTCAAGCTGTATCTCATGGGCATACTGTAGAAGATATCCATTATCAAGTGTAGATTGATTCGCAAATAAGGTATTATGCATTTGCCAAAACTTATTTTGTGCGGCGGCGGCTTCTGCCGCTTCTGCTGCCTTTTGTGCTTGGGGATGAAGGTGTGTGCGGGGGAAATGGCGGAATACAAAGCACAATTGGATCTGTTGCTGAATCTTTTGAATCATCCTGTTAACCTCACCACAGGAAAGACATTGATAGTCCCCGTATTCCACTAATATGACTGATGCATCCATTCCTCCTTGGGTATGGTCGTGTTTTGAAACTGGCATGAGCAGCCTATCACTATCGCTTGTCTGACTCATCATTTTTTTCTGCGGTCTGTGCATAGCATCTTGCCGATGAAAATGCTGGAAAGAACAGTAATATCATGTCCGCTTGATTGCTTATTAAACCCGAAGAACCCCACCCCGCCAAAGCTATGCTTTGTCTCCCCTCCCGAAGAGCGGGGAGGGGATTAAGGGGAGCCAGTGCGGTCTTGGGGTCTCCCCAAGTGGAGCATCTGGCGTGTGGGCTGCAATAACTATGGGAATCACAACGAATTACCCGGACATGATATAATACCAATTCAAAAATCAAAATTCAAAATTCAAAATTCAGAAAACTAGATATCACAAGGGTTTGAGAGTATGTATCTGTCGTATTCTTTTTTTTCAAATTGGTATAAGAAATTGAATATCGTTTCTTAATTCTGATAATATGGAAATTCTCCCGGTTTGTCACATCCCCTGCGAGAAGTTTTTGTACTAGCAATATGGATAGCAATTAACTTACTCTCAGGGCTAGAAATAACCTATTCTCAAGAGCAGGTGATGACTCTGGAGCTAAATTTTTAAAGTGTAATAATGCCGCGCTTGAGAGCAACAATCATCGCTTGAGTGCGATCGCTTACTCCCAACTTACTAATAATATTTTTAACATGAAATTTGACCGTTCCCTCAGCGATTCCCAAGACAGTGCTAATCTCTAAGTTGCTCTTACCCGTTGCCATCAGCCGCAGCACTTCTAACTCACGCTGGCTCAGTTCTGGACTATGTAGCCGTTCTGCTAGTTTTGCGCCCACGGCTGGGGGGATATATTGTTTACCGTTGTGAACTGCCCGAATCGCTGTTAGAAGTTCGTCTGGTTCTGCATCTTTTAAGACATAGCCCTTTGCGCCTGCCCGCAATCCCCGATAGATGTCTTCGTCACCGTCGTAGGTTGTCAGGACGATGATTCGAGCATCGGCAAACTCAGCGCAGATGGTAGCGATCGCTTTAACGCCGTCCATCTCAGGCATTCGCAAATCCATCAATGTGACATCGGGTTGATGTTGGCGGAACAATTCTACTGCTTCGTAACCGTTGCAGGCTTGTCCAACTACGGTCATATCAGGTTTATAGTCGATTACAGCTGCCAAACCTTCACGCATAAATGGATGATCGTCGCCGATCAAGACGCGGATCGCACAGGAATCAGGTGTAGGGGATGAGCGATGTGGGTGCGTCATAGTGTTTGAACTTTAACTACGATTTTTGTCCCTTGTCCCAGGTGGCTTTGAATCGTCAATTCTGCTCCAATCCGTTGGGCGCGTTCGGTCATTCCGAGTAACCCAAAGCCCCGACCGATAGACAGACTGCTGCTTTCAAACCCTTGCCCATTGTCTCCGATCTCCAAGACGAACTGCGATGGTTCATACCGCAACTCAACCCAGATTTCCCTTGCATTCGCATACTTAAAAGCGTTGGTTAACGCCTCTTGCCCGATGCGAAGCAGATTCACTTCGACCTCATTCGGTAAAGGATAGGGTTCGCCGATCGCGCTGCAAACTACCTGTACGGATGTCAGGGAAAACATCTGATTCATGAATCGCTCCAGGGCGCTATACAAATTCCCTTCTTCTAATATCTGTGGGCGGAGTGCTTCTACCGAACGACGAGCATCGGCAAGCCCAGAACGCGCCAAAACGCGCCCTGTTTTCAGGTGTGACTGGGCGGCATCTGGATCGAGCTTGAGGCGCTGGGAGGCAGCATCTAAGTGAACAATGATGCTAGTAAAAGCTTGGGCTAGCGTATCGTGAATTTCTCGCGCCATACGGTTGCGTTCTTCCAAAATTAATGCATTTTCGCCGCGTTTGCGTTCGCGCAGTGCCGCGTTTCGCTGTTCGCTGATATCTGTAATCAAACCATAGTATCCTCTCACCTGAGCATTGATATCTAAATCAGGGATGGAGGTGACAGCAACATACTTTTTGCCCATCGGCAAAGGTAATTCTGCCTCATAAGTTATAGTCTCTCCCGCTAGCGCTCGATTGATGTATGGTTCAATAATTTGATAAGCTGCCTCACTCATGACTTCACAAACCTGCTTACCCAAAATCTTATCTCGACTACAGCCATACCAATCCTCATAAGTTCGGTTGGCAAATCGATAGCGCCGATCTGCATCTATATAACAGATACAAGCGGGGAGAGCGTCGGTAATCAGACGTAACTCCTGTTCTCGGTGGCGCAGTGTGGCTTCGCTTTGCTGTAAAGCTGCTGTTCGTTCTACTACCTGTTGTTCTAAAGTGCGGTTGTAATTGGCTAACAGTTGCTCTGCTTGTTTGCGCTCGGTGATGTCTTGAAAAGCTGCGATCGCATAAATCACCTTGCCCTGTTCGTCAAAAATGGGTGTCCCCCAACCTTCAACCGGGATGGTTGCATTGTTTTGGCGAATTTCTAAATCGTCAATTCTTGTGCGATCGCCTTTCAACGCCCGCATCACTGGAAGGTTTTCAATGGGATATGCTCGATCTGTTCCCGCCAGATAAAGTTGATAAATTTCTGCAAGTTGCTCTGGTGTCGCACCAGGAACAATGCCTTTACCTAATAGCTGAATTGCCTGTTGATTGGCATAGCAAGGGCGACCAAGCGTATCCACGACTCCAATTCCTACCGGCACTGCTTCTAAGAATTGAGCCATCTTACTTTCGCTAGCGCAAAGCTTTGAGTAAAGTCTGGCATTTTCTATTGCGATCGCTGCCTGTGTCGATAAAAGATTTAAAACTTGCGATCGCGTAGCGTCTCCAAAGGAGACTCGCTCTGGTGTAAATGCCCCAGCCGCTAGTTGATTTTCTAGATACAATACGCCGACGAGCTTACCTTGATTCAGCATCGGCATACATAAGATTGATTGAGGTTGATGGTGTTGAATGTATGGTTCATTAATAAAATTACCTTCACGAATCGCATCATTTAAAATGACACATTCATGAGTCCGAATAACATAATTAATAATTGATTCTGGAAGATGATTTGCTGTTGGGATAGATTGCAAAACTTGCGTAGTATAGGCATTCTCACCATCACTATCATTTAGTTCACAAGCAGCTTCAATCAACCATTCTCCTGAATTCTCCAAAATCAAAATTCCTGTCTGTGCGCCAGCATTCTCAATTAAGATTTTCATCAAGGACTTGAGCAATTGATCCAGTTTAATTTCACTAGAAATTGCCTGAGATGCCTTTAGTACCGCTGCTAAATCAAAAGCGATAGGTGAACTGTTAGAAGTCGTTTTAGAAACTTTGGGAATTGGCGTGTAAGCCACATCTGATAACTGAGGAAATAGCTGTGGATAGCGAGTTTCTAAATCTTTGACCTTTGCAGTCGCTCCCCAACGCTCATAACAGTAATGAGCTTCTTTCATGTAAGTTTGGGCGAACTTTTCCCGACCTCGCGCCAAATAATGTTTTGCAGCCAATTCATAAGCTAACGCCTCTTCTTGGATATATTTATTTTCTCTAGCTCCAAGAATTGCTTGTTCGTAAAATTCTTCTGCCTCAAAAAAATGACCTAAAACTCTTGCAATCTCTGCTTGCAGCAAATGATATTTATGCAAATGATTCATTGGCGCATAATCTGCCCATCGCTTTATTTTCGCCTGGCTAACACCGACGTTTTTGATAATTTCACCCTGCGTTTGATCGCTGCTTTCGGGGTATGTCGCGAGCTTTGCCAGAGAGTCATAGAGGTAATACAAAGGAAAAAGGGCTGTCCCTCTTGCTTTAAGTAAATGTCTTTCGGCTTTCCTAGCATTTTCAACTGCTTGAGAATACTCAGAAAATAGATAGCAGAGGAAAAGTTTGTTGAAGTGTACTAGAAAAATTACGGCTCCATCTGTTTCATGCTGTGGCAGTCTATTCTCCTCATTGTAAGCTTCGCCAATTAGATGAGTTAGACTGCCCGAACATCCCATCAAATTTAAGACAGACTGCTGAAATATTTGATTCCAGGCGAGTGGTGTTTCCTGTTTGATTTGATGGATTGCTTGACCATAAGTTCTCAACTCGCGTTCAAGTTCCACGAGATATTTTCCGGCAAGAAAGGATTGCAGGCAGTAAGTGTGAGCGCAATAGGCGGCAAACTCTAAATCTCCCGTTTCTAACCCACTTTGATAACCTTCGGGTAATTGCTGAGATGTTTCTCTAATATGTTCTTTCCAGTGAATAATGAAGACATATACAATGAAAAATGTCTTAGCTCTGAGTGAATAAGTATTAGTAGACTGTGACAACAACAAAAGAGCAAGCTGCCCAAATTGGTAGCCTGACTCAATGTTTCCCACCATTCCACAAAGAATTAACCCAAAGTTGGCATAAGCAAAACCAGAGGTAAACGTATTGCCATACTGGATTGACAAGTTGACCTGTTTCGATGCCAGTAGCGGCATCAAATCAGGAGCAGCTATTTGGGCAGCAATCATAATACTTGATAGAATTCGCATTGCCGCCAACTTCTCCGGCTCGGTCATTGCTGGTAAATATCTCAAGTCCACAATCGGCTTCTCACCCAGAAGTAATGTAATTGTGTCTAATTCCAGCTGAATATCTGACTTACTTGGCTCTTTGGGAAAACTGATCCCTAGTTGCTGCAAAACTTGCAATGCAGTATTAATTGCTTTCAATGGCTGGCTCTGTGCCATGTCGGTTTGAATTTTGACTTCGTAAACTTTTACGATGTCGAGGATAGTTTTAGCTTCTTGAACAACGATCGCCACCCAATATTCTACCTGCTCAAAATCGCCACACAAGTACTCGACTTCTGTTATTTCTAAATATAAATTTAAGGTCAACTCATAGTTGGTTTGCCAGCTAGAAGCTGCCATCAATTCTCTGGCTTTGGCTAAATATTTTTTCGCCATACTATAGGCGATCGCTGCCTTTGCTTTCTGACCAGCAATTAAATTTAATCTAGCAATTTCATTTCGTTCTGGTTGATTGGTAACAAGCTCAATCCCCTGATTCAGATGATCGACAATTTCAAACAGCCTGTCTTTTATCTGCTCTGGTGAAGTATTTTGTAGCAGATTGCGACCAATTTGTAAATGAACAATTTGCTTGTGCGCCTCATCAATTAAGGCGTAGGCTGCTTGTTGCACGCGATCGTGCGAGAATTTATACTCTTGAATTAACAAGTCTTCGTCTAATTCAGATACGGGTTGGATTAATCCAGCTTGTATCGCTGCTAATAAATCTTGGAAAATCGTTTTAGATGATTTCTCACAAATAATTGATAAAGTATTTAAATCAAATTCAGCCCCGACACAAGCAGCTAAACGGAGAATTTGCTGTGTGTTCTCTGGCAATTTCTTCAACTTGCCAAGCATCAACTCCACAACATTATCGGTGATATTTTTAGCTTGAATTTGAGCAATGTTCCACTGCCAACTTAAGTTTTCAGCATCAAAGGTCAATAAATTTTCGCTAGACAGCATTCTCAAAAATTCATTGACAAAGAAAGGATTGCCTTCAGTTTTACGCAATACCAACTCAGCCAAGGAAAGATAGGTATCAGTATTGTGATGCAACGTCTCGGCAATTAACTGACTTAACGGCTCCAACGTTAAGGGTTTCAGGATAATTTCTTGAAGTACTGCTCCTTTTTTTCGCAATCTCTCCAAAGTTAATATCAGTGGATGTGTTTGATTTACTTCATTATCTCGATAGGCTCCAATTAAAAATAAGAATTGAGTTTGCTGATCCAGCAGCATCAATTCAATTAACTTCAGTGTTGCTGAGTCTATCCACTGCAAATCATCTAAAAAAATCACAAGCGGGTGTGCTTTTGAACAAAACAGCCGCACAAATGATTGAAAAATGCGATTGAAGCGGTTTTGGGCTTCGGTTGCGCCAACTTCCAATACAGGTGGCTGCTTGCCAATAATTAACTCCACTTCTGGGATCACATCAATAATGATTTGTCCATTGTTTTCCAAAGCTGTAAGTAGACGCGATCGCCATTGTTGCACTTGCTCGTCTGATTCACAGAGTATTTGTCTTACCAATTTTTGCAGAGCATCTGCGATCGCGCTGTAGGGAATATTGCGCCCAAATTGGTCAAACTTACCAGAGACAAAATAACCGCGCTTTGCAGTAATGGGTTTGTAGAGTTCCTGCACTAACGCTGATTTGCCAACCCCAGCGTAGCCAGATACCAACATCATCTCGACTTGGAATTTTGGTTTGCCTCTTTGTTCCCTTTGTGAAGTCGTTTCTGAATTGTTTGGTAAAGCTGGACACGCTACGCGAACAAACGCTGCCAGTAACATTGCAACTTCCTTATCCCGTCCATACAGTTTTTGGGGAATTTGAAACCGATCGCAAACGTCTTGAAGAGCTAGTTGAATGCTAGAGATTTGACCGATTTCTGCTAATTGAGCGGCACAAATTTCTAAATCTGCTTTGATTCCCCAGGCACTCTGATAGCGATCTTCGGCATTTTTCGCCATCAGTTTGAGAATGATATCTGAAACTGGCTTGGGAATCGTTGTATTTATTTCATGAGGCGGAACAGGCTGTTTAGCTATATGACAGTGGACTAGCTCAAGGATGTCCGTTGTTGGAAACGGCAGATGTCCGGTTAGCAGTTTGTAGAACGTCACACCAAGGCAGTAAAAATCGGTACGGTAATCGAGCGAACGATTCATCCGCCCGGTTTGCTCTGGAGACAGGTAGGCAAGTGTGCCTTCTAACACATGAGGACTTTTGAAAGTCGGATTTGTGTGATTAAATTGGGTAGCAATCCCGAAGTCAATAATTTTGACAACGCCAGTATCTGGATTGAGAACAATGTTTCCCGGATTGATATCTTTATGAATGACACTAGCTGCATGGATTCTACCCAGAATGTCGCTCAGATTGATGGCAAGACGCAAAAAAACAGATAAGGGCATGGGGGAGAAATCTGGGCACTTGTGCATCCATTGCTCCAGAGACTCTCCGCCAAAGTCTTCTAAGAGAATGACGAGAGTGCGTTGATACTCCTGCTGACTGTACGCCTTGACAACTCCTCCCAGGTTAAGGAAGCGGGTAATTTCGTATTCCTGTCTGTAGCGGGTTAGTTCCTGGGGAGAGGGATAATCTTGCTTGAGTATTTTTACGACTACCGCCAAATTATCTTGTACCCTGATGCCCCGATACACCAAAGATGCCGAACTTTCATATATCTTGCTTTGAATGGCAACTCCCGGTAGGGCAATCATTGCGCTCTCTTTCGATGATGATTATGAGCAACATCGTTAATTATACAGTTTGTAATTTGTTTTCATGATAATTACCAAAATTGTTTTGACTTGAGGCAAAATCTGCCGAGGACACAAAGCATAACCACTACCATTAGGGAGCATCCCAGTTTTTATTCTCTTGGCAAGAATAAAAGATTGTTACAGGAATATAAAAGACGGAAGTGATGAGACACGATAAGTGGATAATAAAGTGAATGATCGCTATATCCCGTTGCTTTGTCTCTCCCAGCAATTCCAATGCTGACCACACCCGTTCCATCTGTTCTGGGGTCAAACTCTGGTCTGGTGGCAGTGGCACTTTTTCCAGTTTAATCCCTAGTGTAGGATTAGTAGCAATTAGCTTAGGATACGTATAGCACATCCATTTGAAAAAGCTTTTGAGTGCCGCAATCCCAGCATTGATGCTGCTTTTTGAAAGCGGTTTACCTGCATCAGTCCGCACTTCAGAGAGCAAGTATTCTTTATATAGCGCAAGGTGACGTGGACGCAATTCATGATAGTGTAGCTCACTCCAAGCCAAAAACCGCTTTAGTTCCCGCTCATAAAGCTTACGGCTGTTTGGTGCTAGGTTATTGCTGCGTAAAAACTCCAGCACCTTTACCCACCGGACATCAGTTGGTGGGGTTGTTTTTACAGGTCTTTTAATTCCTCCTGATTCTCTAGTAAGTGCTGCATCTTCAATTGGAATTAATTTAATTGGTGGTAAAGAATCTGCACTGTAATTCATTAATTTTCACCTCCCCTCTTCGAGCAGCCAGAAGCTTTTGGGCACCCGAATCAATGTATATCTTTCCCAATTCAAAGACCAGCCTCAGTAAATGCTTGGCTAAAAACATCAACCAAATCCAAAATTTCTGCCCATTGTGTCAGGTATGTGTAATCTAAACCTTCTGCCTGTAATTTTAATATCCCTAACACATCGCGCCACTGTTTTTCAGATTGACTTCCTTTACCCCATCGCAATTTCTGTAAAATTGTATCTTCTGCCGAAGCCACCCAAAACTTAGGTATTCCTTCTAAGTCAATTAGCTGGCGACGTACCATTTGGGATACTGCAAATGCTGAACCGTCCGTGATATATAAGTCAGCATTAGCAATAGTTTCGGTATGTGTAATATTCAGCATTCGCTCACGTCCTTGCTTTAAACCCTCAACCGCACCTGCTGGACAATAGTATCCTGCACCTTCAAGTGTTGCCACCAAAAAATTGATTTGCTCCGGCTGGACTTCAATTACCAAATCTAAATCACGAGTCGAACGCGGTTCTCCGTGTAGCGAAGCTGCAACACCACCGCTTACGTAGTAAGGGATATTAGTTGACTCAAAAATTTGGTGTAGCTCTGCCGCTAAAGAGATAGAATCCTGAATCCACATGTTCTCATCATTACCTTTGGGATGGAAATCAACCCTATATTTTTCTGCTAGTACAGCACGGGTAAAAACATGGCGTATTTCCTCTAAAGATGCTCCCCGATGTCGAAATTTAATTCCTGCAAGGCAAAGTTTCTTCACTCCTCGATCATGAGCCATGAACATTTTTAACCGTTGGGAAAGCGAAAATTGCCGCAGGCGAGCGAACAGATATATGTCTGCCTCAATGTTTGTATCAGCTGCTTGCGGCTGGTAATTCAACTTTGAACTGATTGCTGTTTTAACTAACTGCATATTCTGTAAACTGACGCTTAAATGGCGAATGAAAACCAATCACAATATCTTGTTGAGGTATTCCCAAATTAACCTTCGGGAATGTTTATCGTCTCTACATTGGCTGTAGTTCCATTATTTGCCCTAGTTTAATATCCAACAATAAGCAAAGCAATTCAGGTAAGCAACTTTGCTCCCGTTCTAAACGCCCAGCTAGTTCATCCGGTATTTGAATAGTTGGTTTTGTCACGTTTGAAACCATTAGGTGAGCAGTTTGCTCATATTATGCTTGATATTACGTTGTAATACAAGACTTTAATACAAAATAAAGAGTAATTATTCTATCTTCAACTCTTTCTTATTGTCCATTTCAAAAATCTGTGACATATTCGCTTTCATCTGAAAAAGCGCATGAGATTTGATCAGGGATTACTCATGACAAAGCCGATCATTGTCATCAAACAGTAGATTAGACAAAAATTCCACTCTTGTGAGATTACTGATGAATCAAAATTGTGCTTTGGTGCAGTATTGTTTTGAGAAAATACTATAAAAAATAGTAGTGTATGATACCGTTTTTGGGGGAATGTAAGAAAGCTGATTGCCCAACTCTTCACTACATACTTTCGCAAATGCGCTCCGGTTTCAGGAGCGCATTGCGTTACGCGATCGCTTTCCCCAAAACAAAACCTGCATAGCAATTGTTTCCAGGTAGACGCTCAAGGGCTAGTTCACAAACTAAATAGTAATATTACTGATTCTTCCTAGAAAAATTTAAGTTAAATATAGTATTTACTACGTATTTACTTGTACATTCCAGGTATTAAGGATTCCATCTGTAATTTATTTAATTACAAATAATGATTATAAAAACCTTGGTTAGAAATCAGCCAGAGGTCGGCAACTTCGTAGGCAAACTGAGGATTTCTGCTGGGTTTCTAACACTCAGTTTTGCGATCGCAGCAGTATTATGCAACTATCAGGATGCGATGTCTACGACGGGCGTAGCTACGGCCCAAACTCCTAATCCTCAGACGTTACCGCCTAGTCGATTAGAGGATCTTCCGGTCACTCCCTTACCGTCGGATCTGCTGCCGAAGCTACCAGACAAGAATCAATTGCTTCTATCCCCAAAAGTACCGAATCAGCCAATTCTAGGACAGGATGACCCCAATGCCAGATTTCGGGTCGATCGCATTGAAGTTGTTGGTAGTACAGTTTTCAAACCAGAACAGTTTGCGGCTATTACAAATCCCTTTGTGGGAAGAGAACTGACATTTGCAGAATTATTGCAAATCAAAGATGCGATCACCAAGCTTTACACTGACAACGGTTATGTCACAACAGGGGCATTGATTACACCGCAGACACTGGAAGTTGGAACAATCAAAATTCAGGTGATTGAGGGCAGTCTGCAAGAAATCAAGATTATCGGTAATCGACGATTGAGCAGCAAATACATTCGCGATCGCATCCAACTTGGTGCTGGCAAACCCCTGAATATACCACGCTTACTGGAAAAGCTGCAACTACTCCGCCTCGATCCGCTAATTCAAAACCTGTCAGCCGAGTTGCAGACAGGCGTACATCCGGGAAGCAATATATTGCAAGTTGAAGTTCAAGAAGCAAAAACTTTTAACCTGACGGCAAGCCTGGATAATGGGCGATCGCCGAGTGTTGGCAGTTTTCGCCGGGGAGTGGATCTGCAAGAAGCCAATTTATTGGGTTTGGGCGATACCCTGAGCGTGGGATATGCCAATACCGATGGCAGTAATACAATCAATGCCAATTACACGCTGCCGATTAATGCCCACAACGGCACTGTATTCTTTGGTTTTAGCCAAGGGTGGAATCACGTAATTGAAAAGCCATTCAGCGTCCTTGATATTCAGTCAAATACCCGGTCATACGAATTAGGCTATCGCCAACCATTAGTACAAAAACCAACCCAAGAGTTGGCAATTGGGCTGTCATTCTCGCGCCAGGAAAGCCAAACTGAGTTAGGTCTTGATAACATTGGGCCGTTTAAACTCTCCCCTGGTGCAGATGCGAACGGAAAAACCAATATTTC
Source organism: Nostoc sp. (assembly GCF_036917655.1). GTDB lineage: Bacteria > Cyanobacteriota > Cyanobacteriia > Cyanobacteriales > Nostocaceae > Nostoc. The sequence goes on from NZ_JBALCY010000059.1 coordinate 47,890, forward strand.
AGCCCTGCGCTTTTTTCAAGAATATACCCAGCGAAGCAACCAATATGTATTTGCGGCGCGATCGCAATTTAGCCTAGGCGTAGATTGGTTCGATGCAAATGTCAGTAATAATGAACCAGATAGCCGCTTTTTCGCGTGGCGGGGACAGGCGCAGTGGGTGCGGCAATTAGCACCGGACACTCTATTTTTAGTCAGGGGCGATTTGCAATTGGCAGCAGATTCCTTAGTGCCTTTGGAGCAATTTGGTCTTGGTGGACAGCTAAGTGTACGGGGCTATCGCCAAGACGCATTACTCACAGATAATGGCCTATTACTTTCCGCAGAATTTCGAGTCCCCATTGTCCGCGCTGCCAAGATTGGCGGAGTACTGCAACTGACACCCTTTATTGAAGTTGGCAAAGGCTGGAATGTCAAGGGCGAAAATCCATCACCGAGTACGCTTCTGAGTACTGGGTTGGGGCTGTTGTGGAAACAGGGTGATCACTTCTCAGCCCGTTTTGATTGGGGCATTCCCCTGATCTCAGAGGAGGGTGATAAGCGATCGCTTCAGGAAAATGGGCTGTACTTCTCGGTGCGTTATTCGCCGTTTTGATCGAGGCGATCGCCTAGTTGATGGTTCAAGACAATACCATTTTGGGCATCCTAAATACATTTAATCATGTTATCAATCATGCCCTTCATGGGAACTATAACTTGAAATCACTAAAGGAAGTTTTTAGTCATGAGAGTCGTACCCTTTCTATTTATATTAATCAGTGGGCTATTAACTCCAGGGTTGATGCGATCGGCGATCGCTCAAGTGACATCCGATGGCACAACTAACACCACTGTCAATCCAAGTAGTAATAATTTTACTATTCTTAACGGAATTGAAAAAGGTAATAATTTATTTCATAGCTTCAGTAATTTCTCTGTACCTACAGGTGGTTCAGCCAGATTTGATTTAATTAACACCCCAAATATTACAACTATATTCAGTCGGGTTACAGGTGGAAATGTTTCCAATATTGATGGGTTAATTAGCACGCTTAATAGTAGTAACCCGGTAAGTTTGTTTTTGATAAATCCTGCGGGGATTGTGTTTGGGGCAAATGCCCGCTTGAATATTGGTGGCTCCTTTGTGGGGACGACGGCGAATAGTATTAAGTTTGCCGATGGGACGGAATTTAGTGCTGTGAATGTTTCGGGTACTCCTTTGCTGACTATAAGTGTACCTGTAGGTTTGCAACTTGGGGCAAATGCTGGAGCGATACAAGTTCAAGGGGCAGACTTGCGAGTTAAAACCGGACAAACACTAGCGTTACTTGGTAGTCAAATCGACATGACAGGGGCAAAATTGACGGCACCAGATGGGCATATCGAACTATGGGCTGTGCAGAATGCTGGGATTCAAATGGAAAATCAAGCTCAATGGCAACTGACGAGTCCTGTGGCTACGACAAATTGGGGCACAATTACGTTACAAAAAGCTTCATTGGTTGATGCAAGTGGAATTAACGGGGGTGCAATTAACATCCGTGGACGTGGGTTGACGGTGCAGGATGGGTCGAATATTAGTTCTATTACCTTTGCTGGGCAAGGTAAGGGAATTACTGTCAAGACCACAGACTTTGTTGACCTGCTGGGTGCTTCTCTCCCAGGACAAATTAATCCTGGCATTGGAACTTCTGTAGGTATCTTTTTTGGACCTCCAGCAACTGGACGAGCTGGAGATGTAACAGTAGAGACAGGACGCTTAAAGTTAGCAAATGGAGCTTGGCTTCAGTCCTCTTCTAATGGCAACAATTCTCGCTCGGGAGATGTAACTGTTCGGGCTTCAGATGTACAGGTGGTAGGTTCTAATCCATTTTTTCAAATCCCCACCTCGATTACCACCACTCTCTTTAGTGGCAAGAACAATGAGAGTGGAAATATTTCCATCGAAACAAATCGAATGCGGCTGCAAGATGGTGGAATCGTCAGTACATCTTTGATACCCTTTGACCCTGTCTCTGCTCCCACGGGCAAGGCTGGAAATATCTCAATCCGAGCAACTGAGAGCCTTGATATCTCAGGATACACACCCTCTCTACTACTGTCTGGAGTGGGTACGAGAATTGGTCAAACAGAAGGAGACGCGGGAAATATCTCAATCGATGTTGGACGTTTGCATCTCTTTAATGGCGGGTCTATCCGCAGTACTTTATCAGGAAAAGGGAAAGCGGGAAATATCACCATTCACGCGCAAGAGGTAGCAGTTAGCGATCCAGTAATTGATGTTATCAGCAAATTACCTGGTGGCATTACTGTTTCCGCGGGTGATAATTCAGTAGGTTCAGGTGGAAATATCGCCTTAACTGCTGACAACCTACGGCTCTTTAATGGAGGACAGATCACCTCTTCCAGCCAGGGTCAGGCAAATGCGGGGAATATTAACTTACAGGTTAAAAACATTGATATCCAGGGTATGTCTCAACCTTTAACTAACGGTCAAATTTTGCCCAGTGCGATCGCAGCATCTTCAACAACTAATTTTAAGGCTGGAACGATAAATATTACATCTGATACAGTTAAAATACGCAATAGTGCGGAAGTGACCGTGAGCAATATAGGAGGCGGAGATGCAGGTAATTTGAATATTACAGCCAATAATATTTTCCTCGACAATAAAGCCAGTCTGCGATCGGAAGTCAAAGGAGGTAGTCAAGGTAACATTCACCTCCAAGCAAATGATGTTTTGCTGTTACGTCGTGGCAGTAATATTACAACTAATGCCACTGGTACTTCTACCGGAGGTAACATTGATATTACTGCTGGAGCTATTATTGCCCTTCCTGACGAAGATAGCGATATCGTTGCCAATGCGGTACTCGGAAGCGGTGGAAATATTCAAATCACCACTCAAGGCATCTTTGGGCTGAAATTCCGTCCCCAACTCACCCCAGAAAGCGACATCACCGCCAGTTCCCAATTTGGAGTGAGTGGCACTGTTCAAGTTAATACTATCGGTATCGATCCAAATTCCGGCTTAGTCGAACTACCAGCAAATGTAACCGATCCATCGCAGCAAATTGCTACAGGCTGCGCGGGTAGTCAAGGCAGCAGCTTTGTGGCAACGGGAAGGGGTGGAATACCACAAAATCCAACGCAGGATGTGAGGAGCGATGTCTACGACGGGCTACGCCTACGCACTTGGTCTGATATCCGCGATCTCTCTGCATACCGCAAAACCCAGAAGGTACAAGCCCAAATACCCCCAACCCCAGAGGTTCTTGTCCAAGCTACTTCCTGGCATCGTAACGCTCAGGGCAAAATTGAGTTAGTTGCAGATAGATCTCCTGCTCAGATGCAACAGTCGTTAACCTGTGCTGCTGTTCCCAAAAGTTAATGATGTTATCAACAACGCCCTAAATGGGAACTCTAATTTTAAATCCCTAAAGGAAGTTTTTGGTGATCAGAGCGATGTCTAACAACAAGCCCAACTCTTGGAGAGGCTGCGCCAACGGGTTCGGGGGGTCACAATCGACGCCAAGCGCCAAGACTGCGACCCCCTCACCGCGAAGCGTCTACGCTTTTCTATCTACACTCACAATCGGGTTCTTGAGTTCCGCTTTGGTACTACCAGCGATACTCCTTTGGAGTCGCTGCGCGATCGCTCAGGTGACATCGGATGGTACTACCAACACCATTGTCAACCCAAATGGTAATATTTTCACAATTATTAACGGTACTGAAAAAGGTAATAATTTATTTCACAGCTTCAGTAATTTCTCTGTGCCTACAGGTGGTTCAGCGACATTCGATTTAATTAATACGCCAAATATTACAACTATATTTAGTCGAGTAACTGGTGGAAATGTTTCTAATATTGATGGTTTGATTCAGACTCTTAACGGTAATTATCCTGCCAGTTTATTTTTGATAAATCCTAACGGGATTATATTTGGACAAAATGCTTCGTTGAATATTGGTGGTTCGTTTGTGGGGACAACTGCTAATAGTATTAAGTTCGCAGATGGGACGGAATTTAGTGCCACGAATACTAGTGCGACACCGTTGTTGACAATGAGTGTCCCCATTGGCTTGCAAATGGGTAATAATCCAACCCCCATCACAGTTCAAGGTACAGGTCATGCTTTAACATCTGTCAATAGCATCGCCCCCATAACTCAAAACCCCAGTCCCTCAGAACTGAGGGTAAAGCCAGGAAAAACCCTGGCATTGGTAGGAGGCAACTTAAATCTCACCGGAGCAACCTTAAATGCGCCCCAAGGGCGGGTGGAATTGTCAAGTTTAAGCGGAGTCGGAATTGTCAGTTTGAACCCCATCTCCGAAGGTTATCAGTTAGGTTACGAAAGTGGACAAAGTTTTGCAGATATTAACCTCACCCAAGAATCCTTGCTGACTGTAGGAGCATTGGCAAGTTTAGGGGCGTTGAATGCTGGTTCAGTACAGTTGCAGGGAAGGCACATTCAACTCAGCGATGGTTCAATTATATTTTCCCAAAATTTGGGAAATGTCGCTGGGGGTGAAATTTTTTTACAGGCTTCAGAAGGGATTGATATTGTTGGCACAACAGCCAATGCCCAAATTCGTAGTGGTATCCGTTCTGAAGGGTTAAATACCGGTACAGGTTCACCCATCCATATCATCACTCCTAACTTAACACTCTCCCAAGGTGCGGGATTCAACACCAATGCCTTTGGATTGGCTGCCAGTGGCGACATTCAGATTGATGCTGGGACAGTGGAGTTATCTGGTTCCTCTCCCATCAATCCCACAGGAGTAACTGCCCTCACCACGAGTTCCCGAACTACTCAGTCAGCAGGCAATCTCTCCATTAATAGTAATAATCTACTGGTTTCTGGGGGAGCAGCCATCTCTTCACTAACATTGGCCAGTGGTTCTACGGGGCAAGTAACTATTCGCACTAAAAATACTACTGTCACGGGAGATAACCCGGTAGGACTCTATAGCAACATTAGTATAACTACGTTTGGCACGGGAGATACCAAAGACTTGATACTGGATACTGGTAAGTTACAAATTTTGGATGGAGGAACAGTTGGTTCATCCGCATTCTTTGTTGGTAATGGGGGAAATGTCAGCATCAATGCTAGTGAAGCGATCGCAATTAGTGGTGGCAGTCGTAACCATAACAGTAGCATTAACTCGTCTGCCGTCCGTTTAAATCCGCAATTGCGTCAATTCTTTGGTTTGCCAGATATACTGTCGGCAAATGCAGGTAATCTCAGCATCACTACACCAAATCTCATCCTGACGAATGGTGGTACAGTGAGCGTTACTAGTCAAGGTAGTGGTAATGGCGGCATTCTCAACATCACAGCCGATCGCATCCAATTAAAAAATCAAGGCTTAATTCAGGCACAGACAGAATCAGGTAATGGGGGCGACATCCGCTTACGAGTTGGTAACTTGTTGTTTCTGCGCGACAATAGCCAAATCACCTCAACAGCAGGCGGTAATGGAAATGGCGGTAATATTAACATCAATGCACCGATTATTGTCGGATTAAACAACAGCGATATTATTGCCAATGCAGTCCAAGGAAAGGGTGGCAATATTCAAATCACTACTCAGGGAATTATCGGGCTGAAATATCGCCCCCAACTGACTCCCGAAAATGACATCACCGCCAGTTCGCAATTTGGGGTCAACGGTACAGTTCAAGTTAATAACATTGGTGTCGATCCCAATTCTGGCTTAGTCGAACTGCCAGCAAATGTAATTGATCAATCCCAGCAAATTGCCACAGGTTGCGCGAGTAATCAAGGCAGCCAATTTGTGGCAACCGGACGGGGTGGTGTACCGCAAAATCCCCTTCAACAGGTGGGGAGCGATGTCTACGACGGGCTACGCCTACGCACTTGGTCTGATGTCCGCAATCTGACTGCATACCGTCATACTGGCACAGTTACGGCACAAATCCCCGAATCTCCAACGGTTCTTGTCGAAGCCACTGGTTGGCGACGTAACGCCCAAGGCAAAATTGAGTTATTTGCCGATCAATCTCCTACTCAGGTGCAGCAACCATTAACCTGTGCGGCTGTTCCTCAAAGTTAACGACTCTTAACATTAATAATGTTACCAATCATACCATTGAGGGAATTATCAGTACATAAGATAAAATCGAGATAGGATAATGAAAGCAACTTCTGCTTGGTGTGGTTTAATTGGCGGAATGTTAACATTTGCCATTTGCAGCAGTTTTGCAAACGCTCAAGTTGCTCCTGACGGTACTCTCAACACCACCGTCTCCCAAAGTGGCAATGATTTCACCATCACTAACGGGAATCGCGTTGGAAATAATTTATTTCACAGCTTCAGCCAATTTTCTGTTCCCAGCAACGGCTCTGCATTCTTCAATAACGCTTCAGATATACAAAATATTTTTAGTCGTGTGACTGGTGGTAGTGTTTCCAACATTGATGGTTTAATCAAAGCCAATGGTAGCGCCAATTTATTTTTGCTCAATCCCAGTGGGATTATCTTTGGACAAAATGCCTCCTTGAATATTGGCGGATCATTTGTGGGGACAACGGCGAATAATATCAAATTTGCTGATGGGGTTGAATTTAGTGCAACTAATCCCAGTGCGACACCATTGTTGACAATGAGTGTGCCGATCGGTTTACAACTGGGAGCCAATGCTGGCTCAATCCAAGTTCAAGGGGCGCAGCTACCTAATTCAGCCTCAGGGTTACAAGTCAAAACCGGGCAAACGCTGGCGTTGGTCGGCGGACAAATCGACATGTTCGGGGCAAACCTCAGTGCCGCCGATGGACGCATCGAATTATGGGCATTGCAGAATGGGGAAATTGCCATTAATAATCAAGCTGGATGGCAACTCACTTCTGACCCGAATACTGCCAACTGGGGTAATATTTTGCTGCGGCAATCTTCCTCGATTGATGCAGGTGGAATTGATGGCGGAGCCATCAACATCCGGGGGCGAGGTTTAACAGTGCAGGATGGGTCGAATATTAGTTCGACCACTTCGGCTGGACAAGGAAAGGGGATTACCATTCAAACCACGGAATTTGTCGATCTTTTAGGAGACTCTGCTCCAGGACAACTTCCCCTTTCTGGAGTTAACACATCGGTGGGCAAGCAATCTAGTTTTTTTGCACCGCCGGGACCGCCAGGACCGCCAACAACTGGGCAAGCAGGAGATATTACCATTGAAACTCCCCGCTTACAGCTAGCGAATGGGGCTTGGGTGCAATCTACCACATCGGGCAACAATTCCATCGCGGGAGATATTACCATTCGCGCTATCGATGTGGATATGGTCGGATACACAACTCTGGCTCCGGACCTTGCTGTGAGTACGATTGCTAGTTTAATCACCGCTGGAAGCAACAATGTGAGTGGAAAGGTGATTGTTGATGCCCAAAGGGTTCGCCTACTGGATGGTAGTCGAATTAGTAGCAGTTTGTTGGGGGGAAATGGTGTAGGCGGGGAAGTCTCAATTCAAGCTCAGGAAAGTTTAGAGATTCGTGGCATCAACCCTTATGGCATAACCAGTGCTGTTCTCGCGTCTATCGAAGCTGGAGCAACAGGGCAGGGGGGTCGCATCTCAATCGAGGCGGGCAGTCTGGTTTTGGCTAATGGTGGTACAGTTAGCAGTGAATTGGCCGGTACTAAGACATTCTTTTTCTCAATACCAGGGGCCCAGGGTACAGCTGGCGATATTACGATTCGAGCTAGGGATATCCAAGTTAGCGATCCATTAATCGATGGCTTTAGTGGAGGCATCGCTGGCATCACGGCTGCTCTGGACAATGGGGCGGTGGGAGTGGGAGGAAACATCAATTTGACGGCCGACAACTTGCGTGTGTTCAATGGTGGACAGATTATTTCTTCCAGTCAGGGTCAGGGAAATGCAGGGAATATTAATTTACAGGTTAAAAACATTCATGTGCAGGGTATGTCTCAACCCTTAAGGAATGGTCAGATTCTACCCAGTGCGATCGCCGCATCTTCTACAACTAACTTTGATGCTGGAACTGTAAATATTACATCTGATACCGTGCGCGTTCGAGATGGAGCGGAAATTACTGTGAGTAATACTGGAACAGGTAACGCAGGCAACCTGAATGTTACAGCTAAAAATATTTTCCTTGACAATGGGGCAAGTTTAAGTTCTGAGGTAAATGGAGGTAGTCAAGGTAACATTTACCTCAAAGCGAGTGATGTTCTGCTACTACGAAACGGCAGTAATATCACTACCAATGCCCGTGGTGCCTCCACAGGAGGAAATATTAATATTAGTGCTGGGGCAATTGTGGCAGTCCCTGAGGAAAACAGCGATATTGTCGCTAATGCAGTGTTAGGAAGTGGTGGAAACATCCAGATTTTCACTCCAGGTATCTTCGGGTTAAAGTTCCGTCCTCAAACCACATCCCAAAGTGATATTACAGCCAGTTCTGAATTCGGGGTCAATGGTACGGTTCAAATTAATAATATTGGTGTTGATCCAAATTCTGGATTAGTAGAATTATCAGCAAATGTCACTGATCCATCGCAGCAAATAGCCAGTGGTTGTTCTGCAAATCAAGGTAGTCGATTTGTAGCAACGGGACGGGGTGGTGTGCCGCCAAATCCCCTTCAACAAGTGGGGAGCGATGTCTACGACGGGCTACGCCTACGCACCTGGGCTGATATCCGCAATCTGACTGCATACCGCAAAACTGGTGAGGTGACAGCCCAAATTCCCCCATCCCCAGAAGTTCTTGTCCAAGCTACTTCTTGGCATCGTAATGCTGACGGCAAAGTTGAGTTAATTGCGGCTCAACCAGCCCATGTCCAACCATCTTTAACCTGTGCTGCGGTGCTAAACTAATCAGTGCCGACGCTAGAAATGGTAAAGTCAAAACAAGCGGAGGTTTTGATATGGCTCAAGCTTTACCCAAACTATTTACCTTTGAAGAATTTATCGAATGGCTGCCGGAAAACACTCTTAAGCGTTACGAATTACACGATGGGATAATTGTTGAAATGTCTCAGCCGAGTGGAAAACATGAAAAAGTTACAGGATTTTTAGCAGGGGAAATTAGTGTTGAGTATAAGCGCTTAAAACTGCCATACTTTATCCCCAAAACAGCATTAGTAAAACCGCCGAGAAAATCATCTGGTTACTCTCCAGATGTGGTTTTAATCAATGATGCTAATTTGCAGAATGAGGAATTCTGGGAAAAAGAATCTACCGTGACTCAAAGTGAATCCATTCCTTTGGTTATTGAGGTTGTAAGTACAAACTGGGAAGATGATTATTACACCAAATTAGGTAATTACGAAGTAATGAAGATTCCCGAATATTGGATCGTTGATTATGCAGCTTTGGGAGCAAGAAAGTTTATCGGTAATCCTAAACAGCCAACCATTTCTATTTATCATCTAGTTGATGAAGAATATCAAATCGCTCAATTTAGGAATTTTGAATATATTATATCCCCGACTTTTCCAGATTTGAAACTGACTGCTAATCAGATTTTGAATGGTGCTTTGTAGAACCTTTTTCTATTTAGGACTTACGCATCAAATCCGAAATGTCGGGGCAATACCCTGCGGGGAGCCGCTTCTCTACGAGACGCTCCGCGAATGCGTCTACATGAATTGCCCCGACGGTAAATCAAGGCTTTCACTGCCTTTTTGAGTAATATCATGTCTGTCAAATTACCCATAATAAAAGAACCCCACCCCCAACCCCTAAGAGCTATTCGGGAGGGGAAACAAAGCACAGCTTTGGCGGGGTGGGGTTCTTGGGGTTTAATAAGTAATCAAGCGGACATCATATAGGACTCATATTTGATTTTTGAAAAAACTCAGTACAACTCAAAGAGGCTTCTTCCCTACTCCCCACTCCCTACTCCCTACTCCCAGCCTACGCAAATAATTTCAGAAATCAAATCGGATTGCTATATAAGTCCTGCTATTATCTACACTCCAGAGAACTCTCGATAATATGCTGATAGCTGCTAATTATTTTGATTCCAGGCAATGGGTGTTACCAACACGACTATTTTGGGAATCCTAAGACTATCAGTTAAAGATAAGTATTTAATGCTATGAGATCGATCGCTTTTCTATCTGCACTTACAGCACAAATACCTGAATTACCAGAGGTTCTTGTGCAGGCTACAAGCTGGCATCACAACGCTAAGGGCAAAGTTGAGTTAATTGCAGTCCAATCTCGTACAAATATACAGCCGCAGTTAACTTGTGCAGCACTTGTGAGGAATTAGTTGCTCAGAACTTTGCAATCGAGTAAATCACGATCGCAATTATTTTACTAAACAAACTTTTAAACCATGAGTAACTATCTATGATTTTCCAAATTAAACAACGTCGTTGGCTATATATTAGTCTGAGTATTTTGAGCTTGTGTTTGCTAGTAATCATCATACCTGCTAGAGCATCTCTGCAAGTACCAACAACTTCTACCCTGAATGTGTCCATTTCCCAGCCTAACAATTGGCTAGAACAGGGACGGAACCTTTACCAATCAGGGCGCTTTACAGAAGCTGTAACAGCTTGGCAAACGGCAGCACAACAGTACCATACCCAAGGCGATCGCCTTAACGAAGCTCTCAGCTTGAGTTATCTTTCACTGGCACAACAGGAACTTAATCAATGGCAAGCAGGCCAACAATCTATTGAGCAAAGTCTGAAACTATTGCAAACAGGTAAACCTTCTGCTGATGCCATTCTTTGGGCACAAGCACTCAATACCCAAGCAAGTTTGCAATTGCACACTGGTAAAGCTGAAACCGCCCTCGAAAGTTGGCAACAAGCTGAAAAATTTTATGAGCAAGCAGGCGACAAAATGGGAAGCTTGGGTAGTCAAATCAACCAGGCACAAGCTTTACAAACTTTAGGATTTTACCGCCGTTCCAAACAACAGTTAGAGGTGCTGACTCAAAAACTCCAAGGGATGCCGGATAATGAAATCAAAGTCAGTGGATTGCGATCGCTTGCTTTAGCCTTGGAAATGATTGGCGACTCTGGCAACAGTCAACAGATATTAGAGCAAAGTTTAGCGATCGCTAGCAAAATTGCAGCCAAACCCCAGTTGAGTTCTATCCTGATCAGCTTGGGCCAAACTGCCGTTGACTTGCAAGATCCAAATGCGGCATTTGATTACTTTGAACAGGCTCAACTCTTAGCCACTAACCCAGGCGATCAGTTACAAGCGCGTTTAGCTCAGTTTAAACTTTTCCTCGATTACGACAAACCTGAGTTGGCTACCCCACTTGCACCTCAACTACTCCAACAACTTCGGGAACTGCCCCCCAGTCACATCTCCCTCTACGCAGCGATCAATTTTGTTGGCATCCTCACCCTCAATCGCCAGTCAAATCCTGACCAAATCGTACCGCTCAAAGATTTGGCGCAACTGATGGCAGTCACAGTCAAGTCTGCACAGCAGATTAAAGATGCTCAATCAGAAGCTTATGCACTACATCAGTGGGCAAAACTCTATCGTCGTACACAGCAGATATCTGAAGCACAGGAATTAGCTCAGAAATCTCTCGATATTGCCCGTCAACTCCAAGCTAACGATATCATTGCTCAATCTGCTTGGCAGGTGGGACAGTTGTATAAACAACAGGGCGATCGCTCCAAAGCTATTACTGTGTATACAGAAGCCGTCAATGCCTTAAAAGCATTGCGGGGGGATTTGGTGGCGATTAACCCTGATATCCAGTTCTCTTTTCGCAGCAGTGTGGAGCCTGTCTACCGGGAACTGGTTGATTTACTTCTAGAAAATCAACCGAGTCAAGCAGAACTGATCCAAGCTCGTGAATTGATTGAGGCACTGCAAATTGCCGAACTCGATAACTTTTTTCGGGAAGCCTGTTTAGATAGAACTCAACAGATTGATCAGGTTGATCCCACTGCAACTATCCTTTATCCGATCATCCTGCCAGATCGTTTCACAGTAATCCTCTCGAAAGCAGGGCAACCACTGCGTTCCTATGTGACTCACAAATCTCAAGCTGAAATTGAGCAGACTTTAGACAACTTTTTGACTGCTCTTAACCCTGTCTCAGATTCCAAAGACCGCGATCGATTCTCCCAACAGATTTATAATTGGTTGATTCGTCCAGCCGAAGCAGATCAAGCATTCATTGATACTAAGACATTGGTGTTTGTTTTGGATGGTCGATTGCGGAACATTCCCATAGCAGCTTTATATGACGGTAAGCAATATCTGATCGAGAAGTATGCTGTGGCGCTCTCACCAGGATTGCAACTGATGGCCACGCGATCGCTTAATCAAAATCATCTCAGTGCGATCGTGGGTGGCATTAGCGAAGCTCGTGCTGGCTTTAGTGCTTTACCCGCAGTGGAATCAGAAATCAAACAAATCTCCAAGGCGATACCGTCCTCTGAGTTGCTGAACCAGCAATTCACCAGTCAAGCCCTTGCTGAACGGGTGAAATCCAGTAGTGCAAGTATTGTCCACCTAGCAACCCACGGACAGTTTAGTTCTCGCCTGGAAGATACCTTCTTGCTGACTTGGGATGGGCAAATGAACGTTAAGGAGTTATCTGAACTCCTGAAAAATCGGGGTAGCGATCCCTCGAAAGCCATCGAGTTGCTGGTACTAAGTGCTTGCGATACAGCAGCCGGAGACGATCGCGCCGTCCTTGGATTGGCGGGTTTGGCTGTCAAATCCGGCGCTCGCTCAACGATCGCCACTCTATGGCCTGTTAAAGATCAGGTAGCCGCGATCCTCATGACTCGCTTCTATAACCAACTGCGACAACCCAAAATCACTAAAGCTGAAGCACTAAGACAAGCACAAATTAGCCTAATTCGCCAAACTGATTTTCACGATCCGTTCTTTTGGTCTGGCTTTGTTTTGATCGGTAACTGGATTTAGCTACGTAAAAAGACGTACTTAGTTCTAGATAAATCATGCTGTTTTTTTACAATATTCCCGCTAAATCCCGCCTATACTACTAGTATAAGTTCCCTGATTTGACTGTTGCCTGGACTTATTCTCTGAGCTTCTGGCCAGAGTCAAAAGAAACGTCTTTTGTATCAGATTTCAATTAGATTAGGTCAGACATCATGAAACGTCGATATTTAGCTACTGCATTTAGCATCATCGCTCTGATCACTAGCAGTGCCTGGACTAGTGCCGATGCTGTTACATTTACCCCGCCGACCAACAGTGGCTCTCCTAGTCAAGCAACGGGAGGAGCTTCTCGCGGTAGTATGTTTACACCTAGTGCCGGGAAAGGTGCGCCCAGACAAGCAACTGGAGGAGCTTCTCGCGGTAGTATGTTTACTCCTAGTGCCGGGAAAGGTGCGCCCAGACAAGCAACTGGAGGAGCTTCTCGCGGCAACCTCTTTACACCTGCTGCTGGGAAGGGTACGCCTCAACAAGCAACTGGAGGAGCTTCTCGCGGCGACCTCTTTACACCTGCTGCTGGGAAGGGTACGCCTCAACAGGCAACGGGAGGAGCTTCTCGCGGCGACCTCTTTACACCTGCTGCTGGGAAGGGTACGCCTCAACAAGCAAGTGGGGGTGCTTCTCGCGTGGGTACTTACTACTTAAATCCATCGAGTGTAAGTACAACACAACCAGCAGCACTAATCGCCCTCTTGCCCCAAAACTTTTATGGCACAACAGTGTCTGAACGTCCCACAATTCTGGTGTATCTCCCGGCTTCCAATGCCCAAGAAGCCGTATTCAGCCTCAAGGATGAAGCTGGCAATATGCAACATCAGATGAAAATCCCAGTTCCAGGAAAAACTGGGGTAATTGCGATCAAGTTACCAGCCAATGCACCTGCTTTAACAGTTGGCAAAAACTATCAATGGTTCCTAGCAGTGAAAGTAGATGGAGAACTTAGTCCGAGTACGCCTTACGTCGATGGTTGGGTTAAGCGCATCCAGCCCAGCCCTGAGTTGGCAACAGCAATGCAAGAGCAAGATCCTCTGAAGCGGGCTACTATTTTGGGTAAAAATGGTGTTTGGTATGACTGTGTGGCAACACTTGCAACGGTATATACCGCCCAACCTAACAATGCAACCCTCCGCAAACAATGGGAAGAACTTCTGTCCTCAGTGAGTTTGAAGGAGATTGTAACAGCGAACTTATTAGCATCTACTAACTAATGTCAGGTTAATCCTAGTCAACGTTGACAGAGATAACTGTATGGCAAAAATATGTGGGTGGCGCAGATTCCAGGCTTTTATCCAACGCACTCGTAGCGTTTTGATTATTACTCCCAGCGTTGCCTTGACGGTTATGGTTGGGCAATCGTTGGGACTTTTCAATTTACCAGAATGGAAAATTCGTGACGAATGGGTTCGTCAGCGATGCCAAGGGCGGGCTACGCCAACGTCCCAGACGATCGCTAATGAGATTGTGATTGTCACAATCGATGAGCGCGATATCCAATCGGTGCAGAAATGGCCAATTCCAGACTGGGCGCTGGCACAATTATTAGAAAAAATCCGGGCGCAGGAGCCTAGAGCCATCGGATTGGATCTCTATCGAGATTTACCAGAAGGAAACGGACATGAGCAACTTGTTCAAGTCTTCCGCAACACTCCTAATTTAATCGGAGTTGAGAAAATTACCGGTGAACGCGTCAATCCCCCACCGGAATTGAAAAAAAAGGATCAGGTAGGATTAGCAGATTTAGTGTTGGATGGCGATCGCTTTGTGCGTCGTGCGCTCCTGACAGCTGAAGATGCTAAAGAGCAAAATACCATTAAAGCCGGACTAGCAACCCTTGTAGCCCTTAAGTACCTGGAAGCTGAGAAAATTAGCTTAGAAAGCATTGACCCCAAGCAGCAAAAGTTTCAGTTGGGCAAGGAAATTTACCTGCCACTGCAAAATCAAGAAGCAGGTTATACTGATGCCGATTTAGGAGGCTATCAAATTCTGCTCAATTGGTATGGAACGGATGCTGCATTTCGGACAGTTGCCATGCGCGATGTCTTAGCAGGGAGAATTCCGGCAGATTTGATGCGCGATCGCATGGTATTTATTGGTTCAATCGCCTCCAGTACCAATGATTTCTTCAGCACACCCTTCTCTTCTTGGGTATCTGCTCAAAAACCGACTCCAGGTGTGGTTGTTCATGCCAATATTGCTCATCAACTAGTACAAGGGGCAAAAACCGGAAAATCCAGCCTACACGGTGTTTCTGGCATTTCTCTATCACTCTGGATTGTTTTTTGGTCTATTATCGGTTCTGGGGGTAGTTGGTGGTTAGCTAGTGCGCGTACCGGGCGACGGATTCCCGGCGGCAAAATTCTTTGGGCAACTGTAGGCATCAGTGGAGCCTGTGTATGGGGTGGCTATGGGATGTTTTTGTATGGTGTTTTAATTCCGGTAACACCCGCCTTAGCCGCGTTTATTGCTAGTGTGATTGCGACAACGAACGCCTATAAACAGCAGAAGTTAGAAGAAATAAATCGCCAACTGGAAATTGCCAACAGTCAACTATTAGATTATTCCAAAACCCTGGAGACAAAAGTCGAAGAACGAACTCATGAATTGGTTCAAGCAAAGCTTGCTGCCGATGCTGCCAATCAAGCCAAGAGTGAATTTCTCGCCAATATGAGCCACGAATTACGCACACCTCTCAATGGCATCCTTGGTTTTGCCCAAGTACTAGAACAATCGCCAAACATGACAGCTAAAAACCTGGAAGGAGTCGGCATTATCTACCAATGCGGATCACACCTGTTGATGCTGATCAATGACATTCTCGATCTCTCGAAAATAGAAGCGAGAAAATTGGATTTGGTTTTAACCAATGTGCATCTGCCCAATTTCTTACATGGTGTGACTGAGATTTGTGGTATCCGGGCCAAACAGAAAGGGATTGGATTTAATATCTTAATTAGCGATCGCCTACCACTTGTGATTGAAGTCGATGAAAAACGGCTGCGGCAAGTGTTGATTAACTTGCTGGGCAACGCGATCAAATTTACAGATAGCGGTGGCGTAACGTTCAAAGTAGAAGTCATTAGTCATTCGTCACTTGTACTGAGCGAAGCCGAAGTATTGGTCATTGGTCAAGAGTCTAAACAAATGACACATCAGAAGATTCGTTTTCAGATTGAAGATACAGGTATTGGGATGTCACAAGACCAACTTGAAAAAATCTTTTTGCCCTTTGAGCAAGTGGGTGAAGCAAAACAGCGATCTGAAGGTACTGGCTTGGGATTGGCGATTAGCCACAGAATTGCGGCATTGATGGAGAGCCAAATTCAGGTGCAGAGTCACCTGGGCGAAGGAAGTCTGTTTTGGCTAGATTTGACAGTAGCAGTCCCACTTGTTCATGACTGGCATGGAGGTGCGATGTCTACGACGGGCGTAGATGCAGCCCCAATTCCCCAGAAAATTACCGGGGTTCGGGGTAGTGCGCCTCAGATTCTCATTGTCGATGACGATCGCAACCACCGTTCTATGTTGACCAGTCTGCTGCAAGAAATTGGTTGTCGAACTCTGGAAGCGATCGATGGCAAAGATGGTCTACAGGTGGCAACTGAACACAATCCAGATGTGATTCTGCTCGATTTATCTATGCCCAATATGGATGGTTTTGAGCTAATGGTTCACCTGCAAGGGAATCCGCAAACCCATTCTATTCCCATTATCGTCTCTAGTGCCAACGTCTCTGAGTCAAATCGCCATCGGAGTGTAGAGGCAGGGGCAACAGTATTCCTGCCCAAACCCCTCCAGATCGAGGAACTACTCAATAAACTGCGATCGCTGTTGAAAGTAGAGTGGATATATGCTCAATCTTCGCCTCAGCAGCCGTCTCCCAAAGGTGAGCAGGTAACTCGTAGTGAATGGGTTCTACCATCCCAGGATGTTTTACAACAACTCTATCATCTGGCAATGATGGGGGATATCTCGGCGATCGAGGGAATGTTAGGAGAGCTAATTGAGCAAAACAGTCAGCTAGCTCCCTTCGGGGCAGAGTTGAGCAAACTCACTGCCAGTTTCCAAACCGGAAAAATCCGTAAGTTCCTCAAATCATTTGTCACAACGGAGTTAAGTCCATGATTACTGTTCCTCTCTCCAAACCCATATATATTTTGTTGGTGGATGACAATCCTAATAATCTCAAGGTGCTATATGAAGCGATTCAGGGGTGTGGCTGGAAAGCGCTCATGGCAACAGATGGAGAGTCAGCGATCGAACAAACAGAATATGCCCGTCCCGATCTCATTCTCTTGGATGTGATGATGGCAGGTATTGATGGATTTGAAACTTGTCGCCGGCTGAAAACTAATCCTATAACTCAGAATATTCCGGTAATTTTCATGACTGCCCTCTCCGATTCTACAGACAAGGTGGCGGGACTGGAAATAGGTGCAGTTGACTACATTACCAAACCCTTCCAACAGGAAGAAGTCATTGCTCGTTTAAAGTTACACCTGAAAATTTCCCTTCTCACCCGCACATTAGAAGAACGTGTGCAAGAGCGCACCGCAGAATTAACTGAATCTTTACAGCAGTTACAACAAACCCAATTACAACTGATCCAGAGTGAGAAAATGTCCACTATCGGGCAGATGGTTGCAGGTATTGGTCATGAGATTAATAATCCGGTTGGTTTTGTGAGCGGAAATTTATCCTATATTGAAGAATATGTGAATGATCTGTTTCGGCTGGTGAGTCTCCAACAGCAGAAGCTACCGCAGCCAGATCCGGAAATTCAAGAGCTTCTTGAAGAAATCGACTTGGAATATCTGGTAGAGGATCTGCCGAAACTAATGGCATCAATGCACCAGGGAATTACCCGTCTTAAAGATATCAGCCTCTCTCTGAGAACTTTTGCTCGCACAGACATTTCATCTCAAGTGGAGTTTCAGATTCACGAAGGAATCGATAGCGCCTTAATGCTGTTGAAACATCGACTCAAAGGCAACGGCGATCGCCCTAAAATTGAAGTTGTAACACAATACGGTGATTTACCTGCAATCAGTTGCTATCCCGGACAACTAAACCAGGTGTTCATGAATATCATCGCCAATGCCATTGATGAATTTGATCAACTCAATCAAAACCACTCTGATCAAAAGATTGCTGTTTGCCCGAACATGATCACCATTACTACATCAGTTGAATCTCAGCAACAAACCGTCACAATATGCATCCAAGATAACGGCCCCGGTATGCTTGCTGAGGTGCAATCTCGAATTTTTGAGCCATCTTTCACAACCAAGGCTGTGGGCAAGGGAACCGGGCTGGGATTAGCTATAAGCTACCAAATTATTGTCGATAAACACAATGGACAAGTCAACTGCTTGTCAATGCCTGGTGAGGGGACAAAGTTTATTATTACTCTGCCGATGTAATATGGGAGCAATGCGATTTTGTGAGGTTCTGCAAAAAAGGTGCGACGCCGTTCGCGTAGCGTCTTGTAGAGAAGGCGGGCTACGCCTACGCCAAATCTTTTTATCAGTAATAAAAATATATTTATACTAATTAAATAGTATTTCTACTGGATGAAAGAGGATTTGGGTCACAACGAGTTTAGCGTGCAAGCTTTTCAAGCATTGATAATCTTAAAACGCGCATCCTTGATTTTATCGACTACTTTAATCGCACTATGGCAAAACTATTTAAATGGACTTATAAGGGCAAGGTTTTGGCTGTTTAATGGATACTTAATTTCCGCCGTGCTGTACTAGTCCGATCGCGATCGCTTCTACGGCATCCATTGCGACTTGATGAGCTAGCCAGCTATATCTGCGTTTCCGAAACCCTTCTATCTGATTGAGCAAGTAAACCACAATAAACATGAATGCGATCGCCATCATCATCAGTTGTGGTTTTGCCAGTGATCCAATCCACCACACCTCCATTGTATACAGCAAGGGTATGCCAAATAAAAAACCTCCACAAGCACCCCGAATGATGTCATTAATCTCACTCTTCCATACATTTTTTTGACGTTTTGTTGCCACTCCTTTACTTTCCTTTTGTTGAAAATTTGCTTTTACTTATACCAATTCTCTATGAAGATGCATATAGCAGTCCTAAATCATTCATGAAAAGTTAGATCCCCGACAACTTTTACGAAGTCGCGGATCTGGACACCGGGAATTTTCACAAATCAAATAGGATTGCTATATATTCACATTTTTTACGTTGCGTGCTTTTGTAGCAACCCGGATCTATCTTAAGATAATATAATCAACCAAATTATTCTATCGTTTGATGGAAGTAAAAAACAATCCGCTATTGTTAGTTTATGTAATAGCTGAATCAACCATAAGCTAGGAAATAAAAACCATGACTGCCGAAAAAAGAATAGAAGCTACTGCAAAAAATATTGAAGGAAAAATTCAAGAGGTTGTGGGCGAAATAACCGGGAATCCACAAGAGAAAGCTGAAGGACAAGCAAAGCAAGCTGAAGCCCAAGTTGCTCACACTGTAGAAAACATTAAAGATGAACTTAAGAAAGCTGTAGACTAATTTAGCTTGGACAGTGAAAATAGCAATATTAGCGATGATTCATTACTAATAGTCGAATATAAATTACTCCACTAACTTTTAGGAAGTGGAGTAATTTATATTTACGTAAAATCTGAAAGGATGAATTACTAATAAACTGACTCTAAGCATGATTTTTTTAGCAACTTAATTCAACTAATAACTGGCTCGATTAAGTGGCACGATTAGCCAATAAGTTCCAGAGGAAGATGGCAATCATTGCGCCAATTACAGCAACAATTATACCGGTGATACTGAGATTTACAGCAGTTAACTGAGATTTTTCTGTCATTAAATGAGTAACTTAAATTCCTCCGATTACAGCACCGACCATACCTAAAACGAAAACCATAGTTGAAGCAATTCCACCACGCTCACGAACGGGATTAATAGCTTTCGCTATGGCTCCAGCAATTAAACCCAGAATTATTCAAGCAATAATGGTTAGCATAATTTTATCCATCAAAAAACTTAATAACTAGCTTATAAATTAGAATAGTGTTTTCCGTCTACCCGAAGGTATAAGTATTAAACTTCAATAAAAATTAATCCCCTTTCTAGCAATTAGATTGCACCTTGTTTTGTAAGTCTCGACTACACGGCTACAGACGCGCTAGTGGTTTCCTTTGAAGTCCGTTTAAGACTGTGTTGAGTCATCTGCCATAAGAAAGTAAATTGCAGTCACACCAGAAAAACTTTCCTGTATTCTGACTCCAGAAGGACTGAATTCTGTTTCAATAAACATACTGTGCAAAAGCTTAACTACTTATTAAATTTTTTATAACTCTTCCTTAACCTTACAGAAATAGATTATTCCAATTGCTACATTTAAAAATAAATGAAGACACTCTTAAACACGTGTATGCCTTGGATTCCTGGGGCAAACACCAGCAAGTTTTGCGTCTTAAATCTAATATGACTTCATAGGGTGGGCAGTGCCAGCCTTTCCAAGGCAAACAAATGAACTATTAAATCACTGGCTGAAACCCTCTCCTTGCAGAGGCTGTGAAACTAAGGCTTGAGACTATCGATGGCCATTAGGGCGATTACAACATCAAAGACAATCAAAATATGGTATCTTTGATTAAGCATTTTGTACCAGAAAATCTCGTAAAGACTATAGCCCAAGAATTAATCCAGAGTCCAAGAATATAGTACAAATGAATGCATTGAAAGGGCTGGCACTGCCCACCTCACGGGGTTTCAATGTTCACTTGAACTTAAATTCCACTAGGACTAGTTAATGATATTTAACCGTTTCAAACTGGCACTTGCCCTCACGATGGTTTGTGGTGTTTCTGCTTCTATAGCAATTCCTAACCGGACTGCGATCGCAGCTATTGCCCCTGGAGCATATCAGCATGTGCTAATTCTATCTGTAGATGGCTTGCGTAGTGCAGATATTCTAGACCCAGGACTGCAACGCTACTTAACCAACATCAATAGCCTCCGTTCAGTGGGGGTAACTTACCCTAACGCCTTGACTACTAGCCCATCCGACTCTTTCCCAGGAACTCTGTCCTACCTCACTGGTGCAGGTCCTGCGACCACTGGCGTTTACTACGATGATACCTATGCTCGCAACTTGACTGCACCGATCGCTGAAGGTGGTAATATTAACAGCCCCTTGGGAACTGAAGCAACCTACTTTGAATTGCTCGATTATTCCATTCCTGCCGATCCCAGCCATCCAGATCCGAACAATGTCATTTGGAGACTTGATGGTGGTGGTTATATCAGCGGCGACCCGACCAAAGGCTTTGTGCGAGGGGACTATGGCTTGGGGAGCATCGACAAAACTCGGTTGCCCCAAAATTGCTCTAGCGGCAGATGTAAACCAGTTTATCCTTGGCAATATCTCAATCCCGACATCAATACGATTTTCAATGTGGCTCATAACGCTGGGCTGTACACTGCCTTTTCTGATAAACACGCAGGTGCCTACAATGTCGTTCAAGGACGTGGTGGCGACTCGATTAACGACTACTACTCCCCTGAGATCAATGCAAGTGTCATCTTCGATAGAAACGGCTTGTTGACAGATGCTATTTCCTTTGACGCAAATCACAAGCCCGTAATCGCTCCAAACGCTCATGTCGTCACAGATAACACAACCTATACCAAGGCTTACGACGACTTGAAAGTTAAAGCCATTCTCAATGAAATTGGTGGGCGAAACTCTTTAGGAACTGAAAATGCACCAGTTCCTAACATCTTTGCAATGAACTTTCAAGCTGTAAGCGTTGCTGAAAAGGCACTTGCTGGCGGCATCAACAACAGCGGTAATCCGACTAACAATCCAAATGCGATCGGGGCTACTCCTCCCAAAGGACCGTCTAACGTTTTGACTGATGCTTTGCAGCATACTGATAAGAGTATTGGTCAAATTCTATCAGCGATTCGCTGTAATCCACATCTAGCTAAGAATACCCTGGTGGTTCTGGTCGCTAAACATGGTCAAGACCCCCGAAATGGTGTCGGAACTCTGCTTAAAGATAACCTGATCCCGGATGCCATCGACTTCCACCTTGGAGATCCTAATGCCGTAAGTCAGGCTACTCAGGATGATGTCTCTCTGGTTTGGCTCAAAAATCAAAGCAAGATTAGTGATGTCACTCAATATCTGCGCGGTTTGACAAATCTCCCTCTCTGTACAGGTACTTCATCAGGCTCTACGACTTCAGCACCTATCTGTAATCCTGGCATTGCCAAAGTTTACTCTGGGGCTTTAGCCTATCAGCTTGGTCTGGCTCCCAGCCCTAACCCGGACAACCGCACGCCTGATGTGTTCATCCAGACCCTTCCTGGCTATATCTTTGTTGGTAATCCTTCAAAAGGTAAGAAAATTGCTGAACACGGTGCTTTGTTTACTGAGGATGCGACCAACATCGCTCTAGTCATCGGTGGTGATGGTTTATCAAATCATGTAAAGGGCACAACAGTAAATGATCGGGTTCGTACAACTCAAATTGCTGTAACTGTTTTGAATGCTCTGGGTCTTAATTCCAATCTCTTAACAGGTGTACGGATTGAAGGAACTAAGGCATTGCCTGGAACGAGGATTAAGAGCAATCGAGATGACTAAGCTGTCCCATCACCAGAGCAACTCCTCTACAAAAGTGGACGTGAGACTTTCAATGTAGACAATTGAACCGCGTGGTTCATGCGTCATCAGCGGGGACTGAGGGCAGTGTTGATGGATCTCATAGCAGGGATTGAGATAAAAGATTTCCCCTTGCTACAGTTCAGGCAAGCCGTGGGGAAAGTTCATCGCGGCTTGCCTGAAGTGTGATCTGCGTAAGAAAGTTAGCAGTCGGCTAGATAGGCGGATTTACTCGGAGCAAACTAAATTGTTGTAAATTCAAATAAAATACGTGAGATAGGTAACTATCTTGCTCAAATATTAAGAAGAGATATCAGTGAAGAAAACGCTATTCCTCAATCCTCCTTCTTTCGATGGGTTTGATGGCGGTGCTGGTTCCCGATACCAAGCCAAGCGCGAAATTACATCGTTTTGGTATCCCACATGGCTAGCGCAACCTGCGGCGCTTGTACCTGGTAGCAAACTGGTAGATGCGCCACCACATGGTCAGACTGTGGATGACGTGCTGCAAATCGCTAAAGATTACGAATTAATTATCATGCACACCAGTACACCATCACTAGCTAACGATGTTAATTGTGCTGAAGCTATTAGAGCTACGAATCCAAGTGTACAGATTGGTTTGGTGGGTGCCCATGTAGCAGTCTTACCAGAAGAAACTTTACGGGATAACCAAGTTATTGACTTTGTGTGCCGCAATGAATTTGACTATACCTGTAAAGAACTAGCGGAAGGTAAACCTTGGGAAGAAATTAAAGGACTAAGTTACCGCGATCGCTTTTCACAAATCCGCCACAATGAAGAGCGTCCCTTAATTCATGATTGGGATGCTATGCCTAGTGTCCTGCCAATTTACGCTAAGGATTTAGATATTACTAAGTATTTCATTGGTTATCTCCAACATCCTTATATTTCCTTTTACACTGGACGCGGTTGTCCGGCAAAATGCACCTTTTGTCTTTGGCCACAAACAATTGGTGGTCACCTCTACCGCCACAAAAGCCCGGAGGCTGTAGGACGAGAGATGGCACAAGCCAAAGCCATATTTGGCGACAAGGTGCAGGAATATATGTTTGATGATGACACCTTTACCATTGATAAACATCGAGCGATCGCTATCAGTGAACACATGAAGCAGCTCAAGCTCACTTGGAGTTGTAATGCCCGCGCTAACCTAGATTACGATACCCTTAAACAACTACGCGATAACGGTTTACGCTTGCTTCTAGTTGGGTTTGAATCTGGGAACCAAGATATTCTCAACCGGATTAAAAAGGGAATTAAGTTAGAAGTGGCACGAGAATTTATGAAAAACTGCCACCAACTGGGAATTACTGTCCACGGAACTTTTATCATCGGGTTACCGATTGAAACTCAAGAAACCGTAGAAGAGACGATTCGGTTTGCCTGCGAACTCAGTCCCCATACTATTCAAGTTTCTATCGCCGCACCCTATCCAGGGACGGAACTTTATGAACAAGCCAAAGCTAACGCCTGGTTTACCAACCAACATCTAGTAGCTAACTCTGGCATTCAAACTTCTACGTTGCAATATCCCACCTTTTCCAGTGCGGAAATTGAAGATGCAGTTGAACGAATGTACCGGAAATTTTACTTCCGTCCCAAAGCTATCATCCCCATTGTACGGGAAATGCTAGCTGACCGTCAAATGATGGTGCGTCGCCTACGTGAAGGTGTGGAGTTCTTTTCCTACCTGAAGGAACGCCGAACTCAAGCGATTGCCCACGCGCAATCTAGTCAGGCGGCTGCGGTTTAAATATTGGGGATTGAGAACTGTCTCTTGATGCAGGCTAAGTACCTGTTTAAGAAAAAGTTTGTCAAACTTATTGGTTATCTGTAAACCTTCAAAATCACTCATGGGGGAACAAACTCGCTTCCAAGCCCTTTGCGTTCGCATAGTGTCTCGTAGAGAAGGTTGGCAAACTTATTTGATTACAACCTCTAAAGGCTGTACTGTAAGCAGAACCCGTAGACACGTAGCTGTTTGCCGCAGGCTAGGGTAAGATTTAGTCTAATATTTTATACTTTTCTTTTTCCAATCCCCAATTCCCTATGAACATCCGCGAAATTCTACAATTGCCTCGTCGTTTCGCCATTATTAATGGTGATGATTTCGGCTTTTCTAGGGGTGTGAATTAAGGGATTATTCGGAGTTTATGAGCAAGACATACTAACTAGTACCAGCTTGATGGTAAATGGTGATGCAGCCTCAGAAGCGATCGCTCTAGCACTGACTCACCATCAATTTTGGTATTGACAAAAGGTTTACTATTCGTGCAAGAGGTCTATTTTAGGACTTACGCATTGACAGAAAAGACCAAGTATGGGTGATTTGAAAAACCACATTCATCGTCGGGGCAATTCATGAATTGCCCCGACGACGCTGGTCTACTTACCATCCATGAATTGATTAATAAAAACCTGAAACGGCGTATTTACGTTCATACACAACATGATTATTTTGTACAGTGCGTAAGTCCTATATTTTACCAAAATCTTTTCCAGTTCTTGACAATTGATACCTATTATTGAGTTGCTGACTTCAATTTCAATCTTGCTTTGGATCATGAAAAATTTCACAAAAACTATTCTGTCAACTGTTGTTGTAAGTATTTTGGAATTTAGTAGTTATACACAGGCAACGTATGCAAATCAATTCCCATATAGGCTTTTAACTGCATCGCAGTCTTCCAGCGGTGTCCAAGTTGCAGAAGTTGATAGCCCTCATGATCGTGATAGTAGTCATGAAGATGGGGATAGAGAAGCTAGTGATGTTAGAAAAGTGGCTGTTGCAAAGCCCCATAGAAGAAGCCACGCTAGGTATCAAAAAACCCATTATAAAAAACCTGTTCATGCAAAGAGGCATCACACTAGGTAGCAGCGGTTTATTTTCAATACTAGCCATCATAGCAATACCATCAAAAACATTTATAGCAGGGGGAAAAAGGGTTTGAGCCTTATTTACTTTTCTTCACACAGTTTGATTTTATTGTGCCAACTTACTTATTTTTGATAGTTGCTGTGATGGCTGATTGGTTAAAAAACTAATTTGAAATTGGAATTTTCAAAAAAGTTTTTAAACATTATGTGGGAGTAAGTTTCAGCTTCGTTGAGCTTACCCTTACCTGATTAAGTTATGCAATCATCAGCTTCATATCTAAAAAAATTAGAATTTAAGCTAATTTTTCAGATGACAATCATTAATGTTCTGCTGTTAGTTCTGTGTCTATCGACTGTCTTATTTTATTGTTATGGAATATATGCAGCGATAACCTTTGCCAATCACCCTGATCTCATCGATCCTGAGTTCCATCCGCCTCTTACCATTCTCAAGCCAATTTGTGGGCTAGATAGTTATGCTTACGAAAATTTTGCCTCATTCTGTCAACAAAATTATCCAGAGTATCAGATGATCTTCGGTGTATGCGATCCCGAAGACCCTGTCATAGAAGTTGTCGAGAAAATCATTCAGCAATTTCCAGATGTAGATATTCATCTGGTCGTGAGCGACCGGATCATTGGTGCCAACCTGAAGGTGAGTAATCTAGCAAATGCTGTCACCGCCGCTAAACATGAAATCTTGGTCATAGCTGATAGTGATATTCGAGTCGGGACAGACTATTTACAACGAGTCATTCAACCTCTCAAAGATCATAAAGTTGGTGTTGTCACCTGTATGTATCGTTCTTTAGCACAAGGATGGGTAGCAACCTTAGAGGCGATTGCTACTGCTACAGATTTTCATGCAGGCGTTTTAGTAAGTAATCAACTACAAGGGACAAAATTTGCCTGTGGTTCTACAATTGTTATCGGGAAACTAGTACTCAAAGCAATCGGTGGATTTGAAGCGATTGCTGATTATTTGGCGGACGATTTCCAACTCGGCTACCTACCAGCCCAAATAGGTTACAAGGTTGTGTTATCTAACTATGTAGTTGATCATGTTTTGGGTCCTACCACTTTAGCTGATGCTATTGGGCGTCAAATTCGTTGGGCGCGTTGTATCCGCGTTTCTCGTCCTTGGGGCTATCTGGGATTGCTTTTTACTTTCGGTACAGTTGCTAGTCTACTTTTGTTATTGGCTACAAAAGGATCAATAGCAGGGTGGATGGGGCTAATTATGACTTGGATGATGCGGTTCCTAATCGGCTGGATAGTTGGGGTGAATATTCTTAATGATTTAAATACCAAAAAGTTTTTTTGGGTCATCCCTTTACGCGATTTGATTCAGTTTCCTATTTGGTGTTATGGCTTCCTTGGCAGCACTATTACGTGGCGAGGACAGCGACTAAAGTTGACAAAAGGGGGTAAATTAGTTTCAATTACAACACCAATGCCCAATGCCTAGTAGCCAAGGAATTAACATCTTGCGGCGTCGTTTTGCCATTATCAACGGTGATGACTTCGGCTTCTCTAGCGGCGTCAATCAAGCGATTATTAAAGCACATAAACAAGGTATACTAACCAGTACTAGCCTGATGGTGAGCGGTGATGCAGCCCAGGAGGCGATCGCTTTGGCACATAATCATCCCAATCTAGCTGTTGGCTTACATCTAGTTTTGGTCTGTGGCCGGGCAGTCTTGCCGCCCACCCAAATTCCTCATTTGGTTTCATCAAATGGGAACTTCCCAGATAGCCCCCTCAAAACTGGGTTACGCTACCAATTTCAGAGCGCCGCACGCTCAGAATTGCGGCGAGAAATCCGCGCCCAGTTGATCAAATTCCGCGATTCTGGACTATCTCTTTCTCATGTAGATGGACATTTACACCTACACTCTCATCCCTTCGTACTAAGTATCTTGGTAGAATTGGCACAGGAGTTTAATATTCGAGTTATCCGTCTGCCAAATGAAGAATTGGGGATGAGCCTGAAGCTTGATAGACGTAGGTTACTGACCAAGTTAGTTTGGTCGGGGGTGTTTAGTCTCCTGCGCCGCTATGGTGAGACTCTGCTCACATCTCAAAATATTAATTACGCTAACCGCGTCTACGGGTTATTGGCAACTGGCAGTATGACTGAGGAATATTTGCTCGGTCTCATACCCCAGATTGAGGCAGACTTAGTGGAGATTTATTTCCATCCCGCAGTACCTGCTCCTGGTGAACCATTCAATGGTTCACCAGGAGCAGGTACAGTAGAACTCGCTGCTTTGTTGAGCGAAAAAGTCCGTCAAACACTTACGGCTAATGGCTTTGAATTAACTAATTATGTTAGAATAGTCACAAATTCATTTAGTAAACCATCGTGACTATGAGTGGTAAAAGGGTCACGGCAATTCGCAATTCTACCCCACGCACCCCTCTTCCCTAGAAATGAGAATCCTGCTAATTGAAGATGACCAGCGGATTGCTGAACCTTTAACTGAACATTTAAGACATCAATATCATGTAGTGGATCTAGCGCCGGACGGGATTACAGGTTTTGAACAGGCGCTCATTGTTCCCTATGACCTAATTTTGTTAGATTTGATGTTACCTCGGCTTGATGGAATTACCTTGTGTAAACATTTACGAGCCGAGAGATGTCAGGCTCTTATTTTGATGTTGACAGCCAAAGATACAACCGCAGATAAAGTCATTGGACTGGATGCCGGAGCTGATGATTATCTGGTGAAGCCGTTTAAACTAGCAGAACTAGCTGCTAGAATTAGAGCCTTATCGCGCCGAAGTCTAGATATTAAACCCACGATTTTAACTCATGGAAATTTACAACTAGATCCAAGCACCTGTGAAGTAAATTATGGACACAATCGTCTCCCATTAACTCCAAAAGAATACACGATTCTAGAAGTATTTTTGAGAAGTCCGACGCGGGTGTTTACTCGCTCAGAACTGCTAGAAAAACTTTGGGAATTTGACGAAGTACCAGGAGAAGAAACTATCAAAACTCACCTAACCAACTTGCGACGGAAAATTAAAGCCGCGGGCTGTGAGTCAGATTTGATCCGAAGTGTGTATGGGATAGGCTATCGTCTACAAGTAGCTGATTAAATATCTGGTGGGAAAACCGTATTGTGTTTCAGAAAACCCGGTATCAATTACTGCTATCTTATCTAGTTGTTTTCGCTTCACTGCTAGGGATATTTGCATTGGCAGTCCGAGTAATGTTTACTCGCAGTCTCAGTCAAAGACTTACAGAAAACCTGATGATTTTAGGACAAAGCGCTGCGGCTAATGCTGAACTTAAAAATGGTCGTCCGCAATTAGAAAATGACTTTCCCATCCAAGAACTAATTACTTATCATCAAGCTTTGCAGTGGTACGACCTTCAACATCGTTTGGTAGGACAACAAGGAAAATATGTTTTAACTTTGCCTTTTTCTCTCAATCAAACTATGCAATTTCAGAAGATTGGCAAAGTTCGCCTTCAAGGAATTACTTTACCTGTAATTGATAATGACAATGGTCGCTTGATTGGCTATGTGAGGGCAAGTCAATCCTTAAAAGAATTTGATGAAACGCTGACTGAGTTGGATTGGGGTTTAGGTATTGGTGTTGTCATTACTTTAGTGCTGAGTAGCGTTGGTGGAGTTTGGCTAACTCGTAAGGCAATGCAACCAATTGAGCGGAGTTTCCAACGACTCAAACAGTTTACAGGAGATGCATCTCACGAACTTCGGACTCCTTTGATGGCAATTACAGCAAATGTAGAAGTGGCACTAGAATATCCAGAGGGAATGCGCTCTACAGATGCTAAAAAATTTCAGGTGATCGCTAGTGCAGCTGACCAAATGATTCGCCTCACTGAAGATTTGCTACTCCTAGCTCGAAGCGACCAAATTAAAATATCGAAACGAAAAATTGTAAATCTAGCGGAAATTTTACATCAGCTAGCCCACCTCTATCAGCCTCAAGCCGACGCGAAAGAAATCAATTTAACAGCCAAACTGAGTGAACCGCTATATGTGCAAGGTGATTCAGTTCAGCTGACAAGAGTTTTTGTTAATTTAATTGAAAATGCCCTTCAATACACAAAAGTAACCGGTACAGTTGAAATCCAAACTAATCTTGTCGCTCAACAGGTATATGTAAGTGTAAAAGATACGGGAATTGGGATAGCCCCAGAACATCTCCAGCAAGTCTTTGAGCGGTTTTGGCGGGCGGATGAGGCACGGTCTTATCGGTCTAGAGGCTTCGGGTTGGGTTTAGCAATCGCTCAAAGTCTTGTCCAAAATCATGGAGGCACCCTTACAGTCACAAGTCAGCTGGAGGTTGGCAGCTGTTTTACGGTGTGCTTGCCAGTGCATTATAGCGGTTCCTATTCGCGTGAGGTAGACTAAAATCCTTAATTGACAGGCTTCTTAGTATCATGCATGTACCTCATCTGTGAGAGAAACGCTATATCTCTCTTAAACAAAAGCAAGATCAATTTTTGGCAAAATAAACTACTATTCTGGGCGCAATCGGCAGACTAAACGAAACACAATTGGTACAAATATGAGTGTAAAAATAGTAGATAAAGAAAGCCCACCAATAACTGCGATCGCTAATGGCTTTTGCAACTCTGCGCCTGCACCCAAACCCAAAGCTAAAGGTAGTAAACCTAGAATAGTACAGAGTGTAGTCATTAAAATTGGTCGTAGTCTTACACGACCAGCTTCAATTAAAGCCGATTCAACAGACTGACCTTCTGAACGTAAACGGTTGGTGTATTCCAATAAAATAATTCCATTTTTTACTACTAAACCTACGAGCAAAATAATTCCCATAAATGATGAAACATTTAGCGGTGTTTTAGTAATCCATAAACCCCAAATTACTCCTAAAAGTGCTAAGGGGATTGTCGTAAAAATTACTAATGGTTGCAAGAAATCGCGGAACTGTAAAACTAGCACTAAATACACTAGTAAAACACCTAAACCCATAACTAACAGCAATTGTGAGAAAGATGCTTGCTGAGAGGCAATTAATCCACCGACTGAGAGGATGTAACCTTGAGGCAGTTTTAATCCAGCTAATTTTTTGTTGATATCTTGCACCACAGAACCGAGATCGCGTTTTTCCACACCAGCAGTGAAAGAAACATAACGCTGCTGATTTTCGCGTAAAATTGCTTCTTCGCCTGTAGTTGATTTGATTGTGGCTACAGCAAAAAGGGGTAATGTAGCACCATTCGTGCCAACAATAGGGATTTGGTTGACTTGTTGGGGATCTCTACGGACTGTATCTAAAAGATGAACGCGCACGTCCACTAACCTATCGCCCTGGCGAATTTGAGTTGCTACCCGCCCAAACAAGCCATCCTGTACTTGCTGTGCAACTTCGGATTCTGTTAATCCCAACTGGCCAGCTTGAGTGGGGTTAACGTGCATATCTAGCTGCGCTAAAATTACTCCACCACTAGATGCTAAGTCTACCAAACCAGAGATTTTCTCAATGCGAGATTGAACTTGCTCCCCTAAGTTACGCAGAATTGTTGGATCTTCTCCAAAGATTCGCACCTCTACAGGACTAGCCGCACCAGATAAATCGTCAAGTTCGTCCTGCAAAATTTGATGGAAGTCAATGTTTAACTGGGGTAATTTTGCAGATATATCCTGCCGTTGCTCTTCGATGATATCAAAGATTTTGCGTTGACGTTGATCTGCCGATTTCAGAACAACAACAATATC
Organism: Nostoc sp.; assembly: GCF_036917655.1. Taxonomy (GTDB): domain Bacteria; phylum Cyanobacteriota; class Cyanobacteriia; order Cyanobacteriales; family Nostocaceae; genus Nostoc. Next base: position 79,115 of record NZ_JBALCY010000059.1, read on the forward strand.
ACCTTTGTTTGGCTGAGTAGCAAACAAACCATTTTCTGCACCAGTGCGTCGCGTCCAAGTAGTGATTTCTGGAGTCTTGGCGATAATTTCTTCTAGTTGATGTGCGAGCAAGTCTGTTTCAGTTAACGATGTTCCCGCTGGGGCGAGGTAATCAATGATATAGCTGCCTTCATCGAATGCTGGTAAGAAATCTGAACCCAATTGTGTAAATAATACTGCTCCTACTGCAAGTAAAAATAGTGCGATCGCGCCTACCCAACGCACTTTGCCAAACACAAAACGCAACAGCCGCGTATAAGCATTGTCTAGTTTGACTAATAACCTTGGTGTTGAGTGATTCGAGTTACTCCGTAGCCACTTTGCACCTAGCAAGGGAGTGAGAGTCAGCGCTAGTAGTAGGGAGAAAACAACAGCAGCGGTTAATGTAATTGTAAGACTGGTAAAGAATTGTCCGGCAACACCTGACAACAATCCCAAAGGTACAAAAACTGCTACTGTAGTGATCGTAGAACTAATCACAGGCTCAGTTAATTCTGCCATCGCTGCGGCTACTGCTGCACTGGGGTTCAAGCCTCTTTGCAACTGGCGATCAATGTTTTCAATCACAACAATTGCATCGTCAATCACCAAGCCAATTGCTACCGCTAATCCTCCCAAAGACATTAAATTTAGACTTTGACCGACAAAGGATAGCACCCCAAAGGCAGCCAGCGCCGATAGAGGAATAGTGATAGAAGCAATCACCGTACTGCGCCATTCTCGCAGGAAAACGTACAGCACAATGATAATTAGGAGAATGCCAATAGCGATCGCATCCCGAACATTGGCGATCGCATCCACTACCAATCCTGATTCATCATAAGCTTTGGTGATTTGCACACCTGGCGGTAAGCTTTTCTCCAGTGATTTGATTTCCTGCTCTACCGCCTCAGTAACTGCCACAACATTACTATTAGGCTGACGGAATATATTTAGTGTTAGTCCGGGTTTACCTTTAGCACTGACAATTTGAATCGGGTCAGTTTCGCCTAGAGAGACTTGTGCCAAATCCTGTAAAAATACAGGTTTACCAGCACCTTTCATCGTCACCACAATCCCTGTTAGTGCAGATGCGTCTATGGGCTGACCACTAGTAACTAGTAAATTTTGCTGATAGTTGCTATCTAGTTTACCAACTGCTTGGTTTTGAGTAGAGCGCTGGATTGTATCAGCAACTTGCGATAGATTCAAGCCATAACTTTGCAGACGATTTGGGTCAACTTGTACCTCGACTTCCGAGATGTTTCCCCCCTGAAGATTGACACGGGCCACACCTGCAACCCTGGTTAAGCGAGGCAAAATCTGATATTGAGTAATTGTATAAAGGTCTGTTTGTGCCAGAGTGTCAGTGGTGACATTGTAGCTGAGTACTGGAAAGATGGCGGGAGTAACCCGTTCAACCGTCAGGTTAACGCCAGATGGCAAAGTACTTCGTACTTCATTAATTTTAGCTTCTAACTGCTGTAAAGCCTGCTGCATATCGGTTGTAGGCTGAAACTCAATCGAAAGTTCTGTAGAGCCACGAGCAGTCTTAGAGCGTACCCTCTCAACTCCATAAACTTGGTTGGTAGCTTCTTCTAAAGGACGAGTAACTGTAAGAGCTACTTCTTCTGGAGCAAGATTTCCGACTTCAGCGATCGCCGTAATTCGAGGAAAGGATAATTCGGGATAAACTCCACTGGGCAAACTGTTGTAAGCGAAAATTCCTAAAAGGGCAATCAGCACAAATATTAGGTAAATTGCTTTTGCTTGGGATTGCAGCAGTTTTGTAAAGCGAATCACTGTTTTACCTCCTGTATAGCAGTACCATCTGCTAAACCATAAGCACCTTTAGCTACTACTCTTTCGTTGCCCATCAACCCTGATAAAATCTCAACGTGTGAAGCAAAGCTATCCCCATTAGACAAATCGCTCTGCTGGATACCAGTTTTTACCTTTTTCCGCTCCAGTTTCCCAGCTTGCACAGTGTAAACCATGCGTCCAGTGGGATTATCTGGATCTGGCACTAAAGCAGTTTGGGGTACTGTAATTGCCGCTGAGTGGATTTCTGTAATAATCGAAATAGTTACGGCTTGGTTTTCTCTGAGCTGTGTCTGAGAATTGTTAACGCTAATTTGAATGCTGCGGGTATTACTTTGGGGATCGACAATCGGGCTAATAGCAGTAACATCACCAGAATAGCTACCGCCTGTAAGGCTGCGAATCTTGGCGCTTTGACCGACACGAATATTAGCTTTCTTGTCAGCAGGTAAGTTGGCGTTGACTATCACTTTTGATAAGTTAACAACCTGAATGATTGGTGTGGCAGGGTCTGTAGTATCACTATTATTCAGAAATCGAGTAGCTACAACTCCAGATATCGGACTATAAATGTCAGTAAAGCTGAGTTGGGTTTGAGCAAGGTCGCGGGAAGCTTTAGCCTGTTCTTGTTGAGCAATTGCGCCCGCCAGAGCAGCTTGAGATGTTTCAACCTGAGATTGGGCTGCAATCACATCTTTCTGAGGTACAACTTGTTGCACGGCAGTTTGGGCAGTAACCAAAGCAGCTTGGGCAGTTTCAAGCTGATTTTGGGCTGCAAACAAGTCCTTCTTGGGTGCTACGCCTTTTTTAAAGAGTATTTTTTGTCGCTGCAAGTTTTTTTCGCCAAGAGCAAGATTGCTTTGAGCTTGAGCCACGCCTGCTCTGGCTCCGAGTATGCCTGGATCTGTGGCTTTTTGAGTAGGATTAAGGGCTTGATTATAGAGACGACGCGATCGCTCTAAACTTTTCTGTGCAAGTTCTAGATTAATCTGCGCCTGAGCAACACCGGCTTGGGCTGAACGTAACGCTGCTGTTGCTTGGTTTAATTGATCAAGACTCTGACGATTATCCAATCGAGCAATTAACTGCCCTTTAGCCACCTTCTGACCAGGTACGACGGTAACAACTGCAAGTTTTCCAGCTACAGTTGGGCTGACTTTAGCGCTGGTATTGGGTGGGGCACTAACCATGCCGCCAATGTTGACTTCCACAGGTATATCTTGGCGTTGCACGTTTACAACAGGCAAGGACACCGCTGCTGCTTCATCAGTTGGTGGATCTTTGCCTTGGCAGCCAACTAGCAGTAGGAACAGCGAGATAGTGGTCAGGATGTTTGCCCAAGGAAGTACTAAATGCAAACATCCTGCTTTTTTAAGGAGTTTTGGGGGCATTGATGTTATTAATCGCAGACATGGGTAGATTGACAGCTTGCTCTAGTGCGCCTAAAGCCGTTTGGTAGGCGAGGATATCAGCGTAGAAATTATCAAATACAGATTGTACGGACTGCTGGTTGAGCAAAGCATCACTCAAACTAGTTTGACCGTACTGATAACTATTGCGAGATAAATTTAGAACTTCTAGAGCTTGCGGTAGTAAAACTGTGCGATCGCGCTCCAGTAGGCGTTGGGCACTGATAATATTTTCGTAAGCTATTGCAACTTCAGAATCAACTTGTGATTCTAAAGCTATTTTCTGTGCTTGGGCCACAGAAAAATTAGCACGCGCCTGCTTTACTCCACTCGCACCGCTATTGAACACAGGTAAATCCACCCTTGCTCCTAAGATGACTGCTGTTGTTGTCGGAGAAGGCGCACTAGCTGTACTCAGACCAGGGTCCCAAACAAATGATGCCGCTAAGGTAAAATCCGGAATGCGAGCCGAGCGAGCTACCTGAATTTGGTTATTGTTTATTTGTATTTGTTGTTCAGCTAAAGCTAAATCTAAGCGCGACGCTTTCGCTAATTTTTTTAGTCCCGTTACCTCCGGCAGTTTTGTGATAACTGCTAGTCCTTGCTGTGAACCATTTAGAGAAAACGTGAATGCCTGCCCATCCACCAAATTAATTACTGTGTCAGTAGACTGACCTAGTAGAGTATTTAGACGAATGATAGCCTGATGGACGCGATTCACTGCTGGTTCAACTTTTTGCTGTGCTTGTGAGAAGGCAAATTCAGCTTGAACAACATCGGCTTTGGCCACATCATCAGCTTGAAAACGTAGTTTGGCAATATATACAAGTTGCTGGTTGATAGCAAGAGATTGTTCTGCATTTTGCTGCGCTCCTTGAGCAATGGCTAACTCTGTATATGCCTGACGTACTTGAGTACGAATTTGCCAACGGAAATAGTCTAGCTGTAGTTGGGCTTGTTGCACCTGGGAGTTGGCTAAAGCCAGACGTGTCCCACGCTTACCCCCCAATTCAATTAGTTGTTCAATACCAACGATACGTTTAGTCTCAGCTTCCCCAAAAGGTATATCTAGCGAGAATCTGGGATTTGGTCTATCTTTGGCGACTGCTACTCCTGCTTGAGCAACATTAATACTTCCCTGTGCAGTCATCAATTGTGGATTATTTGCTTCAGCTTTAGTTATTGCCCCCTCAAGGTTGAGGGTTAATACTTTAGCTGTTTGTCCAACAACTGGAGAGGAAATACATGAGCATACTAGCGACTCAATTGTTATGCATAAAAATAGTAATAATCTACGCGACACCCGCAGTTTTACTCCCGTGTAAACATCCATTACTACTAAAATTACTATTCAATTTTTTATCAAAAAATAAAATTTGTGATTACAGCAAAATGGAAGGAACTGTTGGATGAACTCCATAATACTAGGAATTTGTGCAATTTTGTGCTTAGAAGACTAGCTGCAAGCGAAATACACCTATCGGAATATCTGCATTCAAACCTACAAGTCTGACAGAGACTGGAAAGAGCCAACTATTAGAAATTCCTGAAATTAAGACACGGTTTAAGTCAATCTTAAGTTCAGTTCCAGGAGCTATCTGTTCTGGGAAAGCAATTGTAATAGTTTTGTCCTTGACTGTAATCTTGGCGTTAGTTTTTTGATTAGACTGGTCAGATATGGCAATTTCATTCCTCACAGTTAAACCATTAGGTACAGTAATAGTTAGCTGGGATAAAGCTCTGCTATCTGAGGGAATTTTTAGCCTCAAAGAATCTCTAACAACTCTTGCCCTAGTTTTGGGAAATTGGTCTGCTCCAACAATGTAAGGAAAGTTCTTAGATTTTATTTGGCTGTACCCGTATACAGTAGAATTGAAGGATGCAATTGTTAGAGTCAATGCAGCAGCTTGAATTAGCCTTTTCATTTCTACATTATTTGAAAAATTAGTGAGCAACTTTAACCTAAACCAAAAAAGTCAAGAACTAGAAAAGACTAGGGTAAGCGCATCTTATCTAGGACTTACGCATCGTACATAAACGTGAGTTCGACGGGGTGAATTGACTGTGGTAGCTACACCAAACGCTAAACAAGTGTTTGATGGTTCTTGTAAAAGTGCGATCGCCACAAATTAACATTAGTTTCAGAATGTCCAAACTGTGGGGCTAGGTTCAAAATTCCGGCATTGTGGGTTGATGGTTGTTGTAGTCGCTGCTTTCTCCCTTTTACAGAAATGGGAAAATTACAGAAAACTATTTAGCAGCGATCGCATTCTACAACTCCAGCAATAGTGAGAAGTCTTATAGTAAAAGCTTGACATAAATCGCACTTTGCTAACAGTAATTTATCTATTCATTTATGTCAGCAATGCCAAGGCGTTGATATAATTCTTCCTGCTTAGGATAGAGGAAAGAGTCTTTATAAGTTTTGTGGGTTTGTGCAGCTAACTCTTTTAGCACATTATTAAATGTTTTTTGTCCTAAATTTTGAAGGACTTGAGATATGCCTAGTTCTTTTGGTAACTCCAGTTATTCAGTGTTCAAGGTTAAGCGTCCTGTAGTGGATAGGGTATATTCATCAGTAAGCGCTTTTGCGCCAGATTGAGTTTCAACACCCCTCCCAGCTAGAGGCGGGTTGAAAGATTGGGCGTGGATTGATTGGGAATCGCTGGCGGGAGGTTTCAACACCCCTCCCAGCTAGATGTACATTCTCCTAGTCCAATTGTAATGTCTCACCAAAAAATCAAATTCCATGACTTTTACCAATTACCCAATTACGCCGGAAAAATCGGGCTAAAGCTGATTCTTCTAAGGATAGATAAATTGGACGTCCGTGGGGACAGGTGCGAGGGTTGCGAGTGCGTTGCCAATTATCTAAAAGTGTTTGCATTTGTTGGTGGTTCATGGGTGTACCGTTACGAATGGCACTGCGACAGGCTACGGCTACTTGGGCTGTTTGTAAATCCCCTCCCCAACTAAGTTCTAAAATTGCTTCTGCACAGTCGTCTCGCTGCTGCAAAGGTGCGGGGATGTTTCGCACTGCCCAAAGTTGTTCGCCAAAGGGTTCTATATCTAAACCGATGCGTTGCAGTTGCGATACTTGCGCTGGTGACAATTGATAAAGAATGATTGGCGGTTCGACAGAAACTAGTTGCCAATTCTCACACAATTGTTCATACAAAACTCGCTCATGGGCAATGTGCTGTTCTACTAACCACATTCCCCCAGAATGTTCCGCCACAATATAGGTGTTGCTAACTTGAGCGACAGCTTTTAAAGAGTTAGGAGAGACGCGATTAATCGCGTCTGTACAAGGGTTGGGATTTTGAGGATTGAAATTGTAGCCGCCTTTTGTTTCTGCGGCTTTGAGTAATTTACTAACTCGTGTTGTATGGACAGCTTCTTTGAGATTGCTAGAAGAGATGCTGAGTGCTTGGTTAATTGCTTGGGTAATTTGCTCTTGCCAATAAATGATTTCGTTGAGGTAAATTTCTGTTTTTGCTGGATTGCGATTCCAGTTAATTTGATCGGGAGAAATGGCAAGATGTAAGAAACAAATTGGATAGCGATCGCGTGGTAATGTTCTGTGAAATGCTGATAATATCGTTTGCTCTAGTTCCGGTGTTTTAACCATCCGTCCGTTAATGGCTACACGTACCCAATCTGGACGATGACGATGAGTGCGATCGGGTAATCCTACCACTAAATTTAGTGAGGAGTTAGGAGAGACGCGATTAATCGCGTCTGTACAGGAGTTTGGCGGGTTGGGTATTTCTAGTTTCACTTCTTGCAAATCACCTTGTCGCACCTGGGGTAAAATCTGCGGTAGTAGTTGCCCTGTTGTAGCAGCAGGACAGATGGTGAACCATTGACGATCATTTTGCCAAATCTGCCAGGTGACGTGGGGATGACATAGGGCGATTTGGTGAATTGTGGCTTGCACGGCCTTCATTTGCTGTGCTGCTGTGGGTAATCCTTGACGACGAGATGAGCAATTACCGAAAAGATGCGAAACTGTAACCACTGTACCAGGTGCGATCGCAGTTACTTCAACTTGCACAATTTCCCCGCCATTGCCATAGCTAATCCGCCATCCTAATTTTCCACCTACAGGACGACTCAAAATCTCTAAATCAGCCAGAGTCGTTAAACTATGCAACGCCTCACCCCGAAACCCCAAACTGTTAATTTTCCACAAATCGGCACTAGAGCGAATTTTACTCGTGCTGTGGGCTGTGGCTGCTTGTTGTAAATCATCTAGGTTCATTCCACAACCATTATCTGCCACACGAATTCGCCATTGCTGCGGCCATAGAGAAACCACAATTCGCGTTGCACCTGCGTCTAGGGAATTTTCTACCAATTCCCGCACCACAGAAGCTAAAGAGTCGATTACCTCACCGGCTGTAATGAGATATACGACTTCTGTTGGTAGAGCTTGAATAGTAGATGCCATAAATTATAGTTTATAGCTTCTGGGAACAAGGGAAGTGGGCGGGAGAAGTCAATTCAAAATTCACGCATTCAAAATTCAAAATTGTTCGCCTCTCGTCTCATAGAGAAGAAAAGGACTGGGGGAGATGTAGCTTTAGCTTGCCGCAGGCTGTGAGAGCAGGGGGTAAATTTACGAGAAATTTTTATTAATTGTAAATAAAACTCAATTAAAAGGCGATTTTTGATAAATTGCTTATGAGATTATAAGCAGGAAAAGCTTATGAGTAATAATTTAGTTGCTGATGTCCATGATTTAAAGACCCGTTTGCAATGGGGTCAACCAAGTTTTACAATTGTTGATGTGCGCGACCGCCACACCTACAATCACGGTCGGATTAGTGGAGCAATACCCATCCCATTAGACCATTTGGCATCCCGCTCCAAATCTGCCCTACATAAAGAACGCCATATCTATATTTATGGCGACAGTGACGAACATACATCTCAGGCTGCACAAATTCTCAGAGGAGAAGGGTTTGTTGAGGTAGCGGAAATCAAAGGTGGCCTTGCAGCTTGGATTTCGGTCGGTGGTGCTACAGAAGGTGTTGGCGGATAAACTATAACCCAGATATATCAATCTAAGTCCATTAATTCCATAATTGCTGGTTTTTTTGTACTGCACATATAGACTTCTAGCAAAAATCCGAATCAGCGAAAAATGAACCACAGATAAACAGTGATAAATTATCTGCGTGCATCTGTGGTTTAATCTCTAAAAAATTCACTTTTGCAAGATATCTCTTGTGCATTACAGCTTTCTCTACAGCATCAGAAAAAATCACTAATTGCAACATTAATTAACATTAAATCATCTTACTTTCTGCGTACCTTTAGGCGATCGTTAATTACTATCCCTTATTGCCAAAACTTTAGGTGGTTCAGGTTTCAGCAACCCATTCAACAGGGATGCGGGACGTTCACTGTAAGGCCAAGCAAAAGCATGACGGAAAGCAGCATCCTGACAAGCTTGTAGTTGTTCAAAACTAATAATGTCATAAGTCAAGAGATTCTCATACTCAAATGGCAAACGCACATTATGTAACCCAGCATTGTCAGTACAGATAGCGATATCTACCCCAGCATCAAAACAACGGTCAAAAACTAATTTGAGTTGACGTATATCCTGCAAAGTACCAGTTTTTAGGTAAGTTGTGGGGCAAACTTCTAAACATTGTCCGCGTCTAGCTACATCATTAAGTAGCTCTGGATACAGTAGGGGAATTTGGATGCCGTGACCGATTCGCATCAAATAGGGTAACAGTTCTGGGTAACAACCGGCGGTGGTTTCATATAGATGTCCGGTGGTGTTAACGCCTAGCGATCGCGCATAATCATATAAGCTAATCCATTCTTCCAAGCGATCGGCATAATAGCTATCACCCCCCGCTACATCTACTGCACAGACATACTGCTTATTTTGCGCCGCCAAATCAACAATTGCCTTGTTCACCTCATAGGGTAGACGGGTGTGCATACAGAGAATTTGGCTAGTAACAATCGGATATTCTGGCTGGTGGCTGGCAAGTCCTACTACTTGCACAATCTCTGCCATCTTGTCAATTCTCTGTGATTGATTCAGATGCTCAGGTGTCCGTAAATAGGGCGTGTAGCGCAGTTCCAGATAAGCCAAATTTTCAAATATGTAAGCACCCCGCACCAAGCGATAGATAAAGTAAGGCAAAGTCTCCACAGTTTGCACACTTTCTACCAGGGTGTGTAATTCTAGATACTCATCTAGGGTGTTGCGTGGGCGGGTATAAAAATCTTCAAATTCTGCATAGTCAGCAAAGCGGGAAATCAACTCCGAAGAATGTCGCTCGAAATATCGCCATAAAACGCGGGGTACGACGGAACCGCCCAGATGTCTATGTAATTCAGCATATAAAGTCATAGTGGTATTTTTAGGTAAAAATTTCACTAATTGTAACAAAAACATAGAAAGAAAAAATCTGTACTCGAAAAAGTTTAGCTCCAGAGAAGTTGGAGGGGAGATTTCCCACCATCTAGATTTTTCAACAGAGGCTCCGACCTAGACGCTGCGCGAAGGTCGGGATTTTATGCTTATGTTCTGAAAATCCAGCATTTAATAGTGTTTTGAGCATGAATAAACTTGACATTATCAAGATTAAATTGATAGCATTGATATCCTTAATTTTTGTGTTACACTAAAAAAACATTGCTATTGTTGAGCAAGTGAGATATAGCAATATATTTTTCCTTTAACTAAGCAAATTCCTGGCAAGGTTGGTATTAATTGAAAATTCAAGCGTTAGAAGTCAAGGCTGGCGATCGGATTATTGCTTACTGCAACAACAAAATGCAAACCTGCAAGGTAAAACGCATTTTAGATCCTGGTCAAGCTAATATCACACTATCAGTATTCACCTCTGAAAACTATCGCGGTTGCTCAGTTTCATCTATAGTCCGCTTCCAGTCGAACGCCTTAGTTGATTTGGTAAGTTAAAAATCAAGTAAACATTCAATTTCAAAAATCTCTCTAACTCTTGTCCAGCCTCAAATTGGATTTAATTTTTATTAAAGGTGCAATCGCACATAGAAATCCGTTAATTGTGGCTGGATGATTTTCATGAAAATGCAAAGCGCTACTGTAGTTGCTCGTAAGCTTTTCTACATATAGTTTGCATATCTAAATTTAATCAAAATCTTGTGGGGTAGGCAAGATGCCCACCCTAATTATGCAAGTTAAAGGTGGAATAGCTTATTACTAAACTTACCCTCCAATTGATGGCTTTTGTCAGTTCTTTTTCACATCACGAGCCATCTTGAGGTAATAGTCGTCAAGTTTGGTATTAGGACGACGGCGGTTAGTGACAGGAATTTTAGCAGTGTTATCCCGATTCGTTTCAATTGGCTCTTTTGCAGAAGCTTGCTTTATATCTTGCGCTTGGTCAGATTCCAAGAAATAATCAGACCGAGTAAATCCGAACAGCTTGGCAAAAAAACCAAATAAATTTCCGAAAAAACTAGAAAGACTTTGGAATAAAACACCAAACAAGCCTTCAAAACGAAGGAACAAGTTCCGAATAATTTGAGTTACACGAAGCATAACAGCACCTTCAATGATTGCCTATTATCATTGTGACTCAATTGCGATCGCGGGGATTGGTGCTATGGCAAAAATCTACCAGTGGGTAGGGATAGCCCAAACTAGTACCCTGTGGCGTCAGTTTGCCTACCTTTAACAGGGGGATTTTGCCCTAAGTCTTGTTAATTGAGATGGTAGCTGGATTTATGCGATGCTGTACTAGGTATTGCTGTCTCCTCAAATCCCATAGCCCCAATATGGTTTGTGCAGTTTACCCAACGGGGCCAGAGGGTAATAGCTGCGATGATACTGTTTAATACTAGTTTTCCTGAACCAGCAAAACTGACTTCACCGGACGCTTGATAGAATTTCCCTCCAAATTAACCTTCCCATAAAAGGTTTTGCCCTTGTAATAAAGCGAAGACGAACTGCCCCCATCCAGGTTCATCGCTTGATCAGCACCAAGAGTTTTCATAAAATCAGCTAATGCTGGCAAGGATATCCCAGAGTTAGCGGCAGCCGAGGATTTTTGAGCCACCATAACTAAAACAATGCTACCATCACGGGTGATACCCACGGCAGTTCTGGCATTGGGTTGGTTGCTGCCAAGTGCATCTCGTTTATTGGCATTATCCACAAAGCCCTCTTGTACTAAGGTGAGTTCTGGTAATAGGCGTGGGCCTGCGCCTATAGCATCCACTAACTGACAACCTGCTGGTGGTGACTGACTGTGTAGCGTAATCGAATAGCTGATTGTTTGCCCACATAAGTAGCGGCGGAATTCTGTGCGATTGAATATTTGACCCAGGTAAGGTTTTAAATTGGGATTATTCACCAGCCGCTCGTTTTCCTTGGGGTTAGCTACCAACTTCCCGTGTATGACAATATATGATGTAGATTTTTGGTTGGCTGGGTCAAAAAAGCCTGCGTTCAAAATAGCTACGGCTCGATGCTTCTGGGCAAATTCCTCTACGGTAGCTACCTTTTGTGATAGTGCAGGAGTTACCAAAAATCTGCTATTAGCTGGAATTAACACGATGTGAGCTATGCTTTGGGGCAAAGTGCGCTCGAAGTAGCGGATAGTTTTTGGTGGTGAAGATGCAACAGTCGATATTGACGGTGTTGAGGAACGCAAATTAAACCATAACGCCATTGCCAAACTAATTAATATCAAACTCAGTAGTTTAATTTTTCTCACATTTAAACCCACTTGCAGTTAGCTAAAACAAAGTTGATTTAATAGTACTTTGACAACATCTGTAAAATATTAGCAGAAAAATACCTTCGCAGTTTTGCGCGTTGGTTACTACCTAATGAACCACAAAAAATCGGAGTTTTAAAAACATTCTCTAAGCATAGAACTAATTTGCGCTGACTCTGTGACATTTCTGTTACTGGGCGATCGCTAATTTTTGGCTGATGGTAAAAATGCTCTCAAAAGCCCTACTCGACTATAACTGTCGCACACCTTGCAGTATAAGCATTTTAAAGACTTTTCACTTGAAATTTACCCTACACTATTTACATAGTTGCAAAACACCTTATAGCGTTTCCTAATCACATGAGGTACGTCATAGCCCCCTCCTCGCAAGCGGGGAGGGGGTTGGGGGTGGGGTTCTTGTATCTCACTCAACTGAGAACCGCTATATCCCTCATAGGGATTGAAACGCTTCAAACTTACTAAATCCCCGTGAGGGGATTGAAATTAAGACCATGTTAGAAATTACAAACTTGAAAAATATCTCCAAAAAATTCGCTATAGCTAGAAATTGTGCTTCTTTCAAAGAAAATGAGGCAATGAGAGCGATCGCATATAGCATGGATTTATTACTACCTGGTTTGTATATATGGCTACTTGGTTTTAGTATTCGCATTGGTGGGAGCGTACCAGATGATATTCCCTATAAATATCCCGGTAAAATTCACAGTAACACTGGAATTGCTTTAGTATTACCAGGATATAGTATTTTTACGACTTACCAGGGTAGCTATGACCCTAAACAGACATCAAATACAGGGACTAACAGCAATTAAAAAGTCCAGTTCTCGACTCAAATACTTTTGAAACCTTAATGACTCAGGCAGGATATTCAATCTCAGGTAGCGCACCTGCACAGTCTAATAGAATAAAAGTATGGTGGATTCATAACGAATACCCAAGAGTCGAGTCCGTATATAGTTCAGACAAGAGAATAGTGATAACGGCGTATCATGTTAACTGATATTTTTATTTTTATTAACCTAAAAAATCTGCCAAACTCTAGCGACTTGGCAGGTTTTTAATATTCAAAAAGTTACTGTTTTTCAAGAATAATCCAGAACTATTCAACCTTTTCAATACTTACTTCCCCAAACTCATGGAGTTTTTAACTGCTATCGAAGTAGAGGTCTATTTTATTATTCACCATTCTCGTCGTTTGCGGAACATTGTAGTGAAGCGCCTTGAATTACCGGACTTCAGTTTTAGGGTGACTCCAGATTCCACAATTGGCGGTTGTCCAATCGAAGCACTCGATATCCCACCAAGGGCAAGTCATCCAGATGGTTCACCTCGCTATGACTTGTTGAACTTTCGGCTGAGGACTAAGTTAGACTGTTCTCATTTCCAACGTGGGCAGAAAGTTTTGGTTGATAGAATTTTTGTAGTCTGTGATATTTTCACCACCAAAATCAATTAGCCATCTCCTATAACCGATTCCAATTCTTGAGACAGCGAATGTGTATCTCTGAATGTTGAGGCAGGTAAGTACACTGTAAATTGAGTGCCTCTGCCTACTTGACTGTAAACATTGACAAAACCACCGTGATTCTTAATAATACCCAACGCCGTAGAAAGTCCTAAACCTGTACCTTTGCCTACCTCTTTGGTGGTGAAAAATGGTTCAAAAATCTTTTGCTGGACTGACGACGACATCCCCATACCAGTATCCGTCACCACGATCGCAATATAAGAACCCACTTTCGCATCAATGTTTATCTGGGTAGAATGTTCACCAATCACCAGATTTTCCGCCACAATCCTTAAAATACCGCCATTGGGCATGGCATCGCGGGCGTTGATTACTAAATTTATCAACACCTGATGCAGTTGAGTTGTGTCTCCACGGACGTACCAGAGATTTTTGGGGATATCTATTTGGCAAATAATGGATTTGGGGAATGTTTGGGCGATAATTTGCTCCATTTCTGCCATCAAAGGCTGAATTTGCACAATTGTCCGTTTGCCTTCAATACCCCGTGCAAAAGATAACACTTGCTTAAGCAAATTAGCGCCGCGTTTAACATTATTTTCTAAAGTTTGCAGTATTTGCTGACTCTGGGAATCGGGCAATTTCTTCTGCAACAGTTGAACTGACATTAAAATTGGGGATAATATATTGTTGAGGTCATGGGCGATACCGCTAGCTAAAGTGCCGATACTCTCTAAACGTTGCGATCGCAGAAGTTGAGCTTCGAGTTTTTTCTGCTGCGTAATTTCGGTGTTCACACTCAAAATGGATTTGGGTTGTCCATTATCATCTCGGATCAGTGTCCACCGACTTTCAACGATAATTACTTTGCCTTCCCTTGTCAGTTGATGCAACTCACCCCGCCACTCACCCGTATTCATCACCCTCAAGTAAACATCTTCTAGCTGTGGTGAAATCTCTTTATCCAAAAGTTGCAAGACATTCTTACCCACAACTTCCTCAGCCTTCCAGCCATACAAACGTTCAGCACCTTGATTCCAAAACAAGATTTGGTTGTGGATATTTCGCACCAAAATCGCGTCAGTTGATACATCCAGCAGCAACCCTTGTTCACGGATTTTCTGTTCTGCCTGTTTTTGCTGGGTTATATCTCGCATCAGTGCTAAATGGATGAACGTCCCATCAGATTCGTTACGTAGTGGTACGGCATAGGTTTCCATGTAGCGGCGGGTGCCTTTAAATCCCACAATTTCAAACTCCAAAGTCCCCTTCTTCCCTTGGCAGATACTTTTATGCAAGTCGGCAAAGGCTGCTCTATACTCTGGTACAATTACGGCATCAATTGGTTTACCAATCAAGACATCAGCACTTTCCACTTCCATCATTGCCAGCCCATAGGCATTAATTTCTAAAAGGGTGCCATCTCTGGCAATTAACTTGATGCATTCTGGTTCTGCATCTATCATGGCTCGTAAACGATTTTCGCTTTGCCGTCGGGCCAGTTCCGTCTGCTGAAGTTGCCTGATATAACGCCACAACAAATCATACAGCAACGCCACCAGCACAAAATCCACAATAGCAGCGATAAAAAATGTAACTATCGCCTTTTGGTAACTTGCTTGCGACTCCTGCATCCGCAGCTGTAATAAATTTTGCTCCGCCTTTAAAGAGTCGTGAATAAGCTGTCGAATCTCTTTGCCGATTTGCTTGTTTTCATCAAATAAGATTTGTTGCCGAACTGCTTCTAATCCCTGGTTTTGTCTGAGGGAAATTTCTTGTTGCAGGATGTTGAGCCTATTAGTAATTTTCGGCTCCAGCAAAGAAATCCACTGCTGCTTTTGATGGTTATCAGCAGTTAACTTGCTGAGAGTCTGAATATTGCTATTAGTTTGTTGATAAGCTGCAAGATAGGTTTGTAAATCATCTGCATCTGCTGTAATTAGGTAATTACGTTGTGCAGTTTCAGTATCTTTGAGTGGATACTGGATACTTTCAAGTTGGGTAATAACTTGATAGGAGGATGTCACCCATTGCTGGTTGTGAATCAGCTTAACAGTATTGCCATAGAAGACTAGAGCATTAGTAAATACAACTACCAATGCTAGGATGATGAATATTGCTTTCAGCTTTTGAACTCGATACCATTTTTTGATCATGCGATCGCCCTTTCTGCCGCAGATTACCTCCATCAGTTAAGATTAAAGATTAAAAATAAATACTGAGAATATTTTAAAGTTTTTGAGATCACGGGTAACAAAATACAATCTGTTATAGTTGTAAATATCTGGATTTATCGGGATAATAATTTATACATAATGCTCACAAATAAATCCGCTAATTTTTAATATAAATTCATTTTTAACAGTACTATAGTTAATGCAGTTTGGTTCAGAGAATTTGCCTATGCATAGCATTTGTAGTTGCAATGCAACCTCTCTTGTTTGAAATTGTAATTAACCCCACACTATCCGTAAATCCAAAACAAAACCAGGTAATATATACCCTGACAATTTCTCGTGTTGTCGCGTCAATAGCAAGCCAAATAAGAAAGTTTATTCGCTTTCGATCCCAAAAATGACCACATTTCGTCAATCTGGAGAATTAGACGACCAGGTTTTTTTAGTAACTTCAACATATTTAGGAATTTGGTAATATTTATGATTTACGCAGTATTGAAGCCAACGTAGTGAGACTCCGGTAATGCGAGCGATCACTGCCAAAGATAGACGTTTGAGCAAGAGCTTATCGATTAACTCACGTTTCGAGTTGTCAACTGGTTGTCGGCTTGGACTTTTAACAAATTGTCGTCCAGAAAGAAAGGCATTTGAACCGTTGTTTCCTGTAGTGAGTGCGTCCATTTTTAACAATGTTGTTTGAGTTGTATTGAGGGCAAAGCATAGTTTCAGTATTGAACAACACTTTCTTACTTTATCATTACTACGCATTACTACCCCCCCCCAACACAAACTAACCCCTACTAAGGTAGGGGTCTGAATATAAGCAGTTAGTTTTCTATAGTTTCAGACAGTCCACTATCTATAAAAGTGCAATAGCTTTCTCTATGGCATTTTGAATAACAATAGAAGTATTTTCTATTTGTTCTTCAGCACTACCAATTGAATTAGCAGCTCCTTTGATAGCTACGTAATTCAGCTTATTTTCCGGGTCAAATAATTTACAAAAATGATAAAATTGTGCTACCTCCATATCTACCAAATCAGTCGTATAAAAATATTGGTTAACTGCCTGGATAAGTCTTTGTGTTTTGTTAGGATAATCCCCATTAATAACTCTCTCAGAAAAACCATAGAAAAAATCAGTAGATACAATCGAAGCTTTTGGAAAATCATATTTCGCGAAAAAATTTGGCGTTAAAGGTTGTTTTATAGAATCATCATCAATTGCTGTAGCTCCTAAATAGGCTTGGTCTATAATATAAACATCACCAAGTTTTTTATCTGAATTGGGCAACTTTCCTGCTGTTCAAATCAAAATAATTTTATTAACTATGGATTTAATCGTTGGATTAAAAAGTATTTCCCAAATAAGTGGCTCTAATGTACCAGTACCAATTCCCGTCCATATAAGCGAAAAATTTAGATATTTCCAAAATCTATAACATCTGTATTCATGTACTTTTGTACCTCTGAAAGAGAGATTCTTTAATGAATTAATAAGTTCATTAGCATCTTCTCCACAGCATAAAATTATATTTTTGTCTATATATTCAGGAGTTAATTTAGTGTTTGGTGCAAGAATAGACATATTTCAGTTCCTTTAGAAAATAATTGATTATTCAAATTTTTCTGTTATATCTATTTATGAAGTATTTTATTATAAATTTTTTTTAAAATGTATTTCATTTTCACTTTTTAATTATTTCTTATGACTTTTACTTTCTATAATTATTAGATTTTAAAATATCAATCGGTTAAGTTCTAAGTAGAAAGCAATGTTTTTAGCAATACTTTTAAATATTAAAAATTCTTTTGGCAAAGGCAAGGTATTTGTCTTATCATCTTCATCTATTTCATTTATATAAAGTTCAGTATCAAGATTTTTTTTATTAAAATCTATACAAAGAGTACCTAATTTTTGGCTATTAATTATGCTTTTTATAGGTATATAGATACTAAAATAAAAGTCGTATTGCCAGTTTTCATGTTGTGCATACGTGTCAACTTAAGCCCAAACCCCTATAAAACCTCGTTTCCAGGCTCTGGCTGGAAATGCTCCTCATTGCGATTCTGCCGCAAGTCAGGGAGGCGGAGCCTCAAAATAGGTGTTCCCAGTCGGAGACTGGGAACGAGGTAAACGAAGTAATGTCTTAAAGCATTCTCGCTTACTAGCTTTCACCTTAAGTTGACACGGATGCACAGAAGTGCGTCCCTACTGAATTGAAAACAGCTAAGTTATTCTGAAATAAGCTTGACATGCTTCCAGCAATATGTTAATAATTATAGTTTGTGGAAACTTTACTTCTTAATATAAGCTCTTGGCTAACGTCATTGTCATAGGTGCCCAATGGGGCGATGAAGGAAAAGGTAAAATAACTGACTTACTCAGCCGTTCGGCAGATGTTGTGGTACGTTACCAAGGGGGTGTCAATGCCGGACACACAATTGTAGTCAAAGGTCAGACCTTTAAGCTGCACTTGATTCCCTCTGGTATTTTGTATCCAAATACCGATTGCATTATCGGCTGTGGAACAGTCATCGATCCACAGATTTTGATCGCAGAAATCGACCAACTAAAAGAATTAAATATTTCCACTGACCGTCTGCTGATATCTGAGACAGCCCACGTAACGATGCCTTATCATCGGTTGATTGACCAGGCATCGGAAGAACGACGGGGAAGCCATAAGATCGGTACAACAGGTCGGGGCATTGGGCCGACTTATGCTGACAAATCTGAACGTACAGGCATTCGGGTTTTAGACTTGATGGACCCCGATGGGCTACGTGAGCAGTTGGAGTGGACGATTAATTATAAAAACGTCATTTTAGAAAAGCTTTACAACTTGCCGCCTCTAGATGCACAAGAGGTGATTGAACAGTATTTGGGGTATGCAGAACGCTTGCGACCTCATGTCGTTGATACATCGTTGAAAATATCTGATGCGATTGTGCGACGGCGCAATATTTTGTTTGAAGGCGCACAAGGTACGCTCCTTGACCTAGATCACGGAACTTATCCCTATGTGACCTCCTCTAACCCTGTGGCAGGGGGGGCTTGCGTTGGTACAGGGGTAGGGCCGACAATGATTGACCGGGTAATTGGGGTGTCGAAAGCCTATACAACCCGTGTGGGAGAGGGGCCATTTCCCACGGAATTGGATGGAGAGTTGGGAGAATTATTGTGCGATCGCGGTGCCGAATTTGGCACAACCACAGGACGCAAACGGCGCTGTGGCTGGTTTGATGCTGTCATCGGTCGCTATGCCGTGCGGATTAACGGCATGGATTGTATGGCGCTCACCAAACTGGATGTCCTCGATGAATTAGAGTCAATCCAAGTTTGTGTGGCCTATGACATAGATGGCGATCGCACCGAACACTTCCCCACCAGTTCCCGTAAATTTGCCAGATGTCGCCCCATCTACAAAACCTTACCAGGATGGCAAGTGTCAACAACTCACTGCCGCACCCTAGAAGACTTGCCACAGCAAGCACTGGACTATCTAAAATTCTTAGCCGAATTAATGGAAGTCCCGATCGCGATCGTCTCACTAGGAGCTAGCCGCGATCAAACCATAATTGTAGAAGACCCCATCCACGGCCCCAAACGCGCTTTATTGCACGCCGATGGCACACCTGCTACCCTACTTAGTGCTTAGTAAAGTTAAGAGTTAAGAGTTAAGAGTTAAAAGTGAAGAGTCAAGAGTGAGTAATTCAAAACTCCTAACTTCTAACTCCTAACTTCTAACTCCTAACTTCTAACTCCTAACTTCTAACTCCTAACTTCTAACTCTAATTAACAACTAACAACTTCTATGGCTATTACAGTCGAATCTCAAAAACGCCCAGAAGGCAGCAAGCCAAGAGCTTTGCGGCGTTCTGGATTGATACCTGCTAATTTGTACGGTCACAAAGGTACAGAGTCAATTTCTTTGACCATTGATGCCAAAACTGTTGAGCGCTTGCTCAAAAGGGCTTCAGTTAACAACACCCTGATTGATTTAAATATTACTGATGTACCTTGGCGCGGCAACGCCCTGCTGCGGGAACTTCAGATTCATCCAGCAAAAGGCACACCTTACCACCTCAGCTTTTTTGCGGTTGCTGGTCACGGCGACACCACTGTAGAAGTACGCCTGCGTTTTGTGGGAAGTGCTGTTGGTGTTAAACAAGAAGGTGGTGTGTTAGACACCGTAATCACTGAATTGCAAGTGAGTTGTGCGCCGGAAAACATCCCAGATGTAATTGAAATCGATGTCTCTAACCTGCAAATTGGAGACAGCTTGAGTATTAGTGATATCCCCTTTCCTGAAGGTGTTACACCTCTAGCTGAATCAGAGCGACTTGTTGTCAGCGTTTTGCCACCACAAATTAGTGCTGAAGATGCTGGGACAGAAACTGAAACTGAACCAGCTTCTTAAGCTAGGTAAACTGTGTAATAATTTTTGATGATACCAGGGGGGAACTCCTGGTTTTTTTGTATTTGAACCGCTTAAGGCGCAGAGAGCGCAAAGGAAAGAGATGACAGAAGCGACTCTTCCAGCTTTAATTCAGCAAATGTTGCAGCCGGGATTTTATCCCCATGCGGTAACAGAACCTATTGAACTAATTCAAACCCACATTTCTTATGTGCTGTTAACTGGGGATTACGCCTATAAGCTGAAAAAACCTGTGAATTTTGGCTTTTTGGACTTTTCCACCCTAGATAAGCGGCAGCATTTTTGTCAGGAAGAGTTGCGGTTAAATCAGCGGGGTGCTGGTGAACTGTATTTAGAAGTTTTGCCCATAACTCAGGTAGGGGAGCAATACCAGTTAGGGGGAACTGTTGAGGCTGTAGAATACGTGCTGAAGATGCGCCAGTTTCCTCAAGAGTCGCTATTAAGTACACTTTTTGAACAGGGTAACTTAAATGAGACACACCTAGAAGAGTTGGGACGGGTCGTGGCTCAATACCATGCCGAAGCACAGACGAATGATTATATTCGCAGTTTTGGTGAAGTGCCAAAAGTTCGGGCTGCCTTTGACGAGAATTATCAGCAAACTGAAAAGTATATTGGTGGCCCCCAGACTCAGGGGCAATTTGTAGAAACAAAGCAATATACAGATAACTTTTTTGCAGAACGTCCAGAATTATTCGCTAGCAGAATTCACAACGACTATATTCGTGAATGTCACGGGGATTTACACCTGAGAAATATTGCGCTGTGGCACGATAAAATCTTGCTGTTCGATTGCATTGAGTTTAATGAGCCGTTTCGCTTTGTCGATGTCATGTACGATGTGGCGTTCACGGTGATGGATTTGTCAGCTCGCCAGCGCCAAGACTTGGGTAATGCGTTTTTGAATGCCTATATAGAGCAAACTGGAGACTGGGAAGGCTTACAGGTGCTGCCCTTGTATTTAAGTCGTCAGGCTTATGTCCGGGCAAAGGTAACTTCATTTTTGCTAGACGATCCGAGTATACCCGCGACGGTAAAGGAAGAGGCGACAAAAACCGCTGCTGACTATTACAAACAGGCTTGGGACTACACTAAACCAAAGCTGGGACAACTGATTTTGATGTCGGGGTTGTCGGGTTCTGGTAAAAGTACCACAGCAAAGTATTTAGCCCGTCAACTGGGAGCGATTCACCTTCGTTCTGATGCAGTGCGGAAACATTTAGGGGGAATTCCCCTGTGGGAAAAGGGTGGCGATGATTTGTATACACCTGAGATGACCGAGAAAACTTACACACGGCTGTTGGAATTGGGAATTATCCTAGCTAAACAAGGTTTTTCAGTGATTTTGGATGCCAAGTATGATCGACAGCAGTTACGGCAAGAAGCGATCGCTCAAGCTACGAAGCACCAACTTCCCTTTCAGATTATCCAATGCACAGCACCCCTTGAAGTTCTAAAAGAGCGTTTGAACAATCGCACTGGTGATATCGCTGATGCCACCGCCGATTTATTAGCCTCACAAATCAAACAAACTGAACCTTTCACTGAAGAAGAACAATCCTACGTAAAGATTTTGGATACAACTCAACCACAACAGGCACAATTAAAATCATTCGTAATGACGCTCGCGGACTCGCTACCGCTGCGCTAACGTAATTCGTAATTCGTAATTGAATCGAAAATTAGGAATTACGTTAGCGTAGCGTTATCGAGTCCGCGTACTCCTGCAAAGAAGCAAGCTACGGGCAGCGTCTCGCAGAGAGCGTCATTAGTAATTAGTTAATAGCCTTTTTTTACCTTATGGCAGACAAAAAGAACGACTTTTTCAGTATTTCTCCCAGCTTCTTTTCTCAGCTGTTATTTGGGGCATTTTTAACATTTATATTAATAATGACCGGCTCTGCACCAGCCCTGAGCATCTTCTTAGGTATCATGGGGGGTTTCATCTTAAGCTGGATCACAAATCTAACTAATAATAGCGCCCAGCCTCCAACTGTAGCCTCCTCTGATGGCGTCGATACAGGACTGAAATACTGGTTATTTTTCATGCTTGGCTTTGTATATTTAGGGTATCCAGCACCCATGAGTATCTTGCTAGGTGGAATAGGCGCTTTAGCTGGAGGCTGGATTACTGCTTGGTGGGGAAGTAAGGAACCAACTAGAACCCAGTTACAAGTTGAAGAATCAGAAGAGATTGAAGTTGAACCAACGAACGAGAGGATCAACAAACGGCAAACAAGAAGAACCGCCCGCCGTTACCGTCGCGCTCCTGGAAGTAGTTTCAATTTCAGGTTTTGGGAAAAGTAGTAATTTGGGCATTGGGCATTGGGCATTGGGCATTGGGAATTGGGCATTGGGAATTAGTCAATAGTTCTTTTTCCCCTGCTCCCCCTGCTTCTTTCCTAGTCCCCAGTCCTCAGCCCATGCCCCATGCCTCATGCCCCATGCCCCAATAAGTTTATTGATGCGCCACTGTTGTTATTATTGGCTGGATGAAGGCTGGTGATTTTAGGCAGAGAATTAATCCAAGCAATAATATGTGCAGAATTTATCAAGTTTGTAAGTTTCATAGAGTTATCCTCAACTAGAACAAAGTACAATCAGTCAGTGTTCTCTAGTAATAGAGTCCACTGTTTTATAAATCTCAAGATTCTAAACTCAGTTGATTTGATAGCTTGATTTGTTAATTACCCAAATGGCTGAGTCAAATTGACCCAAATATCAAAAATTCGGAATTCGGAGAAGGTTTAGTAACTAAAAACTCAGAAAAAGCAAAGTTACACTATATCAAATCTCTTGTTCGCAAGCATTTCTAGAAGGTGCGTTAGCGTAGCTCGCCGCAGGCATCGCTCACATATATGTAATTATGGTCTTCTCTTCTAGATATTTTTTGCTTTAGGCTATAAACTGAAATCCAACTGTGTTTTGGCTAATTAAGTTTGCATACCAATATGCTAGAAAACCTTTATGATAAAAGTAAATAATTTTAATTTTTAATTTGATAAACAAAAGTGATGCCAGTATTAATTGGCATTGCAAAGTTTTCTATAAACCTTACTCACTATTCATTTGAGCTTGGATAGACTCTCGTGTAAGGTAGCCGTTGAGGAGGATAAAATAAGCTGATCGTGTCAAAATGTTAAGTGTATAGTTTATTTGCAAACATCACTTATGCCGAAAGCAATTTGGAATGGCGCAGTTTTAGCCGAGAGCGATAATACCGTAGTTGTGGAAAACAACCATTATTTCCCTGCTGACACTATTAACAAGCAGTACTTCACAGACAGTAACACCCACAGTACTTGTCCTTGGAAAGGTGTCGCCAGCTACTACAGTATCGACGTTGATGGGCAAATCAACAAAGATGCTGCTTGGTACTATCCCAGCGCCAAGGAGAAAGCTAAGAATATCGAGGGCTATGTCGCTTTTTGGAAGGGCGTAAAAGTTGAGGCTTAATAAAGGTTCCTGAAAGTATTTTAGTTTCAGGGAATTGATATTATGTCCGGCTAATTGCCTATAAAATAATTAGCCCGCGCAGAGAGAAGTCTGAGCGGGCTTCGTATTTAAACTATTTGCAAATTTATTCTAAGACGTAATTATACCTTCGCCTTGCGAAATGCTGCTTGCTTTCTCTTTGCCAGCCAAGCCAGACTACCAGCAAGTATACTACCAGCGATCGCACTTGGTTCGGGTACTGTTGTCAGTGAAATAACCTCACTGGCTGTAACAATTATGTTACCTCCTGCTCCGGAATTATTGCTACCAGTAGCGATCGCGCTTGGTTCGTTGGGTACTGCGATTATGAAACCATTAGGGGCGTTGATAGTTATGTTACCTCCTGCTCCGGAATTATTGCTACCACCAGCGATCGCACTTGGTTCGGGTACTGGTTTCGATATAAAAGCACCGGGTCTCAATATAATAGAACTGGTTGTAATAGTTATGTCGCCTGCTGCTTGTGAATTATTGCCACCACTGCTATGCCCAGAATTGCCCGTTACCTGACTACCCGGATTTATCAAGGAAATGTTATCGGTGGCTGTAACAATTATGTTACCTCCTGCTTCTGAATTATTGCCATCACTGCTAATTTGCCCAGAATTGCCGTTGACGGTGTTGTGAGTCGCTAGCTGACTACTACCAACAATTTCAAGGCTATTGGCTGTAATAGTTATGTCGCCGCCGATTAGGTTACTATGATCATCGAGATACACTCGATTAGCATTAATCGCAATATTATCCTTGCTGCTGATAGTGCTGTTGATAAGTCTTAGATTACCAGTAGCATTATCTATCTTCACATTGTCACTTGTAACAGTGCTATTAGTGAACGTTAGGTTACTAAAATTGTAAGCATTGAAATCACCAGCGATCGCTAGCCCAGAAAGTGTAACATTCGCGGCGCTAATGTTAAATACGGGGAATTGATTATTGCCAGTGATGGTAAGTAAGTTAGCACCTGGGCCATTAATAGTTAGATTCTTAGCGTAGGCGTAGCCTGCCGCAGGCATCGCAAGTGCCCCACTCGTCAAGGCAATTGTACTAGGATGACTTCCCAATAAGAACTCTACCACATCATTGCTAGTTGCCATGTTGATAGTATCTCGCAATGAGCCAACGCCACCGTCATTGAGATTGTTAACTGTCAAGGTAGCAGCTTGCGCTGATTCCACTTGCATTATCATCACCCAGCCTAGAGCAACGGCTGTGGAAATAGCTTGAGCGACAGCCTTTTTTCTATTGTTTTTTGTCACTTAAAACTCCTCGGATTAATTTGTCAAAAAATAAAAAACATTACTTGTACAGTTGATAAATACATAATATTCAAATTTAATTTCCAAAGCGGGTTTTGATAACTATTCAATAGAGCCTGAATAAATACCGTATCCAGAAATAAGCGCTCATCACTCATGGATTGTCAAGTCAAGAAAACCTACTTGTTAGTAAGAATTGCACAAGCATTAGGTACAAAGACTCAAGCTATTGTGACTAACGTTCAAGCATTTATAACAAATGCATAAGCGATTGCTGTCTCATTTGCAGCAATTGCTACAAATGAGTACCCATTTATAATAAATGCTTAATTTGTTTGATTAAATTTTAAGCATTAGTTATGAATGAGAGAGCATTTGCTACAAATGAGTACGCGATCGCAGCAAATGAGTATCCATTTATAATAAATGCTTAAGCTGTTGTTGCTAACAGACAAACATTGGTAACGTCCGCGTCTGTCTTGGTAATGAGTGACAAGCTGTTTTTATCAGGGGAACTTCATTTGTAACGTCGGTGCTGCAAAAGTACTTAAATCTAACGTGAGTTCGATGAACCTCTCCCTCCCAGCCTCCCTCTCCGAAACGGAGAGGGAGGAGCAACGAAAAATTAAGCTTTTTGCTCCCCTCTGTGCGTCGGAGAGGGGCTGGGGGAGAGGTCAAATAAGACTTGTCGAACTCACGTTAAATTATTCTTGTGAAGAGGATTTTCTTTAAGCTTTGCAGCGCACGAGTAGCAATATTATGCTGATGCCAAGCTTGATAGAAATCGGGGTAAGGCATATTCTGAGCGCAATTCCATAAGACATTATAGGATTCTTGATTCAGTTGCCAATAACTATTAAAAGCTTTAACTGCTTCAAAGCGCTGCTTATTATCTTGTATGATTTGCCCTAAGCTTTCTGCGGCTTGCCAACGAATGTTGTAATCCTGATGAATCGATTGCAGTAGTTGCACTAAAGCAATAATTGTTTTTTCATTGCCTGTGCCAATTTTCTTTAAGCTAGATGCTGCTTGCCAACGGATTTCGGGATCTAGATTAGTTGCTTGCAGCAGTTGTAATAAAGCATCAATCGCTTTTTCATGGCCAGGAGCGATTTTTTCTAAGCTAGATGCGACTAGCACACAGGTCAAGTTTAACGTATCTTGTGATTGCAGCAGTTGCACTAAAGCAGCGATTGCAAATTCATTGCCTGTGCCAATTTTCTTTAAGCTCTCTGCTGCCTGCACACGGGTCAAGTCTAACGTATCCTGTGATTGCAGCAGTTGCACTAAAGCAGCGATCGCAAATTCATTGTCTATACCGATTTTTTCTAAGCTCTCTGCTGCCTGCCCACGGATCGAGTCAGACACATTTTGTGATTGCAGCAGTTGCACTAAGACAATGATTAAAATTTCATAATCAGGGTTTATTTGCCATAAGTTTTCTATCGCTGCTTGCACATCAGTGAAGTCAGACACATCATGTGATTCCAGCAGTTGTACCAAGCTAGTAGTCGCAATTTCATTGCCAGGGTTGATTTTCTTTAAGCTTTCTGCCGCTTGCCATCGCGTAAAGTTAGATACATCTTGTGATTGCAGCAGTTGAACTAAAGGAGTGATAACTTTCTCATTCCCTATACTGATCTTCTCTAAGTTAGATACAGCCAGCCATCCCATAAAACTAGAGACATTTTGTGATTGTAATAGTTGCACTAAGGTAGCAATTGCAATGTCATTGCCTGTGCCGATTTCCCCTAACTTGGATACAATCTGCCAATGGATATCCTCATCTACATTTTTTGATTGGAGGAGTTCCACCAAGGCAGTGATTACAATCTCATTGTCTGTGCCAATTTGCTCTAACTCGGATACAATCTGCCGATGGGTATTCTTATCTATATCTTTTGATTGAAGGAGTTTCACTAAGGTAGCAATTGCAACCTTATTACCAGGGTCAATTTTCCCTAAACTTTTTGCAACCTGCCTGCGAGTCTTGTCATCCACATGTGTTGAATGCAAGAGTTCCACCAAGACGGTGATCGCCAATTCATTGCCTGGGTCGATTCTCCCTAAGCTTTCTGCTGCCTCTCTACGGGTTGTGTCATCTACAGTTTTTGATTGCAGGAGTTTTACCAATGCTGCGATCGCAAATTCATTGCCTGTGCCGATTTGTCCTAAGTTAGATACTACCTCGTTACGGCTGGAGTCAGACAGATTTTTTGATTGCAGCAGTTGCACTAAGGCAGCGATCGCTTTTGTCCGGTCTGTATGTTGCAATGCTGACCTAGCTTCCTCTTTAAGTACATTGGGGAATTCTATCCACTTCTGTTTTTTGGTATTGAAATAACCAACACTCAACATTATAATTAGGACTACTATTATATCTGCTTTAGAATAATCCCTAAATTCGGCAATACCTGCGGCTGCTAAATAATAAGCTCGACAAGAATATATCTTACATTTATTACATCCATCTTTAAAATTCATCAAAGTTGTAATAAACAATTCTTTCTGATTCTGGGCTAAATCCTGTCTCCCTAACCAAAATAATATTGTTTGCTTCCATTGCGGTTCAAAGATGTGATAAGTTCCTTGACTGGGATTTTTGGGAACATGCTTGAGAAAAAAATCCCAGTGATCAATTGCTTTAGCCGCAAAGTACTCTTGAAATGAGGCATGAAAGAAAGCGTAAACAGGTTTTCTATTTGTATCTATTCCTATACAGTTCAGCCAACCGCGATTTAGTGCCAATTTCAACAGCGAATTTTCATCATCAGCATCTCCCAAGAAGCGGCTCACGAAATCTTGACGCAAGCGAAAACGGGTTGCTTCTTTATCTATAGCTTCTTTAGCTAATTTCCCTAGTTTGACATTGAGTTGCTGACGCTGGTCAGATGTTGTAGTGAATTTCTCTTTTTTCCACTTGTAGAAGTCATCAACAAATTGCTGATAGAGTCCCGCTTGGGTATCGGGTAATTTGCCATCTCCTGATTGCCAATTCAAGCACAGCAGCGTCAACCGCAGAGGATTTTTCACTAAATCCTGAATCCGTTCTTTACCTGATTCTTTCAACGCAGTGCATAACTGCTCCCCCTTTTCTGGATTACTAGCAAGCCATTTGTGAATAAATCTCTCTACCTGTTGTGGGTAAGAAAAATCTAAACTGCGATAAGTATCAAAATCATCAAGTGCATTAATGCTGCCATCCCAAAGATTAACCCGACAGGTCAGCACAATTCGCGCTTGAGAAATTAACCCTACTTCACGGAATTGTCGGGCAATTTCTGTTAGAGGATTAGATGCGGACATTTCATCTAACCCATCTAGCAGCAACCACACATTATTTTGATTAAACAGAGCAACAAAATCATCCTTTAGTTGCTTAGTGGCTTCACCTTTACCTATTTTCTCAGCAATCTGAGTCAACCAAGTCTCAAACAAATAAGATTTTAGTTCCTTATCTCGCAAATCTGCTAAAGATACCCAAATCACAATCGACTGGTGAATCTCACGAGATACCCAATCAGCAATCTGCTGTAACAGTGTTGTCTTTCCTGCTCCTGGTTCGCCAATAATTGCAATTCGCTTACCTTGACTTTTAGGCGTGTTCTTCTGTTTGAGAACTTGTTCAAGAAAAGCATCATGCTCAAATGTTTTGGTGATTTCTGTCTCCTTGTACAGTTCTGAACTCTGTTCTGGAGAAATATCATCATGACGCTTGGATGGTTTTTTGCGCTCAACTAATCCCAGTGGTACGTAAACATCATCAACTTGCAGGGTGACTCCCTCATTTGATGTCAAAGGATTTGTAGTCAGCGATCGCCGTTCTACCAGTATTTCACGGCAGACTTCACGCCAATCATTGAGAGTTAACTTTGTCCCATCCTCCCCTGGGGACGGCTGTAGTCAAAACGTCAAGTTATTAGTTTGATTATTTATCTGTCCTTGATTTAGAACCCCAATTTTTTCTGCTAGCTGCGTCAGATTTTGAATGGTTGGCTGTTGAGACTTGAGGGTATTTTCTATTTCTTGAATTTTTTGAGTGAGTTTTGGTTCTGCTTTTGCTGCTGTTTCCACTTCTACAACAGCTTGAGCAATTTCTGGGTCTGCGTCTGCTGCTGCTTTCAGTTCCAGCACAGCTTGACCATAATCTAAACGCTGCGGTTCATTTCCCTCAACAGCACTGGTGAGTAATGGCGATTTATTCTTCTGGCGGAGTAATCCGATTAACTTACCACCTAACTTGTATGTAGCATCACCAATATTTTCGCCGATTTTCTCCTGCGCTTTAGTCCAAAGTGTAGTTGCGATCGCAGTAGCAACAGCCGTTAGTGTTACAGTTACCATAAATTCACTACAAATTGAGTTGATGTAGAAATTATTTCAATTGACACAAATAGTATCACGAAAAAGCTAGGCGATTATTAGTGATATCAATCAATACAGTTCAGATAATACCAAAACAATTGTAGAGACGGCGATTTATCGCGTCTCAAAAACCCAAATTTTTGCCAGTAGCCTTTAACCCAAGCGTATTGTGATATAAATCCGCGCAGGCGGGTTTTGTCTGTGTAGCCGCGACTTATAGTCGCCAGGATACTAATACCAATTCAATTAATGATTGCAACACGTCCTTGGGTAAAGTAAAGACGCGATGAATCGCGTCTCTACAAATGGTCTGTTTGTCGCATTCTTTTTTTTAATTGTTATAAAATGGTGCGTTAGCCTTTGGCATAATGCACCCTACGAAAATATATGAAACCTAATTCTGAATTATCAATTAGACGCCCCCTTTCCTGCTACGGTACAAATTATTTCCTCCAGCGTTTGGAGTAATTCTTGCTCGTTGTAAGGTTTAGAAAAGTAAGCCCGCGCCCCCAATTGCATAGCTAGTTGCCGATGTTTATTGCTGCTACGAGAAGTCAGCATCGCAACTGGGATATTTTTTGTATCAACGTCTGAATTTACCTTACCTAAAAAGCCATAACCATCAAGGCGAGGCATTTCAATATCGCAAATTACTGCCTCAACTCTCAATCCACTATGGAGTTTTTCTAAAGCATCTTGACCGTCTTTAGCTTGTTCTACTTGATACCCTCCTTTTTCAAGAGTCAGGGCTAAAAAGCGGCGAACATTAATCGAGTCATCTACAATCAAAATTGTGCCTTTCTGCTTAACAGATGCTGCTGATATTTTGTCTTCATCAAATATGAGAAACGGTGTCTTTAACCTTGCTGATGGTAATTGAGTCCCTCTAGGAGTCCGCCGATTCGTAGCAATCCAATACAGCAACTCATTGACATTAACTAGTGGTACTACTCGACCATCACCGAGAATTGTGCAGTTGTTGAAGCCTTCAGGTAAAGGTATGTTTCCCTCGACTTGGCGGATAGCAACTTCCTGTTCACCCCAACAACGGTCTATTTGGATTGCTACTGGCTGATTATTACCTTTGACTACTAACACGCTGTTAGCATTAATTGCTGCCGGAGTTTCCAACTCTGAGCTATCGTAACGCAGGCAATTAAACTCTAAATAACGAGTCAGGCGAATCAGTGGCAGCATGGTTCCTTGCCAATTTAAGACTTCGCTACCTGCCATTTGGAAAACTCGCTCGTCTTGGAGTAAGGATATTTCTGAAATGACATCTGTGGGAAATGCCAATAGCATTTTGTTGATTTCTACTAGCAGAACTCGCGCTACGGAAAGTGTAAATGGTACTGATAAGGTGAAGGTAGTACCAACTCCTGGTTCCGTATCAACTTTCACATCTCCTCGAATCAATTTGAGGTTGTTGCGAACCACATCCATTCCGATACCGCGGCCAGATAATGCTGTAACTTGCTCGGAGGTGGTAAAACCTGGTTCAAAAATTAGTGATAATAGTTCTTCATCAGTAGCATTAGCGAGTAGAGAAGCATCCAATCCCATAGCTAGGGCGCGGGTGCGAATTTTCTCCAGAGAAATGCCCCAACCATCATCACGGATAGTAATGAGGGTGCGATTACTGCGGTGAGTAGCTGTAATTTCAATCAATCCTTGTTCTGGTTTACCCAGAAGGCGACGGGTGCCAGAGTCTTCGATACCATGATCGAAAGCATTCCTTAACAGATGCATTAAAGGTTCATTTAATGCTTCTAAAATGCTGCGTTCAATTAAAGTGTTGCCACCTTCAATTTTTAAGTGGACATTTTTCTTATATTCCACATTCAAATCGCGCAAGGCTCTAGGAAAACGTTCGACTAAATCGGACAGCGGCCGCATTCTGATGTGATTTAGTTTGGTCTGTAACTGCTTGGATGTTTTGTTTAGTTTCCGAGCAATTTGGTCTGTATCATCTACACTGAGTTGCACATCAGTTGTGACTTCCTGTACCTGAACAATGGTTTCCATAACTTCCTGCGATCGCAGGTTTAATTCGTTATAGCGATCCATTTCTAAGGCATCAAATTCTCTGTCTGTGCCTTGTGTTTGGTGGCCATTTTCAGCTTGTAATCGCACCCCCGCCGAGGTAGCAGCTTGAGTAGAAATTTTGTCGTAGGCTGTACGTAAATCCTGGTTTTCTCGGTCGAGAACTTGTACTCGCTGCTTCAGGTTCCGAACGAGTTTGCGTAATTTTTCTAGTTGCGAGTTTAACCCATTTCGCTGAATAATCAGTTCGCCAAATAAATCATTAATTTGCTCTAGTTGTTTGCTAGGAACTCGGACGCTATTTTCATGAATTTCCCGCTCTTTGCCAACGCCATTTGGCTCTGCTTTACCTTCGGCAAATTTGGCGTCTGGAGGATTATTTTCTCTAGCAAATATTGTATTTTGCTCGGTGACATTGACACCATTAACATCATCGGCAAATTCTGCATCCACAAATGTAAAATTAGCAGCGATACCTGCGGCGGTCACTGAGCTTTGCCGTTCGCGCAGCGTCTCGTAGAGAAGTGGGGGCTGCGCCAACGCTTCATCTTTAGTCCAAGTTTCTGGAGTTATTTCTGCTTGCCAAACAGATGTTGACACTACTTCTGTGTCAAGGGTATCTGTAGGGAGAAGCTGTGGTATTACTTCTGCTTGTAATAGTGGCTGGGATTGCGTATAAATATTTAAGTCAAGTTCTGTAGGCAAGTTATCTAGTTGATTTGTCAGCACCAAAGCTTGCGATCGCCGCCATGCTTGCAATGCTAACTGGGCAATTTCTGGAATGCGATCGCTGCTAACAGTTTCCAATTGCTGGGTTACTGACTCACAAAGCTTGGTAAAAGCTGGCAACTGGAGCATTTCCCCCAAACCGCCCAATTCAGCTGCCATGATCACAACTTCTTCATGCAATCCGGGCTGTTCGCTATCTGCCAATATAGATTCTAGACGCTGCAAACACTCTTCTACTTCTGTTGCAAATAGCAAGGGGATAACGTCTTGTCCATCTTCTGGGGATAGCATGGTTGAGGCATCCTCAGGGGTGGGGTCGCCCAAACGATCGTGCAACTCATCAAAAATTGGGTAACAAAAGGTTGCTAACCACTGATCTTCGACAACATTTCCTTCTGCAAGCAATTCTACAATCTGACGCAGCCAGTCAACTCCAGATAGCAATAAACTTTGCAACTGAGTATCAATTTCTAGAGAATTTTTTTTAGTTTTTAAAACTTTAAAGGAATCTTCCAGACGGTGAGCTAAATCACTTAGCGATCTAAATCCCATCATCCCCGCGCCACCTTTGATAGAATGAGTGGCCCGGAGTGCAGCATTGATTTTATCCAAATCAATGCGGTTAGTAGTATCAATTTCCAGTAATACCCCTTCCAGGGTATTTAAGTAATCAGTTGCTTCTTCCAGAAACTGCATCTGGATTTCCAGTTCTTTGTCGTCTTGTAACATGGTTTTTATCCTTAGTCATTGGTCATTGGTCATTAGTCATTAGTCATTGGTCATTAGTCATTAGTCGTTAGTAAAAGGACAAAGGACAAATGACAACGGACAAATAACAAAAGTCATTGGTCATTGGTCACTAGCAAATAGCAAAGGACAAAGGACAAAGGACAAATGACAAACTTAACTAACTTTGAAAGCCTCAACAGTCTCTTGCAACTGCTGAGAAATCTCCACAGTTTGTTGCAGAGATTCGGAAACTTGGCGAGAAGAATCGCTGGTGCGTTGTGATACAGCAGCGATATCTTTCATCAATTGGCTGACACTTTGCGATGTTTCTACTTGAGATGTAGTTGCAGTGGAAATCGACTGCACTAAGGAGTCAATTTGAAGCGATACATCCAAAATTTCACTCAGACTTTCTTTAGCCTCCTCCACAATTCGAGTCCCTTCCACCACTTGGGTAGTGCCTATTTCCATCGCCTGCACCACTTCACTGGTTTCTCGTTGAATGTTCTCAACAATTTGTTCAATTTCTTGGGTTGCTGCGGCACTCCTGACTGCTAATTCGCCGACTTCTTCAGCAACTACGGCAAAACCTTGACCTTCTTCACCTGCACGCGCTGCTTCAATGCCGGCGTTAATGGCTAGTAAGTTGGTTTGAATAGCAATTTGGTTAATCAAGGAAACCACGCGGGAAATTTGTTGAGAAGATTCTCCCAAACGTTTCACTTTCTTAGCAGTTTCACCAACGGTTTCCCGCAAGGACAGGATATTTTTTACTGTTAAATCCATCGCGTGTCCACTCTTGGTGGCGGTGTGAGCAGCATGGTTGGCAATGAAGGCAGCTTTTTCGGCACTTTCGGCTACGGATTGCATGGATTGGGTCATTTGGTCAACAGCATCAAGAGTGCGGTTGATTTCAGCAGTTTGTATGAGTGCTTCCTCTGCTAAGTCGCGGATGGCTCCTTCGTTAGAGCCAATAGCTGTATTCACATGGGTAGCAGCGTGTTTAACTTGGGTAACAATATCCCGGAGGCTTTCCACAATGGAGTTGAAAAAGTCGGCAACAGTGCCTATTTCGCCAGCAGTCACATCTGCCCGCACTGTCAAGTCGCCCCTGGCTGCACCTTCTACATCGTTGAGCAGTTCTAAAAGTTGCTGTTGCAGTGTTTCTTTTTGTTGCCGTTCTTCGTCTGAACCGGTTACGGCAACATTTCTAGATTGTTCTATCTCTTCTAATAACTTGGCTTGTTCTAAGGCATAACCGACTTGAGTTGCTATCTGTTGAAACAAGTCAATTTCCGGCTGTTGCCAAACACGAGGAGTTTCGCAATTATGAGCAATTAATAAGCCTAAAAGTTGCTCTTGGGCAAGAATCGGTACGAGCAAATTACCTTTGACAGCAAATTTTTCTAACAGTTGCATGTAAGCGTCGGCATTTTTCAGGCTTTGGTCTTGATGAATATTGGCAACTGCTTGCACCTCTCCATCGTGATCAGTTTCTAGATAATGTTCCCGAAAATAAGGATCGTCGATTTTCACTCCCAGCATTTCCGGCCAATTACCAGTTACCGATTCGGCAACGACGACACCATCCAAAGTGTCTGGATTCAGACTATAAATGATTACCCGGTCTGTTTTTATAGCTCGGTGAACTTCTTTCACTGCTGCGTGATAAATATCTTCAGTTTTGAGAATTCTCCGAATCCGTAGGGTAATATCTGCCAGTAATTTTGCCCCTTCAACGTCCAGTTCTTGTTCTTTAACTAAGACCTGCAATTGTTCAGCCATCTGGTTGATATTTGCACTCAATAACCCTAATTCGTCTTCTCTTTCGATTTCCACACGGGTATTGAATTTACCTTGACCTAGCTTTGCTAATGCCGCAGTCGCATTCAGAATTGGCTGTGTAGTCAGTTTAGCTAACCGAGATGCGATCGCAGCCACAATAAATGCCGTCAGTGCTGTACCGATGGCTATAGTCCACAATAATTGTCTTTGCGGCTCAAATACAATTGCTGTGTCTGTGGATAAAAGTACTTGCCAGTTTAAATCTGGTAAGCTATCTAACTTACTAGCTGGTACGTAGCTGACTAGTTCTTGTTTTCTGTTAGTTTTAGGAACTTCTATAAAACTATCTACCTTTTTGGCTGCAAGCAATTTAGGTAAACTGGGATACTCTGCCTTTGCATTTTTCCCCAATAATTCCTTTTGTGGACTCAATAAAACTGTTCCTGAAGCATCAAGCAAATGGTATTGTTGTCCATTGGCTACATAGTTTTTGATGACTTCCTCTAAAGATTTTACGGGCATACGCGCTCTTACCACGCCAATGGTTTGGCCCGTCCTTGGCTCTTTAAGGGGTGCAGCTATATAAATACTCACTACACCTGTATTTTTTGCCACTTCAGGTTTGCTGATCACAGGAGTATCTTTTTGCAAAACGTCTTGAAAGTAGGTACGGTCTTTTTGGTTGTCCAGGGGTTCACCTGTGGATTGAACAATCAAGTTACCTTGGCGATCAAAAACAGCAACGCTGTCATAAGCTTTGTAAGCTTCGACAACTCCATCTAAGACTGCTTGTTTTTCTTGGGTAGTAATACTGACACTAGCTTGGGGACTTATCAAAAAAGGCAAACTTGATATTACCTGAATATCTCCGTAGCGTCCCAACATGAAACGGTTAACTTTATCACTTAAGCCAATGGCTTCGGCTTGTTGAGATTGAGTAATTTGCTTAGTAATCGATTTGTTGGCAAAGCTAAAAGCGATCGCGCCGATGCTCAATACTGGTATTGTACCGATTGCGATCGCTAAAATAGTCGCTTTCTTAACCAATCCCAGCCTTGAAAAATAGCCAATAGCCTGATTCAAAGAAGAATTATTAGCAGGTTCAGTAGTCGGCTTACTTGGTAGCTTTACTACAGTCCCAATCGCTTTTTGGGATGAAATCAGTGATGCTCGATTCTGAGCGCCACTACCTTGATTTGTGTTGGTTTTATTAAACATAAAAGTAGTTCTCCTAAGTATGTGAATAAGAACACTAAAAATCTTTTTTTTAGTAGTACACCCTAATCACTGTGGAGAATAGAAGACTGCACAATCGCCTGTGCATCTAATACCAGTAATATTTCTTTCTGTTGCACAACGCAGCCACATAAATAAGGAACTAAACTGGATGCTACTTGTCCTATAGGGGAATGAATAGCATCAGCTACGAACTTGGTTGTACCTTTTATTTCTTGCACAACTAAGCCCAATACCAATGATTCCACTCGGATAATGATCGCATTGTACTGTCGCAGTCGAGAATCTAGAGATTCTAAATTGAGCATTCTTGGCAAATCAACTACCCAAATTATCCGACTCCGCCAATTCATTAATCCTAATATACAGGAGGGCATATTGGGCATCGAGGTAATAGATTCAACAGGCACAATAATTGCTTCTTGCGTATGCCTCATTGATAAAACAGCAGTAGTTTGTTGATTTAACTGAAACTTAAGATAACCATCTGCTAAGTTATTTGGGGTTGGTTTTGAAGAAAGAGTAATGTTTGTACTAGTCATTGATTCAAATTACCACTGATTTAATAGTACGTAGAAGATGTTCGCGGGTGTAAGGTTTAGTTATATAGGCATCTGCACCTTGTCTCATCGCCCACAAACGGTCAATTTCTTGATTTTTGGAACTACAAATTACAATCGGCACTTTTGCAGTAATCGGATTTCTTCTCAGAGAACGACACAATTCAAATCCACTCATTTCTGGCATTACTACATCAGTAACGATTGCATCTGGTTTTTCTAACACAGCTTTTTCTAAACCCTCTTTTGCACCACTTGCTTTAATTACGTTATAACCACTCTCTTTGAGATAATGGCTCATTAATTCCAATTCGCTGGGAGAATCTTCTACAATTAGAATTGTGCCAAGCAAAGTCAGGCTCACTATTAAATCTCCTAAAAAAATAAATTAAACATATTTTGTTATTTTTATTTGCCTTGTTTAAATCAACCAAGATGCTTAAAAACCATTTTTAGCAATTCTGATTGTGTAAAGGGCTTGGTCAAATATCCTGATGATCTGACTATCTTAGCCTTTGCCCTGTCGATAAATCCTGTTCTACCAGTCACCATAATGATCGGTGTATGTTTAAAAGCTGAATGTTTCCGTAATAAAGAACATAGCTCGTAGCCATCTAAACTTGGCATCTCAACATCTAGCAAAATCAGATCGGGCTTACTCCGCAGAATTTGCATTAAAGCTTTTACCGGATCGTTGATCATCACAACCGAAAATGTGTTTTCATCCAAAAAGTGTTTGATAGAATTCAAAACTGTTTGGCTATCATCAATGCAGGCAATTGTATATAGTTTTTTACCAAGAGGGGGCTGAGTAGTTTTATTATTCTCAGGAATATCAAAATTGATTGGTTTCGGCAATTTTTGCCCAAGTTTTATTTGCAGTTGTGGCTGAACTTGAGACGGTTGTATTTTAGACAAAACTTGGGAACCCCCACCAGCCGGAATTGATGACTGGATATTTTGCCGATTTCGTAACTGCTTTTGACAGTGTTCAACAAGTAACCGCAAATCTAGGCGACAGAACTTTGGTAGTTCATCCAAAGAGCTTTCCGGGCTGAATTCATAGCTACCTTCTTTTAAACACAGAAATGATTCCAGCACTTCTTTTGCCAATTCGTCTATCAGGCTTGCTGCTTGCACAGAGGTAATATAGTCCTGATTTACTAACCAACAAATAGCTTGGTAATCCGGATTTAGTATTGATTGATGTTCATTTTTCGTCTCAAACATCAGCCGCATCTGCACACGAGTGGCACTGTTGAGAGCAGGAATATGCTGACTCAAGCGTCGCAAATGACTGTCAAGGCGCTCAAATAGTTTATCTGAATAGGAGGCATAAGTAAGTTTACCGTCCTCTAGATAGATTGACCAAGAAACTATCCCGGTAAATACGCTTAAGCAACCTGTAGCACGCCGACTGGTTAATTGTGCCAACAGAGATAGCGGATGTAGTTTCTGGAACAACCTGTAGCTACCTATAGGAGTTGTGCTCATTTTGCTTTTACTTCAGCTAAATTCGATACGTGTAAGCTAAATTTGTGCAGAGTTATTCCACAATTAAAATCAAGTAAAAGGCATCAAACTTTTGTAGTTTAAAGTACATCAGTTTACATCTGGCTTTGTGGTGAAACTCAACGACAGTAGCGTTATTTTCAGATGAGCAAATCTTAGTAAATTCGTAAATTATTATTAATTTACTTACTGTTACTGAGATTTATAAACATCTTTCGAGAATAAGACATAAAAATGCCAAGAGTAGATGAAGCCACTTTCCATTGAGTAACCCCAATCTGACCACAGGAATAATACTGATTTTATTGACGGTAATATATTTGAACTTCTGTATTTACACTTAAGTAAAATCTAGTCTTTAACTAGCTAAGGACTAGATGAAGCCACTTTGCATCGAGTAACTTCAAATTGACCACAGTAATAATACTGATTTTTTTTGCAAAAATAAAGCACAATTCAGAAGGGCTAATGACTATACCAGAAAAAGGCGTGAAATTAACCGGCGTCTCCAGGTGAATTTTTCTGGTTGTCCAAAAAATTTGTGCGATCGCCAGTTTATTCTTACTGTAGATGTTGTGTGAGTGCGACGCTGATAGCGTACCCCTACGGCATGGCAACTCTTAGAGACGCTACTCGCGTTCGCTTAGAGCGAGTATTCGTACCCCTGCTCAAAAGCCAGCTACGCGCAGCGTCTCGTAGAGAGCGTCATAGCCCGTCGTAGACATCGCCACATCTCTAGATTAGGCATTAGATGTATAATTGCTGAATTGTTCGTATATTTATTTACTGGTTAAAACTATTAAATGCCTATCCTTACACTAGAGGAAATTAGTCAGTTTCGCAGCCAGTTGGCGGATAGTCGGCTTTAGCAGCTTTGGATGCTATAGAAGAGTGTGAAGGCTATTTAGACGATGCCATTCCACTGCTGTTTATGCGGGAAACTAAACAGGAAGCTGATAGATAGTTAAATGATTGGTTGGAAAAATGCTGCAAATTCATCTGTCAACAGTAAGTCAAAAAAGCTTTGGAATCTGGATTGATTGCTCCAATTGTAGAACCATTGGCAGCTAGTGGAGGCATTCCTCACAATGACAAACTAATGACAAAAGTTTCGTTTAACAGTCAAAAAAATTGAGTAACATTATGCGTTATTCTGTATTGGCCACTGACTACGACGGTACACTAGCAACTGACAATCATGTAAATGAAAATACTTTGGCAGCACTTTCACGTCTGCGGAGTTCTGGTTACAAACTTATCTTGGTGACAGGTAGACAGCTAGATGAATTGCTGCAAGTTTTTATACAAATAGATTTATTTGATTATGTAGTAGCAGAAAACGGCGCTTTGCTGTACTCACCGGCTAACCGTCAAGAGAAACTATTAGGTTCGCAACCACCAGCAGAATTTATTAACGCATTGCGCGATCGCCAAGTCAAGCCCCTGTCAGTTGGTCGTGTAATTGTCGCTACTTGGCATCCGCATGAAACCACAGTTTTAGAAACTATCCGCCAGATGGGATTAGAATTACAAGTCATAATGAACAAAGCTGCGGTGATGGTGCTACCGTCAGGAATTAATAAAGCCACAGGGTTAGCTGCTGTCTTGGCTGAGATGCAGTTATCACCTGAAAATGTCGTCGGGATTGGCGATGCAGAGAATGACCATGATTTCCTCAATTTTTGTGGTTATTCAGTAGCAGTTGCCAATGCTTTACCGACGCTCAAAGAGCGCGTGAATTTTGTGACTAATGGTAGTCGGGGAGATGGTGTTATAGAACTAATTGAAAAACTTATCACCTCAGATTTAGCTGAATTTGGGCATTAATTTGAGCAGGTTTATGCAAATAAAAAAAGGAGAGTATTGCTACTCTCCTAACGTAATATGAGTGGGCGAAAATTTTCAGCTTAGTGATGAAACCTCGCTTGACGTTCGCGCAATTCACGAGCGTGTCGTTCACGAGCTTGACGTTCACGCAATTCACGAGCGCGTTGTTCACGAGCTTGACGCTCACGTAATTCACGAGCGCGTTGTTCACGGACTTGACGTTCATGTTGGAATTTACTGTTATTAAAAGCTACAGTATTATGATTCAAATGATCATGCTCAGATTTAAATTCAGCAGCATTAGCATTTTGAGAAAGAGCAGCAATTGAAGCAGCTGCTAATAAGCCTCCAAGAAGAATAGATTTAAAGCGGTTCATATATCCTTTAATGTGCCTTGCATTACTTGATTTGTACATTCTCAATGTAATCGGAGTAATCAGGTACACGCCTGTATACAAAGTCATATTGAAATAGTTACTTTTGTCACTAATACTAGGATTTATATTTGATTTTTGAAAAGTTATAACGGTCGAAACCTGACCTGACATGGGTTATACCCTAGTATGCCTAGCAAGACTCAAGTCGGATTCCTATATTAGAGCACATTTGGCTGTCCGGCTATGTTCCGCTTGGGGTCAGCTAGTAGGTCAAAGAGCTACTCATAACATATATTTTTTACATTCATCACACATTCTAAAAAAAATGTCCTATTCCCCATCCTATTCCTAAACCTAAAAAGGATATTCCTATCATTATGGGAAACATAAATATACCAACAAGCTTTTTTACTCCTGCGGCAGTGACTCCTACACTAACACTCGCAAAAGCAATTAGAAGAATCTCCCCAATCAAAATAACAGGCAAAACAAAATATGAGGCGAAAACTTTAGTCCCTAGTAAAGCTCCTTCTATGATCCAGACCAAACCTAAAATTAATGATATGACAGATCCGATCCCCCATAGCAAACCCATTACCTTCTCTAAAAAACAAAAATCTTTTTTATCCTTGAAAAAATCTTCGTCTTGTATTATTGAGATATAACTAAGACTGTAAACCCCAAACCCAACCATAGTTAGAAGCAAATACCAGAACCAAGAAGGAGATGTAATCCATTCCATATATAAACCTCCTATCATGTGCAGTAAACTTGGTATTGACCAAAAAATGGTAGTATTATCTTCATAAGATTGTGCTACCTTTGAAGAAATTTCTTGATTCGGAGAATTTTCTGATAGTAATGGACTAGGAATTTCCTCAGAAGATATAACATTTAAGTCATTTTCAAATAAATTATTTTGAGAATATAGCTTTTCTTGTATTTGATTTAATTCTATTACGTTGCCTAAAATTGGTTGCTCAATCTGCAATACTTCTTCTGAGTTAAGTTGCAGAGATTGCTGTAACTGTTTCAACTGACGATTCGTTAATTCATTAAGAGGATATTCTTGTGTAATTGCTTCTGAGAAAGCTTGCTGATAACGAACTAAATTCTGCCGATGTTCTTCTTGCCTTTGAGCCAACAGCAATTCTTGGGCTGATTCATTTAGTGTAGATGAACCAGATACGGGTTCAGAACTTACTGACCTGCCTCCATTTGAGGAAGTCACAGGCTCAGGAGTTGAGATTGTAAGTCGCTGACGTATGGCAAGCCTTTCAATAGCTTCAATTGCATCCCAATCACCACGGGATACAGCTAAAACTCTCACCCATAATTGTTTTGCTAATGATAAATCATCTCTATTTTCAGCTTGAGAAGCTTGATATTTTAATGGCTCTACATCTCTAAGTGTGGCAGTTTGCTCTAATAAAATAAAATACATTTTGTAAGGCGGTTCTGCCTGAAGATAAGGATTTTGTGTAGGCTTTCCGTAGCGAGTATTCAGATGAGGAACTTGATAATCTAAATATTGTGCTAAACGCTCTACTGTGGCACAATTAGCCTCTCCCTGTAGTCGCAATCCTTCTAATAGGCAATGGGTAAATGATCCATGTTGTAATTCCTCAATTTCCCAAGATTTTTGGTTAGCTGT
The DNA here is from genome assembly GCF_036917655.1 of Nostoc sp. Taxonomy (GTDB): domain Bacteria; phylum Cyanobacteriota; class Cyanobacteriia; order Cyanobacteriales; family Nostocaceae; genus Nostoc. The sequence goes on from NZ_JBALCY010000059.1 coordinate 120,780, forward strand.
GCAGGAATAAAATGTGATAACTCCCTGATATCTTTGTTCACCAATTCCCAATCCCGCCCGACTACTTTCTTCTCGGCAAGCATCCAAAAACAACACTACATTATCAGCACCACTGCGGCGCAGTCTTTGAGTTATAAAATCAACAGAAATAGCAGTATGTTCTACATCCCCTGGATCACTGTCTGAGAACATTAAATAATCTTTATCTTTATATCGATTGCCATGACCTGCAAAGAAAAACCATAAATTATCTTCTGGCTTTAATAAAGGAGATTGAATATTCTCAAACTGTGCCCGTAAGAATCGCCGCACATGACCGAAAGTAGGTTGAGTGGGAATTGGTGAATTTGCTGCAATCGCAGGAGAATCATCAGTGAAGAGGAAAACTTGATTAAACTTGGCTTCTTGTTGAAACCAAGTTGCGATCGCAGAAGCATCTCGCTTGGCAAAATTTAGCGACCGCAGATTCTCATAGTGATTAATCCCAACAACAATCGCCCAATTCCTACCCATATTCAACTACCAATTATTTCCGCTTGAATTTAAAAGTCATTGCTCCTTTTCCCCCAGCTTTACCACCACCAATCCCGAACAAACTGATTTGTCCTTCGCCATTGACTTCTACTGAAAGTTCCACCTCATTAAGCTGCATCTTAGAATCGGGTTGGTCAGCTTCATCAAGCATTTCCCGCATTGCTTCCAGAAACCCCTTCATTTCTTGCTTGAGTTTAGTTACCTCTACTTTGTGTCTAGTAATTACTATTTCGTCTTTTTTTCGGCTCACAACTATTTCTTCAGTGGTTTCAACTCCGAGTCGTCCTCCTGTATCTCCACTGCTTCTTGCTCCAATATTTCTGAATATTTCATTAGTGGTACTTGATGTTTCAGCCGTTTCTTCGGTAATAACCCAGATGGCTTTTGGTGTGGAATTTTCTGCTGACATAAATTTAATTATTGAAATTATTATTGATTTAACTGGCTTTTACCAAAGCTTCTAGCACCGCCGTTCTCGCTTCCAGTTCGGCAACTCTTTGGTTTAATGGTAAATTTTCAACACATCCTAAATAGTGCGCCAAAGCGCCAACTACTACCTCCGTTTTAGATGTGCCAGTCTGTTGAGCGTAGTTGTTAAGCTTTTCTAGAAGATACGGGGGAATTCTGACGACAATTTGAGGTTTGGTCATGGCAGGCAATTATTTTTTAGTTTTAGACTATAAACTGCATGACAGTGCATTACTATTATTCAGTAATAACACGTAAACTTGCAATAGGGAAGAACAGATTAGTCAACACCAACGCAGAAATGGCTAAAAATTGGGCGATCGCGATCGGCATTAACCAGTACAACAATCTTCAGCACTTAAACTACGCCAAACTAGATGCCGAAGCTATGCGCGATTGGTTTCAAAAGGAAGTGCGGTTTGACAGAGTGTTTCTGTTTACAGAGGATTCTCCCCCAATTCCCGCTTCTGGTACACCCATTCCTACTCAACCTACTTACGGTAACTTGCGGCGGTTTTTACGGGCAAACTTTGAAAAGCCACTATTGGCACCAGGGGATAATCTCTGGTTTTTTTTTGCTGGTCACGGTTGTCGGTCAGCTGATCGTGACTATCTCATGCTGATGGATAGCGATCCAGGTGATGTAGAACATACGGCAATCCCTGTTGATTTTGTTACCCAAAGATTGCGCCGCAGTGGTGCTGATAATGTAGTGTTATTTTTAGATGCCTGCCGCGATGAAGGAAGCAGGCGAGGAGAGGGTATTGGTGAAGAACATCAGGGAGTAGTCACCTTTTACTCTTGCAGTCCCAGTCAAAAGTCTTATGAAATTGAGCAGTTGCAACACGGCTCATTTACCCAGGCGTTGTTAGAAGGGTTGAGGATAGCAGGTGCAGGAAACTGCGCCACAGTAGAAAGATTGGACACATATTTACAATCAAGAGTTCCCACAATAAATCAAACGCACCGGAAAACTCCACAACATCCCTATGCGATCGCTGAACCAGCCACCAAATTACACTTAATTTTGTTGCCCGATTATGCCACGCTGACTGATATTGCCACGATGAAACTTGACGCTTATCAAGCGGAAGTCAAAGGAGAGTGGGAATTAGCCAGACAGTTATGGATTCGCGTGAATGTGGCTGCTAGGGGTTCCGATATGCAAGCAATTGAGGCATTTTCTAGAATTGCCCAGCGACTTGGAGAGTCTTCTACGCCCCTAAAAAGTCCTGAAACTATTACAATACCTTGGGGCGGGAGGTCAGGAGTTTCTGAGCCAGCACCTACAGCACATCAAGCTGAACTACAGGTTTTTCAGTTTGAGATGGTGAAGGTAAATGCAAGTGGTCAAGAGGTGAAACGAGATAGAAGTCAAGCCCAATATTTCACCGAAGACTTAGGAAATGGTGTCAGCTTGGAAATGGTGTATATTCCCGATGGCACATTCATGATGGGTTCACCATCCGGGGAAGGAAGTGATCGGGAAAAACCTCAGCATGAAGTGACGGTTCAATCATTCTTGATGGGTAAATACTCAGTTACTCAAGCACAATGGAAAAGAGTAGCAGCACTACCCAAAGTTAATCGTGACCTGCAAGCAGACCGATCTTATTTCAAGGGAGATAAACGACCAGTAGAGCGAGTTTCTTGGAAGGATGCAGCTGAATTTTGCGATCGCCTCTCCAAATATACAAACAAGCAATATCGTCTACCTAGTGAAGCTGAATGGGAATATGCCTGTCGTGCAGGAACAACGACACCATTTCACTTCGGCGAGACCATTACAAGTGAGTTAGCCAACTACAATGGAAATTCTACTTATGCTTCTGCACCAAAAGGAAAAAAACGTGGACAAACAATAGAGGTAGGAAGTTTTCCAGCCAACGCCTTTGGGTTATACGACATGCACGGGAATGTCTGGGAGTGGTGTCAAGATAGTTTGCATAACAGCTATAAAGGAGCGCCTAGAGATGCAAGTGCATGGATAGATAATCATAATCAATATCGTCTTCTGCGGGGCGGTTCCTGGATCGACTATCCTAAAGACTGCCGTTCCGCGTCCCGCGACAACGGCCTAAGGCCGTTGCGCGACCTCATCGACTACTATATTGGTTTTCGTGTTGTCTGCGCGGTTGGGAGGACTCTTTAGCCCTTTACACTTTAGTTCTTTTGCCCTTTGCTCTTATTTTTTTTACCCTTTTTGAGTGTAGCGAAGCGGAACGATCTAATTTTTTTTGAAAATCAAAGGCTGAATTTATAGATAAAATTAATCTTAAATTTATCTCAAATATTTACGGTGTGTTAGCGTTATGGCAACTACTATCGCCTGTCTGAAAGCAAACCAGTGCTCATAGTGCAGTGCTGCACCAAATGACGAAGCCCAGCCACAGCCTGAAATTTCCTCTAAAGAAAAAATGGCGATAGGAGCGATCGCAGAAAATACCACGATAGACAATTGTCTTCTGGTTTGATATCACCCAATAACTGAGCGATCGCAAAGTTAAAAATGCGGATAAAAGGACTTGAACCTTCACTCCTTTCGGAACTAGAACCTAAATCTAGCGCGTCTGCCAATTCCGCCATATCCGCATCAGTTTACTATCATACCATAATAAATTATTTATGGAAAGGGAAAATGTGGGACAAGGGAGAAATTAATTTCCCATGCCCTATGCCCCGTGCCCCATGCCCAATTACATAACCGCAACACGAGGCAGACGATGCTTAAACCCACAGAGAATTTCCCACGAAATAGTGTTTAGTTGTTCTGCCCAATCGTCTGCTGAAATTTGTTCTTTTCCCTGTTCCCCTAGTAAGGTCACTACTTCTCCTTCTTGGATATTGGGTATGGCACTCACATCCAGCATCAACTGGTCCATTGTAATTGTCCCAATTTGCGACACTCGCTGACCGCGAATTAACGCCTGCATTTTGTTGGAAAGACTGCGAGGAACACCGTCAGCATAACCAATTCCGACGACGGCGAGGCGAAGTTCACGCGGGGCAATAAATTGATGCCCGTAGCTGACAGCAGTTCCTGCGGCTATTGTTTTAACTTGGGTGACTCGTGCTTTAAGTTGCAAAACGGGCTTGAGGTCGATCGCATTTTGTAAATGGGTTGCTGGGTAGAGTCCGTAAACGGCTAAACCTACTCGCACAATGTCGTAGTGCAATGCCGGATTTGTGAGTGCAGCTGCTGAGTTTGCCAAGTGCAAGCAAGGCACTTCAATTCCCATTGCTTTAATTTGAGCGATCGCATCCTCAAATCGTTTATGCTGTTCTTCCATTGCCGTAGTATCAGGATCATCTGCTGTTGCCAAATGAGAATAAATACTGGCAATAGATAGATGTGGTAAGCGTTGCACTAATTGGACAAATTCACCAGCTTGCTGCCAATTAGTTCCCAACCTAGACATTCCCGTGTCTAATTTGATGTGTACGGGTACTGGAGAACCATAATTCATTGATTCTATTGTATCAGAAAACACTAGGGCTTGCTTAGGGCTACAGAGTGTGGGCTGAAGATTCCAATGTGCGATCGCATGAATCTGCTCTGGTGTATGAGTTGCCCCTAAAATCAAAATGGGCGCTTGAATCCCGCCTTCTCGCAATTGAATAGCTTCTGGAACTGTAGCGACTCCCAGCCAAGTAGCTCCCGATTGGATTACAGTTTGGGCGACTGTTACCGCTCCATGTCCATAGGCATCAGCTTTTACTACTGCCATCAACTGGGTATGCGGCGATAAAAACTGCACCAATTGCTGTACGTTATACGACAACGCCCCTAAATCAATTTCTACCCAGGCTCGTTGCGAAAACCACGCATAGGTGTCGCACTGCTGATTAGGAACTACACCAGGGATTTGTTTGCGACTTAACATTTGTACTGACTCCTATCCCACCACGGCTAAACTTTCAAGTTATCTATCTATACACGCTTCTAAAAGCGATATCAGATTAAATAGGAAGTTTAACCTTCATATTGGAATTGATACAAGATGTTGTGGAACTAAAGTTAAGAGTTATGAGTTAGGAGTGAGGAGTTTAGGACTTACGCAAAAACTCTCTGAAACGAATGGCACTAATATAAGCGCAAACCCTTAATATAATTGGCTTTTGGGTGTAAGGGTTTCATCTAAACGAGCGTACCATTCAGCCAACGACTATCTACCCAGATGGAAACATCGTTGATGATAGCACCATCAGGCATGATGGGATTACAGAAAAGGGTTCCGTCATCACCGCTGACCCCTTGAAATAAAGCACTACTGAGATTAGCTCCCATCAAGTCAGCGCGATCAAATCTGGTCAGGAGCATTCGAGTTTCTCTCAAATCGGCATTCATGAGATTGACAAGCTACGGTAAGTTTTTTTTACATCAGGTTAGAAGTTTTACCATACTCAGTACTGAGTGCTGAGTGCTGAGGAAGAAGAGTACTCAGTATTTTTGCCCTATGGTAAAAGCCCCGCCCCTTGTGGAGCCACTGCGGTCTTGGCTTGTAGCCAAGTAGAGCTTGTGGCGTGGCGGAATCTTTGTATTCCTGAGTTGGTTGATACCCCGCCCCTTGTGGGCGGTCTTTTAACTCAGCACTGGGAACTCGGAACTCAGCACTCTTCATTTGCAAACTCCTAACTCTTCACTGATAACTCTTTACTCATAACTTAATTTCCGACTTCTCCCGAAAGTATAATTTATTCTCATCTCCCTGGCAGGGTGTATTTGTGTTAATATCTATGTAAAGCTAATACCCTGAGCACAGATAAATGGGGAAGGTTTTAGTCTTAAACGCATCTTACGAACCTCTCAATATAACGAGTTGGCGTCGTGCTGCGGTTCTGTTAATCAAGGGCAAAGCAGAACGCGTGGAACACAATGGCAAATTCCTGTACTCGGATTTTCCGTTGCCGACCGTGATCCGGTTGCGTCATTATGTACGCGTTCCTTATAAAGAAATTCCTCTGACTCGCCGAAATATATTGCACCGTGACGGTCATGCCTGTCAATACTGTGGTTACACAGGGGACGAGTTGACCCTAGACCATGTAATACCGCGATCGCGCGGTGGGGGTGATACCTGGGAAAACATTGTGACAGCTTGTGTCCGTTGCAATGTCAAAAAAGGCAGTCGCACTCCCCACGAAGCTCATATGCCTTTGCGTCATCCCCCCCGCCAACCTTATAGCAGCCTCTATTTCGAGGTCAGCAAACATCTTAAGAGTGGATTGCACACAGAGTGGCAAAAGTATGTTATAGGTCTTTGAGCAAAATAGCACAGGGGCAGAGGAGAAAAAAGAGATGCCCTCTTGCTTTGGGACAGTTGCAATAACTTTAGTTATGGATTGTTGAAAAATTGGTGGCTATATGGCTTGCAACGAACGCGATCGCGTCTCGTAGACAGGCGCAATCGATCAACGCTCAAGCCTCTACACTTGTGTATGGGGTTTCCCTTTTGCTCCCCATCTTCCCTAAATTATCAGAATTTTCAAAGGGGATACGAAACACGCGTTGTTCATCAAAAATAATTGTTAATTGCTCAATAGTCACAATAATGAGAGTATTGAGCATAAGAATATTTCAAATATCAAAGACTAGCCCCAAAGTATAAGATAGGAAGTATACCCTAAGTCAGATAAAAATTTCGCTTATTCAATTTACGGAAGAGAAAAAAACCTCCTAAAACAGCTTTATGCTGTCAGATACAGCCCGATATCCTAAACTTCCTTGTTTCCAGCGCTTATCCACCCTCTAGTGGAATTTAGTTGATGTCAAGCGCTGCTACTGACAAAAAATATACTTAGATGTATAGTGCAATGTCTTGATATTTTTGCGAAGATCATAATAATGTGGCTAAATTCAGTGAATTGCTGATCGTAGTATTTCTGAATTAAAGGAGCCTGACACTTTAAAAAAGTTCCCTATGTACTTGAATTCTCCCGTTACTCACTTTGAGAGTTTGTCATTGACCACAGAGCCAAACCCAGAGGAACCTGAAATCGAGAAAGCGCCAGTGGAAGTTGCATTTAAGAGTCCGTCATTACCGCCATCGGTAAGTGATGGAGCTATATATCTCAGTCATCGTGGTAATTCTCTGGCACAACAAAAGTCAGAAGAACTGCAAAAAACTCTTCTGGCACACCGACATGATCGCCAACTGGTAATTCTGCAAGATTTTCCTGACCCTGATGCCCTTTCCTGTGCCTGGGCTTACCAGTTAATTGCCCAGCAATATGATATCAAATGTGAAATCATTTATGCTGGCGCATTGAGCCATCAAGAAAATATTGCGTTGGTGAGGCTAACTAATTTACCTATCCAACGCTGGACAACGCAAACCTTGAAAACTAAAGATTTGTCATCTTATCAAGGTTTTGTATTAATTGATAACCAGGGAACCACTTCACAACTACTGTCAGGGGTGCAGCAGGCTGGAATTCCCCTAGTGGTACTGATCGACCATCACAGTATCCAAGGTGATCTCCACTCAGAGTTTGAGGATATCCGTCCTTATGTAAGAGCGACGGCAACAATTTTTACTCAATACCTCCAAACGGGATTATTGGCATTAGATAGCAGCATAAATCAACACGTCAAATGTGCTACTGCCTTGATGCACGGCTTGCGATCGGATACAAATCGGCTCATGCAAGCGCAAGAAGAAGATTTTATGGCAGCGGCGTATTTAAGCCGATTTTATGACGCTCAACTGCTGAATGCTATTTTACAGGCGAACCGTTCCAAGCGGGTAATGGATGTGATCGAGCGATCGCTGAAAAATCGCATCGTCCAAAATAACTTTTCTATTGCTGGTGTTGGTTACTTACGCTACGAAGACCGTGACGCCATCCCCCAAGCGGCTGATTTTCTAGTCACCGAAGAAAACGTCCACACCGCCGTAGTTTATGGCATTGTTCACGATGAAGACGAAGAACTAGAAATAGTCATCGGCTCTCTGAGAACCACCAAACTCACCCTTGACCCCGATGAATTCATCAAAGAAGCCTTTGGGCAAGATAGCGCCGGGCGGTTTTTCGGCGGTGGAAGGACAAGCGCAGGCGGCTTTGAAATCCCGATGGGCTTCTTATCTGGCAGTAACGAAAATTCCGCCTATGCGAAAATGAAATGGGAAGTATTCGATGCTCAAATTAAGCAAAAACTGCTGAGGTTGGTTAACCCTAGAGATCATCCGATTCAGTCAGAATAGAGGGAGATGAAGGAGATGGGGAGAACTCCTAACTTATGCAGCAGTCAAAGTGTTTGGTCAGATAGCATCCCTAAGTCATTCGTGATAAACATATTCCCGACTTTTCAAAAAAGTCGGGAATTTTGGTCTTTTCACAGAGGCTGATGGCATCAGCACCTTTAAACTCACGGAGGCTGAATTGATTGAGGATTTAGCTATTCAACAAAAAACCCTATTGTCTATTCCTTCTAGTCCAACCTTAGAACCTTTAACCGACCTTGACCCGTGGACTCAGAGTTTAATAGGTGTAATCGAGCTAGGAGAAGAAAATCCGACCCTTTTCTGTTGATGAGATTTTAGACTTAGACTTTTATCCTAATGCTGAGGAATAATCGTAAGATTATTTACGCTACGACAATCACGATGCCATACCTAAAAAAAGTAAATATACTGTTTATGTTTAGTATACTAAATGGCTAACATCATGATCGTCATGATTAGTCATTTTTATATTTGATGGAAACTATAATTTTTCTTTGCAACGGTGAAGCAGAATATGACCACCCTGAAAAAGGAGTCATTAAAAATATGGAACTTCCTGGTTTAATAAAGTCAGATATTTCGTCAGGAGAATACTATGAAACACCCTGGAGTTGTGGAAATTCCAAATTTATAAAAGTTGGGGATAGAGCCTATTTTAAGAGAAGTGGAAATATTGGCAATGAACCTATTGGCTTTATTGCTGCTGGTTATGTGATTGCAGCACCAAAGACTCAACAACTTAAGCATTCAGATAAAAAATATTCAGATTTAAGTGAAGCATATATATTTGATTATGCTGGATGTTTTTTCGTTTGCATTAAAATAGATTCAGTTGTTGACTTTGATTTCCCTCTGGAACAAAAGAATTTAAGAAAATTACCTCAATTTCAAGGTATCAATTTTAACTTTGGAGGCAGTGGCTGTAGATTTAATAGTAAAGCTGCTTCCTCTTTGGATTCAGAATGGAAGGAACATTCTCTCAAATACCAAAGGTTAGAAAAAGGGCGAAGACTTGTTGACGTATTTGTGGAGCAAGGGGATGATTGGAAGAAAAAAAAGGGCTATCCAGCTGCAATTGATGCTTATCAACGAGCTTTAGAAGTTGATCCAAAAGATGGCAAAGTAATTGAGAGAATAAAGAATTGTAAATCAATTTTGAATAGGGAGAGGGAGATATCTAAGCCTCCAAAACCACCGATAGAACCGCAGCCTGAAAAATCATCTCTGGAGACGAAGACATCGCCAGAGATGAAGGAACTATTACCTGCCAGAGAAGAACTTGATAAGGAAAATTTCTTCACTTTTAAAAGTGATACTGAGGCTCGTCTAAAAATTGCTGTATCAATAGTTAGAAGACAAGGACAGTCAAAGTTTCGTCAGTCTTTGCTAGAAGCCTATTCTTATAAGTGTGCTATTACAAATTTTGATGCTGAGGCTGCGCTTGAAGCTGCCCATATTATTCCTTATATTGAAATGGATAAATAATCATCCGTCAAATGGTTTGTTGTTACGTGCTGATTTGCATACCTTATTTGACTTAAACCTCATTGCCATCAATCCAATAACAATGAAGATACACATCTCACCTACTCTCGAAAAAACTGAATATAAAACAATCGATGGGAAAAATTTACGAGTTCCAGAAAATAAAACGTGCCATCCCAATCAGGAGTTTTTGAAACAGAGGTTTGAGCAGTGTAAATGGTGTCAAAATATTTAGCCTAAATAAATTCAGTTATTTTGTTCGGAAGTACTTGTATATTTAAGTTAGAGAATGACAAGCTTGATTTATCTAAATTATGAGTACCCTAAAGGAAGTAGAACTCGCTATTAGTCAACTTTCACCAGAGGATCTAGCTGCTTTTCGTGCCTGGTTTGCGGAATTCGATGCAGCAGTCTGGGATAAACAGATTGAAAAAGATGCGGCTACTGGTCGGTTAGATGTATTGGCAGAGAAAGCACTCAAACATCTCCGAGAAGGGCGTTGTACTGATTTGTGAAACATCGAGCAACCCCAGATTTTTGGTATTACTATCGCCAGTTACCAATTGATATCCAAGAGCTTGCTGATCGATGTTACGAGTTTCTTCGGGAAGATCCCAAATATCCATCATTGCATTTCAAAAGAGCCGGTCAGTTTTGGTCAGTGCGTATTGGTATACAATATCGGGCGCTTGCTGTAAAAGAAGATGATACTTTTGTATGGTTTTGGATTGGGTCACATCCAGAGTATGACAGATTGCTAAGTGGTGGATAGCGTTCTAACATTGCCTAAGAGTAGCCTAACTAATCACTCATAATACAAAGAAAATATGGAATTATATTTAATTCGTCATGGCATCGCCGAAGACAAGGGATTAGACATCAAGGATGAAGAACGCAGCTTAACCAAAGAAGGAAGGCAAAAAACTGAGAAAGTTGCCCAGAAACTTGTTAAATTGGGTTTAAGCTTTGATTTGATTCTCACCAGCCCCTTAGTGCGGGCCCGCCAAACGGCTGAAATCCTTATAGCAGAAAAACTAAGTTCCCAGTTAGAGGAATCTAGCCACCTCGCCCACGATGGTGAAATTTCTAGTTGGCTCAAAGACTGGTTAGAGCCAAGGAATTATTCCCAAAATACCCAACTGGCGCTGGTTGGACATGAACCTGGTTTGACCAATTGGGCAGAAATTCTCCTATGGGGGGAAGTCAAAGCAAGCTTAGTCTTGAAAAAAGCAGGTATGATTGGGATAAAACTACCAGAAACTGGTTCTCCTCTGGGTCGTAGTCAGATGTTTTGGTTGACACCACCCAAGTACCTGCTATAACAGTTTTTCAACATTTTCGATTGTTGTTAGAACGGCTACTGTTATGGCGACAATAAATTTCTGGTAAGTTAGCTTGATCAGATATTTCAAAAAGCGAATGGTGTTGCCATGATGGTGTGCGAATACAAGCCTGGTTTAGAAGGCATTCCCGCCGCCCAATCAAGTATCAGCTATGTTGATGGGCAAAAGGGAATACTAGAATATCGTGGCATCCGGATTGAAGAACTAGCAGAAAAAAGTACATTCCTAGAAACTGCTTATCTCTTAATCTGGGGCGAACTGCCAAGCAAGGAAGAACTGGAAACATTTGAGCATGAAGTTCGTTACCACAGGCGGATAAAATACCGCATTCGGGACATGATGAAATGCTTTCCAGAAAGTGGTCATCCAATGGATGCCTTGCAAGCCTCTGCTGCTGCTTTAGGTTTGTTTTATTCGCTCCGCGATTTACATAATCCTGTCTACATTCGAGATTCGGTGGTGCGCCTGATAGCAACCATTCCCACGATGGTGGCGGCGTTCCAACTGATGCGAAAAGGCAATGACCCGGTACGTCCCCGTGATGACTTAGACTATTCCGCCAACTTTCTATACATGCTCGATGAAAAAGAACCCGATCCTCTGATGGCGCGAGTTTTTGATATCTGCTTGATACTTCAGGTCGAGCATACAATGAATGCTTCCACTTTCAGTGCTAGGGTGACAGCTTCCACCTTGACTGATCCTTATGCTGTGGTTGCTAGTGCCGTGGGAACTTTGGGAGGTCCCCTGCATGGTGGAGCGAATGAAGAAGTAATTCAGATGTTGGAAAAAATTGGCTCTGTGGAAAATGTCCGTCCCTACATAGAGGATTGTCTGGAACGCAAATCTAAGATTATGGGCTTTGGACATCGTGTCTATAAAGTGAAAGACCCACGAGCCACAATTTTACAAGGTCTAGCAGAACAGCTGTTTGAAAAGTTTGGGCATGACAAGTTCTATGACATTGCTCAAGAGATGGAACGAGTAGTAGAGGAAAAACTCGGTAGCAAAGGGATTTATCCTAATATTGACTTTTACTCTGGTTTGGTGTATAGGAAGATGGGGATTCCCACAGACTTGTTTACACCAATATTTGCGATCGCCCGCGTTGCCGGTTGGCTAGCCCACTGGAAAGAACAATTAGCAGAAAACCGGATTTTCCGTCCTACCCAGGTTTACAACGGTCGACACGAAGTTACTTATACCCCCATTGAGCAACGGTAATTGGGCATGGGGCATGGGGCAATTCAATTTTGGATTTTGGATTTTAAATTTTGGATTAAATTTCAATCTAAAATCCAAAATCTAAAATCTAAAATTCTTGCTCCCCTCAATAGCCAATTTCAATGCCAACCATAAGTAGAAGTTCTCGTATCGCTTCAGAGGGCTAAAACCATCCAAGGATATACTAGGCATGGGAATTAGCAACAAATCTTCAATCAAGCGTCATCTGGGCAACAATTAAAAATGGGTGAATTTACAGGTATTAATTTAACTAATAGTTGTAATTCACTATGACTCGATGTCTTAAAGAGCGGAAACATGAACTCAGGAATTGACCTCCAAGGAACTTTTATTGAATCCCTCCGGGATTTAGGTATACCAGCAGGAACCGCCAAAGCAATTTGGATGCCACTGCCAATGATACTGATGCTGATTGGGGCGACAGTGGGGGTATTAGTTGCTACTTGGCTAGAACGAAAAATTTCCGCCGCGGCACAGCAGCGAATTGGCCCAGAATACCAGGGGCCTTTTGGGTTGCTGGTACCTGTAGCGGATGGTTTGAAGTTGGTATTTAAAGAAGATATAGTACCAGCCAAGTCTGACCCCTGGCTGTTTACCCTCGGCCCAATTATTGTTGTAATTCCGGTGTTTTTGTCGTTCCTGATCGTCCCCTTTGGGCAGAACATCGTAATTAGCAATGTCGGCATGGGCGTATTCTTGTGGATTGCCTTGTCAAGCATTCAACCCATTGGCTTACTGATGGCTGGCTACGCATCTAATAACAAATACTCCCTCTTAGGGGGGTTGCGGGCAGCAGCGCAATCTATTAGTTATGAAATTCCTTTGGCGCTGGCGGTGTTAGCGATCGCTATGATGTCTAACAGCCTCAGCACGGTTGATATTGTCAATCAACAGTCTGGCTACGGCATCCTGGGCTGGAACATTTGGCGACAACCAATCGGTTTCCTAATCTTTTGGATAGCCGCCCTAGCTGAATGCGAACGATTACCCTTTGACTTACCCGAAGCGGAAGAAGAAATCGTAGCAGGCTATCAAACTGAATACTCAGGCATGAAATTCGGTCTGTTCTACCTGGGTTCCTACGTTAACTTGATCCTTTCTTCCCTACTAGTAGCAATTCTCTACCTGGGCGGTTGGGACTTTCCCGTTCCCCTCAACCTCATCGCTGGTTGGCTGGGAGTCAGTGAAGCAAATCCCGTGTTCCAGATAGTAACTGCGGCTTTGGGGATCACAATGACCGTCTTCAAAGCCTATTTACTAGTGTTTGTCGCCATCCTGTTGCGCTGGACAGTGCCACGGGTAAGGATTGACCAACTGTTAGATTTAGGATGGAAGTTTTTGTTGCCAGTTGGCTTGGTTAATCTGCTATTAACCGCCGCGCTGAAACTAGCCTTTCCCTTCGCCTTTGGCGGGTAAAGCAATTTTAGATTTTAGATTTTAGATTTTGGATTAAGTCTGAAATCTAAAATCCAAAATTTAAAATTGAAAATTGAAAAGAGAGAGACACAAAATGCTAAAGTTCCTGAAACAAGTTGGTGATTACGCCAAAGAAACGGTACAAGCTGCGCGATACATTGGTCAGGGGCTTTCTGTCACCTTCGATCATATGCGGCGGCGTCCGATTACCGTACAGTACCCTTACGAGAAACTGATTCTTGGCGAACGGTTTCGCGGTAGAATTCACTTTGAATTTGATAAGTGTATCGCCTGCGAAGTTTGTGTTCGCGTTTGTCCGATTAACCTGCCTGTAGTAGATTGGGAATTCGACAAAGCCAGCAAAAAGAAAAAACTCAACCACTACAGCATTGACTTTGGAGTTTGCATCTTTTGCGGTAACTGTGTGGAATTTTGCCCTACTAACTGTCTATCCATGACAGAAGAATATGAGCTTGCCACTTACGATCGCCATGAGTTGAACTATGACAGTGTAGCCCTCGGTCGCCTGCCCTATAAGGTAACAGATGACCCAATGGTTACACCACTACGCGAACTAGTTTACCTACCCAAAGGCGTCCTTGAACCCCACGGACTGCCCGCAGATGCCCCGCGTCCAGGTGCGCGTCCAGAAGACCTGGTGGAACAAACAGAAAAATAAATGTCATTTGTCCTTTTCCTAGCGACCAATGACCAACGACCATGCAAATTTGTGATTTGTGATTTTGGATTAAAACAAAAATCTAAAATCTAAAATCTAAAATCCAAAATTGATTGACTAAGGACAAAAAACAGTGAATCTAGCGGAAGGAGTACAGTTAGTATCACTTGGCATACTGGGCGTGATGATGATTGGGGCAGCCATTGGTGTAGTGCTGTTCTCTAGCATCGTCTATTCTGCCTTTATGCTGGGGGGCGTGTTCATCAGCATAGCGGGAATCTACCTGTTGCTAAATGCTGATTTTGTTGCCGCCGCACAAATACTAATTTACGTTGGGGCGGTTAACGTGCTGATTTTGTTTGCCATTATGTTGGTGAATAAGCGGCAGGATTTTGTACCATTTCCCAATTCTTGGGTACGAAAAGTACTTACGGGTATAGTCAGTGTAGGATTGTTTGGTCTTTTAAGTACGATGGTGCTGGCAACCCCTTGGGCCTACTCAACTACTGCTGTGGTGAGTGGTGAAAGTTCTATAGTTTTGATTGGAGAACATTTCTTCACAGACTTTTTATTGCCTTTTGAACTGGCTTCCATTTTGCTGCTGATAGCGATGGTAGGAGCAATTATTTTGGCACGTCGCGAGTATTTGCCAGACCAGCTGACGCCATCCGATCTACGGCAAACTGTTTTGACTTTGCAAGAACGCCCCAGAGAACTAGTATCAACAACTAGCGAAACAAAAGAGTAAGATTTGCGACTTCATTCGCAGAGAAACAGCCATATTTTTGAGGAGGAATACCCAGATTCATGCAACTCCAATACTTTTTATTACTAGCGGCAGCTTTATTCTGCATTGGCATCTATGGCTTAATTACCAGCCGCAACGCTGTGCGGGTGCTGATGTCAATTGAGTTACTGCTCAATGCTGTTAATCTGAATTTAATGGCATTTTCCAACTTCCTCGACTCAACATTAATTAAGGGTCAGGTTTTCACAGTATTTGTGATCACCGTGGCGGCGGCCGAGGCGGCGGTGGGTTTAGCGATCGTGCTTGCCATTTATCGCAACCGCGATACCGTCGATATGGAGCAGTTTAATCTCCTGAAGTGGTAATTGTGCGTGCAACTCAAGCAGGTAATCATTGCTTATAAAGCACGGGATGCCCAGAGTAAACAATGGGCAGAAATCTGTGCTAAACAACTGGAAAGTCGCGAGTGCCAGGTGTTGATGGGGCCTAGCGGGCCGAAAGACAACCCTTATCCAGTCTTTTTGGCTTCGGCGGCTCAACCAATCGATCTCGCTTTGGTACTCGGTGGTGATGGTACTGTTTTAACCAGTGCCAGACATTTAGCCCCAGCTGGCATCCCAATTCTGGGAGTGAATGTGGGAGGTCATCTGGGGTTTTTAACTGAGTCAGTGGAAGAGTTTCAGGATACGGAGAAAGTTTGGGATCGCCTGTTTGAGGATCGCTATGCTATCCAACGGCGGATGATGTTACAAGCTGCGGTGTATGAGGGTCATGGGTCTAATTTGGAACCAGTGAGTGAGCATTACCTGGCTTTGAATGAATTTTGTGTCAAACCCGCCTCGGCTGACCGAATGATTACCTCAATTCTGGAAATGGAAATCGACGGTGAGGTAGTCGATCAATACGTCGGGGATGGGTTAATCATTGCTACTCCCACAGGTTCTACTGGTTACACCGTTTCTGCCAATGGGCCAATTATGCATGATGGTATGGAGGCGATTACCATCACTCCTATTTGTGCAATGAGCCTTTCGAGTCGCCCCCTCGTTTTACCCCCTGGTTCTGTGGTGAGTATTTGGCCTTTGGGGGATTACGATTTGAGTACCAAGCTTTGGACAGATGGGGTTTTGGGAACTTCAATTTGGCCGGGACACCGCGTTGATGTGCGGATGGCAGATTGTCGGGCTAAATTTATTATTTTGCGCGAGAACAATTCCTACTATCAGACGCTGCGGGAGAAGTTACTTTGGGCAGGTACAAGGGTTCACTACAACAATAATCACCGTAATTAATTCAGTATTTTAGAGTGCATTTACCGCAGATTGCGATCGCGTACCTCCGCAGGCGATGTCTACGATGGGCTGTTCGGCGTCGCAACGAGAATACCGCAGGCGATCGCAACCAAAATTATTCAAGCCCCTGGATTCATCCGGGGGCTTTTTGCCCTGATTTTGACTTTTTTTGCTGACTTGCATTTATAGCGGATATCAAAGGAAAATTTTGTATCTTATTGCCAGATTTTTTGGGAATTAATGTCCATAATAAAAGCACTCTACCTCTAATCCAAGAGAGTAAAAAAGCTCTCTAGAGGTCTTTTACCGAAAACCGTCTCAATCACGCTTCGACACATTAATGCATAATGTGAGCTATTTGTATAGTACCTAAATCCTAGTAGGATATTTTCGCAAATCTAAGTAGGAAGATAGATGGAAGTTTCTGGACGCAACATCAATTACCCACTGAATCCTTCTCCCCCTCTTGAAGATTTTCCCGTCCTTCAAACTGAAAAATATATCCTACGGCTGGCATCAACTGAAGAAGAATTAGAATCAATTTTTCGGTTACGCTTTGAAGTTTTTAATCTTGAACTAGGCTTGGGATTTTCAGCTTCTAACTTTACCCAGATGGATATAGATAAGTTTGATGCGGTTTGCCATCATTTAATCATGATTTCCAAACAAACGGGTAAAACCATTGGAACTTATCGGATGCAAACCTATATAATGGCTTCTCAAAGATTAGGCTTTGATGCTGCCGATATATTTAATCTTAATGCGATTCCCAATTCTGTGCTTCAGGCATCAGTTGAAGTTGGGCGTGGATGTATAGCTAAAGAATACCGCACTAGTCAGGCACTTTTACTACTATGGAAAGGGCTAGCAAATTATCTCATCTGGAGTAGAAACCAATATTTCTTTGGCTGTGCATCATTACTAACACAATGTCCTTGGCAAGCTACTTGCGCTTATGATTATTTCCAGCAGAATGGATTGATGCATCCAAGTATTTTGGTTTATCCAAATTCACAATCTTGTCTAGAAATGCCTCAAAATTACCCAGATTCATATAATGTTGAAATTCCTAAAATTTTGCAGGCATACTTGAATATTGGAGCTAAAATATGCAGTGCTCCAGCTATTGACCGACACTTTAAGACGATTGATTTTTTAACTATATCTAATAGCAAAGACTTTGCTAGATGGCGTTACCAAATTTTATAAAACTTCTCTTTTGCACTAACGATTGGAAGTCGCGCCTACAAAAACTGAGTCTGCCTACGCGGACTGGAAAATAGGAATATTTATGAGATTTTATTCCACATCTGTATCAAATACCGCAAAATAGACTTGCTTTTGCTGTATTTGATACAACCTTTAGCAATTGTTTTCAGAGTTAATAGAAGAGAGATATTTATTGTCAATATTTCAAATCAAATGACTCCCACTCAAAGGACGTTGGCGATGTCTGATGAACATGTTCAGATATAATTACTAGCGATGTCTACGACGGGCGTAGCTGCGGCACTTCATCCAGTGCGCCTGCCTGACTGGATTATTTTAGACAACTTCTTGGGAAAACTACTTATGCGCCATCTCAAATTTGCTCCGAGTTGGTTGCGATTTTTAATTATGTTCTTATTGACGATGGGTATATTGTTTCGCTTTTTTAACCTTGATGGCAAAGTTTACTGGCATGATGAAACTTATACCTCATTACGGATTTCTGGTTACACAATTAATGAAGCAAAACAGCAACTTTTTAATAATCGTGTCATTGGCAAAGAAAGTTTTGCCCAGTTTCAAGGTGCAAATCCAGAAAAAAGCTTAAATGACACAATTATGTCTTTGGCAAAACAAGATTCTCAACATCCACCGTTGTATTACGTAATAGCCAGATTGTGGATGGAAATCTTTGGTAATTCGGTGACGGCGATAAGAAGTTTATCTGCCTTCATCAGTTTGCTGGTTTTCCCTTGTGTTTATTGGCTATGCCGAGAATTATTTAATGTGCCATTATCGGTTCCTGGTGTAGCGATCGCACTCATGGCAATTTCTCCAATTCACCTAGTATACGCCCAAGAAGCACAAGAATATATTCTCTGGTTAGTCACCATATTGCTATCCAGTGCATCTCTGCTGCGAGCAATGCGCCTGGAATCACAAGATAAAGATGAGCCAGTAAAAGAACGACAACGACCAGATTTATTCGCTATCTGGAGCATTTATGCAGTAACTTTAGCCATCAGTTTTTATACATTTCTTTGGAGTGGATTTGTAGCAGTTGCTCACGGAATTTATGTGATGAGCACCGCTAAATTTCAGTTGACGGGAACTGTCAGAACTTATCTGCTAGCATCACTGGTAGGTTTTTTAGCCTTCATGCCTTGGATAACAATTGTAATGGGTGACTTTTTTCAATTTTTGATTTCAGCAGATAAGACAACAACGCAATCATCTTTGATACCTATATTTCCATTTTTACTGATGCAGTTAAGCCGGATTTTTTTTGATATAGACCTTAGTTTAGATAATTCTCTGGGCTATTTCATTACACTAATCTTTTTAACTTTGGTAGGGTATGCAATTTATTTTATTTGTCAAACAACTAATTATAAAGTCTGGTTTTTTATCATCACATTGATTGTAGTGCCAGCACTCCCCCTAATACTGCCAAGTCTAATGGCTGGGGGCATACAATCATCTACCGAACCATATTTAATACCATCTTATTTGGGAATCCAAGTGACTGTTGCTTACCTCCTAGCTACGCAACTATATAATGGGAGCGTGTCACGCCGGAGCATTTGGCAGATAATCATGGCATTAGTGATTATTTGTGGTCTAATTTCTTCTAAGGTGAGTTCCCAGGCAGAAACTTGGTGGAATAAAGGTATGAGCTATGACAATCCACAAGTTGCCCAAATCATTAATCAAACGACTCGCCCACTTTTGATTAGTGATGCTTTAGGCAATAATTATGGGAATGTGTTTTCTCTCAGCTATCTTTTGGAACCAAAAGTGCGATTTCTGTTGGTGAAAAACCAAAAAATTCCCAAAATTCCTGATGGATTTGCTGATGTGTTTTTATTCAATCCTTCAGATACTTGGCGCGAAACAATCGAAAAAAAGTATAAATTAAAAACAGATATTGTTTACAGTGATACCTATTATTCAGTCTGGAAATTGGCTAAACCTCGCAAGTTGCGCCAACCGACGTAATATCTCACTTAATAATAAGTTATCTACCAGTTTATAGTGTGGTAGGCTACACATGAGATGCTTCACGCAGATGGGCAGAAAAAGAGGATGAAATTATAACTTTTGGTGACAGTGGCTAAACCTCATGCAGTTGTTTCGTTATAGTCCATAATTGTGTACAAGTTATAGTGAAATTTAGCTATGCGGCATCTCAAACTTGCTCAAAATAGGTTACGGTTTTTCATTGTCCTTCTATTAATGGTGGGTATATTTTTTCGCTTTTTTAACCTTGACGGCAAAGTTTACTGGCACGATGAGACTTTCACTTCATTACGGATTTCTGGTTATACTGCAAATGAAGTAAGGCAGCAAATATTTAATGGTCGCATAATTACTAAAGAAAGTTTTGCCAAATTCCAAAGTCCCAATATGGAGAAAGGCTTAATTGACACAGTTAACTCTTTGGAAACAGAAGATCCACAGCATCCACCACTGTATTATGTAATTGCTCGGTTTTGGGTGAAAATCTTTGGCAATTCGGTGACGACAATCAGAAGTTTATCTGCTTTTATCAGCTTGTTAATTTTTCCCAGTATTTATTGGCTATGTCGAGAATTATTTAAAGCATCGGTATGGGTATCGGAGGTTGCGATCGCACTCATGGCAATCTCTCCTATTCACCTAGTATACGCCCAAGAAGCACGAGAATATATTCTCTGGATAGTGATTATATTACTATCCAGCGCCTCATTGCTACGAGCATTACGGCTGGAATCAAAAGATAAAGCACCACGCATATTAACTTGGGGAATCTACACCGTAACTTTGACACTCAGTCTTTATACATTTTTGTTGAGTGGATTTGTAGCAGTTGCTCATGGGATTTATGTAATTGCCACTGCAAGATTTAGATTAACTAGGACGGTGAAAGCTTATCTATTAGCATCCCTAGCAGGGTTTTTAGCTTTCACACATTGGATGCTGGTTCTCATAGATAACTCTTTGCAATTTGACACTTCAACAGCCTGGACAAAGATGCAGTTTCCCCTAGAGATTTTACTTAAATCTTGGCTTTTACAGTTGAGCAGGATTTTTTTTGATTTAAACTTTGGCTTTGAAAATCCTTTTAGCTATGTAATTACGCCAATTTTTTTAACTCTTATTGGATATTCTATTTATTTTATTTGTCGAACAACTAACTACAAAATCTGGTTGTTTATTGTGGTACTGATTGTGATTCCTGCATTACCTTTAGTGCTACCAGATTTAATTGTTGGGGGTATCCGCTCACTTTCCGAACGCTATCTATTGCCTTCTTATTTGGGCATTCAGTTAGCTGTTACTTACCTACTGGCTACGCAGCTACATAATGAGAGTCTTATCCGCCGCAGAATCTGGCAAACAATCATGGGACTAATCATTATTGGTGGGCTAGTTTCTTATGGAGTGAATTCTCAGGCGGAAACTTGGTGGAGTAAGGTTATTAGCTATGGTAATCCACAAGTTGCGAAAATTATCAATCAGGCTGCTCATCCACTTTTGATTAGTGATGATTCTGGTATTAATTATGGGAATGTCTTTTCTCTCAGCTATCTTTTACAACCAAAAGTGAAGTTTCAATTAATAAAAGACCAAACTATTCCCAATATTCCTGATGAGTTTACTGATATATTTTTACTAAATCCTCCAGATCCTTGGCGCAAGCAAATAGAAACGAATTATAAGTATAAAACATTTGTTGTATATGGTGACAAGAATTACTTGCTCTGGAAAGTCGAAAATCCTCACTCATTGCACCAGGATGATATACCGCTAAAAGAGAAATTATCCAGAATCTAAGATAAGTTACGCTCAGGCTAACGCACCCTAAAATTAAAATTTATTAACATAGTTGTAAGGATTTGCACTTACCTACTTACAGTCCATGAAAAAATTTTAGATTTGGGAGACTGTCATCGCACTTACATCTACTTTTCTATCAAATAAAATTCGTGGTTTCAGCAAAATTTTAAATAGCAATAACAATGAATGTAATTCTCCTGGTGCATTCTGCTGCTTCCACTGTCCCGGATGACAAAATAGCATTTCACCTGATTGGCGTGACGAATTTTTTAAAAAATGTAACGAAATATTTCCAATAATACTTTATATTAAAAAATGTTGCTATGTGTTTTGTTAATGCATAAGCTGAAAGTGGCTAGAGTTCTAATATTTTATAAGATATTTAAATATCTGCTTTATTAAAATTAGCTAAAAATAACAAAAATAAATATTAAACAGATTCTCATCTGAAATTAATTTAAGTGATGGTACGATGCTTTAAATTGTCCTTTGAGATGAATTAAATGATTCATTAAAAGGTGTTTTATGCAAATAACAGATTTTCTTAGTCTTTTACATCCAGCGATCGCAATTATATTCGTGTTTCCACTCATCGGTACAGTGGTTAATTTTGCTTGGCAAACACGCCAACGCAGATTGCAAATTTTAGCTGGGAGTAAGAGCAAAATTCCCCCAGTGGTGGGTGGAGAACATAAGCAGTTAGGTGAAACACTAACAAGTGCAGTTGTCGGATTAACTTTAATCGGATTAAGCTACCCGATTGGCAAAAATATTATCAACAATCAATTGTGGAATAAAACCCCTTTTCAAGTTGTTTTTATCGTGTTAATATTTGCTGCTACAATTGCTTCTTTAGTATTTCTTTATCGGGCAAAACAGCGATTGTGGCGGGCTGTTTTTGCAACTTTAACTGGTGCAGGTTTAGTAATACTAGGCTGTCAGGATGGAGTATATCGCAGCACCAATGAGTGGTATTGGTCACATTATTATATTGGTATTACCGCAGCCCTGCTAATGATTTTTTCATTAGCAATTGTTCAAGATATTTATCAAGATAAGTCCAATCGCTGGCGTACCGTCCATACGATTTTAAACTGCATTGCTTTGTTGCTATTTATTGGACAAGGCATGACAGGAACGCGAGACTTATTAGAAATTCCCCTGAGTTGGCAAGAACCCTATATTTATCAGTGTGATTTTGCTAAGAAAACTTGTCCAACCCCAAATTCCCAATCACCAAAGTGAACTTTCGTTAATTAAGCCATCTTGCATATCTTCTGAGTCCAAAATACTTGCTTGTCCTAAAACAGCACTGGCAACTAGTCTAAACTCCAGTGATCAAGCAGTTCCCACATAACCACAACCAATAATTGCTATTTTCTCCAAATCACTGTAATCCTGCTGTGAAGTGACTGGATCAGAAGCCTTTGTATAAATTGAATTTTAAACTTTATTTTGATCAGTTATCGGCAAAGGCTTTTGCGATTTGTTTTAACCCACGTTCTAAGACCTCCCGTGGAGTTGCAATATTGATCCGCTGAAATCCTTCGCCGCCTTTACCAAAGGTTGAACCATCGCTTAACCATACTTTTGCTTGATTAAGTAAGGTCTCGTTGATCTCATTGTCGCTGCGTCCCATACCCCTGAAATCCAACCAGACCAGATAAGTCCCCTCTAAAGGGATAGCTTTTACCTGGGGGAGATGTTCACGAACAAAGGACGCTAAAAATTTAAAATTCTGATGAAGGTAGGAGTTCAACGCTTCGAGCCAGGGTTCACCATACCGATAAGCCGCAATGGTAGCTTCAATGCCGAAGATATTTGTCATCATTAATCCTGCTTTGGACAGCTCAGTATTAAACCTGTTACGCAGCGATGCATTAGAGATTATTATGTTGGCAAGTCCCAGTCCAGCGAGATTAAATGTTTTATTTGGGGCTGTGCAGGTAACAACGCGGCTGGCAATTTCATCGGAAAGCGTCTCAAGCACGGTGTGTTTATACCCCGGCATGATCAGGTCTGCGTGTATCTCATCAGAAACAACCACAAGGTCATGTTTCACACAAATTTTTGCAAAACGATTCAGTTCTTCGAGACGCCAGACTCTCCCCACTGGATTGTGAGGACTGCAAAAGATGATCAATCGCGTCTGGTCGTCGATAGAACGTTCCAAATCATCGAAATCGATGGCATATGTGCCGTTTTCGTGTTGAATCAATTGGTTGGTTACTAGTCGCCGACCGTTGTTGATCACCGCATTCATAAAGGGGTAATACACTGGGGGTTGAATAATCACCTTATCCCCAGGATGTGTGAAAGCCTTGATTGCGAAGTTTAATGCTGGAACAACCCCAGGAGTGAAGGTAATCCAACTCTGTTTAACCTCCCAAGCAAACCGCCGCCGCATCCAGTTGATCACAGCATCGTAGTAATCGTCAGTTCTGACGCTGTAGCCAAAAATTCCATATTCTGCGCGTTTTCGGATGGCTTCGAGAACCTCAGGGGGAGCCTCAAAATCCATGTCCGCAACCCACATGGGTATAGTATCCTTAGGCTTAACGTATCGTTCCCGCATATCATATTTGAGAGAACGAGTGTTGGAACGTAAAATAATTTTGTCGAAATTATAGTTCATTTGAACAGAATACCCCAAAACGGGAAATGGGAGGCTGAAACTATTAATCTCTTGTGGTTTTTAGCAGCTTCACGAGCTTCATAAATACTTGACTACTTGCGTCTAAATATTGGTGATAAAGATAAGTCTGCTAAGGAATAAACTGTTAAAACAATGGAAATCAAACAAATTTGTGTGATTGGGGCTGGAATCAGCGGTTTGGTAACAACTAAAACTTTTGTCGAGGAAGGTGGTTTATAAAAGCAAGTGCAGATTCAAAAGCTTCTGCACAAAACTTCTAGCCAGACTAAAATTTTTGGCTAGTTGCTAATATGACCCTTCTTTATTGTTATTAGCATCAATGATTTAATCAGGTTCTTCAGTACTTGCTATGCCAAATTATTAGCTATGCCCGTAAAATAAGATTAAAAATTGTATTAAAAACTTACTAAAAGCATCGCAGCTAT
>NZ_JBALCY010000060.1:0-18946 GCF_036917655.1 Nostoc sp.
ACGTTCAATCGGTGAGGGGGAACTCATGCAACAGCGAATAGTCCGCACTTCTTTCTCTACGAGACGCAGCGCGTAGCTTGCTTCCACGAAGTGGTACGACAAAGCTCAGTGACCATCGCAGATATCGCTCTACTCAATTGCTTGGAAGTGTTGTCTGTGCTTTAGGTTCTCTTGAAAAGCCAAAGCCGATTCTGTTTCGTCCCTATACCCTATACTCGAAGCTGCAACTCCAGTTTTGGCTTTTCAACATAGTCTAACTATTTAACCTGGAACGAATTGTCGCTTTATAGTTGGTATTGCCTAGCCCAAGAGAACCATTACTTAAGTGGTTCTCAGTAATCAATTGGTTAAGAGTGCGAATTCGGTCTGGAGTGGCAGGATGAGTACTTAAAAATGCTGGCACTGAGCTAGAGTTAACGAGTTTCTGCATAAAAGCTGGCATTGCACTGGCATCGTAACCGGCTTTTGTAAAAGTGAACAGTCCCTTATGGTCTGCCTCAAACTCATGCTGGCGGCTTCCAGGTAAGTTCAATGCTAATTGAACTCCCAAATTAACGGCAGTGTTTTTGTTCAGCCCCACAGCACTAACAATTCCTGATTCGATGGCTTGCTGCTTCATCTGTTTGATCACATGCCGCGCCGCAATATGTCCCATTTCATGACCAAGGACGCTAGCAAGTTGAGCTTCATTGTCAGCTGCGGCTAGTAAAGCAGTGGTAACATAAACATAGCCACCTGTAGTCGCAAAAGCATTAATTTGTTTGTCCTTGACCACTTGGAAATGGTAAGGAATATTTGGACGCTGACTGTAAGAAACTAGGTGCTGTCCGACTCTGTTCACATATTGAGTAATCACCGAATCATTAATGAGATGGAACTGAGTTTGTAGAATCTGCTGATTCATCTGACGACCCAAGTCAATTTCTTGTCGATCAGAAAGATTGGACAGTTGAATAACTTGGATGCCACCAGAGAACAGGTCAAAGAATGAAGCATTAGCAGGCCATGCAGAAGATATAGCCCATATCCCGAAAGCTACAATCATCGAAATTATAGGGAATATCCATTGAGAACGATTGAACCAACGAGTGAAGCAGAATTTTTTGTGGTCATTTTTCATCGCAGTTAGCATCTAAGTTAAGGAATTTGAGTAAAGTTCATTCCTTTTATTTCAATCTGAGAGTGCTGTAAAGCTCTAGGTTTGACAAATTGATACCTCTTTATTAAGACTATCCTTAACTAAGATGGACGTGAGCACGATCATTAAGGTTGCCGTTTAATTTACCTTTTGTTTAGTATGACTTTAAGAGAGTAGCAGATTCAGGCAAAGGGTGACTATAGAATGAATTGCGCTAATGCCTGTCTCAAGTGAATTAAATCCTCAATCAAATTGTGGATGAAGAAGGCAGGAATATCTCAATTTTGTCAAGCAGTACATTCCTGAAGAACCGACCTCGGTGAAAAAAGAATCCGTTTGCCGCCCTGTAGGGTTTATTCAGGAGATAGTGATCCGGCTGTTGCTGTGACTATACTTTGCTATAGTGCGCCAGCAGTTGGTCAATGTAATCGCTATATTGCTCTGCCAAGCTCGGATCATGTAACACAACGATATTTTCAGCATTTTGTGTAGCACTGCGAGAAAAGTTAAAACTGCCACTCACTACAATGTTGTCACATACGACAACCTTATTGTGCATGAAATTATGCTTGCTATCTGGTTTATAAGGCTCAGAGTGCTTACCAACTAGATGGGATGACACCTCTTTAAAAGTTTCAGCAACACCGACACTTGCTTCAGCTTTGTGCCAAAGTTTCACCACATGAGACATTTGTGTAGCATCGTACACTCCACTAAAATCTTTCACCTGGTTGTGTCTGAGGGCATCATCAAGTGCAGCGAGAATTGCATGAGAAGTGATCATCATGGAAGCAATCTTGATTCGCTTTTTTGCTGAACCAATTAAGCTAGAAATGATGTGGTCGATAGTCTGACCCTCTCCTGGCGAGAAGGCGAAATCAACTTCTGTAGAACCAATATAAACTTTACCACTATCCCCAACACCTGTGCTCTTGATATTGCCACTGATCCACAATTCCTGAAAGTCAGTTTCATAGTACGAGCAAAGCTGCGGCGAAGAAATTTGCAATATATTGTTGTCTTGGTAAGTCCAAGCATCGTCTGTGAAATTGGCTGAACCAGTCCACAGAGTTGCTTCGCTGGTATTCACATCTCGAATGACATATTTATTATGCATCAGCTTTGAGCCAGCAATGCTCTCAATTTCAACTTGGGTTCCCTCAAATACACTTTCTAGGAATGCTTTGGTTCCTTTGGGTGCTGGATCACTGCCACTAGCAATGAAGGGATCAACTGTTTTAGTTTCAGGTTTTCCATGATCAAAGGCAATTCTCACTTTCACACCCGCTTGGGCTTTATTCTTAAGTGCTGTAATTACGGGTTCTGCAAGGGTTGGTTCTGTTAAACGAAAATCATAGATTGCAATGTGTAGATTTGACTTTGCTTCATCAACAAACTCGGCTAATTGCTCTGCAATCTTCTGTGGTTGCTCTTTCTTTCCACCATGATTTACGTCTGTTAAAAAAGTCGGATTAATTGCTGAACTAACTTTTTTCGACATAAGCCAGTTATTTTTAGTTATTTACTTTTACTGTACTCTATATTGATGAAGTAGTTTGATAAAAAACTAAAGTAAAAATATTAAATAAATCTGAAGTTTATCTAAAAAAAGGAGAGATTAATATTTGTTTATCCGGGGTTTAAGCTAAGTTTAAGCAGAGGAGTATAGCGGGTTAATTTATTTGGTTCTACCGCTCGCCGCCAGGATATTTATAGGCTGAATGCCTTTATTCAAGCATCTCTACCAGCAGCAGAATTAAAACCGATATCAAAAAACGTTGCTCCCGTTTTTTGTGGGTGGAGTAGTGGGGACATTGTTAGGATGCAAAGATTGTCAACAGCAATCACTAAATATTTAGCAGCAATTAGTAGATTTGTAAATTTGTATCTTATGTATACTTCTAAAAGGCTTGCTTCATGATTGACTGGAAACTGCCTAAGAAAACTTTCCAACTCTGAAAAGTAGCGTTTTATGAGCAAATTTACCAAAGCAACAGGATTCCTGAATCATCATCGTTTCAAGCATTCCTTGGGCGCACCACTAATTCGAGTAGTTGGCAACATTGAAAAATTGTTTCCGGCTCCAGAAAATCATCATGGTGCGAATCATCAGCATTTAATTTTAAGCAATATTCAGGTTGAGCATACTGAGGGATTTCCAGAAGGACTGGAAGTGAGCAATGAAATCTTTGTGGCTATTCGCTTTGGAGATAATGAAGGGTTAGTAGATCCAGTACCATTCATCGCAGGAGAACTAGCACGGTTACAGGGTGAATACATAGATGCATCTATGGCCTATGCGACTGAAGATAATCCCGGTTTGTCTGTACTACATTTTACTCATCATCCAGTGGGATTTGTAGAATTTCCGATTCGTAGTCAAGATTCACATGGGCCAATTTACACCTAAATGAGTTTGCGGTTGCCTCTAGGAAGTAAATTTTCCAGAGGCAACTGCAATAGAGGATTAATCTTTTGTAATTAAAGGCTGATAATCTTCATGAAAGCATCTCATATTCTATTATTAGTAAGTTTATGCTTGAGCTTATTATTGTTGCTCACACCTTTACGAGCAGAGGAGGAACAAGGCAAACTGAAAGGATATGATGTTATGAGCAATAACACCAACCAACAGATGTTGGGAGCGGGTAATACTGAAGCGATTAGGCTTGCTGAAAAATCCCCCCTAGTGCAGTCAGCGAAAAATTTTTTGGTAAATCAGACACAAGAAATAAAAGATGTCAAACTGAGAAAAGCCACACTTGATGCCATTGATAATCCCACAACCTGTATCATGCATAGATACGGATTAACTGATAGCAAAAAGCAAGAGATTGTACAGCAATTGCTCAAATCCGGCTTGGTAGATGCTGCTGCGGATACGACCTTTCCAGGTGGATTAATAGCTGGAATTTTCCCACCAGTAATCAATGATACTAGTGCGTGTCCTCAACTTCCTCAATCTTTTTTCTCTGCACCTGGGAGTGGAAATAACAGTCACCATGCTTATCCCGGAGGACTACCAATACATGAAGCGTTTAATAATATTAGTAATTTGAGCTTTGCAAGTAATTATCGGCTAATATATGGTCAAAGAAATCACAGTGGTTTGCCAATTGTCAATCCATATAGTCAAAGCAAAGTTGATTCAGATACTTATATCAGCAACGACCTATTAATTGCAGCACCGATTTGGCATGACTGGGCCAAGTCAATCGTCTTTCAGTGGAACGTGAATGGCACCGAGTTCCAGGAATTGAACTTCGGTGGGAATGGTAAAACAGACAACTACGGTGCGTCGGGCGATTCCAGAACTGGTAGTCATCACATTATCAGTTTAGCAGAGACGATGAAGCGAAAGTTATCGCCAGAGTTTGTGATTACTCAAGCTTGCGCTCACTCATCTCCCACTCTCGGTAACGAGTACAAAGTAGTTAACTGGTTACGTGCGGCTGCAATTATTGCTGGAATTGACCCCATAGCTCAAGGTTACTTATTCATGGATAAGCAAAACCATTTGCGTTTACCGATAGTCCGTAAGCTTGGTAGTTTCGCGCTAACTACAAATTCATCACAAACTAACTTCCTGGCTGAATATGCCTTGCATAACCTGTCAGATGCCGATTTTGTTTTATCAATTCCAGCTGTTACTACTGTTCAAGAGCAATTGAGAGCGATCGCTCCCCAGTTTGGCTATAATCCTATGGATACAACATATATTAAACAGTTTCGCAACCCTGTGCTAAGTTACTTATCTGCTGAACGATTGCTAATTATTTATGGTAATCGTGGGCTTGATGGTGTAATTGCAGAAATCCGAAAGCTTAATCAGAAAAAGATTATCTAGCGGGAGCGATGTATCTTTCAAATCTGCACTACAAAAATCAGTAAGCGCTCAATAATCCGGGGTAAATCGCTCAGTGACAAGCCTCAAATAATGTAAAATCGTTCCCAAACTGGTAGTTCGCCCCGATTTATTGAGCGGATACAAAAATCAGCCCCTTTCTCTTAGAGGATGAGGAGCGATCGCTACAACTGTAAATTGAGCGATCGCTCAAAAATAAATCAATTTCATTAGTAACTTGGCTCATCTCTGCCAATACCTAATTCTCTTAGCTTGGCTTTGACACTTGCCCAGTCTTGACCACAGTAGTAGTATTTCTTGTCCCGCAAGTTTGCCAAATAGTAACCAGACCTACCTCCATTTATGCGGAATAGCTCAACCAAAACTTTCATTTTGGTCAACCCGTTTCTTTCGAGCGTCGATTCTAAATAAGCATTGTAAAAAACCTTACCAGGATGGAAAACCAGCGCGTTCCCTCACGTTGGTAAATTTGGAGATAAAGGGGAGAATAAATTGATTGTGATTGCATCGGCATTTGCTAAAATCAAGGTGCATATTGCCCCTAGTGGCAAGCTAGGGGCTAGATTCATGTGTTATCTAGATTCGGACGTTGGTGGATTGTCTTCCTCTTCGTCCTCATCATTCATCTGGTCAAGAATATCGTCCGTAGTAGTCACGTCGATTTCTTAGAGGAAACAAGCGATCGCATACCACCGATTTTCTGACAAGAATTGAACACTTTAGAACCTCACATCAACGCCTTCTTTGGAGATACCAGAGTTCCATCTGCACGGTTTGACAGAGATTTTATCAAAGTTCCGGCGGCTGAACTACAAGAAACTGATGATGCGATTCATCTCAAGTTAGAACTACCAGGACTTGAAGCTAAAGACTTAGATATTCAAGTCACTGAAGACGCTGTTCACATTAGCGGTGAGCGCAAGTCCCAAACTAAAACCGAAAACAATGGCACTACCAAGAGCGAATTCTACTATGGTAAATTCCAACGTGTAATTCCTCTATCTGCTCGGATTCAAAATACCAATGTCACCGCAGATTATAAAGACGGTATTTTGAATCTGACACTGCCCAAGTCTGAGCAAGAAAAGAATAAAGTTGTCAAGGTTAATTTGGAACAACCTGCTGCCTAATTGGTTGTGATGAGACTACTCTACCGACAATAATTGATTGAGATAGTTAAAAGTCCAGTTATGAGATGACTGGGCTTTTTTGTTTGGATGTGATGGCGTACCCGCCCGCCAACTCTTCTCTACGAGAGGCTGCGCCAAGGAGACGCTGTTCGCGTTCGGCATCGCTCCCAACTTTTCCTCTACAGTAAAAGCAATATGATTATTTTACTTGAATATGGAATGCATCTTTCAATAAGGAAATAGAACCATCAGAAATAAACCGTACACCAATTGCGAGGATGAAAAAACCAAAAACTCGATTTAAGGCTCCTATACCATTTTTTCCTAACCTCTTAATCAGTGGCTCTCCTAAGACGAGGCACAAGTAAAGGCTAATTCCGATTAAAACAATTCCCACTAAAGATTCTAGATAGTCTACCCAATCATTAAAGCTAATCGATAAACTCGTTACTACCCCAATTGCTCCAGGCCCACTGACCAATGGTACTGCCATTGGTGTAAAAGAAATATCCTCTTTATCTATAGCCTCATCATTTTCTGATGGAGTTAGCCGTTGACGAGCTGTAACCATTTCCCACGCTGTATGAGCGACAAGTAATCCGCCAGCCACTCGCAACACCTGAAGTGAGATTCCAAAAAATTCTAGTATCCATCTGCCAGCGACTAAAAACACAGCTAGAACTAAAACTACATTTGTGGCAGTTTGTTTTGCCTGCTGATGACGCTCAGATGATGTTTCCCTCGCTGTTAAACTGTAAAAAACCGGAACTGCACCGATTGGATTGGCGATTGGGAAAAGAGCTACGAAGGTTGCTAATGTATTTGGAATTAATGACATGATCAACTTTTGGATATCTGGGTTCCCTAGAAGCAGAGTTTAGCAGACAGTCAAGGTGCGGTTGTACCCACTTTATTACTTTTACGAAAAAACGGAAAAACTTACAAAAACTGGCGCAAAAAGGCGATGGCATGGCTCAATTTGTCCAGGGTAAAGAGGAAACTCGCAATCGGGGCAACCGTTTAAGTAGACTGGTGATAGCGAAGGGCTGATGAAAATGTCTGATAATTTACCTTTTCAAAATCCAGACCAACTACAGCAATGGCATCAGGGTATAAAAGATGCCAACCGCAATAATATTTTTTGTCATTGTCGTACTTGCGGCTATGAGTGGATGGATTCAGTGTTTGACATTAAGTGTGTTAAATGCAACAGCAAAGATGTAGAAAGTATTTCATCTTGGCAGTTTCCAGATGATTAAATCGAAATGCTTATTGAATAGTGCGATCGCCTGGGTGTGGGGCAAGCTTATGGCTCATCAATCAGCGCCACTATTTATCTACTACACTGACAACTCTCGTAACAGCGCCTCATTTATCCTTTGTGCCTCTTCCCCACTAGTTTCTGTCACATCAAAGCCTTCTTTAACTGCTGCCTGAACTTTGGGAGGTAGTGCTTAAAATTTCTCGTTGTTGAGTATGGAAATGCGGCAACCGACATAAGGCATAAAATCAACTAATGGCTGCATTCCAGATGTAATCAACAGTTTTGATAACGACGTAATGGGATGGTAGGGTTTATCGTTGTCAGAACTGCTGTTAATTTCGGATGCAAAATAGCCACACAGCCAACTGAGGCTATCAATATCTTTTTCTAAAGCTGCAACTGTACCATCTAACACTTGCTGGTTGAGCTTTACAGGTAGATTATCAAAGATGCTGTCTAAGGCTTCTGGACTGCGTTGGTGGCAGTAACGCACCGCAGATTCAATAAGTTTATCGATTTTTGTAGGTTGGCGTTCCCCAAATCCTTTGCCAGACATGGTAGTGGGTTTGTGTGATTGGATATGGAGATTTTAGCAGGATTGGGAATTTAAGGGGTGAAGAGAGAGCGATCGCTGTTGGTTTTCTTCTAAGAAAAAGCTGAAATTACAGCGCCATGTTCAAAAGTTCTGGCAATTTGGCATCACTTGTCTCTGAATTGCCATTTAAATGAGATATCAAGAGAAGGCAACAGTCACAAATCGCCAGTTGTTGACCCAAAGCTGTAGAAGAACAAGAGCAGCCAACCCACAGCGCTCGGTCATCGCTTCTCTACGAGACGCTGCGCGAACGCCACAACTGGCTAGTAATGTACTAGAAAACACATAGTAAATCTGCGTAGTTTACCGCCGTAGGCATCGCTTACCCGCCTGCTTTATAGCGATCGCTCCTCTTTTCCTCTAAGAATTGGGTGGCGGCGATCGCTACGACTGAGTTCTCTCATTTTCTAGTTGCGATGGCGTACCCGCCCGCCTTCTCTACGAGACGCTCCGCGAACGGCATCGCATGGTGTTTCCTCTAAGAATTTATTTTGGTTGTCACCTTCTCTAATACTGTCTCCAAACGGCTGGTAAATTCTGAGGAGCGATCGCTTGTCAGAATTAGTTGCTCAATTGCTCGTGTCATCGCCACATACAATAGCCGCGCTTCTTCTTCTGGTGTATTGTATTGATGAGGCATATAACCAATGCCAGGAATAAGCACCACTGGGAACTCTAACCCTTTGCTGGAATGCATGGTTATGAGTTTAATGCTTTGCTTGGCTGGGTTGTAATTGCGGCTGTCACTATTGGCATTTACCCACTCTATTGGGATTTGCTCTTGCTGGAATTGGTTGTAAATTTCCTCGCCCATAAAGTTGGAGCGGTAGATAATTGCTATTTCGTTCCAGGGAATATCTCGCTCGTGCAATTGTTGCACTCTATCGGCTAGGTAATCTACCTCGTGTTTAAAACTGGGTAAACGGATGAGGTCTGGTTTGGGGCCTTGCCGTCCGGCACTAGCAGGTTCTAGCAACATCACTTGGTCATCATCCCCGATGGTAGGGGTCATGACTTCTTTAGCAAATTCATAAGCCACCCCTAACACCTGCTCTGTGTTGCGGTAGTTGAGTTTGAATATGGTGGTGCGTCCCTGTGCCTGAATGCCCACGCTCTTAAAGCTAAATTTCTGATTGTGTTTTTCACCGTAGAGGTTTTGGGCATCGTCATACAGGATAAGCAAAGAGTTGGTTTCGGGGTTGACCATCTGAGCAATTAATTTGAGCCACTCTGGTTTAAAGTCATGTCCCTCATCCAGCATGACAGCGCCATAAGTGCCAGCAGGTATCAACTTGGCATCAACGGCGCTAATTACTCTTTGAACCAGTTCTTCTATATAAGCTTCACCTTGATACTCCCTAGATTCAGGTCTGGGGATATTATACTTTTTGAGTAAATCCATGCACCACCCATGAAAATGCCGCACTTTGATGTGATTGACTTTCTTTTTATCTTGGATAGTTTGCCGGAGTTTGGCAGCAAGAGAGACGTTGAAGCATAGCACCAAAATGGGTTTATTACTGACTTGAGCAAGATGCTGGCAACGGTAGGCTAAAATCATGGTTTTCCCAGAGCCAGCCACGCCATGAATTACCCGATGTCCATCACCTAGACTCCGCGCCAACTGTTCTTGCTGCAAGTCCATAATTTTGAGAATGTCTGGAATTTGCAGATGTGGTGATTCTTCAGTGGCAGTGTCAACATCAAGCAAAGATAACTGTTTGGCACTAATGCGTAATTCTGGGAAGATATGCCAACGGATTCTATCTATTTGGCTGCTGGTGAGGGTCTTACCAAATTGATATGCTGATAAATCCCAAAGTCGTTGCTGAAATTCCCCTGCATCTGTTTTTGGAAGCATTTCATCTTTGCAGATAACTAAATGTTCCTCAAACACTGCTGGTAGTTCAGTTTCATTGAATGCTTTGCGGGTGATGTTGGTGAATACTACGCCGTAACCGTAGGGGATGACCAGCTTACCTTGGTAATTACCTTCTTGCTGCACCAGGGCAGAGTCTTTTTCTAGCATCTTGTTGACTGCTAGGGCATAATCTCTGGCTTGTTGTAGTGGATGTTTAACTTCCTTTATTCCATTGTCAGTAAGCAGTGTGACTGTGGAGGGGTTGATACTCTGAATAGTGTCTAACTTCCAGTCTTTGACTTCAAGGATGAACAAGCCCCGGCTAGGATGCAGCACGATAAAATCTGGGTGCAACTGCTTTTTACCTACTGGCACGTCATACCAAAGTAAATAGTCATCCTCTAATTTTTCCTCCAAACGCTGGGCTAACCTCCTCTCGCCAGGGGTCATTCGCATTGAGCAGCTATTAAATGAGGGAATTAGAGTAGCCATAGGTAGATGTTTACAGGGTTTTTTAGGGGTGCGATCGCTACAAATAGCAAGATGACTTTTTTAGTCCTCACTCTCCAACTGTTCAGGAGCATTTAGAGCATTTTCCATACTGTCAACAATTGAATTCTTGGAATCATACAGCATAACTAAGTGATCTCTTGCCCTAGTCATGGCTGTGTAAATTCCTGCTTTTTCTTGAAAATCCTTATCTAGATCATCTGGGTATTCATCAGTTTTATCTAGTCCAGCAATGATAACTGCATCAAATTCAACACCTTTTAAGGCATTCCAAGAGTCAACAATTACAAAAGGTCTATCCACCACATTCATATCTCTGTCTGTAGAACCTTTGGGGGCATGGTGTTCAATATTTAGCTTTGATAATTCTGCGCTAATTGCATTCTTTAGTCTCCAATTCTGTGGATGCACCAAAACACCAATTGAAGATTCTTTATGACTTGATAAGGCAAGTTTGACTTGCTGTGCAATTTTAGCTGGCATCGCTTCATCAGAAATTTGCAATAAAGCTGGTTTAATATTTGAACTTCTGGAATTTTTCTTTTTGGGTTGAATAATATCGCCTATTCTACCTCCAGCTTGTTCTTTTTTAGAAACTTTCATATTGACTTCTGATAAGGCTTCAAGTATAAATTCCCAAGCCAATTCTAGAATTTCAGGGGAGTTTCTATAGTTAACATCAAATATTTGAGAACGCCCCACAACATCAATTCCCAGTTTTCGCCATGTCCAATCTTGTTTTCTTCTGTGAGATTGTCCATATACTGATTGAGTATTATCGTAGACAAAAAATAAAGATTTTGTATTATCATCTAAAATTTCTAGCAAAGCACGAAACCACTCATCATAGAAATCTTGAGCTTCATCTACTAAAATAGCTTGATATTTTAATTCTGAATTTCTAGCTAAATCTATAATTTGCGCTCTGGCTTCATCATTTTTATCAAATTTATAATCATACTTTAAATTACGATAAGCCCAACTGTGAAAAGTGTTGCAAGTTACTTCCTTGCTAATACCTTTTTCTCTGAGCTTTGATTTGAGCCATCCACTCATAAAACGGTTATAGCTGAGAATTAAAATGTTATCAAATTCATCAATTATTTTCTCGACTCTATTTCTTAAAACTAAAGATTTACCAGAACCAGCAATACCCCGGACAAGAGCGTGTCCCTTGGTGTTCATGTTTCTGACTTTAGTTTGTTCTTTATCTAAATCTTCTCTTAGCAGTCTTTGATTAACAGTTTGTTGAAAATCAATCCATTGTCCCATGATTTTTACTCCTTCGCTTTTTTAGATGTACTTAGTATTAGTAATTAGGTTCTATTCATGGCGCGACTAATGTCAATCCAATAGCCAATGTCAGCAGGGTTTTCGATATTCCTAGAGGATTCGATAATCTCTGCGATCGCATAATGCAAACGCCTGTACTTATTCGCTACTTCACCTCTACCGTTGCACTCGCATCATTACCGAAGACATCAACCAAACGAACTGCGATCGCACGTTTCCCGGCTGGCAGTTCTGGGCTTGCAGCCATAGTTACCACAGTTGATGCCTGTTTCCCATTCCCCCGGATAGCTTGCCAAATAGAGCGGAAGGTTTTTCCGTCATAGTCCCAATCAATTGCCCAGTAGTCGATTAAAGCTGCAAAATTATCCTTAATAGCCCTGCGGAGTTCTACCTGCTGTGCTTCTGGAATGGGATAGTTCATCAATACATAGCGGTCAATCTTCAAAGTAATAACTACTTTGCCATCACCAACATTGCTTACCTCTGGCTTGCTGACTTTTAGGTAGGGCTTTTCATGAAATGTAATTTTGTCCCGTAGACTGTCTAACTCAGCTTCATTCTTAGCTTTCTTAAGATAGTTGTAAATTTCTGGGGGAATGGTCAAGGGCTTGATGTTCACCTTAAGCGGGGTTCTCAACGCTGCTTTTCGGTTTTCTAGTTCGGTGGTGAAGTTGTAATCATAATCCCAAGCCAATATCACCAGTGTCTTATAGCCTGTACCGTCAAGAATTTCAGCCTCTTGAGCCAGTTCGATTACTTTTTTTGCGGTAACGGGTCTGTCTGGATAGCCTACATACACTAGTTCAGATTCTTGTCCATCGGGGGTGTGACTTCCAAGGTCGGGGCGATCGCTTCTGGGCGCTGCTCCGTATAGCTTAAGGATAATTCGCTGCATCTCATTGATTTTGCTACCAGAAAGATAAATCATGTGACGCTGGTAGTTGCCGATATTTTCTAGCAGAAAGGGTTTAGCGCCTTGATTGACTAGGCGATTGCGAGAGACTTGAATACCAACCTTGTCCAGGTTGCAACCAATCCAACGGCGGTTTAGTTTTTCAGCTACTGCCATTGTTGTGCCACTTCCGCAGAAGAAATCGGCAACTAGAGAATTTTCATTGGATGAAGCTTTAATGATGCGTTCTAGAAGAGCTTCTGGTTTTTGGGTAGGGTAGCCAAGATATTCATTTGCCTGAGAATTAATTACATAAATATCATTCCATAAATTTTGAATAGGCTGCCCTTCGTACTCATCCAAAAAAGTTTTTCTTCTAATTCTTTGTGATTTGTTAGAAGGAAAATATAATTTTCCTTTTCTATCCCATTCTTCCATAGTTTCCATTGAGAATGCCCAACCTTTAGCAGGCGGTTTATATCCTTTGTATTCATAAGTTAAACTTGAGCTTGGAGTAGATGAAGGATTAGTAACTGGGTCACGACTGTAAAGCCTTCCATCACCATCATCATAAACAAATCTCTCTTTTATATATTCCTTAACTTCTTCTGATTCTTTTGATTTAAGTGGATGAAATATAAAATCATCAGATTTCTTAAATAAGAATAGTGTGTCAGTTACAGCACCATAGCTTTTAGAGTTATTCAGCGCACCACCACGACGCTTCCAAATAATTTCGTTGACAAAATTTCTAGCACCAAAAACTTCTTCAAAAAGAATTCTTAAATGACTGTTTACTCGCCAATCACAATGCACATATATACTTCCACAGTCACTCAATAATCTTTTCATCAACTGCAAGCGTGGATACATCATATCCAAGTATGAATCTATACCTGTCTCCCACGTATCAGTATATGCTAGTCGCTCAATTATGCTAGCTTCTTTTTCAACTTGCTGACCCTCTATAGTCATTTCGTAAGAGTAATCAGCATCACTATTAAATGGTGGATCAATATAAATTAAATCAATCTTACCAGCGTACCCCTGAGATAAAAGTGCCTGCATAGCAAGTAAGTTATCGCCCCAAATTAAACGATTTTTTTGGAACTTATTCATCTCATCAAATGTCATAATATATTCCTTTTATCTAGGTTTAATTTATTAGCTACTTCCTACTCTGGAATTACAAATAAAGGAATATTACCCTGATACTGTTGAGGATTGGGAATTACAATTTCAGCAGTTTGGAATTCAATATCTCTGGGATTGGGAGCGCGTTTTGGCTTTGTATCCCATATCATTTTTACTGAATCTTTTCGACGGCGGTTAGTTGGTTCAGTCATAATTCCTCCTAAATATTCAAGCTCAATTCACCATAAAGCCCGGCAATTAATGCCTCTCGTTCCATTCGCATTATTGGCAGCAGGGCATTAAAGGAACCCCCTTCATTTGCCTCAAATACGCTCTGCTTCAGGATGATGTACTCCCACTCTTGAGGCTGCAATCCTGGCGGGGTTACTGTAGAAGCAGCCTTACACCAAGCAACAGCAGCCTGAGCCTTTAAAGCTGTGCTAGGGTCGCCTATTAGATGGTCGCCCTTCGTCTCAAACAAAAATATCCGGTCAGCAGTTTTAACCACAAAATCTGGTTCATACTTGCGCTGAATTCCTCGGTCATCTCGCCACGCAATAATTAAATCGTGCTTCCGGTCTAACTTGGCAAATGCTAGAACTTCTGGGGATGGATTCAGCAGTTTGCTGATAATCCGCCGCTCAAATCCCCCGTTAACCGTTTGCACAGCCTGATAGGGATAAATGCAGCGCTGTACAGCTACCATGTTCGACTGTCGCATCAATAGCCGAGAGACATCAGACAGCTTGCGCCATACTGCCCCAGGCTGATACTGCAAGTCACCTGTTGCCCGTGCGATCGCAGAACGGATTTGTTTAACAATAAAGTCAACTATCTGCTGACTTTGAAGAACTAGATAGTTATCAGGGTCAGTAAAATCAATGTCTTCGGTGAATAGCCAACGGCTAATATATTCATCTGCTAAAGCCGCAATCTCAGAACTGAAGGCGGTCAGGTGCATCATCTTGCCTGACTGTGTAACCGTCCTAGCTATTTGCTGAAGGAAAAAGTTGTAATCAAAGTAATCGTTTTCTAGTACCCAAGTCTTAGCCTTAGTTTCTGTTTCAACGTGAACATCAGTTATTAGTGTCTTGGCTGACATCTGTTTTTGCAATGAAAACTTTACTGGGTAATGCCCCAAAGAATTCACTTCAATATCAGCTAAGTTGGGGATAGGGGTATTGTCAAAGATTTGTATCGGCCAGCAAATGTCATACTTGGGAATTCGTAAAGTATCAGCATCTACTACAACTAAATCACCCGCGGCCTTTTGTCCCGAACTGTCACCTGAGCCAACAGTGTAACCCTGCGATCGCAAGTAGTTCTCGTAAAAATCCTTAAACTTGGGGTGTTCCACCAAGAACAAACAATCAAAAGCGTTGCTGGGTTGTTCCCGGTTGAGAAGTTGCTGCCGTGCTTCTTTCTTTAGGTCTTGAATTTGGTCATACTCAGGTCTATAAGTTGGAAACATCACCCGTAGACCACGCCCAACAACTTGCTCTAGCAATAGGTCAGCTTCACTAGCTCGGAGCATGACAATTACACAGATATTGTGACGGTCAAAACCTTCTCGAACTGATAGCACCGACACCACCACTCGTAGAGGTTTATTGTCGTCGTCAATGTCTTCTAGCTTTACCTCAGCAGTCTTATAATCAGCGTCTTTTAAGTTGGAATGGTAAACGACCACCCGCTCACTGTCGTAGTAATTACCATCTTCATCAGGTAAGGCAGCGAAGTGTTCCCCCACACGGTCAGCAACATCCGTTTCCTCAGCTAATACAAGCATTACTGGCTTGCGGTTAACTCCATTAACTTTGAATTCCTGCGTCAGCTGCTCTAGTTTGGATTTGCCAATCTCCAGCATGATTTTCTGACCACGGGACAAACCGATAATTTCACCCCGCTTTCTGCCAGAAGCTGGTGTGCGTTCTGCCCTGAAGTCCAAATCAGCTAAGTTAGCCCCCTGGCGCTGTTCCAAGAATAGCTGCTTAACCAGCATATCTGTTGAAGCTTGGGGTAAATCGTAGTCATAGACAATATGAGGGAAGTAGTCTTTATTGTCTCCACTGCCATAAAAGGGAGTTGCTGAAAAATCAATCTGCTGAAAAACTCGGTATGGGGCTGACTCATGACGCTCTTGTTGGCATTGGTTTAAGAAAGTCATAAACCGCCGCCAGATTAGCTCCTCATCTTTTCCTGTTTCCAAATTAGGTTTTTTGGTAGCATGGACGTGGTGAGCCTCATCATTAAGAACGCAGATATCAGGATATTCAGTCAGCAAGTCTGCGATAATTTCTGCTTTAGGAATTTCCTCACGTTCCCCCATAAGTCCTTCCCACAGTGACGGGTTATCCTTGGCAAACCGGAACTGCTGCCAATTCGTCACCATTAGGAACGGGCCATCGGTGAGAGTGAGATTTTCTCTAAAGTCATCGGGGGTATATAGCTCAAAGTTAAAGCGATCGCGCCATCGTGTACCAGGAGGTACAAATAGCGACTGACTTAGGTCAAATTCAATAGATGCTAAAATTCGCTTCTGTACTTCCCGTCCAGGGGTGACAATCAAAAAGCGGCTGGTAAATAAACCAGGACGCTCATTGTTTAGAGCGTTGAAGTAGTGCCATACTATGAGCGCATTCAGCACCCAAGTTTTACCGCTACCCGTTGCCATTTTTAAGCAGTATTTGGGAAAGCTAATCGGGTTCAGTTCATCCTGTAATCGTTTTGAGCGAGTAATTGCCTGAACTGTAGGACTTTCAGGGGCAAACTTCTCATACAGCTGATACGGGTTTTTAATCCTTAAAATTTCATGGCAGTAGATGATAGTTTCAATCGCCTGCTGCTGGCATTGATGGAACTGCGGGCCGTCTCTGTCTTCTTCAAACCAGTAGCTCAAAAGTTCTAACGTAGTCTGAGTGACACCAGCCCAGCCTGTGTTTTGCCATCCTTCTACCTCACCTTGTAACAGGATAGGAATCAGTAGCCCAATAGTGTTGGCAGTATTGGCTCTGCGTTTGGCTTGTACCATTTATTTATTTGTAGATATCCCCTGAACTAAATCCAATTACTGCGATAAGCCTATGGCATGGCTAGAGCCTCCGGCACGCTACGCGATCGCTTACCGCCCACAACAAAACTAAACAAGCATTAATTCGGCAAATACTTAGCCAACAAATCCTGACCCTGAGCGCCCATCTTTTCCAACATCCCCTCAATCTTCTCCATCGCTAACGGTGA
Source organism: Nostoc sp. (assembly GCF_036917655.1). Taxonomy (GTDB): domain Bacteria; phylum Cyanobacteriota; class Cyanobacteriia; order Cyanobacteriales; family Nostocaceae; genus Nostoc. The sequence continues at coordinate 16,923 of NZ_JBALCY010000060.1, forward strand.
GGGTTTAGAGCGTCCATTTTCCCAACGGTTGATTGTGCTATATGTCACACCCAACTGGGCTGCAAACTGTTCTTGCGTTAGCCCGAAGGCAAGCCGCAAATCACGAATGATCCGCCCCACCTCTGGCTGTTTGATGGCCAAGGGTTTTTTGATAGTCATTTACTTTGAAACTTTACCTTCTAGCTTAAGCAGCCGATGCTGTATTATTTGCTATACATTAACCATGCAAAATCTCCGATTGCATCAGTAAATACGCTTACTTTATGTTTTTATAGTAAAAATTTCTTACTTTAATGAAGGGAATTTTTTAAGTGATGCCGAACTTAAATTCTTAGAGGAAAAGTTACTAGGAGAGTGCGATCGCCTGGGCGTGGGCGTAACGCCATCGCCTGTGTGGTTTCAGGTGATAAATCGCCTCCATCAGATCAAGCGAGGAAACATCAAAAAGAGCGATCGCCTAAAACAGATAAAAACTGGATAGTATTATGCCCAGGTTGTGGATGTTGGTCATGGGGAGTTGGGGGGATTGGGGGCGAGGCGATCGCTTGCATCTAGAGCGGCGTGTGGAAAGAGCGTTAGACCGAAAAGTTTTCCAGAACCCTTACCAGTCGTTCATTCGAGTTGAGAAACACAATTTGCCTTAGAGTCTGGTTTTCGAGGAACGAGCGTTGTTGGTGGGTTAAGAGTGCAGTGCAAGCGATCGCGCAGCCCCTTAAAGTAGACATCGCGATCGTCAGCCCCAAAACGTCGGCTGAAACCCTGATTCTTCCGTCAACAAAAAAAAGTTTTCGATCTGTAGTTGCGCTTAAGCAAATCTAAACTTTTTCATAAAATACCTGCTGTACCCTTACTCAGCCATACTTTCAGGATTCAACAGTGATTGTTTATTTTTAATTGCTAGTTAATCAGCCCAAAAGTTTGAGGAATCAGTCAAGAAGCTACTAACGAAACATCCGCAGTGGCAAGTTGCTTGCGTGAATTGGTGCTGGTTGAGTGTGATGCTAAAGTAAAATAATGCTAGAAGACCAGAAAAACCCAAGGAAGTCTATATAGACTCTGACCAACTCTCAGTCACACCCAACAAAAACTTATGACTAGAGCGATAAATCGACAGTTTCTATTAGCTGCTCGTCCCGTTGGTGACATTAAAGAAACCGATTTTGAGTACCGAGAAGAGCCAATCCCCAGCCCAAAAGATGATGAGGTGCTGGTACGTGTTATATATCTGTCACTAGATCCGACCAATCGGATCTGGATGAGCGATATAGAGCAGTATATGCCTCCTGTTGAAATTGGGGAAGTTATGCGTGGCGGTATTATAGGTGTGGTTGAAGAGTCCAAAAATCCCAATTTTAAAAAGGGAGATTTGGTATCAGGGATGCTAGGCTGGCAAGATTACGCGATCGCTCTTGGAAACAGTGGCTTTTCGCTCACGCGATTACCTGATCCTCTGCCTTGTCCGCTCAACGCATTTGCTGGGCCACTGGGAGCTACTGGTTTTACAGCTTATTTTGGGTTATTAGATATAGGACAGCCCAAAGTTGGAGAAACTGTGGTCGTTTCAGCCGCAGCAGGAGCAGTTGGTTCCATTGTTGGACAAATTGCCAAGATTAAGGGTTGTCGGGTAGTTGGTATAACTGGCAGTGATGAAAAGTGCCGTTGGCTTACAGAAGAACTTGGCTTTGATGCAGCGATTAACTATAAAACTGGAGATTTAGAAAAAGCATTAGCTCAAGCTTGTCCCAATGGAATCGATGTGTATTTTGACAATGTTGGCGGAATAATCCTTGATGCCGTCTTAACCAAAATTAACCTGCACGCCCGTCTGCCTTTATGCGGTTTAATCTCAACTTATAATGCTTCAAAGCCTGTTCCTGGCCCATATAATTACAGCCAAATTCTCATGAAACGCGCTGTCGTCCAGGGATTTATTAGACCAGTCCTAAAACTTGCAAGCAAGTATTTACAAGGCTTTGAAACCAATCCTTGCAGCTTTTCTTTGAACGTAACAATTAGGGTTTGAT
>NZ_JBALCY010000061.1:0-59855 GCF_036917655.1 Nostoc sp.
TTCTGAGGCTCGATGTTGACCTTCTGAGGCTCGATGTTGACCTTCTGAGGCTCGATGTTGACCTTCTGAGGCTCAATGTTGACCTTCTGAGGCTCGACGTTGACCTTCTGAGGCTCGACGTTGACCTTCTGAGGCTCGATGTTGACCTTCTGAGGCTCAAACGTGACTTTTTTAAGATACAAGGTTGGCTAGAGTCACAGCAAAACCAAACTTATTAGTATAACCTTGGAAATATTCCCTAAGCAGGAGATAAAAATAGGACACCCGTCTTATTCTAGTCATTCTATGGGAATAGGAAAAAAAGATGTCTGTAACAAAGCATCTGGAAATTTTAGATTTAATTCGGGAACTTCGGCAGCAACTTAATCTTTCTCAAAAACAGTTTGCTGCTAAATTAGGGGTTTCATTCAAAACAGTCAATCGCTGGGAGAATGGGCATACAGTGCCTTCACGGATAGCGCTAAAACTAATAAAAGAAATGTTACGGCAGATGGGTGAACCCGGCAAAAGGCTGCTAAACCAGTATTTTCCTGAAGCAGAGTAGAGTTATGGCTCATAAAGTGAAAGTAGCTGAACCCAAAAAGATTTTTGCTGGCGGTAGAAACAAGGGCGCAATCATTCGGGAGCAACTGCTGCACTATATTATTGCTTTGCTATCCGTTGCTTTAGCAGTGGGAGTAACGCTGCTGCTCCGTCCATATTTCACCGCAGCACCTGCGGCACTATTTTTGGCTGCGGTGATGGTGAGTGCCTGGTACGGGGGTTTCGCACCAGGACTACTTGCAACTGTTTTCTCTACTTTGGTAATCAACTACTTATTTCTTCATCCGCTCTATCCGCTGAAGATTACAAATCTGGACATTTTAGTGCGGCTAGTCGTGTTCATGCTGACAGCAGGATTAATCATCTGGCTCAACGAATCACGCCGCACAGCCCAAAAGAAAGCTGAAGCCAGCCTGAAGTCACTACGCGAAAGCGAGGCCCGGTTTGGTCGCTTAGTAGAGTCCAATATTCTTGGGGTAATTGTGGCTGATTTGAACGGCTTGATCATTGAAGCTAATGATGCCTTTCTGCAAATGCTCAATTATACACGCGAGGATTTGCGCTCTGGTCGAATCCGCTGGGGCGAGATCACTCCACTCGAATACATTGAGGTGAGTGAGCGATCAATTGAAGAACTGAGAATTGCTGGGAGTTGTAAACCCTTTGAGCAGAAATACATCCGCAAAGACGGCTCTCTAGTTCCCGCCCTACTTGGCTTTGCTAAACAGGGAGATCGGACAATCATTGGTTTTGTTCTTGACTTGAGCGAACGCAAACAAGCCGAAGCAGAAGCCCAGCGTCGCGCCCGCCAAGCAGAAAAAGCCGAGAGCATTTTGCAAATGCTGCTAGAACATGTTCCAGAAGGGATTACTATTACTGGTGGTCTCCCTGATTTGCCAATTATCGCTAACAGCAAACTCGCGCAAGAACTTTTGGGCAGACCGAGTGAATCTCTCGTTGGCATGTCTTCTGACTCTTATGTTCAGTTCTCCGGTCTGTTCCTGGCTGATGGTGTAACGCGCCCCACCTTAGAGCAACTACCTTTATACCGGGCTACGCGCTATGGTGAAACGATCCGCAATGAGGAATGCATCATTGAACGTCCAGATGGTACTAGGATTACAGCGATCGCTAATGTAGTACCAATTCGGGATTCTCAAGGTGAGATTATCGGTGCTATAGATTGCTGGCGCGATATCACCAACCGTAAGCGCATAGAAGAGGCACTGCGGCAACGAGAAACAGAACTTCGCCTAATTACAGATACGCTACCAGTTCTAATTTCCTTTGTAGATTCAGAACAACGCTACCGCTTCAATAACCGAGCCTATGAAGAATGGTTTGGGCATCCGGCGGCAGAAATCTATGGAAAGCATCTTTGGGAAGTTGTGGGTGAATCCGCCTATGAAGTTGTTCGTCCCTATGTGGAACAAGTACTCGCAGGAGAGCAGGTTACTTTTGAAAGTCAAATTCCTTATAAAGATGGTGGAACACGTTACATTAATGCTATTTATGTTCCTCAGTTTAATAAACAGGGAACAGTTGAAGGGTATGCAGCGTTGATCACTGACATCAGTGAACAGCAAGCTGCGCTACGCGATCGCAACCAGGCAGAAGCAGCGTTGCGTGAAAGTGAAGCCCGCTTTCGCCAGATGACAGACACTGCTCCTGTACTGGTATGGATGTCTGACACTGACACACTTTGTAACTACTTTAATAAACCCTGGCTAGATTTTACCGGGCGGACTATTGAGCAAGAAATGGGCAATGGGTGGACTGAAGGTGTTCATCCCGATGATTTTCAACGTTGCTTAGATACATACGTTAATGCTTTTGATGCCCGACAAAAATTTACAATGGAATATCGCCTCAGACGCTTTGATGGCGAATACCGTTGGGTTTTGGATACTGGTGTGCCTCGGTTTGCACCAACAGGGGAGTTTCGCGGTTATATCGGCTCCTGTGTTGATATCCACGATCGCAACTTGGCACAAGTTGCGCTCCGTGACAGCGAGGAGCGATACCGAATTTTAACGGAAGTGTCGCCACAGGCTATTTGGATGGGCGATCGCGATGGTGGTATTACCTATTGCAATCAATACTGGTTAGACTACACTGGACTGACAATGCAGCAAACGGCTGGGTATGGCTGGATTTATGCCATTCACCCCGATGACCGCGATCGCCTCTTTAAAACTTCCATGCAGGCTGTTGCTAACGCTACAAACTACGAAATAGAAATTCGCTTCCGTCAAGTTTCTGATGGTAGCTATCGTTGGCATATTGTCCGGGGTTTACCATTTCGAGATGCAGGCGGACAGATTATCAAGTGGGTAGGCATCGCCAGCGACATTCACGATCGCAAAGTTGCCGAAGCCGCCCTGCTACAACTCAACGAAATGCTAGAGCAACGGATTCAAGAGCGCACTGCCCAACTCCAAGCCGCCAACAAGGAACTGGAATCCTTTTCCTATTCAGTTTCTCACGACTTGCGAGCGCCGCTTCGCCACATCGCCGGATTTATAGAATTGCTTCAGAAGCGGCATAGCTCAACCAGCTTAGATGAAACGAGTCAGCGCTATTTGGGGATAATCGCCCAAACTGCAAAACAGGCAGGAATACTGATCGATGAGTTGCTCACATTTTCTCGCATGGGGCGCACCGAAATGCGCTACATCAACCTGAATATGGAAGAATTGGTGCAGGAGGTAAAACGCGATTTGATCAGAGAAACCCAAGGACGCATAATCCATTGGGACATTGAGTCACTGCTAGAAGTGCAGGGCGACCCCTCCATGCTGCGGCTCGTGCTTCGCAACCTGATGGGCAATGCCGTAAAATATACCCTGACTCGAAACCCAGCAGAAATTACTGTTGGAAGTGCTGAGAATGAAAACGAAGTTGTCTTTTTTGTAAAAGATAACGGCGTAGGCTTTAATATGCAATATGTTCACAAGCTATTCGGAGTATTTCAACGCCTGCATAGCGACCCACAATTTGAAGGCACTGGTGTTGGATTGGCAAACGTGCAACGCATTATTCATCGACATAACGGTCGAGTTTGGGCAGAGGCTGTAGTTGACAGTGGAGCCACTTTTTATTTCTCGCTGCCTAAGTTGTTGAGAAAGGAGAGTGAATGAAAGAACTTAAGCGAATTCTGCTAATTGAAGACAGTGCCAACGATGCTGAGTTAATCCTAGCTGCCTTGTCGGAAAACCATCTTGCCAACGAAGTGGTGGTGGTACGTGATGGAGAGGAAGCACTGGATTATCTTTATCGCCGGGGGTTGTTTCGGTTGCGAATGGAAGGGTATCCTGTTGTAGTGCTGCTGGATTTGAAATTACCTAAAATCGATGGACTAGAAGTACTGGCACAACTCAAATCTGACCCAGTTATGCGAGTGATTCCTGTCGTCGTACTCACCTCTTCCCGTGAGGAGCCAGACCTAGTTCGATGCTACGAGTTAGGGGTGAATGCCTATGTTGTTAAGCCAGTAGATTACCATGATTTTGTCGATTCTATTAAGGGTGTGGGACTTTTTTGGGCAGTGATCAATCAGCCTCCCGTTGGTGCTCTACCTCCTGCACCTCATCCTCAACAGGAGAGCAACAGATGAATGTCCTCCGTTTCCTGCTTTTGGAAGACAGTCTGTTAGATGCAGAGCTTGCCCAAGCGATGCTAACTGAAGGGGGAATTAATTGCGAACTAATCCGAGTGGAAACCGGCGCTGATTTCCTAGCTGCTCTGGAATCAGAGACTTTCGATTTAATTCTTGCCGATTATGCCCTGCCATCTTTTGATGGAATTTCTGCTCTGGAAATTGCCCGAAATCGCACACCTGAAGTTCCTTTTATCTTTGTTTCTGCCGCGTTGGGCGAAGAATTAGCGATCGAAGCTTTGAAGAACGGTGCAACCGATTATGTGTTGAAGCAAAGACTAGGGCGGTTAGTTCCTTCCGTGCAACGGGCATTACGGGAAGCTAAAGAGCGCCGTGAGCGCAAGCAAGCAGAGGAGTCTTTACAGAAAAGTGAAGCTAGGTATCGCCGAATTGTTGATACTACTTATGAGGGAATCTGGATGATTGACCAAGAAACCCAAACAGAGTATGTGAATCAGCGGTTGTCACAGATGTTAGGCTATCCGGCAGAAGAAATGCTCGGTTGTTCCATATTTGATTTTATGGATCACGCTGATGGGATAGCAGTCGAAGAGATACTAACGTGGCTCAAGGGAGAAGAGAGTGATCTTAAAGAAGGTCGATTGCGCTGTAAGGATGGTTCGTACATCTGGACACTGATTTCTGCTAGAGCTATTTTTGGTGAACAAAATGAGTTCTTAGGGGCGATCGCTATGCTAACTGACATCACTGATCGCAAACGCACTGAATCAGAACGTGATCGCCTTTTGCAACTTGAGCAAAGAGCCAGAGCGGAAGCAGAAGCTGCTAACCGGATCAAAGATGAGTTTCTGGCGGTACTTTCCCATGAATTGCGATCGCCGCTGAATCCGATTCTCGGTTGGGCAAAACTATTGCAGAGCCGTAAATTTGATCAGGTAGCGCTCAAAAAAGCACTGGAAACCATTGAACGCAATGCCAAATTACAAGCTCAACTAATTGAAGACTTGCTGGATGTTTCTCGCATCCTCCAAGGCAAACTCAACCTCAACATGATGCCAGTCGATCTAGCATCCACCATTGAAGCCGCAATGGACACAGTGCGTTTGGCAGCAGAGGCTAAAACCATTCAAATTCAGACGATGCTTGATTCGACTGTGGGCAAAGTTCTGGGAGATTCCACTCGCTTACAGCAGGTTTTCTGGAACCTCTTATTAAATGCCGTCAAGTTCACAGCGACAGAGGGACAAGTAAATGTGCGTTTGGAGTGCATCGACGCTCAAGCCCAAATTACCGTGAGTGACACAGGTAAGGGCATTCACCCTGACTTCCTACCTCATGTGTTTGACTATTTCCGTCAGGGCGACAGTACCACAACTAGAAAGTTTGGTGGGCTAGGGTTAGGTCTAGCGATCGCTCGTCACTTGGTCGAAATGCACGGTGGCACGGTTTGGGTCGAAAGTCCTGGCGAGGAGCAGGGAGCTATCTTTACAGTTAGATTACCACTGATCAAAGATGGTGCAACAATTAAAGATGACACGAATACCGATTCTTCAACTGCCATTCCTGTTTTTTCTCCGCTCATGGGTCTACAAGTGCTGATTGTGGATGACAATGCTGATACCCGCGAGTTTTTCAGCTTTGTGCTTGAGGAGTTTGGCGCGATCGTCACCGCAGTCGCATCAGGAGATGAAGCATTACAAGCGCTAACCCAGTCAAAGCCAGATATCTTACTCAGCGATATTGGGATGCCAGAGATGAACGGCTATATGCTGATGCAACAGGTGCGGACTCTGGAAGCAGAAATAGGGGGAAAACAGCTTCCCGCGATCGCTCTGACTGCTTATGCGGGCGAAATCAATCAGCAGCAAGCACTAAAAGCAGGGTTTCAACAGCACCTCGTTAAACCTGTAGCACCAGAGGAATTGCTCATGGCGATTTCTAATTTAGTCCAATCTACTTAGGTGTTTGTTATAAACCTGAGTAATTAGATGAACCTCGTTAATCTTATAGATTTTAAACTATTCTTCACAGGTAATATGGCGTTTTCAATTGCCTGGAATACCTCCGGTTGATGCATAAAAATGTTGTGTCACAACTGCGTGTTTTTATAAAAGGTTTGTTGTCTTGTCAAGGATTTATATTGCCCTACTTATATCAAGTTCGGGTAATTATTTATGATTCCCACAGTCGTTGCACCCCACCCGCCAGATGCTCCACTTGGGGAGATCCCTCTGAGCGCTGGCTCCCCTTAATCCAATACGCTTGGGTTAAGGATAATTGTAGGTTAAGGTTTTTGGCTTTAACCCAAGCGTATTGCCCCTTAATACCATGTCCGCATAATTAGTTACGATTCCCACAGTCATTGCACCCCACCCCTTAATCCCAGGGGATTAAGGGGTGGGGTTCTTCGCGTTTAATAAGCAATCAAGCGGACATGATATAATCCCCTCCCCGCAAGCTCTTAGGGCAGACAAAGCGTAGCTTTGAGGGGGTGGGGTTCTTCGGGTTTAATAAGTAATCAGGCGGACATATATTAATCATTCGTGAATAATCAGATCCCTAACTTCTCTAGAAAGTCGGGTATCTCAGACTTGGGACTTTCACAAATAAAATAGGATTGCTATAGCAGTCATAAATCATTTGTAAAAATAAATTAACCGCAGAGGCGCAGAGAGCGCAGAGAGAGGAATCGGAGATTTTCACGACTCATTTAGGATTGCTATATATAGATGATTTTTATGTAGTTGATTTAATAATTCGTTAACTTTATCCGTGTTTGTACTCTATCATAACTTTACAGATCCTCTTAAAATCAACCTAAATTTATTTCCGTAAGGAGTCAGATATGAAGACTTATGACATGTCTTTCATAAAGATAAATGGACTTACGAGTTTGTTGGTATTTATCTCAATTATATTTATTTTCTCATTAACTCTAATATTTTCATTCTTTGAAAATATTGAAGGATTTTCAAATCAAGAAAAAATAGAATATATTAATCAAGCATTAACAACTCTGGCGATAATCATTGGGGGATTGGCATTAATTATTAATGCTTACTATACTTCTAGACTCTCTGTTGATGAAAATCAGAGTGTGTTAACTAAACTCCTTGGTGAGACGCTAGCTTGGAACGACAACATCGTAACTGGCATTAATAACACTCAACAAACTCTAGAAGAAATTGTTCCAGAACGTTTTTCTAAAGCAATTGAACAGTTGGGTAATGAAAAGATTGAAACGCGATTTGCCGCAATTTATGCTTTAGAACGAATTGCTAAGGATTCTCTGAAAGACCATTGGACAATTATGGAAATCCTCGCTGCTTTTATCCGCGAGAATGCCTCGGTAAATCAGGAATATGAGGACAAATTACAAGAGTCATCAAAACTTCCTACAGATATTCAAACAGCCTTGACTGTCATTGGACGACGCGATTCACAAAAAGATCCAGTAAATCAGAAACTAGATTTACGCAATACAGACCTTAGTAATGCAGACTTAACGGAAGCTAACCTGTCTAAGGCAATCTTCGTAGGAGCTAACTTGCAATGGGTCAATTTTACACGAGCAAATCTCTCGGAGGCAGACTTATCATTAACCTATCTTTGTGGCTCAATCTTTTATGAAGCCAACCTGCAAAAAGCAATCCTCCCAGAAGCCAATCTTCAAGGCGTAGTCCTCAGAAAAGCGAACCTTTCTAAGGCAATCCTTTATGATGCCAATTTGGAAGGGGCAATCCTTTGTGATGCTAACTTAGCAGGCGCAGTTCTTTGTGATGCCAACTTAGAAGGAGCAATCCTCTGTGATGCCAACTTGGAAGGAGTAAACTTTGAGGGTAGCAATCTCCAAGATGCAAATCTGATTGGCAGTAACTTGCAAAGGGCAAAACTTGCTGGAGCTAACCTAGAAGGTGTCTTACTCAGTACAGCCAACCTCCAAGAAGCAAATCTCCAAGAAGCTAACCTCTTTAGGGCAAACTTCAGCGGATGTGAAAACCTAGAATTACAGCAGATTGAACAGGCAATTGGCGATCGCACAACAATCCTACCGGAAAATTTGAAAATACCCAAACACTGGAAGTAGCAAAAAGCTAAAGTTTCAGCATCTAAAACTCGATTACACAGTAGGGTAGCACAGCTTATAGCTATGCGCCCCTACTGTATTGAATTTAGTACCCAAAACTAAAAAATTGCCCAAACCTGAGAAATATTCTCTATCAGTTTAAATTTTTGTTCCTAGTGATGCTACTAATGGCGATCGCGCACTGAAGTTATTGGTAGCAAATTGGTTGGTCAATTTAAAATCCAATTCAACAAAAGAACTTTTAGGAGTTAAATATATCACTATAAATTATATATATATCAAATTAAAATACATTTTTTATTAATTGGAATTTATTTGGTTTTGATGACAAAAAATCTTTCCTTTTAATTGAATTTGTCTGTTGTTTGTTGGCGCTGTTACAACCCGTATTCTGGAAACCGTTTACTATACCTGAGTACTTTAAAAAAACAAAAGTAGTTCGTCAGGAACATAAGCATCTTAATACTGGATAGTGACTTGTTGTTATCCTATCCAGCTAAATCGCCGTAGGTTTGTAAATTCTCAACGATTTTCATTTTTTTTTTTTTTTTTTAACTCTGAATCGATAAATCAACAATAACTAACAAAGGAAGTAAAAATTAGCAAAGAGGTAAGGATAAAAACTTAATCTATTTAGTTTTTTCTGCGCCACTAGTTAAGAGGTAATCTATGGTGCGAAACTCAAAGCTAGGGTACAGAACGTTCCCTAAGTCTATTCTGCGTCCATCCGTTGCTATAGGTATAATTGCATCTTTATTGGTTGGCGGAATAAGTTTTTATATAGTAAAACGCTGGCAAAATTATGCAAATCTAGAGGCACAAGTGCCAGCAACACAATTGCCACAGTTAAAAACGGTAACAGCTTTAGGGCGGATTGAACCACAGGGAAAGGTAATTAAACTCTCCGCTGCGGTGTCTGCGGAAGGAAATCGGGTAGAAAAATTATTAGTGAATGAGGGGGATAGGGTAAAAGCAGGACAGGTGATTGCGATTTTGAACAGCCGCGATCGCTTGCAAGCAACATTAAAAGAGGCGCAGGAACAAGTGAAAGTAGCCCAGGCAAACCTAAACCGCACCCAAGCAGGTGCCAAACCCGGTGAAATTGCCGCCCAAAAAGCTGCGATCGCTCACCTAGAAGCAGAACGCCAAGGTGATATTAATGCCCAAACAGCTACAATTGAGCGGTTCCAAGCCGAAGTGCGTAACGCCCAAGCAGAAGACGAACGCTATCAGCAACTATCTCAACAGGGCGCAATTTCTGCCTCCCAACGGGATAACAAGCGTTTAAACTTGGAAACCGCCCAAAAAAGCCTGCAAGAAGCACAGGCACAATTAAATCGTACCCAATCAACTAGCCAGCAACAGATCAAAGAAGCCTCAGCAAAACTTGATGAAATCGCCGAGGTGCGAGGAGTGGATGTAGAAGCTGCCCAAGCAGAAATTAATCGTGCTGTAGCAGCGATGAATCTGGCAAAAGTCAATCTAAAACAGGCTGAGGTGCGATCGCCTCAAAATGGACAAATATTCGAGATTCATACCCATCCTGGCGAATTAGTATCAAATGATGGCATTGCTGATATCGGACAAACCAACCAGATGTATGTCATAGCCGAAGTCTACGAAAGCGATATCGGCAAAGTGCATTTAGGGCAGCAAGTGCGAGTATTTGGTGATTACCTCCCGATTGAATTGCAGGGAATCGTAGATCGCAAAGGCTTGCAAGTGCGGCAGCAGAATGTCATTAACACAGATCCTGCCAGCAATATCGACAACAGAATAGTGGAAGTCCATATCCGACTAGATGAAGCCTCCAGCCGAAAAGCTGCCACCTTAACCAATATGCAAGTTAAGGCAGTAATTGAATTGTAAAAAGGGCATTGGGCATGGGGGACTGGGGACTCCTTCATCCACCTCAGAACTCCGTTCATCCACCTCAAAGATTCATTCCCAATGCCCAATGCCCCATGCCCCGTACCTAATTATGCAATTAATCAAACAACTGCGACGGCGAACCCCTTTAGGATGGCTGCAACTGAATCATGAAAAAAGCCGTCTCTTGGTGGCATTGTCAGGCATTGCCTTTGCGGATCTTCTCATGTTCATGCAGCTAGGCTTTCAGACTGCGCTGTATGACAGTAACACCAGACTACATCGCAGTTTGCAAGCAGACATTGTTTTAACCAGTCCCCAAGCCCGTAACTTGCCAAGCTTGTCTACATTTTCTCGTCGGCGACTTTACCAAGCAATGGATATACCAGGGGTGAAGTCGGCAGAACCAATGTATTTCAACAACACAATCTGGAAAAATCCTCAAACACACCGGGAAACGGGGGTGTTAGTTATTGGGTTCAACCCAGATAAGCCAGCTTTTGACTTACCGGATGTTAACCAGCAATTGCAGGCGATCAAAATGCCGGATACCGTCTTGTTTGACCGTGGTGCTAGAGGAGATTATCAAAAAGCGATCGCTCAAATTGACCAAGGTAAAACCCTAACCACCGAACTAGAACGGCGCACAATTACCATTACTGGCTTATTCCAAGTCGGGGCTTCCTTTGGCGCTGATGGCAACTTGATTACCAGCGATCAAAACTTTTTGCGGTTATTTTCTGGGCGACAGTCCAGCAGTGTCAGTCTAGGTTTGATTCTTCTTAAACCAGGCTATGACCCGAAAAAAGTAGCAGCAATGCTCAAAGTTTACCTGAGAGATGATGTCAGAGTCTTAACCCACGCCGAATTTATTGAATTTGAAAATAACTTTTGGAGAACAAATTCCCCAATTGGGTTTATTTTTAGCCTGGGTGTATCAATGGGGTTTGTGGTAGGCGTGATAATCGTCTATCAAGTCCTTTCCACCGATGTTAATGCCCACGTTCGGGAATACGCCACTTTCAAAGCAATGGGATATCGCAATTACTACCTGCTAGGTGTGGTGCTTGAAGAATCGTTGATATTAGCAGCACTGGGCTTCTTCCCCGGATTGGGAGTGTCCTTAGCACTTTACCAATTGACTCGCAGTGCCACAAATTTGCCCATGTACATGACTGCGATTCGGGCATTGCAGGTATTAGTACTGACCATCATTATGTGTGCAATTTCTGGTGCGATCGCCACCCGCAAACTCCAAGCCACCGACCCCGCTGATATGTTCTAGAAATGGGCATGGGGCATTGGGCATGGGGATAATTAACAATCCCCAATCCAAAATCCAAAATCCAAAATCCAAAATCCAAAATCCAAAATCTAAAATCTAAAATCTAAAATCTAAAATCCAAAATCCAAAATCCAAAATCCAAAATCCAAAATTCCTATGCTTTCCGTCATCTCCATCCAGAGTCTCGACCACCATTTTGGTCACAGTTCACTCCGCAAGCAAGTTCTATCTAACATCAACTTAGAGATTAACGCTGGTGAAATTATTATCATGACTGGGCCCTCTGGTTCTGGAAAGACTACCTTGCTGACCTTGGTGGGTGGGTTGCGTTCTACCCAATCTGGTAGCTTGCGGGTGTTGGGACGAGAACTTTGTGGTGCTAGTGCTGAACAACTAGTGCAGGCGCGACGCCATAACGGTTATATTTTCCAAGCACATAACTTGCATGGTAGTTTAACGGCACTCCAAAACGTCAAAATGGCTTTGGAATTGCACAAACATCTTGGGTTAAAAAAGATGCTAGCGAGGTCAGCCCAGATGTTAGAGCAGGTAGGATTAGGAAATCATTTGCATTACTATCCTGATAAACTGTCTGGGGGACAAAAACAACGAGTAGCGATCGCTCGTGCTTTAGTCAGTCATCCTCAAATAATCCTGGCAGATGAACCCACCGCCGCCCTTGACAGTCAATCGGGACGAGATGTAGTCAATCTCATGCAAAAATTGGCAAAAGAACAAGGTTGTACCATCTTGATGGTTACTCATGACAACCGCATTTTAGACATTGCCGATCGCATCGTTCACATGGAAGATGGTAAACTCAAGTCAAAAATAATACTATCAGCCTAAAGTTAATAAGTGTATTCCATCATTCAGAGTTGATTTATAAAGTAAATCTTAAGTGTGGCGTGGCAAGACTAAATTTGTGCGTCAGATTTATGGTTTTTTGGCGCTAAAGCACTACTACGAGCCTTTACTTAAAAATTATGTAGTGAGCGGCTCCAGCCTTCTCTAGGAGAACACAGGCCAACACTACGAGCAGATTTGAATATATTTACATTATTTAACATAGTTTAATTTATTCTCGCCGATTTACTTACTCGGTTTGCGTGATTTCCCTATACCTATTTCAACCTAACAATGTGATATTAGTGTCCAGTTGCATAAGTGTCCAGTTGATTCCAAGATTTACTTCAAGTATTATGATGTAATGAATGTAACCACAACGAGTTTCCTTTGTTGCCTAAAAAGTGACACCTATGGCAAGCTACGAGAGCGTTTTTGTGATCAATCTAGTTAAATTTTATGCTCATTTCTAATGTCATACACCTTGGTTATTAGAGTTAAGACCAATTTACTAAAATTACAGTTAAAATCATTCGCCCTTGCAATCCATAAATACCTGGAGGATTTCCTAACATTTATGGTTTTCAACAACATCGGCTTCAAACAGGAAACACTGGTAGTAATAAGCTAGTCTATTTTCCAATACAAGCAAGGGATTTTTTGTAGTTCTATGATTATTGAGAATAGCGCTAGTAGTTCAAACAAAATGTTGCTCGGTTCTGATGTCAAAAGTTTAATAGCCAATCGCCGGACAATAAATCTGTTAAAGGGAATATTTGCTGTTATCCCTCTCACCTTGGCATTGCCCGTGGATGCTTTACAAGTAAAGGTGACTCCAACTAATCCTAAATTAGGGGATACACTATCGGTAGAGATTAATTTAGATAACTCTGAAAATGCTACAAATCTAACAGTAGCTACTGGTAAAAATACATATCGAGCGTTTGAAATTGCGCCCAATCAATATCGGGCTTTTGTTCCCACAACTCCACTAGAAAAAGCTGGAACTAGAACACTTCGGGTTGCAGGGGATGGTCAAGTACAAAACTTGGCAGTGAATGTGCTTAATCGCAAGTTCCCCGTACAACGCATTACTTTGCCACCTGGCAAAGCCGGAGTGGATGCCACAGAGTATGAACTTAAGCGCGTGGCAGCTTTTAAGGCGCTGCAAACACCAGAAAAGTATTGGAATGGAGTATTTCTGAAGCCAAATGCAGGGCGAATGAGTACAAACTATGGTGTACGTCGCTACTATAATGGTACATTTGCAAAGGACTACTATCATCGTGGTCTTGACTACGCTGGTGCTGCCGGTTCACCAGTGATTGCCCCAGCCGCTGGGCGAGTTGCTTTGGTAGGTAGGGTATCCCAAGGGTTTCGGATACACGGTAACGTAGTTGGCATTGACCACGGTCAAGGAGTAACCAGTATTTTCATGCACCTGAGTCGTATTAATGTTAAAGAAGGTGATTTTGTAAAAGCTGGTCAACTAATTGGCGCAGTGGGTTCAACAGGTGCTGCCACCGGGCCACATTTACACTGGGGTTTGTATGTCAACGGACAATCTGTTGATCCAACACCTTGGCGAACTAAGGTCGTTAACTAGTAGAGGCGGAATTAATCGCATCTGTGCATAATTTGTGTTTTTTGCTGAGAATTAGGCAAAATAAACTGGATTGATACCGTCCCTACCTTGCTTGGCTAACATAAATAATGATAAGCGTTATGAGTATCGAAAAAATTGTAGAACAAGCTCTCCAGGATGGTTATTTGACACCAGCAATGGAAGCAGAAGTCGGTAGAATCTGTGACAACGCCTCGGAACTCTCAATTGAAGAGTATATGGCGCTGGATCGGCTGATGGGAGCACTATTGACTGGTGAGGTAGTGGCGGTACCTCGCAAACAATTCATTAACGTCATGGAAGAATTGGTACTAACGGAAGCGATCGCCCGAGTTGCAGAAATTGAAGCCACCAGCGAAAGTTCTCTAGATGTCGGGGACATTGCTGCTTACGCTCTCAATCGGCTACCACCTTTGTATGCTACTACAGAAGAAGGTGCTCACTTCCAGCGCAAAACGGCTCAGGAACAACTGCAAGAATTAATTTCTCAGCAAGTAAGTGAGGCGATTAACCGTTATCTCGATCGACCCAATTTCTTCCCAGAACGGCAAGCCTTGGGCAAAAACACTGGCAATGAGGTTGTACGCCAAGTTAGTGCTTTACTTCAGACATATGCACCTAACTTTGAGCAAAAATTATAATTTTAAGAGTCAAGAGGCAATATTTCCTTGACTTTGGACTCTTGACTCTTAATTAATTACGCACTAACACCGTTGTCCCTATACTCACTTGCTCATATAACATTCGGACATCAGAATTACGCATTCTTAAGCAGCCGTGGGATACAGCCGTTCCTACCAGGTCAATATCCGGTGTCCCATGAAAGCCAATTTCATTCCGTCCATCTGACCAAAAACCAATCCATCTGTCTCCCAAGGGACTATCCGTACCAGCCTGAAACACTTTGCCAGTAATCGGGTGACGCCAGATTGGATAGTGTCGCATGTGGATCACCTGGAAAGAACCTGTAGGCGTTTCCCAACCTTTCTTACCTACAGCGATTGGGTAGCTGGCTATCACCTCATCTCCTGCATATACATAGGTGCGGCGATCGCTTAAATCAACCACTACTTGCGTTTTGACATTTGCCAGCCTATTAGATGGTATTTGTTGAGCTGAAGCCTGAGACCATAGACCTTTTGGCCAATTATCCGCAACTGGATTTTGTCTTTCTACTTGCGCCACCAGCCGCGTCTGAATTGGTAAGTCGGTTGTTTTAGCTACATTCTTCTTAGTTATTTGAGGCTGAGTTTGGGGCTTAATAGGAGAAGACTTGAGTGGAGAAGCCCTCGAAATAGTTGCTTTAGCTACATTCTTATTAATTATTTTCGACTTAATTTGAGAGTTAATAGCAGAATACTTGAGTGGAGAAACCCTCCGAGTAGTTGCTTTAGCTACATTCTTCTTAATTATTTTCGACTTAGTTTGAGGCTTAATAGCAGAGGACTTTGGTGTAAACGCCCTCTGGGCAGTTGAGCCTTGGGTAACTTCATCAGGTGGCACAGATGCACCCAGCGCAATTTCCCCTAAACTCACTTGAGAAAGATTCTTGTAGACTCCCTCTGAGCGGCTTCCCTTAAGATTGGTTCGGGTAGAATCTCGCCGCATTGAAGTAGATGCAGACTTCTCAGACTGCCGTTCCGCCGTAGTAATGCGCCAATGGACAGCTAAAGATAAAAATGCTGTGCCAAAACAAAGCAACATTACCATCCGCCCTACAGATTCGTTTCTTACCATTGCCATCGCCTATTGTTTATCCCTGACATATCCAGCCGAGCAATTGGATGACTTCATCATCCGATTATCAAAAATTTATCAATACTTATCATTTCCGCTATAAATCTGCCAACACCTCTGGGCAAACTAAGACTATGCAAATTGTCCCAGCGGCAAAACTCCCGGCGAGCAACCTCATTCCTCGAAAGTTCTGCGGGTTGTAAGCCTTTAATCGGACTTTCTGATGGAACTTTTGAAATGTAGCAGTCAATCATTAATGGTGTAGGTGGAAGAAAAACCATGCTTGAAAAACTATTGCTAGCAGTCACAATTACATTTTCCCTCAATTTGTTTTTTCAAGTTCGCTTGCCAGAGCAACATAACTCTAGTGCTGCCTACGGGCCACAACCAGAACAATCAGCAACTATTCTGGTAACAAAATCAAAAAATTAAGTCACCATCCTAGCAACTACAGCAACCCAACTTCCAGAAATTATTACCTGAATTTTAAAAGTATCAAGAAGTTAGAATTACAAAATTTTATCTTCATCCTTATAACCAGATTTAATTATTTTTATCAAGCGTATATACTCGGTTGCTAAAAATACCAAATTGTGCTTGTGACTACGCCTTTGTTAGTTGATGGGTCTTGGGCAACTATGGGAGCAGTATAAGGAAAAAGTGGCTCTCTTTATTGCTATAAAAGTATCCAAAATTGTATGCCTCCGTGTTCCAGTCATAAATCCGTCACCTTAGCATGGAACTTCTGTTCCATTAGCAGGTCTAATAGATAGGGATGATTTAGAGCCAGTACGATCTATGAGTCAGTCGATTACTGTATCCTGGTCAACGGTTGATGCAAAGTATCCAGAAGCATCAGTGCAAGTTGACAAACTCCCTAACCACGATTTAATTTTGCGCTGTCAAGCGGGACTGCGACCAGATCGTGTTGCGTTTGCAGAACTATTACGCCGCTATCAAAGTCAAGTTGATAGAGTTCTATACCACCTGGCTCCAGATTGGGCTGACAGAGCCGATTTGGCTCAAGAAGTTTGGATTCGAGTATATCGGAATATTAACCGATTACAAGAGCCTGCTAAATTTCGGGGCTGGTTAAGCCGCATTGCCACCAACTTGTTTTACGACGAGTTACGGAAACGCAAGCGGGTTATGAGTCCTTTGTCACTGGATGCTCCCCGTTCGCTAGAGGACGGCGAGATGGATTGGGAAATCGCCGGCGATACCCCAGGCCCTGAGGAAGAACTGACAACTAGAGAATTTTACGAGCAGTTGCGGGAAGCGATCGCGGATTTACCAGAAGTCTTTCGTACTACTATTGTCCTCAGAGAAATCGAAGGCATGGCATACGAAGAAATTGCCGAAATCACTGGAGTTTCCTTAGGAACTGTGAAGTCAAGAATAGCCAGAGCTAGATCGAGGTTGCAAGCTCACTTGCAGAATTATCTAGATTCCTAATTTACAGTATCTTGCCTCTGCCCAATGGCAGAATTTAAGCATTGATTAAGAATTACACCAAAGATGTAGATCGCTTCTGCCTTTAGGAATAAAATTGGCTAATTTTCCCGAAATTCCCGCCCAGTTTCCCCGTGTATGAATTGGTAATAATGTTAAGATGACTACTGATTCTCAGTTTTACGACCGTTCTCCTTTGCAACTTCCTCAAGATTTGCCAGATGGAATGGCCAAGCATACCAATGAATCAACGGGTCTTATGGATATGGTGAAGCGCGATCGCTTCGAGTTATTGAGTGCTTACCTCGATGGTGAAGTCACAGCCACCGAACGCAGGCAAGTAGAAGAATGGCTGGCAAATGATGCCTCGGTTCAATGCTTGTATGCCCGACTGTTAAAACTGCGCCAAGGCTTGAGGACTCTCCCAGTGCCAGCAGCCCAACAGTCCCCAGAAGCAACAGTTCAGCAAGTATTGACACGTTTGCGCCGCCGCTCCCGTTTAAACTGGATGGCGGGAGGTGCAGCCGTTGCTGCTTGTGTGATCGGTGCAGTATCTGGCTTAGTAGGCGGTGGTTCGATGGTGCCGCAACTGGCACAACGACCACAAACAGAACCTATACAAACCTCCTCAGCGGCTATAGTTCCCCCTTCCCCGCTGATGGTGGGACTAAATAACCCGGTAATTGAAATTCCGAAAGCAGCAGTAGCTTCTCCAGAAAACTCAATTTATCAGGTAAAGCCGCAACAGCACGACCCCAAACAGGACATAAACTAATCGCAAAGTTAACAGTTCACAGATCATAACTGTACTTTGTGGTTAAGCCGCAGCCGCTCCACCAGCCGTCAGATTGGAGGAAGCCTCCTAATTGATCAACTTGCTCTAGAGTCATTAAATAAACCCAAGCCCAACCCAGAGAGAGCGACTGTGGCTCATAAACCTCGATAATTTGTCGATTATAGAGGTTTTCTGGCATTTGTCTAGTGGGCTGGTAATTTTCCAGCACATCTAATTCATTTAAAATCCTTGGGTTGGAAAAAGAGAGTAAATATCCGTAAACTTGGCTATCCCCTAGCGTCATTGCTGGGTAGCCCATTGGTAGAGCAAACAATTTACCTTGTACAAAAGCTCTTTTAACATCTATTATCTTGCCAGCACAGTATTTTTTATAGTTAGCTTCACCTGGTTTAAGCGTGCCGTAGACAAAAACCCGCACCAAATCAGAAAATTTTATATTTGATTCAACCATCTAAACCTTCATCAAATGACTCTTGCTATACCTGAAACGCTAGCAGTTCGGGCATAACCAGGCTGATGCTCAATTATATAAATCTGTGAGTAGTTGACCTACAATATAGGTTAACCTAGCAGGTTGACATGCAGGTTAACCTAGACAGACCCAGTAGGAGAATTTTTGGTGGATTCCCGATATAACCCAGCAGCGATTGAGGAAAAATGGCAAAAAACATGGGTAGAACTTGGCTTAGATAAGACACCGACAGCTAGCAACAAGCCAAAATTTTACGCTTTATCCATGTTCCCTTATCCATCGGGCAGCCTCCACATGGGTCACGTCCGTAATTATACGATTACCGACGTGATTGCCCGCCTCAAGCGAATGCAAGGGTATCGGGTAATACACCCAATGGGTTGGGATGCCTTTGGCTTGCCAGCAGAAAACGCCGCAATTGACCGTGGTGTACCCCCAGCCAAGTGGACTTATCAGAATATGGCCCAGATGCGGCAACAATTGCAGCGTCTTGGTTTATCCATTGATTGGGAATGCGAACTTGCTACCTGTTCACCAGACTATTACAAGTGGACACAATGGATTTTCTTGCAGTTTTTACAAGCGGGGTTAGCTTACCAAAAAGAAGCAGCGGTAAACTGGGACCCAATTGACCAAACTGTACTGGCAAATGAGCAAGTCGATAACGAAGGACGTTCTTGGCGCAGTGGGGCAATAGTTGAGCGCAAATTGTTGCGGCAGTGGTTTTTCAAAATTACCGACTACGCTGAAGAATTGCTCAATGACTTGCATAAATTGACAGGTTGGCCGGAACGCGTCAAATCGATGCAGGCAAACTGGATTGGAAAATCTACAGGCGCTTACTTAGAATTTCCCATCATTGGGATAGATGAAAAAATCGGCGTCTACACCACACGTCCAGATACCGTTTATGGTGTCAGCTACCTGGTGTTAGCACCAGAACATCCTTTAACCAAACGCGTCACCACAAAAGAACAACAAGCGGCGGTAGAAGTCTTTATTAAAGAGGTTTCCAATCAAAGTGAGTTGGAACGTACCTCTGAAGACAAACCTAAGCGGGGTATCCCCACCGGTGGTAAGGCAATTAACCCATTTACAGGGGAAGATGTGCCTATTTGGATTGCTGACTATGTACTGTATGAGTATGGTACTGGGGCCGTGATGGGTGTACCAGCACACGATGTCCGGGATTTTAAGTTTGCTAAAAATTATGATTTGCCAATTGATTTTGTCATCGCTTCCCCAGATGATGTTGCAGGTTTTGACTTAACTCCAACATCAGAGATAGATGAAGTCACACAACTCATCCAAATTGACTATAACCAGGCATACACTGAACCAGGAATTTTAATTAATTCTGGGCCTTTTACTGGTATGGCTTCCACAGATGCTAAACAAGCAATAATTGAATCCGCCGAAAAACAAGGTTTTGGTAAAGTGCGGGTGCAATACCGCTTGCGGGATTGGTTGATTTCGCGGCAGCGATACTGGGGCGCACCGATACCTGTAATTCACTGTCCCAACTGTGGGATAGTGCCAGTACCTGACAAAGATTTGCCAGTCCAGTTGCCGGAAGAGGTGGAATTTACTGGACGTGGCGGTTCACCTTTGGCTCAGTTGGAAAGCTGGGTAAATGTCGCTTGTCCGACTTGCGGCACTCCGGCGAAGCGGGAAACTGACACGATGGATACTTTTATTGATTCCTCGTGGTATTTCTTGCGCTTCCCTGACGCTAAAAATGAACAACAAGTTTTCGATTCCAGTAAAATTAATGACTGGATGCCAGTTGATCAGTATGTGGGTGGGATTGAACACGCAATTTTACATTTGTTATATTCGCGGTTCTTTACTAAG
This sequence comes from Nostoc sp., assembly GCF_036917655.1. Taxonomy (GTDB): domain Bacteria; phylum Cyanobacteriota; class Cyanobacteriia; order Cyanobacteriales; family Nostocaceae; genus Nostoc. The sequence goes on from NZ_JBALCY010000061.1 coordinate 20,185, forward strand.
GTTCTGCGGGACAGAGGGTTACTGAACTTTGATGAACCCTTCCAACGCTTGTTAACTCAAGGTATGGTACAGGGTTTAACTTACACAAATCCGAATAAGGGTGGTAAAGATAAGTGGGTTCCCTTTAATCTTGTAGATCGAGCTGATCCACGAGATCCTAAGACAGGTGAACCATTGCAACTTGTTTATGCCACCATGTCTAAATCAAAGGGCAACGGTGTCGCACCAGAAGATGTAATTTCCAAATACGGTGTAGACACAGCGCGGATGTTCATCTTGTTCAAAGCGCCGCCAGAAAAAGACCTGGAATGGGATGAAGCCGATGTGGAAGGCCAATTCCGCTTTTTAAATCGGGTTTGGCGTTTGGTGACAGATTATGTTGCGGCTGGGGTATCGCGTAAGAAAGCCCAATCTGATTTAACTAAGGCAGAAAAGGAATTGCGGCGGGCGATTCACACGGCTATTCAAGCGGTGACGGAAGACCTGGAAGACGAATATCAATTCAACACAGCTATTTCCGAATTGATGAAGTTGAGTAATGCCTTAACTGATGCTGACGCGAAAAATTCACCAATTTACGCAGAAGGTATTCGGACTTTGGTGGTGTTATTAGCACCCTTTGCACCACACATTGCTGATGAATTGTGGCATTTGTTGGGTGAAAGTGATTCAGTTCACACTCAAACTTGGCCATCGTTTGACCCTGCTGCTTTGGTAGCTGATGAAATCACTTTAGTGATTCAAATTATGGGTAAAACTCGCGGCGCGATTCAAGTACCAGCACAAGCAGATAAAGCAGCGTTGGAGAAATACGCCCGTGAATCAGAAATTGCCCAGCGTTACATTGAGGGTAAAGAGATCAAAAAGGTAATTGTGGTGCCTGGAAAGTTGGTGAATTTTGTAATCAGCTAAGTACAGGTTTGCGTAAAATCGTGGCGATTTGAGGGTTGAAATTTAAACGCATAGGCGCTTCTCTACGAGACGCTACGCGAACGCCTTCCCGCAGGGTAGGGACGCAGAGAATTGAGTTAAAGCGATCGCCCGAAGAAAGCGCCTTACGGAAAATGTTAGTATTTGTGTTGGTGCGATCGCTTTGCTGGTACTACCAATCACCGAAATTGAAAAGCGCAAGCGTGAAATCTAAGCGAGTATTATTTCACCTCAAACTATTTGGATGGTAACTCGAATAAACTCGTCGTGATTCTAACCACTTCGGTATTATTGTTTGCACTAACAATCGTAACTGGGAGCAGTTTGCAACACGGATAAATGAGGCTGTAACAGCAGAAGAACTGTTGCAAGAAAAACTAATTCGTGTGGTACGTGCAGTCAGTTAAAAAGGTTTTGATAGAACGTGGAAACTTAATATCTTAAGTTATTGTAATTTATCTTACAAGGTTATGTAGGCTATTTTTCCAAAGGCATTGAAGCAAAATGTTCTGCTCGTATTTATTACGGCACGGATGCTAAAGCTATCAAGCATGTATTGCAAGAAGTATTGTAACAGTAATTTATTTTTCTGCTATATGTGTATTTAAAAACATCTGTATTATAGCCTAGAGAGTTGGGCTGTTTTATTTATACACGAAAAAGCGCTTGAGAGTTTTGCTCACTCAAGCGCTTTTCCGTAAAAGCTTATACCAACTCACTCGTTTGATGCAACATTTGAAATCTGCAAAACTCCCTAATAAGGGAGTATTGCGGGGATAACTTGTGACAAACATGTGGTGAAATGGCATCACTCCTTGCACTAACTAAGAATATCTCTTTTAAAACAAAACCGGGGATCTGGTGAGTGACAGTTTATGAACTGACACTAGTTAAAAACGACTCACCATGAATGGTAACTAACAAGACTAAGCACAACTGTAGCAATTTTGTAAGTATAGTATAAAAACTTATAGTTTATTAGCGTAGGCGTAGCCCGCAGTAGGCATCACCTACGTCTGAGTGCAACCTCAAAATGTGCAGCAATTAGTAGCATAAATATCTCAACTTCGGCGGCAAATGAACTGTAAACCATCAGTAGAAAATCGCCATTGAGTAGGCTTGGATATTGGCATAGAAGCGATTTTGACGGAAATAAATCATCACCTCTTCAATGGATGGAGGTATTCTTTAGAGAATGGCAACCCAAGAACAAATCTTCCATCCAAGCACATTGAAAAGTTGGGGTTATGTATCTTCTATCTCTTAGCAAACGGCGACATCCAACTCTTCCGCATAGTGTAGGCGGTTACTTCCTTCGTTGAAGCAAAACACGACTTTTTCACCGACGATTCCTGCGAGATTCAAAACGATTTCGCGTGTTTCTATAAAAACAACAGAGGCAGATTTTAGATAAGATTTAAGAATTCATCATACCTGTACTTAAAATTATGAGAGTCTAGATAAACGCTTCACCCTTGGCGAAAATAGCTACTCCCCTACGAGCAGACGCCTTAACCTCGCGTCTAAGTGTATGGTAAGATCGCCTGGAATAGAGGTTTTATTTGAGTTGGAGTCTTGTATAAATTGCAAAGGTCAGGCTGACCGTTCATTAACTCCCACTCTACTTTTCCTATGGATTTGGAAAATATACAACAAGACTGGTGAGAATCTGAGTGTAATTTTTAGATAAATATCTAGAATTTGCTACCAGACTAAACCAACTTCCCACAATTTTGACTTTTATTTGACTTTTAGGATAGACACATGAACGATAAGCTGATGCTGATGATTCCTGGCCCAACCCCGGTGCCAGAAGCGGCCTTACTGGCATTAGCCAAGCATCCGATTGGACACCGCACCAGTGAATTTAGCAACATATTGGCAGAGGTAACGGAAAACCTTAAGTGGCTGCACCAAACTCAAAGTGATGTGCTGACACTGAATGTCAGCGGTACGGGTGCTGTAGAAGCCGGAATAATTAATTTTCTCTCTCCAGGCGATCGCATTTTAGTTGGCTCTAATGGTAAATTTGGCGAACGCTGGGTAGAAGTTGGTCAAGCCTACGGTTTGAATGTAGAAGAAGTTAAGGTGGAATGGGGAAAACCCTTAGACCCCGCAGTATTTGCCGAAAAACTCCAAGCAGATACCCAAAAACAAATCAAAGCGGTAATCATTACCCACAGCGAAACCTCGACGGGTGTGTTGAATGACCTAGAAAGCATCAACCGCCATGTCAAAGAACACGGTGAAGCTTTAATTATCGTTGATGCCGTCACCAGCTTGGGTGCGTTCAATCTCCCTGTGGATGCTTGGGGTTTGGATATCGTCGCCTCCGGTTCCCAAAAAGGTTATATGATTCCGCCGGGATTGGGTTTTGTCTCTGTCAGCCCCAAGGCTTGGGAAGCTTACAAAACTGCGAAGCTACCAAAATATTATTTGGACTTAGGCAAATATCGCAAAGCCACAGCCAAAAATACAACTCCATTTACTCCGCCTGTGAACTTGATCGTAGCGCTGCACACGACGTTGCGAATCATGAAAGAGGAAGGATTGGAATCAATATTTGCTCGACACGAACGGCTTAAGAATGCTACCCGCGCCGGCATTCAAGGGTTAAATTTACCCTTGTTCGCAGCAGATAGTTCCGCTAGTCCGGCGATTACGGCTGTAGCACCACAGGGAATTGAACCGGATAAGATTCGGTCATTGATGAAAAAACGCTTTGATATTGCCCTTGCAGGTGGTCAAGACCATTTGAGTAATAAAATTTTCCGCATTGGTCACTTGGGCTTTGTGAGCGATCGCGATATCCTCAGCTGTATAGCATCCTTAGAAGTTACCCTAACAGAACTTGGCTACGAAGACTTCACCCCTGGATCTGGTATAGCGGCAGCAGTTAGAGTATTTACTCAGTCCTGAGTATCGAGTCATGAGTATAATTTTTATTCATTATTCAGCCCTCATTACTCAGCACTAAATCAAAAGAGCGAGTTAAATTATCAACTCGCTCTCTTGATTTATGTGTACATGAGTAGAAATCGCCAGAGACAAATTTTTTATATATCAACCTTTGCACAAGGTAGAGTGGGTGTGACACGCCTAGATTCTCCTGAATCAACTACTCATAAGCTATCTTTATTAATCTGCATCCTATCAATAACTAAGAGGCTAGCAGGATTGGGTTTCATCTCTACAAGACCAGAGGCGAATATTTTGAATTTTGAATTTTGAATTGCTTATCTATGCCGTCTCCAGCCAATCATAAATTTGTTCTAACTGGTCTAGAGTAATCAACCCATACTGCCAAAGAATCATTGCTAAAGGGCCTGGATCTTGCTCTCGATGGCGAAGCGCCACCGCCAGTGATGCTGTGGAAATTGCCAAATCTTCTTGCAAAAAATGAATCAGTCGAGAATATTTTGATGGTGACATTTGTATCTCACCTCCTTGTGCAGAATGTATTGTCATATATCAGTTCACCATTGCTCGGTAGCCAGTATTTCATCTGTCACTGTGCCGTTATCGGCTATACACCCCAGCACAGTTTTTTTGATCTGCCCTCAAGAGAGGCTTCTCATCAAGGGCCTGAGAAATAGAAATTTTTGTACAAATCATCTGCTCGATTCTCAAGCAGTATTTTTGCTTAGTTAAATTGGCTCCATCTTGTTTACTTGTCTACTTTATTTAATTACACATGTAGTAACAAAGATTCCATAGCCTATACTCTCTTATTGGCAACTATTTACACTTGCGCCCAAGGGAATATTTTTGCAACCAAACCTTAAGACCGCGATTTTAGGTTGGAGACAGTAGAATTTTACATTATTACCACAGTTTTTAAATAGTAGCGTTACAGATGACTGTTTTACCACATAAAGTGACATTTTTTACAAAAAAAACATAGATTTCGATAGTATTGGCTCTGAACAGAGCAACCACCCAAATCTTTATTCCTGCAAAGCACCGAAGTCTCAAAACTGAATTTTGACAATATCGCCCACTTTCAACTTCAATTCGGCAGCTCTTCCAGAGCGAAGTTCAATCACTTTATCGATTGGTGTATTGGGGCCATAGGTAGGACAAGGCTCACTTGCACAGGGAGGTGCAGCAGCCTGAATATATTTAACTACACCTTTATGTAGAAATACCATGTCCAACGCCACAGGTACATTCTTCATCCAGAAACTGACTGGTTGTGGTGAAGGGAACCCAAACAGCATCCCTCGGTTATCTGGCAAAGCTGGTCGATACATCAACCCCATCTGTTGCTGTTGTGGCGTCTTTGCTACCTCTAATTGAATCGTTGTGCCATTAGGAACAATGGCTTTAGCAGAAATTGGTAGTGTTTGACCTAAACTCTCTGGTGCTGGAGTTTGAGAACCAGAGGTGAGGGTGGGAGGTTTAGCTGTTGTTGGCATAGAACAGCCCATCAGAAAAATACTCAGCAACATCGAGAGCAAACTTAGCCGACGACTCATATAGTTTTTCAATTTTGTAATTTAGATTTCAATTTTACAGTGTTGTAGGCAGAAATCGCTGGGGTGGGAGGCAGAGCCTTCAAATGTGCATTCCCAGTCTGAGACTATTGGTGACAACTTAAGGTTATAGCGGTTCTCACTTGAGTGAGGTACAAGAACCCCACTGCCCCCAACCCCCTCCCCGCTCTTCCATAGGGGGCTATGATGTACTTCATGTCATTAGGAAACGCTATAAACTATTTGTCAATAAGCACTATTGCTTAAAATATTGTCCAAAATCGGGGTTATAAACACAATTTTTAAGCTAGCGATGCCGTTCGCGGAGCGGATCGTAGAGAAGGCGGGCTACGCCTACGCATCATATTTAAAAGCATGATTCATTCTTACCCCAGTCATTCAGTATTAAGCTAAATTTTATACTCCAATAATTGGTTGATTTAGAGCGTAATTACTATTGACAAAACTAATTTGGTCTTAATTTGTCACCAATGGTCTGAGACTGGGAACGAGGCAACGAGGTAGGCAAACTTCCGCCACAGTGTACTATGATTCTCTTAAAACGTAACCTACGCCTCGCACTGTTTGAATGAGGCGCTTTTGACCTTCATCTTCGATTTTTAACCGCAAGTAACGGATGTACACTTCAATTACATTTGACTCACCCAGAAAGTCGTAACCCCAAACATTTTCCAGAATTTGTTCGCGGGTTAACACCTCACGGGGATGTTCCATTAAGAATTTTAATAGTTCAAATTCCTTCATTGTCAAGTCAATTGCCCGTCCGTTATGTATGGCACGGCGAGTTGCTATGTCTAAAATTAAATCCCCAAAGCGTAACTGCTCCGTGCTATCCACATCGGGTTTTAAGTAGAGGCGAATCAATTTCAAAAAGTCTTCTGAGCGGTAAGGCTTGAGGATGTAATCATCCGCTCCAGCTTCTAGACAAGCTACACGATCATCGACTGTATCCCTTGCCATTAAAATCAACACAGGCGATCGCATACCACTGCTTCTCAGATTTTTGCACAATGAGAGTCCTGATTCTCCTGCTAGCATCCGGTCTAAAACAATTAAAGCAGGTTGGCGATCGCGACAGTGTTGTAAACCACTCGTCGCATCATGGGCCAAAATTGATTCATAGCCGGCTTCTTGCAAATCGCAAGAAAGTTGATTTGCTAGGCTCTCATCGGTTTCAATCACCAAAACACAGGGACTTTGAGCAACTGTCATAACAATTTGGGATATTGGATTTGGGATTGTAAAGATATTCCAGAGAAAATCTTTACATCAGTTAAAAGTGCAATTATGAGTTGATAGTGATGGAGCAATCCTGATTTGACACGCTGCTAAGGATCTTTTAGCACGTTCAGGTGTCAGCCATCGAATTCTCCGATGCAATCTTAATAACTAACTCCAAATACCATCCCCGTACCAGTAGTTCTGGAAGGAAATCACCAAATGGGGGAAATGAGGGAGAAATAAGTCCTAACTCCTAACTCTTAACTCCTAACTCCTAACTACGGCAATTCTACCGAAGTTGGTTTAGCGATATGTGGCAAACCCCAACCTAATTTTTCTCGCAAAATTCGGAAAAACTCTGGCGGTTGCAGGCGAATAAATCGGACACTATATTGCGATCGCTCCATATATACTCTATCTTCTGGTAGGATATAGCACCCACCATTGCCATCTACCACCATCACCAGCCGAGGAATGTTTACTGGGTAGATGTTGACCGATTCAGTATCTGGAAATACCAATGCTCTAGAAGCTAGGGAATGGGGACAAATGGGTACTAGCTGTAAAACAGGTACGCCAGGAGTCACCACTGGCCCACCAGCACTTAATGAGTAAGCTGTAGAACCAGTAGGCGTAGAAACAATCACACCATCCGCCGCAATATCTACTGGCGCATGACGTCCTATGGCAATTTCGAAATGGCACATAGAGGTCAAAGGTTCCCGATGCAGCACCATTTCATTCAAGCATAGGGCTTCCCATAGTACTGCATCTCCCCGAAACACTTTGACGGTGAGCATAGCTCGTTCTTCAATTTCATACTCACCCGCCATCGCCTGTTCTAGTGCTTGGGGCAATTGATTCAGGAAAGTTTCTGTCAAAAATCCCATGTGGCCGGTATTCACTGTTAGCAGTGGAATACCACAGGGCGCTACTTGACGAGACGCTGCTAAAACAGTGCCGTCTCCCCCTAACACCACTGCAAACTTCATATCTGAGTCAAAACCAGGGGGTGTCAAACCGTCAATGGGCGTGTGGCATACAGAACTCTCAGGGGTAGAGTAGCCCAGTATTCCACCGATACTCGATGTCATACATACATTCCAACCGGCTGCGGTTAGCTTGTCTTTCAACTCGATAGCGACACGGCCCGCTATCGGTTTAACGTCATTGTAGATAATGCCTGCTTTCGGCACACTCAAATATCCAAGTTTAGGCGATGCTCTGTATTATGTAATCCTTACACATTTTTGGTCATGTAGTCATTAATCTAGAGTCAAATATCCAGAGTCTAGAGTTTTACAGCTATTGGACTTTTAGCCTAGCTTTCGGATTCCTTTTAAAAATTGGTTCGTTTGATTGCCATTTTGCATAGCAGTATGTGTAAATATTTCCACCTTTATTATACCGCTTACGTACCTCATACTGATGAATTCAGACCTCAGGTGGTGACATTGGCTATTGACTAGCTGCTGTCTAATTTCCTTTAGTTACTGAAGCTTCTCTATGATTTGGTCAATGCGGTCAGTCATAATGGTTATCGGAGTTATGCTTATTGAAAATTTTAAAGTATAACTTATCAGAACGCGCTAGCAGAGTTGGGCGATACCAAGGGAGAGCCTAACCGCGATGGCATAACCGTCCCCTGGAAGCGCGATCGCTCCCTACGCAATCCCCACTTTCCCGCAGCGTTAGCGCGTCTCAAACCCTATTGACAGGGGGATTATAGCAGAGAAGAAGAGTTTGCCAGAGATGCTGCCAGAACAGAAACCATGTACTGATCATTCATCGCAGCGCGTCGTGACTTTTGGCTAATACCAGGGTAAGCGCATCTTGTCAACAAGAAAGCCCTAATCTCAAGAAAGACCAAAATAATCGCATTAAGCCACGCTTATTGATAATAAATTAGGCGTAGGCGTAGCCCGTCGTAGACATCGCTATTAGTCTGTGGAAATCAACCGAACCATAAATTCCTATTCTATCGTTGATACATTAAATGTATGTTTTGTCAATTCTATTTGAGATGCGCTTACCCTGGAGGAAGATGTACTGGGGATTGACCACATAACCCCAAAAAGCTTGGGAGGCAAAGACGAGTACAAAAATCTCCAGATATTACACAATCACTGCCACGATGAAAAAACAACTCTAGATGGTTCAGTTGTGAAGTCCGCATGATAAGCGCCGATTCATTGAGGAGCCGTGTGTGGTGAAAGTCACAAGCACGGTTTTGAAGACCAACGCGGTTGTTGACAACCTCGTTGAGTTTACTAAGCTTAATCCATACCTTTTTGCTTAAACATTCCCATCAATTTACGTTTCCGAAGGTGGGTTTGGATCAAGTTTTCCCGGTAGCTTAACCAGTCGGCTTTCTTCCCAGATTCCAAGTAGGCATTACGTGCCTTTTTCAACCATTCAACCGCGTAGTAGTAGTATTCGGCTTTACCTGCATCCATAATCTTTTCGGCACGGCGACGAGCATTAGCAATCACCCAACCAGGATTGTGAGAGATAGCAGCATCCATGACTCGGTAAATCAACTCTGAATAATAAGAACTGAGTTCACTGACGATCGCAATTGCATCATCAATTAGTCCTTCATATAAAAATATATCCACCTTGGCTGATTCTGTTCCCCAACTACTATAAGTACGGATAATTCTCAGCAGGTCTGTTTTGACACTTTTCCAGTTTTCCCCAGCCAATTCTTCCATCTTTTGGTAGTCAACAAAGCAGGGCTTCACTTGAAAAGCAGCCTTGATTGCTAATAAAGCAGCTTCACTATTACCCCACTCAAGAGCCAAATCACTTGTCCAAATTCCCAATTCATACTGACAATTACCCGGTAAATTTAATCCACTCTGGGCTATATCTAGCGCTTGCTGTAATGCCCCCTGAACGCTTAGTGTTTTCGCTAGGGCAAAAGCCTCTTCCATTGAGTTCATCTGGGTTTGAGCAGCATCAATTGCTTCTTCCACCCTGCCCAAACGCCCTAGCATTGTGAGATACTGCTGGGTTTGCCCTTCCGCTTCTGCTAAATACAAGTATTCTTGATAACGTTCCTGACGTTCGAGAATTTTCAGCCGAATTAGTGCCAAATTATCCGCGTAGTCTGGTACATCTTCTTCCCAAGCTCCCCTTTCGGTAATATTACCTTGAAGAACTTGTAGCAGCGGCGGATAATTCCAACCTTGGCGTAAAGCCTCCATAATCATGCCAAAATCAGCATTCCACTCATCTTGCCAGGTTTCTAAATTTATTTGAATATCAACTTTTTCTTCTGGGCTCAGCTCCACACTGAGAATTGCTTCACACCAGGCATTATTTAATTCCCCGACAATTTCATCGTTTTCAGCGCCGTATTCTGCAACATCATCCCAATTTTCGACACAGGTAGAGGTAATCGCTTCCAAAATAGCGATCGCATTTTCACCCTCTCCCCGTTCGCTAAAATCTACCGCAGTTTGCACTACACTCAGCAAATCTTCGGCAATCGGGTCTTCTTCGTACCCCTCCTCAAAGTAGCGCACGGTATCCCGGAGAATCTGCCGGACTTGCCCCCGAAAGGGAACCGGATCAATAGTAGTGTGGCGCAAGGGTTTTGTGGTCTTTTCCTGGACAGCAGGATTAGTCATCCAGGTAACATGGCGGTCAATCGCCTCAATCAGTGGTGGGTATTCTGTTACCAACTCTTGCAGCAGCCCTTGGGTTTGGATATGATCCAGGCGATCGAGTAGTTGTTCTAGGGTGGGGCGCTGCTCAATATTTTCTGAGTTACGCGCACAGACGAGCATCGTCGCGACAATGTGTTTGCACCACCCTTCAAAGTCGTAAGCACAAGTGCAGTTGACTGAGGTTAACCCACTGCTATCGAAACTCAGATTGACATGATAAGGTCTAGCTTGAGTGCCTACAACATCTGCCTGAAGCAGATGACCACGTTGGGTAACAGCATTGACAGCACCAGCCTCATAATATGCCTCGCCTCGCTGGAAAGATTTGGCGTTGGCATGACGGCGGATAGTAAATTCACTAATTTGGGGAATAGACATCGAGCGATCGCCTGCGTAAATCCTTTGGATAAATCCTAAATCCAGCTTAGGTGTTAGGCTAACGCACTGTAAAGAGAAAGGTCTGGGGATTGGGGATTGGGGATTGGGAAAAGACAAACGAAAGACTTCTTCAATAATTTTTCCTTGTCCCCCTTGTCTTCCTTATCCCCCTAGTCCCCACTCCCCTTGTAGTACAAAAAAATAAGTATCTAGATTTGACTATAATTACTGAAAACATCCATCTTTTCACCATAAGTGAGTGAATCATAATCTGAGTTAGCAACACCCGAACGTTAAATCAGTAAATAGTTATTAGGCGGATGGTATTGGATTTAAATCAGTTCCCAGTGTTCACTGATCACGGATAACTGTGTGCTGGGGGCTTAAACCCAGCAACAAAACTGAGAACTGATAACTGTTAAAGGGGTTGCGCTGATTGTCGGTCAAGTTGAGAATAAATAGGCGAAGCACACAAGGAAACTAACGTGAGTGAAGGATTTGATTACGATTTAGTAATTATAGGCGCTGGTGTAGGCGGACATGGCGCAGCCTTACACGCCGTAAGTTGTGGTCTGAAAACAGCGATTATTGAAGCTGCTGATATGGGAGGAACCTGTGTTAATCGGGGCTGTATTCCTTCTAAGGCGCTGCTGGCTGCATCTGGACGTGTGCGCGAGTTACGCAATGCCCACCACCTCAAGTCATTAGGAATTCAAGTTGGTAGCGTGGAATTTGATCGCCAAGCGATCGCTAATCATGCTGGTAATCTCGTCTCGAAAATTCAAGGCGACTTAACCAACAGCCTCAAACGTCTAGGAGTCGATATCATCAGGGGTTGGGGAAAAATCGCTGGGGCGCAAAAAGTCTCTGTCACCGGAGATAGTGGTGAAAAAACCATCACAGCCAAAGACATCATCCTTTCGCCAGGTTCAATTCCTTTTGTGCCTCCAGGGATTGAAGTTGACGGCAAAACTGTCTTTACCAGCGACCAAGGCGTCAAGTTAGAGTCGTTACCAGACTGGGTGGCAATTATTGGCAGTGGTTACATCGGCTTGGAATTTTCTGATATTTACTCAGCTTTGGGTTGTGAAATCACCATGATTGAAGCCCTAGATCAGCTAATGCCAGGATTTGACCGCGATATTGCCAAACTTGCCGAACGGGTGCTGATTACTCCCCGCGATATTGAAACGAAAGTGGGGATATACGCCAAAAAAGTCACCCCTGGTTCACCTGTGGTGATTGAGTTAGCAGATTTCAAAACCAAAGAAGATGTAGATGTCATCGAAGTAGATGCTTGCTTGGTGGCTACCGGACGCATCCCAGCGACCCAAAATCTCGGTTTAGAGTCTGTGGGTGTGGAAGTTGATCGGCGGAATTTTATCCCAGTTGACGATCGCATGGCAGTGTTATCAGCCGGTGAAGTCGTGCCGCATTTGTGGTCAATTGGCGACGCTAATGGAAAGATGATGTTGGCACATGCGGCTTCTGCTCAAGGCATCATCGCGGTAGAAAACATAGTTGGGAGGGAAAAAATAGTAGACTATCGCAGCATCCCCGCAGCAGCGTTTACCCATCCAGAAATCAGCTATGTAGGACTAACAGAAACCGCAGCAAAGGAGTTGGGACAAACCGAAGGGTTTGAAATCGCCGCAAGTCGGAGTTACTTCAAAGGGAATTCCAAAGCGTTAGCAGAAAATGAAGCCGATGGGATTGCCAAGGTGATATATCGCAAAGACACAGGAGAAGTCTTGGGCGTCCACATTTTCGGACTGCACGCCTCAGACTTAATTCACGAAGCGTCAGCTGCGATCGCTAATCGTCAATCTGTCCAAAGCCTTGCACATCTAGTTCACGCCCACCCGACACTTTCCGAAGTCTTGGACGAAGCTTATAAACGAGCGATCGCCATCTAAAAGTTAGGAATGAAAAGTTAGGAGTGAGGAGTTAATAATACCCTAACTCCTAACTCCTGTACAGACGCGATTAATCGCGTCTCTACTCCTAACTCCTGTACAGACGCCATTAATCGCGTCTCTACTCCTAACTCCTATACAGACGCGATTAATCGCGTCTCTACTCCTAACTCCTGTACAGACGCCATTAATCGCGTCTCTACTCCTAACTCCTAAATCAGCACTGATTATGCAAATTCGTCGCCGTTCACCTAACCCAGCTATTAATGTATCCATATTACGTTATCAGGCTGCCGTGCCTGATGCAGAGCCAAACAACATCTTGGAGGAAATTGTCTGGCAGAAAGAAGTAGAATATGACCAAATGCGGGAAAAAGTTCCTTTGCAGGAATTGGTCAAGCAGGTACTAACTGCGCCCCCAACCCGTGATTTTATCGCCGCCTTGCGCCAAGGTAAGACTAAGCCAGCATTAATTGCGGAAGTCAAAAAAGCTTCACCTAGCAAAGGCGTTTTGCGAGAAGATTTTGACCCAGTAGCGCTCGCCCAATCTTATCAACAAGGTGGTGCGAGTTGTCTTTCTGTACTAACGGATGCCAAGTTCTTTCAAGGTAGTTTTGACAACTTAGCCAAGGTTCGGGCTGCCGTAGATTTGCCCCTACTATGCAAAGAGTTTGTCATTTATGCTTACCAGATATACTTGGCGCGGATTCAGGGTGCAGATGCTATTTTGTTGATTGCAGCTATCCTGGGCGATCAAGATTTGAAATACTTCCTCAAAATTGCTAACAAACTGAAAATGGCAGCCTTGATTGAGGTGCATAGTTTGGCAGAACTTGACCGTGTGTTAGCCTTAGATGGCGTCTCCTTAGTAGGAATCAATAATCGCAATTTGGAAGATTTCTCTGTTGACCTGCAAACTACTTGCCAACTTTTAGCTGCAAGGGGTAGCCAATTGCAGGAGAAAAACATCCTTGTTGTCAGCGAATCAGGACTACACAACCCAGATGATTTGAGTTTGGTACTGACAGCAGGTGCATCTGCTGTACTCATTGGAGAATCTTTGGTAAAACAACCAGATCCCGGCGCTGCGATCGCCCATATCTTGCCGAGGAATTTCTGAAAGAGACACCTTTTAAGGGCCCTTAGCGCAGGGTAAGTATAGAGAATTGTTAGGCGATCGGGCAGACTATGCGTAGATACGCAGCAGTTTGCCGCCTGATATTATCAATATCTTTGCCAAATCTTCATCGCCACTGATATCAAAGCCGTAAGCAATTAGTTATTTCTTATGTAACAATTTATTGACAAGAGAGAAAATCTGACTAATACAAAATCCCATAGATGAAATCAAAATTTAACTTCATGGAGCAAATTCCTCTACCTTCACCTATCCATTACGAACTTATACTCCAACTTTTAGAAAGACAAACTATGTTAGCGGTAAATGATAATCCAGATTTACGGCATCAGGTGAATCAGCTAATTATTACTCTCCGAAAAGCTGCCGTGCAACAAAAACGACTAGAAGAAATTTGCGAGTTTTCCTCTGTGACTGTTGATCACCGTTGGTCAATCAATCATCATAACGGTAGCAAAGTTGTTGCCCCCGATTGAAGCTGATAACTTAATATCTCAACCTCACATTTGGTTTCTTTGTTAAGGTAGCTTACCACTGTCAGAAAGTCTCTCTGTGTATTCAAGGGACTAGTACTCAAAACTTCCGCCGCACTTGCTTGACTCAAATGCACAGTTTCAGGTGTGATTTGAAAGGATTCTGGTTACAGAACTTTCTCAGCTTTGCAAAAATATCTAGAGATGCTAGATGAGGATTTTAAATCTTAGTCTCAATGCTGAGATTTTAGTTGATATAAATTTTACTTTATTTATCTAGTTTCCTAAAGTTATACATAGTTATTTATTCTCTAAATCTTAACTTGCTTATTTACAATTTATACAATAATTCTATTAATGTTGTTGAAAATAATTGTCATTTTTATAAAAATTTGAGCTCGAAAAAAGTTCATATTGATTTAAAGAAAATTCTAGATCAGCTAAAATATTGATGAGATTCTCTCTCGAATTTGACGAAAGATGAAATATAACAGCATTGATGAACTACTCAGAAATAATCAGGCTTGGGTTGCCGAGAAACTGGCTCTAGACCCAACTTACTTTCAAGAATTATCTAACGGACAAACACCACCTTTTCTATACATCGGGTGTTCTGATAGTCGTTTGGCACTAACAAGGTTTACCCGTACAGAACCAGGAGAGTTATTTGTACATCGTAATATTGCCAATCAAGTTTCTTTAACGGATATAAACTTTTTAGCGGTTTTAGAATACGCAATTTTACATCTTGGGGTGGAACATATTATTGTTTGTGGTCACTACGATTGCGGCGGAATTAAGGCGGCTTTAGAAGGGAGAACCATCGGAATTCTTGATAACTGGGTAAATCCGATTCGAGAACTATATTTACAGAAACAAGAAGAAATTGATGCCTTGCCAACAAGAGAAGAACGTCTGAATCGTTTGGCGGAAATCAATGTTGTAGCGCAAGTAAAAAATCTTTACCAAACTTCCATCATGCGTCAGGTTCTCTATGAGCGAAAAGCGCCTATGGTTCATGGCTGGGTATTAGATATAGGCACTGGGTTGATCAAAGATTTGAATGTCTCAACTGAGCAATGGCAATTGCACATCTGCCCCTTGCTTCTAGAGTTTAGACTCTATGCTATGTTAAAAAATGAGAGTTGATTCGGTATTTACCGCCACACAAAAATATACATTGGAGACGTGACCAATCATGTCTTTGCAACTTTTATTTTAAGTGAAATAAATAGTTTTTTTTCGCCACATTACATTATTGTAAATTTTACGTCGAAATTCTAAATAATTTTAGGTTTTTGTCCAATTAGAGTTATAAATATAAAGGATGCATTATGCTTCTGGCTAATGCACCGTCAAAGATTAGCTCAACATGATGCATTAACGAAGTAACGCACGCTACAAGTTGGATATTTTTTTAATTGCAAGTCCTAATTCCTTTTGGCTGATGAATTCTTCTTTAATAATTTGCAGACATGGAATTCATAATCCTTTCTATAGAGGCAATTCATGAATTGCCTCTACGCCAATATTATTCAGAATCAGTAACGCCGAGATTGGTACACCCAACCTCCACCTACCAAGAATTATTTTTTCAAAATTATCCACACTGCATGAATAATCCCAGGAATGTAACCAAAAAGCGTCAAAAGTATATTAATCCAAAAGTCTATACCAAAACCTACTTGCAGAAAAACTCCCAAAGGCGGTAAGAAAATGGCACACAGAAGACGAACTAAATCCATTTGAACCTCCTGTTAATCTCACAAAAGACAGCTTGTCGGCGAAGTGATTCACCACTGCTCAAGAATATTTGTACCTCTCAAAGATAACATTGCCACTCTCAATTTACGTCACGGTTGAGATGCGGTAAACCGCACTCAAGATTAGCCACCACTAATTTTGGCTTTATAACCTAGCTTGGTCAAAATCTCGACAATTTTCTGCTTGTGTTCGCCCTGAATTTCAATTTCGTTGTCTTTAATTGTCCCACCTGTCCCACACTGGCTTTTCAACTGCTTCACCAAATCTGCCAAGGTTTCCGGTTTGGCTTGAAAACCGCTAATCACTGTGACGGTTTTGCCTTTGCGTCCTTTGCGGGAAGCTTGTACTTTGAGATTTTGTTGTTGTGGGGGCAGTTCTGAAATTGGTCTTTCTGTGGCGGCGGAGTTATCGTTGCCAAATTCGCGGTAGACAAAGCTTTTGTCAGAAGATTTGGGATTGGAAGAAGACATAAAATGAATGTTTAAGAAAAATTTCAAAGGCAGTGGAAACTTCTACGCAACCATTCTGCTGGGATATCAATTTCTAGGCTAACATCACAAATCCATTGCAAGGGATTTAAAGTAATCGGGCATTGGGCATTGGGCATTGGGCATTGAAAAGAGGCAGAAGAGCGGGGTGCAGGGGGGAAAACTCTTCTCCCTTGCTCCCTGCTCCCTTGCTTTTTCCCCAGTCCCCAGTCCCCAATTCCCAGTCCCCAGTCCCCAGTCCCCAGGTATATTCCAGATATGCCCCAGACTTTTCTATAATAATTAAGTCATTCCTATCATCAAAATCAGCCCGTGACTACTACTCCCCTCTCTCCAAGTTCAACTGCTCAGGTTCCCGATCAGCTAGGTCGCTTTGGACGCTTTGGCGGTAAGTATGTACCAGAAACGCTTATGCCTGCTCTTGCTGAACTAGAAACAGCTTATCAGCAATACCGCAATGAGCCTGGTTTTCAAGCAGAATTACAGCAGTTGTTACGGGACTATGTAGGACGTGCCACACCATTATATTTCGCTGAACGCCTGACTGCTCATTATGCCCGACCCGATCGCACAGGGCCACAAATTTACTTAAAGCGCGAAGATTTAAATCATACTGGCGCTCACAAAATTAATAATGCCCTTGGTCAGGTATTGTTGGCAAAGCGCATGGGCAAGCAACGGATTATTGCCGAAACGGGTGCTGGACAACATGGAGTTGCCACAGCCACAGTTTGCGCTCGTTTTGGGCTGGAATGCGTAATTTACATGGGCGTTCATGATATGGAACGCCAATCTTTAAATGTGTTTAGAATGCGGTTGATGGGGGCAGAAGTGCGTCCGGTAGAAGCGGGAACTGGAACTTTGAAGGATGCCACTTCTGAAGCAATCCGCGATTGGGTGACAAATGTGGAAACAACTCACTACATCCTGGGTTCGGTAGCAGGGCCCCATCCTTACCCGATGATGGTACGTGATTTCCATGCAGTAATCGGCCAAGAAACTCGTGCCCAAGCAATCGAAAAGTGGGGTGTATTGCCTGATATTCTCTTGGCTTGTGTGGGTGGTGGTTCCAATGCAATGGGACTATTCTATGAGTTTATTAATGAATCTTCTATCCGGTTCATTGGGGTTGAGGCCGCCGGGGAAGGTGTCAATACCGAAAAACACGCAGCAACCTTGACAAAAGGACGAATTGGTGTATTGCATGGAGCAATGAGCTATCTATTACAAGATGAGGATGGGCAAATTATTGAGGCACACTCAATTAGTGCGGGGTTAGATTATCCCGGTGTGGGGCCAGAACATAGCTATTTGAAGGATACTGGTCGCGCCGAATACTATAGTGTGACGGATGCAGAGGCTTTGGCGGCATTTCAGCGATTGTCGAAATTGGAAGGGATTATCCCGGCATTGGAAACAGCCCATGCGATCGCCTACCTCGAAACCCTATGTCCCCAACTAACCGACAGTCCCCGAATTGTAATTAACTGCTCTGGACGCGGCGATAAGGATGTACAAACAGTAGCCAAGTTGTTAAATGATGCATAAATATACATAAAGTTTTTGGGAAGAAGCAATAATGGATCAACAATTCCAACACGCTATGCTACCGCAACCCACTCACGACGAGTTGGCACGCCAAAACTTTGTGCAAAGTCTGAAAATGCACATTTTCAAGAATATCTCTCCTGGGAATAAAGTACTTTATGAAAAACTAGCCAAGCCGAAGTTTGAACAAGAACATCAGCGTCCTCCCCAGAATGGTTATGAAATTCGGGAAGTAATGCAGCACGAACCCCACTACCGCTGGACGGGTTCCCTCAAGCGGATCAACCAGGAAATGTTATGGGATGCTGTAAATACCAGCGTTGACAGACAACTGCCAGAGTTGATTCAGCGTGCCAAGGATCAAGGTGGTGAACTAGGTACTTTAACCCTCGACCCAAACTTTCAAATACCTACTCATCAAAAGGCTGTAGACATTCACTGTATGCCCGGAGGATATCACAGTGAATTCACTGCTGATGATGTAGCTGCTGGCGCAACTTACGATCGCGGCGCTTACGTTTATGGTCTAGGTTGGTTGGGGCCGCTCAACGATGATATGGGGCTATCTATAGTCCAAAACTATCTCCTGCCAGAGTATCCCGACTTTCGACCCAGAAAAATTCTCGATATGGGATGTTCTATCGGCAATAGCACATTACCCTATGTGGATGGTTTTCCAGATGCAGAAGTCCATGCCATAGATGTAGGCGCACCCATGCTGCGTTATGCTCATGCAAGAGCCGAATTTTTAGGCAAAGGGGTACACTTCTCTCAGCAAAATGCCGAACACACTAACTTCCCAGATGAATCATTTGACTTAGTAGTTTCTCACATTTTGCTCCATGAAATTCCCCCGCCAGCCGTCCGTAAAGTTATGCAAGAATCTTATCGTCTACTGGCTCCCGGTGGCATGATGCTCCATGTGGAAGCACCCCTGTATCGTCACATGGATGCCTATACACAGTTCATTTTTGATTGGGAAACCGCTAACAACAACGAACCTTTCTGGAGTGCTGTGCGCGATCTGGATTTAGTGCCCTTAGTTACTGAGGCTGGTTTTGCAGCAGATAAGACATTCGAGAAGTTTGTCCCTAATGGGGCATGGAAAGCAAAAGTAACTAATGACCTGTTTAAAAATGGTAACTCAGGCAGCCAAGGCACTTGGTTTGTGGTTGCTGCAACTAAGTAAGCAGAGGAAGTATACCAATTCGTAATTCGTAATTCGTAATAACGCTCTCTACGAGACACTGCGCGTAGCCTGCTTCTTTGCAGGAGTACGCGGACTCCTTCGCGTTACGCTAACGTAATTCGTAATTGAGAAAGTCAGATTTTATCTGGGTTTCTTTCTTTTGTGTGTGTAGTCTTATTTTTGGAGAATTGGTATTAGGATGGCAAAAATAGCTAAGGGTAAACGACCTGTTTACTTAGATAATCCGCAAATCGATAATTTGTTGGCGATCGTCATGGCTTTGACTGGTGAGGTATCCGTGTTGCGTGAGCGGCTGGACACCATTGAACAGTTGCTAGAAATTAAAGGTATTTTATCGGCTAGTGAGATTGAAGCTTACGAGCCGGATGCCAAGGTAATTAAGGAGCGGGAACAGTGGCGTGCGGAATATATTGCACGGGTGTTGCGCGTGGTGCAGCAAGAGTTAGAAACCCTTAACCAAGGCTAGTTGAAATCACGCAGAGATTTTGCTGAATAAATCCATACCATTTATATCCTACATTCCGCATTTTCAAATGTTGTAATCGGTTTTTACTTATTTTACGACGTGAAGAAAGCTAAGTAATATACTTAAAGACAGTAAAATAACTTAGGTTTTAAGATGGATAAGCATCATAAAGAACTAAAAAAATCGAAAAAAGTTAGTTACTGCACTATGTAATACCCTAAGTATGGAAGATGGGATAAAAACAATCATACTAATGTTAGAAGACAATTATTTATTAAACAGCACTATTTTTTCGTAATATCGTGGATTTCAACGTTTACTTGTAGTTTTTGAACAGAAAACGGCACAAATTAGAGCTATATAGACCTATAAGCAATTTGTCACATTGATATTAGTTGGTTAGATTGTCTAAAAGTTTACTTCCAGCAAATGATTCAACCAACAATATACATCGTTGCTTTAGGCACTATAGTTCTCAGTAGTGGAGCGATCGCTACTCCTGTAACAAATCCAACTTTTACACCGCAACAGTCAGATGTATTAAATAATACTGTTTACATGGCAGCATCTAGCATCAACATTGCCGCTCTAGAACAGTCGGTTTTCAACCAAATTAATAACTACAGAGTTTCCCAAGGGCTACCAGCGCTGACTCGTAATTCTGCCATCGATAATCAAGCCAGGATTCACAGTCAGAACATGGCTAATGGTACAGTTACTTTTGGACATACAGGATTTTCAGAGCGAATTAGAGCAATCGGTATTTCTTACAGAGCAGCTGGTGAAAATGTCGCCTACAACCAGGGATATAGTGATCCTGCCACAATAGCTGTTCAAGGCTGGCTCAAAAGTCCAGGGCATCTAGCCAATATCAAAGGTAATTATGATAAGACGGGGATTGGTGTCGCTAGCAACAGTAAAGGCGAAATCTACTTCACACAAATTTTCCTTCGCTGATAGATGTGGTAAGATTTAGGTTTTTTCTCAAATTCCCCAGATTTCAGCCTGCTAGCAAAGCTTTTGCTAGATGTTGAATAATGTAGTTTCAATGACATTTATCTATTGAATACTATATTATTTTTTAGTAATTCATGAAAATCTTAAATTATCAGCCAAAATAACCGTGATTTCATGAAGCTGACCGATTAAAGTATTGACAATTGAAAATGATTGTTTCTACTTCCGATAGAAGGATATAGCCAGATTGCCAAAATTCATCAATCCTTAATAGTATCCTGGTATATATCTTCGGAACAATAAGGTAGAGTAGAAGTCTTATATCTCTACACATTACGCAATTCTCCATGTTCCGACAAACTGCTTTTGGCATCGCTTTAAGTGCGCTTGTCCTTGCTAGTGGATTAACGACTGTCCCGATACCAAATCATTCTTCTACAAATACATCCACCCGTAATAAGCTGTTGTCGCTTTTTTCCAGTCAGGTTGCAATATCGACTCCTACTTTTAAAACTACGGAGTTAGAAAAATCAGTTTTTGACCAAATTAATCGATATCGGGCTTCTAAAGGACTGCCAAAGTTGACCCTAAATGCAAATATCACTCGACAGGCAAGAATTCATAGTCAAAATATGGCTAAAGGTAAAACCCCATTTAGTCATCAGGGATTTGAACGGCGAGTCAAAGCTATCCCTCTTCGCTACAACAGTGCGGCGGAAAATGTTGCTTTCAATCGGGGATATAGCAACCCTGTGGACGAAGCTGTTACCGGTTGGCTCAACAGTCCCGGACATCTAAAGAATCTTAAAGGAAATTACAACCTGACTGGAATTGGCGTTGCTACTAATAATCAAGGCGAAGTCTACCTGACACAAATGTTTTTTCACACTAGGTAGATTTAATTTCTGATTTTTTTGCACAATAATAATGTAGTGTCTGACAAGACTTTTATCTGCTGGACACTGCAATTATTTTTGAACAATTCATGACATTACAAGATTTTCAGGTGAGCGATCGCGATCTCAGTGACGCAGCCCTTGGACAGTATTTAGAATCTACAGCGATCGCAGTTGATACAGAAACGATGGGATTATTGCCACAGCGCGATCGCTTGTGTCTTGTCCAGCTGTGCAATCTAGAAGGAAAAGTGACTGCAATCCGCATAGCCAAAGGACAAGCTGACGCCCCAAATTTAAAAAAACTCTTGGAAGCGGCAAATGTCGTAAAAGTGTTTCACTTTGCTCGCTTTGACCTTGCCACTTTGCGAGCTAATCTGGGGATTCAGGTTCAGCCTGTTTTTTGCACCAAAATTGCTAGTAAGCTAGCCCGTACTTACACAAATCGCCACGGACTCAAAGATGTGGTGCAAGAGTTAGAACAAGTGGAACTGGATAAAAGCTCTCAAAGTTCTGATTGGGGTAACGCCGCTAGCTTATCTGAAGCTCAACTGAGTTATGCTGCCAATGATGTGCGCTACTTACTTAGTGTGCAGCAGAAGCTAATGGGAATGCTCAAACGAGAAGAACGTTGGGAAATTGCTCAAGAATGTTTTGAATTTCTACCAACAATAGTTTCCTTAGATTTATTGCAATTTAAAGATTTGTTTGAACATTGAGCAAACAGTAAACCTCTTGCAAAATTTGTATTTCTGCTGGACAAGCCTCTGGAGGCAGAATATGTTGTCTCCTGACTCTTCAAACTTCTCACATGCCAAGGGCAAACGGCAACTCCTTCTCCTGCACGCTATCACGTAGCTTGCTTCCTGGTAGGGGTACGGGGAATCGCAAAAGCCGCAGTTCAGAGTTCTCTGTGAATTCTGACTTATTTCCTCACGAGAAATTGATATTTTGCAAGAAGTCTATTGCTAATTTGCTAAGTTATTTTATGCCTAAGAGTCAACATTGGAATCATCTGAACCTGTAGGAGTTCTAGATTCACTAATGTCTTACTTCACGTCATTAGCTTTCTGTTGAATGTCTTGCTTCACGTCACTCGCTTTCTCTTGAATGCCTTCCTTGACATCACTGGCTTTCTCTTGAATGCTTTCCTTCAAGTTACCGGCTTTCTCTTCAATGCTTTCCTTTAGATTACTGGCTCCCTCTTGAATGCTTTCCTTTAGATTACTGGCTCCCTTTTTAATGGCTTCCGTCGGGCTAGTGCCTCCCTTTTGCAGATTCTCTTGGTGATTTTTTAGACGGTCTACCACATTGTAGTCATCTGCACCTGGGGGAGTTTTTGATTCAACAATGCCTTCTGTTGGGCCACCGATATCCTTCCACGCAGCAAGACCACCTTTGAGTTGGGAGACATGCTCAAATCCATTAGAACGCAGTTGTTGAGCGGCTTGGGCAGTTTCTTCTTCATTAGCACCGTAAACGTAAATGTCACGGCTCTTATCCAACGAAGCAGCTGCACGCTCTACCAATTCATCTTTTGGCATCGGCATCGCGCCCATAATGTGACCTTTGTTGTAGGTTGGGCGATCGCGCACATCGAGTATTGTAAAAGCTGGTTCGCCCCATTCTAGACGAGTCTTCAAGACATGAGCATCAGATTGTGCTTCTATTGGTGGCTGTGGGGGAATGATGCCGCCTGCTAAATTGTTAGTCATAACTGTTCCTTATTGACGATATTAATAGCAATTTAACGGACTCAACATATTTAATTGCTCTTTCTATGGGATGAAGTTGCTCAAAATATCTCCTTAGATAGAGTGGTTAATTGAAAGATTTTCTACCATTTAATGCATTGCAAATACAGTCAACTTAGACTATCAGAAGGAATTTTTTGGATTAAATTAATTAAATATATTTAAAGTTTATATTTATAACGTTTAATTATTAATACACATTATAAGCAAACTTAAAATTATTAAATTCCCTACCTAATTAATCAAAAAATAGTCTAAAAATTAAAAATATTCAGCCATTAGTACAGGAATTGCGTATCTTTTCAATATCTGCGATCGCTAATAATAATGTCTCTTCAATCTCTTGCCGCACTATTGGAGTGACACAAGCAGCGCTATTGAGGCAATCTACCAGTAATTTATTGACATCGTAATATTGCTGAAGCAATTCTTTTTGCTGTTCGTTGAACTGCCAGTCGTAACCAATATTGCGATACTTAATCAGCATCTCTCTTAATTGTTCACCCCAGGCTTTACCTTTAGCTTGCCACCAGTCCCTAAATTTCTCTGGATTGCTATCTATTTTTGGTAGTTGTTTTTTGATTTTTTGCAGCAATTGCTTCAATTTAGGATCAACAACAAGGTCAACAGCTTTATCAAAGGCAATAACAAGGGCATATCCATGATCAAGTCCATCGTTGAGGGTATACTCAAAGGCAAAGTCAAGCTCGTTAAGGCAGGCAACAGTACTGAATAGAAACTCATCAAGTACAAGGTCAGCGTCAAAGGTGATATTACCAACAAGAGCACACTCAAGGTCATAACCAGAAGTATAGACAAAGGCATGATGCCTATGGCAACAGCTTCGCTCAACGCAAACGAGGTAAAAGGCCCGAACACCTGCTGCTTTGTAGCGGGTAGAAACTGAACTAGATTTTTGATGCAACCAGGTTAGAAAATACTGTAATCTTTCGTCACCAGCCACTAGCAAATCAATTTTTTGCTTCATTAACTGTAGTATTTCATTAGCATTCGGCAACATACTAACAGTTAATAAAAATACCTGACGCCAGCGCTTTTCAGTTATGTGACTTACCAGATTATTCCAAGCATAACTTGGGGAACTTTCAACAATTTTTCGAGCCGTGAAATACTCTTGAAATGTCAGATGAGAAAAAGAGTAAATTCCCCGCGCTCTTTCCACCAATAACCCATTTTGTACCTCAATTGCTTTCATTACTGCTTCGTTATCTAGCTGCAATTGAGTTACCTCTGAATTAACATTTTGTAAGTTTTCTAGATAGTCAGCAATAAGTTGCAGGATTTTTTCTTGTTCAAAAAAGTAATTTTCTTGCTCAAAAGTGAGATATGCAATTTGAAAAAGCAGTTTTTTCTTACTTACCAAAGTCAATTTATGAGCAACGCGATCGCGTTTAATTCCCCTGACTTCATCCCATCTTACCAGCAAAATATTCAGTGCTTGCTCATATAACTTGGCTGGATTTAAAGGAAATTTATCTTTTACTTGGAACACCAAGCAAATCCAATGCAACAGTAGTGGAGTGATTGCCAATTCTCGGATATGCTGATTTTCTGGTAGATGTAACTGATTAATAAATAAATTTCCTATGGCTTCCCCATCTTCTTTGGACTTAAAAGCAACTGCGATAAACCAATTTTTGGCAAAAACTTCTACTTCTTCTTGATCAAAGTCTGCCACTTCAACTTCAGTAAATCCCTGAAATCTATATTTTTGGGCAGCAATTCGACAGCTAATAACAAACTGATTTTTGTAAAAAGTTTGGGTAAATCTCCGAATTTCTATTGAACCTATCCCACTATTCAAAAAACCCCTACTTCTTTTCGTAAAATGTGCTTGAAAACCTTGATTTTTCGTTTTCGGTTCTCAATAAGCTTAAGCTTTGTAGCACAAATATTATTAGTGGGATAGGTTCATTGTAACTTTATCTATCTTTGGTGCTGGGACTTCATCTAATCCATCTAGTAAAATCAGCAGTTTGCCTTCAACCAGTAGAGTTTTAGTTGATTCCTGTTCAACACCGCAACTAAGAAATTCTTGGGTGATGTAGTTCAATAAATTGAATTCGCTGTCTTTTTTGGCATCTTCAGCAAATTCTTTCACCCTAATAAAAATTGCTATGCGATTTGGCTGAAACTCGCCTTTGTTACACTCAATCGCTAGATATTGTAAAAATGTAGTTTTACCTGACCCTGGTTTACCCAGCACCATCAGTTTTGAGTGCCGCAATACTGCTTCCAACCCTGGTAATCTTCTCTGGCGCTTGTATCCTCCAAGTTGATTAAAGGTCGATTTAGATTTGAAGTCTTTCAACAGGTCAGAAATTTCTCGCCATTGCAGGCTGCTTATCTCCTCTAAGACATTAATATTGGTGTAAATGTCCATCACTTTAGCTGTCTGGGCAATGTCCAACATTTGCAGAGTGTTGCACTGGTCTTGAATTTTATCTTGACGCTTTTGACGCACTTCCCGTACCAGTGTATCGAGGTCAACACCTTTGAATTGCGCTTTAGGAGTTACCTCAAATGCCACATCTTCAGGTAAGCCAGCAACCTTTTGCCAAGATAACCCTAGCTGTTGGCAAATTTGCACAAAACAAGAGCGTGAAACCGACTCACCTGCAAAAAATTTGGAAACTGGTTGACGTGTAATGCCTAAAGCCGTTGCTAATTTATGCTGACTCCAAGTTTTGTCTGTTAAAGCTGTTTTTGCTGCCTTAATGCCTTCTGGTGATGCTCTCAGTCCTTGGCTTGTCATAGTCTCAGGCTGAAACTTGTAGTATAGTGTATGCTTAAGAGGGTAGCTACATGTAAATACACGCTGACTAAATTTTCGTAGACTCTCTTCAAGAGGACATACCCGTTGGCTAGAGTACAGTTGAATAAGTAGGAGTTTAGAATCTAGATTGGCTTATAGCTTAGTTTGTGAGCCTTTGTAGATACCTTAATTAATCAGGGAGTACGTTATTCTTCCAAAGCTGTAGCAATTGCCGTGGCGTTTAGTGTTTCTCTGTACTATTTGCGGTCATAAAGATGGTTTTCAATTACACTCATTTTAAGTATAAAATTTTAAAATTATACAATACAAATTCAAAAATATACAAAATTCATACAATACTTATACATTTTATAAGCATTAGGATGGCTGAAGTTTTCATAAACTTCATGGAAAATTAATTGTATACAAGTACTACAGTGGCGATCGGACTCAGCAGAGACGCGCGTGAATACACTCTCAACAGAAACACGTAAAGCAAAACTGGCGCAACAACGAATCGCCCAATCTACAATAGGCAGCATTATGGTTATAGTTACGGCTACTACTCCCAAAATTCTGATCGTCGATGATGACTTCGGCGTCCGAAATCTCGTCTATCGTTTTTTAAGTCGGAAATATCAAATAGAGTCGGCAGCAGATGGTAAGACGGCCTTATCGTTGTTTGAGCAATTCAACCCAGCTTTAGTGATTCTGGATTGGAATTTGCCGGATGTGAATGGTTATAGCCTCTGCCAAGAAATGCAGAGTCGTACTAATGTTTTAGTGCTGATACTAACTAGTAGGACTGATGAGGCTGATAAAATTAAAATCTTAAGCGCGGGTGCTGATGATTTCATGACTAAACCATTTAGTCTTGCAGAAGTTGAAGTTAGAGTAGAAGCTCTTTTGAGACGGATACGTTACATCAACCCCTCCCCAACACAACGTATCATCTTCAAGCAGCTAGTAATTAATCCAGAAGGTCGGGAGGTTACACTTAACGATAAACCTCTCGCTTTAACAGCGCTGGAATTTAATATCTTACATTTTTTAGCAAGTCATCCTAATCAAGCTTGGAGTCGCCCACAGTTAATCCAAAAAATCTGGGGTTGCGACTATATAGGAGATGGCCGGGTGGTTGATGTGCATATTGGTCAGCTTCGTAAGAAGATGGAAGTCGATGCCAGCATACCAGAGTTTATTAAAACTGTACGGGGCTATGGTTACAAGTTTGAAGCGGCCGACGATAATACTAATTCTTGAGCTTTCCGATTTCGGGAGTACTTCATAATAATGAATCACTCAGATAAGTCAGCATTAGTCTTATTACTTACTTAAATACTTTTACTGAGGCTTGAGCGGATAACTTGCGTTAATTTGGGACGTTGATACAAACTGATTTGGTGATTTCGTGTCTGCTCAAGCCTCAGACAGTAACTTTATTGCTTTTAATATATCGTCTCAAGATAAGTTTCAGAAAAATCAAAATGTACAGAGTTTATCCGAAGTTTCGCCTATAGGTAAAATTTGGGACAAGCATAAAGCTAATACTGATAAAGTCTTACATTATTACGCCAAAGCAGACGAAGATTATTTTCAGCAGTATGCTTGGCGGATGAGAATCTGTTCCGAGTTGCTGAAATTTCAATTAGTACGAGACGAATCAGAAGGTATTTTCAACTTAAAACTATCAGATGCCCGATTCTGTAGGGTTCGTCATTGTCCGGTTTGTCAGTGGCGGCGATCGCTCATGTGGAAAGCAAGAGCTTACAAAATTCTCCCACAGGTTGTCACTGATTACCCCAAGCACCGTTGGCTGTTTGTTACTTTGACTGTAAAGAATTGTCAAATTAAGGAACTCAAGGAAAACTTGGATTCGATAAATAAAGCTTTTAAGCGATTCACTGAATTGGAAGCATGGACTGCGAAAGGCTGGGTGAAATCCACAGAAGTTACCAAAGGTAAAGATGGAGTCTCAGCACATCCCCATTTACATATTTTAGCAATGGTGCCGCCTTCCTATTTCAGTCATGGCTATCTTTCTCATGCCAAATGGGTAGCGTTGTGGCAGCAGTGCTTACGGATTGATTACCAGCCTGTTGTTCATATTAGCGCGATCGCAAAGCATCATAACCCTTCACTACTCATCCCAGAAATTCTCAAGTATCAGGTGAAAGAGTCAGATTTAGTAGGTGATAGAGAATGGTTTTTAGAGCTAACCCGTCAACTGCATAAAACTAGAGCGATCGCTGTTGGGGGTATACTCAGGCAGTATATGCGCGAATTAGAAGAGAAAAACCAAGACCTCATTGATGAAAGTGAAGAGACGGATGAGGTAGATGGGGAAAGTTTGTTTTTCCGATGGGAGCGCAAGTTACAAAGATTTAATATAGAGTGACATCAGCGATGCAACCACAGTCATGTAATCCTTACAGGAAAAAGATTACAGGAATTTAAAATATAGAGTGACATCAGCGATGCAACCACAGTCATGTAATCCTTACAGGAAAAAGATTACAGGAATTTAAAACTGTAAATACTGTGGTTTAATCCGACGAAAGGATAAAGACCATCGCTCAGATACAACAGGAAGTAGTTCATGGGAAATACTAGAATCAAACTTGATAACCTGACCATCTTCAAGGTGATGTTCTTGATTATCGATGGATAAAGTAGCACGTCCAATATTGACCAATGCTACTAGAGGTTCAAAAACGGAATGGTCAGTGTGTTGTTTCATGCAACTACCAGGACGATAATGGCATAATAAGGCACAATTCCATTCTGGGAAAATGCGATCGCCAAGTCGATTAACCCTCTCATCCCAATTGCCTGGATTAATTTTCGCATTAGGCTTTAGTAGTATTACCTCGTATCTAAACCATTTGTGAGTTCGACCAGAAGCAACTCCACTAGAGAACATCGACTTCATGCGAGATTGATGATTGCACCAATCATGAAGACTTTGAAGATCGCGACCAACATATTCAGGCATTATATCAAAATTCATAATTAACTCCTAAAAATCAAAATTTCTTCAACTTAACATGAACAAAAAAAAGGAAGTCCTATCCACTCAACGAGTAAAAAACTGGATTTCCTCACTTTTATTAGGCGTTAGCCGGTTCAATCTTTGTACAACACGAAGTATTTAAGAAAAAATATTTAAAGACGTATTGACACCACGACTATTGGAGTACAACTCTTTATTTATTTTCACTTTTAGAGAGGAAGAAAGAAGTCTTGCAACTAAGCAAGTAGATAAATACACACTTCATAACTTTTAGGCGTTAGCCTATCCTTTCTCTAACCCCAAAAGCACAAAAAATAAATACCAGTCGCCTGAAAAACAGATGACTGGTATTTATAAATTGCCTTTACTTGAAGCTAGTAAATAGCTTCGATGATAAAGTTATAAAATCTCAAAGTAGATTGGTAAAAACAACAATGACTAATCCAAAGCCTATTCGCACAGTTCGCCGGGGAAGAATATTCCCTGATTGATATTCAGTGGTCAGAAAAAAAAGCTCAACAAGAGGCATTTTACCAACGCTGTAAAGTTATTTTTGACCGAGTTCAACCAGAGTTAATCAAAACTCACTACAACTGGTACATAGCTGTTGAACCTGAGAGTGGAGACTATTTCGCTGATAGAGATGAATTAGCTGCGATAAATAAATCTCGCCAGTGCTACCCAAATGTTCCGGTGTTTATATTTCGGATTAATGAGACAGGAATAGCTGGCACAATAGACCTCTTGCAAAAGTCCATAACACCCCACCCCCAACCCCTCCCCGCTTGCGGGGAGGGGTTGGGGGTGGGGTTCTTTATTTTTGATTTATGCAAGAGGTCTAATATGATTAAAGGCAGCTTTGGTGATGAGGAACAGCTACTTTTTTAAATAGATTTTAGAGTTATTAAAACGAATAATTAAATTTTAACTAGCTAGAGAAAAAGCTTCTGCAACCGCTTTTGGTAATTCAATCAATACAAAATAATTGCTAGGATATAAATAGTCTTCACCTGATTCATCAATAACTCTAATCATTCGGTGCTTAACAGCATCAGAATCAGGAACAGTCTGGTAAATTTTCCGAATTTCTAAAGAAGCAGGATAATCTTTGTTGCTAATGCAAACAACATATTGAGTTTCTGTGTTCGCTGACTGCATAACGACTCCTATAAAAAGCGGTTTTATTTTAATTTCTTTCTTACCAATTCCGTGGGCTTCATACCAGTGTAACTCAGTTTCATAAATGCTTCCGTCGTCTAAGCTAATGGTTGCAAAGCCTTTAAGTTTCCGCCACCGTCCTGAACCATAAGTTTTACGCAAGCGTTCTAGTTCACGAATGGAGTTACCAACAGCAATTATTTCAATATTGGTGATCTCTCCGATAATTTCAAAATCCAAGTAAGCATTACTCCTAGTAAATATTGCAACAAATAACTTTTAACCACAACTCACCGCCAACCTTTGAATAACCAACTCAGCCGCTAAATGTATCGCTGCTTTCATACTCGTAGCATCAGCAATTCCCTTACCCGCAATATCAAAAGCTGTTCCGTGATCTGGTGAAGTCCGAACGAAAGGAAGACCTATAGAAGTATTAACTGCCCGATCAAATGCCATGAGCTTCACAGGAATTAAGCCTTGGTCGTGGTAAAGTGCTAGATAAGCATCAGCCGGATTTTGTACTAAAGAATTTCCATACCAAGCTTGACCAGGTTTAACCCACATGGTATCTGGCGGTATCGGCCCATCTAGCTGCAATTGTGGTCGTTTTTGCCGCTCTTTCTCTAACCAGGGAATTAACCAATCCTGTTCTTCATGTCCTAATTGTCCCTGTTCGCCACTGTGGGGATTCAACCCGGCGATCGCAATTCTCCCTCTATCTATACCAAAATCCTTCTCCAAACACTCCACCAACAAATCTAATTTCTGTGTCAACAACTGCGGTGTCAATGTATCGGCTACTTGACGTAGAGGAATATGTGTGGTAGCAAGTAAGGTGCGGAGTGTCCAATTAGTATGGGGCGATCGCGCTACGAATAACATCCCAAAACGGTCAACACCTGATTTTTGTGCCAAAAGCTCCGTTTGTCCTGGATAATTATATCCTGCGGCTTTCCAAGCAGATTTAGCGATCGGCCCTGTGACTATCCCATCAAATTTACTAGCGAGTGTTTGAGCGATCGCAGATTCCATATAGGCAAAACTAGCCGCACCACTCGCCGCATTACCTATTCCTGGGATAATTTCATCTTTAATTTTCTCATCCAACTGCACATCGCTGACTGATAACTCATCTGGATTTGCCAAAGGTGCTAAATTCTCAGTTAAATTCAGTTTGTGATAAGTCTGTGACAGCAAATCCTCGTTACCCACCACTGTAACGTCATATTTTTTACTAATTTCCGGATCAGCTAAAGCTTTCAAAACCACCTCCGGCCCAATCCCCGCCGGATCTCCCAGCGTCAGCGCCAAACGCGGACGATTTTCTTTGACAAAATTTATTAAATTGCCTTGATTATTTTGATACATAAAATCTCTTCATAATTATTATCATCAAATTTTCCCGTTTTCCCATTTCCTCTTCTTCCAACAGTAGGGATTGCCCCTCAAACCAGTAGGGATTGCCTGCTAAACTAGTTTAAAATTATTTACACAGGTCTAATCCTACAGCAACTATTGAAAAGCTTCTGGTAGACCTAGTTTACACACCACTTTGCATAAGGAGAATCACACCAATGGGCGGCGAAATTTTGAATGCAGCTCTATTGTCTTTCGGTTTAATCTTCGTGGGCTGGGGCTTAGGCGCGTTGTTACTGAAAATTCAAGGCTCAGAAGAATAATTGAGTGCTGAGTTAGGAGAGACGCGATTAATCGCGTCTGTACAGGAGTTAGGAGTAGAGACGCGATTAATCGCGTCTGTTATTATTCTCCCCAGTCCCCAGTCCCCACCCCCTTTTTCATCGAAATGGGAAAAAAGCTTGTCCGTTAACCGGACAGTAATTTTCCCATGAGTCTATCTAAATAAATAGATTTTCTGAGAAAAGATGTAAAGTTTTGTTTGCATAGGTTATTCTGATAACATTCTTTTCATAAAACATTAAAATTTATTACAACCCTCATGACATTATTAATCATCGGTGCCACTGGCACATTAGGAAGACAAGTGGCTCGTCGTGCAATCGATGAGGGATATAAAGTACGCTGCCTCGTGCGGAGTAGCAAAAAAGCAGCTTTTCTCAAAGAATGGGGTGCAGAACTCGTACCGGGAAACTTGCGTTACCCCGAAAGCCTAGCGGAAGCATTGTCAGGTGTAACCCAAGTTATTGATGCGTCAACATCTCGCCCTACAGATTCACTGAGTATCAAACAAGTAGACTGGGACGGCAAAGTAGCATTGATTCAAGCAGCAAAAGCAGCAGGTGTAGAGCGTTTTATCTTCTTTTCGATTTTAGATGCTGATAAATACCCAGAAGTGCCGCTAATGGAAATTAAGCGGTGTACAGAACTATTCTTAGCTGAGTCTGGCTTGAATTATACCATCTTGCGGCTAGCTGGTTTTATGCAAGGGTTAATCGGTCAATATGGGATTCCCATTTTGGAAGCACAGCCAGTTTGGGTGACAGGTAATTCCTCTCCCATCGCCTATATGGACACTCAAGACATTGCTAAGTTTGCTATCCGAGCATTGAGTGTACCAGAAACGGAAAACCAAACTTTTCCTGTAGTAGGTTCTCGTGCATGGAGTGCAGAAGAAATCATCAATCTGTGCGAACGCTTATCTGGAAAAGATGCCAGAGTAACGCGGATGCCAATAAATTTGCTACGTACTGTGCGGGGCTTAATGCGGTTCTTTCAGTGGGGATGGAACGTAGCAGACAGGCTCGCGTTTACAGAAGTATTGGCTAGTGGTAAACAGTTAAATGCTTCAATGGATGAAGTATACACAGTCTTTGGTTTAGATCAGCAACAAACCACAACCCTAGAAAGCTATCTACAAGAGTACTTCAGCCGAATAATGAAGAAGCTCAAAGAGGTAGACTACCAGAAAAATAAAAATAAAAAGCAGAAACCTAAAAAAACTCCTTTTAAACAGTCTTCAAAAGTCAATAGTCAATAGTCATTACAAAATAGACATTAGTCTTGACACTCCCACCCCTAGAAGGGGCGGGATTTTGAATCACAGGGGTTCTAGTGAACTTACCCTCTCCCAAGGGGAGACGCGAAGCGCCAACATCAAGCATATTGACCATCTGCCCGACGGCTGCACACCCTCTATTGAGGACGACTTGAGCGGCTTGACTTATCAATCTGTATCGGTTGTGTAGCCGCAGTTTGAGCAAACATGAACACGCTCTGACAACTCTTTCTTACCCCAATACGCTTGGGTTAAGGCTAAAAACTAAAACTGATGTAGGTTGGGGAGCCAGTGCGTTGCGGGGGTTCCAAGAGTTGTAGCAACTGGCGTTTGAGGAACGAAACCCAACAAAGTCCTAAGGATGTTGGGTTTCGCTGTTGCTCAACCCAACCTACTTTTCTTCTTAACCCAAGCGTATTGTTTCTTACCCGTCTGGGTTCCGCAACTTGGGCAAATCTGACTTGTCTTTCTACTAAGCTGTCGCGTCTTTAATTTTCGAGAGTGTTCTCGTTGCAACAAGGGTTCCAGACCATAAAAAGTGCAAGTTATACGCGCGACAGCTTATCAACTTTCTGGAAGTAGATACCACGCTTAAAGCAACACTGTTCAAGAATTTGGAAGAATTGACCCCATCCAGCGTCTAAACAATGCTTCCTAAGCATTGTTTAGACAATCCAACCAAGTTCAAATTATCAACAAATATTGTTTTTGCTTGATCGCAAAGTTGGTGTGCTACCTTCCAATGAAAGTCTTTTCTAGTATTAGCAATATGTTCATGGAGTTTTGCTACTTTTGCTGTAGCTCTGCGCCAGTTATTTGACCCTATTTTTTTGCGACTAACTCTTTGTTGCAGCGATTTCAGCTGGCGTTGGAGGTCTACAAAAAATTTAGGACGCTTAACACTCATACCATTAGAGGTAGCAACAAAACTCATTAGGGACTTGCAAAAAATAAAACATCCCATGAAAAATAATGATAATCATTATGAAAGGAGAGAAAGCGGATAGTGCCACTGATGCACAAGATAGCAGCGACAATTTAAAGAAAATCAGTAAGCAAGGTGGCATTCTAACATAGGCTTTATTGTCACTGGTCAATCTGCAATGATTAAGCAGATTAAAGGCTTACCTCACGACGATAGAACCCTATTTACAGAGATTATCAGGGGAATTCCCAAGATTAGAAAGTATATCTCTATTTATGGCACTCAAGCAGCTAATTTACAAAGATTGCTAGGTAATTTGGATGATATAGAAGCATATATCAAAACTAAAAATAGCAGGATTACTGATGAGGCTAGATTATTAAGACTTGTGTTCGTTATGGATGAACGTTCACTAAAACTTTATTGTTTACCGCATTTAGACTGTACGGATTTTGACAGTAAATAAGTGGAAATTACAGAGTTAATAGCTAAGGAATTTAGGGAGAATTTAGCCAATCAAGTTAATAGAGGGTCATAGACTGAAAGTATTGATGATACAAGATTTTCAATGAAACAAACAGAAAGTCTGAATAGAACAAGACAGGGTACAGACAATCTATATACAAGTGTTATTAAGCCTTACTGCGCTCACTGCGGTTCTAACAATATTGGAAGTAAATGTAAAGATTATTACCGATGTAAAAACTGCGGCAAGTGGTGAGTGGTGAGCAAAATTATTTACAAATAACTAAAAAAGTATAGAAAGTTATCATACATTATTTATTACCTATGATAACTCTTTATATATAGCTTATTCACCTCATGTCAATTGGGATCGCACTATAGAGAATTAAGGACGAACAAATGAGTACGCAACTTACAGTCGTTTGCTTTGAAAAAAGCCTTAAAGTTATCATAAACCCATTAAAGTATTGGGCTATTAAACCAGATACTTTATTTTTCACAAAACAACGATATGAAAGTAGTGCTTGTAACGCCAATTTGATGATAAAAATTGATGATAAATACTGTTTAACATCTAATTTAGACATTATAGAACTAGTCGATCAAGAGACTATCGTTTATTTAGTTCAAAAAATTACAGAGATTGTCAACATCAAAATGAAGTTTAAAGATTTATATATAGGTCAATATTTTACCCATGAGTTACTAAGTCATATTATGAGGAAAATTGAAAATGAACGATACAGTTATAGTTATTATGAGGCTAGATTATTATCAAAAGGTAGCAACATATTTAGCGACAGAATAGACCCTAAGATACCGCTAACAGAAACCTGGATAGAGGTAAATTAATAGTGAAAGACAACCGGATGAAAGTGGATATTCAGATGAGGTGACTAAATCGCCGAATGACCTCTCGGAGTGGATGACCGAAGAATCTCTAACAGATGTGTCCACCAACTTTCTAGCTCCTATAGCGAAGGAATCGCCTGAGCAAGCTGTGGAGACTATTAAAGACCTGCTCACATTTATTCCACGCGAGGTTTTGTCCTCCGCGGCCAAATTATTAGCTTCTGGGATAAGGTAGATAATTCAGCCGTTGCTATGGCAATTCGATATTGCTGTGGATGGGTGCTAGCATCTGCCACCTGACTGCGATCGCAGCCAGGGGGATATATTCGCGTCCACAGACCTTGTATTTTATATATAAATGGGGGGCTGTGAACGCAGCCGAGAGCCAAGCTGTGTAAATGATTCAAGGAAAACTTCGGGTTGTATCCACAGGGGTAAATTAGCCCAAAAATTGGGTGTGTGGATGCACCGGGAAAGTGCAGGGTAAGCTCATCTAATTTGGTATAGGGTGAGCTTGACAAATTAAGTAAGATAAGCATAAACAAAGGCGGAAAAAATGCACTTGACTTAAGAACAAGATCAATGAGAAGACTTCAATACTGTTGTCCCAAAATCTTCAGGAGTCAAGTTGATGTCACAGGGCTTTAAAACAAAATCTGCGGATGAACTTCAAAACGCACGTAGTCAGCGAAAGTCAAAAGAAATAGCAGACATCGGCAGTATTCAACAGAGTTTAGTGGAGCATTTTATTGATGCAATGGGGACACAAACTGAAATTGCCAAACAGATTGTCGCTAAAAAAGCTGATTATGTCCTAGGACTTAAAGCTAATCATCCCACTCTCAAGTACAACAATGGTTTGAAACTGAGAAAGCCAATAATTTCCGAGGCGTTGATGTCAGTTATGACAAACGAATTGAGAAAGCACATCATCGCCGAGAAATTCGTGAAGTTTGGACTGTACCTGTTGCTGCTATTGGCGAGCTTTATCAACCCAAATTATGGGTAGGATTGAAAACCCTAGTGATAGTAGTCCGTGTGCGTCATCTTTGGAACAAAACTACCCGTGAAGTTCAGTTTTATCTCACCTCTTTAAACAGTGATGCTCAACTTATCGGTCGGGCTATCCGAAAACACTGGGGCATTGAAAAGGAGGCTCATTGGACTCTCGACTGTACTTTTGCGGAGGATGCTTGTCGCATTCGTTCTTTTCACAGTCCCCAGAATTTTGCGCTTTTAAGACGCTTTGCTCTCAATGCTCTTAACCTTGAACAAACCTACAAACGTAGTCTCCGCCAAAAAATTAAACGTACTGCTATGGATAATAATTATATGATTCAGGTTCTTAGTTGTTGTTTCATTGGCAATACTTTAGATTCTTCTGATTCCTTATGTCAAGCCTGATTGAGATGCTCTTACCCTGTGTTGCTGGGCTAGATCCTTATATTGGATATTTGCATGAAGTCCATCATGGACAACCTGCAATGGTGCTGGACTTAATGGAAGAGTTTCGTGCTTTGATTTCTGACAATGTAGTACTAAGTGTATTACATAAACATGAAATTCAACCTGATGATTTCAACGAAAGTTTAGGTGCATATCGACTAAATGAAACTGCTAGAAAAAATTTCTTACAAGCATTCGAGCGCAAAATGAATGATGAATTTAAACATCCAGTTTTTGAGTACAGATGTACTTATAGACGAGCTATTGAATTACAAGCTCGGTTACTGGCTCGGCATTTACAGGAAGGGATTCCATATAAAGCTTTAGCCTTACGTTAATCATCATTTTTCAAAAAATCTGACAATGACTACCCTGTTTTATTTAATTATTTACGATCTGCCTGATAATAAAGGCGCAAATAAACGTCGCACTCGTTTACATAAGATGTTGTCTGGTTACGGGAAATGGACACAATTCACGAAATCCCCTCATGGGGACTGAAACCAGCGCAATGCGATCGCCTAATTCAACAATTCAACAATCCCTCCTGGCTGTAATCAAGTTTTTTCCCCATAGGGGAATATAAATCACATAAAATATTGGAAACTGTTTGAGTATAATCAAGCGATGCCAAGAGCAGTTACAAGCACCAGGCGCTAACCGAAAGCTAAATCAGTGGCTACCACCTCAGCAGTTACATGGGCTATCCCTACAGATAAAACAGGTGAATATCGCCCATGTTCCAACTACTTATGCACAGTTATTGCAATCATCAGCCCAACAATCGTTAGTGAATCTGAGTTTTATTTCACCCACAAGTTTTCGGCGCAGAGATCATCATTTTCCTTTGCCAATACCAGAGAATCTTTTCCATAGTTACCTACGGCGATGGAATGACTTTTCCAGATTGCCAGTAGAACAAGAAACATTCCTTGATTGGATAGACGAAAGCGTAATTATTCATCAGCACTATTTGGAATCGATGAAAGTGGCAGCCGGTAAGCAACGCTCAGTCACAGGTTTTACCGGAGCGATGTCTTTTGGTCTAAGCAAGGCAGCTTTAGCAAATGCTGAGTTTACCCAGTTATTTTATGGCTTAGTGCAGTTGGCTCCATACTGTGGGACAGGACACAAAACTACCTTCGGACTGGGACAAACACGTTTAGACTGGGTGGAACAAAAATCAACTACAACCGTTGAGTTGCTAACGAATATGTTGGCAGAACGTATTGAAGAACTGACAGAGTTATTTACTGCACAACGAAAATGAAAAGGAGGGGAGCGGACTGATAAAATTGCGGTAGTCTGGGCAACGATTCTAGCACGAAGAGAGATCGGCAACTCGATTCATTGAAGGTAATCGCCCAAGATTTAGAGATGCAAGAGTCTAGGGTAAAAACTTATGTCAAATTAGCCCGTAAAGCCCTGAAAGAGGGAAAAATCGAGTCAATCTATATACCCTGGCTCATAATACTCGCATTTCTCACAAGCTTGAGTGGAAGAAGGGGCAGAGGGGAAAGAACTTGGTATTTGAACTCTCCCCCGCTCCTCCGCACCCAAGAACCTCAACGATTTTCCCTTTTCTTAGTGCCATTCCATCCTTGCCCAATCTGTTCTATCCCAACTCGATATTTTGCAAGATATACCCGCGCAGTTTGCAATAATTGCTACAGCAAAGCCTGTGATCATCAGGGGCGAAAGTTGAGTTTCTTCAATACCTCAATGAGTGGAAGATTTGAGGCAATTGTAAGTCAAACGAAAGAGGAGTACGAAAGTCACATTTGCTACATTGATGCAGTGAAGTGCTGGGCTGAAGAAGCTCGATTTGGGGGTATTGTGATTGAAAGGATGATAGATGGTGATTTGGCTAATCAGTAGGAACGCGATCGCATCTGGTGGGCGGGTACGCCATCGCAATGGCAGAATTAACGATTCAAATTTCCGATGAACTAGCCGGGTGGTTAGAACGCGAGCAAAGTCGTTTATATTGAGGCGGTATTCAAATTTCATAGTCTACTCCTCACTTTTTTTGACTAAGGTAAAGTTGTAGCACTGTTATATGTAAGATTCTAAACCGTACTTTATACAAGCTTCTGAGAAAGTCAAGTATTAATTATCACCGTTCGTATAATTTTAATTACAGTGCCAAAGTCTTGTCATCTTCTAATGCTTTGATTGACCCATTGGCTAAATGATAGAGCAAGAAATGAGGATTATTACAAGATGTAATTGGTATAAAGTTGCTGCGGGATTTGCGTTCAGATTAATACTATTTTCTACAATCAAGGAGAAACGGATTCCAGAAAATAGAGAAATATTTAGCGGATTACAGAAGGTATCCGCAACTTTGAGCTAATGCTTTGGCAGACCACAGAACATAGTTGCTGGTGATGGGGTGCTGATGAGGGTAAACCTGGGAATAAACACACTTTGTCTTTTAGTTTGACACGCTCCCAAGAGCTTTGGTTGGTCTGAATCTGCGAATTATCTAAAACAGTGAAGTTTGTAGCGAGGTTAATTTTGTTTGGTTACTTATGCAGCTAGGATTAGAGAAAGATTAATGAATGCGGGAGCAATTAGATGGGGCTTACCAGAGACCGGAGGTCAGTACTGCTCCTACTGCTTGGGGGGGTTATTCCCTTCCTGATATTTGGAGACTTAGCAGAGGATGTCTGGAAACAAGGTGGATTTCCCTTCGATGTTCCGATATTATTAGCTATTCACAGCACTGCCCAACCGAAACTAGATGT
>NZ_JBALCY010000062.1:0-67461 GCF_036917655.1 Nostoc sp.
AGTTAACACACTGAGTAGCCGTGTGCGGTGAAAGTCGCACGCACGGTTTCGGATGGGAGGGGAAGAGCAGTAACGCTCTCCTCGACCCTACCTTGGTGAGACAGGTTTTTGGTAAGCTAATTGAAGTATTGGCTACAGTTAGCATCATGGCAAACAAGTATACAGTAAATTTGAGTAATGAAGAAGTAGAAAAACTGCGTAGGCGTAGCCCGCCGTAGGCATCGCTAATCAAAACAGGTAAGATTAAAGCAAGAACTATTACTCGTGCCCACATTCTTCTGATATTCATGCCTTACGACCAAGCTAGTGCCACTCTAGTTAATTGCCAAAGTTAAAATGAGGACATCTTCACAACATTAAGCTTGGTAAGGCTATGCACAACAATACTAACAGCGAAGAAACACTAGTACTGGAAGATGGACAAGTACCACCTCCAGATATTACCACTCCACCACGAAAGCCAAAGTGGGATGACACATTCAAGTACATGGCGAATCCGGATCAGTTCTGCCGTCAAAATTTTGAAAAGTACGGCCCCATCTTCAATACAGCAGTCTTTGGAGGCACTACTATCTTTGTCGGTTCTGCGAAAGCTATTCAAATGGCATTTAATGGGGACTTGAGATATACGGAGATTGGACTGCCATCAACCACGATGGATATGTTCGGCGAGTATAGCCTATTCCAGCGACCTGATTTGCATCGGCAGCGCAAAAATGCACTCGCTCCCGGATTGAGTGGTCGTGTCCTTGATGCATACACTCCTGATATCAATAAGGTGATTGTGCATGGTATCCAGGACTGGCCTACCTCTAGCAGAATAGCGCTCTATCCTGCTGTAGAGAAGATATGCTTTGATGTACTCGTGCCGTTGCTGCTGGGAATCAGCTTGGATGATTCTGAACCCGCTACTTTTACAGGGCTACCTGTATCATCCAAGGCAGAGCTAAAAGCTTTGTACAAAACATACTTTGACGGCTTCTATGGTCTGTTTAAGTGGAAGTCACGTTTCACGAAATACGGGCGGGGATTTTCGGCACGCGCGGCGTTGCTCGACTTTATGCGTGCCGTCGTGCTGCGTCGACGGCAAGCAGAGGGAGCCATTAACCCCACAGCAGACTTTCTCTCTATGATGCTATCCGGCCAGCAGGAAAATCCAGATGGGGTATTTAGTGAAATACTTATTGCAAATCAGTGTCTATTACAGCTGTGGGCATCACACTATGAGATATCTGGACTGGTATCTTCGCTCATCTACCAAATCGCCCGACATCCGCAGGTGTTGGAACGGCTGCGTGAGGAGCAAAAACAGGTAGTGGGTGAAAAGAGCAATGTCAGCATCTTCTCACCGGAGCATTTGAAGCAGATGATTTTCCTAGAGGCGACAATCAAAGAGACACTACGCACACTACCTCCCAGTTCTACAGCTAACCGTCGGCTCACTAAGTCTGTAGTACTGGATAATATTTTGTATAAAAAGGGCTGCACCATTATTGCAGAGCCACGGATTGCACACATCATGTCAGAACACTTTCGCGAACCGGAGGTATTTGCTCCAGAGCGCTTCTTACCGGAACGTACAGAGGGCAAGATGTACGAATTTATTCCGTTCGGTGGTGGTGTCCACGCTTGCTTGGGGGCGCAGATGGCGATCGCAGTCACAAAAATCTTTGCATCTCATCTGCTACATACCTTTGACTGGAATCTCATCGGTGAGCCAAAGTTTGTCCAATTTCCCTTGAAGAAGATTAGGGATGATTACCAAATAGATATTTCATCTCTAAACAAATCCATCCTTAACTAAGTGCGACGTTCACATGAGTGTAGTAAAGCTGCGGTACTTGTTGCCACAAGCTTTCCCATTGGTTGCAGAAATTATCTAGGCAATGCCCAATTAAACTAGACTGGACAGTTTAGTTTTCGCGTCATCCCAGACTCATTAATTCAGTCACGTTCCCAGGTGATTATTCAGGGAAATGGTATTGTTCAGCAAGTGCAGAGCCTAGCAATTTCACTCCTGCTGCAATTTCAAAGCACTTCTTGCTCTTTGGGTAACTTCCCTTGAACGAGAGGGGTCTTCCGGGCACTATCCCCACAGATAAAATGGTA
Organism: Nostoc sp.; assembly: GCF_036917655.1. Taxonomy (GTDB): domain Bacteria; phylum Cyanobacteriota; class Cyanobacteriia; order Cyanobacteriales; family Nostocaceae; genus Nostoc. Next base: position 2,110 of record NZ_JBALCY010000062.1, read on the forward strand.
TTGCCCGTCTCCATTTTGGTTTAATCGTTAATTTTAACAAAGCTGATAAAATTGGGAGAATATAACGTTGCATGGTTCTACAAAAGTTAATAGAGTTGTTGGGATAAAGCAATGAAAGCAGGTATGAGAAAAGCTACCCAACTTGTTTTCATGTGGGTGATGTGTGAGTGATAAAAGCTGTTTTAGTAGAGATACAATTAAATAGCGATCGCGGGTTCTATTTGAGAGACTCACACGCTGTAAAGAGCATAGTATATCTTCAATTAAGCATTAGCGAAATCAATAATTGTGTGGGTTATTGACAATTGAGCGCTAGTACTCACGGGAAAGTTGCCGAAAAAATTGTGATGCCTGCTGATTTCTATGATGCGGAGATATCAGAAATGCAAGTGACGCTGGAGCCATCCACTGACCATCGTATCCACTAGGAGCAGTGGTCATGAAGAGTGCTTTTTCTTTTGGTGATGGTAGTAAACTTTAACAAGCAACTGAAGAAAGTTAAATATGAACTCTACAACGAACTACAACCGCGTGAGCAAAAAAACCATTATACAAAGTTACAGGACTGCTCAATGAGTCAGGAAAATTAATAAAGCCTCTGGAATACGTGGTGATGTGATGAGGAGAACTTAAAGATAAGTGAAAGGCAGGTAATCCCACCTAAGAAAAATAAATAAACCTCTTGTGGGTAATGTTTGCATATCAGATTGACGAAGATATGACAAAATCATGACGAAAGTGTGACGAGATTTATGAGGCTGTGAACACAAAAAGTAACAAGTTATTAACTTGTTGTATATAAAATTAATAACATTCTGAATGTTTCTATCTTAATATCGGAAAATACTGATACTGGAAAGAATACAGTCGTTATATCTGATGTGGGAGGAGTAACTTCATGCGACATCTTGACAAAAAACTGTATTATTTAATACAGTTTTTTATCAGTTATAAATAAACAATTAGTCAGATTTATTAGTTTGTTCCTGTAAAGGAACATTCAGATTTCTCAGAATATCAGGGTTTTTGATATTAGAAAAATGTGGTTAAAGACTTACAGAAAAACTTCTTCTTTGTTATTGATGCCGCCACAACTATCCTAGCGTGATGGACTGTGGATTTTGAGACAATCATGCTGAAGTTGATTTGACATAAATATCTTCAGATTCTTCCTCGGCAGCTTGACTGAGAATTGAGATTTTGGTTGTTGAAAAATATTTACCTTGATGGAGGTTTTACTTAGTGGGTAACAAGAGAAGCAGACTAAAAACTATCTTATTTAAGGCTTGTAGTTCTTTGGCAAAAAACAGCCGAAATTGGCTCAACATATTTGGCTATTTGTTAACAAGCTTTTGGGGCTTTTTCGTGAAGGCGGGATCTACCCCAGTCAAGAAAGGCTTTTTCCTCTTTAAGCATCAGCAATTCCCCACAATGAAAAAATTGCCGATGACTGTTGGGCAAAGTCAGCAAGTTAACAAGTTGGCACGATTGAGACAGCGTTTACGTGACCCAGAATGGAGGCGCTACGGTTACTTACTACTGCTGGGCAAGGCAATGGCGATCGCTATGCTATTCATGGTATTAGCCTTCATCCCCAATCTGATGGGAACACCAGCTCTAGCAGCCGATCCAGTACTCAGAGGCAATGACATTGTTAACCCGATTAATACCCTCTGGACGCTACTAGCGGCCTTCCTAGTATTCGCAATGCAGGTAGGTTTTACGATGCTGGAAGCAGGTTTCTGTCGCGCTCGTGAAACCGTCAACGTCTTGATGGAGTGCATCGTTGACACTTGTCTTTGCGGGTTACTGTTCTATGCCTGGGGCTTTGCCTTCATGTTCAGTCATGGTAACGGCTTGATTGGACTGAATTGGTTTTTCTTGCAAGGTGCGCCCTCGACTTATGAAAGTACAGGCGTAGCGTTTCTGGCGTTCTGGCTGTTTCAGTTCGCCTTTGCAGACACCTGCTCGACCATTACCTCTGGGGCGATGATTGGGCGAACAGGGTTTATTGGCGATATTCTCTACAGCATTGGCGTTTCTGGATTCATCTACCCAATTATCGGACACTGGGCTTGGGGGCCAGACGGTTTTCTGGCAACGATGGGCAGCAAAGACACTTTCCTGCCTTTCTTGGGAATTGGCTTCCATGACTTTGCAGGCTCTACAGTTGTTCACACCATTGGGGGATTCATTGCCCTGGCGGGTGCGATCGTCCTCGGGCCGCGTTTGGGTCGTCGGTTCAAGCGCGACGGTGGCGGGCCGATGTTACCGCATGACCTTGTAATTGCTGCTTCCGGCGGTCTGATTCTGTGGTTCGGCTGGTACGGTTTCAACCCCGGCTCGACACTCTCAGCGATGGACTTTGTGGGGACTGGACGGGTTGCCGCCAATACTACCTTGGCAGCATGTGCAGGCGGTCTGTCAGCACTGTTTTTCGGATATCCGAAAACAAAAAAGTGGGATTTGAGTTTCACAGTCAACGGTTTCTTGGCGGGCTTGGTTGCGATCACTTGCCCCTGCTATTGGGTTAATCCTACAGGTTCTATCATCATTGGGGCGGTAGCTGGCGTAGTTGTAATTCTCGGCATAGACCTTTTGGAATGGCTTCGGATTGACGACCCCATCGGTGCAGTTCCTGTACATGGTTTTTGCGGAATCTGGGGAACGTGGTCGCTGGGCTTGTTTGCCACTGGTGAATTCGGCGCGACTGGCCCCATCTCACCTGATATCTCTGCACCGTTAAGAGGTCTATTATATGGTGGAGGGATACAAGTGTTGAGCGCACAAGTTATCGGCAACCTAATCATTACTGTGTCTACATTCGCTGTGGCACTGGGGTTGATGTACTTGGTAAATTTGACCGGGACATTGCGTGTGTCGAAAGAAGGCGAATTGTCAGGTTTGGATTTACACGAGCATGGTCTACCAGCCTACCCTGAATATGTCATTAGTTCATCAGCTAACCCTGACAGCTCTCCATTAGAAGAAGTGAATAAATAGAGAGCTTGCGCCAAAAATCCATCAGTCTTTATCCCCATCAGAAGGTGGGGCTTTTTTATGGAGAAAAAGTCGGTATTTTGTAGTTTGGCGACATCTCTTGAGAGGGGGCTGGGAGAAAGTCAGTAGCCAAAAATTAGCGATCGCCGCTGTTGTGGTTGCAGTATTAATTCACCGTTATAATAACTGGCCCCCTCCGGTTGCCACAGTTCTACTGGTTCGGCGTTGGGGTCTTCTCGAAAATTCTAGGCAGCTATCACCGTCTACCCCATCTGGATGAACAGCACAGATGAGGTGGGAGTTGTGGGAGTAGAGGAGACAGCGATTACACTCTGGGATTTTTGGCATAGCACCAGTTTAATACCCAGAACAGCGATCGCTTTTGGTAGCAGTGCATTTACCAGATGGCTAGCCCATGAAATTATTCGTGAACTGGATTTAGTTGGGTTCCATAATCAATGGGCACACCACTTGAAACTCGGCGATTATTGGCTTGACTATTATCATAAGCAGCTTGGGAACGGGTTTGTGGTGTAACGCAAACATAGTCATTGGGAACGGCTTCGCGCCAAACATAACCTTGAAGACAAGTAAAAGGACCATAGGGGCCTCCTCCTGGTTGAATCCGAGCTGCAACTTGACTATTATCGTAAGCAACTTGAAAACGGGTTTCGGGTGTGACACAAACATGGTCATTGGGAACAGCTTCGCGCCAAACATAGCCTTGAAGACAAGTATCTGTCCCATAAGGTAATCCTTGCGCTTGAGCAGAATGACCAAACACGAGTGTTAGAGAAGTAGAGCTAGCCAGGACGGCCAAAGTAGTTCTAGTTAACAAGGTAGTCGCCGAAAATAGAGATGCAGAAAGTTTCTCTTTGTACATTGCGTGTTTTTCCTGCCTTTATGGCAAATAATTTGAGATGAATAGCAATACATTGATTTATACTTTGGTGTTGAAAGTTTTATGCAATCTGCCCATCATCCATAGAGAAATTACAACAGCGATCGCCCTTTACCCTATCGATTTCCTCTCGTGCGAACGCACTGTTAGGTCGGCATCACTGTTTGCTATCTGGCATTACCGTGCCAAACTGGGTAAATTGTACGCGGTTGTTGTTTTTATCAGCTATACCAGGACAATTTACCTGCTGTACAAGGGTTACAGGCAATTCTCAATTGGCACTGATACAGTGCTGCTAAGAACAGCGTGTTCATGCTTTTTAAAAAACTGATTTGTCAATACTCCGTGAGGAGTAGAAAAAATGTTCGCAAGTCGTAGTAGTATCAAGACAAACTTTGAGCGCATTTTTTATACACCTCAAGACAAATCGGAGTAATATCAATGGCTACATTTAGCGTCACTAATACCAACAACAACGGTGCAGGTTCACTGCGGCAGGCAATTCTAGATGCCAATACCCTGACAGGAAAAGACATCATCAATTTTGGTGGACTCTTTACTGATGGGCTAGCTCATACCATCAGTCTGACTGGTAGTGGTCTGAGTATTACAGATGACCTTACCATTCAAGGCACAAATCCTAGCTTACTAACTATTAAGGATAATAGTGCAAAACGTGTTTTTGACATTGCCAGTGGTGTAACAGCTACAATCAACGGGCTGACTATTACCAATACCTATAATGACGCCGTAGGAGGTGGTGGAATCTCCAATGAAGGTGTCTTGACCTTAAGCAACAGCATCATCACTGGTAACACAGTCGAGGAAAACATAGAAGACTCCAACGGATACACCCCTAGCAAGGGTGGTGGTATTTACAACAGTGGTAGCCTGACACTAAACCACACCACAATCACTGGCAATACTACGTTTGGATTGAATAGCAATAGTGCTGATCATAATATTTATTATAGGGGCGAAGGCAACGGTATTTATAACACTGGCAGCCTGACATTGAACTACAGCACCATCACAGGTAACTCGACAAGTGAAAAGGTCGAAAACTACGGCGGCGGCGGCGGCATTTATAACACTGGCAGCCTCACACTGAACCACAGCACCATCACTGGCAACTCGACAAGTAAAACCGGCAGCGGCGGCGGCATTTATAACACTGGTATCGCCATAGTGTCCTACAGCATCATCAGTGGCAACTTATCGGGATTTTATGGTGGTGGCATCTACAGCAGTGACACAATATCGGTGATTAATAGCACCATTACTGGCAACTCCGTAGGCTCGGGCGGCGGCATTTATGGTTATAATAGCACTATAACCGTAAGTAATAGTACTATTACTGGCAATGAGGCAGGGGACGGCGGTGGCATTGCCATTGATAACAGCAGCCTATCAGTGAGTAACAGCAGCATTAATGACAACATCAGTAGCGAGTTTGGCGGTGGGATCTCTGAGTATGGGAGCGATGATCCCAGTAGCTTTAGCACTGCAACCGTGAGTAATAGCACCATTACTGGCAACTCCGCAGGCTCGGGCGGCGGCATCTTTCTTGATTACAATAACTCACCCAATATTATTTTGAGCCTAAGCGTGAGTAACAGCATCATCACTGGCAATAAGGCAGCGACAGACGGCGGCGGTATCTGTGCTAGCCAGGGTAGTGACACTATAACTGTAAATAACAGCCTCATCAGTGGCAATACGGCAGGGGCAGACGGTGGTGGGATCTATAATCACTTCATGGAGAGTAACTCTGTACTTGCCGACACTATAACTGTGAATAACAGCCTCATCAGTGGCAATAAGTCAGGGGCAGATGGCGGCGGTATCTATAATTTTGGTACTATAAACTTGAATAATAGCAGTATTACTGGCAATACAGCACTTCAAGGTGCTGGCATCTATAATGACGGCATCTATGACATCAACAATAGGGGCGGCCCATATCTAGTAGGATATGGTACTGTTACTGTGAAGAATGGCACTATCAGTGACAATAATGCATCAACTGGAGGCGGTATCTACAATTATGGCACGCTATCGGTGAGTAACAGCACCATTAGTAATAACTATGCCAGCGACAAAGGTGGCGGCATCTACAACTCCAGTTATGAAGCGGGATATAATGGTCAGCCAAACTACATTTATAATGGGGCAAGCAGCAACAATGTTTTTGGCATTGTTACCATCAGTTATAGCAGCATTAGTGGCAATACGGCAGGGACAGCCGGGGGTGGCATCTACAATGATAAGGACGCAGGTTTTGGAGGGGTTGTTATTGATTACTACGCTCTTCCACCAATTGTGCTTTATACACTAAATCAAGTAGGTATCGTTACCGTGAGTGATAGCACCATCAGTGACAATCAGGCACACTTTGGTGGAGGCATCTACAATACTGGCACGCTAACAGTGGGTAATAGCACTATCAAGCATAATAAAGCTTTCGGCATCGAACTCAGTTCTGGTAGAGAAGAGTCTGGTGATGGTGGCGCTATTTACAATACTAGCGATGGCACTGCCACGGTGAACTACAGTATGAGCGCTTGTAACTTTGATACACCACTTGAGGATTCAAATAAGATTATCAAGCATGATGATGTGGCTGGTAAGTTCATCAGCAAGGGGCATAACTGGATAGGTACTACTACTCCTGCTGCTGCATAATTTTCATAACTAAGTAAACAGTCAGGGGTCATTTGCCCCTGCAAGGATCGTTGAACGAGTGTTCAGTTCCCTAAGCATATCTTGTGGCGATCGCACTCCTGCAACCTTTCCTCGCTTGATTTTCTTTGGTTAGCTGTGATACTTGCTTGATGGGGGTGCGATGGCGTACCCACCCACTTATGTGCGATGCCGACCTAACAGTGCGTCTGGTAAAGTTGGCGGCAAGCTACGCTTTTATAGTCAAAATCTGGACATCCCCTCAAAAATGGTGATGATTAATTTAATCTGCAATCTTTTTCTCAAATTTATGCGCTTAATCAGTCGTTTTCAGGCTTTGACTATTGCCACTGGGCTAGTTGCTCTGTTGCGTGCGCGGTCTGCATTGCGACCAGGGCGGCTGAAAAAGCTCAATCTGGCTGAGATTTTGAGATCAAACCCAGGCTTTGAGTACTTGCTCTTTTGGTGGGGGGATGATCCGGCGAAAGCAGATAGTCATTAAAAAGCTGCTGGTTAATCCCAAGTCGGGTATCGCTTGCATAGATGGCGAATTGGTTAATTGGAATGATTAGCAGATGTAATCAAAAAGTTGCTCATTTTAGTACAAATTGTAATACTACGCTTACTTTATTACTCCTGAGTTGATATTTCTTGCTGCGATAAAGTTGCTAACTCCGATGCTAAGGTTTCTTCCAATAAGTCTACAATTGCGTGTGCATCAGTAGGGGACTTCATTATTTCGGCCTCCGGGTCAGAGCGATTTTTGACATTGGGAATATCTTGGCGTAATTCCTCAATCAAAGCGATACTTGAAGGCAGAAAAAATGCATGAAACTACCTACAGATAGATTCTGGGAGATTGCTATTGCTACTTTGGCGATCGCATCTAAATATTGATGGACTTCTGCTGTTGCTCAACACGAGAGTAAGGCTTGCCCGTAGCTTTCAATAGTTGGCTGGGCTGGGCTGGTTTGGGTTTGAGGAATTTAAGAATTTCATGAAGGTGAGAAACGCAATTATTACCAAGGTTCCCGTTTGATGAGGTGATCGCTCCTTTTCACTTTTCCTCTAAGAATTTTATGGGGCGATCGCTCCTCGGTTCTAGGGGATAAGTGGGAGGGCGATGCCTACGGCGGTAAACTACGCACCAAAGGCAATTTTTCTTCTAAGAATTCTAAAGGAGCGATGCCTACGGCGGTAAACTACGCTGGAAAGACAACTTGTAAACGTTGCCGCAAATAAAACAATAGCACCTACCTAAATATAGGTAAGCGCTATTGTTTTATTTCAATTCAGGGAGAAAATATAGTGAAATGAGTTCCCTGATTTTTACTATTAATTAATTCCAATTTAATTTCTTAGATTGCACTGCGGCTAGTTAAGGCGTTCCACAAGAAAACAGCCACAATTGCGCCAAGAACTGCTACTGCAATACCAGGAATGCTCAAAGTGGGGGCAGCTAATGTCAATGTTCCTGTACTGAAGAATACACCCAAACTACCACCAACAAAAGCACCGATAATTCCTAATAAGATTGTTCCTAGAATTCCGCCGCCTTGATGACCGGGGTAGATAGCCTTTGCAATAGCACCAGCGATTAGACCTAAAACAATCCAAGCAAGAATATTCATTGTTTTAATTTGAGCAACGTTTTTTACTTACAAATACACAATAGCAATCCAAACATTGACATTCAATCTACCAGCAGAGCCAATTATTAATATCCTTGAGGATGAATGCTGTTACTTCTTATGATGAACTTTCCTAATTCCAATGGATAATTAATCAAATAAAGCTCCTAGCAGGTCTAAAACTAGGGGCTTATTAATTCATTGCTTGTAATTGCAGTATATGGATTTCTGATTACTTTTATCAATCTACTTGAAGAATTAAACTCCAGTTGAAAGCAGATACTCTTGTAGGGGTATCTCGGCTGAACCCCTTTTCGGCGCAACAAAAAAGTAGCCCCAATTATACCTATTCCAGTCAGTGCGGTTCCGTGTTTGGCTCTGAAACTTTTTACGAAGCGCGTTGCTTACCAGAGGTATCGCTGCAAGGTCAGTTATCATTTCGTAGGTTAATTGGGCGGATGTCGCGGATCTTGAGGGTTCTTTTGCCTGCGTTATCGTCGTCATCAATCGTGACCAGGTATTTCACGACCGTATGGTTTGCATTTCCACCAGTCACAGTGACAACAAATGCTGAGTAACTGTTAGTGCTTGTGCCACAACCACTTCGGTCATGGAAGGTTTGATTCCATTCACCAATATGGACACCCTCGCCTCGTGGCTCATCACCACTTTGTTTAATTTCATTGAGGAGAGCTACTTTCAGAAGAGAAAGCTTTGATTTTTTATCAGCAAGCATAAGTAAAAGATACTGATCGCGATTAAACTGGTCAAGGTTGCCGCCGTTGCTGCATTTATCTTCGTAGTTGGCTCTAGCTGAATTCGGGCTGGTCATCACCAGTGCTGGAATCTTGGGAGACTGAGCGGCGTGCCCAGAAGTTGTCGCTAGTGCCAGAACACATAAAGTCAAAAAACCAAAGCGCATTCTAATTCTCCGAGCGTGGATTAGTGTGTCCAATCAAGATTAACTGCAACGGACACTAAAGAACAGGGTTTGCTCGGTAGAAGTATCAATGCTCTCTCTGAAAATCTGTATTTACTAGAAAGAGGCAATTCCAGAGTGCGATCGCTCTATTGCTGGCTTTTCCTCTCTACGAGACGCTCAACGCGAACGCTTGTATTTTTCAGGGGCGATCGCCTACGGTGGGCGGTTACGCCATCGCTCCAGGGGTCGATTTCCTCTCCACCAGACGCGCTCTGCGCCAAGTGTGGGGATTTTACTTTGTTGATAGCATGTGAGGGCGGAACTTTGACTCTAAGAATTTATGAAAGGCGATCGCTCATCCACCAACTACTTTTGACCAAATGTGACTTTTCCCGTTAAGTCCCTCAAACGCTGCCAACCCGAATTTCTGACAATTGAGAAATTTGGCCTATTTATATACTTACCTTAAGAGTTTTAACGTTTAAAGCCCTCAATTGAAGAATAGTTTTGCCGTCCACTATTATCTGTAAATTCGGTAAAGCTCTGTAAAGAGAGTGCATTTCTACCTTTGAGATCCAAAGTCAGAAGAGTTCGAGCAAATCCAGGATTGTAGCTAGCAGTCCCATAGCGGGTATTTGTGTCTTGTACATTACTGCTATAGGTTATTAGGCTCGTTTTCCCCCATTTACAATCAGTAGGATGGCATTTACCAAATGCTTCGATGTTTAATTTGTTGCCACCTGCTGAGGTGATTACCAAACGAGTAACACTACTTGTATTTGAATTAGTATTGACCCAAGTACCAATAAAGTCAGCAGGTGCAGCCACAGCAGGACTAACTAAAGCGGCAGCTAAAGATGCACTAGACAGGGCAAGCACCAAAGAATTTTTCAACATTTAATTAACAGTTTAAATTGGGTATGGTAACTATGTTACTAAATTCAACTACAGTAGTTTATAGAGAATTTACGGAAATTTTTGGCGGAATTTATTATGAAGTTTTTCTATGCATTGATTTTCATCTCTAAAAAAATTCCCCGCTAACTGTTTGATTGCTTGATACTGATTTTTATAAGTAACGTCATACTTCATTAACCTCTAACTGATAAATCCGCATTGATGGGTGTTCGTCCATCATCCGCCAGTAATACCCAGTAGGCGGCGACTGCACCCTACCACCGCAACGGTACAGAAAGATTGGCTCACCAGAGCGCACAACTTTTTTAACTTTCTGCTCTAGGCTGGAGTCTGGGCGATCGCTGTTGTACCAAATAATATGCGCTTTTCCTTCATACCCAGCTGCCATTAAACTAGCAAACAGCCACTCCATCAGCGATTGCATCTGCTCTGGCTCAACACGACAGTTTAGTTGCCCGTAGCTTTCAATAGTTGGCTGGGCTGGTTTTGGTTTGAGGAAGTTTAGTAGTTTCATGACATTGGGAAACGCAACTATTACCAGAGTTCCCATTTGATAAGGCGATGCCTACGGGGGTAAACTACGCTCTTAACTGACTTTCCCCTACAACTAGTTGCGATCGCTATCCTTCATCTTCACAAAAATATTCTTGTTAACAGGTTTATTGTGCGGGCGTCTGCAATCAAATTCTGAACCATTTGAACTGAAGTTGGGGAATCTTGCATCTGCGTATAAAATTGCTCAGAAAGCTCTCAATCGGTTCAGTTTAGCTGTTTGGGGAATTCGCCAACGGTATCCGTATCCCGGCTCAAACTAGAGTACTAGCTCTTACCGCTACTTTTGATCTCGTTGACAAAAGTTTGTGGTTGATTAACTTTTTTGGTTGATTACTTTGTCCTGGTGTCACATACTCGATTGCGAGATTGATGGTATTTTATTTATGCACAAACTCCTTTATCCCAATCGCGATACAAGCTATGACACTCAATTTATATTTACTGCGACATGGAGAAACTACTTTTAGTCAAAGTGGTAATTTTTGCGGCAAAACTGATGCGGAGTTGACAAAAGAAGGGATGCAGATGGCATCCGGTTTTGCCGATGTTTATCAAAGCTTGTTGTGGGAGGCTGTTTATGTTAGCCCGATGAAGCGCACAATTGCAACTGCCAAGCCATTTTGTGATGCTATCGGTATGGATATGCAGTTGCGTGACGGACTTAGAGAAGGCAGTTACGGCGAATGGGAAACTAAGAGTAAATCGTTTGCCCAAGAGAATTACGCAGAAAACTATGTAAAATGGTTGACAGAACCCGCTTGGAATGCACCACTAGGTGGAGAAACTGCGGTAGATATTGCTAACCGTTCTATGCCTGTAATTGCTGAAATTCAAGAAAAACATTCCCAAGGTAATGTTTTAGTAGTTTCCCATAAAGCCACGATTCGGATTATGCTTTGCAGTTTACTGGGAATTGATTTGGGACGCTACCGCTATCGGGTGAATATTTTGGTCGCGTCGGTAAGTATGGTTAAATTTGACGTTAATGGCCCTTTGTTAGAAATATTAGGCGATCGCCATCATATACCCGATCGTATTCGCTTTCGTCCGGGAACATAATAGTCCCTACTAATAGTTTGTCATTGACACTCTCAGGTCTAAAGACACTGATATTCCACAGACAGAATTAGTTTAATCTAATTCTCGTTACGGTGGTCAAACACCGTCTAGTGAGTTTACTTAAATCGAGTTTAAGTTTTCCCGTTACTAAAGCAAGTTATCGCAGCTTCAACGAGACGTTGACCTACTCCTTGGTTCCAAAAGTCAGGATGAACGCTTAACGGCCCAAAATAGCCAAAGCTCCCCCAATTCACCACCAAGTTTGACCCAATTAATTTTCCATCTACCTCAGCAGCAAATGCGGCGTTCGGATCAGTTTTCCATCGGTGGTGTATGTAAGCAGCATCCCCATAAAACTCCCTTGGTTCAGGTAGTCCTAACAAAGTGCCAAAGGCCAGCCGAAAAATATGGTCAGCAGCAGCTAACTCATTCTCTTGGAGTAATCGGATAGAAACGTTCATCTCTTTGTTGTGTTGATAGCGCTAGGTTCTATCCTATTACTTAGAGTTGTGCCAAGTTGCAAACTTTTTAAGATGCGAGGACGAGGTTTCTGTCTTTCTGTTAACGTGAGATTTACTGTTAGCCGTTTGACAGCCCATTTTTTATTGGTAACTTTTCACTCTCCCCCCATTCTCTGAGCAGCACTGCTTTTACCAAATCTAAGTAGCAACCATATAGTAAAGAAGACCTAGCACAAATGAGCCAAGATTGCCGAAAGTCTTGCTGATGTGGACTAACAGAAAACTATCTAAATCTCGTCCACCTGTAATACGATTGCTGGTATTCTGAAAGCGGCAAGACCATTGCCAGAAAATTGGCAAAGTAAAAGTAAAACAATGGAAATCGCTACAACCAGAGTACCCCGTTGGTTCGTTCGCAGAGACATTGATGGTTTATTTGGGCTGGCGCTTGATAATTTTATTCAAATTTTATTGATTGTCAATTTGTGCCAAGTAGTGCTTGGCTTTCCTGCGTCGTTAGTTTATGGGCGCATTTTGCCAGGAGTTGCAATAAGTCTGATTGTTGGCAACTTCTATTACGCAAGGCTAGCCAAAGAGCAAGGGAAACGTGAGCAGAGGGACGATATTACTGCTTTGCCCTATGGGATTAACACCGTCAGCCTTTTTGCGTATATTTTTCTGGTAATGTTGCCTGTAAGATTGGCGGCAATTTCTGGAGGTGCATCTAGCGAACAAGCTGCTGAATTAGCTTGGCAAGCAGGACTGGTGGCTTGCTTTGGTTCTGGTTTGATAGAATTTTTTGGGGCTTGGGGAGGAGAGGCACTTCGTCGCCTCGCCCCCCGTGCAGCATTGCTTTCCACTTTGGGCGGTATTGCAATCACTTTTATTGCCATTGGTTTTCTATTTCGTACTTTTGCAAATCCCGTAGTCGGCTTGGTGCCTCTTGGTGTAATTCTGCTGACTTATTTTGGGCGAGTGCGATTTGGCATACCTGGCGGCTTGTTGGCAGTTCTGTTGGGAATTGCTCTTGCCTGGGGAACAGGTTTGGTCAGTTGGGATCATGCCAAATTTAACGCTACCCTGCAACCAATAAGGCTCTATCTCCCTTCTTTGTGGCTCTTAAAATTGTGGAGCAGTCGTTCAGTCTTGGTGGAATATTTTAGCATCATTCTACCAATGGGGTTATTTAACCTTGTGGGCAGTCTCCAGAATTTAGAAAGTGCAGAAGCTGCGGGTGATACTTATCCGACCGCTCCCTGTTTGAGGGTAAATGGTATTGGTACATTGGTTGCTGCTATCTGTGGTTCCTGTTTTCCGACTACTATTTATATTGGTCATCCAGGCTGGAAAGCTTTGGGAGCAAGAGTTGGTTACTCTATACTCAATGGCATAATCATGGGCTTGCTTTGTCTAAGTGGAACTGTGGCAATGCTGGCTTACTTTGTCCCGATTGAAGCTGGGATGGCAATTGTGTTGTGGATTGGGATTGTGATTGTGGCTCAAAGCTTTACAGCCACGCCGTCGCACCATGCACCTGCTGTGGTTGTTGGTCTATTACCGGGAATTGCTGGTTGGGGTGCAATAATAGCTAAAAATGCACTCCGGGCAGCAGGTTTGGGCACACCGGAAAAACCTTTTACACCAAGCTTGGTTGAGCAGTTTAAGTTGAGTGATACGTATATTGATGGGGCTTTTGCTCTTGAGCAGGGGTTTATTTTTTCCGCCATGATTTTAGCTGCGATCACAGTTTACATTATTGAGCGTCAGTTTCGCCAAGCTGCCTATTGGTCTGCGATCGCTGCTGTAATTTCCTGGGTTGGATTGATGCACAGTTATCGTTGGACTGTTGCAGATACAGTTGTTAATTTCGGCTGGGGAACTGGTGCGCCTTGGGCTATTGGCTATATAATGCTGGCAATTCTCTTTTTCTATGTCGATTGGCAAGAAAGACCTAAAGCTTGATGCGATCGCTCCCTGAAAGTATACGAATAATGTTCGTACCCTTGGAGGTAATCAAACACAAAGGTAATGTTCTACAAGAAATTATCAAAAAAATCGGCTATTCCTCCCATCCCTTCTGATTAAAGCTCTAATTTTGCTTTAACTACTGCCTCATCTTTAAAACCTACCAGTACTGCCGTTCCGTTTTTGACGAAAAGTAGGCGTTTTAGCAGCATTGCATCGTTAGTGAATGCGTCAATCCACTGTTGCTCAGTCCAAGTCTTCTTTTCATCTCCTAAAGCTCGATAAGATTGGGTAGAAACCGGAAGGCTACCAAAGAACGAACTGACCAAGGAACTCACCAACTACCGCGACTCACTCAAAGCTAACGTCACCGAGCAAGGCGAGAAACTGCTAGGTGATAAGCATATTCAAGGAAAGCTGATGAGTAAAGTAGTAAATCTACTCTTCCAGTAATTGTGTAAAATAATTCCCGTAGGGTGATGTTACTAACCCTTCATACAAATGAGGGGTTTTCAAATCTAATAAACTTTCAGTTACCCTGAAGAAAGTTGTGAGGACGCAAATATGAGTGACAAAAATCGTTCTCAATGGGATTTAGGCAGGTTTATCGAAACCCTGACTTACTTTGAGGTAATTCCTTTCCTTAACTGGGTACAGCAGTTAATCCAAGGTCGTCCTAAGGATAATCAAGATAGACCCAATGGAGGAATAAATGTGGGCGTAATATTAGTAGCAGGTGCAACAGGCGGTGTAGGTAAACGAGTGGTGCAGCGATCGCTCGAACGAGGTTATAAAGTTCGCGCACTAGTTAGAGACATTGACAAAGCGCGGTTAATTCTTGGTAATGATATAGACTTAGTAGTTGCGGATATCACACAACCAGAAACTTTAACTCCTTTAGTTATGGCTGATATCGAAGCTGTAGTTTGTTGCACAGCAGTGCGTGTGCAACCAGTAGAAGGAGACACAGCAGATAGAGCCAAATATTATCAAGGTGTCAAATTTTACCAACCAGAAATTGTTGGCGATACCCCAGAAAATGTAGAATATCAAGGTGTCAAAAACTTAGTCCAAGCGGCGGCAAAATATCTACCCCAAGCCAACGAAAAACTAATATTTGATTTCACAAAGCCATCAGCAGAATTAAAGGATAACTGGGGGGCGCTGGATGATGTTGTCATGGGTGGCGTGAGTGCCAGTAATATCCAATTAGTGGAAAATACAGCCTTGTTTGCTGGAAATGTCTCCACCGCTAACTCTGGCGGATTTGCTTCTATCAGAACTAAGAATTTTGATCCCCCTTTCAACTTATCTGGTTGCGAAGGTGTGAAATTGCGCGTCAAAGGTGACGGTCAGCGTTATAAAATCTTCTTACGGACAGATACAAAATGGGATGGCATTGGCTATAGCTATTCTTTCGATACTGTAGCTAATACCTGGATAGATGTTCACATTCCCTTTGCAGATTTGATTCCCGTCTTTCGGGCAAAAGTTGTCAAAGATGCGCCGCCAATTGAGCAGAATCGAATTTGTTCATTCCAACTGATGTTGAGCAAATTTGAATATGATGGGGCTTTGAATCCCAAATTTTCCCCAGGTGGTTTTGCTTTGCAGTTGGAATCAATTAAAGCTTATGGCGAGACAACATTACCACAATTTATCCTCGTCAGTTCAGCAGGTGTGACTCGTCCCGGACGCCCTGGCATTAATTTAGATGAAGAACCGCCAGCAGTGAAATTAAATGACCAATTAGGAGGAATTTTAACTTGGAAGTTGAAGGGAGAAGATAGTTTAAGAGAAAGCGGAATTCCTTATACGATTATTAGACCTTGTGCCTTAACTGAGGAATCAGGGGGTAAGGAATTAATATTTGAGCAAGGCGATAATATTAAGGGCAAAATCAGTCGTGAGGATGTGGCAGAACTTTGTGTGCAAGCGCTCAAACTAGCGAAAGCTTGTAATGTCACGTTTGAGGTAAAACAGACAGACAATACTGTTAACTCTATCGATTGGCAGAAGCTATTTTCTAATTTAGTAAAGGACAAATAACTGAACCGTATTGACTTATACTCTGTAGCCATACCAACACATCTTTTCTAAATAGACTGTTGTAATTTAGCTATTGACATGAAAAAAATCCAAGTGCTAATACTTGCTGGGATTTTAGCAACAATTATCTGGGGTGGGTTATTTGGAAACACTGCTTCATCGCAGCAAGTGGAGTCCCGCATAAACAACCTGGAAGCGGACTTTAATCGTGTCGAGTCGCGGTTAAACCAGATAGAGTCTCAACTGGGTTCAAGTCGCCAGTCTCTACCGCGAAGAAGAACACTTACCCCACGACAATCAACTGGTTCCAGAGGGAACTTATCGCAACAAGATCAGATGTTTGATCGGCTGGCAACTTTGGTGGTTGAATTGAAGCAACAAGTCAATAAATTAGAGGAGCGAGTTTCTAAATTAGAAACTCGCTGAATATTTCAATTACCCTGTCTACTTTTGAGAACTTAAGCCCTGCCTTTAACACCTTGTCATTACCAACATTTCTTAAATATGAAAACTTTTTGGGTTTTCATGGTCTTGTTGGTGGGCTTTCTGCTCTAATACCTGTAAACTGGCTTCAACTTCTGTAGGAAGTTAAGCATGGCTGAAACCACAGCATCCGGCGACTCAATTAAGAAGCCATGACTACTACCGTCGAGGGCTACAAGTTCAGCGTTGGGAATGCCTTGAGCAAGTTGTTGGGAAAACTTGAGCGGGGTGAGAATGTCTTGTTTACCAACTAGAACTAAGGTAGGACAATGAATTTGTTGAAGCCGGTCTGTTGTGTCAAAGTCAAGCATGGCTTGGCTGTGATGATAAAGTGAATGAGTCGCTGGCGGAAAAGGATATCTGATTGCAAATTCGATCAGACCTTCGATCATCCCAGGAATCGAGTAGAACGTATCTGTAAATATCCAGGGTAATACGACTTTTTCATAAAGTTTCAGGTCTACATTACCGCAGAGTTCGCCCCAAGTTTCAATGATGCTGTTGAATAATTCATCACCCTTTGCCAACGATGAAAGTAGCATCAGACTTTGTACCTTTTCAGGATGTGCTAACACTAGCTCTTGGGCTATCTGACCACCCATTGAATGACCTACTAGATGCACTTTATCGATCGCAATGTGATCGAGCAATGCTGCAACGTCACTAGCCATCTGCTTCAGACTATAGGGGGTTTTGGGAGCAGAACTTCGCCCCATGCCTCGGTTGTCTAAGCGAATAACTTGATACTGCGAAACCAGCGATGGCATAATTAACGACCAATAGGCATGATCACAAAGGAAGCCAGCTATTAATAGCAAAGGCTCACCTGTTCCCTTAATGTCGTAGAACAAATCAACCCCGTTAATCTGAACCTTGGGCATAGTAAATAATTCTGCTAAACCTTACTTTTCTAGCAGGGATAGACAAGGCTACACTCCTACGGCTTAAATCTCTCGTCCACCGGAATTTGATAGCCGTTGGCGAGGCGATTGGTCATGTTGGCAGTGGCTGCGATCGCCATTAGTTCCCCGAACATGTTATCATTCATCCCCTTGGCACGCGCCGCCGCTGTGTGCGAGGCGATGCAATACTCACAGCCATTCGTTGCACTCACGGCAATGTAAATTAGTTCGCGCATCAAGGGATCAATCTCACCAGGGCTGGTCATCACTTCCTTCAGCGCTTGCCAAGTTCGTTGTAAGGTAGGGGGATGATTGGCTATAGCTTTCCAAAAGTTATTGATATAGTCATTCTGGCGGGTGGCGCGGATGTCGTCATATACTGCACGAACTTCGTCGCTAGCTTCTTCGTATTCAATCAGCTTAGTCATGTTTGTATTCAGGGTAACTGAAAGTTTATCAGACGTTAAAAATGATCAGAGTCCGAAGTTGACAATCACTCCGCTAACTAGTAAATCCGATGTAGTTTCTCCTCATGATTTTGGACTTATTTTTAGATCCCAAAATGTAGGATACTACGTTTTTAGCTGCGAGCATTAGCGGTGATGAAATTCGACCTCTTTCTCCAGAATTTTAATATCATAGTTGCCAAAGAAATCGTGGCCCAATAAGCCGATGCTTGCTTTTGGAGCGATCGCTACCTGAAGATTATTGGCTGTAACTCCACCTACTGCAATAGATTTTACCTTACTGGTTGGGAATTCTACTTCGCTACCATCGGCAATTTGGGCTTGCATTGTACCTGTAGTTTGGAGTTTAAGTGTATTCGCCATACTTAGAGTGATAATGGTTCCACTAGCACCTGTATCTACAATCATTTCAAAGGTTTTTTTGTCGTTGAAGGTGACATCAATCACAGGAGTTCCACCAAAGCGGCGTTTGATTGGGACTCGAAAAACTCTGTTGTCTAAAGGTGCGGTGATATTGCCGCAAAGCCTTCCCAATCCAACGGTTTTACCGGAGGACGTTACCATGTAACATCCTCCTGGATCGTCAGCTGTTGCCCGATGAGAGAATGCTAAAAATACTAGCGTCGGCATTAGTGCCGCAGCTACGCCCGTCGTAGACATCGCAGCTATACTAACGGTCGTAATCCAACGCCTCCAAGCATTCTTCATGTTATATTTTTCTCCAATTTGGCTGATATTTTTTAATCACTCAATTATTCATAATAGCTGTAAAAAATGGTGCTGAAATCCAAGGAATTGAAACCAAAATGCAAGATTTATCAACCTACAAAAAATATTTAAATTTATTGCGTTATTCCAATTATAATTATCTCTATAATCAATACACGTTTTTTATATTTGCTAGTTAGTTAGTTAGTGAATGTTTTATTTATGTGTCTCTATAAAATGAAATTACATCTTACTCAAGATATCTTACCTATAATTACTGATTGATAAATTAAAGATTAAGTAAAGACATGATAAAACTACTTAGAGCAGATTAAATCTGGCATACTAAGAAGTTAGATAAGAGAAATTTGTTAGCTTATTCAAGGGTTGTATCTGCATGTACAGCAGTTGCGATCGCATGAGTTAACAGCAATATCTCTTTGTTCTAAAATGATATTTTTACCATCAGTGCGCCCAGCAACTACACCGCAAATAGTTGCTGCTGCAAAATTATCACTCCTGCAATTTTAAATAGTGTGCCGCATTCTATCTCAGCGTTTACCTGTCATAAAGTTGAGATTAGCGATCGCCCCAGCAATATAATACGCTAGGGGTTTTTTAAACTTTACTTAAAATCTCCTCCTTCCCATATCTGAAGTTGTCTTTGGGCCGCAACTATGCAATTGAGATGCTTGGGTGGGTACAGAAAATCATCGTAGGCTAAAACCATCTGTCTACCAGCTTCAGTATATGGCACTCGTCCTATTCCTGTACCCAATCCAGGACAGGCAATGGGATTAATTTTTTGCCTAGCGTGTTGGTTAGGTTGGGTACAGGAACTAAACCCAACACCAAGAATCCTTGATTTTGTTGGGGTTTCACGAATGTTCAACCCAACCTACAAATATTTTAACGTCAGTGAGCAAGGCGAGAAGCTGCTAGGTGGCAAGCACATCCTTTCTAAAGCTGATGAGTAAAGTAGTAAATCTGCTGTTCCAGGAATTGTGTAAAATAATTCCCATAACCTGATGTTATTAACCCTTCATTTGTTGAAGGGTTTGAAACTTGAAACTTTCAGTTACCCTGAGGTTAAGAGGTGTGACAAAAAAAACATATCCTACCTAGCATCAGAGATTTCTGACAGAAACCTGTAAAACCAAAGATTCTAGAAAGGCGATCGCATGACCAACGGCGTAATAATGCAGTATTACCATTGGTACATCTCAAATGATGATACCTTATGGGACAAGCTGGATAAAACAGCCAATGAGCTAGCTGATGCAGGCTTCACTGCCTTATGGCTGCCGCCAGCTTATAAGGGTAGTGGTGGAACATGGGATGTTGGATACGCAGTCTACGATTTGTTTGATTTGGGTGAGTTCGATCAAAAAAATACTGTTCGGACAAAATATGGAACACGCGAACAATACCTGACAGCTATTAAAACGGCACAGCGTGCAGGTATTCAAATCTATGCCGATGTGGTTTTCAACCACAAAGATGGTGGGGATGAAATAGAACGCATCTCGGCACAGGAAATGGATTGGAATGACCGCAACCGTGCAGTCAGCGATTGGTACGAAATTGGAGCTTATACAAAGTTCAATTTTCCTGGTCGTGGAGATAAGTACTCCAGTATGAAATGGTATTGGTGGTGCTTTGATTCATTGTCATACAACACAGATACCCAAAGGGCAGACAAGCTCTACCGCCTTAAGGAGAAACATTTTGAGACGGAAGTTAGCCACGAACACGGCAACTTCGATTATTTAATGGCAAACGACCTGGATATGGGTAATGACCTCGTGCGCGGTGAGTTGATGTATTGGGGACGTTGGTTTGTTGACACCACAAATGTAGATGGCTTTCGCATTGACGCTGTTAAACATATCCGCTCCACTTTTTTCCGCGATTGGTTAAACCACCTGCGAGTTCATTTTGGTGGGCGAGAACTGTTTAGCGTTGGGGAGTACTGGTCTCAAGATATCGATGCCTTACACGGTTATATTGCCTCTAGTGATGGGCGTTTGTCGTTATTTGATGTGCCCCTACATTTCAAGTTTCACCAAGCTAGTCGCCAGGGCAGTAGTTTCGATCTGCGATCAATTTTTGATATAACCCTAGTTCAAGAACAACCTGCCCTAGCTGTTACCTTTGTCGAAAACCATGATACCCAACCTTGTCAATCCCTAGAGTCGCCGGTTGAACCTTGGTTTAAGCCCTTGGCCTATGCACTAATCTTACTGCGCGGCGAAGGCTATCCTTGCGTTTTCTATGCAGATTATTACGGGGCACAATATCACGATAAAGGACGTGATGCTACCCTTTACTCTCACCGTTTCTTGATTGACAAGTTCTTGAAGGCGCGTAAAGAATACGGTTTTGGCGATCAGCATGATTACTTTGACCATCCCAATACTATCGGTTGGACGCGCTTGGGTAATAGGGAACATCCGGGTGCAATGGCTGTAGTGCTGACCAATAGCGCGTCGGGGAACAAGTGGATGAATGTGTTCCGACCCAATCAGGCATTTTACGATGCCACGGAACACATTAAGGATATCATTCACACAAATAACGACGGATGGGGAAATTTCCCATGTCCAGGTGGTTCAATATCAGTCTGGCTGCAAAAATAGTTTGAATGGGAAACCAAGGTAGAAGTTAAGAAGTTTTTCCACTATCTATCTCTTTGACTCTAGTCATTTCTCAAAACTACTTTTAAATTAATGTGAGTTCAATAAGTACTATTTTGACCCCTCTGCAAACCTCTCTTCTCTTAGGGGAGAGGTTTAAATGCTTTATTCTGATGTTGTTCTTCTCTCTTTAAAGCAGAAAGGGAGGCTGGAAGAGAGAGGTCTGTCGAACTCACGTTACTTTACTTTTCGAGCCAGTAGTCCTTATGATATTTCTCGTTCAGTTTCAGTCAAAAATATCACTAAAACTCCTATGCCCACCGTTGCAATTGTCTATTTCTCTGGTGCAGGTCACACTCATCTTATGGCCCAAGCTATTGCCGAAGGTGCTTTAAAAGTTGAAGACACCACTGTTGAACTGCTGCGGATTACTGGAGAGCAGATTGTCAATGGTCGTTGGAAGAATGATCAGGGACTAGCAAACCTCAATCAAGTTGATGCAATTGTTTTTGGCTCTCCCACCTACATGGGTGGTGTTGCGGCTCAGTTTAAGGCGTTTATTGATGCCAGTAGCGAAGTTTGGTTCCGACACGGATGGAAAGACAAAATCGCTGCGGGTTTTACCCACTCTAGCTCCCCTAGTGGTGACAAGCAAGGGACCCTCCTCTATTTGGCGACGAACGCAGCCCAGCACGGGATGATTTGGGTGAATGTGGGAGACTTGCAAAGCTTTTTGTCCGGTAAGGATGACGGGGTAAATCGACTAGGAGGATTTCTAGGTGTGATGGGTCAAACCCAACTCGATATGAGCGGCAAGGAAGCAGTGCTAGATCCGGGTGATTACCTGACTTCACTACGCTTTGGCGAACGCATTGCAGAGGCAACTAAACGTTGGGTTAAGTAGCTTTTTACACTCCTATTAGGTTCGCGCCCCCTTGCATCTGACAAAAAATTCAAAAAGTCAAAGTTACATCTGTGGTGCGATCGCACTTTTCCCACAGAACTGAAGAGCGACACCGAACAGCCCGCCGCAGGCATCGCCCTTTCCCAACATAACTGAGAGCTAGGCTGGCTGTGCGTTAGCGCAGCTTAACAGATCGCTTGTGTGGATGGCGAGTTGGTAAATTGGAATCAGTAGTAGGTGCAATCAAAAAGTTGCTCCTTTTAGTACTTGTTCTAATACTACGCTTACTTTATTCTTCCTCAATTGATGTTTTTTGCTTCGAGAAATTTGCTAACTCGGATGCTAAAGTCTCTTCTAATACATCTATAATTGCGTGCGGGTCAGTAGGGGACTTCATTATTTCAGCCTCCGGGTCAAAGCGATTTTTGACATTGGGAATATCCTGGCGTAATTCCTCAACCAAACCGATAAGTTTAGCGATTTTTTGCTCAGAGAGCAGGTTGAGTTGAAGACTAAGCTGTGCCCGTTGCTCTGCTAACTTTTCTTGTCGCTCTTGTTTAATCAATACCCCTGTTGTCACCAACAATGAACCCGCGGTAAGTGAAAATTGTAACCAAGGAAATGGAACAGGATCAAATCTTGGTATGCCCAAACGTCGTGGTAAAACATTGGGTGTTACCCACAGAATAATCCCAAGCATGATGCTATACAAAAATACAGGACGACCAAAAAAGGCGGTTACTGTTTCTACAACCCGCTGGTGTTGAGGTACGTTTTTTTCGTAACGTCTGTGCAGTGCAATGATAGTCTCAATATTTTGACTAATAGATTCCGGCAATGGGGCAGTAGGCAGAATGTTTTGCCGATATGTTTCGCAGGATACTTGCGGTGAATCTCTTTGATTTGATTTATCGTTAGTTTGCATTGGTAGTCTTCCTTTATCAATGATTCCTCCAATTTACTAACTCAAGTTTTGACTGCGGATCTATACTTTGAGGCAGAATCAATAGATGAAAGTACCCACAGATAGATTTTTGGACATGACTATTGCTACTGAAATCAAATGGTGCACAGACCAACTTTGACTTCGTTACGTTAAATGCTCGTGCTTTTTTACCCCTGTATGTAAAGGTCTACGATCGCATCCAGCACAACAGTCTCAAATATTTAGCCACGATGTCAGGCGAAGGCAGACAATTCCATCGCAGACAATCCCATATTTTCTGATTGCCGTATCCTTATTATTTAAGGGCATTGATTAAAATCTATATCAGGCGTTTGCCTCAATTTTGATTCCGCAACGCCAATTATTCAATAAATAACCGTGCAAGACTGGGCAATGCTTCGCCATAAGTTGGATGGATGTGAACAGATTTTTCCAACAATTGCCAAGTTGCTCCTGCTTCCATAAGCGACAGAAACACATGCACGATCTCAGCCGCTTCATAACCAACCAAGGTTGCTCCTAAAATCTGATCGGTTTCTGTATCTATTACCATTCGGTAAAAGCCTAAATCATGCCCCCATTCAATAGCACGAGCAATATCGGACATTGGCAAGGTGACGCTGCGAGCATTAATGCCCTTTTCATGAGCGTTTGCAATTGTCATTCCAACCCGGCCAACTTGTGGTTCAGTATATATGGCATAGCCTAACACCCGGTCGTTGCGAGTCCGGTTTTCACCACGCAAGATCGCCTTGAGACGCCGATAATCTTCCCAAGAAACATGGGTGAAGGCAGGCTGTTGAGCAACATCTGCGATCGCATATACATTTTCGCAGGTTGTCCGAAATTGGTCGTCTATCTTAACATAACCTTGTTCATTTAGCTCAACACCTGTGGCTTCCACATTCAAAGCACTGGTGTTAGGCTTGCGTCCAGTTGCAATCAACAGTGCCTCACCTTGGAGTTCCTGACCATTATCTAATTTCAGGGTAAACACATTATCGTTGTAAATAACTTTCTCAGTGTTGACCTGAAAGTGAATTTGAATGCCATCTCGCTTTAGAGCTTTTGCTAAAATTTCACTCACATCCGCTTCCTCATGATCCAGGATGCGTGAGCCTCGCACAATTATGTGTGTTTCACTACCCAAACGCGCTAATCCCTGTCCGAGTTCCAAACTAATGTAACCAGCACCAATGACGAGCAGCCGTGGTGGCAACTTTTGTAAGTCAAAGAAATTGCGGTTTGTTAAGTAAGGTGTGCCTGCTAAACCGGGAATGTTAGGGATAGCTGACGTTGTGCCTGTATTAATAACAACTAACGGGGCTTGAACGGTGACATTACTGCCTGTAACTGTTCGTTCTCCAGTAAAGTATGCTTCTGCATACACTACCCTCACTCCTGCTTCATCCAAGCGTTTCTGAACTCCTTGATGCCAGCTATTGCGAATTGAACGTACCCGCTCCATCACAGCCGGAAAGTCAACCTCAACTTGAGCATATATCCCTAAATCCTTAGCTTGACGAGCCCGACCCGCAGCATGAGCGGCTGCTAAAAAGGCTTTGGAAGGGGTGCAGCCATAATTAATACAACTACCACCCAGTGAGTCTCTTTCAAACAAAACAACCTTACGGCCTTCTTTGGCAAAATCAGCGGCCAGAGGCACACCTCCCTGACCACTACCGATGATAATGACATCTGCTGTTTCCATAGTTGACTCTCCTGTGAAATTTATCTTGTTTCAATCTTCAACCATCTCCAAGAATTGCGCCTCGCTTAATTGCGTAATTCCCAAGGAGAGGGCTTTTTCTAATTTAGAACCTGCATCTTCTCCTAACACTAAATAATCTGTTTTTTTACTGACTGAATCAGTGACTTTTCCACCAGCTTTTTGAATCAAAGCCTTCGCCTCATCTCGCTTTAAGGTTGGCAATGTACCCGTGATTACAAAAGTTTTACCTGCGAATTTTTGATTCCCATCACTAACTGTTTTTGTTGACTCTGTGGCAGCTAATTGCAATCCTTCTGCTTGCAAGCGTTCTATCAACGTTTGGTTGGCATCAATCCGAAACCACTGGTACACAGATTGGGCAATTTCAGCACCGATACCGTAAATTCCTTCAATATCTGATTGCTTTGCTGTAGCTAACTGGTCTACATTGAAATATTTCTGACTCAACAATTGGGCATTCACACTGCCAACGTGACGGATGCCTAAACCATACAATACTCTTGACCAAGGTTGGTTTTTCGATTGAGCGATCGCATCTATTAATTTCTCTGCCGACTTTTTCCCCATTCTTTCCAATTCACACAACTTGCTTTCTGTCAACTCATACAAATCGGCAACGGAATGCACCAAAACTTTATCAACGAGTTGATGCACCAGTTTTTCCCCCAAGCCTTTAATATCTAAGGCATCACGACTTACCCAATGTTCAATGGAACCTTTGAGAATCGCTGCACAGGAAGCATTGACGCACCGAGTCACCGCCTCACCTGATTCTCGCACCACCGATTGACCGCAGACTGGGCAATGAGTGGGCATAACGAAGGGTTCAGTGTCAGCAGGACGGAGTTCTTTTAATACCCTCAGCACTTCTGGGATGATTTCCCCAGCTTTGCGGACAATGACAGTATCGCCAATGCGGATGTCTAATTGAGCAATGCGATCGCTATTATGTAAAGTTGCGCGGGAAACTGTTGTCCCCGCCAGTTGCACAGGGCGCATTTCTGCTAACGGTGTTAACGCCCCCGTTCGTCCCACATTTACAGCAATATTTTCCACACGGGTGGGTGCTTCTTCGGCTGGATACTTTAATGCGATCGCCCACCTGGGGAATTTCTGTGTAAACCCTAGCTGTTCCTGAAGTTTAAAAGAATTTAGCTTCACTACTACCCCATCAGTCATATAGGGTAAATTCAAGCGTTCCGTATCCCAGTATTCATAATATTTTGCCACTTCTGCGATCGAAGCACATAGTTTGTGATTGGGGTTGACTCGAAAACCCATCTTTTCTAACAACTCCAACGCTTCCCATTGGGTATTGGCAATACTGGTGTCATCTCTAGCAGGAATGTGCAGGGTGTAACCAAAGAAATCTAACCGCCGTTTAGCGACAATGCGCGAGTCTAGTTGTCTGAGTGTACCTGCTGCGGCATTACGGGGATTGGCAAATAATTGCTCACCTGCCTTTTGCCTTTCCTCGTTGATTTGTTTAAATACTTCCAACGGCAAAAACGCCTCGCCTCGCACTTCCACCCTTTCCAGAATTTCTAACCCTTCAAAATTCAAACGCAAGGGAATTGAGCGAATTGTCCGCACATTTTGGGTGATATCTTCACCTGTTACCCCATCACCCCTAGTTGCACCCCTAACTAGAACTCCATTCTGGTAGGTAAGAGCCAAAGCTGAACCATCAATTTTGAGTTCAGTGACATATTCCACTAAGTCTATTTTAGACACTTGTCGCCGCCAGCGCTGATCCCATGCTTGCAACTCATCAATATTGAATGCATTCTCCAGACTGTACAGGGGAATGTTATGCCGCACCGAAATAAACTGTGTTGCTGGCCTCTCACCCACGCGCTGAGTTGGACTATCGGGTGCCGTCAATTCTGGATATTGAATTTCCAGTTGTTGCAATTCTCGATATAGCTGGTCATAGACTGCATCCTCCATGATTGGTGCGTCTAGGACGTAATAAGCATAGCTGGCTTCTTGCAATAACTGGCGCAATTCTTCTGTGCGCTTTACTTCAGGCTTAATCTGTGTCATTAGAATGATTACAAAATATCTAGCGAATACAATTTAAAGATGGTCAAGCCTGTTTTTGTAGGCTTTGTTTGCATAGCCGCGACTAACCGTCGTCGGGTCAAGGTACTTCATATAAAAAAAATTGGGTTTGGCCAATCAGTTTGCCATTAGCAGAGGTACTTTGGGCAAAAACTAGTACACTGTGGCGGAAGTTTACCTACTATTTAACCAGTTGCTCAAACACTTTGTCTGGTTAATTGAGATGGTAACTAGATTTGAGCCAAGCTGTACTACAGACTTTTCCAGATTACCGAATTTAATCCCAATCGTCCCATCCATCGCTAGACCTAACATTTTACGTACAGCGCTTCCTGACAATAAATCATTCCCTGCTCAACACCTAATAATAATTTTTTATTATATAAATATTTTTAATATTTTAAGTATTGTAACTTAAAGCTTACACAAAATAATATACCTAAAAGATACAGATAAAATACTAGTATTCGGAATTCTGGAATCGTCTGTAAATCGCACGTATCCACAATTGTCAGCACTGCTACCTGGTATTGCATAAAAAAACAAATGCCAACCTATTTAGTTAGTGCAGTCCAAAAATCTCATCCATTCTTACAGATTTATTTTACTAATATGTTCATGCGCTCTTTAACATTTACTGCCTCTAGTGCAGTGTTACTTTCAACTTTAGTCAGTTCCGCTTTTGCCACTCCCAGCAACTTTGCTAGTAGTGTCAGCAATACCGAGACAAACACAAAGGTACTTGCTCAAAATGTCATCCAGTTACAGAGAATTCCTCATGGCACAATACAAGCAATAGCTAACGGACAAGACCGATATGCCGCAATTTGGGTGAAGTCTGGGAGTTCAGCTTGGGAGGCACGACATGGATTGACCTCAGCCCAGTATCAAGCTACTTTTGACAAACTAGTTGGTCAGGGATATCGGTTGGTTGATGTCAGTGGTTATGGTGTGAACGGCCAAGACCGATATGCGGCGATTTGGGTGAAGTCTGGCGGCCCAGCTTGGCAAGCGCGACATGGATTGACCTCAGCCCAATATCAAGCGACTTTTGACAAACTAGTTGGTCAGGGATATCGATTAGTTCACGTAAGTGGTTACAGTGTAAATGGAAAAGACCGATACGCCGCTATTTGGGAGAAGTCAGACGGCCCAGCTTGGGAGGCGCGACATGGATTGACCTCAGCCCAGTATCAAGCGACTTTTGACAAACTGGTTGGTCAGGGATATCGATTAGTTGACGTTAGTGGTTATGGTGTGAACGGCCAAGACCGATATGCCGCGATTTGGGTGAAGTCTGGCGGCCCGGCTTGGCAAGCGCGACATGGATTGACCTCAGCCCAGTATCAAGCAACTTTTGACAAACTAGTTGGTCAGGGATATCGATTAGTTCACGTAAGTGGTTATAATGTCAACGGACAAAACCTATATGCCGCTATTTGGGAGAAGTCAAACAGTCCAGCTTGGGAGGCGCGACATGGATTGACTTCAGATGACTATCAAGCGACTTTTGACAAACTGGTTGGTGAAGGATATCGATTGGTTGACGTAAGTGGCTACAGCGTCAAACCCTAGTAACGAACTGCAACTCTTGGAGACGCTACGGATAGCTTGCTTCTCTTGTCCCCAGTCCCCCATGTCTACGGCGCTTTCGGTTGTTGCTTGAGCGCAGAACTTGGCGGAATCTCCTCAAGAGGAATCAGTGCTTCGATCACCGACTTCACAATTGGTGCGGCGACAGTAGAACCATAAGCACTTTCTCCTTTTGGCTCATCCACCAGTGCGAACACTACATAGCGAGGAGATTCCACTGGCAAAATAGCCACGAAGCTGGTCATTCTAGCACCCTTGATGTAGCCGCCATTAGGACTAGCTTTTTGGGCTGTACCAGTTTTACCAGCAATGCGATATCCCGGAATTTGTGCCGCCTTCCCGCTACCTTCGGTAACAACAGTTTCCATCATTTCCACAACCTTTTGGGCTGTTGCGGCTGAGAAAATTTGGCGGGGGATGGTGCGAGTGGGTGAATCGTGCATCTGCCCTTTACTATCAATCAGCCCCCGAACTACATGGGGTGTTACCAATTTACCGCCATTGGCTAAAGCGCCGTGCATTTGCACTAGCTGTAACGGTGTCATGGAAAAGCCTTGCCCAAAGGAAGTAGTAGCTGGTTCAATTGGCGAAGCCATAAATTCTTCTTGACTTTTGAGCCGACCGCCAACTTCAAAAGGTAAATCTGTATCAACTTTTTGTCCTAGCCCCAAGCGTTCTAGCCAGTTGTAGTAGATTGAAGGCTTTAAGCGTTGGATAATTTGCACCATGCCAATGTTGCTGGAATATTGCAAAATCTGAGCGATGCTGATTCGCCCATTAGCGTTGTGCATAGCATTTTGGATGGTGTAATTAGCTACTCGAATAGAACCGGAGTCATTAAACATATCATCTGGTTTGATGACGCCATTTTCCAGAGCGATCGCCACATTCAAAGGCTTAAAAGTCGATCCCGGTTCATAAAGATCCGCCACCGTCCAGTTTTTAAATAGCGAGATATTAGCTTTAGAGTATTCATTAGGGTTATAGGAAGGTTGAGAAACGAGGGCGAGTAAAGAACCATCCAACGCATCCATGACAATTACCGCCCCACGTTTGGCGTCAAACTTCTCCATTTGTTGTTTGAGTGCAACGCGAGCAATTCGTTGCAGACGGCTATCGATAGTGAGTTGCAGTCGCAAATCATCAAAATGCAGAAAACCTTCGGGCGCATGATCTGGCATCAGTGCCCCAT
Source organism: Nostoc sp. (assembly GCF_036917655.1). Classification (GTDB taxonomy): domain Bacteria; phylum Cyanobacteriota; class Cyanobacteriia; order Cyanobacteriales; family Nostocaceae; genus Nostoc. Next base: position 31,880 of record NZ_JBALCY010000062.1, read on the forward strand.
TACCCGACCGACTGAGCCGCACCGTTTGCACAGGACGTTCTAGCAACTTCTCTTGAGAGTATTCCACACCTGCTTGACCACGACGATCAACATTCACGTAGCCCACCACATCAGCGACCAAATCATCTGGCGGGTAATATCGGGAGTATTTTTGAATCCACTCCAAGCCATTTAAGCGCAAAGAGATGACGCGATCGATAATTTCTTCCGGGAGGGCTGGGTCAAGTATAATTCCGCTTCTTTTGCTTTGAAAAGTTTTCACCAATTCAGCAGGATCTTTTGCCAATATTGGGGCAAGTCGCTCTGCCATATCTTCATTAGACTTATCAAACAGCTTGGGATGAGCGTACAAAGTATATACAGGACGGTCAATCGCCAACAGATTACTATTGCGATCTACCACCGGGCGACGGGGCATAAAAGGTCGCAAATTCACCATTTGCTGGTTTCGCGCCTGCTCTGTTAACTTTGTCCCCTTGACAATTTGTAGGTTATACAAGTTGATACCCAACCCCAACCCTGATGCCATTAATACGCCCCATACTATGAACAGTCGAGACTTAGTGTTGGATGTTTGGTCTTGGATATTAGAGGCTAATTTTCCCAAAAGCCCTCGTTTATAACCCTTTTGGCGTCTTGTAAACGCTTGATTCTGTAACTTTCTGAATTTTGTTCTGCTTGGTGACTTCTGCATTGGGTTCGTCCTTTGTCATTTGTCTTTTATCATTTGCCACAAGTCTGAGTCCTAATGACTAATGACAAATGACTAATGACTCTTAGCCTTTTACCAATTCTCCAAAATAAATCTACAGATATTAAGAGGTGGAAACTCAGATTACAGCGTTTTTCATCTATTTGAAGCACAATCTTCGCCAGGGGCGCACAGTTGTCATTGGTGTCAACTTAAGCTAAAACCCTTTTCAAACGTCGTTTCCAGTCTCTGGCTACTCATTCCTAGTCTGAGACTTATTTTCGAGACAATCATCTAAAAGCTTCTTCTAAACTGGCTTTTACCTTAAGTTGACACCAATACACAGCTATGCGTCCCTACAGTATGGTTTAATTACCTGAAAGTTGCTGACTTTCTGACTTTCTGAATTACGAATTACGAATTACAATTAGTATCCCAGTGGCGAGATTGTTTGCTGTTGCGTTTCAGAATTTGGCGTTGTGTTAGACGATGCTGGCTTAGGACTATGAGATGCTGGAGGCAAGAAAATCATCCCTTGAGGAGTGGGCGATACCAGCCCTGCTGTTGGTTGTTCTGCTTCCTCAGCCATTTTATTTGTCAGCGTCGCGTTGGTTGTGGTTAACAGCCGCTCATGACGTTGGAGGTTTTGCAGTCTGCGATATGACTGACTCCAAAGCTCTTGGGAATATACCGTCCAACCATACACAGCAAGTGTCGATGCTACTAACAAGAACGCCAAAACTGTGGAATAACGATGAAAGGTATACAAGCGCAGTAACCATAAAGGTGCCACTCCAGAATTAGGCATTATGGGAAGGTGAAGAAAACCTACCCCCGGAGTCTTCTGCTTCGCACTCGACTGCTCATTGAGATTTGGCAGTTGTTGTCTACCCAACTCTTTCACCGATTTGGGTATAACTGCCTCATTTGTGGGAGAAACCACTAGATTTTTCGAGGAACGCTGTCGTCTTTGAGAAGATACTGGTGCGGCTTGGGTAGCTGGTGTAGAAGCGCTCCGTGGTGCTGACTCCATACGCGCAGAGCGTCGCCTCCCTAAAGAAAAGATAGAATCTCGCCGGAACCAATTACCCCTTGTAGAAACAGCAGATTTACGAGCAACTACCATAATTTTTTTTAGATGGGAAATACTGTACTTTAGATTGATTGTCTTGATTGTCTGTTTTTGCTTAGGTAAAAATCGCCTTCTGTGCAACAAGCACACATAACAGACTACACCCTTTTAACTGTTCTGATAGGTAGCTCTACCAATGTTTGCATCCTCTAGATATTGCAATATTTGCAATCAGTGATTACCAACTGGATAGCGCTTGCCCTTTAGGTATCGCACCTAAAGTATGGCAATGCGGGGCAGCAAGGTGCAATACTCCGTGAAAAAAATAAAATTTTTTGCTATGATAACTCGGTTTGCGAGAAAATTTGGTAATTTCCGTTTTGCTTCTGAGTTAAGAGAAACTAATCAGATGGCTGTGTGATATGTAATTCCAAAAAGAATACGCCAGAGGATTGTTTTTTTAAGTATGTAATCTCGCAGCATTAAAAAAAAAGCAATAAATACGGTATCGTATTCAACAGGCGAAAAATTGTTCTAGCCACAATTGGTGAAAGAGGAGTTATGAAAACAAAAATCTTTGGTTTGGCTCTAATGTTAAGTCTGGCTGCAATTCTCGGAGCCTGTGAAGGTGGTGGTAGTGGTGGTGGTACCACTAGTACTCCCGCTGCTACAGGTGAACCAACTGATGCACCTCCTGCTGGGTCTAGCCCTGCTGCTACTACACCACCTACTCCCGCAGCTACTCCCGCAGCTACTCCTAAATAAGGCAACAATAAGCTTTAGTTTAAATCATGCCCAAAACAGCTTATTAACAACGCTCGTCACCACATAGCTTGAATTAATTAGGTTAACGTAAAAACGTGTATCTTTCTGTTGGTGTATTAGAGCCGAGAGTTTGCTCAAATATCAGCTAAGTAGGGCAGCAAGTAGAGGACACTGGTAATGAGGGTTCCCTCCTCAACCAAGTGTCCGCTGAAATTCTCGCCTGACCTAACCTTGTTCCAAGTCCAAGGGAGTTGAGTTCTGTAAATCTAAGCCATGTTGTGGGCAAGGTACTTCCCTCGTTTGGCATTTGGAATGGCTTAGACTCCTGAGTTTTGAAAGGGAAAAACAATTCATCGCGATCGCTGGCAATTGCTCTTGAGCATTCCCTGTAGTCTATTCCGTATCAGGAGAGACCTGGTGATGTCCCTTGATATTGCCAGATTTTTATTGGGAAAATTTGTAACTTTGGGCATGGGGCATGGGAAAAACAGATTTTCATCCTGCGTTATGAACGCAGTTCAGGAGATGGGGAGAGTTAAAGCGAGAAAGGTGATACAATTACTGAGTTTAATTGTAATTAGTGCAACGTTGGTTATCTTAAGTAGCTATTGGGGATCAGCGGTAATAGCATTACCGCCACCAGAAGATACACCAGAAGAAATATTACGTACTAAGATTATCATAGAAGCGCGATCGCCTATTGATGGAAAATTCCTAACAGCTGCCGAATACGCCCAATTGCAAGCACAGCTGCAAGAAGCCCCGCCACCAAAACTAGACCCCAAAATTCGGGAACAGATTTTCTTGCTTCGCCTACGTAAAACGTTATTTCAGTTTTTCCCATTTTTAAATTTTTGATAAATTACTCAAAAGTCAAAAGTCAAGAGCTTTCCCTCATGCCCAATGCCCATGCCCATGCCCCATGCCCAATGCCCAATCCCCAATCCCCAATCCCCAATTCTGATGTAGGATAACGGTGACGACAAAATTGCAAATAAATGTAAAGAATATATAGATATTAAGAAAGTAGATTTAGTCAATCACGTTATTTCACTTAGGTAGCTTCATGTCCATGACCACGATCGCCCCTGAACAGGTTAACAGCATCGTTTGGAATCAGCATAACGATCCCTTTGAAATACTAGGCTCTCATCCCATAGAACAAGACGGCAAAACTGTCTGGGCTGTGCGGGCTTACCTACCAAATGCAAGTGCCGCATGGGTCGTTCTTCCTGAACAACGCAAAGAATACCCGATGCAAGCAGTGCATCATCCCCAGTTTTTTGAATGCACCATTGAAACCGCACAACTGGCAAACTACCAGTTACGGATTAAAGAAGGTGAACATGAGCGTGTCACCTATGACCCTTACGCTTTCCGTTCTCCCCACTTGACAGACTTTGACTTGCATTTGTTTAAAGAAGGCAACCATCACCGAATATACGAAAAACTGGGAGCGCACCCCACGGAAATAGACGGCATTAAGGGCGTTTATTTTGCTGTTTGGGCACCCAACGCTCGTAATGTTTCATTGCTGGGAGATTTCAACCTCTGGGATGGCCGTAAAAACCAGATGCGTAAAGGCCGCACCGGGGTTTGGGAATTATTTATTCCTGAAATCGGTGTGGGAGAGCATTACAAATATGAAATCAAAAATTTTGAAGGACACATTTACGAAAAATCTGATCCCTACGGTTTCCAGCAGGAACCCCGCCCGAAAACGGCATCTATTGTCACTGATTTAAATGCTTACAGTTGGAGTGATGAAGAGTGGATGGCAAAGCGGCGTCGCACTGACCCCCTTACCCAGCCAGTTTCAGTCTACGAAGTGCATTTAGGCTCTTGGTTACACGCTTCGAGTGCCGAACCTGCTAAACTCCCCAATGGTGAAACTGAATCGGTAGTTGTCGTTTCTGAACTGAAGCCGGGCGCACGCTTCCTTACCTACCGGGAACTAGCTGACCGACTCATTCCCTATGTCAAAGAATTGGGATACACCCATCTAGAATTGCTACCCATTGCGGAGCATCCCTTTGATGGTTCTTGGGGTTATCAAGTCACTGGGTACTATGCCCCCACCTCCCGTTTTGGCAGCCCGGAAGATTTCATGTATTTTGTTGACAAATGTCACGCAAATGATCTAGGGGTAATTGTGGATTGGGTTCCCGGTCACTTTCCCAAAGATGGACATGGTTTAGCTTTCTTTGATGGTAGCCACCTTTACGAACACTCTGACCCCCGCAAGGGCGAACACAAAGGATGGGGTACTTTGGTGTTCAACTACGGTCGTCATGAAGTTAGTAATTTTTTAGCAGCCAATGCCCTCTTCTGGTTTGACAAATACCACATTGACGGGATTCGTGTCGATGCTGTTGCCTCGATGATCTATAATGACTATTGCCGCGAACCTGGAGAATGGCTGCCCAACAAGTACGGCGGCAGAGAAAACCTCGAAGCAGCAGATTTTCTGCGTCAGGTAAATCACATTATCTTTAGCTATTTCCCCGGTATTCTCTCAATTGCTGAAGAATCTACTTCCTGGCCAATGGTATCTTGGCCGACCTACACAGGCGGACTGGGCTTTAACTTGAAGTGGGATATGGGGTGGATGCACGATATGCTGGATTACTTCAGCATGGACCCTTGGTTCCGTCAGTTCCACCAAAACAATATCACCTTTAGTATGTGGTACAACCACAGTGAGAACTTTATGCTGGCTCTGTCCCACGATGAAGTGGTGCATGGCAAGAGCAATATCATCGGCAAAATGCCGGGGGATACATGGCAGAAGTTAGCTAATGTGCGTTGTTTATTTAGCTATATGTTTGCTCACCCCGGCAAGAAAACCATGTTTATGAGCATGGAGTTTGGGCAGTGGAGTGAGTGGAATGATTGGACAGATTTGGAATGGCATTTATTGCAGCATGAAGCCCACCAAAAATTGAAAACGTTTTTCCAGGAATTGAACTATCTCTACCGTTCTGAACCAACTTTGTACACCCAGGATTTTGCTGAACCGGGGTTTGAGTGGATTGACTGTAGTGATAATCGCCATAGTGTAGTATCCTTCATGCGTCGTGACAAGGATTCTGATGATTTTGCGATCGTCGTTTGCAATTTTACACCGCAACCTCATTCTCACTACCGCATCGGTGTACCGCAAAAGGGATTTTATACTGAGTTGTTCAATAGTGATGCGCGTCAGTATGGCGGCAGTAATATGGGCAACTTAGGTGGTAAGTGGACGGATGATTGGTCTTTGCACAGTCGTCCTTATTCGCTGGATTTGTGTTTGCCACCTTTGGGTGTGTTGATTCTCAAGTTGGATAAGAAGAAGACTGCTGAGGTAATGGGATAACAATTTGGGGTGGGCATTGCCCACCCAGTTAAAAGGGCGGTTAGAAACCGCAACGTTGTGCAACGTGGGTTAAAAGCTACTCAAGAAGACGCCTATCCAGTTAAAAGGGCGGTTAGAAACCGCAACTATACGAGACAAAACCCACCTCCGTGGGTTACAAGAAGCTTAATTTATCGAACCGCCCTGCCTACAAGACACTACGTGAACGCATTGGCGAAGCCTCTCGAAGAGAAGCGTCTCGCAGAGAATAATTCGTAGAGTATACGTAAGTCCTAATAACTTTAAACTGAATTAAAGCGCCATAGTCATTCGTGCAGCGTCTATTTCTCAACTAGCGATCGCTCTGCATTTACCAGTAGAATTATACTTAGTACTCATAAGAAGCGCACTACTAAAGTAAATAAATCCACCTTTGATACTCGTGTACGAGTATCAAAGGTGGATGAATGGAGCTAAAAGACTCGTCACACAATTTTGGATTTTGGATTTTAGATTTTAGATTGACAATTTTGGATTTATGACCTATTTCAAACTAGTTGTTCTGCACCTTTTTAGATTTTGGATTTTGAATCTTTTTATCCAAAATCCAAAATCTAAAATCTAAAATTTGATTTACGAGTATTAATTTATCAAGAGCCGGAAGTTTTTGCAGCTCTGCCTTTACTAATAGCTTTAAAGCGATCGCTAGAAAAAGAAGGGTGGAAAATTACCCATGATCCCTTACCAGTTAGTTTTGAGTTAGGGGATATGTACATAGACTTAAGAGCAGAAAAAATTCTTGCAGCAGAAAGAGAGGGAGAAAAAATTGCTGTTGAAGTTAAAAGCTTTTTTAAAACATCTGTAATTTCCGAATTTCACACAGCGTTAGGGCAGTTTATTAATTATCGACTAGCATTATCTGAACAAGAACCAAACCGGACTCTTTATTTAGCAGTTCCCATCGATACATACACGTCATTTTTTACCATCAGACTTGTACAAAGCATTATTAAAACATATCAACTTAAATTGATTACTTATCAGCCTGTGACGGAGGATATTATCGAATGGATAAACTAACACAATATGAAAAAATAATTCAGCAACTTCTCCAAGAATATGCTGCAATTGCTAGTCAAGATCCCGAAATTGAAACTCAATTAATTTTTGACACAGAACATCACCATTACCAACTTGTAAATGTCGGTTGGAAAAATCAGCGCCGTATTTATGGTTGTTTTTTACATATAGATATTAAAGATGGTAAAGTTTGGCTGCAACATAACGGTACAGAAAATGAAGTAGGAGAAGACTTAGCGAATTTAGGTATCCCCAAGCAGGATATAGTCGTCGGCTTTCATTCACCATTCAAACGACAATTTACAGATTATGCTGTTGGTTAAACCAACGAGCTAGAACTTTAGATTATTTTGGTAGATGTCAAGCGATGCCTACGGCGGTAAACTACGCTCTTTTGGAGTTATGCTACTTTTTACGGCTTTACTATAGCGGTTCTCAGTTGAGTGAGGTACAAGAACCCCACCCCCAACCCCCTCCCCGCAAGCGATGAGGGGGCTATGATGTAACTCAGACCGAATCGTTCTCCAACTTTTTACCCGACCCTCACTAACATCTTTTTTACCCCTCTGGAAGGATTCAATAAATCCAGGAATATTAACTAACTCTTCAGTAGCGTCTTCACTTTCTTTATCTGCTAGATAAGCTAAGAAGTCAGCAACCAGTTCTAGGCGTTCTGAAGACAATCCATCTAGATATTGGTTGATTTGTTGACGAACTTCTGTGTTGTTCATATTTTTGAAACTCTTTTACTTCTCTAATTCTGCCAACTTCTGTTGAGCAAACTCTCGCACTTCCTCATCTGGGTCATTTGCTGCTTTGTAGCGCAACAGTGGTAAAGTCTGGTGATGTTGAGAAAATTGCTTGATAATTATCTCAAGTGCAACGCGCCGAGGGTTGGTTTCATAGACTTGCTTACGCTCAAAGGGATCATTGACAGCGCAGTTGTAGTAAATTTCAAACAACTCAGGCTGATTTCGGAAGTGTTTCGCTAATGCTTCGACGGCTGCACATCGCACATCCCCTTCATTATCAGCAGTGGTACGTTCTTTGAGAAACGAGCGGGTGTCTGGGTCATCTTTGAAATTACTGGCTAATGCTTCGATGGCTCCACGTCGCACATAATCTTGATTATCAGCAGTGGCGCGGTCTTTGAGAATCGAGCGGGTGTCTGGGTCATCTTTGAAATTGCTGGCTAAGGCTTCGATGGCTGCATATCGCATAGACCCAGATTTATCAGCAGTGGCGCGGTCTTTGAGAATCGAGCGGGTGTCGGGGTCATCTTTGAAATTGCTGGCTAAGGCTTCGATGGCTGCACGTCGCATAGACCCAGATTTATCAGCAGTGGCGCGGTTTTTGAGAATCGAGCGGGTGTCTGGGTCATCTGAGAAATTGCTGGCTAATGCTTCGATGGCTGCACGTCGCACATACCCATCATCAGCAGTGGCGCAGTCTTTGAGAAACGAGCAGGTGTCTGGGTCATCTGGGAAATTGCTGGCTAATGTTTCGATGGCTGCAACTCGCACATTCCATTGATTATGAGCAGTGGCGCAGTCTTTGAGAAAAGAGCGGGTGTCTGGGTCATCTGGGAAATTGCTGGCTAATGCTTCGATGACTGCACCTCCCACATACTTAGATTTATCAGCAGTGGTGCAGTCTTTAAGAAACGAGCGGGTGTCCGGGTCATCTGGGAAATTGCTGGCTAATGCTTCTATCGCTGCATATCGCACATCATCATCATCATCATCAGTGGCGCGGTCTTTGAGAAACGAGCGGGTGTCCGGGTCATCTTTAAAATCGCTGGCTAATGCTTCGATGGCTGCATATCGCACATACTCATCATCATCAGCAGTGGCGAGTTCTTTGAGAAACGAGCGGGTGTCCGGGTCATCTTTGAAATTGCTGGCTAATGCTTCGATGGCTGCATATCGCATAGACCAATCATTATCAGCAGTGGCGCGGTCTTTAATAAACGAGCGGGTGTCCGGGTCATCTGAGAAATTGCTGGCTAATGCTTCGATGGCTGCATATCGTACATCATCATGATCATCATCATCATCAGTAGTGGTGAAGTCTTTGAGAAACGAGCGGGTGTCCGGGTCATCTTTGAAATTGCTAGCTAATGCTTCGATGGCTGCACGTCTCACATACTCATAATCATCAGTAGTGGCGAGGTCTTTGAGAAACAAGCGGGTGTCCGGGTCATCTTTGAAATTGCTGGCTAATGTTTCGATGGCTGCATATCGCACATCCTGATCATTATCAGCAATGGCGCGGTCTTTGAGGCAGTCTAAGGTATCACGGTTATCTTTCCAAATTGCGGTAATTGTTGCAACTGCTTGAATGCGAACTTTCAGAACTAGCTTAGTTTCTTCTGTATATGGATGGGGTCTGTAATAGTACCAGGGTTCATATTTAGTTAAGTCTTTTAGTTTGCCAAATAATTTATTAGCCACTGGCGCAATTACTGAGCGATTTCTCACTTCTGCAAAACACTTAGCCGCTAAAAACAAGTTGAGAAATTTTTCCTCTTCGCCATCTTGCACCATTAAGTAATCCAGAATTTCACCAACAAATTTTGGCTCAATCATTCCCGCAATTAGCCGCAATACCTCATGCCAAGTTTCATCTTGCCAGTGTTTGCCAAAAACTTCAGTTTTGAGATCCTCAATTGAAATACTACGTTCCTTCTCAAACTGCCGGACAATCTCCGAAGCACAGAAATATTCTAAAAATTTCCGATGCAGAAAGGCATTGCTTCCTATCCAGCCAATCAACCATTCCACCATAATATTCACGCCTGCTAAGTGCTTGACTACGAGTATATACACCTGTCAGAGGAATATTTCTAGATTTCTGGGTTTTTAGGGAGTGCGAGTCTATTCATCCAAAACTTAAGATTATCTGGATTTAGATGCTGCGATCGCACAAAATTATCGTTAGGAATAAGAATTAAATAACATCCAATTTATGTCCCTGGCTTACCTCACCCTCAATCCCTCTCCTTATAAAGGAGAGGGAAGCTAGATAAAGGATGAAGTTTTGCATTTTATTTAATCCACGTTCCTTAACACGAACATTCTTTTTACCTCTAAGCTTAAAAGCGATGCTGGCTGAAGATTTGTTAAAAATAACTAATATACTGTGCATTAATATTAGGAGTAGTTTTATGGTTTTACAAGTTAACCCCATCCAAAAAGAACCAACTGTCACTTGGGAAGCACTTCCAGCCGACTTCATTTTACCTGACGATCCAGTGGAAAATATTCAACAACCCGCGATCGCTGCTGCGCTTACCGATGCTTTGGGAAGCACAGGACGCATCCAACCCCAGATGCTGATTGGCTCTAATTTTGGACTTGTAGCCACAGTCAACAAAAAAAATGTTGTTAAAGCCCCTGATTGGTTTTATGTGCCTCAAGTGCAGTCTGTAGGAACAAATGTAGTTCGTCGCAGCTATACCCCGAATTTAGAAGGCGCTGCTGTGGCTGTAGTGATGGAATTTCTCTCAGAGACAGAAGGTGGAGAACTATCAGTCCGCTCAACTCCACCCTACGGTAAACTCTATTATTACGAAAAGATTCTCCAAGTTCCAACCTACGTAACCTACGACCCTTACGAACCAAGCATAGAACTACGGTGCTTGCAAAATGGACAATATGCTTTGCAGCAAGCAGACGCTAATGGACGTTACTGGATTCCTGAGTTAGAGTTATTTCTCGGAATTTGGCAAGGTGAAAGATTATGCCAAACCATGAATTGGCTGCGCTGGTGGGATACAGAAGGAAATATGCTGTTGTGGAGCAGCGAACAAGCCCAACAAGAACGCCAACGTGCTGAACAGGAAAGCCAGCGTGCTGAACAGGAAAGCCAACGTGCTGAACAGGAAAGCCAGCGTGCTGAACAAGAACGCCAACGTGCTGATATATTCGCAGCTAAGTTACGTGAACTAGGTATTGACCCTGATGCGACGCCAAATAGCCCGTCGTAGACACAATACGGTTCAGATAAGCCCAAAACCCTAATGTAGAGACGCGATTTATCGCGTCTTCAAAGACCAATTATCTACACCAATAACCCTTAACCAAGAGTATTGGTCGTAGACATCGCATAACCTCAAGGGATGCTGGGAATAATAAATTTGGGACATCAGCACCAAAATTCCATGAAACAGCAAAAAAATCAATTCAGCCATCTTACTGCGATCGAAAGAAGTTATCTATCATTTCCTGCACAGTTTTTATTAAATCAAAACCTGTTACAAGGCAAAATACTAGACTTTGGTTGTGGCTTTGGGAATGATGTTAAAATATTACGCCAAAAAGGTTGTGATATTACAGGCTATGACCCCTATTATTTTCCAGAATATCCTAATAATAAATTTGATACAATAATTTGTTTTTATGTTTTAAATGTTTTATTTACTGAAGAACAAACTAATGTTCTTATGGAAGTATCACACTTATTAAAACCGGGAGGAAAAGCTTATTATGCTGTAAGAAGGGATCTTAAAAAAGAAGGCTTCCGAGAACATTATGTCCATAAAAAATCTACATACCAGTGTATTGTAAAACTTCCCTTTACTTCAGTTTGCTTAGATGAACATCGGGAATTATATGAATATTTTCACTATAATTATCAGGGAAATTCATCTAATTATTGTATATTTTGTAATCCACATAAAACTCTTAACCTATTAACTGAATCAGCAACTGCTTACGCAATTTTTGATGGCTATCCTATAAGTAAAGGACACATTTTGGTTATTCCCAAACGTCATGTTAGTAGTTATTTTGAACTCCCATTTAAAGAGCAATCTGCTTGCTGGTTTATGGTGAACAAAGTACAAGAAATTCTCAAAGTAGAATTTGAACCTGATGGCTTTAATATAGGGATGAACATCAACCGAGCCGCAGGTCAAAATATTATGCACGCTAGTATTCATATCATCCCTCGTTACAAAGGTGATAGTATCTCTACTAAAAGTGGAATCAGGAACGTTATTCCTAAAAAGCAATAATTTTTTTACTGACAGCTTCCAGTGGCAAACCTAGATTTATAGCAAATCCATAAATCTGAAAAACCTGATTTTTCAGTCTTGTTGAAAATATTGCAAAATATTTCAGTTAACCCAGATTATTAAACTCAACGAGGTTGTCACCAACCCCGTTGGTCTTCAAAACCGTGCATGAAAGTTTCCCTTCACACGGCTCCTCAGTAATTTGGTGCTTGTCACGCATACCTCATTACCCATTTATCCGCGACTTTTTCGAGTCTTCTGGTGGGCTTAGGTTCGGCACTGTTAAAGCCGGATTTTGTACCGAGACTACCATCACTGGCAGTCTTTTTATCGTGGCAATGTCTGTGTAGAAGTTGAAGATTTTTATACTCATCCTTTCCACCTTTTGATTTTGGGATGGTATGGTCAACTTCCATCACATCGTATTCGCGGAAAAACAATTCACAGTGGATACACTTCCCTTTTTGCTTTTTCAGGAGTTTTGCTACTCTGTTTGGCATTTCTGGGTTGTTACCCATTCTTGTACTCCAGTAAACCAGATTTCCGTCGTATGGTGACGATTCGCCTTTAACTTTCACATGACGTACTATTGGAGTGTCGGCATGGTTTAGTAACCGAAGTGGGGTTAATCCTTCCTTCCTGGTTGCGAATACCCAGTTATCACCGCTTATGGTTTGCCAATACTTTTTTGACACCCATTTCCCGGTCTTTCTGGGGTGGCGGCGTTTTGTCCAAGCGCTTAACTTTTGGTACATGAGGTAGTCAATATCTGAGTAAGCTTCCTTGCTTACTACAGTCGCGTAGTAGTTAGCCCATCCCCTGATGATTGGGTTTAAACGACTGATTAGCGCCGCTTGCGGTGCTGCCTTATGAGCTTCAATAACCCTAGCGATTTGTTCGTAATGTACCTTTTGTTTTTGCTTACTTGGGGTGATGATTGTCTTAAATCCCTGTTTTGAGTGATACTTTCCTTTTGGGAATTGTTGTATCTTAAAACCAAGGAAGTCGAATCCTGGTTTCTCTTGCTCATGCTGTATAAGGGTGTGAACAAGTCTCGTTTTGCTGGGTTTTAATTCCAAACCCATGCCATGTAACCATTCCGAGATTATTTTTCGGCATCTTTGGACAACGGTTATGTCTTCGTGGAGAATTACAAAGTCATCGGCATAACGGATTAAACTGAGGGCACGACTGTTTTCTCTTTTTTTCCCTTTTAACGTTTGTGCTTTATCATCCAAATCACCGTAAGTCTGTCTGCATATTCTGGGCATTACCCCAGACATTCGCTTCTGACTAAATCTCCCCTACTCGCTGCATACGGTTAGCACCTGCTCAGGTATTCGACCACACTTCGACAAGCTCGGTGCGTACCTGAGAGCATACGAGAGGTTATCTCGTTCCGAATGACCATACTATGTACCTTTAGAGCTATGCTATTCACCGGGTTTCTTGGAAGTGCAAATTGGTCAACTAGAAACTTGCCAACTCCTTTATCCTTTGCCTTTTGGCTCCAGCGTATTAAGCCTTATTTCGCTGGTTAAAAGTGACGATGATTCAGACGCATATTCAAGCTAGCGCTTTTACTCATGGGTACTTTGCTCGGTGCTTACCAACTTAGGCTGTCAGTATTAACACCTTTTTTACCCCGCTTCAGGCGTTGATAGCTAGTCTCTAACCTGGGGGTAATGCTTTCACCGTTGCACCTACGGGGTAGGATTTGAGGGTTCTAGGATACTACCTTCTCACCTACATGGTCATTCAGTTGTCAAGGTTCTGTACCTTGCGGCTAATCCCCCTAATCCTTGAAAGGATTGGTTTCTAGCCAACGATTCGCACATCTGGATCTATTCCCAGCGCTCTTAATTGTTCTGTCAATTGTTGCACCCTTTGTTCTGCTTGTTGAGCGCGTTGTGTTTCTTGTTGAGCGCGTTGTGTTTCTTGTTTTACTTGTTCTGCGGGCGTGAGATAGCGTTGTCCTTGCTCATCATACCAATACATCCATTCCCGCGTTACACCACAATAATTTCCCCTTTCACAACCAATTCCTAAGCCAATTTCTGGTAGCCAAACGGGGTTTCCCTCTTGCAATTCATACTTACCATTAACTAACTTATGTACTTCCAAATGCGGTTTGCGGCGGCGACGGGAGGAATAAATCACGTAATAAAGTACACCCAAAGCCGCATATTCATCCAATTTAGTAGTGTATTCCTTGCGATAATTTTGGGAAACTACTTCTAGTACGAAAATCGGTACAACATTTTCATCCCACAGCACATAACTGGGACGCAGTTCCTCATCATAAAACCGCTCTACCCCTAAGCTCAAAAACCCATCTGGCACAATGGGCGGTTTATCGGGGTGATAATAAATACCCATATCTATGGCAAAGAGCCAGTCCATGCGTTCTGCCCAAAGTATCAGCAGGATCGCCTTCAGCAAACCTGGTATCAATTCTTGCAGTTCATTATCCACGGGCGTTTCATCAGAGTCTGGTAGTTCTTCGGCTGAGGGCAAGTACCTTGGCAAGTTGTACTCTAACATGGCTGGTTTCCCCAAAACTGAAAGGATATTTGGCTCTATTTGACTCACCAGAATTATAGCGATTTCTCCGCTACTATATCAGTAGAGTACTAATGTATATACAAGTACTTTACTGACACTAATTGGCAGCTTTTAACTACTAGACAATCTTAAATATGCCAAAATAATCAGGAGTAAAATTTATTTGATACCTAAATTCTAACTATCACAATCCGATTATGTTGATGATGCAATGTTTTGCTTTGACTAAGGGATACCACTTGTGGTATTGAGAAACAGCCAAGATTCGATAGATATAATAGTCACTGGCTCGTTTGTTGGTTGTGCAGAGCATTGCCTCAGCTAAAGTTGTAGCCCAGTCAAGAATGCAGGCGTTTCTACCCCAATAAGGAAGTTGCTTAAGCCGATAAAATTTTGGTAACTCTTAACTATTAATAAATATATAGGTGCTTAGTGCTATTCATGCTTTATATTTAGCGACAGGGTTGTGCAAAACAGTCACTCATATTCAAATACTTAGGAGGCAGTACCCACTGGGAGTAACTCACGCTTCGATACCATCAGCACGTAGCGTAAGTAAAAGTTAAGTTGATATTAAAACGAATAATTTTTGCTGAATTGCGGCAGATAAAGACTAAACTAAAAAGTCTTGTGCAGCAAAACCTGTAGCTTTAAATGAAATAATCATGTCTAAGGTTCTTGTCTCCGATTCTATTGACCAAGCTGGAATTGACATTCTTTCCCAAGTTGCTACCGTTGATGTCAAACTAGGTCTAAAACCAGCCCAACTGCTTGAAATCATTGGTGAGTATGACGCGCTGATGATTCGCTCTAGTACACGCGTCACCCAAGAAATCATTGAAGCCGGCACCCAGCTAAAAATCATCGGTCGTGCTGGTGTGGGTGTGGATAATGTGGACGTTCCCACTGCCACACGGCGGGGAATTGTGGTTGTTAATTCTCCAGAGGGAAACACAATTGCCGCCGCTGAACATGCGCTAGCGATGATTTTGGCTTTGTCTCGCCATATCCCCGATGCTAACGCTTCGGTGAAACGCGGTGCGTGGGATCGCAATAGCTTTGTCGGCGCGGAAGTCTACAAAAAAACTCTCGGCGTTGTCGGTTTGGGTAAAATTGGCTCCCATGTTGCCTCTGTAGCTAAGGCAATGGGGATGAAACTCCTAGCTTATGACCCTTTTATTTCTACAGACCGAGCCGAACAACTTGGCTGTCAGTTGGTGGAGCTAGATTTACTCTTCCAGCAAGCAGATTATATTACGCTACACATCCCTAAAACCCCAGAAACTACCCACTTAATCAATGCCACAACTCTGGCAAAAATGAAACCCACAGCCCGGATTATCAACTGCGCTCGTGGTGGGATCATTGATGAAGTAGCTTTAGCAGCAGCTCTGAAAGCGGGTAAAATAGGGGGTGCAGCCTTGGATGTGTTTGAGTCAGAACCACTGGGTGAATCTGAGTTGCGATCGCTAGGTAAGGAAGTTATCCTCACCCCCCATTTGGGAGCCTCTACCGCAGAAGCTCAAGTGAATGTAGCCATTGATGTTGCCGAACAAATTCGGGATGTACTTTTAGGATTACCAGCCCGTTCAGCCGTCAACATTCCTGGACTCGGCCCCGACGTGTTGGAAGAACTCAAACCCTACATGCAACTAGCAGAAACTCTAGGTAATTTAGTCGGACAGCTAGCTGGCGGACGGGTGGAAGTACTCAATATTCGACTGCAAGGCGAACTCGCGACCAACAAAAGTCAGCCTTTGATAGTAGCTGCCCTCAAGGGATTACTTTACCAAGCTTTGCGGGAACGAGTAAATTACGTAAATGCCAGCATAGAAGCCAAAGAACGGGGAATTCGGGTAATTGAAACCCGCGATGCTTCCATTCGAGACTATGCTGGCACACTGCATCTAGAAGCCACGGGTACTTTAGGTACTCATTCTGTCACAGGTGCTTTGTTGGGTGAGCGCGAAATCCATCTGACTGACGTTGACGGTTTCCCAATTAACGTCCCACCCAGCAAATATATGTTGTTTACCCTGCACCGCGATATGCCAGGGATAATCGGCAAACTTGGTTCCCTACTCGGCAGTTTTAATGTGAATATTGCCAGTATGCAAGTAGGTCGTAAAATTGTCCGTGGTGATGCGGTAATGGCTCTGAGTATAGATGACCCCTTACCTGAGGGCATTTTGGGCGAGATTATTAAAGTCCCTGGTATTCGGGACGCGTATACGGTAACACTTTAATTTTGGATTTCGGATTTTGGTGAGGTAGCCCCCGTCTTCTCCCAAGGGGAGACGCGAAGCGGGATGGCGGTTCCCATCGTTAGCGGTAGCGTTCGCGTTCGCGTAGCGTCTCGTAGAGAGGAACGAGCGTCTGGGGGACTGCCGTTAGCGACGTAGGAGCGTCACCCGAAGGGATTTTGGATTGGTAATGGCTAATTGCTCATTGTTTTTCGCATTGGTCATTAACCGTTACCTAGTCCCCAATCTAAAATCTAAAATCTAAAATCTAAAATTATATGGCAAACACCTGGTGGGAACTACAGATTTTATGTGAGCCAGACCTAGAAGATTCGATCTTTTGGCGACTGGAAGATTTTGGCTGTCGTGGCACAGCTAGTGAAAACAAAGGAAATTTATCTTTAGTAAGGGCTTATCTGCCGACAATTCAAACACAGCTACTTGATTTGGCAGCGCTGTCGCTGTGGCTGCGTCAAGATGCCCTCTGTGTTGGACTTTCATCTCCCTCACTGCAATGGCAGTTAATTGATGAGGAAGATTGGGCGACTAGCTGGAAACAATATTGGCATCCGCAAGAAATAGGCGATCGCTTCCTAATTAACCCCGCTTGGCTACCATTACCAGAAACAACGGAACGGTTAGTGATTCGTCTTGACCCTGGCGTAGCATTTGGTACAGGCAATCATGCCACTACGCAACTATGTTTGGAATCCCTGGAAATGCGGCTGAGTGGAATTCCTCAGTCGTTTGTGGGTGCTAGTGGCAAACATGAACATCTGGTAATTGCGGATATTGGCTGTGGTTCTGGTATCCTTTCGATTGGGGCGCTGCTACTGGGAGCAGAGAAAGTCTATGCAATAGATACTGACCCTTTGGCTGTGCAATCAACTATCAGTAATGGTGCCCTGAACGACATTAGTCCAGAACGTTTACTACCAGCATTAGGAAGTGTAGACATTTTGACAAAACTGGTTGAAAACCCAGTGGATGGTATCGTTTGCAATATTTTGGCTAATGTGATTATTGAATTAGTTCCAGAAATGAGTGCGATCGCTAAACCTGAAACTTGGGCGATCTTCAGTGGTATCTTATTGGAACAATCTAAAGCTGTTGCTGATGCCTTAGAAAAAAATGGTTGGGTCGTTGCTACCCTATGGAAACGAAAAGAATGGTGTTGCTTGAATGTCCGGCGTTCTTAACCCAATAGATACTAGTACACTGTGGCGTCAGTTTGCCTACCTTTAACAAGTTGCTCAAGCAATTGTCTAGTTAATTGAGATGGTAGCTAGATTTCTGCCAAGCTGTACTAGTACTGTGATCTCAAACAATCAAAGTTAATAATTCCAGACCTGAATGGAATCGTTAATTTAGTGCGATCGCTATCTTGTCCCAGTTACAGAAACAATGGTGAGAAATGATGCAGAATCAACATGTCCACCATCAATCCTCTAGTAAACTGTGGCTGTAATTGACACTCTCTGTAGCTTTAGCCACTGAGATTCTACAGACAGAATTAGTTTAATCTAATTCTCGCTACGGTGGTCAAACACCGTCTAGTGAGTCAGCTTAAGAAACTTAAGCTTTCCCCTTACTTTTGAAATTTTCTCACCTTTCTAGAAAACTTCGCAAACTTACTTTTTATTCACGCTGTCTACATTTAAGTAGGGTGTAACCGCTTAGAAAACTTGTTTTTTGAAGTCTTATATTTCTTGTTAGGTGAAACTCTTTATTATTTTAATATATCACAAAGTAGGGGAGAATCAAGAAAAACTTAGGTGACTGAAGTCACACGAGTCGCTTATATCTCAGCGTCTTTAGACCCTGAGTTTTACGCTTACCGAGATTTTCTATAAATAATCCGGTTAAACAATTTTTCAACTTCAAATACCTGATATAGCGGGGATTGCAAAATAAAACGATTGAACAATTTAAGCTATCTCTCTCTGGTAGACTTAATTTTCAGCCAAAAAATCTAATATAAAGGGTTAAGCAATTTTATAAACCTTTTACTCATAAGAGTTTGGGCTAGTTAAAAATCAAGTTATGAATGGTAGTGATAATTATTATCATAATTGAGAATTGCTGGTAAGTTATTTTTGCGCGAGTCCTAAGCATATAACTAGACCTAATACCTAATCAGCCCTTCAACAGAGATAGGCGATCGCTACAAACATCCCTACGCTAGAGGTGATTAACCAAGTGTCTCCCTAAGATGAAATAGCATCGTTAGGAGATAAATCTCAAAGACGTGAAGGTATATAACGACAAGCGATCTCACTGGATAACTAGCGAACCGTTAGACAAAAGCGTTGAATGGGATGCAGACATCGTTGAAGCTCGCGAAAACGAATTGATTAGTTGGACTTCAGTTAAAGATGCAGATATTGCCAACTCTGGTTCTGTCCGCTTCAAGCCAGCACTCAACGATCGCGGCACTGAGGTCAAAGTCGTCACAGGATACAACCCATCGGGTGGAACGATTGGAGATGCAATTGCCAAACTCTTTGGCGAAGGACACGATTAACCCTAATAACAATTAAAAACTTATCAAAAGAGGAAAAGCAATGAAAGCAGTTTGCTGGCAAGGAACCAACAAGGTAGAAGTCGAAACCGTACCCGATCCCAAAATCATTAATCCGCGTGATGCGATCGTGAAAATCACGTCAACGGCGATCTGCGGCTCTGATTTGCATCTGTATAACGGCTTCAACCCCGCAATGAAACCGGGCGACATCTTGGGGCATGAATTCATGGGAGAGATCGTTGAACTAGGCAGCGCCGTTAAAAATAAAAAAGTTGGCGATCGCGTCGTTGTCCCCTTTACGATTTCCTGCGGATCATGTTTCTTCTGCAATCGCGATTTATGGTCGCTGTGCGATAACTCTAACCCCAACGCTTGGATGGCGGAAAAAATGATGGGTCATTCCCCATCGGGTCTTTTCGGCTACTCCGATCTGACTGGGGGCTACGCTGGAGGTCAAGCTGAATATGCCCGCGTTCCCTTTGCCGATGTCGGGTTATTCAAGATTCCTGATGGACTGGCAGATGAACAAGTCCTATTTTTCACTGATATTTTCCCTACTGGTTATATGGCAGCAGAAAATTGTGACATCCAACCAGGAGATACGGTGGCGATTTGGGGTTGCGGTCCAGTTGGGCAGTTTGCCATCAGAAGTGCCTTGATGCTGGGTGCTGGGCGCGTCATTGCGATTGATCGCGTTCCTGAACGGCTCCAGATGGCAAAAGATGGTGGAGCTGAAGTTTTGAACTATGAAGAAACCGAGGTGGGTGAAGCCCTCAAAGAAATGACTGGGGGTCTTGGTCCTGATTCGGTCATGGATGCGGTGGGAATGGAAGCTCACGGCATGGGTTTGGAAGGCTTCTATGACAAGGCGATGCAAGCGGTACGAATAGAAACAGATCGACCCAATGTATTGCGTCAAGCGATCGTTGCCTGTCGTAAGGGCGGTACGGTGTCGGTTCCCGGTGTTTACACGGGCTTTGTAGACAAGATGCCGATGGGTGCTTTCATGAACAAAGGCTTAACCATGAAAACAGGACAAACGCACGTGCATCGGTATTTACAGACGCTACTCGATCGCGTTCAAAACGGCGATATTGACCCTTCGTTTGTAATCACCCACAGTCTGCCGCTAGAGCAAGCCCCGCACGGCTACGAAATCTTTAAGCATAAGAAAGACAACTGCATCAAGGTCGTGCTCAAGCCGGGTCAGGCTGCTTGAAACCCATGCTCACAAACACCGTGATCAACGGTAGTACTTATTTACCGTTGATCTGAGCAGTATATTGGGAGGAATAAGGTAAAATTTTCTCCCTTATAGACCTGCAAACCACTCATAGCCCTGATCCTCCCAATAGCCTTTAATCGGTAACAAATTACTGACAAATGTAATTTGAGTCACCCACTTGCTTTGCTTGTAGCCCAGTTTAATTGGGGATGCTAGGCGCATGGGCGCACCATTATCAGCTGATAATGGTTGTCCATTCTTTTGATAAGCCATGAGAGTTTGGGGATGTACAGCAGAGGCAATATCCCAGCTTTCATAGTAGCCATCAGCAGATTTGAAGTAGACATAGCGGACATTTGACTTAGGCTGTACCAGTGCTACTAAGTCTCGTAATTGCACCCCCCCCCATTGAACGATCGCAGCCCAGCCTTCAACACAGATATGGCGAATCACCATTGAAGTCAAGGGAAGTTTTTGAATATCTGCCATGCTCAATTGCATCGGATTATTAACCTCGCCATCAATCGTCAGGCGAAACTGCGCCGGATCAATTTGCGGAGTGAAGTCAAAGGTATTAATCAGCAATTTGTCTGCTTCTATGGCACTAACAGGAAATTCAGGTACAGGTTTTGGAGTTAGCAGGAGTGCTTCAAGACGTTGGTTTAGTGGCTCAGATATTTGCCGCACATTATCCGAAAACAAATTTGTCCCACAGCCACCGAGAAGAAAGCCTACCCCTGAAAGTCCAGATAGTTGCAGTAACCGGCGACGGGATAGGGTATGTTTGGGAAGAATCAGACTCATAGAACCTCTACAGGAACATAGATTTAACTAGACGGATGCTTCCTACCTTCAGAGCAAGTAAGGAATGAGCAATTGTAAACATTATGACTGTGGGAACAGTGATAAAGTGAACAGTGCGTAGAGTCTGCCAACTACCAAACAGCCCGGAAAGCCAATGCAGTTGGGCAGGTTTGTACATCGCCAGACCACTCAAGATTGCCAGCAGCAGCACTGGAATAATAGCAGTGTAAACTAGCCGATGCCATGCGTAGTTCTTGCGCTTTGGGTTCTGGCTGACTTGCAATGCTTTTAAGTCACCGCGATCGACAAAGCGACGCTGCCAACGACGAGTTACAAAGATATAAAGTCCATACCAAAGTAAGTTCAGCGAAAACAGCCACATAGCAGTAAAATGCCAATTTCTGCCACCCCCTAGCCAACCTCCTAGCAACAGAAAGTCAGGAAAATGCCAACCTTCACGCCCTCCAAATACCGGATTGGCATTATAGATTTGTAGTCCGCTAGTGATCATCAAGATTAGACTGATGATATTAATCCAGTGAAAGGTCTTTGATAGGAAAGTCTGACTTGGTGTTGAGGGAACTTTACGTTTTGATGAGGTCATACCAATTTTGGATTTTGGATTTTGGATTTTTAGATTGTTCTCAGTCAGACTTTTGGATTTGAGATTTTTAAGTAGTTGGACAGAATTAATTACACAATGTCATTGCAAGCGAAGTGAAGTAATCCCAGCCTTTGTGATTGCTTGGCTTTGTTCGCAATGATGGTAAATATTTTTGTACTTATATTGTTCCCAGTTAGAGTTTCCGATTGGGTCTTCTAATCCAAAATCTAAAATTGGCAATCTAAAATTGGCACGTCTCACAGAGGTTGAGTGGGAAATAACGGAGCCAGCCAAAGTTGCACCTGGACATCCCAACCGAGAAGAATAGCAATTGCTGTAGCCACGATCGCCACGCCACCAATCCGCTGCAACGCTGCACTATGGGAGCGGAGATTGAGGATTCGTTGGCTGAGTATTCGCCCACCGTAGGCGATCGCTAACAGAGGCAAACCTGCTCCGATTCCATAGGCAACCAGTAACCAAAATGCACCTGCGACTTGGTGATTAACCGCTGCTAGTACTAAAATTCCCCCCAAAACCGGCCCAGCACAGGGAGTCCACAAAAGCCCCAACTGAGTCCCTAACCAAAACTCTCCCATAAGTCCGATTCGCGGGTTTTTTTTAGCCCAATTGCCGACTGGAATGTAAGTAAATATTCGGTAACTCCAGGTGGGAAAAATTGCGAGTAATCCCAAAAATAAAAGGAGTGCGATCGCACCATTCCGTAATAAATTAGCCAAGCCTGTAAACCAGTCTGCTGTTACACCTAGTAAACTACCTGCTAGTGCAAAACCAGCGATTAATCCCCCTACCAGTGCTACTGGGCCGTAGTTATGGGATTGGAGCGATCGGCCTAATAATACAGGCAAAATCGGTAAAACACAGGGTGAAACCACATTTAGAACGCCCCCCAGTAAAGCCAGACTAATTGATAGAGTAGAAGTCGTCATAATTCCTTCTACCCCAATAGCTGGCGGATAGTTTGCTCTATTTTTTCATATGCCCCTTCACCAATATGGTCATATTGCAGTAACCCCTGACGGTCAGCCAAAAACATATGAGGCCAATACTGATTTTCGTAAGCATTCCAGGTTTTATACTCGTTATCAACTGGAACCGGATAAGTAATCTGGTGTTGTCGTAACGCCTTTTTTATATTGTTCGTGTCTCGCTCAAAGGCAAACTCTGGTGTGTGGATGCCAATCACCTTAAGTCCCTGCGACTCATACTGCCGATGCCATCTAGTGATGTAGGGCAGGGTACGCTGGCAATTAATACAAGCAAAAGTCCAAAACTGGATTAAAACAACACTACCTTTGAGGTCAGCGATCGACAGAGGTGTAGAATTAAGCCACTGACTGATATCCTGAAACTCTGGCAAACTCTTGCCTGCCGGAGATTTGACTGCAATAGTTTCCGAGTCTTGCATATTGTCACTTTTTGCAGGAGAGATAGAAGGGGCATTCACTTTTCTGAAGTTGGAAAATGTTGTGACTGCACCGATTCCGACAACCCCTAACCCAAG
The DNA here is from genome assembly GCF_036917655.1 of Nostoc sp. Taxonomy (GTDB): domain Bacteria; phylum Cyanobacteriota; class Cyanobacteriia; order Cyanobacteriales; family Nostocaceae; genus Nostoc. Next base: position 55,332 of record NZ_JBALCY010000062.1, read on the forward strand.
ATAAAAAAGTAACTGACGCCGGCGGAGCAGGTTGTAATTCATCAGAATTTCTCCTGTTGAGGTGAAAGCGCCAAAGTATAGGAATTAGATCAAGATTTTTCTGGTAACCAGCGCCTATACTTAGCACAAGAAAAGTGAGATGCAAGGCTAAGTGTAGCTAGGGCTTGGTGGAAGCAGGGGATTGCTTCATAGCATCACCAGCTTTATCTTTGCTCATCGCACCGCCAGCTTTATCTTTGCTCATCGCATCGCCAGCTTTATCTTTGCTCATCGCATCGCCAGCTTTATCTTTACCCATCGCATCTTTGCCCATCGCACCGCCAGCTTTATCTTTACCCATCGCATCTTTGCCCATCGCACCGCCAGCTTTATCTTTGCTCATCGCATCGCCGGCTTTATCTTTGCCCATAGCATCTTTGCCCATCGCATCTTTGCCCATCGCACCGCCGGCTTTGTCTTTACTCATTGCAGGAGAGGCTTCAGGAGCAATTTGATTATTGCTTGCAGGAGTGCTAGAGCAAGCAGTGAGACTGGTAGTTAAAATCAGACCAGCGATTAAAGAAAGTGTTTTCCAGTTCATAGTCTTCCTTTGTCCTTTGGATAGTTGTTTTTGTATTGATTGATTAGAGGAAATTAAGCTACAAGCAGATTCATAAAGGCTATTGGGGTAAAGAAGATGTCTTCTTGTAGAAGACTCCATCAGACTTTTGCTACTAATGTTTAAGTTATCCCGAACATCAAAAGTATGTCAGTTAGGACTGAGAGCTTATTGAAACGAAGCCATGATTTTCATAAATTTATGCCTTGAGAAAATTTAGTTGATTCTCAGCATTTTCTCAGGCTATCATGGTAGTTCAAAGCCACAACCTAATTTAGGTATTTTCTCAGCGAAACCTCATTCTGAAATGAAGAGTGCTGAGTTCAGAGTTCCGAGTTCCCAGTGCTGAGTTAAAAGACCGCCCACAAGGGGCGGGGCTTTTACCATAGGGCAAAAGTACTGAGTACTCTTCTTACTCATAACTCAGTACTCAGTATGGTAAATGAACGCAACTTAGCATAATTAACAATGCCTTCATTGCACTGATGTTATTGTGACTAGACCCAGAAGATCATATCGCCTAATCCACAGAGTTTCAGAACAAACATATCTCTGGCTGGCTATCCTGAACTTTGGAACTAATGATTATCATTATTGCTTAAATGCCCAGAAATTAATTCTTTGGGACAATTTCTTCTTTGGAAGTCCCTAATTTATGGGCGACAGAGGAATAAAGCGACTTTTAAGCAACTGTTGGGAATATTTATGCAAATCTTACTATCATGTCAGCGCTAACTAGTGATTAGGGTGGGCACTGTTACCCACACTAACACTCTAACTTGCTACTGCCTCAGCAGGGGCTGCCTCAACAGCAGCTACGGGTGAGTAAACACTAACTTTTTTACGGGTTTTGCCCTTTCTCTCAAACGTTACAACACCGTCGATTAAGGCAAATAAAGTGTCATCGCTACCAATACCGACGTTATTACCAGGGTGAAATTTGGTGCCGCGCTGACGCACAAGAATGTTTCCTGCACGTACAACTTGACCGCCATAACGCTTAACACCCAGACGTTGGGCGTTAGAATCACGACCGTTGCGTGTACTACCTGTTCCTTTCTTATGAGCCATAATTTCCTCTTGTGTATCTACTTCTTTTTATTATTCAGCAGCGGTTTCAACTTCTTCGGCAGAAGTGTCATCTGCAACGGGGGTTTCCTTCTCCGTTTCTCCTTGGGCAGCAAACACTGCACCGTTAAGGGTGATGGAGTCAATCATAAGTCTGGTAATTTCTTGACGATGCCCCCGCTTTTTGCGGGTTTTCTTTTTTGGCTTCATTTTGTATACCAAGACTTTACGACCCCTGAAATGTCGCAGTACAGTCCCTTCTACAGTCGCACCTGTCACTAGTGGCTGTCCAATAGTGACTTCGCCATCGTGCTGCACGAGTAATACGGAATCTATTGTAACTTTTTCATCTGGTTCGGTCGTAAGCAGTTCAATGTCGTAAAACCGCCCTGGCTCTACTCGTATTTGTTTGCCGCCAGTTTCAATAATTGCGTAGGTCATGGAATTGTCCTTGAGGTTGCCGTACAGGTAGCTGGTTTTGATCTCCTGTAGAGACGCTTTTGCCAGCTTTTGTAATATGTCTACCTGATCCGAGCAGGAATTAGACAGACAATCTAACATAATATTTTATTAACAGGTGTAAAGTCAAGCTCTAAGAGGATTTTTGAATTAGTTAAAATAAACAAACAGCCCTCTGACGCCGGAATTTTAATAGGCTGGATTTGCCTGAAATATCCTTGCTTGATGCTGGAGCAGGGTTTGAATAATTAGAATATGAGCTAAGTTGAGCGATCGCAGTTCATACTTCTCGCCCCAAAGGTTCATATTCAGTTTAATTTCGCTATCCTAATGATCAAATTACTTGTTTACATATCTCCCTTATATTCTTTTAACAATTGCGGAATGTGATCATACCCATCTACACCGATAACCGCAATGATTTTAGGGCGATGTTGCTGTAAGAACTTTTGGAAAGCTTCTGGCCCTATTTGTCCTCGTAAAATTGTCAGTAACCCTGCCGGTTGACGCCACTCGCTAGAAGCTATCTGCTCCAAAAGATACATTCCCAAGCAGCCTGTGTAAACGGTTTTTTCGGAATTTTGGAGATGGTAATAAGCTTCTGCTAAATAAGCTAAGTTCCGCCCTTGGAGATACAAATCACCAGAAACTTGCGCTGTTTTAAAGCCATCTTCAAGATATTTAATTGCCGTTTGGTGTTGTCCAATTACTAAATAGGCAATTCCTAAGCTACTGACACATAAAGCTTTACTTTGAATATCACCTAATTTTTCTGATAATTTTAAACCTTGTTCCAAATAGTTAATTGCGGCTTCATAAGTTTCGGGTTCTAGATTTTCCAGTTCCTGAGCCTGCATAACTTCGCTGTAACCTAAATTTACCAGCGCGTTTGCCTCTCCTGTGCGATCGCCGGCTTGCCGACTTAGAATTAATGCCCGTTGACTATAGTTAATTGCCTCAGCATAATTTTGCTGCTGCACATAGGTACGGCTGAGGTGGTTGAGATTGGCAATCTCACAGGGGCGATCGCCTGCATTCCTGGCTATCTCTAGCGCCTGCTGATGAAAATCAAGTGAGCGCTGATATTGTCCCAAAGCACGCTGAGAATAACCTAAGAGTGTCAAAATCCGCGCCTTTTCTTGAGTTCCCTCACCTCTTCGCAATGGTTCATCCAAATAATCGAGGGCATCTCGCAAATAAGTGCCAGTAAAAGAGGCAAAAATCCCACCGTAAAAGGGAAAATACGGACGCTGGGCAAAGGTTCGCAAAATCTGGAGCATGATTTGAGAACAGGCATCGCCATACACTGTCCCAATGCTGCCAAAACCACTTGCTAATTGACTCCAAATCACTGCAAAAGTCAAGAAAGTCGAAATGGACAACTTTGGCCCGGCTTTAACATCGTAAGCTTGTTGGTCAAACCAGTTAATTAGTCCCCGTTGCAAGTACTGTAAAATCAATGCCATTTCCACCCAATCTCTAAGGGTGATTCCCCGTTGTCGCTGGGCAAACTCAATTGCAGATTCTTCCATAGCCAAAGTGCGAAGCAGTACTTTGGGTAACTCACTATTGAGTTGTTTAGCCCAACTTGCCCAAGGGCCACGTTCTCCGGGTACGCCACCAAATCCTAAAGCTTCTTTTTGCTCGTACATCCAACTGAGCAAGTTGTCTTGCAATCGCTGCCAAGAAGCTAAACCACGGGTAATACCTTCGGAAAATTGTTCTAAATCAGCATCTGCCTGGGCAAATTGCTGTAATGCTTTTGACAATTGCTGTAGCTGTTGCAAATTTAGGGGATACTTCTGATTGGGGTCAGTAACCCGTAAAAATGTCGCCAGCCGCTCGTCAGCAGGGGCTGTGGTAATTTCTGTAACTGCAAAGGCGATCGCTTCTGTAGCTTTGTTTTGCTCTTGCCAGCGTTGCCATTGACTTTGAATGGTCTTAATGGCTCTCAAACTCCGAGTCGCCTTGCCTTTCTTGAGTTCGTCTTTTTCACTATCTACTTGGCTTTGGAGGGCATTCAGGCGATCGCTCAAAGCTAGCTCAAAGACTTCCCCTGTACCGGAAGTGATCCCTTTAAGCAGCATTTGATACACCATCTCAACAGAGCTAATTTTGCCCTTGAGGGTGGTTTCGACAATTTCATCGATTAAGGCAAGATAGCGATCGCGCAATGGCAGAGATTCTGACACTTTGGCTATTAGAGAACGTCACATCAATTCTAATTCTAGTCTTGACAGAGATGAAGGAGTGGGGAAAATTTGGAATTTCAGTAGTTCAAAAGTTTTCCAGAAGCTTTAAGCTGATGTGCAGCTAAATTGTATAACACGAAAACGTAAAATTATTGTAGTGCGGGCATCTTGCCCGCGTCGCATATACAAATTAAATACGCAACAGCTTTATCAGCCCTTCATTTGAACTGGGAAATGCAATCCACCGAAATCAGCTGATGATTTGCCGCTCATTTACCTCGGTTCTGGATGGACTTTCTTATGAGCGTGACTACTCGCGATCTCCAGCCTCAAAAACATTGGCTGAAACCTTTATTTTTTCAGCCAAGTTTTAGAGTTACTGAATTTTTTAAGTGTCTTACTTTATCATCATTTTTCTTCTATAAAAAAATAATATACACAAACGTAATCAGCATTCTTTCTAAGAGTAGATTTGTAAAAAAGAGGTGGCCAATTCTACCAATTTTTACAATACTAAGAAAGATTTTTTCTAGCAGGCTGAGGCTAGTTCTCTAATAATTACAGCTACAAATTATTTTCCCCTGCTCCCATCCTCTTCAAGTCCGTCCCATGAGATTGGCAATTACAGCTGCTAACTCACCCGGATTAACTGGCTTGGGGACATGGAGTTGAAAGCCTGCCAATAGTGCTTGCGTGCGATCTTCTGCCCTAGCATAAGCTGTCAGCGCCACTGCTGGAATCCCTCCTCCTTGGTCTGTTGGCAGGGCCCTCACTTGACGAATTAGGGTGTACCCATCTTCTTGTGGCATACCAATATCGCTCACTAGTATATGGGGTTTAAATTCTTGCAGGGCAAGCAGTGCTTCACAAGCAGACGCAGCTGCTATGACTTGGGTGCCATACTGTCTCAGAATTGTGGTGAGCAAGTGACGCGCGTCTGCCTCATCATCGACGATCAGCACCCGCAAGTCATCTAGCTTCGGCAGGTAATTATTAACCTCTTGGGCATCCACGGGAGATGAAAGCTGCTCTGCCGTATTAGCCTCTACATAAACGGCTTTCATTGGCAGATTCACAATGAATGTCGCCCCCTGTCCAATTCCTGGACTTTCGGCAGAGACTGTGCCACCGTGTAATTCTACCAAGTGGCGGACGATCGCTAACCCTAATCCTAGTCCACCATGCGATCGCGTGCTGGAACTGTCAGCTTGACGAAAGCGTTCAAATACATGGGACAGGAATTCGGCAGCAATTCCCCCTCCCGTATCACTCACCCGAATTTGCACATAGGATTCAATGCGCTCCAATTGCACATCAACTCTTCCCCCCTTGGGTGTAAACTTGACGGCGTTGGCGAGCAAATTCCACACAACCTGTTGCAAGCGGTTGGCATCACCCACAACTACCCCTACTTCCGGGTCGCATCTACAGTTGATGCTAATCTCTTTGGCCTGGGCTGCTGGGTACACAGTATCGATTGCTGCCTCTACAAGTGGTACAAGTTTTACTCGATGAATATTTAGATGGAGTGTGCCTCTAATAATCCGCGAGACATCTAGGATATCTTCGATCAGTTGCGTCAGGGATTTGGTGTTACGCTCAATTGTCTCTTGCGCCCTGGCAGTAGTAGTCTCATCAAACTTACGACTCCTAAGTAGCTGCGTCCAGCCCAATATGGCGTTTAGGGGTGTGCGGAGTTCGTGGGAAAGTGTGGCGAGAAACTCATCCTTCATGCGGTTTGCAGTTTCTGCATCGGCGCGTGCTGCTTGTTCGCGCTCAAGCAATTGTTCGCGTTCTTGCTCTGCTTGCTTGCGATCGCTAATGTCAATCATAAATCCATGTAGTAGCTGCGGCCCATTCTCATCCCGCACGACATTCACAATGTCATACAACCATACGACTCTGCCATCAGCTGCCAACACCCTGTATTCAAATTCGTAATTATTCAGCGATCGGGAAGATTCTTGGCTATGCTGGATCGCCCACTCCCGATCTTCTGGATGCATGTGTTTTGACCAGAAATTATCGGTATACCAGTCTGATAATGGATAGCCAAGAATCTCAACGGTTTGCGGCCCTACATAGGTAAAATTTCCGGTAGTGGCATTTACTTCCCAAGGAATCATGCGGACTTTTTCTGTGAGTGTCTTTAACCGTTTCTCGCTCTGTTTAAGAGCTGCTTCTGCTAACTTGTGAAGTGTAATATCTGTGATTAGAGCAACAAATCCTTCAACTTTCCCTTGCTGACTGAATTGGGGAACGTAAGTGACATTCAGGTAATGGTTTATGCCATCTTTATCGGGTAATTGGGTTTCATAAGTTACCTGCTCTCCTGAAAGTACCGTTTCTACATAAGGAAGAATTGACTGATAAACCGACTCTCCCAAAATTTCTCTAATGTGTTTACCATAAATTTCGGAAGCCGGAAATCCAAACCAGTCTTCATATCCTTTGTTATTAAAGCGATAACGCTGCTCCCCATCAACATACGAAATCTGGACGGGCACAGCATTTGTAATCAGGCGCAGTTCATCTTCTCGTTGGCGGAGTGCTTTTTCTGCTTGCTTACGTTCTGTGATGTCGCGTTGAGTTCCCCACGCTCTGACTAAAAGCCCATTTTCGACAATTCCCACCAGATTATTCAAAAAATATTTGGAATTACCTTGCTGATCTCTTTTGTGGGACTCTGCATCGATTAATCGGTAGTTAGAACGGATAAAACTACGCAGGTATGCAATATTATCTGGATCGGAGGGAACGAGAAAGTCTCCTAGTCTGGCGCTGATCATTTCTTCGGGACGAGAAAAGCCATACATCTGCGCCATAACATTGTTGCATTCCCCCAGGTAAACATATTGGTAAAAATGTTGAATTTGTCCATCTTCTGGACAATCTGGCGAGATTGGTACTTCCAGTTCGATGCACCAAATACCTTCTGAACTATGTTCTAAAAAAGCGCGGTAGCGTTCTTCGCTTTTGCAAAGGGCAAGCTCTACTTGTTTGCGTTCGCTTAAATCAAGTACAACAGAGATAATATCATCTGGATTATTTTCTAACAAAGCAGAACCTAATAGGATGGGAACACGACTATGATCTTTGCGAATATATTCGTTCTCAAAGGGCTGACACACACCTTTGGTTGTGAGTTCTGCGTTAGCGTTCGCGAAGCGTCTCGTAGAGAAGCTCACCGTTCGCGCAGCGTCTCGTAGAGAAGGTATCGCACTGTTGTTGGCTTCAATATATTCTGGTGCTACTATGTCGCGCCATCGGACTCGCCCTGCTAGCAAATCCTCCTGCGAATAACCTACTATTCGTAAAAAAGCATCATTAGCCTCTGCGTAGGCGTAGCCCGCCGTAGGCATCGCTCCATCCATATTGACTACAATTACCCCAATCATGTTGGAATCTACCAACCTTTTAAACCTTGCTTCGCTCACCTGTAGCTTCTGCAAACTCATTTGAAGATGTTGTTTGGCAGTGCGTAACTCTGAGTTGAGCAAGCTAATAAGTATTGTCACCAGCACAAACAAGCCTAACCGCACTATGCTGTCTAAACTCGCAACGAAAAGCGAAAAAACTGGCTCTAAAAAAAAGTAACTGACGGCTAAAGTAGACAAAGCGGTAGCCAGTAACCCTGGTTCCATACCGCCATACCAGGCACTAAGCGCCACGGCAGCAAAAAACAGCAGGAAAATAGTTGGTTCCACTAGTGGCTGTAGCAGTAGTGTTAGTAGCAATGCGCTACCAACAGCCAATAATGTCACAGCATAGTGCGTTAGAAGGAAACGTGTTCCTTTCAATGTGGCTTCTCCTTTGATCCAGCTAGCTAAAAGATTATTCCCAAAATCAGCTAGATATGCGTAGGCGTTGCCCGTCGTAGACATCGCTCAACACCTATTATGCATCGGAAAAATCCATACCTTAGCAGTTAGTTGCTACGGATCTATCTAAAGTAGTAAAGCTTAGTTTTAGCAAAGGTTCAATAACCTGATAATTATCGCTCTAATTATATATATATTTTTTAAGCCTCTGTCCAATAGTAGAGATTTATTAAGTTTTTAAATTAATTTCCTTTAGTATATAAGTCATCATTTCACCTTTACCCTTAACCACAATTAAACCTCGTTTCTCCAATAAGTATTTATCCTTTAAAAGCTGATAAGTTGCTTCACAAACCTGGATACTACCTGCTATACCATGTGATTCCATTCTACTAGCTGTATTAACTGTATCTCCCCAAAGGTCGTAGGCAAACTTTTTCAGCCCAATCACCCCTGCCACAACTGGCCCTGTACTAATGCCAATACGGATGCTAAAAGATTGGTTATTTTCTTCGTTAAACGTAGCTATAGCCTTTTGCATATCCAAAGCCATATTAGCTATTACTGGAGCATGGTTATTAGACTTATTTGGCAACCCCGCAACAGCCATATATGCATCGCCAATCGTCTTGATTTTCTCTACTCCATGACGTTCTGCCAATTGGTCGAACAAACAGAATATTGTATTTAATAACTCGACTAATTCCGCAGGAGATGTCCGAGTTGAAAGCTCTGTAAAGCCAACAATATCGGCAAATAGCACCGTAACTTCTAGAAAGCTATTGGCAATAGTTGTATACTGTTGTTTTAATTGTTCTACAATCATCTCTGGTAGAATATTTAGTAGCAGCATTTCTGATTTTTGCTGCGCTAGTTCCATTGCCTTCCGGGCGTAAAATTCTTTTTTTCGCAAGCGTTCGTATAAATAGACAGAGAAGACACAAATTAGGCAAGTCCAAAATAAGTATAAACCCTGCTCCATGTAAAAAGCGAATGGATTTTTTAATATAGGATTATATAAAATATATAAAATTAAATAGCAAAGAATTGTGCCAATTTGCGAAATTAAATGTATCCACCATTGCACTGGAACGATTGTAGCCTGAGTGAGAAACATCAGAGTCCAAATATTACTTCTAGGTTCCAGACTATTAAACAACAAAGCTATATCAATTTGGACAGCACAAGTTACAGACCAGCATAAAATCAAAAAAATTAAGTTTGGGTAACGACGACCTATAGAGGTTTTACATAAACCCCAACAAATGAGTATGAAGAGTTCTACTACAATCCCGATTTTAAAAGCGTATATCTTGCCTGCTAATTCTGAATTTGCCCAAAGAAAAAAAGCGATCAAAGTCAAGCCAGCTACTAGAATAATCTGCGCTTGCAATTGCAGCCGTTTCAGCTGAAAGCTCTGTCGCTGTTCTTTGTAGGATTCGGCAAGATTATTGTTGATTTGCCCATAGGACATTCCGTGACTAATGAGCGCATCTAGTTGGGTTTTATCTGAGTTATTTGGATGAATCATGCACTTTTTGCGTTATTAGTAATTAAGGGAGTAGGGAGTGGGGAGTGGGGAGTGGGGAGTGGGGAGTGGGGTACAGATTATTCCCTATCACCTGTCACCTGTTTTCTAAACCAATACCCAATTAAATGCTAAAAAGTCGGGATAAGGCTCTAAATGGTTCGCACCCCCACATTAAATTTTGATCGTGGCACATTAATTTTGCATCCACCACCACGCGGTAAAGGTTGGATGGATTATGCTACGTGGGATGATCGAGTTGAAAAATTCCGCATTCCGGCAATTAGATACCGATCGCTAGTGGAAGCACTACAAGCGGAAGATGTTTATTTTATCGATGAGGCGAAGCAATTTTATCCTGTAGATTTGGTTCCTAGTCTGGAAATGGAACCCTATGCGCACCAGACTGAGGCGCTAGCAGCTTGGAAACTGGCGGGTAGACAAGGGGTCGTTGTGCTTCCCACTGCGGCGGGAAAGACTTATTTGGCGCAAATGGCGATGCAGTCAACGCCGCGCACGACGCTGATTGTGGTGCCAACTTTGGATTTAATGCATCAATGGTATGCCCACTTGGTAGCGGCTTTCCCCGATGCTGAGGTGGGATTGCTGGGAGGTGGTTCGCGGGATAGAACAGCAATTTTAGTTGCAACTTATGATAGTGCAGCAATTCACGCCGAAACGTTGGGAAATCAATATGCATTGCTTGTTTTTGATGAATGTCATCATTTACCGACAGATTTTAATCGGGTGATTGCTGAATATGCGATCGCACCTTATCGGCTGGGACTCTCTGCGACACCGGAACGCACTGATGGTAAACACGCTGACTTAAATATCCTCATTGGTCAAGAAGTATATCGCAAACGCGCTGAGGATTTGGCGGGGAAGGCGTTAGCAGAACATGAAATTGTCCAAATTAAGGTAAAGTTATCGCAACTTGAGCGGGAAAGATACAATCAACTAATTCAAACCCGCAACGATTTTTTGAAGCAATCTAAGATTTCTTTGGGGAGTCTTCAAGGTTGGCAAATGTTCGTGCAAATGAGTGCGCGATCGCAATCTGGACGGAGAGCGATGTTAGCGCACCGGGAAGCGAAAGATATCGCTTTGGGTACTGATGGGAAGTTGCGAATTTTGGTTAATTTATTGGCAGAACATTATCCCGCAAGAATTTTGATTTTTACTGCTGATAATGCGACGGTTTACCGCATTTCTCAAGAGTTGCTAATTCCGGCAATTACTCATCAAACTCCTGTGAAGGAACGGCATGAAATATTAACAAAGTTTCGAGAGGGTAAATATAATACTTTGGTTGCTTCTCATGTGTTGAATGAAGGTGTTGATGTGCCTGCGGCTTCTGTAGCGATTATTTTATCGGGAACAGGTTCGGCTAGAGAGTATACTCAGCGGTTGGGGAGGATTTTACGGAAGGGGAATATTGAGAATAAACAGGCGATTTTATATGAGGTGGTAGCGGAAGATACGAGTGAGGAGGGGACTTCGGCTAGGCGAAGAGGGGAGAGGAAAGCAGGGGGAGCAGGGGGAGAAAAAGAGAGGAAAGGGAAGTTACAGGTTGTGTATGGGAGTGGAAAGGAACGGAGTTTGAAGGCTGCGGAACAGTTAGAAATTAATTATTCAATCCAAAATCCAAAATCTAAAATCCAAAATTCAGCAGATGTTACCGACAGATTTACTGATGCATCGCCAAAACGGGGAGGAGATCATCCCGAAGAGACTGAAGATTGATCAGAAAACTTCGGAGTTAGCGATTGAGTTAATTAATTATTTTGAATCAGCAGTGGGGAAGACTCAGGGTGTACTTGAGCGACAACTGACTGATTTTGAAGGAGATTCTACAGATTATCGGGTGAAGCGGGGATTAGCTTATATTGTCAAAAGCAGTTTTTGCACTTTTGAGGTGGTTAGCCCTCTGGAACCACAGATGTTAAGAGAACGGGTGTTTTCGCTGGCTTCAAAGTCTGTTTCTAGTCGGGAATCAACACAAGTTACTCTTGGTAAAGTTGCTGATGAGTTAACTCAAGAACTTGAACGGGAAGTTTTATTAGAACAGGTTCGGAATGGACTATATGCTGATTTATCTGAAAATAAGATTTTGACTGTTTTTGATGCACCAACAGCGCCAGATTTATTAAATCGATATAACTTATCTCAGGTGCAGGGTGTATTTTATAAAGCCAGTCAACTGGTGTTAAATGCTCATCGGAATGTTCCGGGTGAATATAAGCTGTTATTTCGCTATCTGAAGTTGTTTCAATTGATGGCTTATATTGAGGGTGATGCTGACCACGGGTTTACAATTACCATTGATGGGCCGACGAGTTTGTTTAATCCTAGTACGCGGTATGGGTTAGCGATCGCAAAACTTATTCCTGCTTTACTTCACGTTACTAGATGGAGTCTTTCTTCGATTCTCCAAAGCCGTGATGCTTATACAAATACTTGG
>NZ_JBALCY010000063.1:0-148438 GCF_036917655.1 Nostoc sp.
GTAGGGTTTAGCCATAATATCGATCAAAGATTTCAGCTACATATTTAACACTGCTAATCAGATTATATGTCCTAACCTATATGGCTACTGCTATATGTATAGCCAAGCCAGTGCGATCGCAATCCGGTTCGGTTAAGATCCCCCCGCCTGCTTTAACCCCATTTTTAAGGGGGTTAAAGCATGTTGCAAACGACACTTATTAACTAAATTCATCCCAAGCCACGGGAAAGCAATAATCTGAAAACGCCGAGAAATCGTGATTTTCGCTGCGGGTTTCTTCATCCAGAACTTTGACAACTTTGTTATAAATGTCTTGTGCTTGTTGCGGGGAATCACCGATGCTGGTTAATCCCAACTTGCCAAACTGCGAAAGGCAACCCATAAGATGAAACACTGTGCCTGTTTCACTACCGCTGTCGAAGTGTAGTCTGTGTTCAGCGATGATATCCATCAAATCATTAGGTAATAATCCCTGATAGCGCTCTTTTTGCAGGTTGTCAGTGGCAATGTAGTATTTTGGACGACCTTGCTGACTATAAAATAAACCCGTGGAAAGGTCATAGCGACCGTTCGTTAACAATTTCAGGGTCATGAATGGATGAGTTGTGCCGCCTTTACGCAGGTTAATTTCGATCGCCTGAATATCCCACTCTCCGTTACCTTTGTCAACGGCGATAAAATCTACGCCAAATCGCTCTAAAGTGCCTTTTTCTGCTAGCTTTCTACCAACTTGTAGTCCCAATTGCTGTAATTGCAATCGATAGCTTTCATCAGCGGGAAAGCGACAACCAAGATAAATCTGACCGTCTGGGCCTCCAAGAATTTGGTCGTGGGTTGAAAGGATTTCCACTTCACCATTGGGTGTGATCCTTCCTTGGACGCTGGGCGATCGCTTAATTTTCCCTTCTACAAATGCTTCGGCGATCGCTCCCAACTCAGGGATTCTTCCCGAAAAATTATCCCAAGTCTCAAGTTTTGCTTGAAAGCGCATTGTTGAGAAGCGATCGCTAAGTACTGCTACCCTTTGGGCATGAGTATCTTTGCCGGGTGCTACATTCTCAATCGGTCTAAGATCCAGCAATGCATTTCCCTCTCCAGAAATGCCTTCGTTGAGTTTTACCACTACCCGTTTTAATGTCGGTTGTCGTTCCCACAAATCACTGGTAGCTTCTGCCAAAGCTGTGTGGTTCCAAACTTTTTCGCTGCCATCTGGATGCGGTACTCCGCTTCCCTTGAAGATTTCCCGACTGCCACTTTTTGTCCCCCAAATTTGTAAATCTGGTGCAGCAGCATACAGTGGTACACCTAATTTTAAAGACAATTCGCCTTCCCAGTGCGAAGAGTTGTAGCAGATCATAAATGATTTGTCTAGCCTCAAAGATTGATGAATCCGCTCTAGCAGGCGGGGGCGTTCTAAAATCTTTTGGCTCAGAGGCTTAAGAGAGGAATCGTAAGTAGAAAGTAGCAGCAAGCGATTGCGAGCATGAGAAAAGGGAATTCCTGGCAACAGTTGCAGATAATAATCAATGATACTAGGATGCAGCGGTACTGATGTTACATAAACCAGCCGAGTCCGGGGATTCTGCAACCGAATTAAGGAAAATAGTAATCTTTCTTCATAATGTTCGCAGCCTTCGATCTTTTGGAGTTCGCGCTGGTCGAGACTCAGGGAGGGAATAATTAAAATATCCGCTTCACTATTGTCAAATAACTCGATCGTTTTCCAGCGATCGCGCAAGGTTAATTGCAAGTGGCGAAACTTTTCAACCTGCTCTAACTCGGAAATATTTTGTATTGCCATAACCCCTGCCCTCTAATGATTTCAATGTAGCGCACCACGCAGGCTTTTGGACGATTAGTCTGGAGGTATAACCGTGATGTTATGATTCAGTTACTTTTGCCAGAAATTTAGTCTGCAAGAAAGCAGCTATGCATATATCGGACTAAATTAATATTAACGACAGTAGATTGCATGATAGTAGGTATTTTTGCAACCACAAAGAGAGAAAGTAGAAATGTATATTTTCATCATTTATTGAAAATGGTATGATTCTTGAGCCAGAAGATATCATACTCAACTAATTAAGGAAATAATAGTTACTTAATTTATTTTCAGTCTAAAGGTTGAGCAAATTCCAGCTGACTTTACCTCCAGGGAGCGATAAACTACAGCAACATAATAGTTAACTTTAAAGCAGATGAAAAGGATAAATCCTTGATCACATGAGAGTTGTGTACTTGTTTTTGGTGGTCAGGTGAATAGCGTGTGTCTGGTGCGAGGATAAATAATATCAGCCGCGTACAGTTGCCAGTAATAAGTACGTTTGTTTGGCGAGCATCCGGGTATAAAGGCTTAAAATTGCAAATGGTTAGTGGGAGCCAAAGCAAAAAATAAACCTTGGGTTGAATTTTCGATCCAAGGTTTGCTTTTGAAAATGGAGATTGGGGACAGAAGAAGGGAATAGGGTACAGGTTACAGAAGAAAGATTATTCTTTATTACCTGTCACCTCTGCCCTAACTCAAATGCCCAATACTTAATTACATTCAAAATTCAATTACCAAGAGAAAACCTATGGCTAAATCAAAAGAGCAAAAAGAGAAAAAAGAGCAAAAATTACAACCGCCACAGCAGCAAGAAGCACCAGGTGTTGAATCAGAAATGACGCCAAAACCCAAAGCAGATGATGACCAGTATCGGGGTAGTGGCAAGTTACAAGATAAAGTAGCATTGATTACGGGTGCAGATAGTGGTATTGGTCGTGCTGTAGCGATCGCATTTGCTAAAGAAGGTGCAGATGTGGCGATCCTTTACCTCAATGAACACGATGATGCCAAAGAAACAAAACATTTGGTAGAAAAACAAGGGCGTCGTGCAGTAACGATTGCAGGTGACATTGGTGATGAAACTTTTTGTCAGCAAGCTATACAACAAACAGTTGGTGAGTTTGGCAAACTCGATATTCTCATTAACAACGCCGCCGAACAACATCCTCAAGAAAGTATCGAAGAAATCACCAAAGAGCAACTAGAGCGCACTTTCCGCACTAATATATTCTCGATGTTTTTCATGACGAAAGCTGCACTCAAGCATTTAAAAGCAGGCAGTTCTATCATCAATACCACATCGGTAACAGCTTATAAAGGTAGCCCACAACTACTAGATTACTCGTCTACAAAAGGTGCGATCGTTGCCTTTACTCGCTCCTTATCACAAAATTTGGTTTCAAAAGGAATTCGCGTTAATGCTGTTGCACCAGGGCCAATTTGGACACCTTTAATTCCCTCAACTTTTCCCGAAGAGAAAGTGGAAACTTTTGGTAAACAAGTACCAATGCAACGAGCTGGACAACCAGAAGAAGTTGCTCCTAGCTATGTATATTTAGCCTCTGATGATGCTTCTTATGTCTCTGGACAAGTGTTACATGTCAATGGTGGAGAAGTAGTTAATGGCTAACTAAAATAGTTAGAAGTTAGGAGTTAAGAGTTGGAAGTCATTGAATTTTGAATTTTATATTTTTCCTTCAATCCAAAATTCAAAAACTAAATTTACCAGAGTTTGAAGTTTAAAATTATAAATTTTGAACTCCTAACTCCTAACTATTAACTCCTAACTCTACCCTAATTGTCTTCCATTAGAGGGATGAGTCAATGTTGAAATATTGATAATCTATCTAGCAGCAAACATTTAAGAAATCATAACTACGTCTATGGCATCTCCAACACCACTGCATGGCACGGAACTAGTAGATTGTGCTAGAGCAAATGCCAAACAAGGAATTGAAACTGCTGCTTATCAATGTGGCTATGGTCAAGACCTCAACAAATTTGCCAGAGAACTTAGACAAGCTTGTGAAGAAATGAATTTACAAGTGAAGGAACTCAGCGGATTGATTACTGATCAGGACATGATACTGGAATTGGGTACTGGCGAAATTGTTGCTCCAAAGACAGAATCAGAATTGTAAAAAAGAGCAGTGAGAAGTGAGGAGTTTTGAATTAAAGAAATTTTTAGCTCATAACTCACAACTCATGACTCATAACTTTAAAATTACCCGCGCCAAATTGAAGTAAATCAAAACGTCCACGACATCAACTGCTGTAGTGATGAATGGTGTTGACATTAATGCCGGATCTAAACGGAGGTAGCGAAATAGAAACGGCAGTACTGAACCGGAGATAGAAGCTAAAATAGAAATAGCTACCAGACTAGTGCCTACAGCGATCGCTACTTCTAATTGTCCTTGCAGAAAATAAGCCCAGACAGTAGCGATCGCACCTAACATTCCTCCCAATAATGCCTCAGCGTAGACGCAAAGCGGCTTGTCGTCAGACATCGCCTCCCGACCGATTAACTGCTATGCGCCAAGCGATCGGATTTCATCGGTGTTCATTCCGCGAATCACCACTGTGGAAGATTGAGCGCCTACGTTACCACCAGTACCAATTCAACAAGGGGGTAAACGCAGTCAGTGTCACCACTTTTGCCAAAATACCTTCTTGCGACTTAATAATTCTTCCTGTGATGGTATTGGTTATAAGTAATACCATTTCACTTTAATAATGATACAAATACGTTGGTAAGGGCATGGCAATGCCCATTGGTGTCAACTTAAAGTGAAAGCTAGTAAGCGAGAATGCTTTGAGACATTACCTCGTTTACCTCCTTCCCAGTTTCCGACTGGGAACGCCTATTTTGGGGCTGCCGCCTCCCTGACTTGCGGCAGAGCCGCAATGAGGAGGATTTCCAGCCAGAGGCTGTAAACGAGGTTTTATAGGGATATTAGCTTAAGTTGACACGCATGGGCAATGCCATGCCCCTACGATAAATTTATGTGTATCAAGGTTTTCGTGAAATGGTATAAGACCAATAACCACACAACCCGCTTCCGAGCAATTTCCAGTAAATTTATCTGAAAATAGTTGTCGTCCCCCGACTGCACACCACCACCCAAGGTATAGATATCCTCGGTGGTTTACTGTTGCAGAATATCAATCAGATCATCCACCGTAACAATACTTACTAGACGCTGTTTTCGATCTACCACAAGCACAGCCAGAAAGTCATATCTTTGGATTAATCTGGCAACTTCTTCTAAAATTGTAATTTTTCCGACTTTGAGTAAATTGGAAACTTTTGTAAATTAACGAAAGAGTAACGGTTTCAGACGCTGATAATTCCTTGCGTTCAGCGTCCCTTGGGCGTCTCATTGGCGCACCCTCTCCAAGAGTTGAGAAGCTGTCGCGTAGCGATCGCTGGATAGTCCACCTACAAAAGGGTTACTCGAAAAGTACGATAATCTCTTAATTGCAGCAGATTGTGTTTCCTAATTTAAATGCATGACTGGTAAGGCTTTTGTAAAACTTTTTGCTCCACTGACTTTAGGTTAGTACTATATCTCTGCTGGTTCTTGTAACAAAGATATGAATTGACAGTCAAGATGCAGTATAGATAAATAATACTTTTTCAAATCTTTAAATATAAAAAAAATCTTTATATAACTTTTATATATCTAATATATATGTGGATAAAAAACATGAGATTATCCATTGTGTTGGTAATTTTTATTTAAAGTTCATCGAAACTTCCATATTCCTTTAAAAAGGTATATATCAATGTGAATGTTTAAACAAAGTTCCACAAAGAAGATAGACATAACACCGTGTTCTAGTGTCAAATGTGTAGTTGATTAATCTAAAAATAATCCTTAAATAAAAATATGTAAAATTCTCATTTTTAACTACTTAAGTATGTATTTGCCCTGATTGGGTGTTGCTTCACCTCAAAGTTGATGCACCTGCACATAAGTGA
The DNA here is from genome assembly GCF_036917655.1 of Nostoc sp. GTDB lineage: Bacteria > Cyanobacteriota > Cyanobacteriia > Cyanobacteriales > Nostocaceae > Nostoc. The sequence continues at coordinate 5,811 of NZ_JBALCY010000063.1, forward strand.
GATTAGAAGCTCTCAATAATGATGATTTATAATTTTTGATTAAATTCACCAAACTGAATTTACATGCATCAAAAACTCGAAAATTTGTTGAAAGAAAACAAAGATTCATAAGGACTAATAAACCCTTAAAGTAATCTCTAGTATTTCTTGTTATACACGTTTTTCTAGATGTCTCCTTTCGGAGAAGATATAGAAAAATGTATTCTTTCATGCTCTTTTTTTAATAACGTTCATACAAATAGGTAGCACAGTAGTAAAGCAGATGAGCAAAGGATCATAGATAAAAGAAATAATTTGTATCAACATCAATAAATATATTGATAGGCAAATAATCATGAGATTATCAATATATTTAAAAATCGCATTATTAGGTATTTTTTGTTGGAAAAATTTAAGATAAAACTGATTCTGTAACATTAATTATGGAATTAGTTTGAGCACTATTGTGAGGCATATATCTCAATGAATAATTCACCAAATCAAGGTCTTAATCAACAGTTATCAACATCTGCAAGTCCAGTAATTGGTGCTCAATCATCTCTAGAAAGCATTGGTCAGGGACAATCCAGTATTTCCGCTCGGACTAGTAGCAGCCTGCTTTCTCAGGGAGATGGACTCAAAGCAGAGTACTATGACAACATCAACTTTACCAACCTGAAGGTAACTCGCACAGATCCAACGGTGAACTTTAACTGGGGTGCTGGTTCTCCAGATCCGTCCATCGGTGCAGATACCTTCTCAGCGCGTTGGACAGGTCAGGTGCAAGCCAAGTACAGCGAAACTTACAAATTTTACACCACTAGTGATGATGGTGTGCGACTGTGGGTGAATGGTCAACAAATCATCAATCAGTTTGTTGATCACTCTGCTAGAGAAGACAGTGGCTCAATCGCACTGGTTGCAGGTCAGAAGTACGATATTAAACTTGAGTACTACGAAAATACCTTCTCTGCCGTTTCTGAATTGGCTTGGTCAAGCTCCTCTCAGACAAAGGAAATCATTCCTCAGTCCCAACTGTATAGTAATGTTAACATACCTGCTAATGGCAACGGACTCACAGCAGAGTACTACGACAACATAGACTTCACCAACCTGAAGCAAACTCGCACAGATCCAACGGTGAACTTTAACTGGGGCGCTGGTTCTCCAGATCCGTCCATAGGTGCAGATACCTTCTCAGCGCGTTGGACAGGTCAGGTGCAAGCCAAGTACAGCGAAACTTACAAATTTTACACCACTAGTGATGATGGTGTGCGACTGTGGGTGAATGGTCAACAAATCATCAATCAGTTTGTTGATCACTCTGCTAGAGAAGACAGTGGCTCAATCGCACTGGTTGCAGGTCAGAAGTACGATATTAAACTTGAGTACTACGAAAATACCTTCTCTGCCGTTTCTGAATTGGCTTGGTCAAGCTCCTCTCAGGCAAAGGAAATCATTCCTCAGTCCCAACTGTATTCACCCGCTCTTCAGACCAGCATCACCTTAGGATCATCTTCCACAACTGTGAACGAAGGTAGTGGTAGTGTTACCGTAACTTTGCTCAGAAATGGCGATTTAAGCAGCACATCTTCAATCAAGTATGCAACCATAGCTGGTACTGCCACAGCAGGAGTTGACTACGGAAGTGAAGGCACCGAAAGCGCTGGAACACTTATTTTTGCGCCGGGACAAAGTAGCAGACAGGTATCCATTCCGATCAATGACGATTCCTTACCAGAACCAGATGAAACCTTTAATTTTGTCATTGATCAGGCACAGGGGGCAACACTAGGACTCCAAAGAACTCTCGGAATTACGATTCAAGATAACGATCGCTCTGGTCTGGACTTCACTCAGCCAGTAGTTAATGAGGGTGACGGTACTGCTACGGTGACAGTTACACGGGGTAACACTTTGGGGGCTGCTAGTCTAAACTACATAACCCAGGATGGGACTGCTAAAGCCGGATCTGATTACCAGGCTGTATCTGGAACCCTGGCCTTTGCGGCAGGACAAGCCAGCAAGACCATTGTTATCCCCATTATAAATGACACTGTTGGGGAGCCAGATGAAACATTTAATTTGAAGTTCAGTAACGCAGTTGGAGTGCAACTAAATACTCAACAGACAACTATCACTATTATCGATAATGACCCTGGTAACTTTGCTTTAGAGACGGTAGCTTCTGGTTTGACTCAACCCACAGCTTTTGACTGGACATCTGACGGTAAGCGCATGTTCATTGCCCAGAAAGATGGGGTAGTGCGAGTGTTGAATAACGGCACCTTATTATCAACACCATTTATCGATATTTCTGGAGAGGTAAATGATACGCGCGATCGCGGTCTGTTAGGCATTGCCGTACATCCAGATTTTGGCAAAAATCCAAACGGCAACAACTATGTTTACCTGTTGTTTACCTACGATCCACCAGAAACCAATCCAAACAATCCTAAGAACAATCCCAATAGCACATTGGACGATCCTGACCAGAATGGGAATCGGACTGCTCGGCTAATTCGGGTGACAGCTGATCCCAAGACTAATTACACTACTGCTATTGCTGGCAGCGAAGTTGTGCTGCTAGGCAAAAATGGCACTTGGCAGTATATCAGCCACCCAGATGGAAATAGCACAAATATCTCACTTAACTATGCACCATCAGGAATTCTCAACAAAGATACTGGTAAGCCTTTTACCAGCTTGCAGGATTATCTCAATAATCTCAATAAAGTCCAAAATGTTCAGGATTTTATAGCCAATGATAGTGAATCTCACTCAGTTGGTTCTGTGCGCTTTGGTACCGATGGTTCTTTGTTTGTTAGCTTAGGAGATGGTACTTCCTACAATGGGATAGACCCGCGAGCAGTTCGCGTTCAGGATGTCAGTAGTCTGTCCGGCAAGATCCTGCGGATTGACCCGATTACTGGTGATGGTTTATCAAGTAATCCTTTCTACAAACTTACTAACGACCCCAACAGCAATAGTTCCAAGGTCTATGACTTGGGTCTGCGTAACCCCTTCCGCTTCACAATTGATAAGAAGACTAATACCCCGTATATTGGTGATGTTGGCTTTGCTACTTACGAAGAGGTCAATGTCGGAAAACCAGGAGCTGACTTTGGCTGGCCGTTCTATGAAGGTGGCCTTGATGCAAATGGCAATATCGTCAACCTGAAACAACCAAGCTATGCTAACCTAGACGAAGCGAAAGCCTTCTATAGTAGTGGCACAGATGTCACAGCACCAATTTATACCTACAAGCATTTTGGTTCCAATTCCATCGTCATGGGTGACTTTTACACAGGCAGTACTTTCCCTTCAATCTATCAAGGTGCCTTATTCGTTGGTGATTTCAGTCAAGGAACCATTGATGCTTTGACATTGAATAGTGAGGGCAAAGTTGTCTCAGTTAAGCGGTTTGCTTCCCAGGTAGACAGACCTAATCTAGGGGTAACTACACAAATCAGCACTGGACAGGATGGTAATCTGTACTACGCAAACTTTACAGGAGGCGAGATTGATCGCTTCCGACCTGTTTAGAGATAACATGACATAACAGTTATCAGTTATCAGTGAACAGTTGTCTGACTGTTCACTGATTTTGGTCAAGATAACTTTGTCAGAAATCCCAACAATTTTTTGGTATTTGATGTCAGGAGTGTACGGCGATAAGCATCAGCTGCTTTTTTAATAGCTTCGGCTTGAGTCGGATAAGGATGAATCACACTGCTTAACTTGCTCAAACCGATCTTATTCACCATTGCCGTAGTCACAAGTGATATCATCTCACCCGCGTTACTGGCGACAATAGTTGCACCGAGAATTTCATCAGACCCTTTTTTATGGTGGATTTTGAGAAATCCTGACTCTTCACCATCTGCGATCGCTCGATCTACACTACTAAAAGCTATCTTGATTGTCGTCACCTCAATACCCAATTTCTGCGCCTCGTGTTCGTATAACCCGACATGGGCAATTTCTGGGTCAGTATAAGTTACCCAAGGCATCACCAGATTACTGAGTTTAGAGCGTCCGAAGCCAAAGGGAGAAAACAGTGTATTTTTAATCACAATCCGCGCTGCTGCATCAGCAGCATGGGTAAACTTCCAGTTCATGCAGATATCGCCAGCTGCATAAATTTTGGGATTCGTCGTCTGGAGGTAATCATTTACCTTTACACCTACACCTTGGCGGTTGTCGTATTCCACCCCCACTGATTCTAAATTCAAACCTTCCACATTTGGCGATCGCCCCGCACCGACTAAAATTTCATCTACTGTCACCGAATCTCGATGACCATTGGAGGAAAAGTAAAGCCGTTTCCCCTCAGTAACAGTTACCACTTCTTCCAACTTGGAATTCAGTACCACGCGAATTCCTTCCCTAATCAAAACCTTTTGGAAAATTTCAGCCGCGTCAGCGTCTTCTTTATTCAGAAGATGAGAACCGCTATGGAAAAGTACCACCTCACAACCCAAGCGGCGGAAAGCTTGCGCCAATTCGCAACCAATGGGGCCGCCACCAATTACCGCTAAACGTTCCGGTCGTTGAATCAGCGAAAAAACCGTCTCATTAGTTAGATAACCCGCCTTTTCAATTCCCGGAATCGACAGTTGTGCAGCTCTTGCGCCAGTAGCAATTACAGCTTTTTTAAATCGGAGGATTTTGTCGCCAACTTCCACGGTATTTTTACTCGCAAATCGACCGCTACCGAAAAAGACATCGACACCCAAGTTTTGAAACCGCTCCGCCGAGTCGTTATGGCTGATATCAGCCCTTACCCGCCGCATCCTTGCCATAACTTTGGGAAAATCAACATCAATATTATGTTGGGGAATATTAACTCCCAAGTCTTTAGCATCCCAGATTTCGCCAACAACGCGGGCAGACCGAATAATAGTTTTAGATGGTACGCAACCAACATTTAAGCAATCTCCACCCATGAGATGCTTTTCAATTAACGCCACTTTTAAACCCAAATCCAGACCCGCCGCACCCGCCGCCACTACTAATCCCGCTGTACCAGCACCAATTACTACCAAATCGTAAACATCGGCGGGTTGAGGATTAACCCAATTTGGCGGATGGACGTAAGACACCAACTTTTGGTTATACTCATCCATTGGGCGAACTGTGACTCTCTCTAAATCTGAATTGGACATTGGCGAAACCTCTTTTAAGAATTGAAAATACTAAATTCAACTGCCTTTTGGGGGAATTCAAAATTAAGAATCCCGATAAATTTAGGCGGCTCAGTCTTTTATTTTTTATGCTTGTTTAATAAGGAATACAGCCTTTGAATTGTTTTGTCCGTTTGGGAATTGACAGATACTATTGAAGCTTTCCTGTATAAACATTTCAGCAATCGATCATTTACAGCAATTTGCAGTTGAATAGACTACAGCTAGCTATACGCCCCTACAATTTCTCTTCTAAAGCTTTGCGTGCAATCCGGGTAACATAAACTGTTACAGCCACTGTCGCAATCAAACCCAACATCCGAATTGCCCATTGTAAAGTTGGGTGTTGAGGCTCAATACCAATCATGGCAAGATTACGTGCAAGTGAACCAATATAAACGTACATAATGGTTCCGGGAATCATGCCGAAGGAACCCAATATATAGTCTTTGAGAGAAACCTGTGTCATTCCAAAAGCGTAATTCAATAAATTGAAAGGAAATATGGGGGACAGTGGCGTTAACAGGACAATTTTTAACCCTTCTCTACCAACAGCTTGGTCAATGGCGGCAAATTTTTTGTTATTGGGACTTAGACAAAAATTATGCCCAAATAAAGCCCAAACTGGCTTTATAAGCAGCAAACACGTCACGATGAACGATCAGCCAGTCAAAAAATCGAAAAGACATAGCTGTTCTAAAAGCATCTATTGCTTCAGTGAAAGTGTTCAAAGGTTTGTTCGCCCACGTGCGTCTCAAGCCGCCTGTCAGGGGAAACCGCCAATTTGCTGAAATACTTTTTTTGTTAAAAAAATTGCTTGGTCGCCATAGGGCATTTGCCAAAAATGCGTAGGCGCAGCCCGCCGTAGGCATCGCACATTTACTCCCCACTCTACCCATCGTAAACTTAAAAGTGATGCATCAATCCGCAAGTTAAACGCACCAGCGACAATCCCCGGCTGTTGTAGCGCCGTGCGAATCATGTCATCAAACCCAGTTGGTAAACGGGTATCTGCATGGAGAAATAATAGAATATCACCGCTAGCAGCTACAGCACCCGCGTTCATTTGCACAGCCCGACCGGGTGATGATGAGATAACTTTGACACTTAAACACTTGGCTATTTCTATGGTGTCATCTTTGGAGCCACTATCTACTATGATTACTTCTATATTTGTATTGGGTTGAGTAGTTGCAATTGCCTCTTTGATATTCCCTGCTTCATTAAGAGTTGGAATGATAAGCTGATGTGCAGCTAAATTGTATAATACGAAAACGTAAAATTATTGTAGTGCGGGCATCTTGCCCGCGTCGCGTATACAAATTAAATACGCAACAGCTTAATAGAAATTTTGCCAGCAACAATATTATTCGACTAAAAGTAGTTGTTTTGCGGTCTTCTTTGCGTCTGTGGGCAAAACAAAAAGATTTATTTGTCAGAGCAAGCAGAGCGATCGCTCTTTATCGGAGCTTGCTTTGCTGGCAATGAGTTTTTATAATTAAGCGATCGCAGCAGACAAAAACAAACCCTGAAGCTACTTCTGTCAACCTTGAAGCTACTTCTGTCAACCCTGAAGTTACTTCTGTCAACCCTGAAGTTACTTCTGTCAACCCTGAAGTTACTTCTGTGAACCCTGAAATTACTTCTGTGAACTCTGCATCTAATCTGAAAAAATGGCATCAAAGAGCGATCGCTTGACTCTGAAATTCATTGCCAGGATGTCTTGATAAAATTGGTCTGTGCTACTGCTGTCTTTGCAGTAAATTGGCATACTCTTTTGCCAGATGATTGTCAAACAACGAATGTAAATTTGTTTGTAAATCGCCGGGTAATCGCACGAGCAAATCTGATTGCAAATTACTGTAGATTCTGCTCCAATAGGAACTATCTATGGCATCACCCAGGATTGTGTGGGAATTAACTTTGAGCAAATTCCAGATGTACTCGAACGCAGTGTTAGGGCTATCAACGATAATTATTTCAGGTTCGGTGAGTTCGAGTGCAGTATATATTGCTCGAACTGCATCTGTAGCGTGTTGCTGGTTAATGCGTTCAGTGGATAGCCCAATGTGTTGCCATTTTTCTCGATATCGGGATATGAATGCACGTTGTTCTGGTGTCAGATAGTCGGCGGACATAGCAGGTATGCGATACAGTGGCTATTTTGTATTAAAGCAGGTTATTTGACTTAGTTAGTAAAATTTATTAAAGATTAGGAAAAAGCCACTATACTGGCTCAAAAACTCTATCTTTTCCCAAATAACTGATTTTTCCATAGTTGATGTCATTCCCAAGATATAGGACTCATATTTGATTTTTGAAAAAACTCAGTACAACTCAAAGAGGCTTCTTCCCTACTCCCCACTCCCTACTCCCTACTCCCAGCCTACGCAAATAATTTCAGAAATCAAATCGGATTGCTATAATCCCCATGACAGCTATTACCGTCAACTTAAACCCCATCATCCAACTCACCGACAACCAATTTTATCAACTCTGTCGGGAAAACCCTGAAGTTAAATTTGAACGCAATGCAGAGGGAAAACTACTAATAATGCCACCCACAGGCGGAGAAACTGGAAATCGTAATATTGAAATTGCAGCAGATTTTGTGATTTGGAATCGTCAAACTCAACTAGGAGTTTGCTTTGATTCTTCCACCTGCTTTAAACTTCCCAATGGTGCAAACCGTTCTCCTGATGTCGCTTGGATTAGACAAGATCGATGGAATGCACTTACACCCGAAGAACAAGAAAAGTTCCCAGCGATCGCACCAGATTTTGTTTTAGAGTTAATGTCAGTCAGCGATACTTTGCGAGAAACGCAAGAGAAAATGCAGGAATATATCGATAACGAAGTCAAATTAGGTTGGTTAATTAGTCCGAAAATGCGTCAAGTAGAAATCTATCGTCTTGGTCAACCAGTGGAAATATTAACATCTCCACAACAATTATCAGGAGAAGATGTTTTAGCAGGGTTTATTTTAAATTTATCAATAATCTGGAGATAAATATTAATTTATGACAGCTATTACCGTCAACTTAAATCCCATCATCCAACTCACCGACAACCAATTTTATCAACTCTGTCGGGAAAACCCTGAAGTTAAATTTGAACGCAATGCAGAGGGAAAACTACTAATAATGCCACCTACAGGCGGAGAAACTGGAAATCGTAATTTTGAAATGACGGCAGATTTTGTGATTTGGAATCGCCAAACTCAGTTAGGAGTTGGCTTCGACTCTTCCACCTGCTTTAAACTTCCTAATGGTGCAAACCGTTCTCCTGATGTTGCTTGGATAAAAAAAGATCGATGGGATGCACTCACATCCGAACAAAAAGAAAAGTTCCCGCCGATCGCACCAGATTTTGTTTTAGAGTTAATGTCACCCAGCGATACTTTGCGAGAAACCCAAGAGAAAATGCAGGAATATATCGATAATGGAGTCAAATTAGGTTGGTTAATTAATCCAAAAACGCGTCAAGTAGAAATCTATCGTCTTGGTCAACCAGTGGAAATATTAGCATCTCCACAAGAATTATCAGGAGAAGATGTTTTACCAGGATTTATTTTAAACTTATCAATAATCTGGAGATAAATATTATTGATTTCGGAGTGCCTGCTCAAATTCAACAACAGCATCGTACTGGTCAGACATTGCGATATAACGCAGCAGTAAAGCGGGGTCTAAATTTGGAAAAAACCCACTCCGCTTTACTTCTTCATACTCGCCACTCTCGGTAAAACGGAATATTTTTATTTCATTAGATTTCCAAAACCAAACTTCCGGCACTTTTTTAGGTTTGTATAACTCCTTCCTGTTAATGCTTCCACTAGTAACAATAATTTCAATCACAATGTCAGGAACTTCTTTTTCTGTGCCAATGCTGTAAGATTCATCTGGCGTACCAGAAGCATAGCCAGGTTCTTCTAAAGTGAAACCACCACGTCTGTAAAACCGGATGCCCAACTCTTTCATGTAAGTTTCTAGTAGCAAGCCAACAGTACTTTTCACTTTTTCATGTTTATCTCCAATGGGCGACATAATTTCTAAGATTCCTGACAAATAAGACAGTCTGACATTGCGGTTGTCTTGAAGTTGTGCCTCAATCCCTTTGAATTGCTCCCAAGAAACATCCTTGAGAGTTACCAATTTTTCTTCTATAGGCTGGTCTAAAAGTGGGATGCTCATAAAAACACTTTCCTTATACGCGCACTAATTCTACTTTTTCGATATAGAGCTATTCTAAAGTTTTGCGATCGCGTGTCGTATAGGTTATCAATGAAGCGATCGCAATTTTACAACAAGCTGTCGTTACCACATAAACTTGTGTTGTTCATAGCATTGAGATAGTGGTGCTTATGGAAACCACCAGTTACTTCTATTGCTGTAGAACTGAAACCGTCCAAAGCCGAGAAATTGACCGTGGGATTTTTCACCCACCGGGAACGCTGTCACACCCAACAAGTAGACACCAGAAAAGCTGGGATTACTCACAGGGCGGAGGGCGATTGTAATTGTCTGTCCTGGAGTCACAGGCGGGTTAAAGTTCACAGTAACTGTTCGTGTCTCGCGTTCGTTTGTTACTGAGCCTAGTGTTAGCCGAGATTCTTTGCGTAGGCGTAGCCCGCCGTAGGCATCGCTTGTTCCCACAAATGCACGGGTATCATTAAGATTGTAGTCGATGTTTTCTACTCCCTCCCTCTGTGCGATCGTTACCTTCTGGAGGGATTCTCCAGCATTCTCCGGCAGGTTGATAGTAAAATAATAAGTCGCGCCCCAAACATTCACATCTTTGTAAGTAGTTGTCGCTTTAACAAGTTTCGGCGGTTGGACAAAGTAGACTATACCATCTCTGAGCTGCACGGCTTGAGTCACCGGAACGGCAACTCCTGCAATGCTTATTGCTAACGAGAGTGTTATCCTAAACAAAATTGCAACGCGCATGATTCAGATATAAAAAACGCACTCATTTCAATTTTAGTTCTTTGGGAATGAGTGACTTAGGAATGATAGAAGCTTGTTTTTCCGAATCAGAAGATTTTGTGTACCACCAAGCCCAAGCAATTAAAACTGCTTGAAAGGGAAGTCTAACTACGTGTACCCAAGGTGAGTTTGGTATATGTTCTAACTGAATATGATTAACTGCCATGTTGATATTGGCAGGGAAAACAGCAATAAAAAGAGCAATAAGTCCCCAAGCAGCAGCTTGACTTACAGGCGGGACTAATAACCCGATACCACCCAAAACTTCATAAAACCCACTGAGATAAACTAACCCTAAAGGGTAAGGAAGTTGCGGTGGCATAATTTTGACATACGGTTCTGGAATAACAAAGTGTGTCACTCCAACCACAATAATGGATATAGCAAGGATGACACGTAAAATTTCCTTATACTTCTTCATGGTTTTTGCCTGATTATATACTTACCCCTATTACTTCAGTTTGACTGACAGATGTTAATCTGCCTTGAGTCAATAGGAGGAAAAATCGACAAAATTTTTAAAAATCCACAATGCTCACCTCGCTTATAGCGTTTTCTAATCTAGTCAGGTACTGTTAACTTCACCCCGATAAAGCTGTGCTTCATCTCCCCTCTCCTTAATAAGAAGAGGGGTTGGGGGTGAGGTTTTGATATGTACTTCATGCATCTGGCAACCGCCATAATATGATATTATTTCAACTTTATCGATGTAATAAATAATCAGTAATAATTTAGTAGTCAATTCATTACCTATTACTAATTATTCATAAAAAACATGAGCGATGCCTTTAGCCGACTTGCACCCTTCATCCAAGAATATATTTATCATCACCAGTGGACTGAATTACGACCAGTCCAAATTGCCGCTTGTCAAGTTATATTTGACACCGATGCTCACTTGCTAGTTACTGCTGCAACTGCTGCGGGTAAAACAGAAGCAGCCTTTCTGCCAGTTTTGACTCTATTACATGCTAACCCGGCTGCAACTATCGGGGCATTATATATTAGTCCCATCAAAGCTTTAATTAATGATCAATTTGAGCGCCTCAACGACTTACTCAAAGAAGCAGATATTCCAGTTTGGCACTGGCACGGTGACGTTTCTCAAACTCGAAAAAACAAGCTTTTAAAGAATCCTCAAGGCATTCTCCAAATTACACCAGAATCTCTAGAAAGTTTGTTAATCAACAAAAATAACGACCTCCTGCGTTTATTTGGTGATTTAAGATTTGTGATCATTGATGAAATTCACGCCTTTATGGGTTCAGAACGCGGTTGTCAAATTATTTGCCAATTACAACGTTTAGCAAAGTTGACGCAAAAACAACCGCGCCGTATTGGTTTATCGGCAACTCTTGGTGATTACTCAATAGCTGAAGAGTGGTTGCGTTCTGGAACAGATAAGCCAGTGATTACACCGCAAACTGACGGGATAAAACGCCAAATCAAACTAGCTGTAGAACATTTTTATATTACTGATGAACTAGATCAATCAGAGACAACAGATGATGAACAATATATTTTCAACCTTAGCAAATCTCGCAAATGCCTGATATTTGCTAATAATCGGACGCGGACTGAATCTGTAATAGCATCTTTGCGACAAATTGCCACAGCACAAGGACTACCAGATATATATCATGTGCATCATGGGAGTATATCTGCTAGCTTGCGGCAATTTGCTGAGAATGCGATGCGTGAACCTAACAATCCAGCTGTTACTGCCGCCACTCTGACTTTAGAATTAGGTATAGATATTGGTCATTTAGAGCGAGTTATTCAGTTAGAATCACCCTTATCTGTAGCTAGCTTTTTACAGCGTTTAGGACGCAGTGGCAGGAGAGGTGAAGCTGCCGATATGCGCTTTATCTGCGCTGAAGAGAAACCATTATTAGAAGCTTCTCTACCAGAACAAATACCCTGGCAACTTTTGCAGTCTATTGCTATCATTCAACTTTATTTAGAGGATCAATGGATTGAACCAATCAGACCGATTAAATATCCTTTGAGTTTGCTTTATCACCAAACAATGAGTATTTTAACAGCAACGGGGGAAATTTCACCTAATGCCCTAGCTAAACAAATTTTTAGTCTGCCGCCCTTTGCTGCTATTTCCAAAGAGGATTTCCAACTATTGCTCCGCTATTTAATTGATATTGGTCATATTCAGCATACTGAACAAGGTAAATTAATCTTGGGTTTGGCAGGAGAAAAGATTGTGAGAAAATTTCAGTTTTATGCTGTCTTTGCTGAACAACAAGAATATATTGTTAAACAAGGTGCAACGGAAATTGGCAGTATCGTCACGCCGCCTGCTGTTGGCAATCAATTTGCTTTAGCTGGTAGAACTTGGGAAGTCATAGAAGTTGACTTTAAAAAGAAGGCTATTTTTGTTAAACAAGCCGAGGGTAAAGCTAGTATTTATTGGCGTGGTGGTAGTGGCACTATTCATACCAAAGTTTTGCAACGAATGCAACAGGTTTTATTTGAAAATATCGAGTATAGCTACTTGCAGAAAAATGCTTTGCAACGTTTACGTAAAGTTCGCCAATTAGTGCAGCAGGTTGGATTAGATAAAAAAAATATCTTGCAATTTGAAAAAGGTAAATGCTGCATTTTTCCCTGGATGGGTACGGTTGCTTATCGCACTTTAGAAAGATTACTAAACTCGTACTGTCGAGAATCGTTGGAAATTACAAGTATTGGCGGATTAAATCCCTATTATTTCACAATTAAATTAGGCAAGGATAAATTTAAATATCTTTATCGTGAAATTGCTTCATTGTGTGAGCAAAGAATTAGCCCAGAAGATTTACTCAGTACTTCAGAAGCACCAGAAATTCAAAAGTATGATCAATTTATTCCTCATCCACTTTTACGAAAAGCTTTTGCTAGCGATTATTTAGATATGAGAGAACTCAAACAGCAAGTGGCACTTTGGAGAGAATAAATAGGGAGCATGTCAATGAGTGTAAAAACACGCCTACCCTGGCGATTATAAATCGCGGCTATACAGACAAAACCCACGGAGGTGGGTTTCAAATCCCTGGAGTCCGCGTAGGCGGACTTAGTTTGTGTAGCCGCGATTTATAATCGCCGGGTATATTTGCTAAAAATCATAATTAGGTAATCCAGTAATATCAGTTTGGAGAGCAAACAAATCACCAGAGTAGAAACTTTTTTCGATCTCTGCTTGGCTGAGTCCAACTGAAGCAGTGGTAATGTAAAGTGTTTGCAAATCCTCGCCCCCAAAAGTACAGCTAGTTGGCAATTGCACAGGTAGCTTTATCCGCAATATCTCTTCACCCTTGGGGTTGAAACGAATCACACACCATCCATCCCACATAGCTGACCAGATATATCCTTCACTGTCTATTGTCAACCCATCTGGGTAGAAGGATTCATTAGTTAAATCAACAAAAATCCGACGATTACTAATATTTCCTGTTACTGAATTAAAGTCGTAAGCGTATATTTTTTGGTGAGGGGAATCTGTCAAGTAAAACGTTTTTTCGTCAGGACTCCACCCCAGACCATTAGAGATAGTCAATCCTGTTTCCATGACATGCAATGAACCATCAGTGTCATAGCGATATAGGCTAGCCTGGGGTTTTTCTAAAGAACACGTTGAACCGAACCAAAAGCGGCCTTGAGAGTCGCATTTACCCTCATTGAGACGGTTTTTTGGTAGATTTCCTTCAATTTCCAAAATTGGGGTAACTACACCTGTCTGAGTGCTGAGGAATGCCAGGTGATGACGCAGCGCCATAATTAATCTATCTGCACCTGCTGTAGCGATCGCGCCTACGACATCTCCCACATCAAAAAAGCTGTTTTCCCCCGTGGCAGGATTGAACTGATGCACCCGATGGTTATAAATATCGACCCAATACAGTAGGTTTTGGCTAGAGTCCCAGATGGGGCCTTCACCTAAGCGGGCACGCACTTCTAGAACATTGTGGAGTGGATATTGCAACTTGTTCATTTTATCAACTAACAACACCATTTACAGAAAGTAATTTCAGTGAAATTGACGCAATGCGTTAAAAAACGTCTGCCTTACCAATAGACAACAGAAAAAATCTTAATTTATATTCAAGTAAAAATTAAAGACACGATGGATTGCGTCTTTTCCAGGTAAAATAAAAGACTCTTTCTTTTGGCTAAGGCTCAGATTCCCTACTTATTTAAAAAGTCGGGAATCTTGTTATTAAACAGCTTGTAAAATCTCCTCATCTACAGAAAAATCTACTTCGGCTTTGTCTTTTGCATTAGCCAGATAATCATTTTCCAAGGAGTCTTGTAACCCAGAAATTAAATCATATTCAGGTTGCCAGTTTAATTCTGTTTGCGCTTTGTTCACCGAAGCAAAGAAATGCTGCACCCGCATCGGAAAAGCTTTGCGCTTGCCGAAATCAAACTTTTTCGGGTCGTAATGGACGATTTTTACAGCATCGGGTGATTTGCCAGCCGCTACAGCACTAGCACGGGCTAAACCATCAAAAGTGACAAAGCGATCGCCAGATATATTATAAATCTGTCCGATTGCTTGTTTATTGCCCAAAACCTGAGTCAAAGCTTTTGCTAAGTCTTTTACATGACCTAGCTGTGTGATATGCAAACCATTTCCAGGGATGGGAATCGGGCGATCGCGCACAATTCTGTCAAAAAACCAGCCTTCCAACTCATTATAATTACGAGGCCCGTAAATATAAGTAGGACGAATAGAAGTAAAAGGCAATCCCAATTGAGTCAGGTAAGCTTCTGTTTCATGTTTACCCTTATGGCGACTTTTGGGATCTACTGGATCACCTTCTGTGTGGGGCAGTTGGTCAGATTTGAGATACACCCCCGCAGAACTCATATACACAAAATGTTGCACCCGGCCTTGAAAAATCTCTGCTAATGGTTGAGTATCAGTAAGTTCCCGTCCATTATTGTCAAAAATGACATCAAAATTTTCTGGCGATAATTTTGCTTTTAATTGAGTAGCATCCGTGCGATCGCCTATAATTTGTCCTACTCCCTGTAAAGAAGGTGCTGGCCGATTTCCACGATTGAACAGCATCACCTCATGTCCTTGTTCTACTAGTAATTGAGTTAAATAGACACCAATGAACCGAGTACCACCCATAATCAGAATTCGCATAAATTCACCCTTTCTATATCAGTTGTCGTCAAAGGAGTAGGGAGTGGGGAGTAGGGAGTAGGGAGTAGGGAGTAGGGGAAGAATAATAATGCCCAATACAACTCTTGGAGAGGCTGCGCCAACGGCTTGTCTACGAGACGCACTCGCGTTCGCTCAGTACAAGTGCCCACTCCCCACTCCCCATTCCCCATTCCCCACTCTGAGGTTATCATCCATCTGGAACCTCTGAAGGAAAGATTGCGTCTTATGTGCTAACCTGGTGCGCTTCCCGTTAATTAATCACAAGGGGAAACTTTTCAGTTAACGTCATCAAGTTGGCCTTTGTATTTTCCATTTATTCAAGTTAGCTGTGCCCTTGAAATATGCTCTGGTTCATGAGTGGCTGACACCCAAAGCCACCGGTGGTTCAGAACTCGTTGTCCGAGAAATTTTGAATCACATTGATGCTGATTTGTATGCTCTGATCGATTTTGAATCCAGCAATAGAGAAAGTTATCTATACAAGCGTCAGATTGGCAAAACGTTTCTCCAGAACTTTCCCTATGCCCGCAACGGTATACAAAAATACTTGCCTTTGTGGCCTTTGGCAATCGAACAACTTGATTTGCGCCATTATGACGTAATTCTGTCTTCATCTCACGCTGTTGCCAAAGGAATCCTTACCACTCCCGAACAGATGCATATTTGCTACTGCCACAGCCCTATGCGCTATGCCTGGGACTTAACCTTTGATTATCTGCGCCAGAGCAAAATGGGTAGTGGTTTACCTGGGTGGGTGACGCGATATTTATTACATCGTTTGCGCCAGTGGGATGTATTGAGTGCCAATCGCGTTGATTACTTCATTGCCAACTCGCAGCATACAGCTCGGCGGATTTGGCGTTGCTATCGGCGAGAAGCAACAGTCATTTACCCACCAGTGAATATTGCGGAATTTCCATTTCTGTCTGAGAAAGAGGACTTTTACCTGACAGTTTCCCGGTTAGTGAGTTATAAGCAAATATCGTTGATTGTCAAGGCTTTTAATCAACTAAAACGACCACTAGTAGTCATTGGTACAGGAGATGAAATGAAAAAGATTCGTGAGATGGCAAACTCCAATATCCAAATACTGGGATGGCAACCCGATAATGTGGTAAAAAAATATATGTCTAGGGCTAAGGCGTTTGTATATGCAGCTTGTGAAGATTTTGGTATTGCCCTAGTGGAAGCACAGGCCTGTGGCACGCCAGTGATTGCCTACGGTGCCGGGGGTGCTCTAGAAACGGTGCGAGATATCCGCTCTGATGTGGATACAGGGACAGGTATATTTTTCAGGACGCAAACAGAGGCAGCTTTGGTGGAGGCAGTAGAAAAGTTTGAAATGTATGAGGGTTCATTCAGTTCCGAGTATATGCGATCGCACGCCGCGCAGTTTTCACCGCAAATCTTTGCAGAGCGTTATCTAGATTTTGTAAACAAATGCAACGAAAAAAGACCATTTTTGCAATGATGGTCTTGGTTAATCTCTTATTTTTTTAGGCTTTTGGCAATTTCCCCCCAGAAGCACCTCATTTTGGCTTTAATATTGGGACTATGTGTGGTGTGGATTATTAAGGAGTATGATGACTGCCCAGAGCTCACTCCTCTCCGGCAAGCGAGGCCTACGGCAAGACACTAGAGCGTCTACGCGTACTTTCTTAAAACGCGGTCAAAAAACAAAGACCCCAAAAGTTAAACCCAAAGGTTTCTCTTTTCAGGGTTTAAACGGAGAGTTTGCCAAGCGACTGTTCGATATAGTGTTTTCGCTGTCAGTGTTAATTTTGTTCTTCCCCGTCTACTTAATCTTGGTCTTGCTGATTGCTTTCAGCTCAGAAGGTCCAATTTTTTATGTCCACGAACGGGTAGGGAAAAATTACAAAGCGTTTAATTGTATTAAATTCCGAACAATGGTGAGCAATGCGGACGAAATCCTCGTGCAAATGATGGAAACATCCCCCCAGTTGCGACAAGAATTTGAGAGCAGTTTTAAGCTGAAACAAGATCCCCGGATTACCAAAATTGGTCGATTTTTGCGAATTACCAGCTTAGACGAATTTCCCCAGTTCTGGAACGTTTTAAAAGGGGACATGAGTGTAGTCGGCCCCCGACCCTTAGTAGCAGAGGAACTGCCAAAATACGGTTGTCACATTGATGAGATTTTAACAATCCGTCCAGGAATTACTGGATTGTGGCAGGTGTCTGGGCGTAATGACATTCCCTACCCTCGGCGAGTCCAAATAGACCTGCATTATGTCAAATTTAGGAATTTATGGCTTGATTTATGGATTATCTTGAAAACTGTTGATATAGTCATTCTGCCCAAAAATAACGGGGCATACTGAGTAACTACTTAGGGTTGGTTCTGTGGGGCAGTTAATGCCCCTAAGTACCAAATTCTACCTGTAAAACTGACTGTTCATCTTTCTTATAGTTATCTATAGCAATCCGATTTGATTTCTGAAATTATTTGCGTAGGCTGGGAGTGGGGAGTAGGGAAGAAGCATCTTTGAGTTGTACTGAGTTTTTTCACGCAATCAAATATGAGTCCTATATATTTGTGCCTTTCTACTTAGCTCAGACCTCTTTGAAGTGTGGATTTTGGGTTCGTTTTGCTCATATTCGGATTTTTGCCATAAGTTTAATTTCAAATCTATTTAATTCAGTCTTCACAAAACCAGAGATATATAAAGTTTTCACAAAAAACAACATACATAAAAAGAATCTTTATCCAAAAAAATATACATAATTAAACAATCTTCATCTATCTAATGTTGGTTTACGTGTTAAATTCCTTTTTATGTAAGTATATTTATTTACGGAGAAAGTATCATAACCACAATAACTCGTAGGTTTCCCATTAGGCAATTCGGCAATTAGCTGCTAGGTTGTATCAGATTGCCTGTAACTTTTTAATCAAAGACAATAAAGGATAATTGAGCATGACGCAAGAAAAGCGAGCGTTAATTACTGGTATTACTGGTCAAGATGGTTCATATCTAACTGAGTTTTTGCTGGAAAAAGGTTATGAGGTTCATGGCATTATTCGCAGAACTTCTACCTTCAACACAGACCGCATCGATCACATTTACGAAGACCCCCACAAAGAGGGAGTGCGGTTATTTCTGCACTATGGTGACTTGACAGATGGTACAACCTTGCGGCGTATTTTAGAAGATGTCAAGCCAGTAGAGATTTATAACCTCGGCGCTCAATCCCATGTCAGAGTCAGCTTTGATTCACCAGAATATACGGTGGATACTGTCGGAATGGGGACGCTGCGTCTGTTGGAAGCAATTCGAGACTACCAACAGCGTACCGGAATTCAGGTGCGATTTTACCAGGCGGGTTCTTCAGAAATGTACGGTTTAGTACAAGCAGTACCTCAAACTGAGACAACGCCCTTTTATCCGCGCAGTCCCTATGCCTGTGCGAAAGTTTACGCCCACTGGCAAACTGTAAATTATCGTGAGTCTTATGGTTTGTTTGCTTGTAATGGCATACTTTTTAACCACGAGTCACCACGACGGGGTGAAACTTTTGTAACCCGCAAAATTACTAGAGCAGTGGCTGGGATTGTTGCTGGGAAACAGAAAAAAATTTACATGGGTAATCTAGATGCCAAGCGAGATTGGGGCTATGCGAAAGATTACGTCAAAGCCATGTGGTTGATGTTACAGAAAGAACAGCCAGAAGATTACGTAATTTCTACTGGTGAAACTCACTCGGTGCGGGAGTTTTTGGAACTGGCATTTAGTTATGTGAATCTCAATTGGCAAGATTATGTAGAGTTTGATGAGCGTTACCTCCGTCCATCTGAGGTAGAGTTGTTGATTGGCGATTCTACCAAAGCACGGCAGAAGTTGGGCTGGACAACATCAGTAACCTTTGAAGAACTAGTTTCCCTAATGGTAGAAGCAGATTTACAAGCGTTGGGTCACACTTCACCCAATGGAAATGGCTCGCAATTTCCACATGATATTGCGACTATTCGTCAAGAACTGGGCGCTTTGCACTTCTGATTCGCACCACAGAGGATAAAAATATGACCGCCTTAGAGCTAAAAAATCAACGCATTCTCGTCACTGGTGGGTCGGGGTTTCTAGGTCGTCAGGTGATCGATCAATTGTGTAAAGCAGGGGCTGCTCGTGAGAAGATTACAATAGTGCGATCGCGCGATTGCGATCTACGTGTTTGGGAAAATAGCCAACGTGCAGTTGACCAGCAAGACATAATTATTCACCTAGCAGCCCATGTCGGTGGCATCGGTCTGAACCGCGAAAAACCCGCAGAGTTGTTCTACGATAACTTGATCATGGGAACCCAGCTAATTCACGCTGCCTATCAAGCTGGAATACAAAAATTCGTATGTGTTGGCACAATCTGCGCCTATCCTAAATTTACCCCAGTGCCATTTAAAGAAGATGATCTTTGGAATGGCTACCCAGAGGAAACCAACGCCCCCTACGGAATTGCTAAAAAAGCACTTTTAGTCCAATTGCAATCTTACCGCCAGCAGTACGGTTTTAATGGGATTTACCTACTGCCAGTAAATTTATATGGTCCAGAAGATAATTTTGACCCAGGAAGTTCCCACGTGATTCCAGCGTTAGTTCGCAAAGTTCACGAAGCTCAAATTAAGGGAGAAAAGCAACTTCCAGTTTGGGGTGATGGCAGTCCCACCCGTGAGTTTCTGTATTCAGAAGATGCAGCGCGGGGGATTGTTATGGGGACTCAATTCTATAACGAATCAGAACCAGTTAACTTGGGAACAGGTAATGAAATCTCCATCCTTAATTTAGTAACTCTAATCTGCGAATTGATGGAGTTTAAGGGTGAAATTGTCTGGCAAACTGACAATCCTAATGGTCAACCCCGCCGTTGTTTAGATACTGAAAGGGCAAGGCAAGCCTTTAATTTCACGGCTCAGGTGAGCTTTGAGCAAGGGCTAAAGAACACCATTGAGTGGTATCGTCAACAGGCTGTATAACGATGTACTAATGAGTGTAGAGTACTTAAGCTGGGTAATGCCCAGCTTATTTATTTGACGCTATAAATTTTTATGGACAAAGTTAATTATCAACTAAATAAAGCAGAACTACGCCGCACTTTACTCAAAACACGTCAATCAATGTCCGTTGGAGAGTGGAGAGAAAAAAGCGATCGCATTTGCTCTGATTTACAAAACTCTACTTTGTTTACCCAAGCAAAAACAATACTTGCTTATTTCAGCTTTCGCCAAGAACCTGATCTCAGTCCACTATTTACAGACAGCAAATACCGTTGGGGATTTCCTCGCTGCGTTGATAAATCCCTATATTGGCATATTTGGACACCTGAAGATTCTGTCCAAAGTGGCGCTTATGGCATTACTGAACCACATCCCGACGCTCCAATCTTAGATGCTGCCGAAGTAGATTTGATTCTCGTCCCCAGTGTAGCTTGTGACTATCAAGGATATCGTTTGGGTTATGGCGGCGGATATTACGATCGCTTGCTCAGTTTACCGCAGTGGCAGACAAAGCCGACTATCGGAATTGTCTTTGATTTTGCCTATTTGTCCCAAATACCGATTGAACTTTGGGATAAACCACTACAAGCTGTTTCTACAGAAACCGGATTGACTCAGAAAGGCTGAAGGATTCAGGATAATGAATGAAGACAATGAACTAACTGAAAAACTGAATAATAAGCTGCTGTACCTTTAATTTGCATAAAATGGAAATTGGAAAAATATTATATCTACTGCCATGCCTGCTAAATATTTTCTCACACCTAGTCAACAAGAAAATATACAACTTGCCATCAGAGAAAGTGCAGACAAGCATCTACGGGAACGAGCATTAATGCTGTTGTTGATGAATGACGGCAAGATATACCAAGAGATTAGCATTTTTTTAGGTTATGCATACAGAAGCGTAGCATAATAACTAATACTGGTTGTCTTTTATGTTACAACAGAAACGATAATTCGTTACTTAGTATATATGACAACTAGTATTCACGAACAGGGATTATTGCTTCTGCGTCAAGCGCTTGATAACTCTACAGCTGACTTTCGCTCTGGACAATGGGAAGCGATTGAAGAGTTACTCCAGCAGCGATCGCGTTTACTCGTTGTTCAACGCACTGGTTGGGGAAAAAGTCTAGTTTATTTTTTAGCAACTCGCTTGCTACGAGATCAAGGTGCTGGTTGTACTCTTTTGATTTCTCCACTATTGGCTTTGATGCGAAACCAAATTGCAGCAGCCCAACGCATTGGTGTAAAAGCCAAAACAATTAACTCCAGCAATAGAGATGAAGGGCAATTAGTAGGAACACAGTTGCTAGCAGGAGAAGTAGATATTCTGCTAATTTCTCCCGAAAGACTAGCTGATGAAGAATTTCGGGAAAAAATTCTTTTACCAGTGTCTCAACGTATAGGTTTATTTGTTGTTGATGAAGCCCATTGTATCTCCGATTGGGGACATGATTTTCGCCCTGATTATCGCCGGATTGTGAGAATTTTACAGGCACTTCCCCAAAACATCCCAGTATTAGCAACAACTGCTACAGCTAACAATCGAGTTGTAAATGATATAGTCGCTCAATTGGGATCAACTCTGCGTGTTTCCAGAGGAAATTTAACCAGACAAAGTTTGCATTTACAAAATATTTCTATCCCTAGTCCAGCAGCACGAATGGCATGGTTAGCTCAACACCTTCCGAACTTACCAGGAAGTGGGATTATTTACACCTTAACTGTTAGAGATGCTGAAAGAGTTGCCGATTGGTTAAAAACTCAAAACATTAATGCTAAAGCATACCATAGTAAGTTAGATAACGAAGTTCGTATAGTATTGGAAGACGAGCTTTTAAATAATGAAATTAAGGCATTAGTAGCAACTACAGCATTAGGAATGGGTTTTGATAAACCAGATTTAGGATTTGTCATTCATTACCAACGTCCTGGCTCGGTTGTCCATTATTATCAACAAGTGGGACGAGCAGGTAGAGCAGTAGAAAAAGCCTATGGAATTCTTCTCAGTGGAGATGAAGATCATGATATCACTAACTTCTTCATCAATACAGCTTTTCCCCCAGAGATACATACGCAACAGATTTTAAATGCACTTAACGAAGCTGTAGACGGTTTTTCCATTCCGCAATTGGAGCAGCAACTCAATCTGTCACGAGGACAAATTGAGAAAGTTTTAAAACTGCTTTCGCTGGAATTTACTGCACCTGTAACTAAGCAAAATTCAAAATGGTATCTGACCCCAGTTTCTTATCAGCCTGACACTGAAAAAATTGAAAAGCTCACACAAATTCGTCGTCAAGAACAAGCTAGAATGTTACAATATATGCAAAGTCAAGAATGCTTGATGAGTTTTCTAGCGGCAGAATTAGACGATCCTCATCCTACAGCTTGCGGTAAATGTGCTGTGTGTTTGAATAGACCATTATTACCAGAAACTTGCTCAATCGAACTTGTAAATAAAGCAATTCAATATTTACGTCGCAGCGACCAAATCATTGAAGAACGCAAAAAATGGCCACCAGAAGCATTGCCCAATTATGACTTTTCAGGCAATATTCAAAATAATTTACGAGCAGAAGAAGGAAGGGCATTATCTTTATGGGGTGATGCAGGTTGGGGAGAATTAGTCAAGCAGGGTAAATATCAAGATAATCATTTTGATGATGCACTCGTGCAAGGTGTTATTGACATGATTCAACGTTGGAAACCACAACCCTTTCCGACTTGGATAACTTGTGTTCCCTCATTGAATCGTCCAGAACTTGTACCAAACTTTACTCAACAACTGGCAGAAAAATTAGGCTTGCCGTTCATGCCAATTGTGCGGAAAGTTCACCAAACTGAATTGCAGAAAAAGATGAACAATAGTTACCAACAAGCTCATAATTTGGATGGGGTTTTTGCCGTTGACTCTGGGAAAGGAATCAGTGGTTCTGTTTTCTTGGTTGATGATATAGTTGATTCCCGTTGGACTTTTACTGTAGTTGCAGCACTTTTGCGTCGTGCTAACAGTGGAGTAGTTTTTCCTGTGGCATTAGCACTCAATTCATTCGGTCAAGGGGATTAGAAAATCATGTTCAATCATGTCCTGCAACCAGATACTCAAGCAATTTTGCTGTTGTGTGCCAGCTTTGGGCAAAATCGTCAAATTCAGCCACAACCTCTGACTCTGAGTGAATATAATTCTTTAACAGACTGGTTGCGGGAAAACCAGATGCGCCCAGCAGATTTACTAGAATCTACAGCCAAAGAACAGTTAGAAAAAATTACTCTTAATAAGCTTAACCCTGAAAGGCTTTCAGCTTTATTAGAACGGGGTATGATGCTAAGTTTGGCTGTTGAGAAATGGACTAATCAGGGATTGTGGGTGCTGGGAAGAAGTGACATAAACTATCCTAAACGGCTTAAGCAAAGACTGAGACATTCAGCACCAGCAATTCTCTATGGTGTTGGCAATATCGAACTGCTATCTCTAGGAGGATTAGCAATTATCGGTTCTCGTGATGTCGATGATGAGATACTTGGCTACACGCGAAGAGTTGCACAAAACAGCGCTGTACAAGACATGCAAGTGATTTCCGGTGGGGCACGTGGAGTAGATCAAGCAGCAATGCTAGGCGTGTTGGACGCAGGAGGAACATCTGTCGGTGTACTGGCGGATAGTTTGACTAAAGCGGCAGTAAACAGCAAGTATCGCTCTAGTATTCAAGAGGGTAGACTTACTTTAGTTTCTAGTTACGACCCTGAGGCTGGTTTCAATACTGGTAATGCAATGGGGCGAAACAAATATATTTATGCTTTAGCGGATTATGCCCTTGTAGTCAGTTCTTCTTTCGGTGAAGGCGGTACTTGGGCGGGTGCAGTGGAAGCGCTTTCCCGACTTCAAGATATCCCAGTTTTTGTACGGTTGGAAGGGGTTGTGTCAGAAGGTAATCAGCAACTGCACAATCAAGGTGCAAAATCTTTTCCGGCTGAACCCTGCAACGATTCATTGAGAGAACTTTTGACAAAAGCGGCTTCTTGGATTGAACCGATACAGATTAAGGTAGAAACAACAACTCAAGAGACTATTTTGGATATTCATCCACAAGATATTTATCAAGCTATTTTACCTTTTATTCTCAATCATTTACAGCAACCGAAAGATGCAAAATCTCTGGCGGAATGTCTGGATGTCAGACCATCTCAAATGCAGGATTGGTTAAACAAGGCTGTGAGTGAAGGGAAGGTCAGAAAAATTAACAGACCAGTCGCTTATATAGTCAATAAACCAGCAACTCAACTTTCTTTATTATGATAGTGTCACAGAGGGTACTTTTGTTTTAGTGAGAGATTAGAGGGAATTCTGAGTATTCAAAATCTCAAGTATATAAGAAAATATACACGAATTTAGTCATTCGTGGAATAGGCGATTGAAAGTGCTTCTACCTCTGCCATGAGCTATTGGCAGAGGTAGAAATTTACTCGTGAGTGCAGACACAGGTCTATGAAGAAGCGCCAGCTTCAGATACAGTAGCCCTTACATCTGGTTTGACTTCCTTTGCTTTTTTCTCAAAAATTAGAATTCTGGCATCAAGGACTTCAAAGCCGTTAAAAGTTCGTTGACCAAGCTTGCCCGATACAGCCCCAGCCCAGTCTGCAAATTCCGAGGCGCTAGTTTCAGCCTTCCGCCAGCTTTTTGCATTAACTTGAGCGATAAAGACTATGCCGTTCTGGTCAGTGTTCTGGGCGGTTTCTGTCTAGAACGAAATAGCCCTGAGTGAAGATACTACATAAATTGTAGGGCTTACAACCATTGGCAGAGCAACAATTTCTACTTTAAAAATGAATCGTCTGCAATTGATTCGTGTGCGAAAAATGTGGGTGAGAATGGGTGAACATCCACCAAATATTTGAGCAAGTGCAAAATCTGAAAAGCAAGTTGTAGTCTTATAAAGTAAGCTGTCATAAATATTTACAAAACTCGGAAAGTTATTAATCAAATGCTGAATTGGAAAAAATCACGATCGCAAATTCTGCTAATGTATGCGCTATTGGGAGCGATCGCACTGGTGATGCTCTTTCCTTTACTGTGGCTAATTAGTACATCCTTAAAATCGCCTACGGAAAATATTTTTCAGTCGCCGCCACAGTTATTGCCCAGTCAACCGACACTAAATAACTTCTCTAGTGTCTGGAACTCTCTACCTTTTGGACAATACCTATATAACAGTACTTTAGTGTCAGTGCTGACTGTGGGGTTAAATCTGCTGTTTTGCGCTTTAGCTGCCTATCCGTTGGCAAGATTGTCCTTTGTAGGGCGAGACTGGATTTTTGTGGCGATTGTCTCCACGATTATGATTCCCTTCCAAATCGTGATGATTCCCCTGTATATTTTGACAGTCCAGTTGGGTTTGACAAATAGTTATTTAGGGATGATTTTTCCGAGTTTAGCTTCTGCCTTTGGTATTTTTCTGTTGCGCCAAGCTTTCATGAGTGTCCCCAAAGAGATAGAAGAAGCCGCCCGAATGGATGGCAGTTCGGAGTTAGGTTTGTGGTGGCATATCATGTTACCAGCAGTTCGCCCAGCACTGGTAACTTTAGCTATTTTTGTATTCATTGGTGCTTGGAGTGACTTTTTGTGGCCTTTAATTGTCATCCAAGACGAAAATTTATACACTCTTCCCTTGGGAGTCGCAAAGCTAGCAGGGACATTTTCCCTTGACTGGCGGTTGGTAGCTGCTGGTTCAGTGATTGCGATCGCCCCAGTATTATTACTATTTTTATTTTTACAACGTTACATTGTACCCACAGAAACTGGTAGCGGCGTCAAGGGTTAAAAATCTCTCTCCCAATGCCCAATGCTCCATGCCCAATGCCCAATGCCCCAATTCAATAAGCACCAGTCTTTTTCAATACTACCCAGATAGTTTTAGCAATCAGACTCAGGTCATAAGTTACAGACCACTTGCGTTGATAATCTATATCCATCTTGACAATGGTTTCAAAGTCTGTGATGCTGGAACGACCATTCGCCTGCCATTCTCCGGTAATCCCTGGTTTAACTAGCAATCTGTCCCAGTGGTGTGGATCGTAATGCGTAACTTCATCAAGAGTAGGTGGACGAGTACCAACTAAACTCATTTCCCCTAACAAAACATTCCAAAATTGGGGTAATTCGTCCAAGCTAGTACGCCGCAAAAATTTACCCACAGGAGTAATGCGAGGATCGTCAACAGATTTAAAGATGTGACCTTTGGCTTGGTTTTCAACCAAATGCTTAAGTTTATCGGCATCGACGATCATAGAACGGAATTTCCACATGCGGAAAGTTTTTCCGTTCAAACCACAGCGAATTTGGGAATAAAATATTGGACTTGGCTCATGAATAAAGGTAGCAATTGCTACGGGAATTGCTACCATAAATGTAATAATCAGCCCCACAATAGCTCCAACAATGTCAATTAATCGTTTTCTCACGCTTAAAGTTGACGGGTGTAAAGGCTGTTGCGAACAATTAACTGAATAAAGATAAAGATTATTCACAAGGGCTAACTTATTTTATAACAGGAATTTTTGTATCAGTAGTGTAGACATGGACATGATTATTAGGCGATTTTTACTGCTTCTGTCGCTCCTACCGAGTGTTAATATACACAAATTACAACCAATAGAATAACCGAAAACTCAAAATTTACAGAATCTTTCAATTAAGATGGTAGATTATAAATTTACAGTATTTTTCTCTATCAAATAAAAAAGATATATGGTACACATCCAAAAAATTACTGTCCTGAAGTACTAGTAGTGCTTTGTAAAATTCCAAATGCTTACCTCATAAGCATTTGGAATTTTGAGTAGTATCTTATTTCTAGCGTAATGTACTAGTCTCAATGATGAACCTCTAAGGCAAAATTCACCGTATATGGTTCCTCCAGTGATTGCTGATTACTAGCCTTGATCGCATCAAGATAGCGACGCAAAGACAACAGTTGTTGCGAATTGGGACGATAAGTGAGACTCCCTTGTTTTTCAAAAAGTGGTGCCGTGGCGATCGCCTGATAGTCGGGATTTTCTTGCGAACTCTGGGTGAGCCAGGCTGAGTCTGTAACTGAAGGAATCAAGCCCGAAGGCAGTTCACCTTCCAAAAAAGCTAGCAACCGTTGCTGACAAGTGCGAGTATTGATCCCACGACCCTCAAATAACTGGATAACTTCACCGAAAGATAAAGGTCGATCTGGTAGCAGCCGCAGCAATTCTGTAAATAGGAAATAATCAGTGTATTGTTGCCTGGGTATATCTAAAATCTGGGGATGCAAAGGCAGCATCGCCAAACCATAAGCAACCCGACTGCAATTAGGAGCGCCGTTTTCGCCGAGATATAAATCTTGAATAATTTTAGCGTTGGGGAGTTTTTGCCGTAGCCAGCGATTCACCGTCCCGATACAAGCCACCCCACCAGTCAGGATAGCTTGATTAATTGCTTCTGTAGGGATACCACGAGCTACCAATAATTTATTGAGTTCACGGTTCAGGCGGCGCACAAAGGGGATAAATACCTGGCTTTCTAAGTCTCGTCGCTGCAAAATCCACTGCTGATCGGCTAATTCCAGGGTAAAAGAGTCTTGGTGTTGCAAAATCAGCTTTAGGGCTAGTGCCGCATCTAATACCGCCTGTCCCAGCAGAGAACTTTCTAGACGCTGCTGGAGGCGAATTCGAGCGGTGATATCTGGTTCTCCGACTCTGGGTAGTTCTAATTCTTCCAATCCTAAACTCTGCCAACGCATTTGGTCTAAACCAGGGATTGAGGGTTGCCATTGCCAAGGATTACTGGTAATAGTTTTGCGTTGGCGTAGCCCGCCGAAGGCATCGCTTGGTGTTTCTGGGCGTGATTGCCGAGATTTAGGTGGCAATAACAGCTGACAGATAATATCTTGTTCAATTCCCTTGCCAGCATAGGCAAAACTGTGGAGCATGAAATCATTGTATGTCAATTGCAGCAATGTTTCTGGGATATCGACCAGCAACATTTCTGTGGCAGTTGTCCCAATGTTAATCACCAGGGTGTTGCCAACAAGGGGATGTTCGCTGGTCTTTGCCGGATGAGAACCTTGAGATCCGCTTAATTTTACTTGCTCACCGTTAGCAGCATCGAGTTCCGGGAGTAGACTAGCGATCGCTTCTTCCACAAAAAAGACTTGCTGCGGATGTTGGATAAGTTTGCTGGTGAGTAAAGCTTCCCGCACATTGAAGCGGTATTGTTCCGACCAACTAGATGGACAGGTGCAAATAACACCAGCAATATTATTGATAATCTTCGGAAAATCTTCTTCGCTGATCCCAACAGCAGCAGCCGTTAAACTAGGAGTGGTACTTGTTTGATCCGATTTGAGGGTTAAGAGTAGTTTAGAGAGCGATCGCACAACCCAAATCAAAGGGCCTGCCGAAAATTCATTTAATTGCAAAACAGGTTCCCATTTCTGGCGTTCACTCTTGTAGGGAATGGCTACTTGTAAATAGGGCTTTAACTGCGCCGAGTAGAGATTATTTGTCGTCGGATCTGCTGTTGATCTCGATGTTGCAGGAGTGGTAGGCGAGTGGTCAGGCACTTTATCTTGGGCAACAGCCGCAGGTGCTGTCTGCTCATGTGTTTCGATACTTTCATTTTCACCGTGAGGTACAGAAGCTGTAGGTAGATAAACCTCTGTTGGTAAACGAAATGATTGCTGAAAAGAACTTGTTCCCTGCGGATTTTCTGCTGACCAGTAGATAGGATGTACAATAAAAGTCGAGCGATTTAATAATGCGGCAGAAATTCCTGTTGTACCTAAATCAATTCCTAAATACCAGACTGATTCTAGAACATTAAGCGAAAGTTCTGGATTGTTGATGGAGTTGGAAATTGAAGGTAAAGAACTATCTTGAACAGGAGTTGTGACTTCCTTGTTTTGTTCAGTTTCAACCTGGGAAACTGCCAAACTGGAGAAAGCAGCAGTTGAGGTGTTTTCTGTTGTTTGGAGATTTTCTGTTTGCGGCTCAGGGAAAGTTGTGGGGATTGTGTCTTGAGTTTGATCAAGTAGTTCCGAGAAAATATCTAAGTTGTTAGCTGGCTGCGACTCAGAATTTAGCTGCTGATCAAAATTAGCCAAATCCCGATCTAATTGCTGCAACTGTTCTTCATCTAAAGAAATATCAGGTACAACTGGAGCCTGGTTTGACTCAATAGAAAGCAAGTTTTCTTGTGGCGAAGCAGTAATGTAGTTATCTAAAGACAGTTCTGACTGCTGATCGTTAATTAATACTTGCGATGTGGCGATCGTCGCAATTTCTGCTACTTCTGGAGTAACGGGTACTGTAGTTGTGGGATTATCCACAGAGGATGATACTTCCAGCAGTTGCTGTTCACTAGTTGTATCAACTTCCAGCAGTTGCTGCTCACTACCTGTATCAGGCAATAGGTCAGTTAGGGTATTAATTGTATCAACACTAGCTGGCTGAGTATCGAGTTGCACCGGTAAACTATCTGTTGGTGGTGTAGAGAAGCTAAGAGGCGAGTCTAGGTCAGTATCCTCTTCAAAAAATAGTTCTTCCTCTGGCTCTGATGATGAATCTGTGGTTTCTACTAAAGTCTCTTGGGTTGAAAGACCGATATCTGGTGTCACAACCGCAGAATCCACAGTTGCCGGGACAGGTGGGGCCTCAGCGATGTTCAACGGTGATGGTGAGGTCGTGGAAGCAGATAAGTCATTTGTGGCAACATCAAGGCTTGGATTCTTAAGATTACCAGCACCAAACAAACTGGCGTAAAGTTGGTCTACTTCATCACCAATTAACGCAGAAATATCTTGCGGTAATTTGGTCGGGGTTTCAGAAGATTCAGACGAGTTTAAACCAAGCTGCAACAGCGCTGCATCTAAATCCTCTGTGAGGGTAGTCTCCTGTGGCTCAGAATTAATTGTGAGTGAAGATGAAGTTTCTGGCTCTATAAGCTCAAAGGGTTGGGGCGCAACTTCAGCAGTGATCTCGGCTGGGTCAGGCAATGATGGTGGTGGATCAGATTCTACCCCCAAGAAAGATGACTGGGAACTAGGGGATTCTTGCTGCAAATGCTGGGTCAAATTGTTGAGAAAGCTGGCCATCAGCTGTTCGCCTTGCATCCCCTTGCTATGCATTCTTGCCAGTGCTTGCGACAGGGATTCATAATAAGTATTAATGTTGCGCTGTAGTGCCTCAAAGACTACATTCACCGTTCCATCTAGTGATAATAGGCGTTGATCCAACTCCCTCGCCAGATGTGTTAACTGCTCCACACGGTCTGGGGATTCTAACAAAGGTTGAGTTGCAGAGGTTGTGTGATTAATTCCTCCTGAAGAACTAGCGGAATTTTCCCCCCCCTGTGTTAGAAGTGGTGTTAAAGTTGGCACAAGACGACTCATGAGTACCTGTAAAAACTCGGTAATCATCTGCTCCTGATTTGTCAACTGCTGCGCTAAGGAATAGTTTTGCAATCGCCTTTGCTCTAGCTGCCGAATTTCCTGTATGAGAGTGGCTCGCTCTTGCAAGAGCAATTCTAATTCCGATCGCAATGGTTGAATCAATCTCGAAAATTCATTTTTTAATTGTCTTGCTCCAACAGTATTCTCTTCCTGGCTGGATTCGAGCGGCGGTAGTGGATATTGGTTATAACCTTGATCAATAGATTTTGTGAACAAAGGCGATGGCTCCGCCAACGCCTGCCGTAGGATGCCCGAAGGGCTGTAGGGCGAACGCGGTTCTTCAGAAAACTGATTTGGGATGCCGCTCTCTAATGCTTCTTTTTCTTGTAACTTCACCAAAAAGTCGCGAACTCGTTCTAAAACTTCTTTAGGTTCTTGCGCCTGACCAGAAAGAAATCTAGACAGGCGCTTGCCACCGTTGGCAAGTAAGTTGTCAATGTCTGCGATCAGCTTTTGAATTTCATCTGTACTGGAAGTCACTTTTATCACCTTACTTAGAAATGTATATCAACTAATGTGACAATTACTTTACAATCACCGTACCCCTGCTCAAAAGCCAAGCTACGCGCAGCGTCGGCCATCGGAGAAGTTTTGAGTGGCAAAAGCCGCTGTTTGGACTTGTGACTGTCATTATGTTATGGATTACTGGGAGTCGTGGCAATCTTCAGTCAGGGTTTGTTTAAGAAGTTTAGTTTTGCAGCTCATTGGTTGCCTATTTTTGAAAATCGCTAAAATACCTGAGCAATAATTTACTCCCTTTAGTATCATTGATGTTGTTTGCCTATATTCTTAACTAATCAAGTTTGCAGTGCAGCTAGCCCCTAAGCAATACTTCCGCCGGCTATAAACTACTTTTTGCAAAACTTTTACCCCGTTTAAACTTATAGGTAAAGATGGTTTAGAAAAACGTTCTTGTCGCGTTCTTATGTAGGATAGTTTAGTTTTCTCTTTAAAAGGGAGCTGTGCCTTGATGGCTTAGGCTAAAAATGGCGCTCTTGTTTGTTGTGTATATAGAAGCTTGAATAAAAATGTTGTAATGGAAGACCGATATAGCTTGCAAGCACAGGCTAATCCCTGGATGATCACCTCGGCTCCCTTTTTTCAAGGGTTGCCAGAAACTGCTGTGGAATCAGCCCTCATCCATCTTGTCACCCGCACTCACCCAGCCAATCAGGTGATTCTGCTGGAAAATGACTGGGGCGGTTCTGTGTATTTTATTATGGACGGATGGGTAAAAATTCGCACCTACAATCTGGAAGGAAAAGAGGTAACGCTGAATATTCTTGGCAAAGGGGAATTGTTTGGTGAAATGGCGGCCTTAGATGAAGTACCTCGATCCACAGATGTGATTACCTTGGCCCCGACGGTAATTGGCAGTATGCCTGCTCAGGATTTTGTCAAGTTGCTTCAGATAGAACCCTTGGCGGGAGTTCGATTGGCGCAACTAATGGCACGACGTTTGCGGCAAGTAAATCGCCGATTGCGGTTGCGGGAATCTGATAGCCAGTCACGGGTAGCAGATACGTTGCTATTTTTGGCAGAAGGACAGGGAAAAAAAGGGCAAACAGGAACCGAAATCCCCAATTTACCTCATCGGGAATTGAGTAGTTTGAGCGGACTGGCGCGGGAAACTGTGACACGAGTCTTGACAAGGCTAGAAAAAAAAGGGTTGATTAAACGGGATCAAGACACTATTTGTATTCCCGATTTGTCAGCCTTGGAAAGAATGATAGTCTAACAGGTCGCGCCCAGGATTTCCCAACTTCTCTACAAGACGCTACGCGAACAGATGGCAGCTTGTTGGCGAGGAATGGGCGCTCCGGGACTGGGTACTGGGTAATGGGGAAAAAATTATGAGTAAGATTTGGTTGGGGTATGAATCCACATACTCATCTTCCCAATCCCCAGTTCCTAGTCCCCAATCCCTAATCCCCAGTTTAAGAACTTGTCAGATATGAGTATTTTAGATTCTCTGCCAGATGAGCCGGAGGAAGATCCATCTCCTGAATCTCCAACTCCCCACAATCATTGGTTAGACAAAGAACAGCAGTTAATGCCTCCTCAACTCAAGGCTGATGCGCCTTTGAGGATGGTGGAAACGGCATTTTTAGCCAGTACTGCTAGCTTAATTTGGTTTATTAATTTCTACTTTCCGTTGGGCCCAGTTTTGCGGATATTTTTTCCGGTGCCGATCGCTCTAGTTTATCTGCGTTGGGGCAAACGTGCGGCATGGATGGCAGCACTCACCTCCGGGTTATTGCTGACGGTACTGATGGGGCCAGCCCGCAGTTTGCTGTTTGTCATGCCCTACGGGTTCATGGGCGTGCTTTTGGGAGCGACATGGTATCGTCGTCGTGTTCCCTGGATTGTTTCTATCACCTTGGGTACGCTGTTGGGTACTTTGGGAGTTTTTTTTAGGCTGTGGTTGCTGTCTGTTTTGTCGGGTGAAGACCTGTGGATTTATGTGATTACCCAGGTGACTGAGTTCATTGAGTGGCTATTTTTGAAGCTGAGTTTGTTGGCCAGTCCCAGTGTATTTTTGATTCAAGTAGGAGCGATCGCTCTAATTGTACTCAATAACTTTATCTACCTTTTTGTGGTACACCTGGCAGCATGGTTGCTTTTTGACCGCCTGGGCAACCCCATTCCCCGTCCACCACGCTGGGTACAAGTCCTCATGGATTATGAAGGATAGTTATTTGTCATTTGTCCTTGATTAAATAATGAGTCCTAACTAATCACCAATGCCCCATGCCCAATGCCCAATGCCCAATTCCCAAATTCGTATTTATACCCAAAAAGAACAAGGTGAAGAATGGCTACGACGGCATCGTGGTTGTCTACCCGTATTTGCCTGTGTTTTAGGATTTACTGAAACTGGTTTAATTCCAGGGATTTCAGCGGCTGGTCGCACTCCAGAGGATCGAAAATATACTGCTTGTGCCGATGCCGAGTTTTTGTATTACGGCCCAGAACATAAAGCCCAATATCCCCTACCACCATTAGCGGCTGGGGCTTCGCCTGTGCTGATTTCTCGCGCTGTCTTTGAGTCACTAAAGATACCAGTTCATTTGTTTAATGCTGGTTTACCCCAGCCTCCTGCTGTACCAGTAATTGATTTGGGTGGCACTCCTGCTAAGTGTTTAAGTGGAGGTACTGCTATGGAAATCACCACGGTACACCACTTGTTTGAACAAGGGCTACTTTGGGGAGAACGCCTTGCTGCCAATATCCAACAGGGGTATCTGATTATCGGTGAGTGCGTCGTTGGAGGCACTACAACTGCCCTGGCAATTTTAACTGGTTTGGGTATAGATGCTGCCGGAAAAGTTAATAGTAGCCACCCTGTTTGTAACCACGCGCAAAAGTGGGCACTAGTGCAAGCGGGGCTAGAGAAGATGAGAAGGAGCAGGGGGCAGGGAGCAGGGGGCAAGGAGCAGGGGGAGAAAAACTTCCAATCTCGAATCCAAAATTCCGTAGATCCTCTAAAACTCGTCGCCGCCGTGGGTGATCCCATGCAAGTGGTGGTAGCTGGGATGGCGATCGCTGCTAGTCGTAATTGTGGTGTAATGCTAGCTGGTGGGACGCAAATGCTGGCGGTTTATGCGCTGATCAGTGCGATCGCTCAAGCTTACGCCTTATCATGGCAACCAGAAGCAGTAGTTGTAGGCACAACCCGCTGGGTGGCAGAAGATCCTACTGGCGCTACAGTTGACTTAGCCCTCAGCTTAGGAAAAGGTAGCTTAACTCAGAGTGGAGGAACCCCTCCCCTATTAGCAACTCATCTGAGCTTTGCTGATTCTCGCTATCCCCAACTGAGAGCTTATGAGCAAGGCTTTGTGAAAGAAGGTATGGGTGCTGGAGCAGCTTGCATAGCCGCCCATCTGAGCCAAGATTGGCAGCAACACGAACTTTTGGCAGCCATTGAAGCCCAACTTGAACGCCTAAGTACAGCATTTCATTAATTTGTAGCGAATTAAATTTGGGAAGGCTCTGCGCTCTCATCGAAATTATAATATTATGTCCGGTCAAAGAGTTATCATTTAGACCGCAGGGGGCAGGGAGCAGGGAGCAGGGGGAAAGAGGCTTTTACGATTTTTGCACAGATCCGGTAATCATAAGTGATTAACCGGACTTGATATAAGCGGAGGTTTTCTGCGATCGTACTTCTTTCTGCGTTTAAAAACGCTACAATTTTACGCAAAGCTGTACTTAGCCAAATCAACAGTTAATAACCTAATCGTCATTCAAATCGCTTCTGCGTGTCTCCCGAACTTTTGATCTTAGGAAGCCAGAAGCTTCTAACTTCTGTGTGTGTCTGTGCGTTAGAGCGTCTTTCTAGCAATTTGAACTATGCAACTTTGTTTACCTTCTTGTTTTTCAGGAGAATTATCGGATGAAATTTGTCAAAAAGCTTGGTATTGCTACCGCTAGTACTGTTATAAGTATCACTGGTGTTGGTGCATGTTCTACGGCACAAGCTGTACAGCTATTTGATTTTCAGTACTCTTTTCCTAGTTATGAAGCAAATGATACAGCGATTTCCGCTAGCGGCAGCCTTACTACCACCGATCTAGATCCCATAAAAAACAATTACACAATTACAGGAATAACTGGGACAAGAACAGTCAAAGGAATTACCGAAACAATCATTGGGCTGCTCTCACCAGGTACATACGGAATCAATGACAATCTGTTGAATGCGAGTCCGCCGCTGTTAACCCAGAACGGTTTTTCTTACCTGGTTTCTGGAAGCGGGGAAGATGGAAATGGCAACGTTAACGTATTATACAGTAGTTTCAATGAAGGTTATTCAGAGCTTTCAAGCGATGTAGATTATGGCAGCTTTAGTGTGATACCACGTCCTGTTCCCGAACCCTACACAGTAGGTGGCTCGTTAGTTGCTCTTGGTTTTGGCTGGTGGACAAAGCGAAAACAAGTATTAGCTTCCCAGAAGCATGACAAAGAGTTTTAACCTTAACTGAACCGTATTGTGGTATTTGGGACTTCTAAATAAAAAATATCCAACTATTTATTGTGGGCCGGAAAGCCCGCCCACAATAAATAGTTGGATAAATTTATTTCTTGGAAATCCCTAACATAGGATATCAGGCGTAGCTTTAATTAGAAACTTCCAGGATTGTCATCAAGTGCCAGCAAGAAATTAATCAGGTCTGCTTGCTGGTTGGAATTAAACCCAGCCTGTCTATCTACGTAGAAATCATGACCTGTGCCATCAAGGTTACTACGCACTAAACTAGGGTTAGCTTTGTTGGCTTTCACAACTAAGGTACGAAGATCACGATCAACCAAGGCACGCAAGCTGCTTGCTGGATCGGCAGGTATACCTTGGCTGAGAGTGCCAGAAAGCCCTAAGCCGATCTTGTTAACAACCGTGATACCATTTGAGTCAAGTTTCAGGCTTCCTGCTCGTACTGCTGCACCACCATCATGCAAATATGGTGCGCTTAAATAAAGACCACGCAAGGAAGTAGTTTTGTAACCGCCTTTTGGCAATATACCTTTGGGTAGAGTTGTGGGAGTATCGGAGATACCCTGCGTTGGTAGATCCAGCACTTCAGCGTTAGCAGGTATGGGAACTGGAGTGTTAAAAGTGTACAGCTTGGGTGGTACTAACAAATTATTCAGCCCCAAGCGAGACTGGGCGCGGGCTGGATTAGTATGAATTTCATCAATTGGATGAATTTTGTTGTCAGTGAAGAATGGTGGAATATGGCAAGTTGCACAATTGGCTTTCTCAAATATTTTTGCGCCACGCTTAACAGAATTGCTATTCAAAGCTTGCCAGTTTTCCGAAGTCTGGTTTGCAGGTGGTACTAAGCTATTTTGAAAAGCAGACATGGCGTTTTCAGCAAATAAGAAAGTGCCGCTAGCAATATCACCGGGCTTTTTAGTATTTGGGCTGAAAACCAAACCGTTGTAAGTAAACAAACTGGGTCGTAGGTTTGGGTAAGTTCCTGTGCCTGGGGCAGGAATTTGGTCTTCTAATTCTGCTTGTATAGGATTTGGTGCGATCGCTCCCCGCAACCACTGAGAGGGTTTTACCGGAGGTCCTTCTGGTAAACGTAGGCTCTTAACGGCAGCATTTTGCAGTAATGTACCAATATAAACTTCTGGATCAATACCAAGGGTTTCTGCACTGAGTTGAGCGGCTGCGAACAGATTGATTTCTGAAGAATGAACACCGTTGCTGACAGCGCTGAGTCCCGCAAACGGCCCCACAGCAAACTGTCCATCAAGGAAATAAGGATGATTCTTAAATGTGAACATACTGGGAATTTGAGTAGTATCGTTGATACTATCTGAAGAACTCTCAAAATTACCAAAAGGCACATCCAATACTGCATCGTCGAAAGCTTTTTCAAATTTTTCAGGATCAGGTAATTCTACTTTATTACCTTTACTGTCTAGAATAATTTTCCCATTGCCTCGGTATTGTGGACTTAGGGGATTAAACTTTAACCGCGAAAACCCCGCAGAAGAATTTGGTGCTAAAGCAACCAGCAGGGGCGTGGCAATTTCGCCATTAGGTACTCCCAAAAGACGTTCACCCTTGTTTGAAAGAGATACATGGCACGCAGCACAGCTAATATCAATCTTAGGTGTGATTCCCAGCCCAATCGGAAGAGTCCCTCCCTTTTCCATTTTTAAGCCTGTATTGACGACAGTTCCTTTGGGAAAAGTTCGACTACCTAGTGTTATATCCTTCTCAAGAATAATTTGTAAGTTCGTTGTCGGCTGACCTTGCAACTTAACTATTGCTGTCTGTAATTCTGGCAAAATTTTAGCAATGCCAAGTCCAAAACCGAATACTCCTTGTAATCCAAATGTGTCGCCAATCTTGTGGTTCAAGAATATATCTTCACCTTGGGCAATTAATTCCTGAGTAATTTTAACTGCCCCTACCCGTTGATAGGAAATGGGGTCATTAGGATTGAGTCCCTTATTTACAATTAGTAGTGATGCTTCTTGTGGACTCAGTAGTTTACCGAAATAGTCGTAATAGCCTAGCGGTTGAGTAGGAGCAGGTTGCAAAAATTGACTTTTTGCAAAAGCTGTTTGGCTTGTCATCAACCAATTTGATAACAAGATGCCAAAAACACTAATGAGAAAAACGCAGATTAATAAGAATATCTTGGTTTTTGAACCATACAAAACCCTAACGACAGCAGTCTTAGGGTTGTTTTTTTGTTTCATAGTGAGGTAATCACTAAAAGCCATACGTAGATATATCACACTGTTACGTAAATATATGCAATAGTGTGTTTAAGTTTTTTATCAATTTGATGGCTGGATTAGTTGATTATACTTAATATCTGCTTACAAAGCGATCGCTCGACATTTAACCTAAAGGCTTGCCTTCCGTACTTCCAGCCATTTTTTTAATTCGTTGAACTCAGGTTAAATTTAATGAATTCTCTCTCTGAGTAATTGTTCTTCCAAGGCGGCAATGCGATTGTATGCTGCTGTTAATTGCGCTGTCAGTCGTTGTATTTGAATTTCTGGTGTTATATTATCTCCACCTTGACGATGCATATCTAGATAAATGCCATCTATCAAGACATCCTTGTGTTCCATTTCTGGATTTAAATTGTTACGTCTGAACTGGTAGCCACTAGCTGCGCCATTCTCCTGATAATTATCCTTTGCTTGTGTATTCGCTAAAGAACACTCTGAGAAAGCTTGAGCGACTTTACCGTCAAGCTGCTCAATCACTTGGCAGAGGGCATCCAGTTTTTCGCTTAAAGTCAGGATTTGCTTCTGTAATGGCTCCATTTAATACCCTCATCCGTACATTTTCTATATGTTATTCAATTTACTATCAACGTTAACTATACTTATGGATTATTTAAGTATTGATAATTTTTGGTGCAAATGTGACATTTAAATCATTAATTCTAAATATAAGTAAAATTTGACCATAAGTACCACTAAGGAAATTTATAGATAAAAATTAATCTTTAGGTAGTTATTTGCCGAAAAAGTCGCTATTTTGAGCAAAATATTCAAATTTATCCGTATTGCCAAGAAAAAATACCGATAATTTTCCAACTCCACTTTTTCAGCTAGTGAATCTCTGCTTAATATTAGGTATAATCAAAAATCTCAAATCCAAAATCAATGGATCGACGGTCTTTTTTGCTAAGTACAAGTACACTGGCACTTTCACAACTGCTTTTTGGCTGTGGTGGAAACAACCAGACGCAACTAAAAGTACAGTTATTAAAAGGTTCTATACCTGGTCAGGTAGTTAATCAATTCCACAAAGGTTTGCAGCAACAGGTGCAGTTAAAGTTTGCTCCAGTTGAGCAGATACAGGATTTATTTCAGCAATTACAAAATTGGCAGCAGAAACCAAAAGCCACCGATGAGCAGGGATGGAGTCGCTTTATACCTTTTAGGCAAGGTCAAAAAACTACTGATGCAGACCTAGTGACATTGGGAGATTACTGGCTAAAAGCAGCTATTGAGCAAAAATTGATTCAACCACTCCAAGAGGTACAGGGAAACCAATTAAAGCAGTGGTCTGCTTTAGATGAAAGGTGGAAACAACTTGTAACGCGCAACAACGAAGGTAAATTGGATACTCAAGGGAAGGTGTGGGGTGCGCCTTACAGGTGGGGTAGCACGGTGATTGTTTATAACCGTGACAAGTTGCGAAAATTGGGATGGACGCCCAAAGATTGGAGTGATTTGTGGCGAGATGGAATGCAGCAGCGCATTTCCCTACTCAATCAACCACGAGAAGTTATTGGTCTGGTCTTAAAGAAGCTAGGAAAATCTTACAATACAGAGAATCTTGACCAAGTACCAGACTTAGAAAAGGAATTACAGAGATTAAATCAACAGGTGAAGTTCTACAGTTCCAATAACTACTTGGAACCTCTAATTATGGAAGACACTTGGCTAGCGGTTGGTTGGTCAAGCGATGTACTGCCACTTCTGGGACGTTATCCGCAACTTGCCGTAGTTATCCCTCAGTCAGGAACAGCAATCTGGGCAGACTTGTGGGTACGTCCCGCAGGTATTATTAAGGGTACTTTATCAGATCAATGGATTGATTTTTGTTGGCAACCAAGCACAGCTAAACAAATTTCGGTGCTGACTAAAAGTAATTCGCCAATTTCTACAAATATTGTCGCTGACGATATCCAAGAACCATTATGGAGCATTTTACAGAGCGATCGCGAAGTTTTCGATAAAAGTGAATTTTTGCTTCCCTTACCCCCATCAGCAATAAAGCAATACGAGTCTTTGTTCACCAAAATTAAAGCTTAATTGGGCATTGGGCATTGGGCATTGGGCATTGGGCATTGGGCATTGGACATTGGATATTGGGCATGGGGCATTGGGCATTGGGCATTGAGATTTTCCCATCTCCCCTAACTCCTAACTCCTAACTCCTAACTATTTTCTACAAAGAACGCTGTAACCCTATCTTGTTCTTAACATTCGTTTGGATACTGCATAAAGCTGGACTTGTACTAAAGTTGCAAGTGTACGTTGCCAAGGGTTCTTTTTGATAATTAAATACCCGGACGTTGTAACCAAAGTTCCGTGCAGCGCTACCCAAGCGATTTACGAAGTCGTAGCGCTCTACATACTCTAGTAAGCTCCAAATTTGCTGATTCACGATCAAGTCTACTCGTGCAGGTTCTTTTTCAGAAGCTGGATATGCTATCCAATTGTCTAATAGCTTTTTCTCAGAGTTTTGTTGTGCCCACCATAAACTCGGAACGGTCAATTGTGCTGGGTTAATGGTGTTAGCTGTGATCACATAGTCTTTTGGCTTGGTTAATAAGTCTAGTTCTAGAGGCGCACTAGAAGGCAACGGTATTGGGGGGGTTTGCGCTAGTGAGGGCGGGACTACTAAAGTGGTAAGGCTAATGGTTAGTAGTAATGAAAACCATGTCTGGCGATGGCTGCGCCATCGCCAAAGGCGATCGCACAATTTAGGTATATACATAGCTGATACTAATTCGTAATTCGTAATTACAGCAATTTTCAGGTAAATAGACCACGGTGTAGGGGCACAGCATTGCTCATTGGTGTCAACTTAACGCCAAATGGGCGGTTAGAAACCGCGTCTACACTAAACTTGACCCACCTCCGTGGGTTCCAGACAAGGGGATTTTGCCCCTTGTTTCCTTAGTCTGCGGAGGCGGACTTCATTTGTGTAGCCGGGAATTCCATTCGCTTGGGCTTAAGTTGACACGTATGAGCATTGCTGTATTCCTACGACAGATGTGGTTCAAATAGATCAAAACTGCTGTAAGGCACAAGTCAAAATTCGCACAATCTAAGGTTTAATGGCAACAACGCGAATTCTTCGATAGTCTGCTGTCCAAGTTCCCTGTTGATATAGTGTTGGCTTCAGATATTCCTCCACGACGCGAATTATTTGTATTTGTTGCTCACCAGAAAGTCCTGTTAAAAAACTGCTGGCGAACATCTGAATCCAGTTTGCCATACCTGCTTCTCCCTCTGCTAGGGGAGTTGGACGAGGAAACAGGATAGCGTGAATGACATCAAAACCTTGCTGTTCCAGTAGGCTGGTGTATTCACCAATACTGGGGTAATACCAAGGATTCTCTATTTGTGGTTGAGGGATACCAATGGACTCTAAAGCCCTGTATAAGGCTTTAACGATCGCCTGTATATTCCCCTTACCACCAAATTCTGCGACAAAACGACCTCCGGGTTTTAGGGCTTGGTGTATGGAAGCGATCGCACTATCTGCTTCTTTCACCCAATGTAGTACAGCATTAGAGAATACAGCATCTAATGGCTTGTCTACTTGAAAATTCCTGGCATCAGCAACATCAAAGCGGATATGGGGATAGTTT
Source organism: Nostoc sp. (assembly GCF_036917655.1). Classification (GTDB taxonomy): domain Bacteria; phylum Cyanobacteriota; class Cyanobacteriia; order Cyanobacteriales; family Nostocaceae; genus Nostoc. The sequence goes on from NZ_JBALCY010000063.1 coordinate 47,494, forward strand.
TCTCTTGCCTTTTCTATCATCGCAAATGCATGATCAACTCCCATAACTTCAGCACCAGCTTGGGCAATTTTTTCTGTTAGTTGTCCAGTACCGCAGCCTAGATCCAAAATGGATTCTCCTGGCCGAGGGTTGAGGAATTTTAGTAAGTCCTCACCATACTGCCAGACAAAGGCGTGTTTATCTTCATAAAGGGAACTGTCCCAATTATTAGTTGTCGAAATATTATTCATAGGCGCCGGCTGCTGTGCAAGATAGATTTCCTATTGATTCTCATATTTTTTCAGTAATATTTCCTGATCTCCAGTTTCTAAAGATGGGAAATTATCTTGATATTTATGTAATAGAATTTCTGGCGATATCTTTAGTGAATAGTTATGAAAACCACCAATCTTTGCACCCACTGCATCAGACAACAAAACTACATCCAGCAACACAGTTAAACTATAACGAGATACAGAGGGTTAAGTAATCTGATACCAAGTAATTTGCTAAACTCTAAACCAGAGTCAGGAGCAAGTCTGATGTTTCAAGCCTTACCAAAAACAATCGCTTTTGAAGAATTCCTCAATTGGAAGCCAGATGGCGGATGTTATGAACTACACGACGGAACAATTGTTGAAATGCAGCCAGTAGGAGATCATGAAGAGATTAATGGTTTTTTAGCTAAAAAACTAAACGTAGAATTTGAACGGCTGAGTCTCCCATACCTTATACCCAAGCAAGCACTGGTCAAGGTTCCTGATAAGGAGTCAGGTTATTCGCCTGATGTGATAGTGATTAATCAAAAGAATCTTTCAGCAGAGCCGATGTGGAAAAAGTCTTCAACGGTTACTCAAGCTGCGTCAGTTCCCCTAGTTATTGAAGTCGTCAGCACTAATTGGAAGGATGATTATGCATCCAAGCTGGTTGACTACGAAACTTTTGGTGTTCCTGAATACTGGATTACTGATTATTTAGCTTTGGGCGGTAGAAGGTATATAGGTAATCCCAAACAACCAACTATTTCCGTTTACTATTTGGTGGATGGTGAGTATCAAGTTAATCTGTTTCGGGGAAATGACACCATCATATCCCCTACATTCCCAGAATTAAACTTGACCGCCGAACAGATTTTTCAAGCTGGGCGTTCAGAAAATCAATTATGACCGCAGTGCTGACACTCCCATAGGGCCACGAGTCACACCTAACTGATTTTGCAACTTCAACTCTCGCCAGAGTTGGGAACCTGTAATCTCACCTTGCAATAATTGACGATAGCAATGTATTGTTTTACTCACTTGCTCTGGTGTTTCATTCACAAACTCGATGCGGAAGTGACGTAATCCCTGTTCTATCAGACGTTGTACGTACTCGGCTCCCGTTTGAGCAGTGCCGTTAAATACAGTATTCCGGCAACCTACATCTGCTTTGAGGACGTGTTCGCTGCCTACACGGTCTTTTAATTTCACTTCCTGCTTTTCGCAAGGTCGTCCACAGTTAGTGTAGTCTGTACCCGTTGAGAGAAAGGCACAAAATACACAATGCTCCATGTGAAACATCGGCATATGCTGATGGATTGTCACCTCAAACCACTGGGGTGGACAACTGGTGAGCAGGTCTTGCAGTTGGGTAATATTCAGGTCATAGGATGCCGTCAGCCGTTCTAAAGCAAAGCGTTGCTGAAAGTAGTCTGCTGTTAAGGCATTAGCAACGTTGAGCGAAAAATCTCCGATACAACGGTCTTGGGCAAAAAATTGCAGTTGGTCATAGTTCCGCACCAGATAGCCATCTGCCTCAGAGGCACGTACTTGCTGCAAAATCCAGTTTTCTCCAGGTTTGGTAATTCGGGGTGGTGCAACCCAAATTGTGGGGAGTAGAGAGTTAGGAGTTAGAAGTTGGGAGTTAGGAGTTAAAAGTGAAGAATTGTCTGCTTTGTTTTTTTGCCGTTGTTGGCGCACCATTTGCACCGCTTCTCGGTAAGCGCGGGGGTCTTCAAATTCACAGTAAAGTGTCTCAATACCAGCTTTGAGGGCGGCTTGGAGTTGCTTGAGGTTTCGTACTAAGACGATGAGTGCAGGAGATGACAGGGATAAGGGAGATGAGGAGGGTAGTAAGTCTTGGAAAGAGACATCAGAACATAATTGCCAGCGTTTGGGTTGACTTCGCAATTCTTCCAACTGCACCACAATTTCCCGCCGCATCCGGTTCAACTCACTTACGGGCAGCATAACAGTACCACTGAGGTGGTTAGTTAGTGTTCCCAAACAGAAAGGGGTGTTACCCAAACGACCGAATTGTTCTTGTAAACGGTCTGTATCTAGGGGTTTGGTATGCGCTTCAACCAGAGAAATTGCAGACTCCACCTGTACAATATTACCGAGTTGATCGCGGGCGATCGCAATTAATAGCTGACCAACTTCTCCATAAACCTCCAAGTCAATCGGACGCTGAAATTGGGGGTTTTCACCAGCAAAACTTTGACGCAGTTGCTTATCGAGTTCTGGATCACTGGTTTTCCAAATGCGATCGCCTATATGCACTCGACGCAGGTTCAAATCATTTCGCCCAAAGGTCAGCATTGCTTCTTTACCTTTGGACACCACAGCATAAACCCGGCCGCCTTCTTCCTTCGCCTCTGGATGACCGCAGTCAAACACAATTCCATCCCCTGGTTTTACAGGCGCTTCCAATTTGACTGTTACCTGTTCGTTGTGAATGCGGGTGACTTCACCTAAATAAACCCCACGTTTTTTACCAAAGCGGGCGTGAACTAGTTCTTGATTATTAATCCCGCCAAACCAACCCGTGTAGAGTCCACGAGAAAATGCCATCTCTAAGTTGTAGTGTTCTTGATTTGATTGACCTCTCCCCCAGCCCCTCTCCGAAGCGGAGAGGGGAGCTTTTATTCCCCCTTCCCTACAAGGGAAGAGGGTTAGGGGGTTAGGTCTTTCCAATTCTGTCATCACCCCATCTAGGGCTTGCCGATAAACACTGGTGACATTAGCAACATACTCTGGAGCTTTCAGGCGACCTTCAATCTTGAGACAAGTTACTCCTGATTTCACCAAATCTGGCAAAACATCTAACCCTGCTAAGTCTTGTGGACTAAGTAAATATTTGCGTTCTTTTAAATTCACAACTTCCCCATCAGCGATTAACTCGTAGGGCATCCGGCAAGCTTGGGCACATTCGCCTCGGTTGGCAGAACGTCCGCCTAAAGCCTCACTAGTCAAACACTGACCGGAATACGCCACACACAAAGCACCGTGAACAAAAACTTCCAAGGGCAGCGAAGTTTCTTGTAGGGCAATCTGCTGCTGAATTTTATTGATTTCCTGAAGAGAACATTCACGCGCCAGCACCACCAATTGACAGCCGAGGGACTTAGCAAATTCTACTCCAGCCGCACTAGTGATTGTCATTTGCGTGGAAGCATGGATGGGAAAATCGGGCGACAGGTGACGGATGAGACGGCATATACCCACATCTTGGACAATCACCGCATCCACACCTGCTGCAATAATTGTGCGGAGATATTGCTGCGCTTCTGCTAATTCTTTGGGAAATATTAGTGTGTTGACTGTGACATAACCCTTTACGCCCCGACGGTGCAGAAATGTCATCAATTGGGGTAAGTCCGCCTCAGTAAAATTTTGTGCCCGCATTCTGGCGTTAAACCGATCCAAACCGAAGTAAATCGCATCTGCCCCATTTTCCATAGCAGCTTTAGCACAGTCCCAATTACCTGCTGGTGCAAGTAGTTCAGGACGTTGAAGGGAGGGTTGGGAAGAGGGGCGATCGCTTTTCATCAGATTTAGGGAGGGTTAACTAGCACCATAGTGATTTTATCGAAGTTGGTGGGGAAAGGGGAGAAGGGGCTCAATAAAATCAACTGTATCACCAACCATTGATTCGTCGATATACCAGCGATTACCTATGTTGAGGGTGGGATCTATATCTGCTTCGTGAGCAATTTTGTTTCTGCGCGATACCTAATGTTACTTCGTATTCAGCAAAGCCTACATGACCAGGTAATAAAAATAAACCTTCTTGTCCTTCTATCGGAATACAATCTACAGCTTTAATAGCCCGTGGCTGTGACTCAAAAGCAGGAGCCAAGCCAGTTTTTATATTTGAATGTGTATTGTAAATTTTTTCTATTCTTGCTTCATCATCTTCAGTTTCTTCTTTTAAAGCTATTCCTGTTAGATTACATTGAGGATCAGTATCTACAAGGATAACTGTCTTACCCTTTGAAGCAAGCATCCAACCTAAGTTAAAAGTCGTTGTGGTCTTACTGACACCACCTTTGTGATTGAACAAGGCAATCTTGTGAACCATCTTATTTTGCTTTTGATACTTCTGAAATCTTTTGAATACAGCTATTATTCATTTTAGAACCTGTATGACTTAAATATAGCTTCTAAAAAGGTTACAGAATAGCAAGTTATTTAACGCACCCTTACCCCAATCCCTCAACATCAACACTTTCCCCTTCCGACTCAACAAGCTCAAACTTTACCTTGTTGTATAAATTCTGTAGGGAAATCTCAAATGGTACGGTTACAAGTCCGTAGGCGTAGCGCATCAGAGATATCGCCTTATCCTCTTTAGATTCTTGCATATATAAAATCCAACAAATTAAATTATAGATCATACAGAGTTTTAAACCAGGTTATGAATGTCTGTGCTTTAGGATGCTGTGGATTCAGAATTTCATACTTTATAGCTTGATGAAGTTGTCTTCCTGGTTCTTCTTGGCATGCTAGCCAAGTGTAAATTTTAGCTTTATCAAGATAAGAATCTTTGAATGATGCTCCTTTATTTTTTGCTTCTTTTGCTACTTCCTGAGCATATTGCCAAATAGTTTCGCCTTCATCTCTAATTATGTAAGCCAAAAACGTCTCTAACATACCTCTCATTTGGTTATCTGGCATAATCCAGATACCAAACTTAATTCCATTTTTTGTAATGTGGATAAGTCCTGTCTCTGATATTCCTTCAGGAATGTCAGGTATACTTGGCAAACAAGCATTTCTTATACTGATCCAACGTGCAGGTAAATCTTCATCTGCGTCTATTATCACGCCTAAATTAGTGAGTCCTGATGCTTGTAATTCAGTAGAAATAAGGTTTGCATCAATGTTCTCGTAACCTTCACAATCTTGTATTGATACAATTGCTTCCCTTTTTTTATCACCCCAACGAATTCCGTTTTTTTCTATTAATTCTGGTATAACTCGTAAATCTTCCTGTCCTTCTACTAACAGCTTTTTGGGTTCATAACCTTTTGCCATTACTAACGTACCTCAATTTCTCTTTCAGCAGCAATGACGATTTGAGGTTCAGTGAAGACTACACTTGTGTCTTTACCTTTTTCAATTCTGTGAATTCTAATACCATCCTCAGTGGCATCTTGCTGCTCTGCAATACTGGCTAAACTTGTCCAACAATCACTATTGTGTGTAGTTGCGAAAACTTGCACATTTAATCTTTTGGCTGTTTCCCAAATCATTTTCCACATATCAGACATAGCTGTAAAATGGAGTCCGGTATCAATCTCATCAACAAATAAGTATCCATCTTTAGCACATACTATAGCCAATACAAGTCCTAATATCCGCCAAATACCATCACCCATACTGCCAATTGGTACAGGCTGATTTCTGTCAGAAAGTAGCACACGGAAACCACCACGATAAACTGAAGAATGCCGTAATTTTTGAGAACTAATTGGAGCAATCCGTTGAATTTTAGAGTCTATCCTCTGTAGTGCCTGCTCTACAAGTTTTTCCTCAGACGTTAGTACTATCTGATCAAAGAGTTCAATCATCTTCTCAGTTCCTAGAGAAGATGACGTTATAAATTGTATTTTTGGTGCTGGATTTTTACCATCTCGACGGAATCGCTGAATATAATCTAAATCTAAACCATTATTATTTGATAAGGGAAAGTTCAAAATTTCTGTTTCCTCTCCATTAGTCCAGTTGATCCCAAAATTAAGATCTTTTATTAAAATTGAAGATTCATTTAAACTGCTAGATTTTTCATTTAATTCTCTTCCCAAATCATCATCAAGGTGAAAGTAACGCGCTCCTATACTAACAGTAATTGTCTCTTTAGTTTCGCCATTCATACCTGATATACAAAGTTTGCTATCTGGTTGAATTTCATGTCCGTAAAAAAGATGACAAATATCAAGCTCACGATTTTTTATTTGATTATCATTCCAAAAATATTCACCTCGGTTAGTCATAACCTCAGCAAGTGGCTCAAGATTAGTCCGTGAACATAAAAGTTGAATAGCTTCCAATATTGATGTTTTACCACTGTTGTTTTTACCAACAAGTAGGTTGACTCTACCAAGTTGCTGAAGCTCGAAAGATTGGAAACTACGGAAATTTTCTATTTTTATCGTCTTCAACATAATTTTGCTAGCCGGAGACAACAAAGAGGCAATGACTGATATTAGTATAAGCAGTCTTGACCCTTTTCACTCTAGCAAAAAGGAACAACTGCTCAACTCTATTAACCCGCTCCCCTTATTTAAATTCCTCAACATCAGCACTTCCCCCTTCTGGCTCAACAGGCTCAAATTTCACCTTGTTGTATAAATCCTGTAGGGAAATCTCAAAGGGTACGGTTACAAGTGCGATCGCTTCATCCTCTTCATCATATTCACGAAGCGTCCATTGCTTTTTTCCAATTTTTGAAAACTGCTCTACATGAATCTGAGTTTGGTCAATTAATAGATATTCTTGGAAAGTGGAAATAGTTCGGTAAGCCTGAAATTTATCTTCGCGATCGTAGCCTTTAGTCGATTTAGATAAAACCTCCACAATGACCTGTGGGTTGACAATTATATCCGTCCGCTTGTTGAAATACTCCGGTTCACCCGCTAGAATCATCACATCTGGATAGGTGTAGGTATGCTTTTGAGGTATCCACAGACGAACATCACTCATTAAAACCCGGTAGTTCTGCTTTTTAAAAGCAAAATTAAACTCAGTACTTAAGTTAAGTGCTATTTGATTATGATTTATTGTCCCACCCGCCATAGGAATTATTTGCCCATCAATGTATTCACTTTTGTAGTCAGCAGCTTCTTCTAGTTCTAAATATTCTTCTGGTGTGTAGTATCGCTGTTGTATAACTTGCATAATTTTATCAAATAACAACTGCACTCAAGGGATTTCAGCAATTTATATCGAGCAGTCTAACGTAGTTAGATGAGCGGCTAGGTACTTTCTAGAAAGTGAGCGTAGGCGCAGCCCAACCTAGGCATCGCTATCTCAATTCAAAAGTAACTCCTAGCCCTATTTCCTATTGATAACCGGCTGCTTGTAACAGAAATAATTTTGCATAACGTCCTCCTAGCTGTAACAATTCTTCGTGAGTTCCTTGTTCTATAACTTCCCCATTTTCTATTACTAAAATTTTGTCAGCCATCCGTACCGTCGAGAAGCGATGGGAAATCAAAAGCACCATCTGATTTTGAGTAATAGCGCGAAAATGATTGAAAATCTCAAACTCAGCTTGGGCATCTATTGCTGATGTTGGTTCATCTAACACCAAGATATCTGCTTGCGATCGCATAAAAGCACGAGACAAGGCAATTTTCTGCCACTGTCCCCCCGAAAGTTCCTGTCCTCCCTTAAACCAACGACCAAGTTGAGTCTGGAAGCTTTGGGGTAATTGGTCAATAAAAGATTGGGCCATGCCTTTTTGGGCAGCAGTTTGCCAACGGGTTTTGTTTTCGAGATGTTCTACATCGCCCACGCCAATATTCTCACCTACAGTGAATTGATAGCGGACAAAGTTCTGAAAAATTACACCAATCCGACGCCGCAACACATCCACATCCCATTCCTGCAAATCCAAGCCATCTAAGAAAATTCGCCCAGAATCAGGGGTATAGAGTCGGGTAAGTAGTTTGATTAAGGTAGTCTTACCAGAACCGTTTTCACCCACAATTGCTAGTTTCTCTCTGGGTTTCAAGTGTAGCGAAATATTTGTCAACGCTGGCTTGGAACTCCCCGGATAAGTAAATGAGACGTTCTCAAAACGGATACCATCTTGGGGATTTAAACCAATGGTTGCCTTACCCCAAGACTTTGGTACTTTCTCTTCGAGGAAATCGTAGAGATTTGATAGATATAGGTTGTCTTCATACATTCCTCCAATAGAGGTGAGAGCATTGGAAAAAGTAGACTGTCCTTGACGAAACACAGTCAGATATAGTGTCATGTCTCCCAAAGAAATCTTACCTAACACTGTTTCCAGCACAATCCAAGCATAAGCTAGGTAAAAAGCAGCAGTACTGACTAAACTTAGGAGATAGCCCCACAATCCTCGCCTTAGAGTCAAATCGCGGTCTTCGCCATAGAGTTGATCGAACAGGTTGCGGTAACGTTCTAACAGCATCTCTCCCAGCTGGTAGAGTTTGACTTCTGTGACAAAATCTTCTCTTGCTAGCAGATTTTCTAAGTAGTTCTGTTGGCGGGTTTCTGGCGCACGCCAACTAAACAAGCGAAAGCCTTCTCCAGCAAACTTAGTTTCGGCAATAAATACAGGCATAGCTGCCAAAATCAGCACCACCACCGCCCAAACGGAGAAATTTACTAGTAAAATACCGTAGGTGATTAGGGAAAGGGCACTTTGCACCAACCCAAAGGTGCGGCTTACTAAAGAAAGAGGACGAACTGATGCTTCTCGTCGGGCGTTGGTCAATTTGTCATAGAATTCTGAATCTTCAAACTGCCTGAGATCCAGTGTCAGCGCCTTTTCTAAGATGAGTACATTTACTCGCTGACCCATTAGCGCCCGCAATAACGACTGACAAATGGTGAGTCCCCGCTGACTGCCTGCTAGTAAAATTACAGCGATCGCTTCTAATCCTACATACAAAAAAGGGTGATAAATATTGACAAAACCATTGCTGTCTGAGTTATGAGAGGCAAATACCACTGCATCAACAATTAACTTACTGATGTAGGATATCGCCGCCGGTAAAAGACCAGCTACTAGAGTTAAACTCGCCAGAAGAATAGTAAGCGATCGGCTAGTAGTCCAAACTAAGCTTACAGCCCGTCCACTGTAGCGGAAAACCGTCAGTGATTGGCGTAGGATATTTCTTTTTTTTTAATCTTCATCTTTCTTGCCGCGAGATACCCCAGCTTGGGCAGATTTTCCTGACTTTTTTAATCTTTTATAAATTTTACATTTTTATCGGCTGTGATAGGCGCAAAACATAAAAGTCAACCCCACAATCTCCTACCTGCTTTCCCACTTAATTTTTGGTGAGTATCTTCCAACAAAGCTGGAATATCTAACTTTTCTGGACACCGAGGCAAACAGTCACCACATTCTGTACAGCGATTGCCTTTCATTCCAGGGAACCAGTGACCAGCATTTTCAAACATTCCGTAACGATATTGTCCATAGTCTTTCATGTCGTATGCCACTGCAAGATTTCGTAACCGCAATACCTCTGGAATATTGATATTTGCTGGACAGGGCAAACAAGCATAACACTGGCTACACTTATCAGTTTCCAAAGCGACTTTTTGGTGATTTTCTAAACGCTCAAAAGCAGAATTTTCTGCTGATGTTAACTCTCCATCATCGTCAGCAACTCGCAAAGGTTCAATCAATTCATCTGGGTTTGCTGGCCCTATACTCAAAGTAGTAATACGGTTGTCTGAAAGTAAAAAGCGATAGTTTAAATCTAATGGTAAATACGGATAACACAGGTCTTTTAGAGTTTGGGGTGGCGTGTAGAGGCGTCCTCCCTTATCAGCAGGGGAAATAATGAAAATCCCCATGTCCTTTTCGGCAGCTAGTTGAATCGCTGGTGCGTGCCGTTGGAAAAAATAGTAATAATGCAGATTGACAAATTCAAATAAATCTGTATTGATAGCTGCCTGAATTAATTCTAATGATCCGTGGGTGGAAAAACCAACGTGTCGCACTCGACCATCAGCAACAGCTTCCTCTACAGCTTGCATACAGCCATTTTTGGCTTGTACCCACTCCAAATGTTGCCAAGTGTTCAAACCATGAACACCTAAGCAATCTAAATAATCTAGCTGTAATCGTTCTAGGGATTCGTCGATGCACCGACGCATGGAGTCAGCATCTGCTGTAGCTGAGATTTTGGTAGTGATGTAAAGCCTCGTTCGGGGTACTGACAACCCAGCTTTTAGCGCCCTACCAAGATACTCCTCGCTTTTGCCGTAACCTCTGGCGGTTTCTAGATGATTAATTCCTAGTGCTAAGGCTTGTTCGATGGTCTGGTGAGCATTTTCAAAACAAGCCAAGTAGCGCATTGTTCCCAAGGAAAAAACCGAGAAGCGCAAATTCGTTTTTCCAAAGCGTCGGTATTGCATTTTTAAACAGAGTTAGGAGTTAGAAGTTAGGAGTTAGGAGTTGAAGGAAGTAATTTATAACTCTTAACCCTAACTTTTTTAGCTTAGGAGTTAGGAGTCGAAGCAAAATAACTTAGGACTTACGCAAAAAAGTTCTGAAGTAGCGGTAATTCATGAATTACCGCTACGACAAATCAGGTTTTTGAGACAATTTTGTGTAATTCCTATAACTCATAACTCCTAACTCCTAACTTTTTTAGCTGTCGCCATTACCAAAGCGCTTGATCAAATCTTCAGGACGGAGATTGGAAATAAATTCACGGAAGGCTTGCTGTTCGGCTTCATCTGCATCGCGATCAACAGGGATAGAAGCATCGGCAATCACTTCTTCCATTACCCAGATGGGGGTATTTGTACGGAGGGCAATAGCGATCGCATCGCTAGGACGCGCGTCAATTTCTTTTTTGACTTCGCCTTGCTGGACGATTAAAGCTGCATAAAATGTATCCTTTTGCAGGGAATGAATAATCACCTTTTCTAGAGTCATGTTCCAAGTCTCTAGAAGATTCACAATCAGGTCGTGGGTTAAGGGTCTGGGAGGCTTCTGATTCTCCAATGCACCCATAATTGCCCTAGCCTGTTCCTGACCGATGTAAATTGGCAAAGCCCGCCGATCTGAAGAATCTTTCAAAAGGACGATCGGGCTGCGGGTTATGGCATCTAATGCTATGCCAGCGACTTTCATTTCAATCATTGCCTAAGCCTCTACAATGCTTTGAGAGCCTTGGATGCTGTGTAACAAATAGTACCCATTTTTCGGCGGTTTGGTGACAGTAATAAACATAAGCATTTGTTCTCTATAATTGCTTCTATTAAACTCCGAACTTGTGGTGAAAACCAGAGTAAGTCAAATTGGTCTTCTTAGACAATAACCTTCTTACCCAAGTATGCCTTGTGAAGGATGCTAATGTGTTAATATTCCTATCCGAAACAAAGTCAGAAAATATACTTGGATGTTCGAGATTTATGTGACAATTACCAATTGATTTCAGGCAAAATTAGGTAATAAATAGAGTTAGTTTGACAAAAAAGCCGTGTTTACAGGATTAATCCAGTCATTAGGAACGATGGAACCCTTAGGGGGCGATTCTTGGCAAATTACTTGTGTAAGCCAGTCGGGCGAAGTAATTATGCAAGATTTGGCTTATGGTGACAGTGTTGCTGTAGATGGTGTTTGCCTGACAGTAGAAAAAGTTTTAAAAGACGGGTTTATCGCCACGGCTTCACCGGAAACTCTACGCCGCACGACGTTGGGAGGTGAGCAAACGCCACAGAGATATGTCAATTTAGAAGCGTCGCTCAGGGTGGGCAGCAAAGTTGGTGGTCATTTTGTGATGGGTCATGTAGACGGCATCGGTCGATTGCTAGTGGCAGAACAAACGGCTAGTTCTTGGGAAATGACCTTTATTGCATCTGATGCGATCGCTCGGTACATTGTCCCTAAAGGTAGCATTGCTGTCAATGGCATCAGCCTCACAGTCGCCGCATATGAGCCAGAACTCTCCCAATTCAAGGTGGCGGTAATTCCCCTCACCTATGCCGAGACAAATCTTCGCTATTTGGTTCCTGGGAGTTTGGTGAATCTAGAAGGGGATATTCTCGGCAAATACGTGGAAAAATTCCTTTCTTCTGGCAACCCACACACCACAACCCCTGATGAAACTAGTATAGATGGCATTACGCCCGCATTCTTAGCAGAACACGGGTATTTTTAACTAAAAAAGTTAGGAGTTTGGAGTTTGGAGTTTGGAGTTAGGAGTTTGGAGTTTGGAGTTTTAAATTCATAACTCTTCACTCCTCACTCCTAACTTTCTTCTAGCTGCCTGGTTGCTGGCTAACCTGGGCGGTCTGCAAGCCTCGCACTAACTGGCTGAGGGCACTTTGTAATTCCACTCCTGAGTCAACAGCAACCCATCCATCTTGTGTCAGGTGACGGACTTCAAAGTGCAGGTGAGGGCCTGTGGAGTTCCCAGTACTGCCAACACGCCCGATGACAGTTCCAGGTTGTACCCACTGACCGGGTTGAACAAGAATTTCTGACATGTGACCGTAGAGAGTTTGTTCAGCAGATTTGTGATTCAGGATAACGGTTAAACCATAACCACCCACCCAGTTAGCAGTTTCCACTTGACCAGCAGCTGCTGCCAAAACTGGCGTTCCCATAGGCGCACCTAAGTCTGTACCAGCATGGAAGCGGCGATCGCCTGTGATTGGATGAATTCGCCAACCAAACAACGAGGTAATGGGAGCGGGAATAGACAATGGATACATCATTCCCGTACCGCTATAGGCGACTCTCCCTGTGTAGGGGATTTGCGGCAATACTGATGCCAGTGAGAAGTCGTAAGCTACGTTGCTGGGGCGGGGTGCAATGTTGCCATCTGCCATTGGTGGAGGTAAAGTTCCGCCACTGGGGGCGATGGGAGTTGCACTCACTGTTGTGGGGCTGAACTCGCCGGGATTGGGGATAAACCGATTAGGGCGATATGCGCTTTTGGTGTCACCACTAGAAACATTTGGAGTGGCACGCCATCTGCTGGTGCTGCCAGTAGTTGCAACTTGCCGCACGGGTGGAACTACTGCTAATTGGGCATTTTGACTTCTTCTAAGCCAATTAGGTGCTGCTTTACCATTAGAATCAGCTACACTCCTTTGGGGTACTTTGGCACAAACGCCACCTAATACGCTTTGCCCTGACGGCAAGATGGCTCGGCAACCACTGGAGCGTTCTGTGAGAATTACGGAATTTGGTGCTTGATAAGTACCTGTGGCACCACTGTCATAACTATTAGGATCAATATAGGCGTTATTATAATCCTTGGTTTTCCCCGCAGTTGCACTGACAGGGCTGTTTGAGTTATTTGCTGGTTGAGCAACTTCTGGCAGTTTTTCAGGTAAAGAGCGGGCAGGGGTATTGGGTTTTTCCTGTCTCACCCTTGCAGGAGTAACCTGTGAGGCTTCTACCTTGGGCTTTGACTGTCTGATAATCACAACAGGATCAGCAGCTTCGATTTTGGGCGTAGACTGCCTAACTGGCTCTTTTGATCGAGCAACCTCTGGCTTGCCTAATCTCTGTCTAAGTCTGCTTCGCCGTTGGGAAAATTCCGGTTGCGCTGACGCTGCTTCCGGCGCAACAGCCTGTTTTCTAACTGGATTTGTAACTGCTGTTGGCTGGGAACTTTCAACAGTGGGAACGATGTTGTCTATTTGTGTTTCCGTTTGGGCAAACACAAAGCCGCCGCTGAGGAGGCTGACGCTACTCAGCCAACAGAGGCTCTGAGCTGGTAGCGTAGAGGCAAAGCGTTTTTTCGTTAGACCTTGCTGCCATAAGTAGTGCAAACGATGATGGGCAGAATTATTGCGCTGCGTCATTTGTTCTCTCAGTTGTGTGTAATTAGCCTAAAGAGATGATGCTAGTGGTTTGTCTTGCCCAAAGAGCTATATTTTGAACAAACCTAAAATTTAAACGGAAGATTTATGGTATCCCAAACTGATTGTACCGGGTTCAATATAAATTTCCGGTGTAATTAGTTCCTTTGTATCATGTGTTTCCAAATCAACTCGTAAATTTCCTTGAGGAGTCACCCCAACTACAGTACCTGAAAGATTATTGACGTACACCCGATCGCCCATGTTTGTAAGCAAATCTAGATAGCGAGACAAGAGTATGCTTACTCCTTCTTGCCAAAGGCACTCCATACCGGATTCTATTCCCAGTAAGACTTTAGAGGTTAGCATTTCTAGACAATAAATTGGTCTGAAATCTTGGGAAGCTTGCCACGATTCCAAATTGATTCCAGTTTCGGGTACTGGGTTTGTCCAGTTAATACCAACACCAATTACTGCTTGGGTAATTTGTCCTTTGTTTACTTTGGTTTCTGTCAAAATGCCGCCTAGTTTGCGACCATTTAAAACTAAATCATTGGGCCATTTTATCCCAACATCTACACCGCACTGGCGCAATTGAGACGCAATTCCCCAAGCAGTAGCGAAAGTTAGCTGGTAGCTGTCAGTAGCCTCTATTTTGTGGTCGCAAGAAATCGCCACGGAAACATATAATCCCCCAACCGGAGAAATCCACTGGCGTCCCCATTGTCCCCGCCCAGCAGATTGCACGGTTGCGATTACTACTGTTCCTGAAATAGCCCCTTGGTTGAGTAAGTTCCAGAGGGTTTGGTTAGTTGAAGAGACGCTTTCAAAAAAGTGGAGAGAAAATGGTAAATATGTATACTTACGCCCTGCTTTCAAGGCTGCTTCCAAGTTTTGCAGATTAAATCCCACAGCAGTTAACCCAAATTCCGTTGTTCAAGTTAGCATTGATTGGCTGATGAGTGATTTCTGTTTAGGTTTGGTTGAAGATGCACACTTGGCACTGGCGCAATTGGGAAGGACTGCCCTATTTAACTTGTAGTATTCTGGAGCATTGGCATCACGGCTTCTTTACCCAGCAGTTTTGGCCGCGATCGCCACAAGTTCTCACAGAAGTATTGCAACCAGAGGCATCAGTCTATCGCTTAAAGCAGGTTCATGGCAATACTGTTCTCACGCCCCAAGAAATTGAGAGCTTCTTTTGCACTCTTGGGGAGGATTTAGCATCGGCAGATGGTTTAGTTAGCGAGCAGCCTCTCCAAGCAGTCTGGGTAGCTAGTGCAGATTGTACACCCGTGCTGATTGGGGATGTGGTAACTGGACGGGTGGCAGCATTACACGCAGGCTGGCGGGGGACTGCCAAGAAGATTGTACCCCTAGCGATCGCTCGACTACAATCTCAAGGCAGCAAACTCGATGATTTGAGAATTGCGATGGGCCCGGCGATCGCTGGTGAGGTTTACCAAGTCTCTATCGAAGTGGCTGCTGAAATTGGGGCTAGCATTATACCACATGAAGACGAACAAAAAATTGTAACTGCATTACACGAGCTACCAAATTCACCTTTGCTAGAAGACCCCAATCCAGGAAAGGTACGGCTGGATGTCCGGCGAGTGAATGCCTTACAACTGGAAAATTTGGGGATTAGTGCAGAACAAATTGCGATCGCACCTTATTGTACTTTCCAAACTCCAGAGCATTTCTTTTCTTACCGCCGGGAGAAAGAGAAAAAAGTGCAATGGTCAGGGATTGTCAGTGGGAAAAGGCAAAACTTGTTTTAAACTTTAGCATCAATATGTTAGAAAATAATCGCGCAATTGCTTGCTATACAAAAGCTCTAGAACTCCGAAAAGGCAAATATTTTTGGAGAGTGACAGAAGAGGAGTAGAATCGATAATTACAGAGATAAAACTGGGAAGACTGAAGAGTTAAGTTGACAATACCGTTAAAGCTACGTGCCTATGCTTTCCATCCGTTTGAGCTTCTCGATGAGATGAGATTTAAACGCTTGAAACTGTCCAATCTTCTCATCCATTTCTGCAATCTTATTGCGAATGCTCCGCAGCTTATCTTCAGTTGAAGAGGTGTCCCACTCATCGAGAGCTTTCCTTATTTCACTGAGCGTAAATCCAAGGGCTTTTCCATGCTGGACGAACTCTAAACGTGAGACTGCTTCATCGCTGTAATTCCGATAGTTATTCTCTGAACGCTTGCTGCTTGAGTCTAAAAGTCCAGCCTTCTCGTAAAAACGGATCGTGTCTTTCGAGAGTCCTACTTTCTGAGAAAGTTCGCTAATCAACATAGATTACTGAGGAGATTGAAGATTTCTACTTGACATTGGAGTATGCTCCATCCTTTAAGTTTGACATAGGTTTTCAATTTACAGGCTGAACATGATGCAAACTCCAATTAAAGCTAGTAAAACGGTGATCATTACAGGAGGTAATAGTGGTCTGGGATACTATTGTGCCCAAGCGATCGCACAATCTAAACAAGACTGGCACATTATCATCGCCAGTCGAAATCTGCCCAAAGTTGAAGAAGCGGTTCAACAATTGACTGCTGAAACGAACTATTCTTTTATTGAAGGGATGACCCTTGATTTGGCATCTCTGGCATCCGTGCGTCAGTTCGTGCAAGATTTCCAGACCAGAGAACATCCCCCTTTACACGCGATCGTGTGTAATGCAGGAGTTCAAATCGTTTCAGGCACACGCTACACAGAAAATGGATTCGAGATGACCTTTGGCGTGAACCATCTAGGACACTTTCTACTTGTCAATTTGCTGCTGCCACAGTTAAGCGATCGCTCCCGCATTGTATTTGTCAGTAGTGATACCCACAATCCAGAAGCAAATACTGGAATGCCTCACCCAAACTATCAGGATGCAAACGCCCTAGCATTTCCGACGGGTGATGATAATCAGATGGACATTGCAACGGTTGGGCGGGTGCGCTATACCACTTCCAAACTCTGCAACCTGCTCTGTACTTATGAGCTTTCGCGCCGTTTGCAAAAGCAGCAGTCGAAGATGACAGTGAATGCGTTTAATCCGGGCTTGATGCTCGATACAAAGTTGAGTCGAGACTATAGCGAATCAGAACGCTCCGCGCTCAAGGCAACTCTGTCAGCATCGACTCTAGAGCAATCGAGAGACTCTCAAGTGATGGGCAGTGCGCTGGCTCGGCTCATTCTCGATCCCGCACTAGATCAGGTGACAGGTCGATATTTTGATGGACTGAAGGAAATTCGATCGTCTGATGAATCCTACGATGAGCACAAAGCAGTCGATCTGTGGGAAACGAGTGTAAGACTTACGCATTGACAAGGTACACAAAAGGTAGATCAACAAAAAAAGAGAGGCAATGTACGATTGCGGTTGTGGGTGGCGATTACTCAAACAATTGCGGTTTATCATATCGGTAGTTGCAGAAAAGAAGAACTCCTACGCCTGATTGGCGATGCCTTTTTGGGGTGGTTAGTTACTGACGGTTATGGAGCATATTATGTTAGCGCAACGTAAAGCTTTCTCTTCTCCTTCAAAGACGCTGTTCGCCTTCGAGAGGCAAGTCTGGCAACACGCTGTTCGCGTTCGCCAACGGCATGGCAACTCCAAAAGACGCTCTTGCGTTCGCTGAGAGCGAGTATTCGTACCTCTACAATACAAGCAAGCTAGCTAGCTAGAGCGTCTGGCAGAGACCGTCATTAAGCTGTTCCACATTTAACTTGCATATATTGTGCGGGCGAGACGCCCACCCCACAAGAAATGTACAATTTTAGATTATGCAAACTAGATGTGGTTTAGCTTATCAATTAGGAATTATTCTGACACCCGATTCAAAGATTGAAATTTCAGAACCTGTTTTTGCCGCAGCGAATTAATTGCTAATACTAAAATACTTAGGGTGATTGCTAAAATGGCATAACTCGGTAGGGCGAAGATAGTTACTTTCATAAAGTAGGGCAATTCCCCTGCTTTCACATTCCAGTGCTTTGCAAGAGAGCCGATGAGCCAGCCATGAATAACTGCTGTTTGCACTGCTACACAGCAAACGCCTGCTAACCAAACAGACATTCTTTTCCTAGAAAATGTACAATGCCTAATCTGATACAGCAAATCATTTAGCAAAAAAACCACAGCAGGTATTAACATCACAGAACTAGTTTGCTGTGAATAGTTAATGGCAATACTCAAGCAAGAAACTAGTACCATTTCTGCTAAATATATATTTTTTGACCAGCCTGTAACAGATTGTTGTAGATACCAATACCAACCCACTAAACCAACAAGGATCAGAACAATTAAGTCTGATAAAAGCTTGGCAAAAAATGGATTCTTGGGAAATAATCTCGGGCCCACAACCATCAAATCGAGGCGACTAATCGAAAGATAGGGGCTAACTGATGGATCATTTAGCCAGAGTGAAAATCCACGAGCGGCATCCGACAGGAATTCTGTCAAAGAATTGCCCGTCAAGGCTAGACCTATAAAGGCTAGAGAAGTTGCTGTGACAACGCAGACAAAAACTAGAGAAAATCTTCTTTTAAGTAGAAAATACAGAATGAATAATGCAGCTAATGTTGGTTTACAAAGGGCAATTCCCAAACAAATACCTGCTGGAATATCCTGATATTTTCTAGCAAAGATAAACATCCATAAGATCAGAACTGCAACGAAAATGGCAATATTACCAACTTGAAGATCGTAAACTAAGCCATAAATCAAGGCAATCGAGATTGTGCAAATAGTTCTCAAAGCTCGCGACTTCGACTCCAAGAGGATATTCGCTCCCCATAAAGCCAAACCGATTGCTAACATATGCATCACAATCCAGATTGTAAATGCAGTATTGATCGAAAAATAACCAAGAAACCAGATGAGAGGAATGATATTAGGTGGATAGACGAACGGTGGAATAAAGCCACACGTCTTAGTTAGGGTACAGAAACTTTGGTTAAAAATCTCAACATTAAACGGACTCAAATGCTGATGAGCCAATTTACTCGCCACATAATACCACTTAAAATCCCATAAGGGTGGATGTGGTTGATTTAGGAAATAAACTAGCCAACCTGTATAACAGAGGAATCTAGTAACGACTAATACAACAGCTGCTTGGACGAGAAAGTTAACAATTGGTTGACGAAAAAACCTGATCAACCGTTGGATTATAGAAGATTTTAAGAATAAAGAATTTTTCCAGGCTGCCTTTTCATCATCTAATCGCCAATTATTTTTGAGAACCAAAGTAACTAAAATTACTATAATTAAGTTCCAAAAGCCAAAGCTTATCATTGGAATGATCTCAATACTTATTTACGATACAGGTAAATAATATCGCTTAACTCATTCGTTATAAACTATACTTAAGTATTTTCATAATCAATTTACAGAATTTTGATAATTACTCCCTTGCCGCCATAAAATTATAGCGGTTCTCGGTTGCGTACAATACGCTCTTTTATTGGGATTTTGGTCTTAATTATTACAAAAAGCTTGGCTCAATAACTCGCGGTGCATTAATGCCCTATCTACTAAAGATTGTATTTGCTCTGGTGATAAAGGATCGCCATTAGCGTAATGCTCCATCCAAGTCAGACTAATCAAATTGGGGTCATCGGGTAAAGTCGCCAAATCCCACCCAGGCATTTCCAAGTCTTCCATAAGACGATTAACCTTGGGGTCATAACTAATAGCAAAGCAGCGACAACCTTCAGCAGCAGCCATAATCAAGCTGTGCAGACGCATCCCAATTGCCATCTCGACACCGCGAAACACACCTTTCAAAAGTTGTGGATTTTCCAGACACAAAATCTTGCTGACATCTTTAAGATGCGGTTGAATAGCTTCGGCAATACTTAAATCTTCAGTTTTTTGAAATGGCAGTAATAAAATAAAAGCCTGCGTAGCTTTTTGAAAATCCACCAAAGCACGAGTTAAGTTTGCCAGACGTGTTTCTGTAAGTTGGGGATGCGATCGCAACGTTACCGCAACTCTCGGCGCAGGTAAATCCCAAAGTCCTGGTACTGGTTTCGACTCCAACGCCCAAACCGGGTCAGGAGCTATAATACAAGGAATTTGCCAATCAGATAATAAAGCAGCACTGGCGCGATCGCGGACACTAATTTTGATACAATTACCAAAGGTTTGCCGTGCCAACCAACGAGTTTGCGGACGCAGCAAGGGGCCAATGCCCTGCGCCCAAGCAATGGTTTTCAAACCCATTTTCTGCGCCAATGCCATCAGTCCCCCATAATAAAATGGGCTGATAGTACTGGTAACATCTTGAATGAGACTGCCGCCGCCCCAAATCAAGGCATCGCAAGAGCGTAAAGCTTGCAGTACAGGTAAGGGAGCCATGCGATCGGAGGTTTCTACATTGTAGCGATCGCGCGTTGACTCTGGATTACCAGAAAGCACCACAGGCGTTACATCAGGTGGTAACATTTGCAAAAGCGTTGCTAACAAAGCTTCGTCACCACCATTACCTTTGCCGTAATACCCAGACAATAATGCCCGCATCTTTGCCATTTTGGATTTTAGATTTTAGATTATCAGCTTTTTTTATACAGAACATCTGTCGTTGATACAGATAGTAGACTCATTCACAAGTTCTATTTTCAAACTTCGTAACAGAAGAAGATAGAAAAGACTCCTGTACAGACGCGATTAATCGCGTCTCTCCTAACTCCTAACTCCTAACTTTCTTATGCACACCCTATCAATTCCCACTTGGATTATTCATATTTCTAGCGTTATTGAGTGGATTGTCGCCATTTGGTTAATCTGGACTTATGGCGAACTGACTGGTAATCGCAATTGGTGGGGATTATCCCTTGCCATGTTACCAGCTTTAGTCAGCGCCATGTGTGCCTGTACCTGGCATTATTTCGACAACGCCGAATCTCTGGAATGGCTGGTAACGCTTCAAGCTACCATGACCTTAGTTGGTAATTTTACGCTTTGGGCAGCAGCGTTTTTGATTTGGCGTTCTACCAAATCTCCTGAGACTGTTGAATCAAAACATATCAAATTAGAGCAATGATTTCTAAAGAAACCCTGTTTGCACTTTCACTGTTTCCCTATTTGGGTTTCTTGTGGTTTATTAGCCGCAGTCCGCAAATGCCGCGTTTAGCGCTGTATGGATTTTACGGCACTCTTGTGTTTGTTGCCATCACCATCCCGGCGGGGATTTATGCTGTATTGCATTATGGCAAGTCTTTGGCAGATGTGGATTGGTTGCACGGTGGTGCAGAACTATTTTTGACCCTTTCTAACATCTTACTTGTGCTGGGTTTTGGGCAAGCCGTAAGGCAATTAAAAATGAAAAACTAGTGTTTGATTGCATTGAGTTATGAGGAAAAGGTAAATGGACGTAATTCCAGCGATTGATTTACTAGAAGGTCATTGTGTGCGACTGTATCAAGGAGACTACGATCGCTCGCAAGTTTTTAGCGAAAATCCGGCTGATGTTGCCAAACAGTGGGTAGATCAAGGTGCTACCAGATTGCATATAGTTGATTTAGATGGTGCCAAAGCAGGTAAAGTAGTAAATCTGGGGGCAATTGAAGCGATCGCTCAAGCAGTGTCAGTACCCATTGAAATTGGTGGAGGATTGCGCGATCGCACCAGCGTGCAACAAGTATTCAATCTGGGCGTACAGTGGGCAATTCTCGGCACCATCGCCGTAGAACAACCCCAGCTAGTACAAGAACTGTGTGCAGAATTTCCCGAACAGATTATTATCGGTATTGATGCCCGTAACGGACTCGTAGCAACTCGCGGTTGGTTAGAAACCTCGGAAGTTTTAGCAACTCAACTGGCTGTACAGATGCAAGAATTGGGTGCAGCCGCGATAATTTACACAGATATCCACCGAGACGGTACACTTACAGGCCCGAATTTAGAAGCTTTGCGAGAACTTGCAGTAGTAATTTCCATCCCGATAATTGCCTCCGGTGGGGTAAGTTCTCTCACCGATTTGTTAAGTTTGTTGGCGTTAGAACCTCAAGGCGTGACTGGTGTGATTGTCGGACGTGCTTTGTATACTGGGGATATTTTACTCAAAGAAGCATTACGAGCGATCGGGCCTGGGCGGATTCAGGATATTCCACCGAATTTAGGTTTTTCTACCTTTGCTTGAGATTATTTTTATTGAGACAACCTGTGTTGGGTATCCCACAAAACCAGCAAAATTATCTCGCAAATATTGTCCCTTGACTTTTTTCAAAAATCAAATCGGATTCCTATATCAATAAAGCGAGAGGGCAATGAGACTTATTTTGTCTGCATCTTAGCCCTTTTTGTCTCCCCCTAAGATCCCTTACCTTGGGCTTACAGCTATTTTCAGGTAAATAGACCACGCGGTAGGGGCACAGCATTGCTCATACGTGTCAACTTAACGTGAAAACCAGTCTATAACTAGCTTTTAGATTGTCTCGTTCCCAGTCTCCGACTGGGAATGCCGTTCTAGAGGCTCCGCCTCCCTTGCTGGCGGCAGGCCGCCAAGAGCAGCATTTCCAGCCTCTGGCTGGAAACGAGGTTTTAAAGGGGTTTGCGCTTAAGTTGACACCAATGAGCATTGCTGTGCCCTTACGATAGATGTGGTTCAAATACATGAAAACTGCTGTAACACGCCATATCTGCCATACCTTGTCCTAAAGGACACGCTACGCGAACGCCAAATTAAAAACCTACAGTCCAGAAATTTTACCAGTTTTACCACGATCATCCAGTTTTCCAAAGTTTGTGGTTCAAATATCTGGGAACACTAACTTGAGGTTGACATGGTTATGGCTGGTCTATCGTGATGAAAATTTCTCACAAACTGCTTGGAAGCTTTGTTGGTATTTCCTTATTAACGAGCCTTGTTGGTGCAGTTGCGATCGCCCAAAACCAGAAAATTGCTGAAACTCTGGCGATCGCCGAAGCTGAACACGTTGCCCAAGTACTTGCTGTTTCGATCCACCATATCTCTGATGATCACAAATCCATTTCTGTTGAACGTTCCGACGAACTGCAAAACTTGACCAATTTGCTGCATGATCTGCAAAAGCGCGACATTGTGGTGGTCAATCGGCAGAAGCTAATTTTGGCGGATGCCGTTCCTGAAAGTGTCGGCACGACTTTTGATGAGGACAAGGGCAATGAAATCCAGAAAACGATGCAGGATACTAACTTCAGAACTTTTATGGAAAAGAGCGTTGATCATCCCCAAGGGATTAAATCAATTGTCGTTCCCCTGACAAACAATCAAAAACAGGTGACTGGTGCCGTGATTTTAGAGTGGTCATCGCTGTATGACAATGCGATCGCTCAAGCCAGACCGACAATGATTGCGATCGGTATCACCAGTTTAGGCTGTGTTATTTTCGCATTGATCATCGGATTTAGCATTTCGAGCAGCATTGCCAAACCACTGCAATCCGTGACATCGGTGGCACGGCAAGTCACCCAAGAGTCTAACTTTGACCTGCAAGCCCCCGTCACGACCAAGGATGAAATCGGTATTTTAGCGACTGCATTCAACCATTTGATCGAACGCGTGAAAACACTGCTCACTGAAAAAGAACAACGTTCAACAGAACTTCAGCAAGCTTTAACTCAGCTTCACAGCACTCAACAGCAACTCATTCAAACTGAAAAGATGTCGAGTCTGGGGCAACTGGTCGCTGGAGTTGCTCACGAAATCAACAACCCTGTCAATTTTATTCATGGCAACATTACTTATATTGATAACTACAGTCAAGACTTACTGAAATTGGTTCAGGCGTATCAGGCGCACTACCCGAATCCGCCCAAAACGCTCCAGGCAACTTTGGATGACGTGGATCTCGACTTTCTGAATGAAGACCTGCCCAAGGTACTGCAATCAATGAAAGTTGGCACTGAGCGGATTCGGGAAATTGTTTTATCTCTCCGTAACTTCTCCCGCCTGGATGAATCCGAATTCAAAACTGTTGATCTTCATGAGGGGATTGACAATACGCTGCTGATTTTGCAACATCGCCTCAAGGCAATACCAGAGTCTTTGGCAATTGAAGTGGTTAAAAATTACATTCAATTGCCTTTGGTTGAGTGCTATCCCGGACAACTCAATCAGGTATTTATGAACTTACTGGCGAATGCGATCGATGCGCTGGAGGAATCTGCTCAACAAACACAACCCGGTAAAATTTGGATTTCAACTCAAGTTACGGCTGATAATCGGGTGCAGATTGCGATCGCTGATAATGGTTCGGGGATACCTGAAAAAGTGCGATCGCGCATTTTTGATCCTTTTTTCACCACCAAAGCTATCGGTAAAGGCACTGGCTTGGGCTTATCCATCAGCTACAAAATAGTCATAGAAAAACATCATGGCAAGATGTGGTGTGATTCCACACTAGGAGAGGGTACCAAATTTATAATTGAGATACCAGTTCATCAACCTGAATCGTAAATCCGGCCCTGTTTTTGGGAACACTAGATACTGGCATCTCAAGGATTAAGCCGTATGGTCAGTATTCCCGGATATCAGGTTAGCAAAGAACTCTATAACGGTTCTCGAACCTTAGTTTATCGCGCTAATCGAGAGACTGACCAAAAATCTGTGGTTATTAAGCTGATGAAAACTGCTTATCCCAGTTTCAGCGAATTGGTACAGTTTCGCAACCAGTTTACCATCGCCAAAAATCTAAATCTACCTGGAATCATCCAAACCTATAGCCTGGAACCCTACCAGAATGGCTATGCGTTAGTGATGGAGGACTTTGGAGGAATTTCTCTCAACCACTGGGAAGGGAGAGGAAAGAATGGGGGGATGGGGGGAACACCACAAACTCTGATTGAGTTTTTACAAATAGCGATCGCTCTCTGTAATGCCTTAGATATTCTAATTCGTAATCTGATCATTCACAAAGATATTAAACCCGCCAATATTTTAATTAATCCAGAAACTAAAGAAGTTAAGTTAATTGACTTTAGTATTGCATCTCTGCTGCCACGGGAAACTCAAATCTTGATGAGTCCTAATGTGCTAGAAGGGACACTTGGCTATTTATCTCCAGAGCAAACTGGACGCATGAATCGGGGAATTGATTACCGGACTGATTTTTATTCTCTGGGTGTAAGTTTTTACGAGTTACTAACAGGGCAATTACCATTTAAATCGCACGATCCGATGGAATTGGTACATTGTCATATTGCCAAACTTCCGCCTTTAGTACACGAGATTAATCTGCAAATTGCGCCTGTACTCTCATCTATTGTCAGCAAACTGATGGCGAAAAATGCCGAAGACCGCTATCAGAGTGCATTTGGGCTGAAATATGATTTAGAAAATTGTTTGGCTCAACTCAAGGAAACGGGTAAGATTGCAAGTTTCCCAATTGCTCAACGGGATGTGTGCGATCGCTTTATTATCCCAGAAAAACTCTATGGTCGTGAGGATGAAGTTGAAACTCTGCTAAAAGCATTTGACCGCGTTACCAACCCCCCTGAATCCCCCCTTACCAAGGGGGGACTAAGGGGGGTAGAACTAATGCTAGTGGCTGGTTTTTCTGGTATTGGTAAAACTGCCTTAGTCAACGAGGTTCATAAACCCATTGCTCGACAGAGAGGCTACTTCATCAAAGGCAAATTTGACCAATTTAATCGTAATATTCCCTTCTTTGCTTTTGTGCAGGCGTTTCGAGACTTAATGGGGCAATTGCTGAGTGAAAGTGATGCCCAATTGTCAACTTGGAAAAATAAAATTTTACAAGTGCTGGGTGAGCAGGGGCAAGTCATTCTTGAGGTAATTCCCGAACTAGAACAAATTATTGGTCAACAACCACCTGCAACCGAACTTTCACCCAGTGCAGCACAGAATCGGTTTAATTTACTCTTCCAAAAGTTCATTCAGGTATTCACCACAAAAGAACATCCATTAGTAATTTTCCTTGATGATTTGCAGTGGGCTGATTCTACATCACTGAAATTGATCCAGTTGCTGATGAACGAGTCAGGAAGTGGAGCTTTACTTTTAATTGGAGCTTATCGGGATAATGAAGTTTCTGCTGCTCATCCATTGATGTTGACATTAGATGAAATTGCCAAAGCCAATGCTAGCATTAACAAAATTACATTAGCTCCCCTGAGTGAACCCAGTTTAAATCAACTGGTTGCTGATACCCTAAGTTGTTCACTAGAAACTACAGAAAAACTCACACAATTGGTTTATCAGAAAACCAAGGGAAATCCATTTTTCAGTACGCATTTTTTCAAAGCACTGCATCAAGATCAACTAATTAAATTTGATTTAGATAGCGAAAGTTGGCAGTGTGATATTGCCCACTTGAAGGTGTTAGCCCTGACAGATGATGTGGTTGATTTTATGGTGTTACGGTTGCGAAAATTGCCAGAACCAACGCAGGATGTTTTGAAATTAGCGGCTTGTATTGGTAATCAATTTGATTTGGCAACATTGGCAATTGTTTCAGAAAATTCCGAAACCGAAACAGCAATATACCTCTGGAAAGCATTACAAGAGGGATTAATCCTGCCACAAAGTGAAGTTTACAAATTCTATGTCGGGCGGGAAACACAAGATTTAGTACAAAGTTCGCTAACTGTAAACTATAAATTTTTACACGATCGCGTTCAACAAGCGGCTTATGCGTTAATCCTAGAGTCAAAAAAGCAATCCATCCATCTGCAAATTGGCCAACTATTATTAAGCAAAATACCGATTAAAAAGCAGGGAGAGAGAATTTTTGAGATTGTTAATCAGTTAAATATTGGTGTAAATCTAATCACTGACCAGTCTGATCGAAATCAATTAGCACAGTTAAATTTGCTAGCTGGGCAAAAAGCCAAACAATCCACTGCTTATACTAATACAATGGAATATATTAGTTGCGGGATTCAGCTATTGACAAAAGATAGCTGGCAACAACAATATTCACTCACATTAGCCTTGTATGAAGAAGCTGCTTCGGCAGCATATTTTATAGGTGAATTTGACCAGGCAGAAGAGTTTGTCAAGCAAGTCCAACACCATGCTAATGTCTTACTAGATCAGGTAAAATCGATTGAAATCCAAATTCAATCTTATTTAGCTCAGAGTCGTTTTGATGATTCGATTCGGACTGCGATCGCACTGCTAAATCTCTTAGGTGTAAAACTATCTCATCAAGCAAATAAAACGCAAACATTCCTCAGTTTAGCCCAAACAAAATTACGACTTTTAGGTAAATCTCCTTTAACTTTGATTGATTTACCTGACATGACGGGGGGCAAACAGCTGGCAGCAATCCGAATTCTAGCTAGTACGAATTCAACGGCTTATATTGGTCGTCCAGATTTACTACCACAAATAATCTTGAGCGAAGTCAATCTATCGATGCAGTACGGCAATGCGGGAGCATCTGCATTTGGCTATGCCTGGTATGGATTGATTGAGTGTGGCATTTTGGGAAATATTGAGACCGGTTATGAATTTGGTCAATTAGCATTACAAGTTCTCGAAAAATTCCATAGCAAGGAATTCAAAGCTAGAACCTTCTTCATTGTTCAAACATTTATTAATCACTGGCATCAACCTCTTAAAGACACAATTGCACCGTTAACCGAAGCGTATCAAGTGGGGTTAGAAACAGGAGATATTGAATATGCTGCTTGGGCTAGCTATAGCTGTAGTTTTCATGGATATTTTATCGGGCAGGAATTGGCTGAGTTAGAAAAAAAGATGGGTGACTATGCTGAAGTCTACAGCCATTTTAGACAAGAAAAACCTCAGAGTTATATTAATTCATTTCGTCAAGCCATCTTGAATTTGTTAGAACCGTCTACTAATCCCAGTTACTTCTCAGGTGCTGTTTATGATGCACAAACTATTCGCCCATTACAAGAGCAAGCAGGCGATCGCACTGGATTGTGCTTTAGCTATGCCAATGAACTGATACTTTGCTACCTTTTTGAAAATTATGCCGGAGCATCTGAGGCATCAATTAATGCAATAACCTATTTAGATGGGGTAACATCGGCGGCAGTTGTACCAATAGTTTATTTTTATCAGGCGCTAACCCAACTGATTCTTTATTCAACAGCAACGGCTACCGAGCAAAAACAGATTATTAAAAAAGTAATATCCCATCAGAAAAAGCTAAAAAAATGGGCGCATCATGCCCCAATGAATCATCAACACAAATTTTATTTAGTCGAAGCAGAGCGGCATCGGATTTTGCTGCAAAAAAACAAAGCAATGGAATTGTACGATCGCGCCATAACTCTAGCTAAAGAAAACGAATATATCCAAGAAGAAGCCTTGAGCAATGAGCTAGCTGCCAAGTTCTACCTCGACTGGGGCAAAGAAAAAATCGCCCAAGTTTATATGCAAGAAGCTTATTACTGCTATGCCCGTTGGGGTGCTAAAGCTAAAATCCAGGACTTAGAAAAACGCTATCCTCACCTCTTGGCTCCCATATTACAACAGCAACTTAATCGCTTTCAACTAAATTCAACTGTCGATAGATCATCATTCCCACATCAAACCATCCACACAAACCTTTCTAGCAGCAATATTTATGAAGCCCTCGATTTGGCCACCATCTTTAAAGTCTCCCAAGCTCTCTCCAGTGAAATTCAATTACAGCAATTACTCACTACCCTTTTGCAAGTGGTGATGGAAAATGCTGGGGCACAAAAAGCTGCCTTGCTTGTACTGCAACAGGACAACTTAGTGGTTAAAGCTGTAGCCACTATTAATGAAGGAGTCACCCTGGTATCTGTACCATTGTCAACCAGCGAAGGCATTCCGATTACACTGGTAAACTCTGTCAAACGCAGCTTAAAAACTGTTGTGTTCGATGATCTAACAGCACAAACTAATTTTATCGCCGATCCATATTTCATGCAGCAACAACCTAAGAGTGTGTTGTGTACGCCGATGTTAAATCAAGGTAAACTCATCGGGCTGCTATATCTAGAAAATGCGCTGACAATTGGTGCATTTACGAGCGATCGCACTGAAGTTATCCAACTGCTATGCACCCAAGCCGCCATCTCTCTAGAAAATGCCCGCCTTTATCAAGAATCCCAAAATTATGGACAACAGTTAGAGCGATCGCTGCAAGAACTTGAGCATACCCAATTACAAATGGTGCAAAATGAAAAAATGGCAACCTTGGGCAATTTGGTTGCTGGGGTGGCACATGAAATTAATAATCCCATTGGATTTCTCGAAGGCAGTCTCAACAATGCCGAAGAGTATACTCAAGACTTACTCGCCCATATCCAATTGCTTAAACAACATTATCCCACTCCAGCGATCGCAGTCATTAAGCATGGCGAAAAAATTGACCTAGAATTCCTGATTGAAGACTTCCCAAAGCTAGTAAGTTCGATGAAGGGGGCTTCGGAACGGATTAGAGACATTAGTACCAGTCTCCGCACCTTCTCCAGAGCCGATACAACCGAAAAAGTTGCTTGTAACCTCCATGAAGGAATTGAGAGTACGCTGTTGATTTTGAAGTATCGCCTCAAAGCTTACGAAAAACGTCCCGCGATCGAAGTCATTACTGACTATGGAGATTTACCGCCTGTTGAGTGCTTTTTAGGACAGCTAAATCAAGTATTTATGAACATCCTCGCTAATGCAATTGATGCCTTAGATACATCCATTCAGGGGCGTTCTTTTGCCCAAGTGAAAGCCGATCATCAGCAAATACTGATTCATACCGAAGTATCCAGTGACCAACGCACGGTAGCAATTCGCATTAGAGATAACGGTCAGGGGATGCCAGAGGAGATTAGAACGCAGATATTTGACCATCTGTTTACAACTAAAGAGGTGGGGAAAGGAACGGGATTAGGATTAGCGATCGCTCGTCAAATTGTCGAGGAAACCCACAATGGGCGGTTGAGTTGCAATTCTGTGCTTGGTGAAGGAACAGAATTTGTCATTGAGATTCCAGTATATTAATGGCTACTACTCCGATTTCAAGTCTTTAATCCCTCCCTTAGTAAGGAGAGGGTGTACACACAAGTCCTAAAAACCTAGCTTGATTAGGCTTGACTCGTTCCCATGCTCTGCATGAGGAATGCATTCATTGAGTCTCTGACTCAATATCTGACTGGAGGCAGCAGCCTCTAATCAACCATTCCCATGCTCTGCATAGGAACGAGAGAACAAGGAGAAATGAGAAATCGAGCTTTTTTCGACTTGTGTGTACACCGTAGCCTTACTAAGGAGAGGGAGTTGCACACTGCGTTACCTAGCGATCGCTGACTTATATATTAAGATTTGTCTCTAACCCGTTAAAAGTAAAGCTTTCTACAGGGGTAACATTATCTACTAAACTTTTTTTGTTTCAACTGAAATTTTCGGCGATCTGTTTCCGTAATCGACAATACCCGTAATGTAGATTAAATTGTAGTAGAGTTCAAAATTTAGTATTATGTCTAGTCAAGAACAAAATTCTAACCAAGCATTTAATCAAACACAGGCTAACGCAACAAAGAAGAAGAAACTACAACCTCCCTCAGACATCAAAAAACCAAAGAGAACCGAATAAAAAGCTTTATAGTTCCTTGTAGAGACTTGATTTAATTTAAGTCTCTACAATTATCATCAAGAAGAAATCAGCTTATTTATTTTTTACTTGAGTCTTTGCCTGTTCTAAAGCTATTTCTTTGATTGCTTGATATGAATTAACATTTGAAGTACCTTCAATGGCTTTAACTGCCAAATCCTGAACTTGTTTGAGAGCAGATTCAAGTTGTTTAGAAAGATTTTGAATCCGCGTCTCTTGATTAGTAATAGTTTGTTCTAGAGATTGCAATCTTTGTTCATAGAAACGCTTTTGCCCTTCCACTTCCTTAGAATATAAATCTGATTTTACTTTAGCTTGATAGTGGGCGATGCCTTTGCCTTCTTCTGTAGCTTTTTTGATGGCTGCTTCTTTATCTTTCGGAAAAACCTCTACCTTGGCTTTTAATTCTTCAAATTGTTTCTCTCTTTCAGAAATTGCTTTCTCTCTTTCAGCCCACTGTTTCTCTGTTTCTTGTAGTAATTCTTCTAGTTGCTTATATAGTGCTTTCTGCTCTTGTTCGTATTCGCCACTTTGCAGTTGTCGCTGGAGTTCTAAATTATATTTATACTCTGACGCATCGCGTTGCCGAGTTTTATTCAAGTTTTCATTTCGTTCTTTTATCGCCCGTTGCTGTTCCTCTTGTTCTTTTCCCCAAGTATTCCTTTGCTCTAGTATTTCTTGGAATAACACTTCAGAACGCTGGCTATATTCTTCCTGATAAGCTTTAGTATTATCTTCATAAGCTTGGATGAGAGTATCCAAGATATCATCAGAAATTTCTAAATTGTGCAACTGTGTTAATTGTTGGATTTCTTCTTCTAAATTTCGCCTGATTTCTTCTAATTTAGAGGCTTTTATGGTTAGCTGTTCTGATAATTCATTAGCAGCACTGCCAAAACCTAATTGAATCCTTGCCAAGCTTTCAATTGTATTGTTCATCTTTTCTTGGACACTAGAAAGCTGATTCATAGGTGTTTTTTGTTCTAATTTAGGCTGTTCTTTAGTTCCCGGCTGGTTTTCTTTACCAACTTGATCAAGTTCCGATTTCAGCGCTGCTTTTTCTTTAGCTAACTCCTCATACGCCTGAAGAATTTCTACTTTAGTATTCTTATCAGTCGGTTTTTTTACCACCACAACAAACCTCCTCTTCAGGAATTAAAAATGATTAAGATGCTCCAGACTCATAACTATTTAAGATTAGAACTGCCAAAAGCTCTCATAGCTAAGTCTTGTGCTTGTTTTAATGCACTTTGCAGTTGAGCAGAAATACCTTCTATTTGCTCAGACTGTTTCTTAATTGTTTCTTCCAGGGATTGAATTTTTTGTTCATAACTTTGTTTATTAGCTTCCCACTCTTTATCAAATAAATCAGCCTCTATTTTAGCTTTTTGGACTGTTTCTTTAATTGCCTCTTCCCTAGCTTTCTTAACAGCTTCTTCCAGTTCATTAGG
This sequence comes from Nostoc sp., assembly GCF_036917655.1. Lineage (GTDB taxonomy): Bacteria > Cyanobacteriota > Cyanobacteriia > Cyanobacteriales > Nostocaceae > Nostoc. The sequence continues at coordinate 79,275 of NZ_JBALCY010000063.1, forward strand.
AAATGTAGTTACTTTTTGCTGGTAGTCTGCAAAGAGTGGTTGGCGTTCAGCGAATATCTTTTCTCGTTCTGCCCAATCTTTCTGTTTATTTTGAGAATTTTCTTGTATTTCCCTTTGTTGTTGGCGTTTTATTGCTTCGTAACTGTCTGTATTGAGTTTATAAGTAGTTTCTAACTTATACTGAGATTCTTCTTGTTCTTGCTGGCGAGCTTTAGCTAATAAATCGTTATATGCTTGGAGTTTTTCTTCATACTCTGCTTGCTCTTTTTGCCATTCTTTTCGCCTGACTGTAATTTCTTTCTCTAGTGTTTCCCTTTTGCTGATAGTATCTTGTTCGAGGGTTTTTAATTTTTCTTGATGTTCTTGACTTAAAATGTCTAGAGTATCCGCTACAACTCTGATTTCTTGAAGCTCTTGTAGGCGTTGAGTTTCAATTTCTATAGCTCGATTCAATTCATCTAACTTGGAATTTTCCTGAGCTAGTTTTTCAGATAATGCGTTGAGAATACTGCCAAACTCCAATTGTAAATCAGCTAAACCTTTGACAATACTATCAACCGTATATGTAGAAGCTGCTTGCAGAATTTCTTGACTTTTTGCCTTTTCTGCTTCCTCTTGTTTAGTTGCTATTTTCGATTCCAGCTTTTTTCTTTGAATAATAATTTGTTGAAATGCTTGCATTAGTTGTTGTTTGCTGTCCTTGACTCCAACTGTAGTCATCTTCCAACTCCCTTCAATAGGCAATGATTTATTGGGTAGCAAGCCATATCAAGGACTACCCTATGCAGACATCAGAGTAGCTTTGAATCAACATTTTTAACGCAGTATAAATACTGAAATGTTCAATAGATGACACTTAGATGGGTACGAATTTTCCACACATGTGTCCTTTTGTTTTTCAGGTATAGTTTTTCCTTCGAGCTATTTAGTACTTTTGTACTAAAGCAAATATACCCAACTTAATCTGCTTTTGTCAAGACAATTCTTCATGTAATTGCGTCACACAACAAAATATGAAAATGTTTAGTGATTTATGATTTAGGAGGGTGCTGTGATATCTGTTACTTTTTGTAAAGAAAATCTAAAAGAATTAACCCTAGTAGAAGCGCGGTTGCAGTAAAGCTAGATAATAGATTCAATCATCCTAATTGATACAAGCACAGTCCCAGACTTTTGTGATATCAATGTATACCAGTGAATCGACCAAATATTCTGCCAGAACGGACATTGGACAAACCAGCCGTATTCTAGTAGTAGAAGATGAAGAATTAATCCAGGAAATGCTAGCTGTAGCTCTGGAAGAAGAAGGTTACGGGGTGATAACTGCACCTGATGGGCGGTCTGCTTTAGAGTATCTCAAAAGTTTTGAAACCAATTCCGGGGAACTTCCCTTTGATCTGATCATTCTTGATTTGATGCTGCCTCAAATCAATGGGCTAGATATTTGCCGTTTGTTACGTCATCAAGGAAACCCAGTACCTATTTTAATGCTCAGTGCTAAGGGTAGTGAAACTGACCGCGTTCTGGGGTTAGAAGTGGGAGCAGATGACTACCTGACCAAACCCTTTAGTATGCGCGAGTTAGTAGCTCGTTGTCGCGCTTTACTCCGCCGCCAACGCCTAAGTAATTTACCCCAAGTACCAGTATTAAAATTCAAGGATGTCAGCTTGAATCCCCAAGAATGTCGTGTGCTGGTTCGTGGTCAAGAGGTAAGTCTTTCCCCCAAAGAGTTCCGCTTGCTGGAACTATTTATGAGTTACGCCCGCAGGGTATGGTCACGGGAACAATTGCTAGATCAGGTTTGGGGGCCAGATTTCGTCGGCGATAGTAAAACCGTAGACGTTCACATTCGGTGGTTGCGCGAAAAATTAGAGCAAGACCCCAGTCATCCCGAATATATTGTGACTGTGAGAGGTTTTGGCTATAGGTTTGGATAATTAGTTTGGATAGTTGTTAGTTTTTAGTAGTCACCAAGAAACTAACAACTCAAATGCTTTTATTGGGATTTTTTCTGGGTTTAGCGGTAGGCATTGGGTTTTGGATTTGGCAACAGGTTCAACTTAACCGCTACCTGGGGCGTTTATTCCGACCGTTAACCTCGCATTCTGACAAAATGGGACTGCTGCTGATTCCTGGGTTACGGCAGGAAATAGCGATGGTGAAGCAGCAACGGCAAGATTTGCAGCAGTCGTTGCAAACTTACCAAGACCTACTAGATTTTGCACCAGTGGGATATTTGCAGGTGGATGAGGAAAATCAACTGCTGTGGTGTAATCGGCAGGCGCAGGAAATTTTGTATCTGCAAAGGTGGCAACCAGAACAGGTGCGCTTGTTACTAGAGTTGGTACGGTCTTACGAACTTGACCATTTAATTGAGCAAACTCGTGATTTGCAAAAACCACAGACGGGAGAATGGATATTTCATCCATCTTATGATGATACGGCAGAGATGCCAACAATAAAATCTCTGGCTTTGCGGGCGTCTAGCTTGCCTTTACCCAATGGACAAGTGGGAGTCTTTTTAGAAAATCGTCAACCCCTATTAGATATAAATCAAGTCCGCGATCGCTCTTTTTCTGATCTAGCGCACGAACTCAGAACGCCGCTGACTTCGATTCGCTTGGTTGCGGAAACTTTACAAACCCGCTTGGAACCACCTCTAAATCGCTGGGTTAACCGCTTGATGCAGGAAGTTGACCGGCTGATAAACTTAGTGCAAAGCTGGCTAGACCTCACCCAAATGGAAGCAAACCCAACCATGCAATTGCAAGCCAAAGCTGTAGAATTGCGATCGCTAATTACATCCGTTTGGGAAACACTAGAACCCTTGGCAGGGCGCCAACATCTGTCTTTTTCTTATTCTGGCCCAGAAAATCTCTGGATTAAGGCAGATCAAGCCCGGATTTACCAGGTTTTTCTCAACTTGCTAGACAATAGCATTAAGTACAGTCCTCCTTACACAAGTATTCACGTTAAAGCGAAAATCTTATCAGCAAAGGATAATGATGGGGCTTCCCCAATCCTGGAAATAAATCTTATTGATTCTGGAGTCGGGTTTTCTGAGGCAGATTTACCCCACGTTTTTGAGCGATTTTATCGCGGAGATAAAGCGCGAACCCATTCCCCCCAAGATGGTAACTCCGTAGGGGCGATCATAGGCAGTGGTTTAGGATTAGCGATCGTTGAGCAAATTCTGATCGCCCACGGTGCTTCAATCAAAGCTATGAACCATCCAGAAACTGGTGGTGCGTGGATGCAACTCCAATTTCATGAAGTTATGGCAAACTCCCTAAGCCAAGACTATAGTTAGTAATATCTTCACGTTTGAGACAACAAGTGTGAAAGCTGTCGATTATACTCCCAATCCTCAAAGACCCCAACTCGCACGCGCCATTAGGCGCTTAGAACGGGATGTATTACGCATGGGTGCTTTGGTAGAACAATCATTTCGCCTCAGCCACCAAGCGTTATTTGCTCGTAACTTAACAGCAGCTGAGGAACTTCCCCGATTAGATAAAAAGATTGATCGCTTTTATCGTCAAATCGAATCAGACTGTACAGCGATTATGACGCTGCAAGCGCCTACGGCTCAAGATTTGCGCTGCTTGAGTGCCTTTATGCAGTTGGTGCGAGACTTAGAGCGCATTGGCGATTATGCTGAGGATTTAGCTGAGATTGCGATTAAAATTTTTCCTTACGCGCCTCATGCGTGTTTGCCAGAAATTGAAGCTATGTCCCTCCACGCACAGGCGATGCTAGCAACTAGCTTGAAGGCTTTGGGAGATTTTGATGAAGCCGGTGGACGCCGTTTAAAGCACCTAGATGATACTGTAGACGATGCCTACGATCGCGTTTATCAGACTTTAGCCCAACAACGCGATGTTCCAGGCGTAGTTGAGCCAATTATACTGCTAGCACTGGCAATTCGTTGTCTGGAACGCATGGCAGATCATGCCACTAATATCGGTCAAAGGGTAGCATATATTGTCACTGGTCAACGCTCTTAATTGACGATTCAGATCAGTCCACAGGCTAAAGCCACTACCTCTACAAACAAAGGCTGACGACTCGTACAGCTTTGCGTAAAACCGTTGGGAATTGAGGGTTGAAAGTTAAACCTCCAGGAGCGGAGACTTTTTAAAATTGATTCGCTACGATTTGATAAAATCCTGTACTGAGTCTTCAGAAAATACTAAATTATTAAAAATAAGTTAACTAAATATTTTACTAAAAGCTTACCTATTCTTAAACTTGCACAATTAGAGTAACAGATAAACAACCAAAAAATTCCGGTCTATCTTACTGATAGATACCTGAAGGCATAAGTTGTTTCCATAAAAAAATTTTGAGTTAGTCTCTAGCTCGATTGAGAAGAATACACTTTCAACTATATAGGTAAATTTTAATACAAATTATTAGAGTTTCTTAATGATTGTAAATAGCGAGATTCCCTGATAATTATGTAGTTACGGTTAATGATGTATTCCACAACTCCTACTTCAAACTCTTCTGCCGTGTCAAATAGCTCTGCTTTCAGTGGACAATTACCCCAGCAGATATTTACCCGTAGGCAAGTAATTCCACTTCAAAATGACGTACTTTGGCGGATTGAGCACGGTGCAGTTCGTACCTTAACGTGGAGTGAAGATGGAACATTCATCACTCTCGGTTATTGGGGATTAGGGGATCTGATTGGTTATCCTTTGTCTAGAGTCAAGCCCTACCAGATTGAATGTCTCACAGGCGTGGAAATAAGCATTGTGCCACCTCATTTGTGGCATCAAAATATTAATGCTTTGTTGTCTCATATTCAACAAGCAGAGGATCTACTAAGCATTGTGCATCGAAAACCAATTTCGCTACGCTTATGGCAGTTTTTAGTCTGGTTAAGCGAAAAATTTGGCCGTGATGTAGAGAAGGGCAAGCTAATCGATCTAAATGTTACCCATCAAGATATTGCTGAAGTGTTAAATACCACACGAGTAACAGTTACCCGGCTCCTACAACAGTTGGAAGAAGAAGGAACAGTTTTACGTCACAAACGCCGCATTATTTTGCGGTTCCCAAATAAATTACTTAAAAATTATGGTTCAGCAGTATGTTAACGACTTGCTTGTAATAATCACAGAATATAATGTATAATCATCGCTGTGATTGTGTGTAGAATCCCTGAAAGTAAAGTGTTATAAGCATTTTCTCAGGACTGGATTATGTGGGTGTGAGTGAGAGTAAAAACATGACAAAACGATTCTGGAATCTTATTAAAGTTAGTCCGGTTGTTGTCGCAGCGACATTTTTTGCTGCGAATAGTGCTTTAGCTGCTGAAGTCAACAAACAGGTAACAAATGTTGCCGATTTATCTGAAGCTCAAGACTCTAACAACATGAGTCAGGTAACATCAGTTTCGCAATTTTCGGATGTGCAGCCCACAGATTGGGCATTCCAAGCTTTACAATCCCTAGTTGAGCGCTACGGCTGTATTGCAGGTTATCCTAACAGTACCTATCGTGGGAACCGTGCTTTGACCCGTTATGAATTTGCCGCAGGTTTGAATGCCTGTTTAGATCGGGTTAATGAACTGATTGCTACAGCTACAGCCGATTTGGTGAGCAAACAAGACTTAGCTACTTTACAGCGCTTACAAGAAGAATATTCTGCTGAACTAGCCACCTTGCGCGGTCGTGTGGATGGACTAGAAGCCCGCACTTCTGAATTGGAAGCCAATCAGTTCTCCACTACCACCAAGTTGGTTGGGGAAGCAGTTTTCAGTGTGTCTGATGTTTTTGCTGGAAATAGGGCAGTTGCTGCTGGTAATTCAAATCAAAACTTGGATTCTAATACCACTTTTTCTGACCGCGTTCGTTTGAACTTATACAGCAGTTTCACTGGGAAAGACCAGTTGCAAATTCGTCTGAATGCTGGCAACATCGTTTCTAATGCTGGTGTGAGCGGTACTAACATGACCCGCTTGGCCTATGACGGTGTTACTGGCACTGGCAACTCTGTTGTCATCGACAAAATTAACTATGCTTTCAACTTTAGTGACGCAGTACGTGTGAAAATTGATGCCACTGGTGGAGAGTTATGGGAGAATGTCAATAACTTCAACCCTGACTTTGCTAGCTCTGGTAAAGGTGCCCTTTCTCGCTATGGACGTTTCAGCCCTATTTATCGTCAAGGTGCCGGTGGCGCTGGTTTAACTGTTACCTTCAATCCTAAAGGCCCGATCAGCTTGAGCGGTGCTTATTTAGCTAGGACTGCTAACGACCCTAGCCTTAATAATGGGCTGTTGGATGGTGATAACGCTATCTTTGGTCAGTTATCTTTCCAACCCAGCAAAGCTTTTAATATTGGTCTAACATACGCCCGCACTTATCAAACTAATGGTGCTAACAACAACCTTTTACAAAGTACAGGCAGTGCTTTTGTTAACAATCCCTTTGGGAATAACACTCGTACCGAATCCAACAACTACGGTGTAGAGGGTACTTTCCAAGTTAGCCCTAAGTTTGCTCTTAGCGCTTGGGGAGGTTACACAACTGCCGATGCTCAGACTGGTCCTAATGCGGGTGCAGATGCAGATATTTGGTACTGGGCTGGAGCGCTTGCTTTGAGAGACTTTGGTGGAAAAGGTAACGTCTTAGGTGTTATTTTTGGTCAACCACCCAGAGTTACGGGTGGCAGCATAAAAAATGTCGCCGCCAATGTTAACTTAGACGACAATACCTCTTATCACTTAGAAGGTCTTTACAAGTTCAAGGTTTCCGATAATATTCAAGTCACCCCTGGCTTGTTGGTAATCTTCAATCCAGAGCACAACGACGCTAACGACACTGAATACGTAGGCACTCTACGGACTACCTTCACCTTCTAAAATTGGTGATGAAATACAAAGCTCAGAATTAGATAAACAAAAGCCCGCCTTGAGGTGGGCTTTTGTTTAGATTTTTCAATATCGGGGAACCATAATCATAGTCCACACCTCTGGTTTTCTCTTTTGCCGTAATATAACATTGACAAGATGACTAGCAGCGATCCTGAGCTTGAGATAATGGTGGAGGAAGCCTCTATCAATGCAAAAGTAGCACAGCTGATTTATGAAGCCAGAACAAAAGCGGGGTTAACGCAGAAACAGCTTGCTGAACTTGTTGGTACAAAACAGCCTGTGATTGCACGCCTTGAAGATGCTGATTACGAAGGACACTCGCTTTCAATGTTGCAAAAAATTGCTCGTGCTCTCAATCAGAAAGTAGTAATTCATCTAATTTAATCAAACACGAGCAAAGCACATAAGTTCTTCCAGTAGGAATATTTACCAGCTTATTCAGAATTGGCTTACGGATAGTCGCAGATCAATAAATCCACAATTCTGATGAAAAAAATTGGCTATGTGGGATTATAATCTGGCTGACCAGATATATCTGTTGAGGGGCGATCGCTACTCCAAGCCCACCACACAGAACCACAGTGGCAATAGTAGAACTCTTGCCATTTGCGATGACGGTCTTCTGTGAGTACAGGCGATCGCCGATTTAGCCAAACTTTTTCAGCTTCTCGGCTACTTGAGTGGCAGTTAGGACAGCAAAATTCATAGGCATGTATTGCCTTATTCGTCCATTCAGGCGGGAGGGTAGCAAAAGCGTCCATGTAGTTACAAGTGTAGTATCAATGGTTATCCAAAACTTTGAGGTTTTGAATTTAGCGGCAAACGGATACTAGAAAATCCCGCCACACGAGCAAACTGCTTAATCAATATTCTTATGGCTTGATCTGAATCTATTCACAAATCGCCATTTACAGAGGTTTTCACTAATAGAACAACCATTTAGAAAGACTGCGATCGCATCTCACAAATCAAAGGTTAACACGAATGATAACTAAAATAGTTACCATGCACATTATGGCTAATAATTAAATTTATGGAGCCAAATGTTGAAATTCGCCGTTTGTTAGATGTGATGCCTGCTTCTGGTCGGATGACGACAAAAATCGTTAGTAAGCCAGAGCAAGCAAAAGTGATTGACGCCTCCTTTCCCCAACCCTGGAATCAGGCGCGACCAATATATATTAATTTCGATTTGTGGCGTCGCTTGACAAAGCCGCAACGAGACTTGCTGCTGTTGCAGATGGTTAGCTGGTTGACGGGGGTGAAGTGGTTTAAACCCGACATTTATCAAGGTGTAGTGCTGGCCGGGCTGTTAGGTGGATTCTTGGAAGCAGCACAGTCAGATGTGGTGGGTGTAGCCGTAGCTGGGGGATTAAGTGCGATCGCCGCTTTTCGGATTTGGCGTGCCAATAAATCTCAAGAGTCAGAGTTAAATGCCGATGCAGCAGCAATTCGCATAGCACAACGGCGGGGTTATTCAGAAGCTGAAGCAGCGCAGCACTTATTATCTGCGATTGAAGCGGTAGCAAAAATTGAAGGGCGTTCTGGTTTAAATTTTACTGACTTGATTCGTTGCCAAAACTTACGAGCGATCGCGGGTTTATCACCAGTGGGTATGCCAGAAAGTTATGATAAGTAGAATAAATGTCTCTGCTGCTTATTTGTAGCAACATTTAAAGTGAAAAGTCTTTATATTGGTTTTTGACAGCAAACAATGCCAAAACCTCTAAATTTCAGATCAGGTTTTAGGATTGTCTAAGCCGAATTCTTTGCATAATTTCTCGTTTTTTATAACTACAGCAAGCTTTCAGTAACAACTACTGCTTTATGTATTTAGCCCAAGGCTTCTAGCCTTTAGGCGACGAGATACAACACATGAGCCTCAAACTAGCTGCAATGCATGAGGCTATTCTACACTGGAATAAGAGAATGTGTGTTTAACTGGCTTAGATGTCAAAAACTGGGGAGTTTTGCCATACCTTCTCAGTGTTGCTTATAAAGTGCTTACCTCGTGTGGTAAAACTTAACTTAAATTCTGTCAGTTACTAACGGAGTTGATGGGAATGAGTACCTTAATTTTAGTCGGCTTAATAGTGGTTTACGGAGGCGGCGCTTGGAAGTTTTGGAATGGGTTTGGGCGGACTAATTTTAATCCAACTTTGACCAATCGCATTGGTTTAGCTTTGCTATGGCCTGCTTTGTTTATTACAAATCAATCCTATCGTCGAAACTTTAGAAAGGCGTTAAAGGGCTAGAGCTTACTATTAAGTCTAACGTCATCCGCTCCTGACGGTGGCATATTATCTCAACATAAATCTAACTCCCCAACCTCCCCTCCCTACTAGGGAAGAGAGGTTGGGTTTGCTCCTTTTAGGAAGGAGAGGAATTAGGAAGGGATAAGTTCGTTAACCGTTGGAAAGTATTTCAGCTGATGAATTTACGAATTATTAGTGATTGGTTAATAGATGGATTGCTCCACCTACAGCTGCACCATCAATAGCATTGCCAACGGTATGTCTACCATCACCAGTAACTGCGCCAGTCAATGCGCCAGCCCCTGCACCGACTCCAACATCTTGGACAGCGCTCCGGCGATTGTGATTGCGATACCCATGCTTTCTCAGACCATTTGCACCATTGACAGCTGCACCAGTCACACCACCTTTGGCAGCATTGCCTAATACACTACCATGTCCTCTAACAGCTCCTGTTACTACATTGGTAACAGCCCCAATACCTACATCTCTTAGTACTTGGTCATCAGCAGCAGCTGGTTTCGCTGGAACTAAGGTGACACCAGCTAAACTTGCAGCCATGAGGCTGGGTAAAAGTGTGCGCTTGAGGATATTATTCATTGTGTTATCTTCTCAAAACATCAAACAATTGGCTAAAAACCAAAGTTATCGGAGTCGGATAAAATCTGATTTTTTATCTGAACAACAGTAACTAATTATTGTTCTCGAATATATATCATCGCATTTGCAAAGTCATAACTGCATCTACATAAAGCATGAATATAGATTCAGTCCAGAGAATCCCTTGCTGATTTCTTAGGCAATACTGGAGATTACCTATTGACAAAATCAATTAAATATGAAATTCAGATGGAAAGTTGTATTTTTTCATTACTAGCAAGGGATTACTAAGGATAAATCGTGTAGTGTTTACCCTATCTATCTAAAGATAGTTGCCAAAATAATTAAACTAATTCGTCGGGGTTAATATTTAATTCTCTTAGTTTAGCAGCCAAGCGCTGCGTAGGCGTAGCCCGTCGTAGACATCGCTCCCACATCTTGAGCAATACAATATTGTCCATCGGGATGCAACTTTTGCAAGATTGGTTGAATCGAATCTGTCAGCAATAAGCTTTGCGGATGTTCTTGCAGATTTTTCACAAATGTCCCGTCAGATTCTGGTAGCTGCGTGTGGTCTGGTAGGGTTGATTCAATGCCTAAAGGTGTTTGTGCTGAGTTCATGGGAACTATCCATATTTTAATTACGTGTTTCTTTGGTAGCATTCGCTCAAAAAATTAAATAAGCTGATAAAAAGTTATTTAGAATTCAAAAACGTGGATATCATTCAAAATATCAATGAAGCAGCTACCTTTGCAACAGTTGGCGCAGTGGTAGGAGTGACTGTGTACCACAGTGTTGGAGGTGCAGGTTTAGCAATTGGAGGAACTGCTTACGGAATAGGTTTAATAGGCTTTGCTGGGACTGGTGCAGTTGCTGGATTAGCTATTTACGGGATGAAAAAGTCAGTTTTTGGATAATTAAATTCGCTTTAAAATTTTTTAAATTGAACAATCAGGGGAATTAAAAGAATAAATTTAAAACCCCTATTTTGAAATAGTTTTGTAAGGAAAAGTAATGATATTAGATTTATATAGGCTTGGTAAAGAAATCGCCCAAGATGCCAATAAATTATTCGACCACACACGGCATAGCGTTAAACATGATTTGGGAGAAACAGTTTTATGTGACAGCTATAATCGTGAGTGGAAAGTAAAGGTTCGCCGCACAGGTAATCGCGGACGCTACCTTAAAATATATTCCTATCCAGATTACAAACAACGCTTGAGAGCATCAGCAGATAAATACAAATCATATTTACAAATTACTTCTGATGAATGGGAGGTTTTTTATCGGACAGCAGAAGGACTAAAGGATTCTCGCGCTAGGGCTATTTTAGACAAGTTAGTAGGAATTTAGGACTAGAAACTGGGTTTTTTAGAAAAACCCAGTTTCTAAACACGAGTGTCATAAGGACAAATATAAACTTAAGTAGAGACGAAGCTCTTATTTTTAAGAATCTGTTGATAGCCAATTCTCCAAGCTTAGTCCTTCAACTCCCAGCAAGTCAGAGTCATTAGAAACTAGAATTAAACCGCATGCGATCGCAGCTGCTGCTATAAATATATCTTGCTCTTGGATAGTTTGACATCTGCGTTTTAAATCCACATGAATTTCGCAGGCTTTTTCAAGAATTGCAATATCATCTAAAAACAAAATTTGATATCTACGACAGAACAAAGTAAAGTCAGCTGACTACCTTGTAGCATTGATAGCTAAAAGTCCCCGTTTGACCTCATAATAGGTGATGCAGCTAATAAATATGTCTTTTTGGAGACGGCGTGCTTCTCGGAACTTCTTATCTACATTGATGTTCTTTTTGAGAAGATAGCTGACAATGTTTGTATCAAGTAAATAAGTCACTTTCTCTATTTTCTCTTTACTGCTTCATCGTACATTTTTATTTGCTCTGGCGTCAAATCATTTAAGGTACCAGAAACAGCTTCTAAAACTAAGATACTATCAATTCTGCGTGTTAAATCATCATCTTTAATCGCTCGCATTTCTTCTGGTGAAAATTTACCAAACAGGTCTACCAGCATTTCAATCATTTCCCATTTTTTTAATTTCACCAAATACAAGCTATTGCTTTTAAATAGGTTGTCTACAATTGGCGATATCCGGTTAGTAAGTTCTTGATGATAGCTAGAAACTTCTTGAATAACTTCCTCCTTCATTCATCAACTAATTAGCCCAATTATAAACGATTCTACTCTGCGCTTCCCTCAACGCCCCTCTGCGTAAAAAAAAGGTGGACAAGATGCCCACCTCACAAAATTTTGAGAATATTCTGTTGCTATTAACCCAACAATTGTTTAGCCTTAGCTAACACATTATCAACACTAAAGCCAAACTTCTCTAAACAAACATTGCCTGGAGCCGAAGCACCAAAGCGATCGATACTAACGCAATCGCCTTCAGTACCTACGTACTTGTGCCAACCGAAACTGCTACCAGCTTCTACAGACAAACGCTTGGTGACAGCTTTCGGCAGAACAGACTCTTTATAAGCCGCATCCTGTGCTTCAAACAGTTCCCATGAAGGTAGCGAGACGACACGAACTTTCTTACCTTCGGCTGTGAGTTTTTCAGCGGCGGTAACGGCGAGGCTCAATTCTGAACCAGTGCCAATCAAGATAATCTCAGGTGTACCTTGGCTATCCACCACGGTGTATCCACCTTTCGCCACCTTTTCAATTGATGTACCTGGCAAGTTGGGGACGTTTTGACGGGTGAACGCCAACAGGCTAGGAGCGTTTTGCTTCGACTTTTCGATCGCTATTTTATAAGCGCCAGAGGTTTCATTACCGTCTGCGGGACGAAACACGGTTAAATTAGGAATGGCTCGTAAGGAAGCCAGGGTTTCAATGGGTTGGTGTGTGGGGCCATCTTCACCTTGTCCAATGGAATCGTGAGTCATCACCCAAATCGAGCCAGCTTGGGAAAGGGCGGATAAGCGGATGGCAGCACGCATATAATCTGTGAAGATCAAGAAGGTAGCACCGTAGGGAATTAATCCCGAAGCGTGCAGCGCTATACCATTACAGATTGCGCCCATCGCATGTTCCCGTACACCAAAGTGGATGTTGGGGTTTTCGTAGTGCCCTTTTTGGAAGTCGCCCTTGCCCTTGACTTCGGTAAGGTTGGAGTGGGTTAAGTCAGCCGAACCACCAATTAATTCAGGTAAAACCGCCGCTAGTTTGTTGAGGCAGGTTTCTGAGTGTTTGCGAGTGGGCAGTCCTTTGTCTTCGGGGGTGTAGGTGGGTAGTACCTTATCCCAACCATCGGGTAGTTTGCCGCTTATGTAGCGTTCAAACTCAGCCGCTTCTTGGGCATACTTAGCTTTGTAGTCCGCAAAGGTCTTGTTCCATTCGGTTTCGTAACCTGCGCCGCGCTCAACTGCTTTGCGTGTGTGGTTGAGAGCGTCTTCGGGTATTACGAAAGGCTCGTATTCCCAACCCAAATTTTTCCGAGTCAATGCTATTTCGTCTCCACCTAAAGCAGCACCGTGAACACCAGCGGTGTTTGCTTTATTGGGGGAACCGTAACCAATAATAGTTGTTACCTTGATAAAAGAAGGCTTATCGGTAACAGCTTTGGCTGCTTCAATTGCTTTAGCGATCGCTTCTAAGTCAGTGTTGCCGTCCTTAACGTGTTGGACGTGCCAACCGTAAGCTTCAAAGCGCTTAGAAACATCTTCGGTGAATGCCACATCTGTAGAACCGTCGATGGAGATGTGATTGTCGTCGTACAGAGCGATGAGTTTGCCTAATCCCAAGTGTCCTGCGAAAGAACAAGCTTCACCAGAAATTCCTTCCATGTTGCAACCGTCACCCACAATCACGTAGGTGTAATGGTCAACAATCTTGGTATCGGATTTGTTAAATTTAGCGGCAAGGTGCGCCTCAGCCATCGCCAAACCGACTCCATTAGCAATTCCTTGACCGAGTGGCCCAGTGGTGACTTCCACGCCTGGGGTCATGAAGTTTTCGGGGTGTCCAGGGGTTTTAGACTCCCATTGACGGAATTGCTTGATATCTTCAATGCTGACGCTATCGTAGCCTGTCAGATAGAGCAGGGCGTACTGCAACATCGAGCCATGACCAGCAGACAAGACAAAGCGATCGCGATTAAACCATTTAGGATTCTTGGGATTAAACTTTAAAAAGCGATCCCAAAGTACAAAAGCCATCGGAGCCGCGCCCATCGGCAGTCCTGGGTGTCCCGATTTTGCCTTTTCTACGGCATCAACAGCCAAGAAGCGGATCGAGTTAATACAAAGTTCTTCGAGGGACAATTCTTTGAGGGATTGGGTTGCAACAGTCATAATCTCTTGTTTTTAACGACGGGTTAGCACTCTTCGTAGCTTCTCTTGTTGGGGTTATTTTAGATTCCCCACAGTATCCTCATCATCCCATTCCCGCTTGTCGATGGACAAGCGGGATCTCCTGAGTTTATGGTGATAAATCAAGCTGATAATTGGGTCATGCTGAACGCTTAGTTTATATCGGAATGATATTTCTGATACTTTCGTTGGGCATTGGGCAGAGGAGGATAAAACTTCTGAATTCTAAATTCTGAATTCTAAATTTTGACTCCTGAATTCTCTTAGACGTATTTCTTAAAGGCTAGTGTGACATTATGACCGCCAAACCCAAAAGAATTGGATATTGCCACCTCGACTTTTTGAGCGCGGCTAGAGTTAGGCACGTAATCTAAGTCACACTCTGGATCGGGATTTTCCAGATTGATTGTCGGTGGAATTTGGTCATTAGCGATCGCTAGTACTGTTGCTACTGCTTCAATACCTCCAGAACCGCCCAATAAATGACCCGTCATCGATTTGGTGGAGCTAATTGCCACCTTATAGGCATATTCTCCCAAGGCTTTTTTGATTGCTGAGGTTTCAGTTGAATCATTAGCTGGGGTGCTAGTGCCGTGGGCATTAATGTAGCTGATCTGTTCGGGAGTTATGCTGGCATCTTTGAGCGCTAGCTCTATCGCTCTAGCGGCTCCGAGTCCACCAGGTACAGGGGAGGTGATATGGTAGGCGTCACAGGTCATCCCATAGCCGATCATTTCGGCATAAATGTGAGCGCCGCGACTGATTGCGTGTTGCAGTTCTTCTAGAATTAAAATTCCTGAACCTTCACCCAAAACAAATCCGTTGCGATCGCGGTCAAATGGACGGCAAGCTGTATATGGGTCATCATTGCGAAAAGAGAGTGCCTTGCAGGCGGCAAACCCTGCGATCGACAATGGTGTGACAGCTGACTCCGTTCCCCCGCAAATCATCGCCTGGGCGTATCCTCCTTGAATTAAGCGAAAAGCATCTCCGATGGCGTTGGAGCCAGCAGCGCAGGCAGTTACAGGACAGGAGTTTGGCCCTTTAGCACCCGTGTGAATTGCCGTTAATCCTGCTGCCATATTGGCAATCATCATCGGGATCATGAATGGACTACAGCGATCGGGGCCACGGTTGAGGTAAATAGTTTGCTGGTCTTCTAATACCTTTATGCCACCAACGCCAGAACCGATCATGACACCTACCTGTTCTGCATTCAGGTCATTGATCACTAACTGCGCGTTAGATAGAGCCTGTTTTGCTGTCGCAACCCCAAATTGGGCAAATCGATCCATGCGCTTGGCCTCTTTGCGCTCCAAGTAATCATGTGGATCGAAGTTTTTCACTTCACCAGCAATGCGGCAATCATGGTGAGATGCATCAAATAATGTGATGTAGTCTATACCATTGCGTCCACTCAATAATCCATCCCAATATTCTGTTGCTGTGTTACCTATAGGTGTAATCGCGCCAACACCAGTTACAACAACGCGTTTACGTGTATGATCTGTCATGATTCAGTTAAAAATGGCGAAAAAGCTGCATACAAAAAATTCGGGGTTAGCGAGTAGGTACTGGTGAGCCAGCGCAGCAGGAGCGTCACCCGAAGGGTCTTAAAGATTTCCTTTATGAGAGACTGGCGTTAGTGTCAGCGTTAGCGACGTTCCTAACGTCACCCTTCGTGTGACTAGGTGCTGAAGAAAAATCTCCCCAATCCCCAATCCCCAATCCCCAATCCCCAATCCCCAGTTAAGCTGATGCGGTAACTTTGTTATTGATGTAATCTACTGCGTCTTGAACCGATATAATCTGCTCGGCAGCTTCGTCGGGAATTTCGATATCAAATTCTTCTTCCAAGGCCATCACCAGTTCAACGGTATCCAAGGAATCTGCCCCCAGATCGTCCATAAACTTGGACTGGGGTGTGATTTTGCTCTTGTCGTCAACACTCAGTTGTTCGGCGACGATATTCTTGACCTTTTCAAAAAGTTCCGTTTGGCTCATAAATAATAAAAGTCCTTAACCAGTTGCGAGGATCTGCTCTTTAGAGGAGACATTGTTTTGAGCATATACATCTTATCGTCAAGCGCGATCGCCCGCATACTGCCAAGGGTTTTTCTGTTAGAAACCTTTCTTCTAAAAAGAATGGCTAAGTTTTCTCTTAACACTTGGGCAGTGGAGCGGGCTACGCCATCGCCGATACCGTGTAAATGCTTCGGTTTTCCAATTATTGCTAAAATTTTTTACAATGTCTCGTTCAGTATTTAAAGCCTTGCTAGCAATAAGAATATGTAGATGCTGCGACCCTTTAATCTAGATGGTTAAAGGGTCGCCCAACGTCAAACATCAGAACTTCGGTGCTAACAAGGGATGATAAAACAGTTATTGTTTAGAGCGATCGCTCTAACCCAAACATACTTCTATGCTATCTCAGACACTCAAATACGCTTACTTCCCCGGTTGTGTTGCCCAAGGGGCCTGTCGGGAACTTTACCAGTCAACTCAAGCGCTTACCCAAGCACTGGGCATTGAACTGGTTGAACTTAAAAAAGCTGCTTGCTGCGGTTCTGGCACATTTAAAGAAGATTCCCAACTGCTTGAAGATACAGTCAACGCCAGAAATATTTCTTTAGCAGAAGAATTAAATCTGCCCTTACTTACCCATTGCAGCACTTGTCAAGGTGTTATCGGTCACGTCAACGAACACCTGAAAGAATGCCAGACTTCTAACCCTGCCTACATTGAACAGGTTAATGGCTTGCTGCATAAAGAAGGCTGTTCGCCTTATCGCGGCAGTACCGACGTTAAACATCTTCTCTACGCCTTGGTAACAGATTACGGTTTAGAGGAAATTACCAAACGTGTCACCAGGAAGTTAACTGGACTAAAATGTGCGGCTTTTTATGGCTGTTATCTCCTCCGCGCCCAAAAATCTATGCCCTATGATGACCCCTTCCAACCGGAAGCGATGGAAAATATGTTTCGAGCGGTGGGTGCAACACCAATTTATTACCGAGGTCGGACGCAATGTTGTGGTTGGCCGCTTTCTAGCTATGCCACTACCCAATCTTTCAAGATGGCGGGGATGCATATTCAGGACGCTTTGACATCTGGTGCTGACTGTATAGTTACGCCTTGTCCTCTGTGCCACTTAAATTTAGATTCGCGTCAGCCAGAGGTAGAAAAGGTGATTGAACAGAAGCTAGGTTTACCAGTGTTGCATTTACCTCAGTTAATTGCTTTGGCACTTGGGGTTAGTCCAAAAGAACTGGGTTTAGAACGCCACGTTGTTTCCACAAAGCCAGTGTTGGAAAAATTAGGATTTTAGTTTAAGTAAGTTGGCATAATAAAACCAAACTATTGTAAAGAAGCGTGAATTCGATGGCTTTGATCTGACCCCTCTCCAAACCTAATTTGTATAAATCTTAAGAAAGATGTGACTAATAGATAGCTCTGACGGGGAGATGCAGGCTAGGTGGGAGAGGTTCGTCGAACTCACGTTTTCTTAATTTCGCTACCAGTAAAAACCTTTTTAAAGCACAATGATATAAAATATACTAAGAATAAATACAGAGAAAAACCAAGTAATTCTCTGTAAGGACTCATTTTTTCACATAAAGGAGCGCATTATGGAATATCTTGCTTATTCCCACATGTTTATTGCTCAAGAAGAGGCATCTGGAAACACCAAATATAATCCGTCTAAATCTCAATTAAATGGCAGAAAACCTCTTAAATCCTCCGACATAGTTATTACTAAGGAAGAGGCATCTGGAATCAGCAAATCTAAATTCAATTGGAAAAAACTTCTTAAATCTTCGGCTTGGTTAGCTTTAGCTGGTGTTGGTGTATTACTTATTGCTGCTGCCCAAATTCAAATGAGTTCGGCTGCATATGTAAAGACTAACGGTAGTTGTTTGCGTATCCGTACAGGGCCAAGCAGCAGCTACTCTTATGTGGACTGTGTATCAAATGGCGCAACACTTCCAGCGATTGAAAGGTATGAAAACGGTTTTGCTCGGCTTTCTACGGGTAGATACGTTTTTGCCCGATGGGTTGGTGATAAACCTAACAGTCTTCCTACAACTAGTCCTGGTGGTGTTGGCGGTTCGGTGATTCTTACCCCTGGTTCTAGAGGTCTGCTTGTCAGAGATGTTCAGACAGCTTTAGGTAATCTCAGAGTTGATGGAATTTATGGTCAAGAAACTGTTAATCAAGTCCGAAGCTTTCAGGCAAGTAAAGGTATACTTGTAGATGGCGTGGTGGGGCCCGAAACTAGAGCAGCTCTGGGTATTTAGCCAAAAGCCACCCTTTGAAAATCTCTTTTCCAAGTTGTACCTGTTTTCTTTTGGGATGGAGAGAAATCTAAGGTAAGGTAAGTCTTAGATTAATACTTATCCTATCAAAGACGCTGCGCAAACGGAGCGTCTTGCCCATCTTAAGGCGGGCAAGATGCCCACCCCACAACATTGAAACTGTGTTGAATGCAAATGAGAAAAGCCAGTTTTATGCACCCTAAAAAACAGAAATTTTGCATTTTGTTTAATCTAAGTTTTTAAGTTGATGTTTCTGATGAAAGACCCAAGTAATTTTGCACAATCTGCAAGATGCGCTCTGCTGCATGACCATCCCCAAAGGGATTAATTGCATTTGCCATTGCTTCATAAGCATCTGGATCACTGAGTAACTCAGTAGCATTTGCAAAAATGTTCTCACTCGTAGTGCCTACAAGTTTAGCTGTACCAGCTGCAACAGCCTCCGGTCTTTCGGTGGTATCTCTCAAAACCAGGACTGGTTTTCCCAAACTGGGGGCTTCTTCTTGCAAGCCACCAGAGTCAGTGAGCAAAAGATGCGATCGCCCAATTGCTCCCACCAATTCGCCATAATCTAGAGGATCTGTCAAGAAAATTCGGGGATGATTTCCTAAAAGTTGCTGCAATGGGACTCGCACTGTCGGATTGCGGTGCAATGGTAATAGCAAAGCTGTATCAGGAAACTTGTCTAAAATTTGTAAAAAGCCCTGAGCGATCGCTAACAGAGGTTCTCCCCAATTCTCCCGACGATGAACTGTTGCTAGCAGAACGCGATATGAATCCCAGTCTAAGCCTGGTACATTACAAACTGTTTGGGTTGCAGCTACATTCAACAGCGCATCAATTACCGTGTTACCCGTCATGTGAATCTCACCCAAAACACCAGAACGGTGCAAATTTTCCACAGCCCAAGGAGTCGGCGCAAAGTGCAACTGAGTAATTTGAGAAATCAACCGCCGATTAGCTTCTTCTGGGTAAGGATTGAAGATATCATCAGTTCTTAACCCTGCTTCTACATGACCAACAGGGATTTTTTGATAAAAAGCTGCCAAAGCTGCGGCAAAAGCCGTGGTAGTGTCTCCCTGCACCACCACTAAATCTGGCTTTTTCTCCTTGAATAACGCTTCTAACCCTTGTAAACTACGGCAGGTAATATCATTTAGAGATTGCTGAACCTGCATAATTTCCAAGTCATAATCTGCCTTGATGTTGAACAGCTGCATAACTTGCTCAACCATCTCCCGATGCTGTCCAGTTAGAATTACTTGCGACTCAAAACTTGAAGACTTTTGAAAAACCTGAATCACAGGAGCTAGTTTAATCGCTTCGGGACGAGTACCCAAGATAATGCAAACCCGTTTTTGATTAGTCATTTGTCATTAGTCATCTGTCATTTGCCAATGGTTATAGTCAATGGTCTATGGTCAATAGTCAATAGTTGGCGGTCAATCATCACACAAACCATAAATATAAATGGATAAATCACACAAGATATGAAAAAACCCAGCTTAACCGGGCAAATGCAATGTTTATCGAATTCAACTGTAATGACTACATCTTGATCTCACAAGTTCAAATCACAAAGAGCATGAAAAAACCCGGCTTAACCGGGCAGACGCACTGTTTGTCTAATTCACCTGTAATGACTAGATTTTAATCTCACAAGTTAAAGGGCAAGCAGCATAAACAGTACTCTGCATTTGGTCTGCCTCGCCATGCAGCCAGCTTAACCATTTGATTTCATTGGGATGAACTCCTTTAAGAGTTAGCACACCCGCAGCCAATACAACTGCCATGACATTAAACATGATTAAAGCGCCTGCTACAAGCAAAACAGCACTAACAGGCATCACAGATTGTAAGATAATCGACAACAGACATCCGACCGTAGCCATCAAGACAACTAGTGGAAAACCCACAACCAACAAACATACTGCCAATGTAAAAGTCCATATTAAAAAGCTTTTAATCATCAACAAGGAGTAGGTCTTTCCTAGATTAGAGCTTTGAGCAGAAACCATGACTTTTCCTCCCAAAAATACAACAGTAAATTTTAATTTCAGTCATATCTCGCTTTTCGCGAGTAAACTGATTTGTTTCTCAGTGAAATTTCAGTATATAAAAACTAATCGGGAAAATGAGCATTTGTTTACTAAAGTTTACAGTTAATTTTTTATAATTATGGATGCAAAGTCCATTTTCTATCTATTAAAAAAACTTGTTACCTGCATCTATCTTGAGGTATATCACCTAAAAGGTATGAGCTTTTAACTTTGATCCCCAGGATATTGCTCCTATTCAACTTAACATTTCTTATAAAAATTCCTAGCGGTTCTCATAATTCATAGATGGGCTGAATAAATGATCTACTAGTGTTTGTGCAGTTAATTGCTGGCAATTCGTGTTCATGCGTGGGATAAATTTCTCATCTAGGGGCTGAGAATATTTATGTTTAATGCAAAGTATCATAAACTGCAAAAGCTTCTATGTGTTTTTGCTGAGGTGTTTTGAGTCCTTGCGTGTGTTAAACCAGGTTAGATAGGTTAAATAATTTATCTAAATATTCTGAAGAGTGGAATCTCAGGAAAAAAAGATACAAATTGAGGTGGATGAAATGGATTGACCGTGGTTCTAGAGTTTCAATCGCCTCCCATCACCGCTAGGGCTTGTACGCAAGCATTCTCCAAAAGTCATCGAAGCAAGTGACTTGAGTTCTCGTTAATTCAACTTTTTAACTGCCAAATGTGAAGATATATGACAGAATCACACTCTCCATTAAATTCTAACTCTGCTACCGAACGTAACCTGCCACCAATGCCGCCACCACCGCCAACGTTTAGTACGCAGCGGCAAATGACACAAACATTAGATATGTCAATGGATAGGAGCACTAAAGCGCCTGTTGCAGGGCATCGTCCGGGTAGTCCACCGCCAATACCTAGTTCAGTTCGCCCTCAAAACAGCACTCCGCAAATCACTCTAGCGCAGTTAATCAGGCTAGCTTACGATCAGGGATATTCTGACTTGCACTTGGGTGTAGGTGAAGTACCCCGCTTCCGCAGCCGAGGAGAAATTCAATCAACCGATTATCCAGAAACAGATAAAGAAATTTTCATGAATTGGTTGCGGGAAGTGATGAGTGAGGCGGAAATTCAGCGCTTTGAAGAAAGCTTAGAATTTGACGGAGCAACTCAGTATGACTTTGCTCGCGTGCGGATTAATGTTTTTGGTTCTCTTAAAGGGCCTGCAATGGTGTTGCGGTTGATTCCACTGAAAATCTTAACTATGGAACAGTTGAATTTACCGCCAATTTTTCGAGATATTTGTCATTATCACAAAGGTTTAATTTTAGTGACTGGGCCCACTGGTTCAGGTAAGTCCACCACAATGGCAGCGATGGTTGACTACATCAATAAGGAGATGGCCAAGCATATCATCACCATTGAAGACCCCATAGAATTTGTTCATCAAAGCCGCAAGTCTTTAGTCAAACAGCGGGAAGTAGGAATGCATACCCGGAAATTTGACAACGCTTTGAAAGCAGCTTTACGGGAAGACCCAGATTTGATTCTGGTGGGGGAAATGCGGGATAAGGAAACAGTTAACACCGCCCTAAAAGCCGCTCAGACTGGTCACTTGGTCATGGGAACCCTGCACACCAATAGCGCTGTCAAAACCATTGAGCGGATTCTCAATCTCTTCTCTGGTGACGAACAGGATGCAATGCGGGTGGCAATTTCTGAGTCTTTAGTGTCAGTAATTGCTCAAGGTTTGTGTCGCACAACTGACGGGAAGCGGGCTGCTTTCCATGATGTCTTGATTAACACTGAGGCTATTAAAGAATGGATCAAAGACGGTAAGTATGATGAAATTGGCGAGTTGATGAAACAAGCTGGCTTTGA
Organism: Nostoc sp.; assembly: GCF_036917655.1. GTDB lineage: Bacteria > Cyanobacteriota > Cyanobacteriia > Cyanobacteriales > Nostocaceae > Nostoc. Next base: position 101,574 of record NZ_JBALCY010000063.1, read on the forward strand.
CGGCATGATTACGATGAATCAGTCGTTGCTCAATCTCTATCAAGATGGTCGCATCACTGAAGAAACTGCTTTGGAAATGTCACCAACTCCTAACGAAATGGCGCAATTTCTCCGAGGTCGAGTTTAAGATTGGGGAGATGAGGGACTGGGGACTGGGGATTGGGGACTGGGGATTGGGGATTGGGGACTGGGGATTTGTCTCGTTTCCAGTCTCCGATTGGGAATGAGATTTACGGGATTTTTCATGGGTTCCCAATTTTCTAGCTGATCCTGGTTGCGGTTATAGCTAAGGTAAAAGGTAAAAGAGAGAATTTTTTACTTTTAGCTTCCTAGCCTCTGTGAATAACTTGACGACAAATAAACTATCTACACCCCAGCTGTTTAAAGGCATTGCGCTATTTACACCTGGAGGAGATTTAATTTACTGCATCGACCCTAGCAAGCAAGGCCGATGGCACTTGCATTTGTGCTCGGCTTTGCAAGAAATCCTAGATTTACCAGAGCCACCGCACTTTTTAGTGCCTTGTTATACTGCAACTCTTGACCACTGGTTAGATCCGCGCACTCAACAAGTGCGAACTTTTGCTGAAGCTTATCCGGCTGTAATTAGACATCAAGCTTTGCTTAATGCGATTTTTGGCACAGGGGAGTTAGTATGGCAAGCAGCTCCCTGGCAGGAGGGATTGTGCGATCGCATGGTGTTAACAACTTATCGTTCCTCATTTGGGCAGCTTTGGGAGGATCACGATTTAATTGTCCGTCTAGACCTTTCTGAACCTGTGCCAAAATACCACCAACCAGTAATAGTACAAAAAAAGGAAGTAATCACACAAGGCTATGTTCTCCGCTTGTTTGTAGCAGGACATAGCAGTACCACCGAACGCATTCTGCAAAATTTACACGAATTATTAGAGCGATCGCTCGGACACCCTTATACTCTGAAGGTGATTGATGTTTTAACTCATCCAGAACAAGCAGAACTCAATCAGGTTTCTGCAACTCCTACCCTTGTCAAGGTTTGGCCTCACCCAATTCGGCGAATCGTTGGAGAGTTGGAGCATGTAGAAAAGATTTTACAGATGTTAGCTACTAAGGAAAAATTTTAAGTTTTATAACGATAGAATCATAACTACAAAGTGCATAGGCGTAGCCCAACCCAAACATCGCTTGCAGGTGAGCTAGATACAGTTTGGGGTAATAATCATGGCAATTGAGGGTTAAAGGTGAAACGCAGAGGGACGCTAAGGAAAACGCCGAGGTTTGATAGGTGGCAATTGTTTTCGCTAGGAATGAAAGAAAGTCTGTACTAAGCTCATGGATAATGAATGGCTTTGCAATCAGACTAGTTTTTTTGCCAAGTGCGCGAATGGGTAGGTGTTGGTGAAGAGGTGACTACAAAAATGGCTGAATTGCCGTGTATGCAAGGACTTGACGGCTGTAGAATCTTTAAACCATCCGCGCACCTTATTTGGACTGGCTTTCAGCTATTTTCGTTTATCACAATTGCCACTCCTCATGTTATGATTTTCGTATTCGCGCTATTGAACCTTGAAAACCAAATAAAACGGGGCTTTCAGACGCCTGCGATCGCAATCAACTAAAATCCCTATTAGGGATTGAAACTTTAGTAATTTCGAGATCAACGCGAACTTTTTGAAATCGCAATCAACTAAAATCCCTATTAGGGATTGAAACTTTGAATACTCAAATATTTAGCTATTTCTGACAAATCGCAATCAACTAAAATCCCTATTAGGGATTGAAACGGATGATGCGTAATGTATTGGTGTTCATTGTTTTATCGCAATCAACTAAAATCCCTATTAGGGATTGAAACCTTGATCATCCCCGACTCCCCTAATGCTTTTACATCGCAATCAACTAAAATCCCTATTAGGGATTGAAACCGCAATACCTTACGGAGTAGGGGGAGGTACTGTACTATCGCAATCAATCGCAATCAACTAAAATCCCTATTAGGGATTGAAACTGAGAATTATATCGTGAAATCCGATAGGCGCTTAATCGCAATCAACTAAAATCCCTATTAGGGATTGAAACAACAACTTGATACGTACCACCGACTGCCTGATTGCAATCGCAATCAACTAAAATCCCTATTAGGGATTGAAACTTTACGCTATACTAGCATCAGAACGGTAAAGACAAAATCGCAATCAACTAAAATCCCTATTAGGGATTGAAACAAAACCCACTGCCACAAAGATTTACGACACAAAATCGCAATCAACTAAAATCCCTATTAGGGATTGAAACCCTACTTGGTGGGATGAGAATAGTTATTTATTTGCATCGCAATCAACTAAAATCCCTATTAGGGATTGAAACGAGCGATCGCTAAAACGTGGTTAGCCGCCGCCGCTATATCGCAATCAACTAAAATCCCTATTAGGGATTGAAACGGAGATGGGAAAGCTTAGGGAAGGCGGATCGAGTTATCGCAATCAACTAAAATCCCTATTAGGGATTGAAACTGATTATGAACCAACCTACATTGTTTGATTTAGAATCGCAATCAACTAAAATCCCTATTAGGGATTGAAACTCCAGGATCTAGGGCCGGTAAAATACTATTTGGTAGCATCGCAATCAACTAAAATCCCTATTAGGGATTGAAACTCACTGAGGACGCGTAACCATTGCAGCGACTAACATATCGCAATCAACTAAAATCTCTATTAGGGATTGAAACCAATCGATTCCAATGTTTCTGAATCTATCTCAAATCGCAATCAACTAAAATCCCTATTAGGGATTGAAACTTTAATGCTTCACCTGCTTTCTGCGAAGCGTTATCGCAATCAACTAAAATCCCTATTAGGGATTGAAACAATCAGGCGGCACGAGATGAGAGTTGGCAGCCCATTCACAGATCGCAATCAACTAAAATCCCTATTAGGGATTGAAACAATCAGGTGATATCTAAGGAATTCTTTGGATAAGATCGCAATCAACTAAAATCCCTATTAGGGATTGAAACATAGTCTATATTTGCAATTCAATACCTGACCAAGCATCGCAATCAACTAAAATCCCTATTAGGGATTGAAACTCATAAAAAACTATGGGATACTGAAATTCAAAGTAATCGCAATCAACTAAAATCCCTATTAGGGATTGAAACTCGTAGACGCTGATCTTACTAGCGCTACTTTAGGCACTCATCGCAATCAACTAAAATCCCTATTAGGGATTGAAACAAATACAACATTTTTTAACCCCATACAGATAATTATGGAACAATACGCTTGGGTTAAGGATAATTGTAGGTTGGGTTGAACGTAGTGAAACTCAACAAAGTCCCGAAAATGTTGGGTTTCGTCCCTCAACCCAACCTACGCTGGTTTTTGGCTTTAACCCAAGCGGATTGAATTATGGAATCACTTAGCAAATTGATCAACTCAAGCGATCGCTTGCAATGTAGATAGTTATGAACAACTATTAGCGAGGGACTTTATGGCGATTTTGTTAAACTATAAAAACTGTCAGAACGCATCCGAGTCCCATTTCGCCAAACTTCCACTTTTTCGGGGCTGACTAAATAATAAAAACTCCCATTGTCTGCTCGATATCTGCCTTTACCAATATTCAAAGCTGTTATTTTTATAGGCTTGCTTGGATCTTGCTTCAACTGCCCAATATAAAATAACTGACCATTTTCTTCACAGACTTTTACACGAATACTTGCAGTCTCACCCTCAATGATGGTAACTCCATTGCATTTAGTATCAGCGCTAACAGGTGCAAAACCTATTGGAATTGGCTGTGAAGGTGAAAGTTGCTTTGCTACTGGGGGTGTCGAGACTAGGCGGTTCGGGTTATCCACTTGCTGAACTTTAGAACCAGAGGTAACACTTGCAGTTAAGGATGTCAAAAGATGAAGGGGGTCAACTGCTATTCGACCATTTGGATGAACTTCAAAATGCAGATGAGGTGCTGTACTATTGCCTGTAGATCCCATCTCAGCAATAATTTGACCTTGAATGACCTGTTGACCCTTGCTCACCAACAAACGGCGATTGTGACCATAAACAGTGATGCTGCCGTCGAGATGTTTAATAGTTATAGCATTGCCTAATCCCCAATCATCCCAACCTGCTTTGACAACTGTACCCGATGCAGCAGCAACAATAGGAGTCCCAGATGCCCCTGCAATATCAATTCCTTCATGTTGATATTTGCGGAAGCCTTGAGAAATAAACCCTTGAGTCGGCCAGATTAAGTTAGAAGCAGGGATAGGAGTTTGCCCAATTGGGGAATCGCCTGCTAACTGTGTTAGGGCAGATGTAGGTGTACTTAATACGGCGATTAAGGATATTAACACAACTAGTCCACAAGTACGGTATCGATAAACTGTAACTTTTTTCATAAATTGCAAGCCGATTAAAACAATAATTCAACGGGATCGCGGGAGTCCCCGCCCTCAACTCTTAGTAGGGCGGGGAGGGATAGCGGGTAAACGCACGTCTTACCTATTGCCGAATTTGTCCGCAGGATAAAAAGGCAATGGGTGAGCGACTGTTTTCCCAATTTCATAATCTTCATATACACAACTCACGTATTGAGGTATTATAAGATTATGAAGCAAGTCCTGACAGTATCCTGCAAGCTCAAAGTATGCTTTAAACAAGTTGCCAAAATTGATGCAACGTTGCAGGCTTTCACTGATGCTTGCGAATATGTGAACAAGACTGCACCTCCAACTTTGATGAATGAGTTGGCGATGCAGTCTTTGGTTTATCACAGCGTCAGGGCGTTGTTTGGGTTGTCTTCTCAGATGGCCATTCATGCGGTGAGAAGGGTATCTGGAAATCGCAAGACTGCCAAGCAGAAGGGAAAGCCTGTAACTGGCTTTGCTCCTACTAGTGCAACTTATGATGTGAGGACATTTAGCTTTCGTGAGAAAGACTGGACAGCTAGCCTCACGTTGATTGGTGGTAGGGAGCGATTTGGGCTTGCGATTGGCAATTACCAAAGGGGATTGTTGAAAGGACAAAACCCAAAAACAGCAACTTTGGTAAAGCGCAAAGATGGGACTTATTACCTTAATATTCAGCTTGAATCGGTTCCACCAACGCCAGAAGATACAGATAAAATACTCGGTGTTGACTTGGGGAGAACCGATCTCGCGGTTACGTCGGACGGAGACAAATTCAGTGGTGAAAAGATAACGAAAGTTAGAGACAAATACGCCAGAGTTAGGGCGCAACTCCAATATAAGGCTGCGAAAGGCACAAGAAGTAGTCGGCGAAGATGTCGGCAACTTCAGCAACGGTTGTCGGGTAGGGAGAGGCGTTTTCAGACTCACGTAAATCACGTCATTAGTTACCAACTTGTGAAGTCTGCCAAGAATAGCAATCAGGGTATTGCACTTGAAGACTTAACTGGGATTAGGGAACACACAAACAATCTGCCACGTAGCAAACGGGAACGCCGACTGTCTAATAGTTGGAGTTTCTATCAGTTACGGGAATTTATGACTTATAAGGGGATTAAGTTTGGCGTGAAACTGGTTCTTGTAGACCCACGATACACCAGCCAAACTTGCCACAACTGTTTGCATATTCATCCGGTTAGGGGTGAATCGTATCGCAGTGGTAAAAAGTTTGCTTGTGGTCATTGTGGTTGGGTTGGTGACGCTGACTTGAATGGCGCTAAGAAGTGCGATTCGTTCAGTCGAAACCGAGCAATCGGGGGATGACTGGCTTCTACAGGGTAATCCATAAGGATTGAGTTCGCACTTTAATCCCTTGTAGATGACAACTTTATAACCTTGCAGGTAAAACGCCAGTACCCTAGAAAACGTCAAGTCCTGCCCTCCAGACGTAGGAGTGAAAACATATCCCCCACTGTAGAGACTAGCCCTCAATCGGTGAAGCGGGGATAAAAGCGGAAAGAGCTACTAGCCTAAAAGTGGTGTCCCGTGAGTAAGTTCTTATGGATAACAAATGCTAAGTCACTGTCTGAATCATCGTTACGCCGAACCAGCGAAATAAGGCTGTTTGCGCTGGAAGTCCCAAAAGGGCATAGGAAAAGAAATAAGGGTGGTATGAGGATTTTTATCGGCATACCTACGTTACCCAAAAACCCGGTGAAAAGGTGACATCCTAACAGAACAAAACAAAGGTTACGAGGAACGAAGCAACTCACTTGATTACTCTCAAAGAGGTCGAATACTTTGAGTAGTCAGCTAAGACGAAAACTCTGGATTAAAACCAGGTAACAGGTGAGAGAGATTGGGTCAGAAGCTAACGCCTTGCTGTAACGGTAAGGATACGCCCACAGACACACGGTAAGACGGAAAGTATAGCTACCAGTAGCAATGAATAAGTCATGAACACGGCGTTAAAACCGATGTATGAATGGAAAGATATCAACTGGCGAAAGCTAGAGTGTAACGTTTTCAAGTTGCAAAAGCGGATATACCAAGCGTCTAGTCGTGGTGATGTCAAGTTAGTGCGTAAACTTCAAAAGTTGTTGATAAGTTCACGGTCAGCAATAGCAATATCAGTTCGTCGTGTAACCCAGGATAATCAAGGAAAGAAAACGGCTGGTGTGGACGGAGTTAAATCACTGACCCCAAAGCAACGTTTGACCTTGATAAATGAAATTAAAATGGGTTCAAAGGTCAAACCTACGCGCCGAGTTTGGATACCCAAACCAGGAACAGAGGAAAAAAGACCTTTGGGAATACCGACAATGTTCGACCGAGCATTGCAAGCACTTGTCAAACTGGTATTAGAACCAGAGTGGGAAGCGCGATTTGAACCTAACTCATACGGGTTCAGACCTGGGCGCTCATGTCACGATGCGGTTGGAGCAATATTTACTTCAATTCACTCAAAATCCAAATATGTGTTGGATGCCGATATCAGCAAATGCTTCGACCGTATTAATCACGAAGTACTTCTCAAAAAACTAAATACCTATCCAACCTTACGAAGACAAATTCGAGCTTGGTTAAAAGCTGGTGTTATGGATGGGAAAAGTCTGTTCCCAACTAATGAAGGCACACCACAAGGAGGGGTGATTTCACCTCTACTTGCGAACATTGCCCTACATGGAATGGAAGAACTGATTATGGGATTAGCCCCAAAATTCGATATGAGAGATAGTCGCGGTCATACTCTTGGATTGCGAGATAAAATCAAATCGATTTCATGTATCAGATACGCAGACGATTTTGTGGTTCTACATGAGGATTACGAAGTCATAAAACTGTGCAAGACAGAGATAGAGAAGTGGTTAAGTGACATCGGGTTAGAACTAAAACCGAGTAAAACAAGACTAGCCCATACCCTGAACAAATTAAAAGTCGAAGAACCTGGATTCAATTTTTTAGGATTCAACGTTAGACAATTTCCAGTCGGAAAATACAACTCAGGGAGTAAAAGCAGAGGTGGTTTATTAGGTTTTAAGACTATTATCACCCCCAGTAAAGAAAGCCAGAAAAGGCACTATAGAAAAGTGGCAGAAGTAATAGATAATTCGCGTGGATTAGACCAAGCGATGTTGATTAAAAGACTCAATCCCATTATACGGGGGTGGTGCAATTACTTCTCTACTGTCGTTAGCCAGAAAATTTTTAAAAGGCTATGGCACTTAGCTGTCTGGAAGCTTCTTAAATGGGGTCGTCATCGTCATAGAAATAAAGGTAGAGGGTGGATACGCCTTAAATACTTCAAAACAATAGAAGGCGATAACTGGGTATTCGCAACTGGGGAAGGTAAAAATTCCCTTAAGCTAATACAACATAGTTCCACAGAAATAAAGCGCTTTGTAAAAGTCAAAGGCAAAGCATCCCCCTATGACGGCGACTGGATTTATTGGAGTTCCAGAATGGGTGTACATCCTGAAGTGTCTACGAGAGTAGCAACACTACTCAAAAAGCAAAAAGGAATATGCGCTCACTGTGGTAGCTACTTCACAGATGGAGATTCGATTGAAGTTGACCATCTTGTTCCTACATCCATTGGTGGACGGAACTCATACGATAATTGGCAACTACTCCATCGGCATTGCCATGATAAAAAGACTGCCCTTGATGGCAGTCTCGGTAACAAATTAGCACATTAATAGTGCTAAACCTAAGCCACCTGTGGAACCCATAAATTAACGGGGAAAACTATATGTTGGCAACGACGTTCTGATGACAACAGCCGTTTTACTGAGGAGCGGAATGATGGGAAACTATCACGTTCCGTTTTGGAGAGCAGTGGAGGGGGTAACTCCTTCACTGACTTTAATTATTTCTGCAATTGGGGTTGTTGTAAACCAGCCTCGTGGTTCGGGCATTTCTTGTAAGTTAGAAGTACGTACTGCAAAGTATGTGCAACTAAGCTTGTTTGATATGATCAGGGCTTCTGAAAGCTCCCACCTCAGCCCTTAGGCAGGTGGGAGTTGTTTACATAGTTTCTGATTATTTGCTGTTTCAAGCTGACTTGCAATATATCAGGAAATTAAATTTTAAAAGTTACACTGACTTTGTGGGTGCTGTTTAGTGCTTTGAGAACGAGGAACTTTTAGTAAGTCTTGTCGTTAAGTTGACATCAACGAGCTATGCGCCGCAAAAACCTGAAAACTTTTTCTCCTCCTGCCCCCTTGCGGTCTTAATAATAAGTCTTTAACGGGACACGATATAATATCTGCCCTATATGCCACCGACGTCTCGAACGATGGCATACGTTTATTGTGATTTTTTCCTTCTGGCTCAAGTCTTAGTGTAATTATGGATTACTTTCGCTAAGTCTGGTACTGCTTCTTCTACGTGCTTTTTGGCTGAACCGCGAAATTTTTCATAGGTTCCTCGCACGATTTGGCGCTTGGCGTTCTTGACTCTAGCATCGGTGACACCCAGTAGCGCGTCTGCCGTCTGAGAGCGATTCGCACTCAGGTGTTCAATTGGATTGCCTTTCTCTACGCCTTCACTCCAGATGGGATCAAGTGCCGTGAAGCACTGCGGTAGTATCTGCTCAACAACGTAGGGGATATACCCTGGCTTGACCCCTTTCAGGGCGGCGAAGGCAGTTTTCAACGCGATGCCGCTCATACCTGACTTGGATGCAAGCTGTCCTTCTATCATCTTGCAACAGTCATCTACGACCATAGCCTTTTTGGTCGGGTTCAAAAGTCCGTCGTTAAGTCCCATTTCAGTCTTCCTTATCTAAGTACTTAATTTCTATTCGACTAATTTTTTTAGCAAGCAGGAAATTACAGAAAATGGTATCAGAGTTAGAGGATGTTATCGACATAAGGAATATGGGTAAATCGAATTGAGGTGAGCGCACAAGCAATCTTAAAGAGACTACTTCGCCCGTGCCCTGCAAGCTTCTGGGTTGCTTAAACAAAGATGTAAGCGCCATCGAGAGATTGACGCTTACACAAGCACAAATATAGGCTTTATCCTCTTAATTTGACACCAATCAGCAATGTTCCCTACGATCGCTTGAAGCAATAACCGCTATAATTTCGGCCAGATGATATCCAAAATAGATTAGGTATTAGTTGTGACTGTCCAGATTCTTCCGTAGTTGCTGGGAATAGTTACCCAATATTCTGAATAGCTGGAACCCCGATTAAATTGTTTTCACCCAATTCCTCACCTTGCCACACTAAGGGAATCCCTTTAGCAGTGAAAATCCCAATCAGGTAAGGTTGAACTTTATACCACAAGTCGCGATTATCTTCTTGTAATAAATCATTATCGCGGGCGATCGCACCAAAGTTACAGACAAAGCGGGAGTGATCATGATTTTCTATATATTTAATTTATATCCCCGACTTCTTGAAGAAGTCGGGGATGTGGAAGTCCCTTACCAGGAAATTTGCGATCGCTCTTGTACAACTCGCTGATATACTTCTTCAGTTTGCTTGGCTAATTTCGGCCAGCTAAAGCGCCGCTCTAAATCTTCATAAGCATTATCCACCAGCCATTGCCGATAACCTGAATTTTTTAAAACCTCCAAAATTCCCCAAGCTAAAGAATTGGGATTGTTCACCCAAGTAACAATGCCTGTTTTGGTATGTTGCACCACTTCAGGAAAACCACCAGTATCAGAAACTACTACAGGAACACGGGAAGCAAAGCTTTCTAAAGCCACAATTCCAAAAGGTTCGTAAAGACTAGGAAAAACGGCACAGTCAGCGACAGTTTGGAATTTATCTAAATAATCATCGGAGAGAAAACCTGTAAAATAGCAATGATGCCAAATTCCCAAATCCCAGGCTTGGCGCTTGAGATGGTCAGTATTGCCGCCACCAACGATCACAAATTTAACGTTACCTCCCATTTGGGAAAGGATTTTGGGTGCGGCATTGAGTAATATAGGTACACCCTTTTCGTAGGTCATGCGACCGAGGTAGTAAACGATTTTCTCTTCGTCTGTGGCAAATTGGCGGCGAAAATCCAGAGCATGAAAATCTACGTGGTGCTGTTTCTTTTCGGCTCGGATACCGTTATAAATGACATCGATTTTGTCCCAAGGACTGTGTAATGCTCGTCCTACTTCTTGGCGCATATAGTCGCTACAAACAATAATCCGCCAAGCGTTGAAAGCCAGCAAGATTTCTTTGCCATTAATATAGCCTTGGATGTCTGTGTGAATACCGTTATAACGTCCGTATTCTGTGGCGTGAATTGTGGCAATTAGTGGTATTTTAAAATTATGCTTAAGAGCGATCGCAGCATCTCCTACTAACCAATCATGGGCATGAATTAAATCAAATGACCCTTCCTCTAAAATCAACTTACCACCGTGATGTCCCATACTCAGGTTGAGATTGACTACCCAGTGGAAAAAGTCGTTACTATGTGCCACTGGCACTCGATGTACGTTTACTCCCTCAACCACCTCATACATCGATGCCTGACCAAACTCCGCCGTAATCAGGTGAACTTCATGCCCTAGCTTTACCAGTTCCGGGTACAACTCCGCTACATGCCGCGCAATTCCCCCAACAATCCTTGGTGGAAACTCCCAACTCAATACCAGTATCTTCATCTACTAGACTCCCCAACACTTTACAAATATCTAAATAACTACATTTATCTAAAAATACAAGTCTGGCGAATATAGTGAGTACTTTTACTAAAACTTTTAGATTTTTTAACGGTGATTTTGTTAAAGCTTATCAAAGGTTATCAACTGTGGGCTAGCAATATAACACAAGGTCAATCGATTTTGGATTTTGGATTTTAAATTTTGGATTGACCCCGACCACTTTTTGGCTTGGGGCAAGCCGAATTTTAAATTTTGGATAATGGAATTGTTCCGCCCACGTTCGCGCCCTGTCAGAAGTGCGGGGCGGGGCATGAACCGAAATAATTTTTAATTCTTTAATCTAAAATCTAAAATTGGCACGGTCAAAGTGAGTTGTTGGGATAGGCTTTTGAGAGGTTAACAAGAAAGGGGAAATCGGCTTCACAGCAGTATTTAAGCGCCCACTTTGCAACTTAGGCTTCAAGAAGCGGTAACGACGCGAAAGCACTAACTTGATCACGCCCCTGCTGTTTGGCTATATAAAAGATTAATCCGAAAATTAGGTTTTTATCCTTAATTTATAAGGCTTTGAGGTTAATTCGCGGATATGTCTAAAGTGCTTTGTCACCTGCATTAGGGACTGACAACAAATAAATTATCCAATCTTGTGGGGTGGGCCGAAAAGCCATTGGTGTCAACTTAAGCGCAAACCCCTTTAAAACCTCGTTTCCAGCCAGAGCTGGAAATGCTTTTTCATTGCGGCTCTGCCGCTAATCTTGAGGCGGCAGCCGCCACATTAGGCATTCCCAGTCAGAGACTCTTGACGAGGGAATCTATCAAAGCTTTGTCTAGACTGGTTTTTACGTTAACTTGACACCAATGGCATCGTCTTTTATGTTTTTTCAGGTTGAGATGTCGCCGCAAGCAGCCAATCGTCTCTGAGGATTAAGCACTCTTAAATTAGCTTTGATCCAAGCGCAGTACCGCCATAAAGGCTTCCTGGGGTACGTCCACAGTACCTACGGATTTCATCCGCTTTTTACCTTTTGCTTGCTTCTGTAAAAGTTTCTTCTTCCGACTGATGTCACCACCGTAGCACTTGGCTAGCACATCTTTCCGCAAGGCAGGAATGTGTTCACTGGCAATAACTTTACTGCCAATAGACGCTTGAATTGGCACCTTAAATTGATGACGGGGAATTAGTTCCTTGAGTTTTTCTGCCATTGCCCGCCCGACGTTGTAAGCTTTATCTCGATGCACAATCATCGCTAAGGAATCCACCGGATCACCGTTAATCATGATATCTAGTTTCACCAGAGGATTTTCACGGTAGCCAATCAGGTGATATTCCATACTGGCATAACCGCGCGATCGCGACTTCATCTGATCAAAAAAGTCAGTCACCACTTCCGCCAAGGGTAGCTCATAGGTAAGTGTAGTTCTTCCTTGGGCGAGATATTTCATATCCTTAAAGATGCCACGGCGATTTTGTGACAACTCCATCAAGCTGCCAACATAGGTTTCCGGCGTAATCATCTCTACTTGGACGTAGGGTTCTTCAATTTTTTCGCGATCGTTGGGAGAAGGTAAACGGCTAGGATTATCGATGTACAACTCCTCACCTTTGAGGGTGATCACCTTATAAACCACCGAGGGGGCTGTAATGATTAAATCTAGGTTATACTCTCGCTCTAGACGTTCTTGGACAATTTCCATGTGCAGCAAACCCAAGAACCCGCAACGGAAACCAAACCCCATCGCGCTAGAAGTTTCTGGTTCGTAGTGCAGCGCTGCGTCGTTGAGTTCGAGCTTTTCTAAGGCTTCCCGCAAGTCTTCAAATTGGTCAGCATCAATGGGGAACATGCCACAATAAACCATCGGGTTCGCTTCTGCATAACCTGGTAGGGCTGACTCTGCTTTCGCCTTACTTAGGGTAATTGTGTCTCCTACCCTGGCATCAGCTACAGCTCTAATTGCCGCTCCCAAATAGCCTACTTCTCCAGCGTGCAGTTCTTCAACTTGCTTTTGCGTCGGAGAAAGGACACCTAACTCATCAATTTCAAATTCTTTACCGGATGCCATTAAATGGATGCGATCGCCTTTTCTCACGGTGCCATCCATCACCCGGAAATACACAATTACTCCCCGGTAACTGTCATAATAGCTATCAAATATTAACGCTCGTAAGCGTTCATTTATCGTATTAGGCGGTGGCGGTATCCGCTCGACAACTGCTTCTAAAATTTCATCAATACCAATTCCTTCTTTAGCAGAGGCCAGAATCGCCCCACTGCAATCTAGACCGATAATTTCTTCAATCTCGCCAATTACCCGTTCTGGTTCTGATCCTGGCAAATCGATTTTATTCAAAACCGGGATAATTTCCAGGTTACTCTCTAACGCTAAATAGACATTTGCCAAAGTTTGCGCCTCCACACCTTGGGACGCATCTACTACTAACAATGCCCCTTCACAAGCAACAAGAGAGCGCGACACCTCATAAGAGAAATCCACATGTCCAGGGGTATCAATTAGGTTCAGCACATACTGCTGACCATCCTTAGCTGTGTAGTTCATCCGGGCAGCTTGCAGCTTAATTGTAATGCCGCGCTCCCGTTCCAGATCCATATTGTCGAGAAACTGTTCCTTCATCTGCCGGTCTTCAACAGTGCCAGTGGCTTGCAACAAGCGATCGGCGAGGGTTGATTTCCCGTGGTCGATGTGAGCAATAATACAAAAATTGCGAATGCGAACTGCGGGAACGTCAGTCATATACTATCTTTGCCTTAGCAGCAACCAAAGTTAAAAGAGCAATTTACTTAATGTATTTTAATGCTTTCTTAGCCAAGACGCTCCTGGCTTTTAGTTCTGAGTGGGGAGTGGGGAGTTAGGAGTTAGGAGTTATTCCCAATGCCCCACTTCACCCCATCTTTAACTTTCGATCTAAATAGGTGGACTTTTAAGAATATTATGAAAGTCTATTTGTCGCTGCTAGTATTCATCAGCTAGGAGCGTACAATGAATGTAAATAAGTACATGTAGGGATCATGGGCAATTGCGACCCGTAATTGCCCAAAATTACTGATTTACCGACAAAATTTCTAGAGCCATTGTCTAGTCAGTTATATGAAAAATGCGATTTGAAATTTAAAGCTGTTACTTTGGTGCTATTTCGGGGAACTATCTAACTGTGCCTTTGAAGATTTTTCAGTGAATTAGCCCAAATGATGAATATAACTACTTTACAAAGCTTTAGACAAAACCAATTCAGAGTATATAAACCTATGAATATGCAAGAAAAAACTACCGAAGCGGAAAACACACGAGCCGATAAGGTAGAAATTGCTGTCCGCCTAGACTCCGAGTTACTAGAGCAAATTCAACATCTCACCAATGACCCAAGTAAAGTGATTGAGGTGGCGATTCGCCAGTGGTTGCGGGGTGAAATTCTCAGAGATGATGAATTGACGCGCACGCCTGTGCGTACCCCCGTTCCTCCTCGCGGTGAATGGAACGATTGACCCCATCAGTCAGCTGTCAATGCAAATTAGAAAAAGTGAAGTTTGCCAATCTGGATTTCAAAACACCAATAAAAACACAATAAAAAACAAAAAAGCTGTAAAAAATTATGCAAAAATTTGAGCAGCTTTAGTAAAATTACGGTCGGATACCTTTGTCTATCCAACTCAATTAATGACTATTACTGCCAAATCCCAATTGCCGAATGTATTTTCCCAAAATCTGGAATCTATCACCAGTAAGACTGATGGCTCATTACCAACTCTAGGAGCCGAGTTGGTGTATATGCAAGATGGGGCAGGGCGCTATCTGACCTTTTGTTGGCAGCACAGCGAACTCTTGGGGTTAAATACTGAAAAAATAGTTGACGAGCTGAACCAGACCCAAACCTTTGTCCCGGTGGATAAGGTCACTTATTTGGAACGATTGCACCGAATTTTGACAAGTTTGGTGCCAGAAAGGTTTCAGTGTTGGTTTAGCTACCATCAGGAATTATTTGAGTTGGACTTAGTGATTAGTCCGATTATGCCGAGTTTGGGAACGACTGCTACTACAGTTTTAGTGATGGGACGGTTAGTGCAAGCGACACTCAACAAAAAACAAGTGCGTGTGGCATCAAAAATGCCCACACAAATAGAGTTGGCTTTACGTTCACAGCAACACCAAAAACTGGTAAATCGGATTACCAGAAATATTCGCCGAACATTGGATTTAGATATTATTTGGCAGCAAACAGTTGACAGTTTAGGAAAAGCACTACGGCTAGAACGCTGCATTATTTGTCGTCCCTATCAGCCCTGTAGCTCAAAAGTGAAAGTGATGGCTGAGTATCACCAACCAGAACTCACCTCAATGCTTGGTTCAGAAGAAATAGATATAGCTTCTGAGCCTGCCTTTGCTCAAGTCTTGGCAACCCTAGAACCAGTTGTGATGGAAGTGCCTGGATATGCTGATTCTAGGCGGCACAAAACTTTGGTGGTTGCGACTTGCTATCAAGACCAAGCCAATGGATTGGTTGCCTTGACTTGGCAGGATGAATGCTACAGATTAACAGAATCGGAATTAGAACTGGCAAAAGAAGCCGCAGATCAATTGGGAACTGCGATCGCACATGCTACTTTATATAAAGAATTAGAAGCAGCGCGTCAAAAAGCCGAAGAAGCTTCCCGCCTCAAAAGCGAGTTTCTGGCTAATGTATCCCATGAAATTCGTACCCCTCTCAACGGCATGATTGGCTTCTTAAAGCTGATTTTGGAAGGGATGGCAGATGACACAGAAGAACAAAACCAATTTTTGGCAGAAGCTCACCACTTATCTATACATTTACTGAATATCATCAACGATATTTTGGATATTGCCAAAATCGAAGCTGGTAAAATGGAGCTAGTTTACGCTCCAGTCAAGCTAGATGAGCTATTCAGTGATGTAGAAGGTTTTATGCGTCCCCAAGCAGAAATCAGAAACCTCAGCTTTCGGATGCAAATGCCTGCTACCTCTGATGAAATCATTGTCCAAAGCAACTACCAACGGTTGCTACAAGTTATGCTCAATTTGGTAGGTAATGCGATCAAATTTACCCATGAAGGGGGCGTCACCGTCAGCGCCGATTTAGTACTCAAAAAAGCGAAGCCGAACTTTCAAGGTCAAGAATTTCCTGGCATGGTGAGAGTCCGTGTTGCAGACACTGGCATCGGTGTTTCTTTGGACAAACAAGATAAACTGTTTCAATTATTCTCTCAGGTGGATGGCTCCCGCACTCGCCAGTACGGTGGTACAGGTTTAGGACTGGCAATATCCCAGAAGCTAGTGGAGGCAATGGGCGGCGAGGTACATTTTTATAGTCTGGGCGAAGGACTTGGCTCAACGGTCACATTTACAGTGCCACTATATCAACAACCAGTCATGGTTTCATGTACTGATAGCGACTCAACAGACAGTGCTGAGTGCTGAGTTAGTCATTAGTCATTAGTCATTGGTCATCTGGAACATTAACAATACTGGGTTTGGAGTTTTAAATTTTAAAGTTTTTGAGTAATTATTATTTAATAAATAACAAAATTGGAGATTGGAAATAATTCTGTCCCTAGCCTAGAGAATGGTATAATTTTATATCGGGTTGAAGAACAAAACACAAGAAACACCTAAATGTTGGCTTTCGCTTCGCTCTACTCAACCCAATACGCTTGGGTTACAGCGTTTTTCAGGTAAATGAAGTACACATCAACTTAACGTAAAAACCTGCCTAGAACCAGCTTTTAGATTGTCTCGTTCCCAGTCTCCGACTGGGAATGCCGTTCTAGAGGCTCCGCCTCCCTTGCTGGCGGCAGAGCCGCCAAGAGGCGCATTTCCAGCCAGAGGCTGGAAACGAGGTTTTAAAAGGGTTTGCGCTTAAGTTGACACCAATGAGCAGTGCTGTGCCCTTGAAATCATCTGTACCTCACCAAGTTGCAATCTGCTGTAAGGATAATCGTAGGTTGGGTTGAACGAAGTGAAACCCAACAAACCCTCGAAAATGTTGGGTTTCGTTCCTCAACCCAACCTACGCAGTTTAAGATTTTTGACGCTAACCCAAGCGTATTGCTACTCAACCTACGTAAAATAGATTTTTGACCCCTTTTTACGCAAAGGTGTACTTAGGAGCATTAAATCCTGCCTTCCGCCATACTGCAAAGCAGAACCTAAAGGCTAGAGTAAAGTAGGAGGCTCACACGAAAACAATGTTTCAGCTAATCTTATATCAAGTTGCTAAAACCAGTAGTGGTTTAGTCAAAAGTCATTAAAAACTGACACCTGACAATCTAGCGGCAATTAGATTTAGGATCGATTAAACAAAGCTGGAAAAGAAAATTTTGGATAATGGTTAATGAGTAACGGCTCATAGGGCACAGGGATCATTATTACTCAATGCCCCATGCCCCATGCCCAATGCCCAATGCCCAATGCCCAATGCCCATCGCCCATCATTAACTTAGCAGGTCTAAAACTATGGAACTCACAATTGATAACGTTGAAACAGTCTTAGATGAAATGCGCCCTTATCTCATGTCTGATGGCGGCAATGTGGAACTCGTAGAACTCGATGGGCCTGTTGTAAAACTGCGGTTGCAAGGTGCCTGTGGTTCTTGTCCCAGTTCTGCAATGACCCTGAGAATGGGTATTGAGCGCCGCCTTAAGGAAATGATTCCCGAAATTGCAGAAATTGAGCAAGTGGTGTAAAAGTTAGGAGTTAGGAGTTAGGAGTTATGAGTTTTGAATCAACTCCTAACTCCTCATTCTTAACTCCTAACTATTCTTATGTCCCATCCTCTCTACATCGCTTTTATCTGGCATCAACATCAGCCGCTGTACAAATCTCCTGGCAGCGGCGTTTCGCTATCTCCGAGTCAGCAGTACCGGCTACCTTGGGTACGTTTGCATGGGACTAAAGATTATTTGGATTTGGTATTGCTCTTAGAGCGGTATCCTAAGTTACACCAAACGGTGAATTTAGTTCCATCGCTGATATTGCAACTGGAAGATTATATTGCTGGCACTGCTTTTGACCCTTATCTCACAGCCAGCTTGACACCAGATGAACAACTCAACCAGCAACAGCGGGAATTTATTATCCAACACTTTTTCGATGCCAATCACCACACTCTGATTGACCCCCATCCCCGCTATGCCGAGTTGTACCAGCAAAGGCAGGAAAAAGGGCAAGCTTGGTGTTTAGCAAATTGGGAATTGCCAGATTATGGCGATTTGCTAGCTTGGCACAATCTAGCTTGGATCGATCCGCTGTTTTGGGATGACCCGGAAATTGCTGCTTGGTTAAAACAGGGTCGGAATTTTACTTTAAGCGATCGCCAGCGCATTTATTCCAAACAGCGAGAAATCCTCAGCCGCATTATCCCTCAACATCGAAAAATGCAGGAGGCGGGGCAGCTAGAAGTTACCACCACGCCTTACACACACCCGATTTTGCCGTTACTAGCTGATACTAACTCTGGTCGGGTTGCTGTCCCAAATATGACACTACCTAACCAGCGATTTCAGTGGGCAGAAGATATTCCCCGTCACTTGCGGAAAGCTTGGAACTTTTATAAAGAGCGCTTTGGACAGATACCTCGTGGTTTGTGGCCTTCGGAACAGTCAGTAAGTCCGGCGGTACTTCCACACATTATTAACCAAGGATTTAAGTGGATATGCTCAGATGAAGCCGTCTTGGGATGGACACTGAAACACTTTTTTCATCGGGATGGGGCAGGGAATGTGCAGCAACCAGAACTGCTGTACCGACCGTATCGCCTGCAAACCGCAGAGGGTGACTTGTCAATTGTGTTTCGTGACCACAGATTATCAGATTTGATTGGCTTTACCTACAGCGCCATGCCAGCAAAACAGGCAGCCGCAGATTTAGTGGGACACTTGCAAGCGATCGCTAAAATGCAAAGAGACAGTCAAAGTGAACAACCTTGGCTAGTTACTATCGCTTTGGATGGGGAGAATTGCTGGGAATTTTATCCCCAAGACGGCAAACCCTTCCTAGAAGCTTTATATCAAAGTTTGAGCGACGAACCCCGCCTCAAACTGGTCACTGTCTCCGAATTTCTCGAAGAATTTCCAGCTACAGCCACCATTCCCGAAGGGCAACTACATAGTGGTTCTTGGGTGGATGGCAACTTCACCACTTGGATCGGCGATCCCGCCAAAAATCGTGCTTGGGATTACTTGACAGCAGCAAGGGTTATGCTCGCAAGTCATCCCGAAGCGACGGAAGAAAACAACCCAGAAGCGTGGGAAGCATTGTATGCCGCAGAGGGTTCTGACTGGTTTTGGTGGTTTGGTGCAGGACACTCCTCAAATCAAGATGCCATCTTTGATCGGTTGTTTCGAGAACATCTGTTTGGCATTTACAAGGCATTAAATGAACCTGTACCGCCCTATCTCAGGCAACCAGTGGAAATCCACCAAGCACAGGGAAATCACACCCCACAAGGGTTTATTCATCCCGTCATCGATGGTAAGGGTGATGAACAAGACTGGGACAAAGCTGGACGCATAGAAATCGGCGGAGCGCGGGGGACGATGCACAATAGCAGTGTCATCCAGCGACTTTGGTATGGAGTGGATCACCTGAATTTCTATTTGCGGTTGGACTTTAAAAGTGGCGCTACACCAGGGCAGGATTTGCCAGCAGAGTTGAATTTGCTGTGGTTCTATCCAGAAAAAACAATGGTCAATAGCCCAGTTCCCTTGGCAGATGTACCAGATGCAGCCCCACTTAATTACCTTTTCCACCATCTTCTAGAAATTAACTTGCTGACGCAATCGATTCAGTTTCGAGAAGCTGGAGACAATCATCAATGGCATCCCCGTTTCAGTCGCGCTCAAGTAGCAATAAATAGTTGTTTAGAATTGGCAGTGCCGTGGGCTGACTTGCAAGTTCCGCCAGATTATCCCCTGCGCCTGATTTTGGTGCTTGCAAATGAAGGGCGTTTTTGCAACTACTTGCCAGAAAATGCTTTGATTCCCATTGAAGTGCCTTAGAACTCAATACCCTTGGTGTTATACCATTTCACAAAATACCTAGTAGGGGCGTATAGCTGTAGTTTCCTCCAGTCGAATCAAAAGACCTCTAAGAGGTTTTACTACGCAAAACCTGTCCCTCTCCGGCTCGGCTACAGTGTACACACAAATCCAGGACTTACGCAAAAAAGTTCTGAAGTAGGGGTAATTCATGAATTACCCCTACGACAAATCAGGTTTTTGAGACAATTTTGCGTAAGTCCTAAAGTCCTAAAAACCTAGCTTGATGAGGCTTGACTCGTTCCCAAGCTCCGCCTGGGAATGTATTCATCTCAATGTCTGACTGGAGGCAGCAGCCCCTAATCAGCCATTCCCATGCAGAGCATGGGAACGAGATAAACGAGAGAACAATGGAAATCGAGCTTTTTTCACCTTAAAAGTGCTAGTTATACAGAGATTTATTTTTGCTTTTTGAATTTTTAACAGAAAAGTAATAATAATTTGGCAAAGATTCAGTAATGTTACTGTTGTCAATGAATATTTGTCGTAGAATTAGAGACATTTCAGAGCAGATATTTTATACTAATGAATCGCTTTTTTCAGAAAATAACGAATTCTCAACAGAGCATTTCACAGCAAACTCAACTTGGTCAAATGTGTGGTTCCAAACGGCTATTTCGCGATCGCTATGAAATATTGCAAATTTTAGGTAGAGGTGGTTTTGGCATCACGTTTTTAGCCAAAAATGCCATATTACCTGGGAATCCCCTGTGTGTCATTAAACAGCTTTGTCCGAAAGTGACTAATCCTCAAAGTTGGCAAAGGGCGTGTATGCGCTTTGAAAAAGAAGCAAGAACTTTGGGTCAACTCGGTAGTCATTCGCAAATTCCCATGCTATTAGACTACTTTCAGGCGAATGGGGAGTTTTTTTTAATTCAAGAATACGTGCCAGGTTTGACTTTGGCACGAGAAGTGCGGCAAACTGGGGCCAAAAGTGAAGCCTCAGTTAAACAGTTTTTACAAGAATTATTACCTGTATTACAGTATCTTCATAAACATCATGTGATTCATCGGGATATTAAGCCCCAGAATTTATTGCGGTGTGAGGATGACGGGCGGGTAGTACTGATTGATTTTGGGGCGGTAAAAGAGCAATTAGTTAACGTTTGTGAAAACTCAATCAATCAAGCTGCAAAAACCAACTTTATTGGGACTAGGGGATTTGCACCACCAGAACAGTTTTCTCTCCGTCCAGTTTATGCCAGTGATATTTATGCACTGGGTATAACTTGTATTTATATGTTGACTGCGAAAAGCCCTTTAGAATTTGAGTACGACGCGAATACTGGTGAGATATGCTGGCAAAAAGAGGTAAATATTAGCAACAGTTTCGCCCATATTTTAGGAAAAATGGTGAAAATTATGTTACGTGATCGGTTTAAGACTGCCGATGAAGTCATGAAAGCTTTAGGTAATGAAAACTATTTGCCTACTTTGGCTAACTGTCTAACTACCCAAAAATTAAACAATAAAAGTATTACACAACACGAAAATTCTTACGAAACTCCTGATGTATATATGCCACCTGTTGCCAGAACTGCTAGTGCTATTCGGAAATGGAGAGCAAGGCTCAAGTAAACAAGGTTGCAGAATCAAGTTGAAGCATTATTACCTAAAGTATTAAATTAACAATTAATCATGGATGATTGAAAATATCAAAAACAAATCTAGTAAGCATTGTGACTACATTTAATAATCAGTGATGGTTAATTAATCAGGGTTTCAGTTAATACTTAGTCACTTTTCGCTTGCCAATATACAAGCAAAATTACTAGGGCTAGCAGCTCAGAAAAATATTTATATTCAGATTATTATATAATCGATAGAATAATTAATCTTATGGCTCTCGTAGTTTTCCACAGACGAGGAAGACTGACTACTATTTACAAACGCTAACTATATTAAGTAATTCCCCAATCCCCAGAACAGGGTTTTCTACCATAAGTAAACGAGAGTCAATTTTCTTAAGGGAAAGTTCGGGGCAAACTTAGCCTAAGTTGTCATGCAGTCGCGCCTGTCAGATCATGATCTGCTGCTTAAATCCCGATTGCCTTAATCCCCTGAATCCCAATGGAAAGAAGTTTTGCCAAAGTTGTAGCACCCCATTGGTGTCACTTTTAAGAAATCGCTTCCGTGTCATCCGAGTCCTTTCAGATGAGGGGGGATTTGGCAGAACCTATCTATCAGAAGATGTAGATAAACTCAATGAACGCTGTGTTATCAAGCAATTAGCTCCAAAATTCCAAGGAACTTGGTCGCAAAAAAAGGCGATGGAGTTGTTTGCGGAAGAAGCGCAGCGACTACAAGACCTGGGCGAACATCCCCAAATTCCGACTTTGCTAGCTTACTTTGAGCAAGACGGCTGCCTATATTTAGTGCAGCAGTTTATCAATGGCGAGAATTTATTAAAGGAGTTGCAACAGCGCAAGGGATATAACGCTAGGGAAATTCAATCTATTTTGCTAGATCTATTGCCAATCCTGAAATTTATCCACGATCGCAAAATCATTCATCGGGATATCAAACCAGAAAATATTATCCGCGATAAAAGTGATGGGCGATTAAGTCTGATTGATTTTGGTTCCTCAAAGCAATTTACCGCCAAAGTTCAGCAGAAATCTGGCACATCCATTGGTTCACACGGTTATTCTCCCCTAGAACAGATTAGAGATGGTAAAGCTTTCCCCGCCAGTGACTTGTTCGGTTTGGGGGCTACCTGCTTTCATCTGCTAACGGGAAATTCGCCCTTTCAGTTGTGGATGGAATCTGGCTACGCCTGGGTGAGTAATTGGCGGGAATATTTGCGGAGTCCATTAAATCCTGAATTGGATTTTGTGATCGACAAGCTTTTGAAAAAAGACATCCAAGAACGTTACCAGTCAGCCGATGAAGTTCTTAGAGACTTGACTCCAAAACAACTTCTTGCACTACCACCAGCCGGTAAGTCATCTGGGAAAATACCACCAACTAGAGCACCATCTTTACCAAAAAGTTATCCCTTACTGAGAATTTTAGTTTTAATAAGTGCTTTGATTCTGTTATTCGGATTCCAAGAATCTTGGTATAAATATTTTCGCCGGATTCAGACCAGTTTAGTCTCTAGGCTGAGTCAGCATAATAATTCTGGCAAAAATGAAGCGCTTTTAAGGCAACCGCCAAAGATTACTTTGGGGGAGGTTTCCTTAGCTAATACTCTCCAAGCACATGAAAACTCAGTTTTATCTGTCGCCATCAGCCCTGATGGCAAAACCATTGCCAGCAGTGGCGGCGATCGCCAAATCAAACTTTGGAATCTCGCAACCGGAAAACAAATCTCTTCACTCAACGGACATTTTCAGCAAGTTAATGTCGTGGTAATCAGCCCAGATGGCAAAATTCTGGTTAGTGCCAGTGATGACAACACCATCAAAATCTGGAATCTGGCAACGCGAAGACAAATTCGCACTTTGGAGGGGCATTCTGACTCAGTTCATGCCCTAGCCATTAGTGCTGATAGCGAGACTCTGGTTACTGGCAGTGATGACAACACCATTAAAATATGGGATTTAGCAACAGGAGAGCAAATTCGGACACTGACAGGGCATACATTCTGGGTGCGATCAGTAGCCATCAGCCCCGATGGCGTGATTCTTGTCAGTGGCAGTTTTGACAAGACGATCAAAATCTGGAATCTAACAAAGGGATACTCAATCCGTACACTGGAGGGAAATTCTCAAACAGTAACAGCTGTGGCTATTAGCCCAGATGGTAAAACTTTAGCCAGTGCTAGCCGCGATCGCACCATCAAACTTTGGAACCTAGCTACGGGTAGAGAAATTCGCACGCTAACGGGACATGCCAACACTGTCACAACCGTAGCCTTCAGTGCCGATGGTAAAATTATTGCTAGTGGTAGCCGCGATCGCACCATTAAACTGTGGAATTCAGCCACAGGAGAAGAAATTCTGACATTGGCGGGGCACACCAACACTGTGACATCCGTCGCCTTCAGTCCTGATGGCAAGACCCTTGTCAGCGGTAGTGAGGACAATACTATTAAGATTTGGCGATTGTCTCAGTGAAAACAGGAAAGAGGTCATAT
Source organism: Nostoc sp. (assembly GCF_036917655.1). Classification (GTDB taxonomy): domain Bacteria; phylum Cyanobacteriota; class Cyanobacteriia; order Cyanobacteriales; family Nostocaceae; genus Nostoc. The sequence goes on from NZ_JBALCY010000063.1 coordinate 125,742, forward strand.
CAAATCCATCGAACTCACTTTAATCCAAAATCGTTCGACTAAGCGGAGCCGAAGTCCAAAATCTAAAATCCAAAATTAGTTGATTAATCTTAAAGATAAGACCAGAACAGAACGGCATCCTTCAAAAGCAGAACTCATGGAGACCGATCATTCGCTCCACTCAAGAACACTTTTATCGCAGCATTAGCCCAACATTTCTTCACGCCTACAATCAACTTAAGACCCAAAGGTTTGCTTCATTTTTGAAAGAAGCTTCGAGATAGACTCCCCGTGAATAATAGAACCATGCATTGTTGCAAGGTACTTAATGGGTAGATTCTCTATTGCCTCAATTCCTCGGGTGAAGCTTTTGCCTTCAGACATAAACCCGACTTTTTGCTGAAAGTTAATGATAGATTCTGTAAGATCCTTTTCGGTAACAGGTTCCTCGAACTGACCAGGATGAGCTGCAAGATCGGAACAAAAAAGGATCTCCTCTTGCGGCTGATAGAATATACAACCCTCCCATCCATGAGGGAAATGAGGAGTTTCAAGCAGGATGATATCTCTTTTGCCCAAGGAAAGAGCTTTGTTATTCTTAAGAACCGTTGTTGGTCGCAGTGCAAAGTCATCCATGTTCGATTGATTCAGAGGACTCACAATTGTTTGCGCTTGCGGAGATGCTTGAAGCCATTGATTAAGCGCTCCGCACTCATCAGCCTCAAGGTGACATAAACCAATGTAATGAAGTTTTGAAGCATCGCAGACAGACGAAACAAGCTCATAAGTTTGCTCGAACCAATTTGAGCGACCCGTATGAATAAGCATAGGGCGCTCATCAAGGATAAGGAATTGACTGAAAACGAAATTTTTATTATTTGAGATAGAAAGCTTATATATATTAGGAACTATCTCATCTATCCGCGTGAAGTTAGCATTTATATGCGTAAACATTATATTTTTTTGTTTATTTTTTGACTTTATTCTCAGTACAAATGTTTCAAAAGGAGAATTACTGAACTAAAACAGGACTTACGCAAAAAGGCAGTGAAAGCCTTGATTTACCGTAGGGGCAATTCATGAATTGCCCCTAAATTTCGTAGTTTATGCGTAAGTCCTATAAAAGAAGAAGACTTGATTTGAGATGAATTCTCATGCTCTGCGTCTAAATATTAAACTACTGTTTAACGATAGATTTACAGTTTTTTGTCGCCAAAAAGGTTGATAATAGCTATATTGTAAAAGTTTTGGATTAGCACAGTAGATTATGACATTGAAAAACACCTTTGGTGAATATAGTTTTGTCAGTAAAGTAGACGTTACTAATCTGGAAGCTAGTGTCGAGTGGTACAAGGACAAACTCGGTTTAGTTCCTGAATCAAAATATGACACGCCTAGCTGGAGACAGTTTAGTATCCCTGATATTGGGCGCTTTGCAATTGGACTGAACTTAAGTAACTCAGTTGAACCAGGTAGTGCCGTTAGTACCTTTGTTGTAAACAATATAGTTGCTGCTCGTCAAAGCCTTATTGAAAAAGGAGTTGAAGTTGGGCCAATTACAGATGTCGGTCACGGAGTTCAATTGTCTGTCTTCAAGGATATTGACGGAAACTTGTTGGGGCTTCGGCAAAATCCGCAGTCTTAACTATTAGCTGCTGAAATCGGGGAGTTAGGCAGCAACTGAACTCATGTTACTACCTAATTCCCAAGCTGTGCATCTAGACCACTATCTAGTGGTAGTTGTCATGCTTCTAAAATGCACCATTTACATAATTTTCAAAAATACAGCATTTACGATGCCTGCGGTGGGCTACGCCTACGCACCTGCGGAATGTGGGATAGAATCTAACAGTTCGGTTAGATATTGGCTGTGATTTTAGGTAGTTATTGATCCCCCCTAACCCCCCTTAAAAAGCAGGGCTGTTTCATTCGATAAGGTAGGGATTTTGTCAACAGCATGGGCGAGAAATTTGGGGAAGTTGGGGAAGAGAAAAATTACCATCTCAACCAATAAATTTTAGTGCGATCGCCATTTTATTGTCCAATCAGATTTTTTAATCACCTGATTGTTTTGACTTAGACGCTTGTAAATCAGAGCCTTTCAGGGAATGAAACGCCCCTGCCCTTAAAAAGGGGGAACCGGAATCAAAGTCCCCCTTTTTAAGGGGGGTTTAGAGGGATCTAGAACGTTTTGCTACCGACAAGATAGCTTTTAAAACATCCTCTAAGATCCCCGCAAACCACGGCGATAAAGCGGTAGTTTCAAGTAACCTAAATTATCAGAAAATAGTCAATCTGTATTTACCGAAATCTTGGGGATTCTTGGAAGTAACAACTATATAGTAAGTATCATCTTCAGGCAATCTAGCTCGGTCAATTAAAGCACTGTACACACCATCTTTGTTGTTTTTAATTATAGCGACCGTCTTTCCTTGAGAATTTAGCAAAGTTACGTAAGGAGAAAATTCTTCATCTACACTATCTACACGAATACTTACAAGCTGATTTTTTCTCCCTTGAAAATTAGAAACATTGTAAGCGCCTCCATTTTGTTTAAGGGTTGAGCTTTTGGCAGTTAGTTGACCTGATTCATCTAAAGTATAGCTAGCTCTATCATTCCTGAGAGCCAAACTATAGCGACCTATCTCTCCGGCATCTTGGCTAGTAACTGCAATCTTGTAAATGCCGTTCTTCGGCAGTCGGGCAAAAATAAATGCATCATCGCCACCACTGCCTTTCTCCAAAGCGCCTTTTTTGACGATGATATTATTATCAGGATCGTGCAAAAACAACAAAGGTTTTAAACTCAAGTTATTTGATCTGCGTGTATCATTACTGCCAATCAGCCTAATTTGGACTAATTGATTTTCTCTGCCCTCAAACTGATAGAAATGAAAATATCTACCTTGAGATTGAAAGTCACGCTTACTCAGAATACCCAATGCAACATCTACAAAGTTAATCTCTTTGTAAGTAGGTGTCACAGACGGAGAAACCTGTGAATCGTCGAGATTTTGGTTGCCACCTCTACCTGAATTATAATTCGAGTTGCGAACTCTGCCTGAATTTGAAGCCACAGAGTTTGAGTTAGAATTTCTCCGTCTAGATGGTCTAGAAGTAGAACCATCATTGGAACTATTACTTGCTTGGTTAAAGTTTCTCCGTCTAGATGGTCTAGAAGTAGAAACATCATTGGAACTATTGCTTGCTTGCTCAGAGTTCCTTGTGTTAGAAGATACACTAGCCTGTACTGGTGACTCAATAGATGTCTTCCGTCTTGGAGATACTGACCCTTGAGAAACAGGAATTTGCTCAATTGCTTTTTTTACTGCTTCTGGTTGTCTCTCATCTGGTGATTTGGCAATTATGAAGTCTTGAGAACTTTGAGGTTTTCCCAAAGCACTTATAGGTAGCACATTACTTGTGAGCAACAAACTACTACTCAAGCAACAAATTAAAATGCGGCTTAATTTGCGACGAGAGTTGTTGTTTTCTACTAGCATAATTACGCTCCTAATTTTGCTGATGATTTTGTATTTAAGAGATAGACGAATTTTAAGTTGAAAAATTTCTATTCCAATTCAGACTATTAGTACACTGTGGCGTCAGTTTGCCTACCTTTAATAAGTTGCTTAAACCCCTTCTTAAGCCTCTTGTTAAGCCCCAAGTCTTGTTTGAGATGGTAGCTGGATTTTTGCCAAGCTGTACTAGAGTGAATGTCAGTTTTGTAAGTATATACTGAGCTACAAGCTGAAATTGCTGCTTTTCGGATTTTTGCCGAGATATTTTTGCCAAACTGAGCCAGATGCTGCCGGACTACTAAATCGAGAATGTATATATTAACTTGACGCCAATCAATTTATCAAAAGGCATCGCTCAAGCACAACTTCTTTGAAGTTCTCTAAATTGTTCAATACCTGATGAGGTAAGGAAATTGGGGATTTATATAGGATCTCAGTGATATTGACTAATAACAGAGATTATACTGCATGACTTAAAATGAATATATACTCCAACTGAAATGGATTCCCAGTATGCTCTGTTGTGTGAATCCCGATTGCCAAAAACCCCTGAATCCTGATAAAAACAACTATTGCCATAGTTGTAGAGCGGAATTGATACCCCTGTTGGGAGGTCGCTATCGTCCCACTCAGATGTTGTCAGATGAGGGCGGATTTGGTAGAACCTATCTGGCAGAAGATGTACACAAACTGAATGAATGCTGTGTTGTTAAGCAATTTGCACCAAAACTTCAGGGAACTGGGCCCCTAACAAAGGCCATTGAGCTATTTAAACAAGAAGCGAGCCGACTGCAAGAACTCGCAGAACATCCGCAAATTCCAACTTTATTGGCTTATTTTGAGCAAAATAGCTATCTGTTTTTGGTGCAGCAGTTTATCGATGGGCAAAACTTGCTTAAAGAATGGGAGACGCGGGGAAGCTATAGCGAAACAGAGATTCGCGAACTTTTGCTAGATTTACTGCCCGTGCTGAAGTTTATCCATGTACGGGGAGTGATTCATCGGGATATCAAACCACAAAATATTATTCGCCGTCAAAGTGACGGGCGATTAGTGCTAATTGATTTTGGAGCCTCCAAGCAGCTGACGGCAACAGTGCAGACTAAAATGGGCACTGTTATTGGCTCACACGGTTACACGGCAATTGAACAGATGCAAGATGGAAAAACTTACCCAGCCAGTGATTTATTCAGTTTGGGGGCGACTTGTTTTCATCTACTGACTGGGGTTCGTCCATCTCAACTGTGGATACAGCAGGGCTATAGTTGGGTTGCATCTTGGCGACAATATTTAATCAGTCCGGGTAGGGATGGGGTTTCTGTGTCCATAGAGTTGGGTGAAGTTTTGGATAAGCTGTTGCAACTAGACATCCAAAAGCGTTACCAATCGGCTGATGAAGTCATCACTGACTTGACACCTCAGCTAACACCATTGTCATCAGTCCCCCCAACTATACTTACACCAACATTTACAGCCACCCCAGCAAATAAAGGGCCAGTTTCACCAAAACCAAATAATAAGCTAAAAAGCCAACTGCTTTTAGGTACTAGCATTTTGGTGTTGGGATTAGGGGGAGTTTGGTATTTACATTATCGCCCCCAAATGAGCGAGTTTTCTCAGCCTATTCCTCAGCCTATTCCTCAGCCTAAATCCCCAAAAAGCGGCTCAGAAAATCCTTTTGTGCCCAAATCCCTTAAGGGGCATTCCAGCGATGTAAATTCTGTAGCTTTCAGTCCTGATGGCACAATCCTTGCGAGTGGTAGTGATGATAAGACAATCAAGCTATGGAATCTAGCAAGTGAAAAGCAAATCCAGACTTTAGAAGGACATTCCGATTGGATTTGGACTGTAGCCTTCAGTCCTGATAGCAAAACCCTTGCCAGTGGTAGTGCGGACAAGACAATTAAATTGTGGAATCTGGAGACAGGAAAGTTAATCCGCACCTTACAGGGACATAGCGACGGAGTTAGTTCCGTAGCTTTCAGCCCTGATGGCAAAACCCTTGCTAGTGGCGGTGCTATTAAGGATAAGACAATTAAATTGTGGAATCTGGAGACAGGAAAGTTAATCCGCACCTTACAGGGACATAGCGACGGAGTTAGTTCCGTAGCTTTCAGTCCTGATGGCAAAACCCTTGCTAGTGGTAGCTGGGATAAGACAATTAAATTGTGGAATCTGGAGACAGGAAAGTTAATCCGCACCTTACAGGGACATAGTGAACGGATTCTTTCGGTCGCTTTTGCTCCTCATGGTGTCACCCTTGCTAGTGGCAGTAAAGACAAAACAATTAAATTGTGGAATCTGAAAACAGGAAAGTTAATCCACACCCTAAAGGGACATAATGATAAGGTTAATTCCGTCGCCTTTTTGCGAAACGCAACTTCAAATCGTGTCACCCTTGTCAGTGGTAGTAGTGACAAGACAATTAAACTGTGGAATCCGGTAACAGGAAAGCAAATCCGCACTTTAGAGACGGGTTCTGGATATATTTATGCTGTTGCCATCAGCCCAGATGGACAAACTATTGCCGGTGGTGGCAGTGGTGAGAACATTCTCAAGGTTTGGCAGATGATTCACTGAAAAGTGCAGAAATTTTTGTAGAGAGACAACGTAATGCCGATTTTAGTATAAATGTCAATTGGGAATTGTGGGTATGCACATTTATGGTATGAAAGTCTCACGAAAAGATGCAAAGGAAAACCGATCAAATCATCCCGCATTTATTTATTGTTAATTGGGATTTCCCAAAAATCAAATTGCACTGCAAATTTAGCTTGATGAGCTTTGCAGGTTGTTTTTGGTAAATTTAGAGGCTGGTGGCGATATCGGGATGATTGTCTCGCAGCAAACGTTTACTCAGTTCTAAAGCTTGGAGATACAGGGGTTCGGCTAGGTCGTACCTAATCCCCAGTCCCTTTTACAACTATCCATTGCGTCACAGGTGCCATTGCTCGCCAGCCCAAAAATTTACCAATAGGTTCCGCCCGCTGAATGGCAATACGAGTTAAATCGCCACCGACTCGTTCATGCCATTGAAATAAAGTTTGCTCACCCTCTACCGTCACGACATTTGCCACCAAACGTCCACCCGATCGCAGTGCTTCCCAGCAAACATCAAAAAGTCCTGTTGCTGTCACCCCACCACCAATAAAAATGGCATCTGGTGCTGGCAAATCTTTCAAGGCATGGGGCGCTTTACCTTCAATGATTTGCAGATTGGGAGTACCGAGAGTGGCGGCATTATCAGCAATATATAGTAGTCTAGATGAGTTTTGTTCGATCGCGATCGCCCGACACCGAGCATGGCTTCGCATCCATTCAATAGAAATTGAACCGCAACCCGCGCCCACATCCCACAACAGCGCTCCCGGTGTGGGAGCCAAAGCTGCTAAGGTGATTGCCCTAACCTCACGCTTCGTTAACTGTCCATCGTGGTGGTAGGCGTTATCTGGTAATCCTGGTAATTTTGGTAAAGGGACAACCCCAGTATCAGCAATACAATGAATTGCGATCGCATTCAAAGCAGCAACTTCAGTTTCACCCCAAGATGCAGCCGTACCTTCCACAATTCTTTCATGAGCGCCGCCCATGCGCTCCAATACACTGATTTTGCTGCCACCATAGCCGCGATTTGTCAAAATTTGGGAAACAATGGCGGGTGTGTCCTTCCCTTCACTCAAAATCAACAGCCTAGCTCCCGAATAGATGTAAGACTTGAGTAGGGACGATGGACGACCATTCAAACTCAAGGTTTCCACCTCAGTTAAAGACCATCCAACCCTGGCACAGGCGAGGCTGAAGGCTGAAGGTGCGGGGATAATCGTCATTTCAGAGACGGGAATTCGCCGTGTCAAGGTAACACCAATGCCATAACACATCGGATCGCCGCTTGCGAGTACGCAGATTGATTCACCCCGACGCTGGATGATTTCCTCTACTGAGGCGCTAATAGGGGATATCCAGACTAGTTTCTCACGTTGGTCATCTGTAGGGAGCATTGCTAAATGGCGATCGCCTCCCACAATTACTTTAGCTTGATCGACTAGAGAACGAGCGATCGCGCTTAATCCCTGTAATCCATCTTCCCCAATACCGACGATAGAAAGCCATTTCTCTGTCATGCTAATTCATGATTAATAATTACTTTATAACTAAGATTTCATGCTAATTCTAATTCTGAATTATTCGGTCAATTTCATCCGTCTTTGCATTTCAAAAATGTAGGAAATGATTTGTGATCAGTCAGGATTAGTGGTGGATATCGCGCACTAGCACTTAAGAACGGCGAGGATTATTAGTGGATCTCGATTGGGTCACATGATGAGTCCGAGGCACTGATTGGATAAGAAGATTACTGCTTCAATCTTCACCCTTTAGCTCAAGTTACTACTTTATCGGCGATTACAAACAAGTAATCTCCGTGATTATTTTCATACTTTTTGACAATCTCGATAATCTGTCCTGTATTAATATCTGCTGCTAGTTTTTGACACCCTGCTGCGATTTCCTCCGCAGAAGCTAGCAAAGCAAAGGTAGAAATTCCAGAGCGGACATTCTCATCTAAATATATTTCAGGACGATATTTTCCACTATATAAAAATAGGTCTTGCAAATTTTCGGAAATAGAATAAGGTTCAATATCTACTAAATTAAAACCTGCCTCATTGAGAGCATCTCTGACTTTTTCTAAACTTGGCATCTGTTCAGCAGATTTATGTATAGCTTCTGGAAAATATTCGACTAACCAATATTTGCTCATTTGCTCCGGTGTGGCAGTAAATAGTACAAAACGACCAGCCGCTAAGACACGGTAAATCTCCCGAAAAGCAGGAGTTAGTGCAGCAAAATGATGTATTGCTAGAGTGCATAACACACCTGAGAAAGCTCTATCAGCATAAGGTAACGCTTTAGCTTCTGCAACTTGCCAAGCTACAACATTACTCTTATTTATAGCAGCATCAATCATCTGTTTTGACTGGTCTACTCCATGCCAAAAACCACCATATTTTGCTAAAGCTAGCGTGTAATTTCCTGTGCCACACGCCACATCGAGATACGAGGAATCTGATTTGATTTGGAGGTGTTTAGCTAATTGGGCAGCAATGTCAGAGTCAGCGCGACGAGTCAAATCATAGCCTTTACCAATTTGCTCATAAACAGCCATTTGTTTTAGTTGATCTAAAAATTATCAATAAATAGATGAGCAATAAACACCCCTCAGTGTTGCTAAAGAGGGGTTGGGGATGATTTTTTTAAACCAGTGTTGCTGTGGCTTTCATTACAAAAATTTTCTCAATCACATCTTCTACCACCTTATCTGGCGTGGAAGCACCAGAAGTAATTCCCACAACAATCTCTCTGTCTGGCAACCAGTTTTCTGTAGTTATTAACTGCCCATTTAATTGCCGATGTTCAATGGAATATCTTGATTTAATCCGTTCAACAGTATCAATATGATAAGAAGGAATTCCCCGCTCAAAAGCAATTTGTTGCAATTGAGTAGTATTCGATGAATTAAACCCCCCAATTACTACCATCAAATCTAAGTTATGTTCCACTAACTCCAACATGGCATCTTGCCGTTCTTGGGTGGCGTCACAAATGGTGTTAAAGCTTTGGAAATGCTGATTTAACTCAGTGGGGCCATACTTTTGCAACATAATCCGCTCAAAAAGCTTGCCGATTTGCTCAGTTTCGCCTTTAAGCATCGTAGTTTGGTTGGCAATGCCAACTCTTTCTAAATCTTGATCAGGGTCAAATCCTGCTGAACAAGCTTTAGCAAATTTTATTAGAAATTCTTCACGGTTCCCACCATTGATAATATAGTCAGCAACATATTCTGCTTCTTGCAAATTCAACACAATCAAATACTTGCCAGCAAAGGAACTAGTAGCGACTGTTTCTTCGTGCTTATATTTACCGTGAATTATTGAAGTATAATCGACTTTTTTGTGCTTTTCTACTGTATTCCAAACTTTAGATACCCAAGGACAAGTTGTATCAACAATTTTGCAGCCTTTGTCGTGAAGTATCTGCATTTCCTGAACGCTAGCCCCAAAAGCAGGTAATATCACTACATCACCAGTTCCAACAACAGAAAAGTCTTTTTGATTTGCTTCAATGGGGATGAATTCTACTTCCATCTCCTGCATCCGCTGATTTACAGAAGGGTTGTGGATAATCTCGTTAGTAATCCAGATGTGTTCTGTAGGGAAGTGCTGACGAGTTTCGTAGGCCATGGCCACAGCCCGTTCTACACCCCAGCAAAAGCCAAAGGCTTGTGCTAGTCGGATCGTCACATCACCTCGTTGTAGGGTGTAATTGCGATCGCGAATTTCCTGAATCAAGTTACTCTGATACTCAGATTGCAACTGGGTGGCTACTTCTGCTTGATGACCAAAGCCCTTGCGATTGTAGTTTTCTGAATGTTGCAGGCTGCGCTTAAAAGCTTTTGTATCCATTAGATTTGTCTACTTAAACCACTATTTTTTATTTTCTCGCGCCCAGACGCGATTTATACAGAGTTGTATTCAAAGATATTACTTCTTTTTGTCCTTTAGCCTTTTTCCCCCGAAGTCCGTTGACGCTGGGATTTTAATTCGATATCGCTATAAATCTGCAATGCAGAACGCCAAACCATATAGCCTTCAGGACTTAAGTGTAAGCCATCAGTAGTAAATTCGCGGCGGAGATTTCCTTGCTTGTTGGTAAATAGGGGATATAAATCGAGATATTTGACACCTTTTTTGGTAGATATACTTTGCAGTTGCTGATTCAACTCGCGAATGCGACTATTGGCAACACCCAGAAGTTTATCTCGTCCTTTCCAGGTTGCTTCCTCTGCCCCATGTGGCAAAATCGATTGGACAACAATTTGGGCTGTGGGATGCGTCTTTCGCAGATAATTGATAATTTGCCGCTGATTATCTAAAATTACCTCGTCGCTCATCCCCCGAATAAGGTCATTAATGCCAATCATCACAAAAATCACCTCTGGCTGGGTGCGGTCAAATATCTTCAATCTTTTTAAGAGTCCATTGCTGGTTTCGCCAGAAATTCCTTGATTAAGCCAATTTTTACCTTCGGGTAATAACTCAGGGGGAAACCACAAACTCAGAGAATCTCCCGCCAGGATGGTTAAATGCGGAGTCCGTTGGTCAGCGGCGACCTTGGCTTCTTGCTTGAGGATGTCTACCCACTCTTGGTAAGTGAGTTGGTGACGGCGACCCAAATCAGGTGTAGCAATTTGGGGTGAGTTGTTCAGGTTGATTGTCTCTGGGGATGTGATCATCCCAAAAAAAGTGGTCAATTTCTGCTGTTGCCAAATTAGCAGGATGACCGCCAACATTAGGATGCCGTTGGTTAACAGCGAGAAAAATGCCCAGATAGGAAAGGTTTTTGCAGAAGTAGACACGACTAGCGAAATTTACCTATTATTTGAATCAAATTTTAACGCTAGCGATCGCAAATCAGCCCAATTTTGGATTTTGAATTTTGGATTTTGAATTTTTCTTTCAATCCAAAATCCAAAATCTAAAATCTAAAATCGAATGACCCAGCACTTCTAAGTGGGACGATCGCCAAACTCGGAGTTATAACCTTCTTCACCGTGTTCGTTGATATCCAAACCTTGCAATTCAGCTTCCTCTTTGACTCGCAGCCCGACTGTAGCATCGATAATCTTGAGAATAATCCACGTACCAGCACCGGCGATCACATAGGCAATGGCAATTGCTACTAGTTCAACTCCCAATTCACCAAAATTACCACGTAGCACTCCCTCTTTACCTCCTCCGTTGACTTGAGTCGTAGCAAAGATGGCCGTTAAAATTGCCCCCACTGTACCACCAACGCCATGCACGGGATAGGTATCTAAAGCATCGTCAATTTCTAGCTTGTGCTTGAAACTCACAGCATAGAAGCAAACAAAGGCGGTGATGAAACCAATTAAAATCGCTGATAACGGTGTGACAAATCCGGCGGCGGGAGTAATGCCCACCAAACCAGCAACGGCTCCTGTAGCCGCTCCGACTGCGGTCGGTTTCCCCCGTAAAACTGCTTCCAAAATTAGCCACATTAAAGCCGCTGCCGCCGCCGCTGTATTGGTGGCAACAAAGGCTGTTGTTGCTAAATTTGTGACTAAGTTACCAGAAGTTCCACTAGCAACTGATAAGGCACTCCCAGCGTTGAAACCGAACCAGCCAAACCACAGCAAGCCAGCACCCAGCAAAATGAAAGGGACATTGTGCGGCGGGCTAAGACGGTCGGGATGGGTTTTCCGAGGCCCAAGGACGATCGCTGCTACTAAAGCAGAAACGCCAGAACTAATATGAACTACTGTGCCACCTGCAAAGTCGAGGGCACCTAATCCACCGTACAAACCTAAGAATCCACCTTTCGCCCATACCATATGGGCCAGGGGGGCGTAAACAAAGGTTGACCACAGCAGCACAAACAGCGAATAGGCGCGGAAACTCATCCGTTCAACGATCGCCCCAGAAATCAAGGCTGGGGTGATAATGGCAAACATGGCTTGATAAATCGTGAACGCCTGGTGGGGAATCGTTCCGGCATAGGAGACGACATCAGCATATTTGGAGTCTGTTGCTTTGATGGCGTCTTCGTACGGCAGATGCGGCAAGTAGCCTTGAGTCTCTAAACCGACATTATTCAACCCAAACCATTGCAATCCACCGATAAACGGTAAACCTGGCGCAAAGGCAAGACTATAGCCCCACAGAATCCAGATAACTCCCACGATCGCCATCAACACAAAGCTCATCATCAATGTGTTTAGGACGTTGCGCGATCGCACAAATCCACCATAGAAGAACGCCAATCCTGGTGTCATTAACAGCACCAGTGCTGCTGAAATCAGCATAAATGCCGTATCTCCAGTATCAGCAGCAGGCGGCGCAGCGGCTGGTGTTTGGGCAAAAGCATTGCCCATCAGCGGTATTCCCAAAATCAGTAGGGTGATAGCCCCAATCATTACAACTTTCTTCAACACTTGTTTTTCTTCCTAAGCACCAATTATTTGTATACTTAACTACATTTGATTACTTTTAGTTAGACATTTTTGTCTTGAAAGATACTTAACCTTAATTTTCTGTAAATGTTAACAAAAATATAATCCCGATTGTAGTTGCCAAGATTTAAACAAGGGTGTATACGTGGAATCATTGCATCTTTTTTTGAAAAATAACATTTTATTCAACCGCTACAAAATTCCAAATTTTTAGTTACCTACTGTTACAAACCAAGATCCTTGTGAGAATTGACAAGGATTTTAAATACTCGCCAGTATTCTCCGAGAATTTGCACAAATATTATCATGAGTTCTCTTTATATCTCACGCATAAACGCGCAGATATCAGTATGGCTGCTTCTCACCGATTAGTTGCTAAAAAACCTTTACGATTTTGTGTGAGGTTATTATCTGTTTAAAAGTGGGTATTATAAAACTTAAGTTGTCGGAAATAATATAGAAATTTTACTTAATTTCTGGGTGCGAACATGATAATTAAAACACTCAATAACGCGAAACTTGCTCCTATTAGGTCGTAGCGGTCTGGAGTTACCCCGTCTACCTTCCAACCCCAAAGCATTGCCATTGCGATAAACACGCCACCGTAAGCCGCATACACTCTGCCAAAATTTGCCGATTGGAGAGTTGCAATAACCCCATAGAAAGTTAAAGCAATTCCACCCAATATGCCCCACCAGAACGGCTTACCTTCACGCAACCACAACCAGATCAAGTAGCCGCCCCCGATTTCAAATAAACCAGCCCATAAAAAATACAGTAAAGACTTAATCATTGGATCGATTCTTTAATAAGGTCGAACTCAGTGAAATTACGCTAACGCTTTTAACTAAAGTATTGTCATTAATTAAAGTAAGTTTGTTGGACTGGACATTGGGCATTGGGCATTGGGCATTGGGCATTGGGCACTTGTACTGAGCGGCGTCGTTGGCGCAGCCTCTCGTAGAGAAGTATTGGTCATTGGGCATGGAGCATTGGGCATTGGTTATTTCCTGCTCCCCTGCTCCCCTCCCCCCTGCTTCTTCCCCAGTCACCAGAATGTAGATAAGGCTCAAGGATGAAAGCACCATTACCTGATAACGAAGCACAGAGAATCGAGACGCTTTTGCAGTATAAGATTCTCGATACGCCATCTGAAGCCGCTTTTGATGACCTCACCCGTTTAGCCTCGTATATTTGTCAGACTCCTATTGCCTTAATTAGCTTAATTGATACAAACCGTCAGTGGTTTAAGTCAAAAGTCGGTCTGGATGCCCTAGAAACACATCGAGATTTGGCATTCTGTGCCCATGCTATTCTACAGCCTGATGTTCTGGTTGTGCCTGATGCAACAGATGACGAACGGTTCGCCGCTAACCCACTGGTAACATCTGACCCAAATATTCGGTTTTATGCTGGTGTACCTCTGATTAATCCTGAGGGATACGCACTAGGAACACTTTGCGTGATTGACTATGTACCACGAGAACTTACTCCAGATCAGATAGAGGCTTTACGAACTTTAGGTCGTCAAGTCATTAAGCAACTGGAATTGCGCCGAAATTTAGCAAGTTTGGTACTTATTACCAAAAAAGGCAAACAGGCGCAGCGGGTACGCAAGCAATTTTTCAAAAAGATTGCGGCAGGTTTTGGTTTGGCGTCGGCAATTTTAGTTTTGATTGGTGTGGTTTCCTATCAAAATACAAGAGGATCTATTAATAATCGGATTTTAGTAAAAAATACTGACAAAAAAATCAACAGTCTAGAAGAACTACAGTCTCAGATAAAGGATGCGGAGACTGGGCAACGTAGTTACATCCTCACTGGAAAACAGATTTATCTCAAACCTTATCAAGCAGCACTTGCTAACGTCGATCAAGAAATTGCCAAGTTGAAGAGTTTAACAGCAGATAAACCGAATCAACAAAAGCAGATCACAACGCTTGAATCTCTGATAACGACTAAACTTACTGAACTAAAACAGACTATCAATTTACGCCAGAACAAGGGATTAGAGGCGGCGTTGCAAATACTAGTGAGAAATGATGAACAAAATCTCATGGATGATATCCGCAAGGTGCTCAATGAGATGGAGAACGAGGAAAGGGGACGACTCCAGCAGCAATTACAAGTAAAAAAAGCCAGGAGTCAGAACACAATTTTGACAATTGCGATCGCCATCTGCCTAAGTCTTATCGTTCTTGCCGTAGTCTACTACTTCATCTATCGTGAGGTCATTGAGCGCAAAAGGACAGAAGAAACCTTAAATCAAGAACGCAACTTTATCTCAGCAGTCCTTGATACAGTCGGCGCGTTGGTAATAGTTCTCGATTCTCAAGGGCAAATCGTTCGCTTCAATCAAGCTTGTGAGCAAATAACCGGTTACTCCTTCGATGAGGTGAGGGGTAGGTATTTCTGGAACTTGTTCCTACTTCCTGAAGAGGTGGAGCCAGTCAAAGCAGTTTTTGAGCAATTGCTAACTGGTAGAGGCTTGCAGGAGTACGAAAACTATTGGGTAATGAAGGATGGCAGTCGCCGACTGATTGCTTGGTCGAATACCTTCTTAAAAGACTATGAAGGAGCAGTAGAATACATTGTTGGCACTGGCATTGACATCACCGATGTCTCCGACGAGCTTCGCTTACGGAAACGAGCCCAACAGCATCTAACTGCACAATATGCTGCAACCCGCGTTTTAGCAGATTCCACTACGACTGGCGTTGCCACTACCCAAATTCTCCAAGGGATCTGTGAAAGTTTAGGATGGGATTTGGGTGAAATTTGGATGGTAGATCAGCAAGCAAATGTGCTGCGTTTTCTCGATATGTGGCATAAAGCATCCCTTGATCTGGAAGATTTTGAAGCACTGAATCGGCAAACCACGTTTCCACCAGGAATTGGACTACCTGGTCGTGTTTGGGCTAGTTCTGAACCTGTTTGGATCGCTGATGTCGTTAAAGAACTCAGTTTTTCCCGCTTCAAAATTAACGCTAAACTAGAACTACACGCAGCTTTTGGTTTTCCGATCCGCAGTGGTAACAAAATCCTCGGTATAATTACCTGCTTCAACCGTGAAATCCAGCCACTTGACGAAGATTTGGCAAAAACGATGAATTCTATCGGTGAGCAAGTGGGGCAGTTTATTGAGCGTAAACAGGCTGAAGAAGAAATACAACGCCAAAACTTGCGATCGCAACTATTTACCGAAATCACCCTCAAGATTCGCCAGTCTTTGCAAATCGAAGAAATTCTCCAAATCACTGTCGAGGAGGTGCAAAAGATTCTCCAGACAGACCGAGTTTTGATCTATCAGCTTTTGCCAGATGAGTCTGCACCCACCGTTATTGAAGCTGTAGTTTCTGGCTTACCAGCAATCAAAGAGCAAAACATCACCCCCCCCTACTTCCAAGCGGAATATCTACAACAGTACTATCTACAGCAGTACCGTCAAGGAAGGGTTTTAGGGCTGGCTAACTTGGATATGCTGGAAGTTGAACAAAGCTATCTGGAATTAATGCAACAGTTTGGGGTCAAAGTCAATTTGGTTGTGCCCATTCTTGTCAAAGAAGAACTTCGCGGTTTGCTCATAGTTCATCAGTGTGACGATTCCCACCACTGGTCTAGCTTTGAAACTGATCTTTTGCGGCAAATAGCCGACCAAGTAGGTATTGCCTTAGCCCAAGCCCAACTATTAGCAGCAGAAACTCGTCAGCGACAAGAACTTGAAATTGCTCGTCGCCAAGCCGAATTAGCTTCTCACACTAAAAGTGCCTTTTTGGCAAATATAAGTCATGAAATTCGCACTCCGATGAACGCTGTATTGGGGATGACCAGTTTGGTGTTAGATACTGCCTTAGACCCAGAACAGCGAGATTTTATTGAAATAATTCGTAGTAGTGGAGACGCTCTTTTAAGTTTAATCAACGAGATTTTAGATCTTTCCAAACTTGAGGCTGGAGAGATGGCTCTCGAAACTCTAGATTTTAACCTATCTACTTGTGTTGAAGAAGTAGTGGAATTATTGGCTCCCTCAGCCCACAACAAGGGATTAGAAATTGCCGCAATGATTGAGCACAACGTCCCCACCCACCTCAAAGGAGATACTGGTAGACTGCGGCAAATTCTCATGAACTTAATCAGCAACGCGATCAAGTTCACCAGCACTGGCGAAGTATTAGTGCAAGCCGAATTGCGTTCGCTTTCCTCTACTACAGCCACCATCCATTTTGCCATCACAGATACGGGTCTTGGCATTAGCCCTGAAGACCAACGCAAACTCTTTACCCCATTTACCCAAGTGGATGCTTCTACGACTCGCAAGTATGGTGGTACCGGTTTGGGATTAGCCATCTGTAAACAACTTGTAACCTTGATGGGAGGAGTGATTGGGGTAGAAAGTCAGATGGAGAAAGGATCTAATTTTTGGTTTGAGGTGCTTTTTACCAAGCTTGTTGAGCCTGTTTTGCCAAAATGCGATCGCGGACTTTTGCACAACCGTCGCTTGTTAGTAGTGGATAACAACACTACTAATTGCAAAGTTATCTCCCATCAAGCTACTCATTGGGGAATGCAGGTAGATCAAGCTGACAGTGTTGCTGCTGCACTCATTGCTATTCAGTCAGCTTGTGAGCAGGGTAAATCCTATGATGTCGCCTTGGTTGATATGCAAATACCCCAAACAAATGGCATGACTTTAGGAGAACAAATTAAAGCCAATTCTGCAATTGCTGAGATACCTTTGATTATGCTCACCTCTACTAATCAACGGGATGAAGTGCAGCAGGCGCTCAAAATTGGATTTGCTGCTTATTTGGTCAAACCCATTAAGCCATCACGACTCCTTGATACCATCACAACTATTTTAGAAACTCGGACTGAATCAGAACAAGGCGTTAGAGGCTCTTGGCTAGAGGCTACCAAAGAAATCCAGAGTCCAGAAACTTCAGGCATTCTTACTTCCTCTTCCCCTAACCCCTCTACTAAATCCAAATTAAGAATTCTCTTAGCTGAAGATAATTTGGTGAATCAGAAAGTAGCCTTGAGGCAACTCCAGAGTTTGGGCTACAAAGCTGATGTCGTTGCTAATGGAAAGGAAGTTTTGCAGCTATTAGAAAAAATTCCTTACGATTTGATTCTAATGGATTGCCAAATGCCGATTCTCGACGGTTTGGAAACCACAAAAGAAATTCATCGTTGGCAAGAGGACGCTTTTGCTCTGCGTCGTCGTCCTGTGGTGATTGCGATGACGGCTAATGCAATGAAAGAAGACAAACAAATGTGTCTCAATGCCGGAATGGACGACTATCTGAGTAAGCCAGTGTTTAAAGAAAAATTGGCTGCGACTCTAGAGCATTGGACAGGCGTGATCCTCTCACAAGAAGAGGCAGTTGTTTATGAACAGACAGTTTCCACTGGCCTAGGAATTGATTGGGAACACTTGCATCGGATATCGGGAAATGACGCAGAATTTGAATTAAATCTATTGCAAATATGCGTTGAAGATATGAAACCCCGTTTAGAAATAATTATTGCAGCGATCGCATCTAATGATTTTGAGCAAGTTGCGCGAGAAACTCATCAACTTAAAGGTGCTAGTACCAACATTGGAGCCACAGCTATATACCTAGCAGCTGACAAACTAGAACAATTGGCTTACCATCAAGAGCTTAAAGATACTACTAATTTAATTTTAGAGTTAAAAGAATTTGTCAACTCTATTCAAGATTTTTTAACAATAAATAAAGTAACAAATCACACCTTATTACCAATCAAAAATAATCGGGCATAAACCCGCAATTAAGATGCAAAACAGCCGTGATGCATCCGTGCCAAAAAACATAGGTATAGAAGATTACATTATTTTTGTAAGAAAAAACCTGCATAGAATCTTCCTACGTCTCCAGCAACTTTAGCTGATATAGTAGCTGATACCGTCCTTACTTGGCGATTTATCATTATTCAAGAGGTCTTATGAAACGCTTAATCTACATCATCCCCGTTACTGCAATTGGCTTACTGACATTGGTAGGATGCAACGGCGCTCAAAAATCTACTACCCAGACTCCTGCTGCCACTGAAACCACTGGAGGGACAACAGTATCCAAAACTACTACTACTACGCAGGGAGGTTTTAATCCTTTGGTCAGTGTAGTTTCAAATACAAAAACTGCGGTGTCAGCCGGAAAGTTTGATAAAGCTCAACAGGAATTTGATAAGTTTGAAAATTCTTGGTCTAAGGTTGAGGATGGTGTCAAAACTAAATCTTCCAAAACCTATAATGTAATCGAAGATGCTGCGACCCAGGTGAAGGGTGCGCTGAAAGCAAAAGATAAAGCGAAAGCTCTTAAAGGGTTACAAACACTTGACACAAATATCGCCACTGTTTCTAAAAAGTGAGGGAAGACTAACATAGAGCAGGAGTCAATCGATTTTGGATTTTAAATTTTGGATTTTGGATTGACCTCGACCACTTTTTGGCTTGAGGCAAGCCGAATTTTAAATTTTGGATAATGGAATTGTTCCGCTCACGTTCGCCTCTGGTTTCGTAGAGAGGGGCGGGGCATGAACCGAAATAATTTTTAATCTAAAATCTAAAATCTAAAATTGGCACGGTCAAAAGACAGTAAAAAAACAAGCTTTGTATGTGGCTTTGAGACAAACAGTTCTGTACCTCATCAAGTTGCAAACTGCTATAGTTTCCACTGGAGATTTTGGATAATGCGTTCATTTCGCAAGTACCACCGGACTCTGGCGATTATTTTGGCTTTACCGCTTGCTGTAACATTGTTAACTGGTATTGCAGCTACGCTGGTAGGTGAGTGGTCAGCTAACCTTGGAGTTGGGCGTAGTCTACTGCTTTCGATTCATCGTGGTGAAATCTTTGGTTTACAGGGAATCTACCCGATTTTGAACGGAATAGGACTATTAGGGTTGTTGGTTACTGGATTAAGTATGACTAGTTTGTTTGCTAAGAAAAGGTCAAAATCCGAGAAGGATTAGAAAAGACATAACTTCACTCAAGAGCGATCGCAGTCTTTTAAGATATAAAGACAAGTAGGTTCCCGTGCGATCGTAAAAGTGTAATGAAGGCATAACCTATTGTCTCTAGTGCTGTAAAACTGATTGCAGAAGCAGTTTCCAGACGTATTCCTCCTCTTTTCAAACTGAGGCGACCTTTTAAGTAAAATCCCAAAGGTAAAATCAATATCTCCATGTCAACACGTATAGGGAGTGATTTTCTTTGCTTAGATTCCCAGAACGCGACTTGACTTAGGGTAGAACTGTAAAAAGACAGAAGGAAGGAAAAAGTACTTTCATGCGTCATAGTGTACATCATGCCTGGCTACTTACAGGATAATTCTGAAGTAAAACAGGCTTTATGCCTGATTTTGAGACTTAGGTTGTGTACAACACCCAAATTTAAATCCGCTGGAATTTGGACAGACATAACTTTTTCAATTCTTTGACAAACTCCTGTAACATCAACCTCTTAACTTAAAACATATTAGTTTTGGCGAAAGAATTATCCGTGACAACAACCAGAAAATATTGACAAATTATTGACTTTATCTTTTAAAGTTAAACTACAAACTGATTCCAGTCACAATTAACGTTAGCACCTTAATCATCAAAATTAAGAATTGCATTCTAATTTCATTTCTGAATTTCCCACTAATTCTCTCGGATTGAAATTTATTTCCCTCTAAACCAACAAGCATTTCTGAAGGTTAATATAACTATGAATAATCTATCAACCCAGTCTCTAGAAGGAAGTAATAAAAATGAAAAACCTTTATATACTGCTGATACAGTCCGTACTTATCTTAGCGAGATTGGACGGATACCTTTATTAACTTATGAGCAAGAGATTAATTTTGCCAAGCAAGTTCAACAAATGATGGCTTTACTTGCTGCGAAAGAAAAATTAGCTATTCAATTAAAACGTCAACCGACACAACAAGAGTGGATTGAAAATATAAATATCGGTGAAAAATCACTACTGCAACAGCTACATCAGGGACATCAAGCCAAGCAGAAAATGATTCAGGCTAACCTGCGACTTGTAGTATCTATTGCTAAAAAATATCAAAGACATAACCTAGATTTTCTTGACTTAATTCAAGAAGGAAGTTTAGGTTTAGAGCGAGGAGTTGAGAAATTTGACCCTACTAAAGGGTACAAGTTTTCAACTTATGGCTATTGGTGGATTCGTCAGGCAATTACACGAGCGATCGCCGAACAAGGACGGACTATCCGCTTGCCTATTCATATTACAGAAAAACTGAACAAAATCAAGCGTATTCAACGTGAACTAACTCAAAAATTAGGTCGGACTCCTACCGCAGTTGATATCGCTGAAGAACTATCTTTAGATCCTAAACAAATTCGAGATTATTTACTCTTAGCACGTCAACCTATCTCTCTAGAATTGCGAGTTGGCTCAGAAAAAGATACAGAATTACAAGATATGTTGGAGGATGATGGACTCTCCCCAGAATTATACGCTGACCAAAAGTTTCTCCAACAAAATATTCAAAATTTATTGTCAAAATTAACTCCCCAGCAACAAGAAATATTAACTTTGCGTTTTGGTTTAACAGATGGAAATGAACTTTCTTTAGTACAGATTGGTCAACGTATGGGTATTAGTCGAGAACGAGTGCGACAGGTAGAGCAACAAGCTTTGGGTACTCTCCGAAGACATAAGGATAAGATACACGGCTATCTAGCTAGTTAGTTTTGTCTCAACACAGTTGTAAATTATGATGGGCGATGTCTGCGACAAACCACTAAGAGCGTCTACGCAATCTACAAAAACAAAGATTGAACAGTCAGATCCTTTAGGGTGATGGTGAAGTTACGCTGTTCTGCTGTGGCAATGAATGAAACGATCGCTTCACACGCCACAGCCACAGTTAATATCACCAGGTTTCGCGCCAGTGGATAATCACAGACATGATCATTCACCTCAGAAGGAAGGCGATAAACGTCATTCCAAATCACTTCTGCATAATCTGCTGATAGTCCAGCATAAAGACAAGGAATGCTAAATTGATCAGCATAATCTTTCCCTGCTTGACGTGCCACGCTATTGTCAAAGACATCGACAATTAGCTGGCTATATTTGAGTAGTTGGGTTGCATTTGCTGGTGTCAACTCCTTTGTTTTGGCATCAACTTTGTTATCCTCTATATCTGCATTATCGATCATCATCCTCAGATCATCTGGAAGGCTGGAGTCATTTTCAGTTAACTAGCTAAAGTGACTGAGCTTTACCCTTACCGGATAGCTTGTAAAAATTTAACCCTCAGAAGATGAACGTTCACCTTCTGAGGCTGAACCTTTAAGTTTTAACTCCCTATGTCCCATACCCTATGTCAGTTCCAGCCCACCTTGATAACCGGTGACAATGCGGCTACCATCCTTGAGAATATGAACCTCAATCTGGTCGCTAGCCCAAGTAATCTGGTCTTGGAAAGCTGGGTTCAACACACGAATCCGTTGATTGCTAGAAGAGACTGGAGAGTTGGGAGAATTAATTGCCAGAGATTGTACAAAAGGCCCGTCAATCAGGATATCGAGTTGTTCTAACAATCCTTGGGAACCTGGCGGCGCGGATTGGGACTGTAGCTGCTTAAGAGTGAATCCAGTAAAAGACATTACATTTAACCCAGCAGCTTTTACCTTCCGAGCTAAAGATGCTAGTGCAGTTGCTTGCCAAAACGGTTCTCCACCAGAGAACGTTACACCCATATTGCGGGGATTGCTGAGAATATTCTCGGCAAGGGTATCAACAGCAATCAATTGGTTAGCTTCAAATGACCAAGAGTCGGTATTAAAGCAGCCAGGACACTCACGAAGACAACCTTGTACCCAGACGACTGCACGACAACCAGGGCCATTAACTTCTGATTGATCAATGTAACCCATAATATTGAGATAGCCAGGGGGAATTTCTATGAGTGCTAGCGATGGGTCAGTTGGCTTAATTTCCATCTCTTTAACTCCTTTTAGCCGTTGTCTGTTAACCGTTAACTATAGCGAATCTCCAGTTATATAACTGTGACAATGGTTATATATAGGACTCCTATTTGATTTTTGAAAAAACTCCGTACATCTGGAGAGTAGCGAAATCAAAGGTAGTGTGTCGGATAAACCACTCAAACATCCAC
>NZ_JBALCY010000064.1:0-22886 GCF_036917655.1 Nostoc sp.
GAACTCAGAGGTGAAACGCTGCTGCGGCCACGATAGTTTAGGGGTAGCCCTACGCAAAAATAGCTCGATGCCAGGATTCATAATACAAACCAAAAGTCTCCTCATTATTATTTGAGGAGGCTTTTGTTATTGCTGCAACGTACTCCTAAAACAACACAAAAACTTATTTTAAAAATCGTAATAGCTCCGTTTTGATTCGTAGGTTATATCAAGTTCGGATAATTACTTATAATAAAGGTGGAATCGTTGCAGTGGATCTATTCAAGTACTATGCCGAAACAGATTGCGATCGCTAACCACTCAAGTAAAGAAGAATTGTTAGTTGGTTATCGTCAAGCAACAGAAGCGACAGAGCGTAGGCATTACCAAATAATTTGGTTATTGGCAACAGGAAAAACGCCTCAAGAAGTGGCACAAGTAACAGGTTATACAAGAATTTTGATTTCTCAGCTAATCAAACGGTATAACCAGTTCGGTATAAGTGGGCTAGGAGACAGGCGTCATGATAACCCAGGAAAAGAGCCAGGATTAACAGATCTGCAACAAGCCCAGCTTTGGCAAGTGCTGTCAGAAAAAGCACCAGATGGGGGATTGTGGAACGGTCGTAAGGTTGCGGATTGGTTAAGTGAATTGACAGGAAAATCGATCAGTCGGCATCGGGGATGGGAGTACCTCAAACAAATGACATTTCGCCTGCGTGTTCCTAGGCCAGAACATGGAGAAGCTGATCCAATAGAGCAAGAAAATTGGAAAAAAAACTCGATTTGAGGGTTAAATTTCTCCAAGCGAGATATCCAAACGCCGAAATAGAAGTTTGGAGCATGGACGAGCATCGTATTGGACTTCATCCCATCCTACGTCGAATTTGGGTATCAGAAGAGTGAACAACCAATTGCATCAGTGATTCAGAAGTATAAATGGATGTGGTTGTATGGGTTTGTACACCCAGAATCCGGTGAAACTTATTGGTGGATTCTTCCAAATGTCAATACTGAGATATTCAATCGAGTTTTAGCTGATTTTGCCGGGGAATACGGTCTTGGGACTGATAAAAGAATTCTCTTAGCTATTGACCAAGCTGGTTGGCATAAATATTGACCAAGCTGGTTGGCATAAAAGTAATGATTTAGAATTACCAGCAGGTATCGATTTAATCTACTTACCCGCTTACTCACCGGAATTACAACTCTTCAGTTAGGTTGTGGCCTCTAACTAACGAGATTGTAGCCAATTGTTCCCCAAATTCTTTAGATGAACTCGAAGAACTTATGGTACTTCGTTGCCAAGAAATTATGAAGCAGCACGACTTAATTCAAGGACTAATATCAAGTCCGGTTAATCACTTATGATTACCGGATCTGTGCAAAAATCGTAAAAGCCTCTTTCCCCCTGCTCCCTGCTCCCTGCCCCCTGCGGTCTAAATGATAAGTGCTTTGACCGGACATGATATAAATTGCTACCACTGGTGGCCAAAAACCAGATCGGCTTAATTATAAGTAATCATCCGAACTTGATATTACATCATATTCAAATGCCAATTTGTACTCCAGTTCACCAAGCTCCCAAGTATCTTTCGTTTCCAACCAACTTAATATTTATTCTCGCTGTTCAAGAGGGGCAGTCCAGTAAAAGTAGTTGACAAGATGCACAGTTTTTGCAGAGTGTAAAAAGAGGAGAACACGGTATCAGGAGTGCAGCGACCATGCGTCCGTTAGTTTGGAACCCTCCCGTAGAACTGTCAGCAAAAGAAGAAAAAGTCGCAAAACGTATACGCAAAGCTAAACTGTTTGTATTTTTAAGGCAGATACGTCACGAATTATTTGACGCAGAATTTCAAATAGAACTAGCAACGGTTTTCAAGGACATGTCCCAATGGGGTGAGTTTACCATTTAGTGAAGGAACTGTTGTCCATTTGCCAAAACAAGAATGTCAGGCTTGCTTGTCCAATACGTTCTCAATGCACTGAAAGTAAACTTGGTCGTAGTATCTCTATTCATCCTGACGAGTCTCTACTTGTGGAATTACGAGAACGTCAAACTACTGAGAGTGGACGTGCAAAACTTCGTGAGCGCGTTAGCGTTGAGCATAGTTTGGCTCATATTGCTCAGTGGCAAGGAGATAAAGCTCGCTACATTGGCTTACGTAAAAACCTTTTTGACCTCCGACGCATGGCTGTTGTCCACAATCTCCACGTTCTTGCCCGGATCTCCGAAACTAATGCTGGAGAAATTGCTCACCTGAATGCTCCACAATCTGCTTAATTTGTCAATACCTTCTACTGGACTGGCTCTCTAGCAAGAAATTACTAGACAAGACATTCCCAGCAGTTTCCTACTCCGAAAACAAACACGTCATGGTCAAAGGAACAAAATCCCCCTATGACGGAGATACAGCCTACTGGAGCGAACGTAACAGCAAGCTCTACAACGGCGAAACATCTATTGCTCTGAAAAAGCAAAGCCATAAATGTGCATCCTGTGGTCTGAAGCTCATCGATGAGGAACGGGTTCACCTGCATCACATCGCCGGAAACCACGCCAACTGGAAGAAAAATAATCTTGAAGCAATTCACGAGAGTTGCCACGATTACAAGCACATGAGCAAAAGCGCAAGCTAAGAACATCGGGAGCCGTATGTGGCGAAAGTCATACGTACCGATCTAACTGAGAGGTGCGGGAGATAATACTCCCCATCGATTCAACCATAGTATCAACGCTGTCGAGTAAACTACCACGCCAATGTTGCTCAAGCCAACCAAAAGCACGCTCAACAGGATTATATTTACTATGATCAGGAGGATAATAAGCTAGTTGAATTGTCAGTTGAAATTTGTGAGAGAAAAATCCCGTAAGGGGTAAGTGCTGGACAATTTGAAAAGTCATGGTCGTATGCAACTGTTTTGACACGGGTCTTTCCACTTCTATCAAACTCCCCAATTTTGATTCCCACCTTGGCATCTATAGAAATTCTCAATGTTGTTGAGTCATCATCCGCTTGCTGATTGATACGGTTAACTTCTTTAAAGATTGCTTTTGTTTCTGGTATCTGTTTGATTGGTTTTGTTTTAGCCACCCTTTTTAAGCCATAACCTAGTTCATTCAATTGATGCCTACGGCTGGCTACGCATACGCGTCATGTTTAAAAGCATCGTTCATACATGCTCTTCAATCGGCAGTAATGAAGTTAATTTAATACTCCATTTATCATCACATTTTAAGTAGAGTTACTGATTTACAAAAATAATCTTGTCTTAACCTCTCACAAATGACTGCACACTAATTATTCTCTCAGTATCCCTGCCTTTTGGATCATTTTTTCCTTAGATTACTCTAATTGGAATTCACACCGAGATTTTGTCCTGAGTCTACTACCAGAAGATTGTTGTCGTTACTATCAATTTGTTACCTAATTATTAGTAGTATTGGGTAATTTTGCGATCGCTGCGGGGCGGTTTGTTCGTTTTCGGCTAAAAATCCCCCGTTGCTACTTTGCACTTGAGCCACAGTTAGGTAAAAGAGGAATATATCGGGCTGATGGTGATAACAAAGATAGCCTGCTAAATCAAAGGCAGATGACTTGGTGACTTGCCTTACCAAATTATCTTAATTCTTTAAAATACAACAACACTTAGTGATAATACTTATTTTGTGTTTACTTACTTTAATATTACTTTTACATTCTATTTATAATTACTGCCCTAAAAGTAGCTCAACTTCATACTTGAGAATATACCCTACCTCTTCACTATTGCTTAGAAAAACATAATATCCTGCTTCATGATTACTTAAATTAAATGTCATTACTTATACCATTGTAGTAACAGCTTAAAAGATTGATATTAAAGAGGTAGTTTAAAAATATAGCTTGTCTCTCTACTACATGAATAAAAAATGGGCTGCTAAACGACTTACAATCAATCTCACATCAAGTGAGGCACAGAAGCTTGAACAATACTGTTCAATAACGGGGAGACCAGCAACCGATGTGATTCGGGAGTTAATTCGCTCTCTTTCTACTCAAGAGGAAAAAGTCTCCCAAACCTAGTAACTCATACCGAACAAAAAACAAAACCATGATATGCACTTCTCAAGTTGTGAGGGAAATATAGTGTTTCACAGTTATCAGTTATTTTCCTGCAATCATGCACTATAGGTAGCAACTGAACACAATCCAGATGTGATTCTGCTCATTAAGCCATGCCCAATATGGATGGTTTTGAGCTAATAGTTCAGCTACAAGCGAATCCGCAAACCCGTTCTGTTGTGATCATCGTCTTTAGTGCCAGCGTATTCGAGTCAAATCACCAGTGGAGCGGAGTTTAGAGGCAGGGGCAACAGCATTCCTGCCCAAACCCCTCCAGATCGACGAACTACTCAATAGTGCGATCGCTGTTGGGAATGGATCTATGCCCAATCTTCATCTCAGCAGTCCGCCAAATTGGGGGTTTTCATGATACTTTCTCCTATTCTGCGTCAGGAGAAGGAGTACAAGTTGGGCATTACCCGCCCAAAGTGCTGGCTCAACTTTCCAAGATAGACCCTTCAAAAGTCTTGTTGACCACTAAGGGAATCCCAAAAATAAATTCTTCAGCCAAATATAGTTAATTCACCGTAGCGATCGCCACTCCGAAAGTAAGGATAACAAGTTTTTTGTCCGCTGGGGGACACACCGTTATTTACATTGCCCATCCTACAATCAGTAATGGCTTTACCAAAACCTACCTTTTAGATTCTCCTTTGGAGTACAGCGATCGCCTCTTCGACAGCTAAGAATCTAATGAGATGCGATCGCTTGTTCTCAATTGCGACGGAAATTCCTCTTACGTTGCTTGTGCCTTGCGACTTCTTTGCGCTTGTGTTTTTCCAAAGGCGTTTCAAAGTGACGATGCTTTCTCATGTCTGGAAAAATACCTGCTTTGGAAACTTCCCTCTTAAATCGACGTAAGGCTGACTCAATTCCTTCATTTTCGCCCACAAATACTTGGGTCATTTTCATCTCCTACTTAATTGGTACTGGGCAATTTTAAGCCATCCAGTAGACCGGAGCGCAAAAAGGGCAGATAATGATTCTGCCCTTAAGACGTTAAAACTTAATTTTTTTTCTTAAAGCTTAGTAGCGTCCTCGAGAGTATCCTCCACCACCACTGTTGCCGCGACGGTCGCCACCACCAAAGGAACCACCTCTATCTTCCTTGGGTTTAGCCTTATTCACTTTAAGGTCGCGTCCCATCCACTCAGCACCATCAAGAGCTTCAATAGCAGCTGTTTCTTCAGCTTCTGTACCCATCTCTACAAAAGCAAAGCCGCGTGGACGTCCTGTTTCACGGTCAGTAGGCAACTGAACCCGTTTTACAGAACCGTGTTCGGCAAAAACAGAAGTGAGGTCTTCTTGTGTGACCTCGTAGGATAGATTACCTACATAAATTGACATGCGTTATCTCCAAAATCATAGGTGTGTAGAGATTTAGATTTCGGAGACAAGCTTGTTAAGACCAAAAGGGAAAAGCCTGTCAATACTAAAAACAAACACTGTAACCGAATTTTATTCTCACCTAATTACCTTAGCACATCATTCAGTTCTTACCCACCGTAAAAAAGGAAGTACTAAGAGTCAGAGCGCTACGCGCAAGATTGGGCATTGGGCATTGGGCATGGGGCATGGGGCATTGGGCACTTGTACTGAGCGAAGCCGAAGTATTGGGCATTGGGCATTGGGCATTTATTTTTTCTTCCCCTGCTCCCCTTGTCCCCTCATCTCCCTCATGGGCGAACTCGTGATTGAGTAGCAGAAATTCCCCAAATAATTGCAAAATAAATGCAGTTCGTCATTGTTACTACTTGGAAATGCCGACTACACTTGCTGACGCCAAAAATTTACTTTCTGACCTCATTGCCCGCTACTCAGAGCGTGTAGATTATCTGATGATTCGCCTTGAAGAAGCAGAAGGGACTGATATCTTGTTGCGTGGCGACAAGGTAGAAACCCTCAGTGAAGGCATCTCCATTGGTGGACATATTCGCGCTTGTTATAAAGGTGGATGGGGGTTGAGCTGCTTTAACCAGCTGGCGACAATCAAGGATCGTATAGAAGAAGCGATCGCTGCTGCGCGGATGGTTGGTGATGAAGAAACTTTACTTGCACCCATTGACCCGGTGCAAGCAGTATGCATTCTACCCCTAAAAGGCACCGATCCCCGAAAAATCCCACTCTCGAAGAAAAAACAATTGTGCGATCGCTATACTGAATTACTCAAAAGCGTTGATCGCCGGATTACCACTACCTCGGTGCGTTATGGAGACAGCGCCCAAAAAGTGATCATCGCTACCTCAGAAGGCACTTTAATCGAGCAATCTTGGGTGGATATGGAAATGCGCTTTGCCGCCACCGCCAGAAATGGCGAAACCGTACAAACTGGACGGGAAACTACTGGCTCTCGCAAAGCTTACGAAGATTTAACTGATTTAGATGAACAGGTAAAAGGTGCCGCTCAAAGAGCGATCGCAGCTTTATCTCTGCCATCGGTCAAAGGCAATACCTACACCGTAGTCATTGACCCAATTCTCACGGGTTTGTTTGTTCACGAAGCCTTCGGACATCTTTCTGAGGCCGATATGGCTTACGAAAACCCCGATCTGCTGGAAGTCATGACTATTGGACGGCGGTTTGGCCCAGAAGAACTCCAAATTTTTGATGGTGCTGCCCCAGAGGGACATCGCGGGAGCTATTTTTACGATGATGAAGGCACGCCTGCCACTACTACTCAACTAATTAAAGATGGAGTTTTAGTTGGACGTTTGCATTCTCGTGAAACCGCTGGCAAATTGGAGGAAGCGCCTACGGGTAACGCCCGCTGTCTCAACTATCACTTTACTCCGATTGTGCGGATGACAAATACCTGGATTGAACGGGGTAAAACACCAGTCAAAGACTTATTCACCGATATCAAAGAAGGAGTTTATGCCCGTAATTGGTTGGGTGGGATGACGAATGGGGAAATGTTCACCTTTAGTGCTGGGGAAGCGTGGATGATTAGGAACGGCAAAATTGCTGAACCAGTGCGGGATGTAACGCTTTCGGGAAATGTATTCCAAACTCTAGCGGATATTGAGGCAATTGGTGATGATTTTTACTGGGATGAATCCGGTGGTTGTGGTAAGGGAGGGCAAAACGGTTTGTCAGTGGGTTGTGGTGGTCCTAGTCTCCGAATTCAAGATGTAGTGGTTGGTGGGGAAACGTGAACTACCGCCGCTATACCCAGTATTTTGGGTGTAGCGGCGGGCTGACGGCGAATTAGTAAAAAAAAATCAATTTGCTAGCCAGAAAGCAAGGTTACGCACATAGGTTTTGATATCTTCTAAGGCGCGTGGCTCTTTTTTCATCCCATCTCCTGGTGCTTCATCTACAAAAGTGGGACAGCCTTTGTTAATATCCCAGTTGTAATCTACTAAATGATGGAAGCTGGAGTTAGCTACTGCTCGTCCTAGCATATTCCCTTGTTCATCTTGATGATGCTCGATCGCTACAACCAGATTGAAGTTACGACCTGTAACTAAACTTTTACCCAGAGCAATTACCCGCGCGTTTGCATTGCCCAAAGGTTTGCCAATACCGCCTTCGTGGGGATGTGCTGGGAAAAACTCGATACTTCCCGAAGGTGAATTGGGATTTTTGAAAAGTTCGTGAATGGGTTCAACAATGGTAATTTTTTGATAATCGCCGTTAGCTCCAGAATGATAGTTGGGCCAGGAGATATAAGTTGTGTGTGAGTCATCTCGGCTCCAGCGAGATTCATCGGGATCGGGATTTTTGGTGTTGAAATAGTGGACATCACCAATGTCAACTAAACCACACATCGAACAGCCCATATCCTGATGATCGCGTGTTGTCAGAATACCGCCGCCGCGTTGCCGAAAAGCATTAATTCCGGCAATGTCTTTTTCGGTTAACCCCTTATCCACCTCTAAGCCAAATAGCCAAAGTTGATCAAAATCTGATTTGTCGAGACTACTTAAAACTGAATCACCACCGACTGCATCTGATTCGTAACCGCGTCCCGTAACTTCAAATAAGCAGTTTCCTGTTTCGTCTTTAATCGATGCTAAATAATCTTGTAACATCGAGAAACGAAAAATGCTCCAGTCATCTTCAGTCGTAGGAATCGTAGTCTGCAAAAGAATACGAATTGGTTTTGCCATAACCTCTGCCAGATGAACACCACAATTGAGTATAGCGATCGCTTTGCACTAATGCTTAAATTTTTAAATCCCTCAACATCCCTCCCAAGGATGAAAGTAACTCACAACTCTAGGTAGTAGCGCCAGTTGTTGAGCATGGCTAATCTAGATAGTAAGTGATTCGATATTCACTCTGGTTTGATTCACCATACCAATCCTCCGTGGCGCGTGCTGGGGATTTACTGCCTGTCTGGCGTAACCTGGATAGTCTCAATTAAACGTTCCTTAGCAGAGTGACAGATATGAAAGCAGATCAACTTCTGAAAAACTATGCCGCAGGTGTCAGAGACTTTACTGGTGTCAACTTGAGCGAGGCAAACTTAAGGGAAGCCAATCTCAGTGGCGTAATTTTAGATAGAGCAATTTTAGATGGAGCTAATCTGAGTCACGCTAATTTAGCCCACGCCAGTTTGATTGAGGCTGACTTAAATGGAGCAGATTTGAGCAATGCTGACCTCAGTGGTAGCAACTTAAGTGGAGCTATTTTGGATGGAGCTATCTTGGATGGAGCAGCAATGGAAGGAGCTAATTTAAATCACGCTGATTTGACGGTTGCGAAACTGATTGAAACTAACTTGAGTGACGCGGATTTGCAGGAA
The DNA here is from genome assembly GCF_036917655.1 of Nostoc sp. Lineage (GTDB taxonomy): Bacteria > Cyanobacteriota > Cyanobacteriia > Cyanobacteriales > Nostocaceae > Nostoc. Next base: position 8,835 of record NZ_JBALCY010000064.1, read on the forward strand.
GCAAGCTTGATAGCGGCGAATCTAGATGGAGCCGATTTGAGTGGTGCAGACTTAACTGTAGCCGACTTATCTCAGGCAAATCTCACCCAAGCAGATTTGCACCAGACAAATTTGAGTGGAGCAAATTTGTCTGGTGCCAATATAGAAGGAACAATCCTAGATGAGAATGTGTGACATCTCCCACCGCTAAATCGCAGTAACAATTATAGCGGTGGGATATAAGGCGAATTAGCTAAATCAGTCAACATTAACAAGTAAAGTATTTACACTGAAAATAAATTTAGAGCAGTTTGTAGTTGAGTTCGATAGAGACCTGACAAGAACAGCCCCTTCTCTACAAGGGAAGGGGAGTAAGCTAAATGGCATTGTCAGTCGATGCAATAGCATTGTCAGTCGATACAATGGCATTGTCAGCCGATGCAATAGCATTGTCAGCCGATGCAATGGCATTTTCAGCCGAAACAATGGCATTGTCAGCCGATACATTGGCATTGCAGGTCAAGAGACTTGTGTGTACACCGTAGCCTAAAAGGAAAGAGGTTTGGATGATCGCCCTCAAAACTCGGAATCTTTAAGCTTAGAACTCGCAACTTTGAGCTTGGAACACCAAACGCCGATCTGAGAACTTGGAATGTTGCGTGAGAGTCTATAACTTGTGTGTACAGATTATCCGCTTGCAAGAAAAAGTAACGTGGATAAATTTTCTACACACAAAGATACTACTTTGATCAAGTTTGCTACAAGTAGTGTTATTTATGATTGTCATAATTAAAACAATCGACTCTCAATTATCAATGGTGAACTCTACCCTCGTTGTCACACTCTATGTCAACCCTATGACAGGGAATGATACCAATACTGGTTCACGGTTGAGTCCTTTTAAAAGCCTTACCCGTGCCTTAAAAGGAACCAAAATTCCCACAATAATTCATTCGGAATCGGGGACTTACAGCGCCGCTAGTGGTGAGATGTTTCCACTCGTCATCCCTGGAGGGGTGACAGTGGTGGGTAACGAAGCGAACAAAGGTGCAGGGATTGTAATTTCCGGGAGTGGCGAGTATCAAAGTCCCAGCTTTGGTATGCAAAATATCACGCTGCTCTTGGTAGATAATGCCAGTCTTTTAGGTGTAACTGTAACCAATCCCTCAGCCAAAGGTACTGGTATCTGGATTGAATCGGCTGCACCTACTTTAGCTAACAATACTTTGAGCGACTGTGGGCGAGAAGGTGTGTTTACCACTGGTACTGCCAAACCCGCTATTTTAGATAACATATTTGTGCAAAATAATGCTAGCGGGTTAGTGATGGCAGGTCATAGCCAGGGAGAAGTATTGCGAAATGTATTTCAAAGAAACCCTTTAGGCATAGCAATTAGTGACTTTGCCGCTCCTGCGATCGCAAATAACAAATTATCAGAAAATCGCACAGCGATCGCACTTTCTCGTAACGCCCAACCTGTGCTGCGTCAAAATATCATTGCTAAAAATACCCAAGGTGGTGTATCTGTCAATGGCAATGCAGTCCCCGACTTAGGTAATACCCAAGATGCCGCTGATAATATTTTTCGTGATAACAGTGAATTTGATTTATATAATGCCACTACACAAAAGCTAGTTTCTGTAGGTAATCAGTTGAATCCTACTCTAGTCAAGGGCTTGGTCGAATTGATTCCAACCAATCGAGTAGCGGTTAGCACCAGTTTCTCTGACGCCCCGACAGAATCCCCATCTCAAAAACTCCCTGCGCCTGTTCACCTAGATGAACATTGGGCAGAACCATTTATTCAGGCATTAGTGAGCATGGATTTAACTCATGCTTTTGCCGATGGTAACTACCAGCTAGATAAACCCATGACTCGCGCCCAGTATGCAGTTATGGTGGCGATTGCCTTTAACCCATTTCCCAAAATCCCAGCACCTGATTTTACGGATGTACCCAAGGATTTTTGGGCTTATAGCGGTATCCAAATCGCGGCTAGCGGTAGCTTTGTTGGCGGATTTAGCGATCGCACTTTCCGCCCCAATCAAAATGTCCAACGGCTACAGGTGATTGTCTCCCTAGTAAACGGACTGGGACTACCAGCTGCTGATAGCGATGCTTTAGAAGTATATAGCGATCGTTATACCATTCCCGACTACGCCCGAAAAGCCGTTGCCACTGCTACACAACGGGGAATAGTTGTCAACTATCCAGATCCGAAAGTGCTTGCACCTTCACGTTTGGCAACACGCGCCGAAGTTGCAGCGATGGTTTATCAGGCATTAGTCGCCATTGGGCGAACATCTGCAATTAAATCAGTCTATGTAGGGTTGCATTCCAGAAGTTGACAAGTAGAATAGGAAACACTGCTTATCGGCTTGGCACTCTTGGAAAAAAAAACCATGTAGTTAAAAGCACGCTAGGCTAATATGCGATGGGTGACAAATCTTAGACCTATTGCCTAAAGCTAATAGCCCCATGTTAACAACACTTCCAGATACTTCTGCCAACTTAGCGATCGCCTTATTAATTAACTATAGTTTCGATCTCAGTGGGTATAGTGCCAATGAGCTAGTTGAGCGTTGGCAAACGCAATACCCACTTAATTGGCTACACCTGGCAGTGATTGAAGCACTATATCAAGGTCGTTATAAAGCGGTTTCCGTGCAGCAAATTTTAGTATTTTGGCAGCGCCGGGATCAGGCTATATATCATTTCAACATGGAATTTGAACGGATGATTTGTAGCAAATTTCCCCAAAGCTTAACCTCATTGGCTGCACCAGCTCTACCGCCAGCTAAGAAAAACCCTACTGTAGAGAAAGTGACGAGTCCTCAATTACCACCAGCTAAGATTCATAACGGCTATCAACACAGTAATACTGCAACTCTACAACTGAAAAGTTCCGAACCAAAGACATCTTTGAGTGAAGAAGAGGGGAAGCAGGAAGATAGAGAGAATAAAACCGTCTTGAAGTCTCCGCTTTCTGGGAAATTTGCCTCTTCGGCAACCCTTCAGCTATCCTCTGCTGTCAGCCAAAGGCAAACTTCACAAGAAAGTCCACCGCCCTCTCCATCACCAAGCCATCATCAGCGACAGCCAAAACTGCTCCCACCTGCTGCTATTCATGCCCCAATCGGGCAATTTACTCCAGAAAAAAGCGATCGCTCTGAGTCTTTTACATCTAAACTCAAAGCGATGTCTGGTGAACAGAATCCGCCAATTGTGGGGAGTGGGGAGTAGGGAGTGAGGACTGGGGACTGGGGTAAGGTTTTTACTCTGCAACTAACTCCTTAAAGCGCTCATCATCGGCAATCTCATCAAAATCTAGGTCATTTGCTGCGTCTTCTTTATACCTGGGATTAAGTTCAATTGCTTGTTGTAGAGTTAGCAGAGATAGTTCAACTTGTCTTTGCAGTGCGTAACAGGCTGCTTTGTTGTAATAGGCACTGGCATAATCTGGCTTAATTTCTAAGGCTTTGTTAAAACTAGCGATCGCTTCATCATCGCGTCCTAATCTCACCAAAGTATAACCGCGTTTATCCCAGATTTTGGGAGAATTGGGTTGGAATTCCAGCGCTTTATCCAAAGATGCTATTGCCTCTTCGTATTGTTCCAATGCTACTAAGGAAAGACCGCGATTCAACCAAGCAACTGCATCATCAGGCTTGATTTGTGTAGCTTTGTCAAATGAGGCAAAGGCTTGCTGATGCTGTTGTAAGTTCCCAAAAGCAACGCCGCGATCGCACCAAGCTTGATGATAATCTGGCTGAATCTGAATAGCTCTATCATAAGATGCGATCGCATCTTTGTAGCGTTTCAACCTTCCGAGAGTTAGACCTCGTTTTAACCAAGCTACAGGTTCATCAGGTTGAATTTTAACCGCTTGATTGTAAGCTGCGATCGCATCTTCATAGCGTCTTTCAGAAAACAGCCCATCTCCCTGTTTTACATACTCATCAGCAGTGAATTCCGGTTGTTGTGGCTGTGACTGTATTTCTTCCTCAACTTCAGAATTCACCATCTCTAGAATGGATTCAGGCGTAATTTCAGTTAGTTCTTGAAGGATGAGATCCTTTCTTTCTTGGGCATCCAATTGTAACTCAGAGAGATGAGAGACAAACTCAGTTTCTAGTCTTTCTAACTTCTCCAAAATAAAAATCTTTTGTTGTTGAGCATTCAATTGTAATTCTGAAAATTGCGAAGTAAACTCCGAACCAGACTTTTCTAAATTCTCAATGATTAACTCTTTGCGGTTTTGAGCATCTACCTGTAATTCCGATAGTTGTTCAGCAAACTCTGACTGCAATACTACTAAACTATCAACAATTTTATTTTTTTGCTCCTGAGCATCTACCTGTAATTCTGATAGTTGAGATTTCAGATGATTATCTAATTTACCTAAATTCTCAAATGTAATCTCTTTTTTATTTTGAGCATCTCCCTGTAATTCTGATAATTTATCAGTAAATTCTAACTGCAATTTTGTTAAACTTTCAAGAACTATATCCTTTTGCGTTTGAGCATCAGACTGCCATCCAGAAAGTTGAGATATGAACTCACACCTTGATACTTCTAAATCAGCAACGGCTAGTTCTTGCTGTTGTTGCACACCTAATTTTAACTTAGACAGTTCCTCTGCCATAACAGATGCTAATTTTCCTAGATTCTCCAGTGCTATATCTCTTTGTTGTTGAGCATCAAACTCTAACTTAGATAGCCCCGAAGCAAATTTTGACTCTAAATTTTCTATATTTTCTTGAGATTTTTTGAGTTCATTTTCTAATCTACTTAATACCTGTGCTTTAGCTAAATCTAGCTCAGATGTAAGCATAGATACATTGTTTTGCTCGGTTTTAATTTTTTGTTGTAAAGCAGTCGTTTCTTGTTCTAATTCATAATTGATTTTTTTAGCTTCTTGAATAACATTTTCAGCATCTTGCTTAACGGTGGTTAGCTGATTTTGTAATTTTTCCATTCCCTGTAGTTGTTGCATTGCTCTATCAACAATTTCACGGATTACCACCCGTCGCAGGAGCCAAAATAAAGCAATGATTGCGACTGGAAATAGACTTAATATAACTAGCCAGACATTGAGTAAGATAGTTGTACGGCTAAAAGCGCTATTAAAATCAGATTGGACTTGCTGTTGAATTCGCTTTTCTGCTCGTAGTCGTGCTAATTCTTCCCGTTCCTGATTCGATAAGACTGGAGTCGTAGTTAGTGCTGAGGAAGGTGATGGTGTAGATTGTCCACTGGCAATTCCAACGGATAACAGTAAGGGTAAAAAGACAATAGTGCTTTTTACAATTAAAGCGAAAACAGCTTGATTTTTGCTCTTCATAACAACCATCTCAGTCTGTTGGTCAGTTTTTGAAGCGGCGTGCCTCTCTCCAATCTATAACAGAATTAGGTAGTGAAATGTTGTAGAGGCAGTGGGAAATGCTGAACAATCCTTAACTAATCCATTCCCTCATCCCTTAGTGTACGTGAAACTTCAGTGGTGGAGCGCAGTCAAGTTTTTGACAATTTTTTTGTGAGGTACTATTATAACATTACTAAGTTGTAGCTACTGGCAAAGACGGCAAAAACCAAGCAGCACAAATAAGATTTATCAACCTGTGGAAGACAGATTGCAGGAGCATTGACGCTTTCTCAGACCATCCACCGAACTAGGTTCGGACTTTGTTGCTACAAATGGCAGGGCATTGAAACTGGAATTCCCACCTGTAGGCGAAGTGTCAGGCGTGCGGACTTCGCACTAACATTAGATTATCGAGGGTAAGCAGATTACTTGTCCTAAAATTAACTTAACAAAGGCGGTAGAAAATGAGTCGCATAAATCCTTATACACTGCAATTGCAGATTACCCGAATGTTTGAGCAAGGGCAATCATTTTTTGCCATAACCAAGGTACAAGAATGGTTGAAAGAACGTAAACACAATCCAGAAGATTATGACATTCTTTTCCATAAAAAACCCGCGCCTCCGGGTTCCAAAGAAGTGATGGTAGTAGAAATTGAATTACGCCGCAAAAATGGACAACCTGTAGATCCTTGGTTACAGGAACAAGCAAATCTCCATGCCTGATTTTAGCAACTAGCAATTTTCAATTTAAATTCATATTATCTTAACAAAAGTTCCCAAAAAAGAGCGTTCCCAATTGCAGAACGCTCTTTTTTATCTTTGTATCGATCATAAATCAATACACTTGGGTTAAAGCTTTATCCTCCCTAACCCTCCTTAAAAAGGATCGTTTATTTAGAGGATGTTTGAAAAGTCCTCTTGTCGGTATCAAAACGTTTTAGAGCCTCCTAAATCCCCCTTTTTAAGGGGGACTTTGATTCCGGTTCCCCCCTTAAAAAGGGGTGTTAGGGGGGATCAATAAGTGCTTAAAATCACAGCCAAATACTTTTCAAACACCCTCTTAGGAATAGATTTTATCTGTGCGATTCCCCATATCAAAAACATTAAATTCAATCCCGTCTAACTTCAGCATCAAAGCCTCTAGTAAGAGGTTGATTCTTTCCTCAATAAAAATACTCAGGGCGTGTTCAGGAAGTGCATCGGCTCTTGACCATTCAAGAATAATCGTCGGTATGAGATGAGAGTGTAGCACTATCTCTAAACCAGGCTCGTCATATTCTTTGAGATAATCTAATGGATTTTTATCGCTAATTTGCAAATTAGTTATTTGAGACAGATAGGCAATATTCATTAAGCTGTCACATTCTATTTGACTAGCAATACCACTCTGCTTAATAAAGTTAACCGGAAATATATGGTGCAAGTTAGGCTTATCTGTAAGCAAGTAATAAACATCAGATAAAACATCTCTATGGGGTTTTGCCCAATCTTGCGGCTTGTGGTTTGCATAAAGTGATAGGATTGCTCTGGATAAGCGACCTCTATAACTGTAGAAAGATTTTCTTATCGAATTCTTATCAATATCAAATTTATTGAATGAGTAAGTAGTATTAGCCTTTTGTTGATTAACAAAGTCTATATGTTGCCAAAGGTGAGTAGTGTTTGTTAGTAAGTCTGCATTATGAAAACTATAATACCAAAAATACTTATCTAAAAAACTATAATCTGGTTTAGCATTACGATAAAAATATGCTGTGAGAGTCAGGTATAAATATCGGTAAGGAATTAATCTTCCACCCTTAATATGCAAACAATTATCAAAGAAATCAAAAGTTTTAGCGATCGCTATTTTAAAATCAGACCATACAGCTTCAATATATTCTGTTTTTAGCTCATTGAGATATCTATCAGTAATATTCTGTATCCCAGCTTCGGGAAATTCAATTTTTACTACTACAGCTAGCATCTGGAGCAATGTCCAATTATCAATACTGGCATATTGACTACTAGGAATAGTTTTTTTAAATTTATCAAATAATTCACGAAGATAGAACCCAGAGATATTATTTGTCTTATTTTCAGGACGAAAAGTCTTTGCTACCACAATATCAAAGATATTCAAGGGTTTGCCAGCTTGATTAATCCGCTCAAATATTTGACAAACTTCTGCAACTTCAATACCGCGTAATTCAATGAAGGACATTCTATAATTATCCAAAACTTCTTTACACTTCGCTAGCTGTTGCCTATAGGGATGATCAAAGTCACCATAGCCACCTTTATAAAGATTTCTTTCAACATTGCTATAATCATTTTTAATATCTTCTAACTTGACAATCACATTTTCATCATAACGTTGATTTTTACTTTTATTTAATTTATTTTGCCCATTTTTATCATCTATTTCATCCCAAAATAAAAATCGTTTGATGTAACTTGTATCATCTGTAGCATCAGTAAATTCAATAGTCAAATCTACATATAGCGCTGGGTTAAACTTATTTTTGCAAGCAATATTATTCTTATCTCCATATATTGAGGTTAGAAGGGCAGTTGTCCTTTGTTGTCCATCTAAAATATATTGGTATTCGTTAGAGGAAAAATCGTCAGCAAGCTTAATACCCCCTATTTCTCTATGACTTTCAAGCTTGGTACTAGTTTTCCAAATTAAAATACTTCCTAAAGGGTAAAATTTATAAATACTATCCCAAAGCTTTTTAACATTCTCTCTTTCCCAGACAATATCTCGCTGAAAAGTGGGAATTTGATACTTTTTAGCCAAGAGATTATCCAAATAGGTAGCAATGGCAGAATTAGTTGGCTGAATGCGATCAGTGTATATAGACATTGAATTAACTTTAGCTAACTTTGAGTAAATATCAAGATTGGTGTGTGAATTTTACTTCTTTTAGTAAAATTCCATACAAAGGTAACTGATATTTAATTAAGTGGCAACTCAGATTTTAGAAAATCTCTGCAACCTTTCTTCCATGCCAACGTTGCCCTGTAAGCCTCCTGTGTGTACCAGCAACAAGCGATCGCCTTTACAAAAAAATCTCTGCTTTAGTAAATCCATCACTCCGTAAAACATTTTAGCGGTATATACGTAATCAAGGGGTATGCCATGTTCCTCCCGGAACTGCTGGCTGAACTGTAGCAACTCGTCGTTCACTTTTGCATAGCCGCCAAAGTGGTAATCACACACTAATTCCCAGTCAGCCGGAGAGGTATATGGTGCGGGTAAACCAGAGGCGAGATAATTTGTCAGCAGATTTTCGATTTCTTGTGCAAGAAAAGCCCCATTTTTCAATACTGGAAAAGCGATCGCTCTTTGCTTTTGATCCAACGATAGCGCAATACCAGCCAGTGTGGTAGCCGTACCAGAGGCTACGCATATATGATCAAATGCGTAGGCGTAGCCAGCCGTAGGCATCGCTTCACCAACTATCTCTGTGCAGCCCCGGACACCATTTAAATTACAGCCACCTTCGGGAATAATAAACACCACACCGAAACGTTGTTGCAGATATTCCTCTAACGCTGGTGTGTTGCGCTGTCGATACATCTCGCGGTTCAAGTACACAAGCTGCATACCCTGCTGTACAGCGAAACTCAGCGTCGGGTTGAGTGGTAGCCTTTCCTCCCCACGAATTACACCAATGGTGCGAAAACCGAAAAGATTACCAGCCGCCGCAGTTGCATAGATGTGATTGGAATAAGCGCCGCCAAAAGTAAGCAGCGTTGTAAAATTTTTTTCCTTGGCCTCCAAAAGATTGTACTTCAGCTTGAACCACTTGTTGCCGTTAACCAAGGGGTGCATGATATCGAGGCGTAGCACATACAGATCAACACCAGCGTGACGGGCGATTTCGCTGTTGATTTGTTGTAGAAGAGGAAAAAAGATTAACGACATGTGTCAACATTGTAACTTAGAATTTACATTCTCTCACATTCATTATTGAAGATAAAACTAATGGTAAACATTCAGTAATTCAATGGTAAGTCCATCAAATAAAGAATAAATCTTTCTGATGATTAGCTTTAGAAATCGGCATTGTACTAATTGAGTATTTCAGGTAAATATAAGAAACATAACGCTCGCTCCAGGTAATATTTTTTTGGAGAAAACAAATGGTTGCACTCACACAGCTTGCTCAAGTTATTCCCAATCCAGGACGTTTGACGATTCAAACTGTTGAAATTGCTCCTCAAACGACTGCTATCCGTTGTCTTGACTGGGATAGAGAACGTTTTGATATCGAGTTTGGTTTACGGAATGGGACGACCTATAATTCTTTCTTAATTCAGGGAGAAAAAGTTGCCTTAGTTGACACATCTCACCGCAAGTTTGAGCAGTTATATCTTGAGATACTGCTGGGATTAATTGATCCGACTAAAATAGATTACTTGATTATTAGCCACACCGAACCCGACCACAGTGGCTTAGTGAAAAATATTTTACAATTAGCTCCCTCGATTACTGTTGTTGGTGCTAAGGTAGCTATTCAATTTTTAGAAAATATGGTTCACCAGCCTTTTAAATCAATGCAGGTGAAAAGTGGAGAGCGATTAGATTTAGGCAACGGACACGAATTAGAATTTATCTCTGCACCTAACTTACACTGGCCTGACACAATCTTGACTTATGATCACAAAACCTGCACTCTCTACACCTGTGATGTATTTGGGATGCACTACTGTGATGACCATACCTATGATGAAAATATCACTTCAATAGAGGAGGATTTTAAATATTACTATGATTGTCTCATGGGTCCCAATGCCCGGTCTGTATTGACAGCTTTAAAACGGATTGAAAATTTAGAAATAGTCACAGTTGCCACAGGACATGGACCTTTATTAAAACACTATATTTCCGAATGGCTCGGACGGTATCAAAACTGGAGTTTAGAACAAGCAAAAACAGAGACTTTGGTAGCTCTATTTTATCTTGAAGATTACGGCTATAGTGAGCATTTAGTCCGTACCATAGCACATGGATGCGCGAAAACAGGCGTGGCAGTAGAATTAGTAGCTCTCAATATTGCCGAGCCTCAAGAAGTTCGAGAATTAGTTGCACAATCTTCTGGCTTAGTAATTGGAATGCCAGCCCAATCTTCTCTGGTGGCTCAAGCTGCTTTAAGTACAATTTTAGCTGCTATTCACAAGAAACAGGCAATTGGTTTATTAGAATCAGGAGGCGGAGAAGATGAACCCATTTACCCCTTACGCAACAAGTTTCAAGAACTGGGATTAATTGAAGCCTTTCCACCTATCTTAGTTAAGGAAACTCCTACCCAAGCAACGGAACAGCTTTGTGATGAAGCGGGGACAGATATGGGTCAATGGTTAAATCGCGATCGCACCATTAAACAGATTAAATCCATCAATACCGAGCTAGAAAAAGCTTTAGGGCGTATTAGCACAGGATTGTATATTATCACCGCCAAAAAAGGAGAAATTCAGAGTGCAATGTTTGCTTCTTGGGTGACACAAGCGAGTCTTGAGCCTTTAGGAGTAGCGATCGCAGTATCCAAAGAACGGGCAATTGAATCCTTGATGCATGTTGGCGATCGCTTCGTTCTAAATGTTTTAGAAGAAGGAAAATATCAAGGATTAATGAAACATTTCCTGAAACGTTTTGCTCCTGGTGCAGATCGCTTTGCGGGAGTGAAAACATATCCAGCTAACAATGAATCGCCCGTTTTAGCTGAAGCTTTAGCTTATATGGAATGTGAAATTACTAGCCGCATGGATTGTGGAGATCATTGGGTAATTTATAGCACAGTTCAAACTGGAAGAGTTGCCAAGCTAAATGCACTTACCGCCGCCCATCACCGCAAAATTGGCAATCATTACTAAATTTCTCATTTGTCATTTGTCATTGGACAATTCAATTTTGGATTTTGGATTAAATTTCAATCTAAAATCCAAAATCTAAAATCTAAAATTCTTGCTCCCCACTCCCTACTCCCTACTCACAAAAAACTATGTATAAATCTCCTGAAGATCCCCCAATTACCATGTACGAAATAAATCGGGGGCGCGTCGTACGCTCCTTGGAATTTATTCAAGATATAATTGTAATTTCTTTGTGTATCGGTTTATTTAGCTTCATGGTGCTTCAGGTGAGAGATATGTTTCTCTCCCTACTTCCGCCTCTAGATTTTCATGCTGTTACTGCCGATATTCTCTTTTTACTTATCTTAGTTGAGCTATTCAGACTGCTGATTATTTATCTACAGGAACATCGAGTATCTATTGGGGTAGCTGTTGAAGTATCTATTGTTTCCGCCTTGCGAGAAGTAATTGTTAAAGGTGTTCTAGAAACTAATTGGAGTCAAGTTTTAGCAACTTGTGCCTTTTTATTAGTGCTGGGAATACTACTGTTCCTCAGAGTTTGGCTACCCCCGACCTTTGAAGGTATCGACCCGGAACAAGAAGCATCTAAACGCTATAGAAGCCGAGCCAAGTCTGAATTAACACAAACCAATAGTCATTAAGAGTAGGGAGTAGGGAGTAGGGAATAGGGAATAGGGAGTAGGGGAGCAGAAAGCAGGATCTTCTCTTCTGCCATGCCCAATACTTCGGCTTCTCTGCCAGACGCTACGCGAACGCTCAGTACAAGTGCCCAATGCCCAATTAAGAGAGGTTATTATGTCTGCAAATACTTTAACTACCAGCCATCCTAGAGATGTGCAGGTTGCTGAAATTGGTAAAAATACTCTGATTTTGCGATCGCGGACTTGGGAACGACTAAAATTTGAGGTTGAGTATTCCCGCCAACGGGGAACTACGGCGAATTCTTATCTGATTCAAGCTGATAAAAAGGCTTTAATTGACCCTCCTGGTGAATCCTTTACCGAAATTTACCTTCAGCAACTGGCCCAACATCTAGACTTTACCACCCTAGATTACATTGTTCTCGGTCATGTCAACCCCAACCGCAGAGCTACCTTGCAAGTATTGCTCTCTCAAGTTCCTCAAGTTACTCTAATTTGTTCTCGCCCCGCCGCCAATGCTCTAAAAACCGCCTTTCCCGAATGGGCATCACGTATTCAAGCGGTGCGATCGGGGGATACTGTAGATTTAGGACAAGAACACCATCTATCATTTATCTCCGTACCAACTCCCCGTTGGGCGGATGGACTTTGTACCTACGATTCCGCTACAAAAATTCTCTACACAGATAAACTTTTCGGCGCTCATATTTGCGAAGATACTTTGTTTGATGAAGATTGGAAGGGATTAGATGCGGAACGTCGTTACTATTTTGAATGTCTCCATGCGCCCCAAGCCAAACAAGTTGAAGCAGCCTTAGATAAATTATCAGTTTTGGGAGCCAGATGTTATGCCCCAGCACACGGCCCGGTTGTTCGTTACAGCCTGAGTCGTTTTACTTATGATTATCGTCAATGGTGTCAAGGGCAAAAATCTCAAGAATTGAGTGTGGCTTTGCTCTATGCTTCTGCTTATGGTAATACAGCAATTCTGGCGAATGCGATCGCTCAAGGTTTGATTCAAAATGGAATTAATGTAGAATCAATCAACTGTGAACTAGCAGATTCTACGGAGATTAACCGCATTGTAGAAACTTGCGATGGCTTGATTATCGGCTCACCCACTTTAGGCGGACATGCACCGACTCAAATTCAAACAGCTTTAGGAATAGTCCTCTCGGCGACGGCTAAAACTAAGTTAGCAGGGGTGTTTGGTTCCTACGGATGGAGTGGAGAGGCAATTGATTTACTAGAAAGTAAACTTAAAGATGCAAATTATCAACTAGGATTTGAAACAATTCGAGTGCGTTTTAGTCCTACTCCTGAAATTCTCCAGCAGTGTCAAGAAGCAGGTGCTTCCTTTGCCCAAAACTTGAAGAAAACCAAAAAACTGCGGACTTCCCGCCAGGTTGTCACAGAAACCCATGTAGATCGTACCGAACAAGCGGTGGGGCGGATCATTGGTTCTCTGTGTGTTGTGACAACTCGTGATGAAGAAGCTCACAAAGGGGTTTTAACTTCTTGGGTATCGCAGGCAACTTTTAACCCGCCAGGGATTATGATTGCGATCGCTCACGAGCAGAATGCAGATTTAATGCATCATCCTGGTGATAATTTTGTATTGAATATTCTCAAAGAAGGAAGAAATGTGCGACGCTATTTTTCTCGTCATAGCACTTTAGGAGATAATCCCTTTGCAAATCTTGCCACACAAACTGCTCTTAATGGTTGTTTGATTTTGAATGAGGCATTAGCCTATTTAGAATGTACGGTGCAAAACCAGCTTGAATGTGGCGATAGATGGTTAATTTATGCCGTCATCAATCACGGGGAAGTGTTGGAAAATGATGGCGTCACTGCTTTAGAGCATCGGAAATCTGGCAGCTATTATTAACCTGACTTTTCGCGGTATCTGGAAAATCTCTCTCTTAAAAGGCTACCGTGTACACCAGGGCTATTTCATTCTCATCTAGCCCGTCTCAGAATAAATTCTGAGTCTAAGAGGTTGTTTGAAAAGTGATATGTTGTGATTTTAATCGAATTGTTACCCCCCTTAATCCCCCCTTATAAAGGGGGGAAACAAGAAAAATTTGGTTCCCTCCCCTTTATAAGGCTATCCATTAGTCACATCTTTCTTAACATTTCTGTAAGGCAGACTCAGAGGGAATAATAGAAGTAAGCAATGAGAGCATCATTGACTTGAGAG
>NZ_JBALCY010000065.1:0-331385 GCF_036917655.1 Nostoc sp.
GGCAAGGAAATTAAAACCCTGACTGGGCATACAAACTCGGTTTTTGGCGTCAGCTTCAGCCCCGATGGCAAGATGCTGGCTTCTGGCAGTGCTGAGAACACGGTGAAACTCTGGGATACCAGCACCGGCAAGGAAATTAAAACCCTGACTGGGCATACAAACTCGGTTCGGGGCGTCAGCTTCAGCCCCGATGGCAAGATGCTGGCTTCTGGCAGTGATGACAACACGGTGAAACTCTGGAGGCTGGATTTTGATTATTTACTCCAGGAAGGGTGCAATTTTATGCGCGAGTATTATAAAACCAATCCCCCTGATAATGAGAGTGACAAGAATATGTGCGACGGTATTGGCGGGAGGTAGCACCGCCTTGGGGAAGTCAAAAGTCACACTTCGACTTCTCTACGAGACGGTACGCGAACGCTCAGTGACAAGTCAAAAGTCAAAATTCAAAAACAGCGAAACTCTTTCAGAGTCACTCCGCGATCGCATTTTGGGGAAACTTCACAGGCGATACTCTTTCAGAGTCACTCCGTGATCGCATTTTGGGGAAACTTCACAGGCGATACTCTTTCAGAGTCACTCCGTGAACGCGCTTTGGGGAAACGTTAAAGGCGATACGCAACACAAGATATCAGCAGCATTTTGGATAGTGAGGGATAAGGGGCGATCGCACTTTGGGGAAGTTTTCCTGAATTGAGAATTGCTGATATTGGGATAAATCTCTCCTGTCCTCTAACTTTGTTGTTAATCAAATGCCCAAAAACAAGATCCCCCTAGTCGTCTTTTGATCGAGCTAGGGGGATCACATATGTAGTAGTCTATAATTTGTTCGGTATAGTTGCTTACGAATCGATTCTATAGCCTATATTTCAGTTTGAGTAGTCTTACCATTAGAATTTATAGTATTTTTACAGCTTCTTAATCAATGCTTCATCCTTGTTCTTTCTTAGGGAAGCGGTATATGTAAGGATGACAGTACGCAATGTGCGTAACTTGTCATTTTTGTAAATATCTGTAAAAAAGATGAAACTTAAGATTGTTGCTACCGCCGTCCTCTTAGCTTGTTTTGGGTTTGCAGAGCAAGCCCTTGCGTTAAATCAGCTAGATTTGGATCAGTTGAAGGCAACAAGTGCCTGTCCCCGGTGTAATTTGAGTGGTGCTGACCTAACTCAACTGAATTTAACTGGAGCAAATTTGCGAGGGGCCGACTTGAGCAGCGCTACATTATCTCAAGCTAATCTTACGAATGCCGATCTCACCGGTGCAAATTTAGAAGGTGCAATTCTGAATTCGGCGAATCTCAGTGGTGCTTCCTTAACAGGAGCAAATTTGAAATCAGCATCCCTGCAAAATGCCGATCTATCTTATGCCGGTTTCATCAGCGCCAATTTGGAAGCAACAAACTTAAAAGATGCCAAATTACAATTTACCAATTTTCGGGGGGCTAACTTCCGACTAACAACTATGGCTAATGGTGTCGTTACCTCCGACAAGCCTTATGGCTGGTCGTTAGAGCGTCAAAATCCCAGAGAATGTAACGAGTTTAAACCTGAAAATACTAGAGGCACAACCTGTTACTCAAAATAACTAGTTTTGAATTGGGGACTGGGGACTGGGGACTGGGGACTGGGGACTGGGGACTGGGCATTGAGCATTAGTGTATTCTTCCCCTGCTCCCCCTGTCCCTTCCTTGACTTATCCTTAGTATGGCAAAGAGCATTTTGTTTGTTAACATTTCTTTATCATGGGAAAAAAGCCTATAGATTAATTGAATCGATGCTTACCCGTATTAAAGACTTAGCAGCAAAACTAGCGCCCCGCTTAATTGAAATTCGTCGCCACATCCACTCTCACCCAGAACTCAGCGGTCAGGAGTACCAAACAGCAGCCTTCGTAGCTGGTGTTTTGTCTTCCAGTGGTCTGCATGTACAAGAAGGAGTTGGCAAAACGGGCGTCATTGGAGAACTGCAAGGCACTAGCCAAAATGACCGTTTATTGGCAATTCGTACCGATATGGATGCCTTGCCAATTCAAGAGGGTACCAATTTGGAATATGCCTCTCGCGCAGAGGGTATTATGCACGCTTGTGGTCACGATGTCCACACCACTGTGGGATTAGGAACAGCGATGGTGCTATCCCAAGTGGCAGAGGAGTTGGGTGGGAAAGTGCGGTTTTTATTTCAGCCAGCCGAAGAAATTGCTCAAGGGGCAAGCTGGATGGTGAAAGATGGAGCGATGGAAAACGTCTCGGCTTTATTAGGAGTTCATGTTTTCCCTTCTATACCCGCAGGATCTATTGGCGTGCGTTATGGAGCATTGACAGCCGCCGCTGATGATTTAGAGATTCTGATTATGGGAGAATCTGGGCACGGGGCGCGTCCCCATGAGGCGATTGATGCAATTTGGATTGCTTGCCAAATCATTACTGCACTGCAACAAGCCATCAGCCGGACACAAAATCCCTTGCGTCCTGTAGTATTGAGCATCGGGAAAATTAATGGTGGGAGAGCGCCGAATGTGATTGCTGATAAAGTGCAGTTATTGGGAACCGTGCGATCGCTTCATCCCGAAACTCGTGCCCATCTCCCAAACTGGATTGAAAACATTGTATCTAATGTTTGCCATACCTACGGAGCAAAGTATCAAGTCAATTATCGCCAGGGCGTACCCAGCGTTCAAAATGATTATGCGCTGACGCAATTGTTGCAATCAGCCGCAGAAGAAGCTTGGAGTAGCGATCGCGTTCAAGTTTTACCCGAACCCTCCCTTGGTTCTGAAGATTTTTCTATGTATTTGGAACACGTCCCCGGTTCCATGTTTCGCTTGGGTGTAGGCTACAAAGAAAGAATCATTAACCACCCATTACACCATCCCCAATTTGAAGTCGATGAATCTGCAATTATCACCGGAGTTGTAACTATGGCCTATACCGCTTATAAATACTGTCAGCAAAATTTGTAAACAAAAACTCCCAGCAGATAAATGCTGGGAGTTTTTATTTAACTAAGCTTTTTTAGCGGATGTAGAAAGCCCGAAAGCATCCTACACATTTGATTCGGTAACAACACCGAGTTTTTGTTGAATTCGGGTCTTAGCAGCTTTAAACTCAGTAGCAAGTTGTTCACTTTGCTCAGTAGTCAAGTTGTTGCGAATGGCAGCGAACAGTGTGGTTTCTTCTTGACGAATATGATCGCCGAGGGCATCCAATAGCTGTTTGACTTTCTCTTTGAATTGGGGGGAAGATGGGCTAATAGCCTTAATTTCTTCTAATGCCTGCTTTGCATGAGCTTGTTCATCAAACAATTCTTGGGTGTTATCTTGACCGTAGAAAGGACGTACTCTTGGATAGACTACTTCCTCTTCAGCTTCAGAATGGGCAGTTAAATCCTTGTAAATTTGACCGAAGTACTCTTGAATCTTTTGTGGATCGTTGCTTTGCAGCAGTTCAGTGAACAGGGTATTTACCTTGCCGTGATCGAGGCGGATGACATCTTGGATATTCAGATCCTTTTTGTCACTGGTTTGGGTAACAGCACTACCTACTACACCACTGACTGCGGCCATAGCGTCTTGAACACGGGCCCAAATTCCTTGATCTGCATCTTGTCCAGTGAGTTCGCGGACACCCAGAATTTCCAAAATACCTTTGAGTTGCTCTTGGTGAGCGCGGTTTTCAAAGTTAATCGTATTCAAAGGTGCGATCGCTAGCAACACGTCAGCACCAACTTTTTGAGCAGCCTTGTGAACTATCAAGCCACTCATTACTAGTTGATGTTTCAGCAATTCATGCTGAGATACTTTTTCATACAGGCTCAACTCAGAACCTTTGAACAATTCGCCAGCTTTTTCAATGAATTGTGTAACAGTTTTTTTGGGTTCAGCCTGAATGCCATACTGACCAATTACAGTTTCTAGAATGCCAAGATTTTTTTGATCATCATTGAGGAAATTCCGAATGCGATCGGCAATTTCGGTATCAAGTCCTTCTTTCAAAAGCGATTGTTCATTTTCGATGACTAACTGTTGCAGTGCTTTAATGCTTGCCAATTTTACGGCAATAGCATTGCGCTTCGTATCATCTAAAGTAGCTACCATCCGTGTTCTCCCCGGCAAAGTGTTCACAATTCTTAACTAATATAAGCTTGACATAGGGGTTAGGTATATTACCTCTTTCTTTTGAGCGATCGCTCTCACAACTCTGGGTAGAGAAACATAAATTTTCGTTACAATTTCTGTTCTTATACTTTTAGATAGATATAAATACGGTTTGCTTAAGCCCAAAAAATAAAAATGTGTAGGTTGGGTTGAGGAACGAAACCCAACATTTTAGGAGGTTTGTTGGGTTTTGCAAAGCCTCAACCCAACCTACAAAGATTCTTAACCGAAGCGTATTGAGATAGATATAATAAGAATAGATATAAATTCAAACTACATCTTTAGATAGATAGTTTTTGTTTTATTAGTAAATATAAGGGTATTAAACAAGAGTTAAATTAATCAGCAAATTAGTATTTAATTTTCCTGGCTCTTATCCATCATTTCCTTTGCTAAAGTATGATAACCATTGTTATTCAAAAATCCCAAAGGTGACTCTTTAACCTGATAGCTAATGGCTTTACCAGTTGTCACCAGCCTAGCGAAGTGTTCGCAATTCCATCCTAGAATCCCATAGTGCCAGTCTTTGAAGAGTTGATAAGCAATTACGCATCTATCGAGAACTTCCTTCCTATTCAATAATTTTACTGATTTTACTCGATAAGCCTTTTTTGGAATAGGGAACACAGCAAATCCATTTCCGCCAAAGTTAAAAGCGTGAGTATCAGAGATAGTTACGTGATAGTGTAATGCCGGATCTTTCCGATGCTCTCTATGATGAATAAGTAATCCTGCATTGGAACTACTATAGTCAACATAAGCATGGAATTCACTGATAATATCGTCCATCAGTTGAGAACTAACTAGATTGACAGTAGGGAGATAAATATTAGTAGTTTGAATCTTTTGAACACTTGTAAGTGATAACCATTCTTTTACTGACTGAGGCCGTTCCTCTGGCTTAACCTCCATACCCTTGAGAATTGCCTGATTTACCCTATCACTGATACTAGAATTAATCTTTTTTGGTTCCTCCAATAGCGTACCAATCGCTCTTCTTGGCGCAAGCGTTGGTACTTCTCCAGTTAGCACAGAATATAATGTTGCTGCTAAAGCATAAACGTCAGTGTAAGCACCCCGTTTTGCTCTTTTGTCATATTGCTCAATTGGTGCAAAACCATCAGATAAAATTTGTGTATGAGTTTGAGTTAGATTCGGGGTAAATTCCCTGGCAATCCCAAAATCAATTAACACAGCCTCAGAGTTACCAGAACGCAACATGATATTTTGCGGTTTCAGATCCCGATGCAACAAGCCGTTATTGTGAGCTACGATCAAGGCTTCACCAATCTGCTGAATGTAGCGTAATGCTTCCGCTTCTGACAAAACGCCTTGATTATTAATTCGACTAGCTAAATCTTCCCCAGCAATGTATTCCATCACTATGCACCACAGGGGATTCTCATAGATTACTTCATCAATTTTCACAATATGAGGATGACTACATTTAGCTAGCTTTATCGCCTCATTCAAAAAATCTTGCTGAAACTTGGCAAAATCGGAGCGGCGTTGCACCTGATCATTCAACGTTTTAATCACAATGTAACGCCCGTGATTATCTCTGGCGAGATAGGTAATAGCAAAGCCACCTTCACCTAATTCTTTTTCAATTGAAGTGTATTTACCACTCTGCAATTGCTGCCCTAATACCCAAGCCATTATTCAAAACTCCAGCACGCTGGCGTTAACTATGGCACAAGTCAGACTAATTTACGGAATAAAAAATATCTTAGAAGTTTTAACCAGGCATTTACCCACTCTTCAACTACCTGAGTTAAGTTTTCTAATTAGATCGCCTAAATAATTCAACGCCAAGCACAGATTCAGCCCGCCTAACTTTCTGTCTTAATGCAGCCTTGACTAACCTCACCGCAATTGTGACGATTACGCTAGAATTATTAAAGGTTCTTTACAGAGTTTTGCTAATCATACCTAATTCTGTTAAAAAAGCCTAGCATTCAAATGTAAATATCAAAACCCCCTCTAGAGTTCACCAAAAGTTTCTATGACGCTCCCAATTCGCAACGTCGCCATTATCGCCCACGTTGACCACGGCAAAACCACTCTGGTTGATGCACTCCTCAAACAATCCGGCATTTTCCGCGAAGGCGAAGACGTTCCGGATTGCGTTATGGACTCCAACGCCCTAGAACGGGAACGGGGTATTACTATCCTGTCTAAAAATACAGCAGTTCGCTACAAAGAAACACTAATTAATATTGTTGATACTCCTGGACACGCTGACTTTGGCGGTGAAGTTGAACGCGTACTCGGCATGGTTGACGGATGTCTTCTGATTGTCGATGCCAACGAAGGTCCCATGCCTCAAACCCGCTTTGTCCTGAAAAAAGCTTTAGAAAAAGGGCTGCGCCCCATCGTTATTATCAACAAAATTGATCGTGGACAAACTGACCCCCACGTTGCTGTTGATAAAGTTTTGGATCTGTTCTTAGAATTAGGGGCAGATGAAGACCAGTGTGATTTTACCTATCTGTTTGCCTCCGGTATGGCAGGTTTCGCCAAAGAAAGCTTGGAAGCAGAATCGGTAGATATGCAACCCCTGTTTAACGCGATTCTGCAACACGTTCCACCACCAGTGGGCGACAGCAATAAGCCTCTGCAATTGCAAGTAACAACCCTAGATTATTCAGAATATCTAGGCCGGATTGTGATTGGCAGAATTCACAACGGTACTATCCGCTCAGGACAGCAAGCAGCTTTAGTAACAGAAGATGGTACTATTGTCAAGGGTAAAATTACCAAATTGATGGGCTTTGATGGACTGAAGCGCGTAGACATGGAAGAAGCAACCGCAGGTTATATTGTTGCGGTGGCTGGTTTCGCTGATGCTTATATTGGGGAAACGATTACTGATCCCAATGATCCGCAAGCTTTACCACTAATTAAAGTGGATGAACCAACCTTGCAAATGGCCTTCTGGGTGAATGATTCGCCCTTTGCTGGTCAAGAAGGTAAGTTGGTGACTTCCCGTCAAATACGCGATCGCTTATTCCGCGAACTCGAAACCAACGTTGCTTTGCGTGTTGAAGAAACCGATTCTCCCGATAAATTCCTCGTTTCCGGTCGTGGAGAACTCCACTTGGGTATCTTAATTGAAACCATGCGCCGGGAAGGATTCGAGTTTCAGGTATCTCAGCCACAGGTTATTTACCGTGAAATTAACGGTCAACCTTGCGAACCCTTTGAACTTTTGGTGTTAGACGTTCCTGCTGATGGTGTGGGTAGCTGTATCGAACGCCTGGGACAACGCAAAGGCGAAATGCAAGATATGCAACCTGGTAGTGGCGATCGCACCCAACTAGAGTTTGTCATCCCCGCCCGTGGATTGATTGGTTTCCGGGGTGAATTCATGCGGATGACTCGTGGCGAAGGCATCATGAATCACAGCTTCTTAGATTACCGTCAACTGAGTGGCGACATTGAAGCCCGTAACAAAGGCGTTTTAATCTCCTTTGAAGAGGGCGTTTCTACGTTCTACGCCATGAGAAATGCCGAAGATAGAGGAGCATTTTTTATTGTTCCCGGTACAAAGGTTTACAGAGGCATGATCGTGGGAGAACACACTCGTTCCCAAGATTTGGAACTAAATATCTGTAAGACCAAGCAGTTAACCAATCACCGCGCAGCTGGTGGCGATGAATTGGTGCAACTGCAAGCACCGATAGACATGAGCTTAGAGCGTGCTTTGGAATACATCGCGGCTGATGAATTGGTGGAAGTTACACCCCAATCGATTCGTCTGCGGAAGATGTCGAAGAAGTTGGCGAAACGGTAAGTAAAGTTATCTAATTGATTTAAAAAGCCCGCATAAGCGGGCTTTTTTGTTTGCTAGGTGTGTAACAATCATTTTTAAAATGGGTATAACAATCAATAGAAGTCTAATAATATAGCAATCGCCAAGGCAGTTAGGACGCTGTGCGAAGAACATCTTCTATGGCATCTCGAAGACAATCAAATTGAATGAGTTGTTTACGAATTCGACTCTTCAACCATGACCAACATCGCTCAATTTTATTAAGATCAGGCGAATAAGGCGGCAAGTATTTTAAGTGACAGTCTGCCGCTTCAATTAATTCTTGAATACGTCCGCCTCGGTGAAATGTAGCATTATCTGCAATCACTATTTGTCCGGGTTTAAGCCCTGGAATTAAACAAGTTTCAAGCCAAGTTTCAAATACGTTTCGGTTACAAGCTCCCTCAACAGTAAACGGAGCAAATAACTTCCCATTACAACAAGCGGCGATCATATTAACTCGCCCTTGCCTCCTCCCACTTTTAAGAGCATGAAAGCGATTGCCTCTTTGATTCCAACCATACCCATAATCTTCTCTATTATCCATTCCAGCTTCATCTATATAGACTATTGACTCTGGTTTATACATCGCTATCTCTTCTCTGAATGCTTGTCGTTTAACTTCATCTCGTTCTTGATAACCATAAGTTTTTTTTTACGAGTGAACCCAATTTTGCGTAAGGCTCTTGATATTGTGCGTTAGCGTAGCTCGCCGAAGGCATCGCTAATTTCTCTAATTTCTACTGACCATAGTTTGGCCATCTCTACTTGGGTTTTATCCCCATTAACCTCGACAAATTTCCCAAATTTTTCCCAGTCAGTAATTTTATGACCATTCCCTGGTGGTTGATTTGGTAAAGCTTGGTAATCTCCAGTAGTGGCTTTGCGTTGAAGCCATAGGTTGATTGTATTTCGACTGATTTGAAAAACTTGAGATGCTTCACTCTTCCTCATCCCGTCTAACTCAATTGCTTGAATTACTTTCTGACGTAGGTCATAACTGTAGGGTTTTGGCATTATCTGTTCCTGTACTGTCCGTTTGAGCAGTATCAATATTTGTTACTTTACTCATCAAGTATACTGTTTGTCCTAATCGCCTTGGCGGTTGCTATACTATCTCTTTCTTCGTCATCATCAGGTAAATCAATTTTTGGCTCAACTTTTTCTCGCCCATAATTAGCCAAAGTCACCCCTTCTTCTAAATATACAGCAGAGTATTTACTCAACCCAATACGCTGTGCAGAGTAAATTCCAGAATGACCCGAAAATAAATAGCTCACTACACAGCCAATAGCAATAAATACCCCTGATTCCAAACCAAATAGTTCAATTCCCATTAGAGTCGATGCGATAGGTGTATTTGCTGCACCCGCAAACACACCTACAAATCCCATTCCTGCTAACAGTGGTGCAGGTAATGCTAAAAGCAACGACAAAGCATTACCTAAAGTTGCACCAATAAAAAACAAAGGGGTCACTTCTCCTCCTTTAAAACCTGCTCCTAAAGTTAGAGCAGTCAGACCCAATTTTGCTGCAAAATCCCAAGGAGGTAGCTGAGTTAAAAAAGAATCAACGATAGTAGGGATACCAAGCCCAATGTATTTGGTTGTGCCACTCAACCCAACAATTACTGCTATCATCGCACCGCCTATCAAAGGACGCATTGGAGGATAAGATATCTTTGCTTTAAAGAAGTGACCAATTTGGTGAGTTACTTGAGCAAAGAATCTCGCTACAATTCCAAAGATTGCACCTGCGATAATGGCAGCAATCAACCCCCAAATTGTGAGCGTCGGTATAGACGGAGCGTGTCGGTATGGGGTATGATGCAAACCCAATAGTAAGGTTACTTGATTCCCAACGATCGCAGCAATTAAAGAAGGAAAAAGAGCGTCGTAATGAATTTTCCCAATTGCTAAAACTTCTAGACCAAATACGGTTCCAGCTAAAGGAGTACCGAAAACTGAAGCGAATCCTCCACTGATACCTGCCGTTAATAAAATTCGCCGATTGGCTCCTTTAAAATGCAATATTTTAGTCAACTGATCTGCCAAAGAAGCACCCATTTGCAGCGCTGTACCTTCACGACCGGCTGAACCTCCAAATAAATGTGTAAGGTCTGTTCCTAGTAAAACAAGAGGAGCCATGCGGAAGGGAATAATATTTTTGGGGTTATGGATCTCTTCAAGTAAAAGGTTATTTCCAGCTTCTACAGTCCGACCGAATTGATGATAAATCCAACCACTCAAGAAGCCACCAAGCGGCAGTAAGGCGATAATCCAGCGATGCGATTCCCGCCAATCAGTTGCCCATTCTAGTGATGCTAAAAGAGCCGCAGAAGCTGTTCCAGCAAGAATGCCAACCACAAATGAAATGGGCAACCACTTGATTAGGTGGGGTAATGCAATAAACGGTTCAAACTGACGAAAGTGTTTCATACCATGACTCCTTGAGGTGAGATTTGTAGACTTACACTTTCTACAGGAGAGTCAGGTAATGCATTTAGCCAAGCCCTACTCTCCCGCAGTCAGCGAGGAAAGTAGGAGCTATCAGCCTTCCAGCTATGAATTTAACCTCTACCGGAAAGGCGGTTTTGGCGAGCTCCATCGCCATTGATTTGACTTTAAATCAAGGATACCATTTTTGCTTTTGGTCGAATTTAATATTTGTTTCTTTGAGTAACTAACAATGAACGATCTCTGAGCTAATATCTGTCAGCAGACTGACAAACCCTAATGCCCAAACAGTGCTAGGAATGGTCTGGAAAAATTTCTTCTGTAGTTGTATATTCCCTATTTAGCTGACTGGGATTATAGCATTTTACGAAATACTTGCTATATCTACATTGTTAGGGATGTACGTCTGTACGCCCCTACAGCCGATTCACTTGTTGCAAAGATTTTTTAAAATAGTATCACTACATTAGTTCTGTAATTCTTGAGAACCAATAAGTAATTTCTGCATCGCTGAAGGTAGTCAACCTGGCAATTTCTCTAGCAAGCTGATAGGCTTTCTCACCTTTAGTCCTGAAAATGTTGAGTTTTGTCCCTCAACCCAACCTACACTGGTTTTGGTTTTTGGCTTTAACTAAACCGTATTGCCTTAACGTGAGTTTGACGGGTCATATCATGTTCGCCTAATTAGTCGAATAAAAAGACCTCTCCCTGGTTTTGCGTAGTAAAACCAGGGAGAGGTTCGTCGAGCTCACATAGACTTGACTTAACGGCAAAAGTCAGCTATATCCCATCCTCCTGAGACCTAAGTTGTGTCTCTGGCTGAGTTGAGCCAGCAGGCAAAACCCGATGTTCAGATGCCAAAGTTCCATTAGGAGAATCTGGAGGCTTTGAACCTCCCGATCGCTTCCGAGAAAATAGAGCCTGAGCCAAGCTCTTAACTAAGATGTACAGAATTGGCACTAAAAACAAACTCAAGAACGTCGAAAGCAGCAGCCCCCCAAAGAGCGCTGTTCCTAAAGACCAACGGCTGCTGGCTCCAGCCCCTTGAGAGATCACCAAGGGCAAAAATCCTAATAGCGCTGCAAAGGAAGTCATTAAGATTGGTCGCAGACGTTCTTGCCCCGCTTTCACCGCCGCCCGCGTGTAGCTCATGCCCTGCTCATGCTGCTGATTGGCAAATTCCACGACTAAAATCGCGTTCTTTGCGGCTAGACCAATCAAAGTCACCAAACCTACCTGACAATAGATATCATCCACCACTTTGGGGAAGATGCTACCTGCCATGAAAATATTGGAACGTACCCAAATCGCCGTCATCGCTCCCAAGACTGCTAAGGGAACCGTCAGCAAAATAATGATCGGGTCAACGTAGCTTTCATACTGAGCCGCCAGCACCAGAAAGACAATAACGAAGGCGAAGGCAAAAATCAAGCCCGTAGATCCCCCAGATGTCTTTTCCTGGAGATAAGTCCCCGTCCATTCATAACCAAATCCCTGAGGTAAGACTTCTTTAGCCAGTTGCTCCATCGCTTTAATCGCTTGTCCAGAACTAGCGCCGGGAGCAGGAGCGCCCTGGACTTTGATTGATCTGTACAAGTTATAATGCGAAATGGTTTTTGGCCCCACAAAGGGAGTAACTTTCACCAAATTGCTCAACGGAATCATCGCCCCACTTGCAGAGCGAACATACAGCTTGCCAATATCATCTGGATTAGAGCGGAAAACCCCATCTGCTTGGACATATACTCGATACTGTCGCTGTCCTTGCACAAAGTCATTCACATATTGCGACCCCAGGTAACTTTGCAACGTCCCAAAGATGTCGCTGAGTTCCACGTTGAGAGCTTTGGCTTGGTTGCGGTTCACTTGGATGTCAAATTGAGGAGTGTCTGCGGTGAACTGAGTGAAGACTCGTTGTAAAACAGGGTTTTTATTTGCTGCCCCAATGAATTTTTGAGCCGTATCAAGCAGGGTTTGAATCGGCGCACTTCCGGTTTTATCTTGAATGATAAACTCAAAACCACCCGTACTACTTAATCCTCTAACCGGAGGAGCATTCACCGCGATCGCTCTAGCATCTGTAATTGCAGAGAGCTTTTTGTTCATCCTCTGAAGTATTCCATAGACAGACTGAGATTCTAGAGTTCTCTCTTTCCAGGGTTTCAGGTTAGCAAAGGCAATGCCTAAATTAGAAGCATTGCCATCGAAACCAAAACCACTGATCATAAAACTAGCTTGAACTTCCGGAAGCGATGTTACTTCTTTGACAACCCGATCCATAACAGATTCGGTGTATTTCAAAGAAACCCCATCAGGCCCTTGCACAACTACAAAGAAGTAACCCTGATCTTCCTCTGGAATAAATCCAGTCGGCACTGCTTTGTACATCAAAACCGTTGCTACTAAACCAGCGATGAAAACCCCAATTACAATCGGCTTGATATGGGTGAGGTAGCTAACAAACCCGACATAGCGGCGCGTAAACCAGCTAAATCCCCGATTAAATAGCCCAAAAAACCATCCCAAAGGACCCCATGCAGTCTGAGCCGGGCGCATGAGGATAGCTGCCATACTCGGAGAGAAAGTTAAAGCATTGAAGGTCGAAATGGCAATAGAGCAAGCAACGGTTAACCCAAATTGTTTGTAGACAATCCCAGTAGTACCCGGAATGAATGTAACTGGAATGAATACCGCCATGAGTACAAGTGAAGTGGCAATGACTGCCCCAGTCAACTCTTTCATGGCTTCGATCGCTGCCTCCAAGGGCCTCATGCCCTGCTCCAGTTTGACTGCAACTGCCTCCACTACAATAATCGCATCATCCACAACGAGACCGATCGCGAGGACGAAACCAAATAAGGTGAGTGTATTAATCTGAAATCCTAAAACCAACAGAGCTGCACACGTCCCAACCAGGGAAACGGGGATCGCAACAGTGGGAATGATCGTGGTTCGCCAGTCTTGCAAAAAGACAAAAATTACCAAGACCACCAAGATAATCGCTTCAACCAGAGTCTGTAGAACTTCTTCTAAAGAAATTTCTACAAATGGAGTGGTATCAAATGCCACCTGTCCTTTTAGTCCAGGTGGAAAACTCTTCTCTAGTATTTTGATCTGGTCTTCAACAGCATGGGCAACGTCCAGGGCATTACTACCGGGAAGTTGATATATCCCCAAACCCACGGCTGGCTTGGGATCGCTTCCTGGTAGGGTGAATTTGGCATCAGCGAGATAGCTCTCTGCTCCCAGTTCAACTCGACCGATATCTCTGAGCTTAACTAGGGTGCTATTAGTGCTGCCATTGGTGCTGCTATTAGTAGTGTTATTTGTGGTGCTATTAGTGCCACCTTGACTCACCTTCAGCACCATATCCTCAAATTCAGCCGCATCTTTAAATCGACTGCTTGCCCGTAAAGCAAATTCAAAACTTTGATTATCTGGTGCTGGTTCTTTACCAATCGACCCTGCACCCACCTGAATATTTTGTTCTTGCAGGGCAGTTGTCACATCTTGAGGGGTTAGTTGATGTTGGGCAAGCTTGTTGGGATCAAGCCAAAGACGCATGGCATATTTGCGCTCCCCAAAAATCGTGGCTTTTCCTACACCAGGAAGCCGTTTGATCTGATCGAGAATATACAAATCAACATAATTACTGATAAAAATGTTGTCATACTCATTATTATCTGAGTAAAACCCATAGACAAGAAGCAGGCTGCTCGATGCCGTTTCAACGGTGACACCTGTTCGTTGAACAGTATCTGGCAATTGAGGTTCAGCAAGTCCTTCTTTATTTTGAACGTTTACTTGAGCAATATCGCTATTGACATTAGTTGGGAAGGAAACAGTTATATTGCTGGAACCATCATTACCCGTATTAGAAGATATATAGGATACATCTTTAACACCATTAATTTGTCGCTCAATAATGTTGGTGACGGTGCTTTCTGTTGTTTGAGCATCTGCACCAGTATTGGTAGAGCTAAGGGTGATTTGCACCGGGGCGAGGTCTGGTAGCTGAGAAATCGGCAGGATCGGAATACAGATGCTTCCCAGTAGCAAAATGATGAACGTACAGACCGTCGTCAGGACTGGACGTCTGATGAAGGTATTGACAAACATAAATTAAGGAAAACTTCAAGATTCGTTAGTGAGGTAGTAGCTTTTTATTAATATAAGGATTTATTAAGGTTTAGTGTTGGCGATCGCGCAAGATTGGGGACTGGGGATTGGGGATTGGGGATTGGGGACTTTTACAGCAGTTTGCATTTTGCATTTAATTGAACCACATATTTTGTAGGGGCACAGCATTGCTCATTGGTGTCAACTTAAGCCATAAATCCTCTTAAAACCTCGTTTCCAGCCTCTGGCTGGAAATGCACCTCATTGGGCTGCTGCCGCGAGTCAGGAAGGCGGAGCCTACTAGAAGGCATTAAAAGGCAGAGGCTCTTAACGAGGCAATCTCTCAAAGCTCTGTCTAGACTGGTTTTTACGTTAGTTGACAGTAATGAATCCAAATTTCTAATTAGCTTTGCCATTCCCCTGAAAATTTAACAAGTGATCATCATTCACCCAAATTGCTTGTTGAGGCACAGAAATGGAAATTCCAGCTTCGTCTAGAGCAACTTTCAGGCGACGGCGAAACTCGCGTGCTACATCCCATTGTTTGAGAGGCTGTGTTTTAATCCATACCCGAATAATCAAACCGCGATCGCCAAATTGATCTATTCCCAAAACTTGCGGTGGTTCCAAAATTTGAGACTGCCATTGCATTTCTTGATTCATCTGGAAACCAATACTTTCAATCAACTTCAAAGCCTTTTCTGTATCAGCTTGGTAGGCGATCGGGATTGTTAAATCGGCTCGTGACCAACGACTAGAAAGATTGGCAACAACTTTAATTTCACCATTGGGAATCGTGATCAAGCGCCCTTCTGAATCCCGCAGTTGGGTCATCCGCAGATTCAGATTTTCTACTAAGCCTCCCACGTCTCCCACAGTAATCACATCGCCTAAAGCATACTGGTCTTCTAGAATGATCAAAAAACCGTTAATCGCATCTTTAATTAAGTTTTGCGAGGCCAGAGACACTGCAACACCAACTAAACTGACACCCGCTAGCAAGGGAACAATATCTATTCCCAATGACACTAGCGCTAGCAAGAAGCCTACTCCTATCCAGATACCAGTAGCGATGCTTTTAGTCACACCAGAAAATGTGGAAACTCGCAGTTGCAGACGTTCAGAACTTTCTGGAGTCAGTAAAGCACCACTGCTGATCAGAGTGCTGGTGAAACGGTCAATCAGGGCGTAGGTAAAACGGATCGCGACATAGGTTCCTAGTAACACGACACCTAATCGCAAAGGAAATTGGGCAGCTGTGAGAATTCCTACCTGAAATGGTCGTGTATAGGGAAATAGACCCAAAATCAAGAAAC
The DNA here is from genome assembly GCF_036917655.1 of Nostoc sp. Lineage (GTDB taxonomy): Bacteria > Cyanobacteriota > Cyanobacteriia > Cyanobacteriales > Nostocaceae > Nostoc. The sequence goes on from NZ_JBALCY010000065.1 coordinate 15,861, forward strand.
TTCCACCTCCCCAAATTCCGGCTTGAGTTAGCTGAAACAATCGTCTTTTGACTTCTTGAAGATGCTGCGTTTGCCGTTGATTGAGTTGTGTTGTAATTGGTTGAGCTGCTGCTACTGCTGGTGAAATTGGGGAGTTTAGGGGCCCTATCGGGGGTTGGGAGGCAATGGGGTATAATAAATCCTTTTTGGAGCGCCGCTGCCAGCTATATACCCCCCAACTCATGACAATCATTGCCAGTCCAGTGCCCGCAGCAATTTTACCTTGGTCGATTAAAAATTGAGTTTGTCTTTCTTGCTTTGCCTGTTGCAACTTTTCTTGTAATATTTCGGCGATTTGATTTGCCGATGTCGATATATCTACCTTTCGCAGTCCAGCATCCTCAGAAGTGATGGTCATCAGATATTGACCGTTGACATAAATTACTGGTAATTCGTTTACTTTGCGAACTTCTACCTTGACTGCTGTTTTTGCTGATGACTGAAAGTAGTTTTGGCTAATTTTCTCCAACTTTTTTTGGATGTCTTCTGAACGCTCAGGAAAGTTAGTTTTTGATGCCGTTATCTGAAATAACTGACGACCATCTAAATAAATCCAGCCCGAAACAATTCTGTTATCTGAATCATTACTCACGCTGCTGAGAGCTTGCAGCTGCGGTAAAAAAGGAATCTGGGCTGTGGCTTTTGGCACAGATACAACGCCTATAACCATTGAACTAGCGATCGCCAAAAATTGAAAGCGCACTCAAACACCTCCTTGAGTAAAATCTACTATTGACTACTTCTATAACCATCCTCCGCAATAACTTTGGGTAAATGTACCTATCTAAAGTTGAAGTTTTCCCTTTAGATGATGAAATTTTGATGTTTTTTTTGTTGCCCTCTATCTTTAGACAGATGACAATGTACTTAGAATCAGGGATTAAGCTGAGAAGAGTCTTACTCTTACCAAAGATAAAACAAAAAGGAAGAAGCTGGGGATGAAGTTGACATTCTGCTGATCAAACGTCAAGCTAGTTTTGATGACTATTGACTGTGCCAATTTTAGATTTTAGATTTTGGATAATGGAATTGAAAATGGTTCAATCCCCGCCCCTTCTGGGTGCAGCCAATCTAAAAGGCGCTCGTTCCGACGCTGCGCGATCGCAAATCTAAAATCCAAAATTGATTGACTGGTAGTTTGCTAATTACCAGCAAAAATCGCCAGTAGTAGAATAACCTAGTAGAGTGCGTAAATTTTACGTAACTTTTTTAATTTTTTGAGGAAACTTTTGATGACCGCAACTTCTCCCCGATTAAAGCACGAGGTTAAAGACCTCGGCCTAGCTGCCTTGGGAAGACAGCGCATTGAATGGGCTGGACGCGAAATGCCAGTTTTGCGGCAAATCCGCGATCGCTTTGCCAAAGAAAAGCCCTTTGCTGGCTTACGCCTTGTAGCTTGCGCCCACATTACAACAGAAACAGCACATTTGGCGATCGCTCTGAAAGCCGGTGGTGCAGACGCGCTTTTAATTGCTAGCAATCCTTTATCAACCCAAGATGACGTAGCAGCTAGCCTCGTCGTCGATCATGAAATTCCCGTCTTTGCTCAAAAAGGCGAAGATAACGCAACTTATAGCCGCCACGTCCAAATCGCCCTAGATCACCGCCCCAATATCATCATTGATGACGGTAGCGATGTGGTTGCCACATTAATCCAAGAGCGCCAACACCAAATTGCCGATTTGATTGGCACCACTGAAGAAACCACAACGGGAATTGTGCGCCTGCGGGCCATGTTCAAAGATGGCGTTCTCACCTTCCCCGCAGTGAACGTCAACGATGCTGATACCAAGCACTTCTTTGATAACCGCTATGGTACTGGACAATCGACCCTAGACGGCATCATTCGCGCCACAAATATTCTGCTGGCTGGTAAAAACATAGTTGTAGTTGGTTACGGCTGGTGTGGTAAAGGTACAGCCCTCCGCGCCCGTGGTATGGGTGGTAGCGTGATTGTTACCGAAATTGACCCCATCAAGGCAATTGAAGCCGTAATGGATGGTTTCCGCGTCTTACCAATGGCAGAAGCTGCTAAAGTTGGCGACTTGTTTATCACAGTTACAGGTAACAAGCACGTAATTCGCGCTGAACATTTCGATGCGATGAAAGACGGTGCGATCGTTTGTAATTCCGGTCACTTTGATATTGAACTTGACTTGAAATACTTGGCTTCTCAAGCTAAGGAAATCAAGGAAGTGCGTCCCTTCACCGAAGAGTACAAACTGCAAAGTGGTAAATCAGTTGTCGTTCTCGGACAAGGACGTTTGATTAACCTGGCTGCGGCTGAAGGACATCCCAGCGCGGTTATGGATATGAGCTTTGCCAACCAAGCTTTAGCTGTTGAATACCTAGTGAAGAATAAAGGTAAGTTAGAACCTGGTTTGCACTCAATTCCCATTGATGTGGATCAAGAAATTGCTCGTTTGAAATTGGAAGCTATTGGAATTAAGATTGATAGCCTAACACCAGATCAAATTGAGTACATCAATTCTTGGACTACTGGAACTTGATGTTAGTTGATTAATTAATTTTTTAGGGGATAGGCTTTTGGGCTTATCCCTTTTTTTGTGTTTCGCGCAATAGCTCTTAGCAAAATGCTAAAGAGCAAAGGCGCAAAAGGAGGAATTGTCACTTCAAAAATCAGGTATGATAGAATATATTATTTTAAATTTTTATGTCAGCCAAAGATTTTTTTCACAATGCAGTTCGTTTAGCCTTAGAAAAAGATAATTGGTTTATTACTCACGATCCTTTATCTATTACAGTAGATGGTATCGAATTTCGTATTGATTTAGGTGCAGAAAGACTTTTAGCAGCAGAAAAGGATGGGCAAAAGATAGCAGTCGAAGTCAAATCTTTTCTAGGTAAATCAGAGATAAGTGAATTTCATACGGCTTTAGGACAAACACTTAATTACCGTTCTGTTTTAAGAAAAAAAGAACCTGACCGCATTTTATATCTAGCAATTAGTTCTGAAATATATACAGAGTTTTTTCTAATCCCGTTTATTCAAGAAGTAATTTCTGAACATAAATTAAAGTTGTTAATATTTGAAACTATTAAACAGGAGATTGTTTTATGGAAGGAATAAATTACTCAGAATTAGTTCAAACTGTTTTAGGAAGACATATAGAAAATCATTTATCTGAAGGAACAGAAAAGGAGTTAATTTTTGATTGTGAAAGAAATCGCTATTTAGTAGTTTATGTAGGATGGGAAGATGAAAAACGGGCTTATGGTTGTGTTGTTCATGTAGATATTAAAGATGGCAAAATCTGGATTCAGCGTGATTTGACTGAGGAAGGGGTAGCTAATGAATTAGTAGAGTTAGGAGTGCCAAAAACAGATATTGTTTTGGGTTTTAGATCGCCTTCTGTCCGGCAGTTTACTGGTTTTGCATCTGTTTAAATTTTTTGCATTTTAGCCGACAGAAGTTGAAAGTTGAGTATATCAACTTTTTGACTTCGGGAACTTGATACATTGATTAGTTAATTTTCTGCGGGGATAGGCTTTTGGGCTTATCCCTTTTTTTATTTTGGGGATATAAATTACTCGTTTTCTATCCCTATCTCAGTATTGAGGTCTGAATCAGGAGATGCATCCTTCACAGTTTTAATAGTCTTGCGTATTTGATCTAGCTGGTCTTTAGAAACCCAATCGCTGACTGGAGTAACTCGATATTCATCTGTCCGTCCTGTCCGTTTCGTTTGTGTAACCAAATTAGCTTTGATAAGAACTTTTATTGCCTGCTGTGCCTTACGCATACTCATTTTGCAAATCTCTGCTGTCTTGCGAAGACTGGCAAAACACACTCCTTGAGGTTTACCCCCTGTTCTACGAACTATATGAGCATATAAGCGAAATTCGTATGAGTCTAAGCCATATTCATCCAATACATTATGGATAAATGCCACTGAAGATGGATAAGAGTTAGCTATTGGAGAAGATTTCGGTTGTTCGACTATAAGCTCATCTTTAGTTGCCATATAACAAAATACTACGCCTAGATATTGCTATTATGCAATAACCCATGCACCTTATGCTATAGCTCTTGTTATTACTTATATGTATGTTTTAAGGGAATTATCTTAAGGTATATAACTTAGGCGCAATCAAAATTTTTGAACAGTAATGGTATTAACGTGATATAACGCCTAAAACCTGATATCACATTCGATTCATCAACGACAAAAAAAGCACTGCATGTCCCTATATACAAGCATTTTCGCGTCCTATCGCCCTTATCTCGGATATAGTTATAATAGCTATTTAGCCGGATATCACATAACTCTTTTAGGGTTTGTAATCTCCAAGTTGGTCAGATAAATTTCTATAATTTCCGGTTTGGAACGCTATCTCTGAAAAAAATGTTCTTATCCCCGTAGTAGAAAAATCATCAGGGATCGGTTTATACTCTGAAAAGGAAGGAAATATTTTCCTTTTTTTTCACAAAAAAAACGACTCCCCAAGCCAAGCTAGAATGCTAAGGCTGCGGAGCCGCGTCTTTAATATATTATGTCTATTTTATCATGGGCTTGGGTGAGTCGGTAGTTTTTTGTGAAATTAAAACCTCAACAAAAATAAAGGACTAAATTATGACTTCACAAGTAATTGACCTACTGACTCAAAATCTCATCCAACTAACAGCTATCAATAAGCAATATGGAATAGAATTACATTCCATAATGTCTAATCTAAGTGAACAAAAAAACCGTACAGAGGTTTTAGAAGTAAAATTTGATGCTCTCATCGGAGGATCTGATTACTGTACTGTTCGTGGTTACTGCAAGCTCAATGAAATTAGAATTTCTGAAAGAGAAGCCAGAAACTTAGGCACTAAGGCTGGTAAAATTTGTCGGCAAAAGAGTTATGAAACTGGAAAAGTTCCAGATGAGCGTCATGGACAAGTCAATAGCTACCCTATTGAAGTCCTAGACGAAGTTATGGAACTTTATAAAAATAAAACTCAGTAGCACCCGGCGAATGGAATTCGCGTTAATACAGACAAAACCCGCGCAGGCGGGTTTCAAAATCTTGTTTTTAATCCATCTTCGCGTAGCGTTTGGCAAAATGGATACCTTAGATAATTATCGCCAAATGATTCAAAAAATATTAGACGAATACGCCCAACTCTCCTACGCTTACGGAGAACTAGAAAGACAACTAATTATAGACCAAACTGCTAACCATTACGTACTACTAACACTAGGCTGGGAAAATAATCTACGGGTGCATGGTTGCTTAGTCCATATTGACATTATCAACGACAAAATCTGGATTCAAAGAGACGGTACAGAACATGGGATAGCCAACGAACTTGTTAACGCTGGTATTTCTAAAAATCAAATTGTTCTCGCTTTCCAACCAGCCGATATCAGACAGTATACTGAATTTGCAGTTACTTAATTAAGCCTAATTTTTATGGGCTTCGATAAGCTATAATTCAGGTTTAATTTGGATATTCATGATTTATCCTTAGTTAACAGTATTTCATGAGTAGAATTATTAAAAGTTGCTGCTCAATCTGGAATAGTAATTGCTATAATTTAAAACTCTCAATTTGATATACTAGAAATATTTATACATACAAATCTCATGTTAACTGTAACAATTGATGAAATCCAGCAGAACCTAACTAGCTATCTTCACCAAGTAGCAGCAGGAGAAAGTATTATTATCACGCAAGCAGGTAAACCTATTGCAGAAATTAAACCAGTTTCACCCACTTCTCAACTAATCAGACCTTATGGCTTATGTGCTGGAGAGTTCATTGTTCCAGATGATTTTGATAATCCCTTACCTGAAGAGATTTTGAATAGTTTTGAGGGGAAATGAAACTATTATTAGATACCCATATTTTCTTATGGTTTATTAGTGGTGATCAAAAATTACCAATTCATTTACAAAATAGCATTAGTAATTTAAATAACGATGTATATTTAAGTTGCGTTTCAGTTTGGGAAGCAACTGTTAAATATCAATTAGGTAAATTACCATTACCAGAATCATCTGAAATCTACCTTCCCAAACAGCGTCAGCAGCATCTAATCAGTAGTCTCAACCTAGATGAAGAAAGTGTTGCTCAACTCTTGAATTTACCATTATTACATCGTGATCCTTTTGATAGAATGTTGATTTGTCAAGCTTTACAACATGATTTAACAATTGTAACTGTAGACCCGGCAATTCGTTCCTATTCGGTCAGTGTTTTATGTTAGGGTAATAATCGCTCAAAATCTGGAATAGAATAACCTTTCCATTTTAAAAGTGCATAAGAATAGACTTTTTTCAACATTAAATAATCAACACTCACTCTTAGCGATGCCTGGGGCGGGCTACGCCTACGCAAAACTACATGCGCTCAGGGGCAATTCATGAATTGCCCCTACCTGAAAATCTTTCTTTTCGGCTATTGTTTGCGTAAGTCCTGTTCACTTTTCGCTGTCCGGCTGAAGACTCGATAGTATAGCGACGTACTAGTTTCCTTTAAGGGAAACAGCAGATAGGTAAGAGGATTTATTGTCACAATAATATTTCGGAAGTCTCGCCGTGCCAAAAATAAGATCGCCCGAGCAACTTGCTGTGCAGACATGACTCCATAAGGATTCAGTTGACTCTTAAACGGGCCAAGAATTAACTTGCGAATTACACAATCCCCGTCCAATCGCTTGAGGGTAACAATATCCCCTAGCGATCGCTTGCTGAGTTCATAAAGCGGACTCAACGCCGGAGACACCTCAGCCTCAGAAGTGTTTACCCAAATTTCTTTAGTTGCTTTTGCTTGTGGGCCTGTCACAGTTGTCAAAAATATATCCATCAACCGTAATGCTGAAAAGGTATTCACCTCATAGGAGGAGTTGATAGCCTCTGCTGTGCGGCTGGTATAGACATTGACTCCGTGGTTGATAATTAAAATATCTACTTTCTCTAAACTATCCTTCAGATTGGCTTCATTACCTAATTGCCAGGGAACCACTTTCACCCCAACTTGCTCGACTAATTTTTCTGGATTAGTGGTTAATGCGACGACTTTAGCATTATTCTTTACAAGTTCAGCCGCCAACGCTTGTCCCAACGCTCCTGATGCTCCGGTTAAAGCGATGGTTTTCCCCTTGAGAGACAGTCCTGTGCCAAGAATTTTATCCACTAGGGGAAAGACACCACTGTAGTAAGCGTTGACATCATCAAAATGATGCCGCCAATGGTAAGACCGATTCACCCACCAAATGGATGGAATTGTCTCTAAAGGGCCGGGTAAGTGGTTGTAGTCTGTATCAATTTTTCCCTGAAAATACCGCAAGGACGCGCCATATAAGAAGGTGCAAGCATAAACTACTCCCAGCCATAACCCCATTTGCTGGACAATTAAGGCAATTACCACCAATATCACCAGCAGTAGACTCGACTCTAAAATGTCGTGATAGAGCTGGGATTCTTGATAAATTTTCAGGGAAACTATCGATAAATCGCGGCGATAGGCCATGTGGTGCTTGTTGTGCCATTTAGCAAGCCAATTGACCTGGTGACACAAAGCATGGTAGCTGTCTCTCAAGACCTCAGCGAGTAAAAGTGAAAAAAGTCCCCAACTAGCAAACTGTAAGCTGGCATTTAGCCAAACCCAATTAATTTGTAATCTTGCTTCAATTCCAATCAAGTTTTCAGCTTGCATTTTTATGATGTTTGTCTATACTCGTTTTTCTTAATCATTATTCATAATCTGATAAAGCTGCATTAAGGTCGAGTCTAGAGCAAACAAAAATTAAATAGACTTATTATCATCCTACCAATTACCCCAATTTAGCCACAATATCCCAGTTGACTTTCAGATAGCCAGGTTCAATGTGGGTAAAGTGTTTGCTCAATTGCTGATGTGCTTTTGGTAGGGCATGGAACGGAATTGATGCATATAAATGGTGTTCTACATGAAATGGCATATTCCACATGAAAAATCGCACAGGCCAGAGGGTAAGCGTTGTGCGTGTATTCGTGAGTAGATTTGCGTCAAGAGTGCAACCTGTATGTTCTGCCAACAAAATAAACCGGAGAATTGGCTGACCGACAAACAACGGTAGCAGCCAATAAAGGAAAAACCAAGGCTGACCAACTGCAATTGAGAGAGCGATCGCACCAGCATAAATACTTAATTGCCAACGTGTAGAGCGAATAACTTCGGCTCGTGCCGCTTCTGGCACAAATGAAAAATCGTCAAATTGACCAGTTGCAACCTGAAAATGACCCCCTATTTTACCCCACCACCACAGCAAACCACTAATTATCAACAAGTATTTGCCCAGGTTGCTCGGTTTGAGATCAGTCAGTTCCGGATCTTTGTCAGGAACGCGAGTGTAGCGATGATGCCACTTATGATAACGACGAAAAAACGTGCTGTTGTAAAATGAGAGCAAGCCGCAAAACCAAGCTACAGCATCATTCAACCGATTGTTAGCGAAAGCTGTTCTGTGAACGCATTCATGCATCGGTGCAAACATCGAAGCCAGACTGAAGCCGTAGATTACCAGTGCTGGTATAGCCACCGACCAATTGCCAAAATTCGTTGCCCACAGGTAGCCACTGCAACCCATAACAGTGAGATGAAAACCGAGTTGAACCAGTCCTTTGCTGTTGGAGCGATCGTTTAGAAGACTTAATTCCTGTACACTCAGAATCTGGCAGAGGTTTTGCTCGTTATCAGCTTTGTGGTTCAATAATTCAGATTGAATAATTGCGTCAGACATAATTGAAACTCTATATAGTGTTGCTGAAATTTAAGTATAAATTTGCTTCTTTGACAATCCAAAATCTAAAATCCAAAATCCAAAATGGTATTAGCTGACCACACCAGCGCAAAAAATTTGTTCTGCGGTTAAATTCAACTCTGGGAAAGTTGGTGATTGGATACGGTCATTACCTCGAAATTTATTAATTAGATACTCACCTTCTTCCAAACAGCAAACCAAGAGAGTAGGTTGTTTTGGCTTGCCAATGAATTCCCTACCGCCCAATGCGGCATAATCCACAATCCAGTATTCAGGAATTCCCATTTGTTCATAGTCAGCGTATTTTTTGTGGTAATCATCACGCCAATTGGTACTTACTACCTCTACTATTAAAGGAATAGATGCGGCAAGGCTTACAGTGGATGCTTTTTTCCATAGAAGTTCGTTTACTAAATCAGGCTGATTTAGTATAAGGATATCTGGTGAATAAGCTGATTCGTTTTCAAGTGGTTTGACGAATACTGTTTTTGGGATGAAATAGGCAAGATTTAAGCGATCTAATTCAACAATAAGTTTTCTGACTAAAAACCCAACGACCTCTTCATGGTCGCCTGTTGGTTGTGCCATCTCAACAATTACTCCATCATGCAGTTCATAACGTCGTTGTGGGTTGTCTGGGTACTGAGCAACAAATTCATCGAATGTAACTATTTTGCGTAAGGCTTGAGTCATGGCTTTATTCCTCAGAGAGGGTGAGCAGGAGAGAAGGGGAGGCAGAGGGAGAGAATAAAGGTTTATTCTAAGTACAGCCCACCATAAAACAGGTACGGAATTCGCTTTTTGTAATGAAACGTGTCCAGTGACATGACAATTTTTATTTCCGACCCCTTTTTGCGGTGACGTGTACTAAGCAACAACTTTATTTTACGAAGGCGATCGCTGTTTGTTCTTAAGCCAAAAGAAATCTTTTGACTGAGACATTCAAGCGATGCCTACGGCGGTAAACTACGCCCTCAACTGAAATTTAAGCAGCACAAAAAATCGGGGCGGGTTTACAACCTGCCCCGATCGCTTCTGATATACTGCGCCCAACGGCTGTTGCTACAGGCTTTAAACTATCAACTAAATGCACCATATCTTCTAAAGAGAGGGCTTGACGGGCATCAGAAACAGATTTTTCTGGTTCTGGGTGACATTCAATAATTAATCCATCTGCACCGCAAGCGATCGCAGCCCTAGCCATAGGTGCTACTAGTTCCCGTTTACCGACGGCATGGGAAGGATCTACAATCACAGGCAAGTGAGTTATTTGCTTGAGTGCTGCCACTGCCCCTAAATCCAGGACATTGCGAGTGTAATCATCGAAGCTGCGGATACCTCTTTCACACAACACCACATCAGGATTCCCGTGGCTGAGAATATATTCAGCAGCCATGACGAATTCTTCAATTGTCGCTGCTAAACCACGCTTGAGCAGTATTGGTTTACCAGCTTGTCCCAAAGCTTTGAGCAAGTCAAAGTTTTGCATATTGCGGCTACCAACTTGAAGCATATCAGCGTGGGCGGCGACTACTTCAATTTGGGAAATTGACATCACCTCGGTGACAACTGGCATATTGTAATGCGATCGCACCCTTGCCAAAATCTCTAATCCTGACTCCCCCATACCCTGGAAGGCGTAGGGAGATGTGCGGGGTTTGTAGACACCGCCACGCAACCCCTGCACGGATGCAGTAGATAGCTTTTGGGCAACTATCTCCATTTGTTCTAAGCTTTCAACTGTGCAGGGGCCACCGATAATTACCAGTTCTTTACCTCCGAAGGCGACTTTTTCTGAGATTTTTACAATTGTCTGGTGGTTCGGATGAGATTGTGCGGCAAGTTTGGCGTTAATCATGGTTCGATTATCCTAAAAATTAAGTATTGGGCATTGGGCATTGGGTATTGGGTATTAGGCATTGAGATAAGAGTTGTTTTCCAGTCCCCAGTCCCCAGTCTCCAGTCCCCAGTCCCCAGTAACAACAAAAAAGCCCGAAACCTTTGAAGAGTTCCGGGCGCGTTCTGATTGATCGACATGACGCTATTTACCCGGAACTTACTCTGGGCCAAAAGTAAAAGCCATAAAACCAGCTACTTAAATAAGTCATGACGATGAAATTCTCCTTAAAACAACAAAAACCGCAGAGTTCGCTCTGCGGTTCACCGGGCGGTTTCCATTAGGAAACTCGATTCACTCCCGGTGAACCACCCTAAACCAAAAATAAAAGTAGGAATTTCTGTTAAGCATTTGCGGGGCTTTTGCTGGAAAACTTAAGAACTATACCTATGTAGCGTAACACTAACAGGAAGAGTAGGCGGTGTCAAGACCCCCACAAACCATAAAAAAGCGATAGACTCAGTAAAAATGTGGGAGTCAAGACTAGTTACGCTTTGCAAAATTCAAAATCACGCCCTGTTCTGATTGTGTGGTGAAGAACCAGTTGCTTGTTTGCGTAGACAAAGAAAGCAGCTTGTTATTAGATATCACCATAGTTATATAAGTTTACAAATATTGTTGTGTCATGACAAATGGGTAGTGTAAATGATCAAAAATCAATGGTGAAAAATCTCAAAATTCAGAATATGGCGATTCTTTAATGAATAAAATACAGCCAAATCAAGGTAATGAGAGAGAACTTTAAGCGGTGGCTTGCGTCCCTCAGAAGTTCAAAGAGCCAGGATTCAGAAGTTAAAATATATAATTCTCCTGACTTGTCACCTCATCTTGCGAAAGCTGATTGCAGACAATTGACAATCGCCAGACATTATTCTTACCCAAGTCTTCATTGACCAGATCAACTTTTTAGGATCATCAGTTTCATTATGCCCAGTTCCAAAATCTTAGCCCAATCTTTCGACTATCATGGAGTTTACCCCTGCCCAGTCTGTCGAATAGGTAAGATTTATCATCTGCCATTGATGGAAGCTATGGGTTGTGACTTTTGCCACGAGATTTTTACAGTTAACCTAGAACTACAGCAAATCAAGATGCCTTCTAGACAACCACCCTTAACTTGGCGTTGGAATGGGTTTAGTTGGACAGAAGGCCAGTTGGAAGGTGTGGAATTAGGTTGGGGTTATGGACTAGCAGGAGCAGTTTTTGTAATTCTTCCCACTACTCTAATTGGCATAGTAGCTTACTATTTTCCTGCTAATCTCAAGGAACCGATTACCTGGATGCCATATATTTGGACGATATTAACTTTCTTATCACATTTATCAATTATTGTTTGGATTTTTATTGAAGTCTATCAGATTCCAGTTGCAGCATATTTGAGAGCAATCGCTCGATGGAGAAATGGGGAGATGGGGAGATGAGGGAGCAGGGAGGAAGAGGGGCAGAGGGGCAGGGGAGACAGGGGAGGCAGGGAGAAACCAATGCCCAATGCCCAATGCCCCATGATCAATAACAAATGATGCAGCGAATAAATGGCACCATCACTGATAATTAAGTTGATTGTCCACCAAAATATCGTATGAGCGATCTGGAGCGGTACTATAGAATTTTGGAATTAGAGCCTGGGGCAACACTTGAGGAAGTGAACCAGGCTTACAAAGATTTAGTCTTTGTTTGGCATCCCGATCGCATTCCCAAAGACAATCTCCGTTTACAGCAGAAAGCACAAGACAAGCTGAAAGCCATAAATGAAGCTCGTGAAAAGTTGCGCTCTCTAAAAACCAAACATCAAACCACACATAACTCACCGTCACCTCAACAAGAAAAACCATCTCAAACAACCCAGCAGCCACCAAAGCAAAACTCAGACTTGAGTGGCAAAGACTACAGTCGGGCAAATTTGAGCAATAAAGACTTATCTGGCAGAAATCTAAGTTATGCCAATTTGAGTGGTGCTAATCTCAGCGATACTTTTATGCACAAAGTCAACCTCAGAGGTGCGAATTTATCTGAAGCAAATTTATTTCGGGCAAACCTACTCTTAGCGGATCTGCGGGAGGCGAATTTACGCGCGGCTAATTTGATTGGAGCGGATCTCAGTGGAGCCGACTTGCGAGGAGCCGACTTGACGGGAGCGCGGATTCGCTCTGGTGAGCGTCTTCTGGTTAAATTAGTTGGTACTAACTTAGCTGGGGCAATTATGCCTGATGGTGCAATTTATCAATAACTCAGGTTGCTCTATAACACGGAGTTAAATCGGCAGTTAGAAACCGCTTCTACACGAGGCTTTACCCACCTGCGTGGGTTTCAAAAACCCTCTATTTTTTCTTAGTCCGCGGAGGCGGACTTTGTTTGTGTGCCCGTAAACTTCGTGAATTCCATTCGCCCTGGCTCTAAGTTGACACGCATAAACATTGCTGTACCCCTACGAGTAATCTGTATTCAGGGTAATTGATAACCGCTATATGCCTGTTTGCTTGCCCAAAACACCAAAATAAATACGCGATTTACTTAAATGAGTAAGCAATATGCTTTTTTGCTTGCTGAATCTACTGAAATGAGTAAGCAATCAAGCATTTTGAGAAAGCAATATGTCTTTTTGCTTGCTGAATCTACCGAAATGAGAAAGCAATCAAGCATTTTGAGAAAGCAATATGCCTTTTTGCTTGCTAAATCTACTGAAATGAGAAAGCAATCAAGCATTTTGAGAAAGCAATATGTCTTTTTGCTTGCTGAATCTACCGAAATGAGAAAGCAATCAAGCATTTTGAAGTCGGGAATCTGACCTTGCTTCATCCATCCCTACAACCTGCTTGTAAAATTAAATTATGATACATCAAGATTTTTAGGCACTGTGAACTTTTTTATCGGTTGTGCTGTTTGGGCATATAAAGGTTGGGTGGGCGAACTCTATCCCCAAGGGACTCGCACCGCCGATTTTCTCCATCTCTATAGTCGTCGCTTCACCACTGTGGAAGGTAACACCACCTTTTATGCCGTGCCTAACCAAGAAACTGTAACCCGTTGGGCTGCCGAAACACCAGCAGGTTTTGAATTTTGTCTGAAATTACCGCGAGATATTACCCATCAAGGGTTGCTACAACCTTATATTCCGGCTGCTTTAAAATTTCTGGAGGTGATGCGCCCTTTAGGGAAGCGTCTTGGCCCGATGTTTGCCCAGTTACCACCCAGTTATGCACCTGCATTGCTTGATGATTTGACCAACTTTCTGGAAGCTTGGCCGCGCACAGAAGCACCCCTAGCGCTGGAAGTTCGGCATCCCGACTGGTTCAGAGAACCCCATGCTAGTAATTTAACGGCACTTTTAGAAAAGCTAGGTGTGGGACGGGTACTGTTAGACTCGCGCCCCATTTACACTGGAGATGATGACCCCCAGTTACAATCGGAACGGCGTAAACCCAAATTACCGTTGCAATTGAGTGTGACAGCACCTTTTACTCTGATTCGGTTTATTTCTCATCCAAATTTATCAGTCAATCAGCCGTTTATGGAAGAGTGGGTAAGGCAGATTCAGCAATGGTTACAGACGGGAGTGCAAATCTATTTCTTTGTCCATTGTCCAATAGAAGCGCGATCGCCTAGCACAGCCCGTCACTTCCAACAGCTATTAGAACAGAGGGATACACCAGTTCCACCCCTACCTTGGAATAACCTTGAGCATCCCCCCAATCAGCTCAGTTTATGGTCTTGAAAGGCAGGGCGCAAGGGGCAAGAGGAGTAGATCCACAGAATGAAATTTCTAATTTTTTAACTTTTACAATATATATAATGTTTAGTGATTAAAAAAAGAGCGATAATTAGTGTTGCGATAATTTTCTGTTAAAGTTTCATCTTCCTTTCTCCTTGACAAAAAGGGTAATAGCCCTATTTGTTAAATGGTGATGAGGGTTGAAGTGATGCATGAATATATCTAACAGAAAAGTATTGATTTTAGTGTGGATGTGATTTCAGCGAATTTTTTGAGAGCAGTTACACCAAAGGAGGTTTAGATGAGTCGTCTTCTTTATGAAAGTTCAGTCTCATATAAAGGATATCTCATCATTCCATTTGTTTTTGGAAAAGCTGATAATTACGAGATTTATTCGTATAAATTGCTATCTGAGATTGGGCACAGAAGCCAATTTCATAAAGCAGAAAACCCAGCAGGAATCTATGGAAGTAGCGTTAGTAATATCGTTGATATTGCTAAAGAACATATTGATCAAAATTCCGAGTTTGTTCATCGGGGGGATAGTTTTAAGTCTCGCTACATTTATCAGAACAATTTGATTATCATCTTCCAAGAAGGAGACAAATATTTTTATGACCATTACCCACCAGAGTTATTGAATAATATTGCGGCTCCAAAATTATTCAAATCTGAATATGAATGTCTGAGTTGGATTAAGCAAGGCCTTAATGGGCGACATGTGCGGCAAAGAGCTATTTGAATAAGGCAGGAGTTATCCAATTTTAGATTTTGAATTTTGAATTTTGGATTGAAGGAGAAATCTAAATTTGGCAGAGTTAGGAGTAAAACAAGCTTAATATCTTGTTTTTACCTCGTTCCCAGTCTCCGACTGGGAACGCCTATTTTGGGGCTGCCGCCTCCCTGACTTGCGGCAGAGCCGCAATGAGGAGCATTTCCAGCCTCTGGCTGGAAACGAGGATTTTATCTTAAGTTGACACGCATGAGCATTGGTGTGCCCCTACCAACGTATTTATATGATTATTAAAGTGAAACGGTGTTATATCTGTTAGGCGAAAGATTTATCATTAAAACCGTAGGAGGCAGGGGGAGTTTTGAATTATAGGTAATTAAGCAAACTTGATATTGCCGAGTGAAATTTTGTGAGTTGTTTAATCTACTTTTCTGACGAAATTTTTGAATACAAAAATAATAAATTCTATTTTCGTTGTACAACATTACTTTTAAGCACTTTTAGAAAATACCCAAAAGTATCTAACTGCACATATTAGCTATGATAAATAATTTGACTAACTGGCAATCTGTGAGGGCGTAACTTATGACTATTAAAGATCCTAAGGATAATCTTCTGGCGAGTAGATAAATAATTTTAGATTCGGCAAATAAATTAGTGAGATGTATGTTATGGTTTTTATAGGAATCAAAACAGTGAAAGCACAAAAAGACTTCAAGACAAGTTTGAGGCAACTCAAGAAGGTTTTATTGCTCTGGTAAGTCCACTTCAATTCGCTACATCTTTTTGTCACAAAAATCTAAAACTAGATTGAGTAGAATAGTAGCCTTTGTAACAACTTGAAGTCAATCGAAATTTATCTGGGTATGAGCCAATAATAGTTGGCTAACCTAGCTAGAGCATTACCCGCTAAAGGCAATTACTCTTGGAGTCTGGGAAGAAAGACTCTTAGTACAGCCTGACAAATCCATAGAAATACAGAATATTTACGAACTTAATCTTGCGGAGACAAACATTTTTAACTGCGAACTAAGTTGAAGCAGTTGCTGACTTTTGGAACGAAAACTTAAAGCAAAATGGTGTCGTTCCACAATTTTTAGGAATTTAACCATACTGTCAAAAGTCACCAAGATATTATCTAAGCCAGAGTGTTAGGGGTTGCCTGTGCAGGCTTTATAGTACTGCACCTGTAACTGCTACTTTTAGGCTGGAATTTATCCTGCTACATCAATCACGAAACGAGAAGCGCTATTGAAGCTCTTGAAGACTTGACATCAGCAAAATTAAAGAAGTTGTAGCGACCATTTAGAGTGGATTGCAATGTGGTTGGTTGTGTGGTTCAGGGAACAAATCTGCGTTCATTTGAACTCCTGCGTAACCACTCTTGAGGCTTGAGCAACTATTTGGGATTCTGTTACAACAACTGACAATGCTGAAGTCAAAGTTTTAAAGGCTTCGTTATTAGGAGGTAGAGGTTTCTCTATCCCTTAAGCAATCGCTTTGTGGGTAAATATGTTCTGATTTTAACTGTTTTTGTCAGGATGCGATGTCTAGCGACAAGTTGCTACACGTCTACGCCAACAGGCTCTACTTCCCTACAGCACCAAGGGTGAATCTCACATCAAGCTTCCAACCCATCAACTAAATCATTTTAGGAAAACACAACCATGACTGACGAAAAGATTAGACAAATAGCTTTCTATGGTAAAGGCGGTATTGGTAAATCTACCACCTCTCAAAACACCCTAGCAGCAATGGCTGAAATAGGTAAACGCATTCTTATTGTCGGTTGCGACCCCAAAGCTGACTCTACCCGTTTGATGCTACATAGCAAGGCTCAAACAACCGTTCTTCACCTCGCTGCTGAACGTGGCGCAGTAGAAGATATAGAACTCCATGAAGTGATGCTCAAGGGTTTCCGTGACGTTCTTTGCGTAGAATCTGGTGGTCCAGAACCCGGTGTAGGTTGTGCAGGTCGTGGTATCATCACCGCCATCAACTTCTTGGAAGAAAACGGTGCTTACCAAAACCTAGACTTTGTATCTTACGACGTATTAGGTGACGTTGTGTGCGGTGGTTTTGCTATGCCTATTCGTGAAGGTAAAGCACAAGAAATCTACATCGTCACATCGGGTGAAATGATGGCAATGTACGCTGCTAACAACATTGCTCGTGGTGTTCTTAAGTATGCTCACACAGGTGGCGTGCGTTTGGGTGGTCTGATTTGTAATAGCCGTAATACTGACCGGGAAATCGACTTGATCGAAACCCTGGCAAAACGGTTGAACACCCAAATGATTCACTACGTACCCCGTGACAACATCGTTCAACACGCAGAATTGCGCCGGATGACTGTTAACGAGTATGCACCTGACAGCAACCAAGCTAATGAATATCGGACATTAGCTACCAAAATTATCGACAACAAAAACCTCACTATCCCCACACCTATTGAGATGGAAGAGTTAGAAGAGTTGTTGATTGAATTCGGTATTCTCGAAAGCGATGAAAATACCGCAATGCTGGTTGGCAAGACTGCTACTGAAGCACCTGTATAAAGTAGTGATAAATAAATAATGGTCTAGGGTGGGCAATAAGCCCACCCTTTCCCCAATTTTTGCAGGAGATAATATGATGTAGAAGTTTTTCAGCAAGGCTTTTTAATGAATTGCAATATCGCTGCGGTCACTCTTGGACTACAAATCAAACTCGTTTCAATCCCTAATAGGGATTTTGATGAATTGCAATCTATGATGCGTGTGTTGAGATGTCTGATTTGTTTGTTTCAATCCCTAATAGGGATTTTGATGAATTGCAATTCGCCCCGCATAAACTCGATAGACTCAACTGGGCTGTTTCAATCCCTAATAGGGATTTTGATGAATTGCAATCAGTTTTAATGCCTGCATAATATGCTTCAGTCGAGTTTCAATCCCTAATAGGGATTTTGATGAATTGCAATTAGGGTTGTATTGTCTTGCTGCCCCTGACTTGATGTTTCAATCCCTAATAGGGATTTTGATGAATTGCAATCAAGCTCAACTTTAGCACTTAAAGCCTTACCAGAAGTTTCAATCCCTAATAGGGATTTTGATGAATTGCAATATTTTTTAATATTGACGATGCCAACAAATGGACGGTTTCAATCCCTAATAGGGATTTTGATGAATTGCAATTCTAAAGTAAACGCTAGGGGTGATTATGATTTCATTAGTTTCAATCCCTAATAGGGATTTTGATGAATTGCAATGCAAGATGCGATCGCTGAGGGTGTGGAACAAGTAGTTTCAATCCCTAATAGGGATTTTGATGAATTGCAATAGGAGATGAATCAGAATTTCCTGAGAACTTTATTGTTTCAATCCCTAATAGGGATTTTGATGAATTGCAATTGCTTGATAAGTTGTGGCATCGGGACTTTCAACTGTTTCAATCCCTAATAGGGATTTTGATGAATTGCAATACTTACCCTGAATCGCTACCATATCCATCGTTTCCGTTTCAATCCCTAATAGGGATTTTGATGAATTGCAATGCAAGGGACACCCGGCGAACAAGGGGCTAAGGGTGTTTCAATCCCTAATAGGGATTTTGATGAATTGCAATGATTGCAGTTGAAGACTGTTCGTCGTTTTACTCCCGTTTCAATCCCTAATAGGGATTTTGATGAATTGCAATTCCAGAATGAAAGTCGTGAGATAGTCGTCAGGCTGAATATGTTTCAATCCCTAATAGGGATTTTGATGAATTGCAATTCATTCGTCGCTTTGGCTTGGTCAATGTAGCGGCGGTTTCAATCCCTAATAGGGATTTTGATGAATTGCAATTGGCAACAGCTAGAGGATGCATCAGGAATTACCGGTTTCAATCCCTAATAGGGATTTTGATGAATTGCAATTTATTAGTCTCCAGTCACCAGTCGCCCCGATCGCATGTTTCAATCCCTAATAGGGATTTTGATGAATTGCAATTGCAAGGTAGAAGCTCACATCAGCGCCCTATCGCTGGTGTTTCAATCCCTAATAGGGATTTTGATGAATTGCAATTTACCCAGGCTGGCTAAAGAATGTGGCATCATTCGTTTCAATCCCTAATAGGGATTTTGATGAATTGCAATTACTAACTTTAATAACAATGTTACAGATAAAGCCGTTTCAATCCCTAATAGGGATTTTGATGAATTGCAATCCCAATCCCCAATGCCCAATGAAAAGCGATCGCTCGTTTCAATCCCTAATAGGGATTTTGATGAATTGCAATGTTTGCGCGATGCCGATAGCAGCCTTCATTTGATTCAAGTTTCAATCCCTAATAGGGATTTTGATGAATTGCAATTTGCCACAGGTGTTTCTCCCGGTGTAGCTATAGGTGTTTCAATCCCTAATAGGGATTTTGATGAATTGCAATTTTGGATAACTTTCTCCAAAGCCTTGGTGTACGTTTCAATCCCTAATAGGGATTTTGATGAATTGCAATGTTGCAAATTATCTGAATCGTTGCCTAGACGCGTTTCAATCCCTAATAGGGATTTTGATGAATTGCAATTTTGTACGTATATACGTAGTTGAGCGGAATTATGAGTTTCAATCCCTAATAGGGATTTTGATGAATTGCAATGTGAGGCGGGTGCGATCGTAGATATCGTAATTTTCAGTTTCAATCCCTAATAGGGATTTTGATGAATTGCAATCTTGCTAGGTCGGCTTCTGACCAGATTGATTTTTATGGATGTTTCAATCCCTAATAGGGATTTTGATGAATTGCAATACTACAACCGATGCTGCCCAATCCAAGGCAAATAGGTTTCAATCCCTAATAGGGATTTTGATGAATTGCAATGGCGGGAGCCTGAAAGTCAAGCTATATTTAGTTTTCAAGGTGCGGTTGCGCGATTCAAGAGCAATCATAGCATTAGAGAATTTGTTTGGGAAGAGTCTCAGGAAAGTTTAAAGTCTAAAATCCTTTTTTGATAAGCATTTCAGAGATTGCGCGGATGAGGATTAGGCGACTAATGGGTTGAAAGCCTTGCTGGAGTTGGGATAGAAGCACTTTTTTGCATCTGTGGAATTTGTACACCTACCCTTCCGCGCATTTGAGATGTAGGAAACTAGCTAGAAGGGGACTCAGCAAAGAAAATTGTTTCGTCCCGTGGCTGTTCTCCGCCAATACGTTCGACTTTTCGCTGACAACAGCCACAGAGAAAATAAAAGCGAACGCTATCGGTATCGGGTTTAATCAATTTAGCTAAACGCGATCGCAGTTTAGCATACTGAGTGGGAGTGATATCGCACTCAAACACACTCAGTTGCATCCATTGTCCGTAAGACTTAAGAACCGAATGGATTTTAGTCCGACGCTTATCTTCTGGAATGTCGTAGCTGACAACAATATACATGGGAGAGTAGGGAGTTATTTGAGAACTAAGGGGGGATATTTATCGATTTCGTTCATGAGGTACTTACTTAACAACCTCGCCTGAATTTCAAAAGCTTCTTGGTAGGTGCATTTGTTTCCCATGACTGGATGTTTGAAATTCGATTGTTTCTTTTGTTGATAGGCGCGAAGAAATGTATGTAGTCCTTCTTTGGTTAAAGACACAGCGCCACTGAGCGGTTCGGTGGTAAAATCACTTAGGGTTAGCGATCGCTTGTTAATAAGTGACAACACTACAGCATCGACTATTAAGGGACGAAATTCTTCCATTAAGTCCAAGGCTAGGGAAGGTCTACCATAACGCTCGACGTGTAAGTATCCTAGATAGGGGTCGAAGCCGACAATATTTAAAGCACTTTGCACGTCATGACGTAGCAATGAATACCCAAAACTCAGTAGGGCGTTAACTGGGTCAGTTGGTGGGCGGCGACGTCTGGCTTCAAATCGAAATTCCGAGGTTTTGATTAGCTGTTGAAAGCAACCAAAATAGGCTGCGCTACCGGCACCTTCTAAACCTCTGAGGGAATCAATACTGCTAGTTTTTTCGATTGGTGCGATCGCGTTTTCCAATCGAGTGATGTTATTATTCAAGTCAGTATCAGGATGTTCTCGCTGAGTGCGAAGTAAGCTATGGCGGTAATTTTTCAATTTACCCCGCACAAATCCTCTGACTAAATGTATTGCTGGTTGTGATTCTCCTATAGCTTGCCATTGGGCTTTACGAACAAAGATATTTTTGGTAACTTCTGGTTCTAAACGCCCTAAATATCGTCCGTTTTGAGTGAGAAATGTTAGACAAATGTGACGTTCTAAAAGTTCACTGACAGCTGAGGGGGAAACGGTAGCCCTACCTATTACTACAATTCCTTCTATCTTAATTAAAGGGATATCCAAGATGATTTTTTGTTCCGCTTTGACGGTGAGACGTTCGTCAACTTTGCCGATAAAAGAATCGGCTTCTATTACGTAAACTGTTCCCATGTTTGATGATTCCTAGTAATAATTGGTGCTGAAGTGAATATAGGCGTTCTCGGTTGAGTGAGGTATAAGAACCCCACCCCCAACCCCCTCCCCGCAAGCGAGGAGGGGGCTATGATTAGGAAAGGCTATAGAATTCGTTAGGGTATGATTTAATTGGCTTCTTGATAAGTTTTGACTTTATCAGTTGCTTTGGGTAAACATTGCGAATAAAGACTGCATCCTTGGCAGCGTTTGCTGTAGACTGGTTTTGGCATCATTCCTGTTTCTAGGATATTTGTGACAGATTCAATAGTCGCGATCGCACTTTGCCGTAACTCTTGATTAATCTCTACTAATTGCCGTTGATGGGAGTGGGCATAATAGATATATCCAGTGTTAACTGCTTGTCCTGTCATTTCTTCCAAACATAAGGCTTGGGCACAAACTTGCAACTCATCGTTATCCCATTCGCCTTTACGTCCCCGCTTATATTCCACTGGATAAAATTGACCTGATTCTTCTTCAATCAAATCAGATTTTCCGATGAGTTTGTATTGCTCCGACTTCAGCCAAATTGCCCGAATCTGCCAAGTTTCTCCTCGCTGTCCTTCACCTGTAGTGTGGACGCGATCGTGTAAAGTTGTACCTTCGATTGTGTATTGATTATCGGTAAACTCGCCTGCACAAAACATCCGCCAACAGCGATGCGGACAATAGGCATATTGGTTCAATGCCGCAATGGAAACATATTCGGTTTGATTCATAAAAAAGGTAGAAATTTATATTTTGGTTAAACTTAGGGATAATGCTGCCGTCTCACCATACCCATACCCATTGTTGTTTTGCGACCAATTCCTGCATATAAAGCAAAGTCAGCTAAAGCGTTAATTTGCTTAATTTGGATCGGTTCAATTTCTCCCAAAATATTATAGTTAACTTCGCCAATAATGCCAATAAATTTGCTCCGGGAGTCAGCTAATATTTCGGTATGAATGTTGACAAAAGAAGGAAATATTGACTCGATCGCAATCTGATTAAATTCTATGCCACTGTATTTATTCCACCGGGAAAGTAGGGAATTGAAAACAGATTCTCTGGTAGGAAGGGTAGTATCATACTGTCCTTGACGAAAGGCGGTAGGCGTGGAGAAGGAAAGGTTAATGGAAGAATTGCGTAGCTTGCCGCCGTAGGCATCGCTAGCTTCTTCGTATAATTGAGCATAAGTACTGGCATTTGCCCAAGGTTGAATAGATTGGGGTGTGCCTTGAATGCTGGTAATATACAAGTCAGCCGGGCCAAGATGCCAAGGGCGATTGGGATTAAGATTTAGCCAAAGTTGGGTAAGTTTGTTAAATAAAGTGTCATCTAATAAAGAGATGCGCCACCAACAAGGTGTCTCGGCAGGAATAGATTGTTGATGTGAGTATTGCAATTTAGATCCACCCTTAACTCCTTTCAAAAGGGGGGAGTTACTTTGGAGGGGAGAAAGAGTGAAGGCTTTATCTGCGGTGGAATCATGCAAGCGATCGCCTAATGTGGTATCTACTGAACTAACGAGGGTTAAAAATAGGGCGTGGAGATGTCTACCGGTGAGATATTGTGGTGGAATAGGCGATTGTGGTAGCAAATTCAACACTAAACTATGAGGCATACTTTCTCTTTTTGGTTGTAGACTGAGTGCTTCTTGACTCTACAGTGAACTCAGGGATTTCCTGGAGTTCAGCATCACTCAAACTATACTGTTCACAAACGAGACTGAGGCGATTTCCTGGGGTTTTGACAGCGTTAACTGAGTGGGTTAAATCACCTTGAAAGTAAAGTAAAGTATTGATTTGGGGCTTAATTTGCCCAAGTTGGCGTTTGTGCGATCGCAATACCAGTTCTCCCCCTTCCATATCTGCTGGTACTCGCACATAAAGGACGCTGACAACCGCAGGGGGTTCAATGGTTTTGCTGTAGGAACGTAAGGAGCGATCGATATGCGGATCGACGCGGGAGCCTTCTTTTAGCTGTAAAGGATTGAGGTAAAAAGCATTACAATTCGGCTGGAGAGCCAAATCAAGGTAAGGCTTGAAGTAGGGAAACTGCTGTTCTACTTTTGATAATCCAGAACGCTGAAATACGACAGAAAATCCTTTGGTGGCGACAAAATCGCGGTTGAGGTTGTTGATAGCAAAGTAAGGACAAGCTTGGATTTCTCCCCACAAGTTGTTTAGGTAATCGCTGGGGAAGGCGTTGGATTGTTGTTGATAGTGTTTCACGATGGATGTGGGGAGCTTACAGAACTAACAAGGTTAAAGATTATAGCGTAATTTGTGACTGGGGAAAAGGTTAAAGACTATAGTAAAATCCTTTTAAACTGAAATAAAGAGCTAGAGCGATGAGAATTGATGATTACAATGCAGCAAAGGCACTTACTGAAAAATTAAAAGAGAGCTTACCAATTAAAACACGGGCTGGAAAGGAGTTTTTGAAGACATTAAAGCAAAACGGAGAAAACGCTGATCCAGACAGAGAATTTGAAATTGATTTCGTTGGCTATTCAGGAGATGAAGGTGGGATTATGTGCGGACTAAAAGAGCCAAATAATCCCGGAAGTAAAGAAAAATATGTTTCTTCTATTACTCACCTCAAAATTGATCCTAATCATCCCCTAGCTGCTGAAGTGCAGGCTTACCAACGTCAGCGAATTCGTAAGCTAATGTTGCAAGACTCCAGAGGTTTTAAAGCAGAGTTAATGACAATGGAACCTCGAAAAACTAAAAAACATGGGAAAGGGTTTGGAAGTTAGTTAACTCCGAAAACGATATTCCATGCGAACTGGAATTTTTAAGCTTTGAATACCATCAAATTGATAGTGTTGTCCTCGAATTTGGACATTCTGAATTAAGCTAACTGGAGGCATATTCACAACATCATAGCTAATCACTTGATTAGTGAACATCACATCTAACGGATTTAATGGATGTGTACAAGTGAATATACCTTCAGAAATTTTATGTTTCGGTAATGGTTCAACCGTCACTTCAGCCTTGCTCATCCATTTACCCAAGCGAATCCACTTTGGTAGTTTGAGTTCTTTTTGGGAGATGACAAAAAACTCAAATTTACTTTCTGCTGCTATTTCCTTTGCTCTCCCAAAACTAGGGATATTTTTCTGTGTTTTCTCCATTTCAACGTGGTAGTTGTTGTTAGCATACTTCCAGGTGTTGAGGATAGAAGAATGATTGAGCGATCGCGCCGGAGTTACGTAAATTCCCTGTTGATTGAGTGGCGTTAAATGCTCCTCATATTTTGGCACTTGTTCTGGACAAAAGTAGCAATAAGAATGTTCTTCAGCAACGATAGTGGAATAGATTTTGCTATCAACTAAACCCAGTGCATAACAGAGAGCGTAATTATGAATTATTGCTTCTGTTTCATACAATCTACCGATTTCGCGAGTGGCAAAATATAGGCTGTCATGAAGTTCTATTTGACATCGGTAAATTGACACCATCTTAAATTACTCCGATACAGCAGTAGCTTTCTTATTATTCTTGGTATCTTTCTTAGGATCTTTTTTACCTGATTTAAGAACCCATGTTTGAGCATAAATAGATGATTCAGCATTTGCTTGACTCAACATTTCTTGCAATCGAGTTTCATCACTGGTGATAGACTTGACTTCACTCAAAACTTGTGTGAAGGATGCACCAACAAAATCAGTATGAGAAATACACTCTTGAGACATTAGAGCAGTAATTGCTTGTGTAGCAGCCTCTAAAACCTCATCTTCATTGAGCGGATCGGGAGGATTAATTTGCTTTGGAGTTGCGTTGCTCATTACGTCATATATCTTTTGAGTCCAGAGAAGATTACTAACAATCTCACCATCAGCGAAAATGATTCCAACTAACTCATTACGCACTCTACCAGTGCGGGTAGTCTGCGCTCCATAATGGCGTGTCCTGAGAATATTATTGAAAACGTAGAGAAATCCAGCTTCAGTGGCATCTTTCAGCGTGACAATGCTGGGGAAAAAGACTTGAGGTAAGATATGGTCTTGACTATTAATACGGCTGGTTACTTCTCCTTGACGGCTCATAGTCCCATTTTCAAAAGGTGCATTAAGGGTAAAGTTAAGGTGAGAATCATCAAATGGTGTGATGGAATAAGCTGTATCTACAACTACTTTCGACTTTTCAGAACCAGAATCACCAATAGCAAAACCATAGAGAATACAATCAGGAGTAGTTTTACTAAAATCTACGTTGTAGTCGCATTTTTCCCAGTCACCAATTTTGTAGTTACGTAGTAATTCTCTACCTGTTAAACGTTCTGGTGTAGACTGCTTGCGCTTAAACATTGCCAAGCGACTAATAGGTTCTTTGTTTTCAATTCCAGCACGTACTCTTGCTTTATTGAGTTCACCATCTGTCTGGAATAAAGGATAAGATTCTGTAACGCGAATAGTGATGAAATGAACATATTTCCCCATTGGTTTAGCAGGGATTATGTCATGGAAAAACTTAGAATCGAGTGTTTTCAGAAATTTCATGGTTTGATTACTCCGAATTTAGTTAGTTGGAAAAAAAGAATAAATTAGACTGATGCTTCAAGTTCTAATTCAGGAATATCATCAGGTTCATCTTGGGGACGTGCTTTACGTTCTTCATCATCGGCTAGGCGATAAAGATATTCACAGGTATCTCTAATTAAATTGAGTTGAGTACCTGCTAAACGGGCGCGATCGCCTTTAAAACTTTCCTCAAAAATGTCTTTCACAAAATACTTAGCAAAGTCATATACGGCTTGACGTTCTTCTGCATCATTTAAAGCACGTTTCCACTTACCATCTACCAAAATAAAAGTACGTCTCCCTTCCGCAGCACCGCGTTCAACCTTATTCATTAATTTTGATAAACGCGCAGCTACTGCATCTGTTAATGATTCAGCGTCACTAGCTACAGCTTTATCAATTTTCAAAATTACATCAGCAGCCTCATCAATAGGTTTAAGGATAGCATTTGCTTTTGGTGGTTTACCTTTAGTTTGTGCGCGATAAAATTGACGATAGAGTGATGTTAATTCACGTAATTGATTCACAGCTTTTCCTTCTGGTTCAAAGTAGTGGTAAAAATCCAAGTATAGGCGAACTTTAGCAATAGACACAGAATCAATTTTGTCTTGCTTCCGTAACCATTTATTAAGGTAATGGAAGACATATAGAGGACTGGTTTCTAAATCCCGTACCAAATCTGCTAATTTTCCCCAATCTGGATCGCCATCCTTTTTACGGTTAACTTCCAAGTGAATAGAGTAAGCAGCAGTGAGAGCATTGAGGGGAGAAAATTCACGCTGTTTTGAAGTTCGAGGCAAAATGCTATCTAAACGATAGTTATCTTTTTGAATCAAAGAACGAATCGCTTGATGTTCTCCATCAATTAAAACTGTTTGTTCAAAGTCAGCGCCACTAATAAAAGGTGGTACAGGTGATTCTGAGGCAACGACTTTCACATCTAGAATAAGCGGTAACGCTAATGCTAACCAAGCTGGTGTTACCCAAGATTCTGTATCTGTAGCGTCTCTTCCAGGCGGTAAGCCTAAAAAGAAAAATGTCAGAGTTTCATGTTCTGGAAAGCTAATTTTGAAAGTACGGTCATCTTCTGGCTTTAGATTCTCTTTAATCAAGAGAGAATCAACTTTTTGGTAATCCTCAATTTGAAACTTTGCAACTTGATTTTCTGCGATAAAATGCTTACGCATTTCGGCATCAAACCGAGTTCGGGAAAATTGCTCATAAGCCTTTTGCAAAAATTTATTGGTTTCTGGGGTAAAAAAGTAAGTTGGGTAAAGGTAGAGATAGCGATATTTACGTCCTTCAAAATCTGCTCCTACGGCATTTGTTTGGTTCATCAAAATTTGTCTCAACATAATTTCAATTGACCAAATTGAGCAAATTTGCCGTTTAGCAGCTTGAGCATTAAATAAAATCTGACGGTTACTGTAGACTTGAGGAGCAAATAAGGTCGCTGATTCCATCTGTTCAGTCACAGTATATGAAGAACTAGAAATTGCACAAACATTTTCTCGTCCTCTACCCGTAATTTTGGCGGCATTATAGCGTTTAAGTTCAACTAAAAATGAGTCTGGGTTTGGTTCTATAACTGCGCCTGTTGGTAAAGAAATAACTTTATTGACATAAGTTTTTAAGTCATCCCAACCATCGGGCATATCCTGAAAATCTGCTAAAATTGGTCTAATCAAAGCAGCAGCATGATTCACCATCCCTTTCATAACTTCCAGAATTTGAGCAAAGCTTAATCCTGAATTATTGCGAAAGTATTGCGCTGCTAGATAATACCAATCAAGAGGTACCCCACCTGTTTTTTTCAAAGATTGAATTTCTCTGACGGCTGGAATTTCTGCTGATAATTCCAAATATTCAGCTAGCTTTTGTGTTAAATCTAAATCAGGAATACTTTTTCTCTGATTTTTTGCTAGTTGTTTCTGCCAATCATTAACTTTTTCGCACCAACTACCCCAAATTCCTCTACACAAAACATCACCAAATTCTGCCAAGCGATCGATGCGGATTTCATTAGCAATTTGTAAATTTAAGTGTGCTGATAGTTCGCCTTGCGCTTGATAATTTAGCAAGCTTTCGCCTCGCTTATCAGCAGAAGCAGGTTTGGAGTCTGGAAGTAGTCGAGAAGCAGCATTAATGCTAACTTCCATTAATTCAACTACATCAAAAAATAACCAGTAATAATCTGCAAATTTTAATCCCTTACCACCACGATTAAAACCTGTCTGTCTTTCCTTCAGTTTTTCTGCACATAAGTACTTTATTTTGGCAATAACTTGTTCAGGAATTCCATCAGTTGTAATCGGAGGAGCATCAACAGTAGCTAAATAGACAACGCCATCAGGTAGATAGAGTAATGGTGTAAAAAACTCTTCAGGATGTGCTGCAATTAAAGCATTATTGAAAATATTTGTAAGAACACCGCGATTTTCTGAAAGAGAATGATAGGTAAATTGTAATTGATGATTACTTAATCTTGCAAGCAATGTAGGTAAACGCCCATTTTCTATATCTCTCGGATGTTTAATGACTGAAGCAAATAAATCAGATAGTGAAACTAAGTCAATCAAAACCTGTCTAATTCTGCTATCTAGTCTTTCATCATCTAAAGGTTTTAAGCCACGAGTAATCAAACCTAAATCCGAATCATTTTTAACTCCTGAATTGCTGCTAATCTCAATGATGTCATCGATAAGTTCTTCCCATTGTTCGCTTAGTAAGTGGTATAAGCCAAAATCTAAAATCTTTTTGGTAATGTAACCACGTCCTAAGTTCGGAGCATCTTCTTTTTTTGGTGGTTCTTCTTCCCAATTGCGAATGATAAAATTTTCTTCTAACCAATCTCGATAGTCAGGGAATTTTTCATAGTCATGCAACAAGTAGGAAGCAATAAATACAGAGGATTGCAAATCTTCACAGTTACGCTTAACTGGATTTGTGCCTATTCCTTCTGCTTGTAACTTCCTCAAAATTCTATAACTGGGAAATAGACCATTAAGTAAGTGAGCAAGTATAGATTGGTCGCCAGCATTGTCTCTACGAAGTGGTTTTTTACCTGCTGCTGCGCGTTTTGCATTTATAATTTCTACAGTTACTTCAAAGAATTTACCACCCTTAGCAGTTGCACCTGCTAGCTGTCGAATTAAATTAGGTAACACATAATCGGCAAACTTTTCTAGGATGCGATCGCCTTCATTTCCTTTTGCCTTTTTTACAGCTTCTTTGAATAACTTAATCGTGAGAAATTCGCGTTTTATAGGTGATTCATCATCCTCATATTCTGTCGTGTCAAAATCTGGTACTTCTTCCGGTAAGTCATCATCATATTCGCTCATTAATTTTTATCCTCTGGCTCAATTGGTTGA
Source organism: Nostoc sp. (assembly GCF_036917655.1). Taxonomy (GTDB): domain Bacteria; phylum Cyanobacteriota; class Cyanobacteriia; order Cyanobacteriales; family Nostocaceae; genus Nostoc. The sequence goes on from NZ_JBALCY010000065.1 coordinate 45,323, forward strand.
TATTCTTGAATATTTCCGTTACGAATTATCCACAACTTACCCGTCACATCTGCGGCTTCTAAACCAGTAATTAATGTCTCAATAGCTTCACGCCAATCAGCAAATTTAGAACGAGCAGGTAAACGTAGTACTACTATTCCTGAATAGTCTGATGGATTATATTTCAGACGATTTTCAAATCCTCTGTCTGAAGTAACTAATATCCTGCCTTCACTGTGACAAATATCAATTAATTCTTCATCTGGAGTAGAAGTAAGACCTTGTTCTCTAACTGTTGCAACATCATGTCCTGCTAAACGCAACCATGTAGCCACCCGCAAGCTACCAAGATTTTCATCTAGTTTGATATTCACTTTTTTGTTTCCTTGTGAGTTCCTAGAGGAATCTCAACAAAACAATCCCTTGTCATCTCAGCACCGTAAGCGATACAGGCAAGAATGTCTTCTTTTTCTAAACCTGCATATTCTTCTAAAATTGTTTCTATTGTTTCTCCTGCGGCTAGAAGGTCAAGAATTAGAGAAACCCAAATACGATGTCCGCGAATGCACGGTTTACCGAAACAAATATTTGGTTCGATAGAAATTCGAGAAAGCAGATTATCTTTAGTCATTGGTACTTCTCCAGATTTCGCGTAATTTATCTAAACTAACCCATTCGTCGTTTTTCCTAACTTCGATGTACTCCCAACCAACTGTGAGCGTTTACAGCAAGTTCTAACATATCCATCCTTCATCGTCTTTTGGCTTCCAATGCCAAGTTAAGGTTTCTAATAACAGCGCATCTTGTCCAAAAGTAATGGTGTAGGGGGGACTTTTATCCTCTGGTTCATTTGTGATAGGGTAAGCTTGAAAGTGCATAGGTAATCCGAGAGTGGCGCGTAAAAAGTTGCGATCGCGGTCTGAAATGAAGCACACTAGTTTACGTCTACTCACTGCATCACTAATTTGGTTGATACCGTAGCCGTGTCGTTGGGAAATTTCTAAACCTTGTAGTTCGTGTTGTTTATCTGGTAAAACTTGCACCTTACCAGATTTAGCTAGTTCTCTCAGATTTCCTGGATAATAGAAGTGCCAATCTTCCCGCACATCCCGATAGCCTTTGAACTTTAAATAACATAAAGCTTTATCAAAACGAGTAGTAATTACTCCAGCTTTTTCGGCTTTTTCCATAAAGCTATTTTTATCCCATAACTCAAAAATAAAGTTATTGAGAATGCCAGGAAGATTATACATTTTAAATCTTTCTGCTTCTGGCTCATCTGGATTAGTTAAGTCATAAATTGCACAATCTAACTGGCTACTTCCCCGAAAACTCCTAGCCTCATCAATAATTTTTGTTTTTCCTTCACTCTGACAGCGATAAAACTGTGCATTCATCTGTTTAATGCTAATTCCCAAAGCATTTTGAACACTAGTACCAAATTTCTTAGCTACCTCTGGATATTTCTCTTTCATGTGATAGTTTCCTTGCAGCTTTGAATAGATATAAGCTGATTGAATCCCACCCCATCGCTGAGGATATCGCTCAAACTGATTTTTAAATGTCCAAAATTCATTAATGGCATTGTTAAAATTAACGCGATCGTAATTTTCACCATCTTGTAAAGGATGAGATTTATCTGTAAATAGCCTTGCAACAAGAAAGTTAGGTATTAAAGCGTAAGCTTGATAAGTTTCAAAACCTTTATGTCTGCCAAGTCTACCAAATCGTTGAATAAAATTTCCCGCATCAGCAGCTTCAAAAACTAGAAAATTAATCCGAAAGTCTACACCAACATCAATTGTAGACGTACCCAAAAGTAAATCTGCTTCGGCAACTGATTGAGATTTTTCGGTTTCTCCTGTTAAGCCAGTATTTTCTCTAACCTTCCATCGCGGTTCAAAAATAGGTTTTAACTTGTCTATGAGCTTTTTAACTGCTGCGATGGAATTTAAAATAATTGCACCTTTGCTGTTAGGATAGTCTTGAAAAAACTTTAAAATCACCGCTTCAGAATTTTCTTCTATCCATTTGTAGCTAGAACTAAGATTAGCCTCTATTCCTTGAGCAAAGCATAAGTTAATAGGTTGACTAATCTGCCGCCACTCATCGGTTGAATCATCTGATGAAAATTTGTAAGCTCCAACATCAACCGGATCGATAATCTTCGGTTCTATTCCAGCTTTTTGAAAATAACTCTTGAGTAATTCATTAGGTGTTGCAGAAAGAAAAAGAAATTTCTTGTTTGGACTCCCAGTGTGTCTCATTAAAAGTATTGTATTAATTACACTAGCTATTTGTGGAGATGAAAAAACATGAAATTCATCATATATAAATAATTTATAATTCTCGTCTATACGTCTGAATAACCTGTCAGGGTTATCTATTTTTTCTCTCAAGTAGTAAAAATTATGGATGTAATGAAAAATATCAGGGTTGGTCAGCAGAATTTCATAGTTAGTAGAAAAGTCTTCTATCCCATCTCGTTTAGAAGACAGCTTACCAATTGCTATATCTTTCTCCAAAATAGCTGCTGTTAATCGTCTTATTTGCGGATCTTTCTGAGGTTTAAAAATATCTTTGTATCCTTGAACCTGTTTTTCTTGATCTCTTGCTAACTCGTTTGTTGGATACATTGCTAAAGTCGGTGTGCTACTTGTCATAGCCTGCAAATAAGCAGCCAAGCTTTTACCATCTCCAGTCATTGCAGTGTTGAAAATTACCTCAATACTTGGATTGCGTAATGCCTTCAGAGTTTCCACTTGATGCCAAGAGAGTGACCAATTATTAGGTAATTTCACGTCATCAGGTGTAGGGACGGTTTTAGAATAAACAGGTTTGAGACTAATAGTGTAATTTCCAGACATATCCTTGAAATTCCTATGTTAAATGCTTGGTTTCTCGGAATTTTTATGCAAAAAGAATGACAGATTTAGTAAATCTAATCCGATTTCTGCCACCATTGGTGGCAGTTGTATATATGTGCTAAATACTACCCAAAAATTTTTGCAACCATTGGTTGCAGTTTTTTAGATGGGTATAAAACATCTCCAGGCTATTTCTCGCACCATTGGTGCGAGTTTTTCACTTTACTTAAAAACTGTCCGTAACTCGTTGTTATTCCCTATAATGCCATGCAAAATAGAAGTTGCCAAGATATATCCGTATAAAAGTGTCCGTATAAAATATGAGTCGAAAAGGTCAATCTATTACGCTGTCGATATCAGAACAGGATAAAGCCGAGCTAGAAGCGATCGCTCGTGAATTCGGTATGATGTGGGGAGAGGAGCAGCCTAACATCTCCAAGTTAATTAAAGCGATCGCTCAACGTAAGTTACTCATTGGTAACAATAACGATTGGAAAGAACCACGCATCAGGGCATTACATAGATGTATCAATGCTTTGACAGATATCGGGCAAATTGAACAAGCCCAAATCATTGCAAACTTACTTCTCGAACGCAGCGAACTATCATTACCGTTGCGGGGCGAAATTGAACGTTTCTTAGAGAATTTGCCCCCACCTTGGCGTTTAGAAATAGACCGCTATATCTTGCGCGAACAGCCCTTTCAGCTTTCCTATCAAGATGCAGCAGAGCGTGTGTTTAATTTTACCGTTCGCTATGCCAAAGTTACACCTCACGAAAAGCGGGTATATCTTGATTGCTGGTGCGAAGAGACAGAAGGGAACTTTGATATACCAGAACTGGTTCACAACTGGAGTTTACGATTAGACAGGATTACTGAAGCTGCTGTCATGCCAATTTCTGGTGATTGGCGAAGTTTGGCTGAAATAGAAGTGGAAATGCATCTATTTGCTGGCTTGGCTTTTGCCTATCAAGCTAAACAAGAAGACAATATTAATGAGTGGATACCAGATAAAGCGCGAGTCCGGCGAGTTGTCAGGCGAGTATCTAGTACATTTTGGTTTATGCGGGAAGTGATGCAGTATGCGCCAGATTGTGTAGTGATATTACCAGAGAATGTGCGCGATCGCCTCAAACAAAAACTCCTCACCCTCTGTCAGTTATACGATATTGAAACCAGGAGTTAAGTCTTGTGGGGTAGGCCGGAAAGCCTGCCCTTCTAATCAGACATCTTGCTCATAAGATTGCGCGGCTTTTTTACAAACTTTGGACAACCGGAGGAGATTATACAGATCCTGGTATGGATTATTATGAGCAGCGTTACCGAAAACGAATGGTCGATAATCTCCACAAAAAAGCGATTGCTTTTGGTTTTGAGCTTATTCCTCAACCCTAATGAAATCTGGTTTCTTAGAAGAGGCATTATACACCATACACCTACACAATCTTCATTTATTAAATTTTAATTCTAGAAGAATCTTAAGACTTTTTAAAAAACTACGCTGAGTAGACTGACTTACAGTAGTATAACTTAGACTAAAACAGTCAATTTCACAAAAACTCAATAAAAGCAAGTATTTTGTACTAAAATTTTAGATTTTTTATGACTCCAAACTAGCTTACTTATCTGGTTAATCTATGCAACAATAAACAACTGTGCCCATTAAATACGCTTTTTCTATCGATTTATAGTAGTATTAGCAAAATATTAATTTGCTAAAAAATTTATATTGGCTTAGTGCCAAACCCAGTGTTGTTTGAAGCTAATTTAATTAAAAATAATAGCGACCTTGACAAAAGGCAAAATCTCCAGCAAAAATACCACTGTTCAATCAACTAAATAAAAATGCCGAAAAATGAAGTACAACCAACTTGGTGATAGCGATTTAAAAGTTTCTGAAATTTGTCTGGGTACTATGACTTATGGACAGCAAAATACCATTGGAGAAGCACACGAGCAGTTAGATTATTCTATTGCCCAAGGAGTCAACTTTATTGATGCTGCGGAGATGTACCCAGTCCCAACAAGTGGCGAAACTTATGGATTAACGGAAACTTACATTGGGGAATGGTTAAAGCGTCAACAAAGAGATCAACTTATTATAGCTACTAAAATTGCTGGCCCAGGTCGAGGCTTTAAATGGGTACGTGGTGGAGCCAAAGCAATTGACCGTGATAATATCAAACAAGCTGTAGATGATAGTCTAAAAAGATTACAAACAGATTACATTGATCTGTACCAAATCCACTGGCCCGATCGCTACGTGCCACGGTTTGGGCAAACGGTGTTCGATCCGACTCAGGTGGAAAAAACGGTTCCCATCGCTGAACAGCTAGCAGTTTTTGCCGATGTAATTAAGGCTGGTAAAATTCGCTATATCGGTTTGAGTAATGAAACACCTTGGGGAGTCGCCCAGTTTAGTAACGCTGCTAAACAGTTAGGATTGCCCAAAGTTGTTTCGATTCAAAATGCTTACAACTTGCTGAATAGAGTATTTGACGGAGCTTTAGCAGAAGCAGTTTATCAGGAAGAAATTGGTCTACTAGCTTATAGTCCTTTGGCATTTGGCTTCTTGACTGGCAAATACCTAAACGGCAAACCAGAGAAAGCAAGAGTCAGTTTGTTTGAAAATTTTGGTCAACGCTACTTAAAACCAAAAGTAAGTGAAGCAGTAGCAGCTTATGTGGAAATTGCGAAGCGCCATCAGCTGAGTCCAGCGCATCTGGCTTTGGCATTCGTGCGGAGTCGTTGGTTTGTGCCTAGCACAATTATTGGTGCTACGACACTGGAACAACTCAAAGAGAATCTGGAAAGTGTAAATGTAGTTCTCAATAAAGACATTTTGGAAGAGTTGGATATAGTTCATGCTCAGTCTCCAAACCCAGCACCATAAGAGTGCTGAGTCACCGAACTTATGAACGGTGGAAGCCTGAGCTCCTTTGCCTCGTTACCAGGCTCCGGCCTGGTAACACCTTCCGACAGCCTCTGGCTCTCATTATCAATTTCCAGTTTGTCTGGAATTGTCTTAGTTTTATGAGCAATAAATCATTGACGGGTAAATTTCAAAATTTTCATTTGCTGTATACCTTAAAAAGTTTGCTCAAAATTGGCCAGCAGGGTTCAATAAAAGCATTCGTTTGGTTGTTGGTTGCTCAATCGGGCTTGAGTTTGATAGTTTCTGGATGTAGTCCGACTAACTCTGCTAATTCTACTGTTAAACCTGTGAGTGACCTGTGAAGCGGACATTTGAGCGCCGGCCTGTTGATGGAGTGCTTCCCTTAGAACCGAAAGTGATTGCCGATTTACAGAGTGTTGCTGATTGGATATACAAACAGGGAATTGTTCAGAAAGGAGTAAAGGTGCGTGATGCACTCTGTCCGAGTTCTTAGATTAAAAACTAGATATTTAGTAGGTAAAATATGACTTTTACAGCAATATCGGTTGACCAGAATACTATTCGTCGTCGGGGTACTGGTTTAAAGGCTTACAATCCCGAAAAAGTATTCAAAGGATACACACTATTCACGCCTCTGACGGGTCAAGGTGAAGTCTATCTCCTGAACCTGGAAGGAGAAGTAGTACACCAGTGGAATCTGCCATATCCACCAGGGTTATACGGTTATCTCTTGCCCAATGGCAACCTTTTTTATAACGGTAAAACTCCACCAGAAGAACCACTACGTTTTGCTCTGTGGGCTGCATTCAAAAGTGGTGTTGTTTTAGAGGCAGATCCCAAAGGGAATATTATCTGGGAATATAAGCATCCAGATCACCATCACGATGGACGCAGACTAGCTAATGGCAACATAATTCTACTAGCCATTGAAAAAATACCTCAGTCGTTGGTTAAGAGCATCAAAGGCGGCGTACCAGGTACGGAACCAAATGGTGATATCTATGCAGATGTGCTTTATGAAGTGACTCCAGCAGGTGAAATTGTTTGGACTTGGCACGCTCACGAACACCTCGATCCAGATATATTTACGATCACACCCCAGGATCATCGCCACGAATGGACTCATGGGAATACTGTCGGGGAACTTGCTGATGGCAACATTATAGTGAACTTTCGCAATATCTCTACAGTTGTCATTATCGATCGCAAAACCGGAGAAATCATCTGGACGCTAGGTGATGACGTGCTAGCACAGCAGCACTTCCCGAACGAACTAGCTAACGGTAATATCCTGATTTTCGACAATGGCGCACATCGTCGTAACATTGCTCTCAATTTCTCCCGTGTGATTGAGGTGAATCGCCAAACGAAAGAGATAGTTTGGGAATACACCGACAACCCGCCCCAAAATTTCTTTAGTTCCTACATATCAGGAGCGCAACGTTTAGGGAATGGTAATACCTTGATTACAGAAGGTGCTTACGGACGAATATTCGAGGTGACAGTTGCAGGAGAAATTGTTTGGGAATACATCAATCCCCACTTTGCATCTCGGAATATTCCAGGTGAAAAATCGCCCGTAACTCGTGGGGAGCAAAATACAGTCTTCCGCGCCTTCCGTTATGCACCTGAAGAAGTGCCTTGGCTTTAGGAGAAGGCAGGGGAGCAAGAATTTTAGATTTTAGATTTTGGATTTTAGATTGAAATTTAATCCAAAATCCAAAATCCAAAATTGAATTGCCCAATGCCCCAGTCTTACCTAGTAGTCAAATTTAAAAGTTTGGTTAGTGTCTGAAATTTTTCGCCACATCGAGAGCTTCTACCGAGCTTCAGGACACTAACAATTTAAGATTTGGGATTTTGGATGAAAATTCAATTCCCAATGGCGATTAACAAGTCCTATTTACCAAGGAACTTAAACATGGCTGAAATCAAAGTATACAGTGCAGTTGTTTGTCCTTATGCTCACCGTACCCGTCTGGTACTTCAAGAGAAGGGCATTGACTTCGATTTGATTGAGATTGATTTGCAGAATAAGCCTGAAGGGTTTACCAAAGTTTCCCCCTATGGTAAAATGCCTGCACTAACTCATGGTAATGAGCCAGTTTGGGAGTCAGCAGTAATTAACGAGTATCTCGATGAGGTATTTCCCAATCCACCACTGTTACCCAGCAGCCCCATTGCTAGGGCACAGGCTCGCATCTGGATCGATTTTGCTAACACCAGATTTGTTCCGGCTTTTTCTACCCTGCTGCGGAGTTCAGATCCCCAAAAACAAGAAGAAGCTAAACAGGAACTATACAAACACCTGGAATTCATTGAAAACGAAGGTTTAGCAAAGCTATCAGGGGAAGGCCCTTACTGGTTTGGTGAATCTATCAGTTTGGTCGATTTCACCTATTTTCCCTGGTTTGAGCGCTGGGCTGCACTGAAGCAGTATCGCGGCTTTGGGATACCAGAGGAATTTACCCGTCTACGCCAATGGAAACGAGCTTTGAAAGAGCGTGAATCGGTGAAAGCGATCGCTCACTCTAAGGAATTCTACATCGAGCGATATGCTAAATTCGCTGCGCCTACTCTCGCTGCTGTTTAAATAACTTTATCCTCTCATTCCTTGGCTGCTGCCAAGGAATGGGTTTCTGGAGGCTCCGCCTCAAGTGTAAAGAGGCAGAGCCTCTTGATAGACATTCCTATGCAGAGCATAGGAACGAGTTAACGAGTTAATTACGAATTACTAATTACTACTTTACCAAAGTGAGCTGCACTTTTGAGGTAATGATAAGCTTCCCGGGCCTCAGAGAATGGGAAAACTCGATCAATAATCGGTTTGATTTGATGCTGTTGGATTGTCTGATTCATCGCCTCAAACATTTCTCGACTGCCAACATAAATGCCTTGAACTGTTAAACTCTTAAAAAGTATGGGCATGGGGTCAATTTCATTTCCTCTGCCTGACAATACGCCAATCAAACTAATACGTCCTCCAATGCGGACTGCTTGTAGCGATTTTGGCAGAGTCCCTGCACCGCCTACTTCAATTACATGATCTACACCCGTGCGATTAGTCAATTGGTAAACTTGCTTTTCCCAATCTGGTGTTGTTTTGTAATTGATCGTCTCGTCAGCACCAAGCTGTTTCGCCCGTACCAATTTCTCATCACTGCTGGAAGTAATAATCGCTCTAGCACCATGTATCTTGGCAAACTGGAGAGCAAAAATCGAAACTCCCCCAGTACCGAGTAATAAAACACCATCACCTGCGCGAATATTGCCTTTTATCACCAGTCCATGCCAAGCTGTGACTGCTGCACAGGGCAAAGTTGCCCCTTCAATGTAGGATAGATAGTCTGGTAATATTACCAAACCATCTTGGTGTAATATGACATACTCAGCCAGCATTCCATCGATACCACCTCCGAGATCGGATTTCATTTTCTCTTTGGTTAAAGAGCCATAAATCCAGTCTTGGAAGAAAATACCAGCGACGCGATCGCCTATTTTAACCCGTGTCACACCTTCCCCCACTGCCACAACTTCTCCCGCACCGTCAGACAGAGGAATTAACGGATATTTCTGTCCAGCACCATAAGCTCCCTCAGCGACAAGTAGATCACGGTAATTTAGGGATGTTGCTTTAACTTGAATCAGAACTTGTCCCGCAGTTGGTTTTGGTTCAGGGCGATCGACTAATGCGAGGGCATCAATCCCACCGTTGCTTTGAATTTCGTAAGCTTTCATTGTGTTAACCGAACCGTATTGACCGAGGAGGGAAAAAGGCAAATTTGAGTTGATATAAAAAGCAGTGGTTAAATGTTATATAAAACCACTGCTTTTTATTGTAATAGATAAATATTGCCTACCCTAAGTTAATGTAATTTCGCCTTATGAGCTTGGTTGCTGATCGGGAAACATACACTTATCAGAGTCACAACCACTAGGGCCAGCCTCTGTCATTTCGCCTAAATCGTAGCGGCTTAAGGCTGCACAGAAATCATCTGTTTTGCGCCGTCCTTTCACCTCTTGATTCAAGCGATCGTAGGTTGGTTTGTCTATTGGTTCAAATGGCAACCGTGGGAATGATTGCAGGTCATCAAAACGAGCTAAAAGGGCTGCTGAAATATATCCTTCATCATTCTGGATAGTTTCGTAGATCCGCTGTCCCAATGGTTCAATTTCATCAGAGCGAAGTTCCAAAGTAGCTGATGTGTTGTGAGTCACATACCAACGTTGAACCTGGAGGACAAAATCAAATTGGGCTAAAACTGAAAACTTAGAAACATCAATTTCATCAGCCCCTGGTAAATCAGCCCAAGTTACAGAAACAGGAATTTCTACTAACCACTCACTCACCCGTGAATCAAAGGGATCATTGAGCAAATTGCCCTGTTCATCTTTGTCTGATTGAGAGGGAATGACGTTGTAACCATAGTCAATACAAGCTAAGGCTACTGGGTCATTTTTGCCGAAGGTAATGCGGCGGATAAATCTTTGCGCTTTCGGGGGATGCCATCCTGAACTAGCATTAGTTAATAAAGCCTTCGTACCACTGGGTTGGACTGTGGTACAGCGATTTGGACGTTTGAGATTATGGCGATCGCAATATTCCCAAACCACCCGATGGACAATATCTCTCCAAGAACTGAGATATTTTTCTTCCTCACGCTTAAAAGCTAATCCTTGTGGAGTTGCAGGTCTTCCTGCTTCCCACCAGCGCAGCCAATCAACACCAAACGCATGGACAAAGAAATCAAATAAACCTGTAAAAGAAACTCCTACAATCGGGTCTAATTCACGGCTATATTGATAGCGTGGTTCCAGGAATTTGTGATTTAAAAGTGCTGCTACAGATAACGCCCCAGCAGTGAAAGCCTCCTCCTGTTCTTTGTAATTATGTGGGTCGATTTGATTAAGGTGAACCTCAGACAAATTGCAGTGGAAGTTACTACCGATGATTTCCATATTTGTTACCCTAGAGGCTTTTTATCCCCTAGTTCTACTGCTTGATTATTCGCAGTAGCTCCGCGTACCTTTTGCAGATGTGACTTCAGATAATAAAAGTTTTTTTCACATCCACCCCCGCACTCTTGGAGAGATTATATTCTAGACACAAATTTCTGATGTCATCTAGTTTCACTCTCTACGCTGTACGGTGTCAAAGGCTTTTTAGTTCCTTTGATTACCACGGGATTAGCATCTCAGCCTTCCCCGTTTTTGCGAGGTTTTTAACGTGAGGCAAAATCACTTACCACACGGATTTAAAGCGTAGCGAGCCAAACGATGTTCTAGCTCATTAGCACCAATATTTGGATAGCGTTCCTGTAACCACTGTTTTGCTGTTCCTTGTTCATAAGCCTGCAAAAAATTAACTTTCAAAGCTTGTGTTGGTAGCAAATCAATGTTCGATCGCGCCACGGCTTCACCAGCCCATTGAATCGCTCCCTCGCCACTATAATATTGTTTGCGGACGGCATTAAGACATTCTTCTAAGGTTGGCTTGCGGTGAAAAACTCTGGTATGATTTGCCATCCTGAGTGCATCACGCTCTGGATCAATTCGCCAGTTGCCACTTTCATCTTGTTGCCATAAATTATCTTTGGCGGTAGCTGCTAGGCGATCGCTAGAATCAAACTGACGCATCCCCGCACTTCTTCGAATATTGCCGGCAACAATTGTGACAGCACCTTGATCGATTAATAGACAGCATTCAACTGAATTTAATTGTCGTCCTCTAGCTTTATTGAGAATAGATGCACAACGCTGATAAAGTCCGGGCAATTTTACAGGATTAGCAACTCCTCCAAAGCCGTTGAGAGTTTCTCCGGCTTTGCGGACATCACTGATATCAACTAGTACTTCAACTTCTGCCGAAAACTGTTCATTCGTGGAGAGTTCTAATAGGGTTTGATATGATTCAACCCAACCTTCACGGCTATCTCCAACGTGAATAGTAACAGTGTTGCCTTCTATATGTGTTTCAGTATATTCACGTCGCTGTTGCACAGGAGTGCTGCCAATTTCACCTTGTACAGTGACATTCAAATGATTACGGATGGGGGGTAACTTGTTAATAAATTGTGGTTCTAGGACGGCTCCAGTACCACAGCCCATCATTGCCAGATCCATCATTAATCCGAAGGCACTCCAGTCTTCGAGATTGGTAGAGGTGCAATTATAAGCGCCGGAAAAGTTCTTTGGCTTGGTGATCCAGTCTGTACCACCAACCCATAGCCAGCGTCCACTGGGCATAGCTTTCAAGTTGCGCTGCATCTGATCGAGTATGGCAGCTTCTTGTTGAGTTAGCTTTCCCAGCTTGATTAAGCCGAGTAGAGTGCGATCGCACACCTCATCCCATGTTTCCCTTAGTCCCGCCTTTGTCCGGCGGCTATAGGTTCTAAAAAATACGGGATTGGCAGCCGGTGCAGTTTCGGGAAACTTTGCACTCTGGCGTTTTCTTTCGAGTTCTCGAACCATATATTAGGTGTCTTGCGTTCTTGTTGCGTGCGGACAGATTATGACTATACGCCAAGTAGTTTGAGTATTAAAGATTGTCAAATTGTCCACTTTGCGCTAGGGATAGACCGTACTATTTGCAACAAAAATTTATGATGTATAATGTCCCTCACCCTTGGATCGGATCTCAATATTGAGTCTTAATAAGCACCGAGAATTACCCAAAAACCTCACCCTGTCCTAACTTTAATCCCTCTCCTTACTAAGGAGAGGGACAGGTTTTGCGTAGCAGAACCAGGGTGAGGTTTCTTTGTCCTTGTGTGTACACGGTAATCTAAAAGGGGAGAGGTCAGAAAAAGTTGGAGATCGCATTATGATCGAATTATTCAGAGAATCGGTAAATTCATCATGTTAGAGTACGATCCATTAGCTTGCTTCCCCTCTTCTGAGGAACTGCCAGACTCTGACGATACTCCTGTGGATAATGAATTACAAGATTTGATTCCCGGTTTACTCAAAGCTATATTGGCTATGGCTTGGGCAGAACGGATGGATTGGTTTTTTGGCGTTGATATGGGTATTTATTATCACCCAGATTTACCGCCGATAGTACCAGATGGGTTTTTGAGTCTGGGCGTTGAGCGATTTTATGATGAAAACCTCCGCCCCAGTTATGTGCTTTGGGAAGAGAGGAGAGTCCCAATATTAGCACTGGAAGTAATATCTCAAAAGTATCGCGGTGAATACTCGACTAAGAAGCAAGAGTATGCAAAACTAGGGATTTTATATTATGTAGTCTACAACCCGACTCGTCGCCGCAAAGCCCGATTAGAAGTTTACAAATTGGTTAATAATCTTTATCAATTACAAGATGGAAATCCCGTTTGGCTATCAGAGATTGATTTAGGAATTGGTATAGAACGGGGAACTTATTTAGGTATTCCGCGCGAGTGGTTATATTGGTATAACCAGCAAGGGGAACGGCTTTTAATACCAGAAGAACAGGTAAAACTTGCCCAACAAGAAGCCCAGCAAGCCCAACAACGCGCCCGATTATTAGCAGAAAGGTTGCGATCGCTTGGTGTAGATCCTGATTCTATTTGAATTCCTCTAAGAAACCAGCGCCGCTTCTGCAAAGAAAGCAGATGTCGCTTTTTAAACATCCTCTCAGCAATCAAATCAGAGAATCAGCTATTTCTTGAAGTTTCATCTCTAATTTATTATCATCTGTTTCTTGTCTCCACAGTCCAAAGAGCTTTAAAGCTTTGAAAAAAGGTGATTTTATATCTTGGCGATAAGCTTCATAAGCTTGATTAATTATCTGTTCAGAATCATTACTTAACTGCTTAATGTTTCCTAAAAACCGTTTAAGGGAATCCTTATTATATCCTAATAAATAATTACGTACTTCTTGCTGATTTACACCTACTAAGTTATGTAACAATTGGTTGCGAAGGTCATCTTCTTCTCTCTTATATTGACATGACCATTCCAAAAGTCTCCATGCTTGAAAATCTTGTCTGAGTTCACATAGCCATTGTAACTGTGTGCTATTATTTAATTTAAAAATCCTATGTTTTTGATTCTGGTATTCTTCCCAGAATTTAGAATTAACATCACCGATAATAGAATTAGGAAATTTTAATTTATTTAAAATTTCCAATGGCTTTTGCAGATTGAGTAAGTTGTTGATAGTGTTTTGAGACTTAATAAATAAACCATGCTTGTCCCAGCCTACAATATTTGACAATTCTATAGGATAATCATTAATCTTTTTAGTTTGGGAAATAATCGCAGCTTTTAAAAATGTCTCTTGAGTAGCATTTAGAATAGCTACTCCCTGAATATAATTTTCTTGTTTAAAAAAGATTTCAACTAAATCAAGAGCAGTAACTATTCTATCAATAGACGCTTTAACTTCAAACTCTTGACCTGAGACTAGAGAATTATTAATATTAAATAAATCAACTATCTTATTTATTTTTTCTATTGTTTGTTGATTAGCTATTCCTGTCAATATTTCCTTAGCCGCAGCCGGTAATCCTTTAATGATTAGCTGCTTTGCTTTTTGAATCTGCATACCACGCCAATAGTTAGAACTGTCGATAGTTTCAGATATTGATTGCAGATCATAATTTTCATCAAAATATTCATTACTGACTAAAAACTTAACATTTTTAAATCTACCTAAGCTAATAAATTGCACAGCCGAAGATATCGCAGGTGTTCCGGCTTGATGGCTGACATATACCGTTTTTAGGGGATTATCGTCTAACTTACATAATGTTTTTTCTACTAGCGAAAGGGTTTCATTCCAATTATCTATACCTTTACCTATTTTTGTTGGTGTTAAATATAAGAATTCTGGCTGATAGTCAAACTTATCTTGAAAATACCACTCTAACAAAGGTTTAAGTGTACAAGTATCTTGCCAATAGGGACATTGTTCATAAATTATTTTCTCTTGATTGAATATTTGAGATTGGTCTGTGAGTAGAATTATAATTCTTTCTAGCTTGATGAGTCGTCTCCTCCGGCATATACTACTCGACCGATTTCTTTGAGGAAGTCTCTGTTAAATTCTTTCCCCCAGTGACGCATGGCTTGACTAAACTTTTTAATTTCATCATCACCATTTTCTTTTTTTGCCAGTTCTTTCAGGTGTTTCCCGACTTCATCTCCATCACCCATAAACCAACCTGTCCAGCGTCCTTTTTCTGACTCATTTTTGGCTTCGGAACTTCGATAAATTTCGCTGAAGCTTTCTAGTTTAGACATCTCTAATTTGTGAGCAATTTCTGGTAGTGTGACTAAACGTTTCACTAATTCGGGAATACTTAATTTCTCATTGAGTGCGAAAAATTTACCTTCTGGTTCTGCATCTTGGCGACGATTTTCTAAAACACAGGCGAGGCTGTGATAGAAGGTTTTAATCTCATTTTTTTCTTTTGTCCACTGGCGATTTTGAGGATTTCTATCTTCTGCACCCAATCCCGGAAATGCGATCGCATCTGTACCTGTTAAACTAGAACTCTCACCAATCCAGTTGACAGCAGTCCACGCACGAGAAAGTTTGCGCGTTTCTAAGTTATCCATCGCTTGTTGAATGCTGTCCCCATCTCCCCAAAAGAATTCCCACGTATGGTTTCCCCAGTTCGTCCACTCTCTTTCCCAGTGGTATTTATAGTCTGGTAATTTCGCCTCTATCCAAGTTCGACATTCTTGCAATATTCTCTTCCACGCAGATAACAGAGTTTGTTTGATTTGTGTTGGTGAAAATTCTCCCTTGAGAAGGATACGATTAGGCATCCCTTTGTGGACGTTGGCGAGGGCTGGGGAAATTACTACCGTCGTTTTTTCAGCTTCTAATACTAGCTGCTGGCTGAGATAAGACAGGATTAAAGATGCACCATATAAATCTCGGAGTTTACGGGATTTCTCGATAAATCCCTGTACAGGTGCAAAGGTGATAGCAGTTGTTATTTCGGCAAACTCATTTGTTATTTCGGCGAACTCATTTGTTATTTCGGCGAGCGCATTTGTTATTTCGGCGAACTCATTTGTTATTTTGGCATCTCCATAACGCACCCTACGAAACAACTAGAAGAGTTGAAACCTATGCTGGTCATACTTGTGTGTACACCGTAGCCTTAGAGGATGTTTGAAAAGTCATGATTGATGTATCAAATGTTATTACCCCACCCTAACCCTCCCCTTATAAAGGGGAGGGAACCGGATTTTTTTATTGTTTCCCCCCTTTATAAGGGGGGATTAAGGGGGGTAATAATTCGATTAAAAGCACAACAAACCACTTTTCAAACAACCTCTTAGTAAGGAGAGGGATTAAAGATAGGACGGGGTGAGGTTTTGTATCGCAGGAATGCCAGTTTTTTAAAGAATTAGCTTTCGTTGAGAGGGTTGAAAATAATTGGTGCTGAAACTATACCTTTTGCCTCTAATGTAGCCGCAACTTGTAAAATCAATGCTTCATTATATGGTGCTGCGATCAATTGCACACCTAAAGGTAAAGCTTTTGGGCGCTGAATTGGTACTGATAAAACGGGTAAACCTATAAAAGATAATGGTTGAGTAAATAGCCCTAAATGAGGACGGACAAGAATTTCTTCGCCATCCAAAATCATCGTTTGTTGACCAATTAGCGGTGCAGAAATTGGTGTAGTTGGGGCAAGAATTAGATCCACATTTTGAAATATTTCTCGAATGCGATCGCGGTACCATTTTCTAAAGCGTTGGGCTTGGAGATACCAGCTACTTGGAATTAACACCCCAGCTAAAAAGCGATCGCGCGTAGCTGAATCAAAATCTTGAGGGCACCTACGCAATTTATCCAAATGCAGATTTGCGCCCTCGCTAGCTGTAATCACAAAAGCTGCTGCACGGGCGCGGTGTGCTTCTGGTATGGTTATATATTCAGTGACATTCAAAGCATCAGCTACTTTTTGCACTGCTGCTAAAGCTTCCGGTTCTGCGCCTTTGGTGAAATAATCAGCTGCAATAGTAATTCTGATATCAGAAATATCTTGCTGAAGTTGTGGTAAACATAATTCAGGCGGACGCTTTGTACAAATTGGATCGCGATCGTCTTCTCCTTGAAGCACATCAAACACTGTGGCGATATCCTGCACCGAACGCGCAAAAGATCCAATATGGTCAAAACTGCTAGAAAATAAAGCTACCCCAGCACGAGATAAGCGTCCATAAGTCGGCTTGAAACCAAAAACGCCACACAACGCCGCCGGAACGCGAATAGAACCATTAGTATCAGAACCCAGCGTCAGGGGTACTAACCCAGCAGCAACAGCCGCCGCCGAACCACCCGATGAACCACCAGCAACTCGCTGTAAATCATGGGGGTTATGAGTAGCACCGTAATGGGAGTTTTCCGTCACAAACCCATAGGCGTACTCATCCATATTCAAAGCGCCAATCAGCACCGCACCCGCTTGTTTCAGCTTGGCTACTGCTGTTGCATCTTGGCTAGCTGCTGGGTTCTCTGCATTGATTTTCGATCCCGCCAGAGTCGTTAAACCAGCGATATCGAAGAGATTTTTCACCGCAAAAGGCACACCCGCAAGCCTTCCCGGATGATTACCTTGGGCAATTTCTGAGTCAATGCGGGCTGCATCTGTTAAAGCTGTCTCAGCAGTTATAGTCGTAAAACAGTTGAGTTGATTATCCTGCGCGGCGATTCGGGCGATCGCAGTTTTGGTAACTTCCACCGCGCTAATTTTACCCTCACGTACAGCAGCAGCTATTGATACAGCATCATTCATGGTTCAAAAACTGGTGCAACTTCAATATCCTCCGCTAGGGGAAACTCATTTACAAGATTAGCGATCGCCCTAATTCTCTCAAAATTTGCCACCACACCATCTCGATACTCATCTCTTAGCTGCAAATCCAACAACAACGCCATTTGATCAACATACTCACCCACATTAAACCCTTCTCTTCTCATTTTTCCTCCTCTGCGCCCTTAGCGTCTTGGCGGTTCGTTATTCTAAACTTATAACGGTTCTCGGTTGAATGAGGTAGAACCCCACCCCCAACCCCCTCCCCGCTCTTCGAGAGGGGGCTATGATGTACCTTATGTGATTAGGAAACGCTATATAACTTCTTAAATAAACAATGCGATTAATTTTATACAGTAAACCGGGCTGTCATTTATGTGAAGGTTTGCAAGAAAAGCTAGAACAAATCCAAAATCTTAGTTTCGAGTTGGAAATTAGGGATATTACGACTCGTGAAGATTGGTTCGCTGCGTATGAGTATGAGGTGCCAGTACTTTATTTATCGAACCGCCAAGACTCCAAGGAAGAAGAGGGGAGTGAGAAATTATTGCCGCGTCCGTCTCCTCGTGCTAGTGTGCAGCAGTTGGAGCAAATGCTGTGTAAATTTATCCAATTTGAAAAAAAATAATGCAGAATAAGCGCAAGACAAGCATGTGACGAGGTTCACAAGATGAAATTGCGGGAATTACTAATAGCGGTAGACAGTGTTGAGCAATTGCCTAACCATCCTAGTTTGGAGGATGTGGAAGTTAAGGGTTTGAAGACGAATTCCCATGCTTGTATTGTGGGAGATTTGTTTATTGGGATGCCAGGAACACGGGTTGATGGTGGAGAATTTTGGCAAAGTGCGATCGCATCGGGGGCTGTAGCTGCGATCGTCTCCCCTGAAGCAGCACAAAAAAATCCTCCCACAAATGAGGCTGTGGTCATCAGTGCAAGTAACATAACTCAAGCTTGTGCCCAGATAGCCAGTGCTTTTTACGGTTATCCGGGACAAAAACTCAAGCTGGTGGGTGTGACGGGTACAAATGGCAAAACTACAACTACTCATTTAATTGAATTTTTGCTGATCAAAGCTAATCTAGCTACAGCTTTGATGGGAACTCTCTACACTCGTTGGGCAGGTTTTGAGCAAACTGCTGCCCACACTACGCCCTTTGCTGTGGAACTGCAACAGCAACTAGCAGAGGCTGTAAATGCTGGTAGTGAGTTCGGGGTGATGGAAGTAAGTTCCCACGCTTTGGCGCAAGGTAGAGTGTTGGGTTGTCAATTTGAGGTAGCGGTGTTCAGTAATCTTACCCAAGACCATCTCGACTATCATAGCGACATGGAAGATTACTTTGCTGCCAAAGCTTTGTTGTTTAGCCCGGATTATCTCAAGGGACGGGCAATAATTAATGCTGATGATTCCTATGGCAAAAGGTTAATCGCCTCGTTGGATGCCGAACGGGTTTGGAGTTACAGTGTCAACGACAACAGCGCTGATTTATGGATGAGTGATTTAAGTTACCAGCCGAATGGTGTCAGTGGTACATTACATACACCAAAAGGTGACGTAGCTTTTCGATCGCCTCTAGTTGGACAATATAATTTAGAAAATCTTCTCGCAGCCGTAGGAGCAGTTTTACACTTAGGGCTAGATTTGCAGTTACTCGTATCTGTAATCCCTGAGTTTCCCGGAGTTCCCGGACGGATGGAACGGGTACAGATTAGTCCTGAGCAAGATATTAGCGTGATTGTGGATTATGCCCACACACCCGATAGCTTAGAAAATTTACTGAAAGCTGCACGTCCGTTTATACCTGGGAAGGTGATTTGCGTGTTTGGTTGTGGCGGCGATCGCGATCGCACTAAGCGCCCAATAATGGGTAAAATTGCTGCTGAATTAGCCGATGTAGCAGTGGTGACATCTGATAATCCCCGGACTGAAGACCCAGAACGGATTTTGAAAGATATTGTGGCGGGAATTGCTGATAGAGTGCAGCCAACTGTAATTTGCGATCGGGCGATCGCAATTCGTACCGCTATTTTACAAGCACAACCAGGTGATGGAGTGTTGCTTGCTGGTAAAGGTCACGAAGACTACCAAATTCTCGGTACTGAAAAAATCCATTTTGATGACCGAGAACACGCACGCGATGCTTTACACCAAAGACTGAACATACAAGCCTAATTCCAAGTAGGGTAGCACAATTGTCCTACCCTAATATCTGTATTCTACACAACAAAAATCGCCCATAATTCATAGTTCATGTTTCTTTCCGTGGGGATTTTGTAGAAAATGCACACAGAAAGGTGAAAATCTAAGACAGAATTATTTCTTGACTTTTCACGTCATGTGGAAAATCTAACACGAAACCTAACTCCCCAGTCCTCTTTCCTACAAGGGTTGGGAGAATTCAAAACCTCTCTCCTGCTCTTGAGAGGAATGGAAGCGAGGTTTTCCAGATAAAAGTGAAAAGTCAGAATTATTTCTTGCTTCATCCTTGTTGTGCTTGACTCATGAATGTTTCTCTAGCTAAGGATCTGTCTGTTTATCAACTGGTTATGGGAGTGCAAGCGCCTCCAAAACCATTGTCCCTCAGTCCTGCTACTCTGCTATCACTGGTGAGAGCGCAAATTGACTTGTTAATTGAGCAGCAAATTGCAGCCACTTTATGGGTAAAGCTACCACCAGAAAAAATTTGGCAATCAGAATTAGGGCGTTATCAATCTTCGGTAGGTGCGTCTAGTTTCATTTATACTTGCCAGATTGACGAGAGTGGCAAAGAAGGAGCAGGAGAAGATGAGGACGCAAACGAGCAAAGAGAATCTTCTCCCTTGCTCCCTGCTCCCTTCCCCCCTACCTCTTCCTCATCTTCTCATCATGTCACCGTTCACCTACCACCAGATAGCCAACTGCGACGCGAAAACTTTGTGATGGTGTTATCGCCCCAGTTTTGCAGTTTAATTTTGGCTCATCGACCACTTAAAAAACGCAAAAATCAGACATCGGGCAAGGTAAATACTAATAAAAACCAGCCGTTATTGATTATAACTACTGTTGAGGGGAGAGTAATTCAGCAAGTATTAAATGGTATCCAACGAGCGATCGTGCCAGAATCATCCCCAATTTTACCTGCTAGTTTTATTTGTCCAACTGTGCCCCAAGCTGTACTTATGAATCAACTGTTGGCAAAACAACTCCTGCGACAAGATGAAATTAATCGTCAAATCATCACAGTCCGCACTACCAAGTTGCAGCAGCAAAATCAACAACTGCACGACAAAGAGCAACTCCAAGATGAATATCTGAAAAATCTCTGTCAGGAACTGCGTATACCCCTGACGCATATCAAGACAGCACTTTCATTATTGAATTCCCCTAATCTCAAACCCCCCCAGCGACAACGTTATTTACAGATGTTAAATACCCAGTGCGATCAGCAAAATTCCCTAATTACTGGTTTGTTGGAACTGGTGCAGCTAGAACGGAATTTGGAGGGAACGGCTTTGGAGTCGGTGCGGCTCTCAGAGATTGTCCCTGGAGTAGTCAGTACCTACCAACCTCTAGCCCAAGAGAAAGGGATTATGCTAGCCTACACCGTACCCACTGAACTTCCATCTGTTTGGTGCGTGAGTGGTGGCCTGAGGCAAATTGTGATTAATTTGCTGCACAACAGCATTAAGTTTACCCCTAATGGTGGTCAAGTATGGGTGCGTGCCCGGATTCAAGGCGATTATGTCCAATTAGAATTCCGCGATACAGGTATCGGTATTGCCGAAAACGAGATTTCCAAAATTTTTGATCGGTTTTATCGTGTGCGTACAGCAGCAACTGAAGATTATGGTGGTGCTGGGTTGGGATTAACAATTGTACAGCAATTGCTGCTGCGCTGTGGCGGATCTATTTCTGTAAAAAGTAAATTATATGAAGGTTCCACATTTACAGTGCAACTGAAAAGTATTGGCAATATCCCAAAAGCGATCGCTACA
Organism: Nostoc sp.; assembly: GCF_036917655.1. Classification (GTDB taxonomy): domain Bacteria; phylum Cyanobacteriota; class Cyanobacteriia; order Cyanobacteriales; family Nostocaceae; genus Nostoc. The sequence goes on from NZ_JBALCY010000065.1 coordinate 66,803, forward strand.
GAAAATGAGTGATGAGTTATGAGTGATGAGTTATGAGTGATGAGTTATGAGTGATGAGTTATGAGTGATGAGTTATGAGTTATGAATTTTTAACTCCTCACTCCTCACATTTTAACTCCTCACTCCTAACTTTTAACTCCTAACCCTTAACTCCTAATTCCTAACTCCTACCTAACTGCTGGCTTCTGTTTGCTAACTTCTAAAGGCAGGAAAATCGTCAAAACTTCCCCATAGTGTGGACGTTGGCGCACAATCAGTTTGCCACCGATCGCCTGAAACAAATGCTTAGTTGCGGCGATATTCAAACTAATCGTACCCGTTTCTGGTTGGAACATCAGCAGTTGACCTAAAGCTTTGCGAATTGGTGGCGTTGCAGGTGTGGCGGCTTTACTTGAATCTTTGCACCCGAATTGCGGCGATAATTGTAACTTCAGTTGATCTCCAGCCGGGATAACTTGTACTTGAATATGGCTACCAGCAGGTAAGCTGCGAGTGAAATTCTCGATCAAACCAGTCAGTACCTGATCCAGCATCATAGGATTACTTACCACTGTTGGTAATTGCTGGGGTAAAACAACATTTAAAGTTAAGTTCCGCCGATGCGCTGCTTGTTCCCAACGGGGAATGCTCTGCTGCAACACTTGATCTAAAGACATCGGCGTGAGTTGAGTTTTTGAAGATTTTGCTGAAGCAGTAGTTTCCAATTCTGCTGCCTTAAACAGCAACTCCATGCGGTCAATTTGCTCGGTACACTCGTGATCGATAATTTTTAAGCGATTGATCACGCTGGCATCTAAATCTTGCCGCTTCAGCAGCAGACGAGTCATGGTGCGAATAGTTGTTAAAGGTGTGCGGACTTCGTGAGCGAAGGCTTGGAGCAATTCCACATCAGGATTTGGGGATTGGGCACTTGTACTGAGCGTTCGCGTAGCGTCTCGTAGAGAAGTATTGGGCATTGAGGATTGAAAAGAAGCACAGGGGCGGGGTGCAGGGGGCTGAGAGGAAAACTTTTCTCCCTTGCTCCCTGTTCCTTGCTCAAGAGCTTCTTCTCCAGTCCCTAGTAAAGAGTCCCTAGTCTCTTCTGCTTCTGTTAATTCCTGAAGCAACAACTGGCTAAACTGAATCATGATCCGGCAATCTGGTGCTACCGGAGAATACTGTTGTACTAATGCATCCAGGCGGGCAAAAAATTCTGGATTAGCCAGCATTACCCTTGCTCCTAGCGATCGCCAAGCCTGCTGCACTACTTCTGGCTCAAAAGAAAATGAAAAGGTTTTTTTACCGTTCTTGTGGGTTGCTAAAACCAGCACTAATCTAAATTTATCTGTAAAAACTAAGCAAAACTGTTCTGCCCCTAGCGGATCGGTAGGTAATAAGGGAAGTACCGATTCATGGGGAGCAATTTCTTCATTTACAGATACGGTTGCATCTGGCATCTGAAATGGCATCAATGCCAAGGGATTAAATGGTTTTGCCGTAAAAGTTACTGTTTGTAAGCTTTGAGTCAGTTTTGGCTGACTAAATAAGGGTGCTGGTGCAGCTAAAACTAATCCTTGGGTTGTGTCAACTGAAACAGCTGCTAAAGTATTTAATAGCAAGTGTTCTGTCGCTGCTAGGCTGACACGCCACTGCCGCTCTGCTTTACCAGGTGAACATTCAGCCACACTTGATTGATTTTCAGCCAAGATTTCGCTCAGGCTTGGCAATATCCATTCGTACACAAGTTTTCACCCCTTAATTCAAGAGCGACTAACAGCGTCTAGGGTAGACATTTCACTACTACCTAAGAGGTTATAGCTATTTGTGTACTGGTGACAGTGGTAGAACCGAACAATTCGGGCGCAATTTCCCCTCTAAGTGCGATGTCTACGACGGGCTACGCCTACGCACTTAGGGGCTGAAAAACACTTGCGCTTACTTTGTTACCCGCTCATGGCGATCGCAGATTGATAATTGTGCTGATTTGCCTGCTCGAATCGGGATTGCAATTACAAACTCTGCACCCTGTCCCGGTGATGAAATGCATTGCAAAGATCCACCATGCTTTTCAGTAATTATCTGGTAGCTGATCGATAATCCCATACCAGTCCCCTTACCAACTGGTTTCGTAGTAAAAAAAGGGTCAAATAAACGCGACTGGATTTCTTCTGAAATTCCTGCTCCATTATCAGCAATCCGAATGATCGCATTTTCATTTACCTGTTCAGAAGAAATGCCAATCAAGGGATTTGGACAAAGTTCTTTTTGGAAAGCCTCTTCTAAAGCATCGATTGCATTTGCCAAGACGTTCATAAATACCTGATTTAGTTGCCCTGCAAAACACTGGAATTGAGGAATATCACCATATTCTTTGACCACTTGAATTTGAGGACGATTATTTTGTGCCTTGAGTCGGTGTTGCAAAATTAACAGGGTACTGTCAATTCCTTCATGGATATCAGCCGTTTTAAATTCAGCCTCATCCAAACGAGAGAAAATTCGGAGACTGAGAACAATTTCCCGGATGCGTTTAGCTCCCATCTTCATTGAAGTTAACATCTTAGGCAAATCTTCTGTTAAGTACTCAATATCGGCCAGCTGGTTAGCATTTTGAATTTCTGGCTCTGGGTTGGGATAATAATTTTGATAAAGCTTAATTAATAGCAGCAGCTGTTGAGTGTAATCATCAGTATATTGGAGGTTGCCGTAGATAAAATTAACCGGATTGTTGATTTCATGGGCAATTCCTGCCACTAGTTGACCCAGACTCGACATTTTTTCTGATTGAATTAATTGGATTTGGGTTTTTTGCAGGTCTTTTAGAGCTTGCTGAAGTTCTGCTTCTGCCTGTTGGCGCTCGGTAATTTCGTCTCGTAATTGTTCGTTAGCATTGACCAACTCATGTCTAGAATGTTGCAGATCGTCCGCCATTTTGTTGAACGAAGTAGCTAACTCGCCAATCTCATCGTGGGAGCGAATACTAACTCTGGTATCCAGCTTACCTTCAGCCACATTTACCACAGCTTGCTGGAGTTGTTTAATCGGTTTTGAGATGCTTCTAGATACCAGATAACCTGCGAATAATGCAAATATGCCGCATCCTAAACTGATCACCGACGTGACAACAATATTTCTATGGGCTTTTGCTAGCGCTGCTTTATAAAGCGGTGTATATTCCAAAATTACTGCACCAATCGTTTCACCGTTGCTAGTCTTAAAAGCAACAGCAATCAATTGAATCCCATTTGGGTATTCGGGACTGGACTCAATATATGTTCTTGGTATACCATCTTGAATAGTTTTACCAACTTCATTATTGCGATCGTGATCTAATCGCGTACCAATGTCTTCCGGAACTACATCTGCCAGGATGATTTTATTGCGGTCTACAATCTCCAGATCACGCTGACGTTGCTTGTGTAGTGCTTGAACATTCTCTTGCAACTGGGCTAGCATCTCATCTCGCGATCGCATTTCGTGGTATTTAAACTCATCACTTACGAAATATCCAAGTAGTCCAGCAACTTCTTCAGCCTCTTGTAGAGCAAGATACTTAGCTATCTTCAATTGTTGATGAGCACTAATCGCACCAATCATTCCTGAGAGAGTGGCCATTCCTAGAATACCCGAAATTAATTTTTGACTAATTTTCATTCCTTGCTCGAAACCTCAAGTGCTGGCTACTGTGCTGATTTAGTTTTAGGGAGTTTACCCTGATTCTAAAATTCCCAGTTGTCAGCCTGTAAGCTACAGAGTCAACAGCCATTAGCCAAATCTTTAATCTGGGTCTATTTTGGTGATACCTTCTCTACGATCCGCTCCGCGTAGCTTGCTTCCCCGTAGGGGTACGCTAACGCATTTTTTTAAGTAGATTAACAATAGACTCTATCTTAAAGGCACTTTATGACTTCTTTTGAAACGTCAGTTGAAGATTTGGTACTAGTTGCTGGTGCTACTGGTGGAGTAGGGCAACTAGTGGTAGGGAAGCTGCTGGAAAAGGGTTTGAAAGTTCGCGTCCTGACACGCAATGCCGCAAAAGCTGAAGAGATGTTTAACCAGAGAGTGCAAATTGCCGTTGGTGACATCCGCCAGCCAGCTACACTGCCAGCCGCAACGCCAGATGTCACCCACATCATAAGTTGTACTGGAACCACTGCCTTTCCCTCTCCGAAATGGGAGTTTGACCAATCCCCGAACTTGCTTGAATGGGGAATAATTTTTCTTAACCCCCAATCTAGTGAAGCAAAAGCAAAGAATAGTCCGGCAAAGGTCGATGCCCAAGGTGTCAGCAACCTAGTAGCAGCAGCACCCCGGAATTTGAAGCGATTCGTTTTCGTCTCTTCCTGCGGAATTCTCCGTAAGAATCAGTTTCCTTTTAGTATTCTTAATGCTTTTGGCGTATTGGATGCCAAACAAAAGGGCGAGGAGTCCATTATTCATTCAGGATTACCCTACACTATTATTCGCGCAGGACGCCTCATTGACGGGCCATATACCTCATCCGACCTCAACACGCTTTTGAAGGCAAAAACAGGGGGTAAATACGGTGTGGTAGTAGGCACTGGGGATACACTTTCGGGTGATGCCAGCCGGATTGACGTAGCAAACGCTTGTGTAGAATGCCTATTTCAGCCAAGTAGTTCGAGACAGATTTTTGAAATAGTCAACCAGGGACAAAGACCGCCTGTGATTGATTGGGAAACTCTTTTTTCTGGGCTAGGCAAATCCTCTGCCTCTGATTCCTAGAGTGAGTTGTGAGTCACTGTTCGCCCTACCGGGTATCCTAAGGCGGGCGTCTCCCCTTCTCCCAAAGGGAGAGGCTTCCGCCTTCTTGCACTAATCGTGCAACTTGTCAAATAGCCATGCCAAAGCACCATCAACATCAGTAACCTGCTCTCCTGGTGGTATGGCTGGACGATTTACCATAATAACCTTCACGCCCAGTTCTCGCGCTGCAATAATTTTGGGCTTGGTTGCATCGCCACCGCTATTTTTACTCACTATGGTATCAATCTTGTTATGAATCAGGATTTGCCTTTCATTATTGAGGGTAAAGGGCCCGCGATCGCACAATACCATTCCCGGCGGCACTAAAGCATCATCCGTAGGAGGGTCAATCATCCGCATCAGAAACCAAATTTTCTCGCAGTGAGCAAAGGCGGCGAGTTCTTGCCTTCCAACTGTCAAAAATACCCGCTGTGCCTGGTTTTGCAGAGATACTGCTGCGGCTTCAACGCTGTCAACTTCAATCCAGCGATCGCCACTTCCTTTTTCCCAAGGCGGGCGGATTAACATCAGACGGGCTACTCCGACTTCGGTTGCAGCATCTGCCGCATTCAAGGAAATCTGCGTAGCAAAAGGATGGGTTGCATCAATTAATAAGTCGATTTGCATTACTCGCAGATAGCTAGCCAATCCAGCCACACCACCGAAGCCTCCAACCCGTAAATCGCCCAACGGAACTGATGGTTCACGGGTGCGACCAGCTAGAGACGTGATTGCTTCTAACCCTTGGATAGTCGCCACTTTGGCAGCTAGTTCTGCGGCATCTCCCGTCCCACCCAGAATCAAAACGCGGATCATTGAGATAAAGGTGGAATCTTTGCCAAAATGCCCTTCTTCAGGGCTTCTGGACGCTCTGACCAAGGCAGTAAACCATCTGCTTTGACATAGTATTGACTAGCACATTTTAGTACCGCAGATGCACTACCATCAACGGCTAAATCACCAAATAAATATGTTAATTTGCCTTTGGCAGCAAAGGCAACTACACAGGAACGATTACAAGCACTCATGCATTCAACTTCTTGAATGGGGAATTCATCTCGTAAGTCCCAATCTTGTGCAAGCTGGTGAAGTTGGTGTAGAAGTTTTTGACCACCACTTTCGCCTAAGCGTTTTCCCTCTTGCCAAACGCTAGCACAAGTTTTGCAAACAAATAAAGTATGGTGAGCAACATTCAAGGGGCTAGTTGAGGAAATATTTACAGTCGTAGTCATCTGTACCTCGCAGATATGTGGAACTGATAAATCTATTTCGGCGGGCATCCTGACTCACTCTATTTGGGATTTTAGATTACATCTCAAATTGGTTTACAGTTGCTCCCAAGCGCCGGATTTACACCGAACTTTAAGAGTTACCTCTGGTAGCTGCTCCCCACCAGAACCGAATAACCTTATCGATCATACACTAGGGTCATCTAAGAAAAGGATATTACCTAAGTCCATAAATCAGATTACTGAGATATTGCACCATTCTTAACAAGACGAAATAAACCGGTTTTCCGAACCCAAAATCTAGGTTTTGACATTTACTCAATTGCTTGAAACCCGGTTTTTGCCACAGATGCAAGATGTCAAATTATAGAGTTCGCCTGATTTGGGTCTTTATTTTGCCTGATCACAGAAGTATATGCTATTATTGATAATTGTGTGGTTAAGGACGTATAGCTCAGTTGGTTAGAGCGCTACGTTGACATCGTAGAGGTCACTGGTTCGAATCCAGTTACGTCCACTTTGGGAAGTCCTTACCAGTAGTCGCTACGATTGCGACAACAAGCATAAGTTGTCCAAAATGGTCATATTATGCTTGAAATGCTCAGTAGATAACTTATGCTTGTCAGTTTCAAATATTGAAACAAAAACAGGGGTATATAATGGCGATCGCTAAATCCTCTGCTTGGCTTGCTCTTAAAAAGCTGTTCATGTCATAATTACAAAACTTAGTAATTACTAAATTCCGATTGACTTTAAGTAGTATTAGTAACGAGCAGCAGAAGACCTGAGTTCGAGGTGAGAAACTGAGGAAGAAAAGAAAGCAGGATTTAGACTACAAGTAGTTGCGATCGCTTAACTCCGATGAAAGCATCTTAAGTTTGCAGTAACATCAATTTTTCGCAGGATGGAAGTCTCGCCCGTCTCCAGAAGATTTGAGTTTACCCTCGGCTGCAAAGTTATGCCCTTCAAGGGCGGGGTAAAAATTCAGATACATTCAATAGAGATGAAAAATTAGAGATTAAAAGAATTCTTTCTCAGTCCTGAATCCCTTTTTATTGCAAAACATCTCTAATTCAGCACTAGTAAAGTGAGTTTGAAGGAGTATTTATGTCACAGTTGGAGCAAGCAGTGCCAGATACCTTTGTAACCAAAAGCTTAGAAACTCTCCCCAATATTTTCGACCAGGTTGAGGCTCTGGCCAAGGACTTTGCCACCCGTGCAGGGGCACACGACAAAGACGGTTCTTTTCCCTTCGAGAATTTTACAGCTTTGCATCAGGCAGGATTACTCAGCCTCACCATTCCCCGTGAATTAGGTGGTCAGGATTTCGGGCTGCCAACTATCTGCCGAGTGATTGAAGGGATAGCGCGTGGTGATGCTTCGACCGCGCTAGTACTGACAATGCACTATCTTCAACATGCTCATGCGGCCCGTAGCCGTCGCTGGCATCCAGAAGTATATAAACGGCTGTGTCGTGAATCGATTGAAGGCATTGCCCTGCTCAATGCGGCCCGTGTCGAACCTGAGTTAGGGACACCAGCTAGAGGCGGATTGCCTGCGACAATTGCCGAACGGACAACGGAGGGTTGGCGTTTAACAGGTCACAAGCAATACACCACGGGCAGTCCCATCCTCAGTTACTTTGTTGTTTGGGCCCGGACAACTGAGAATGAACCACAAGTTGGGAGTTTTCTGGTTCCGCGCGATCTGCCCGGTTTGCAAATTGTCGAAACCTGGGATCACTTGGGGATGAGAGCTACAGGCAGCCACGATCTGATTTTGGAGAATGTATTAATCCCCTCAGAGTATGCCCTGAATATCAGTCCCATATCAGTTGCGCCATCCTTTGATCCGCTGATTTCCACTTGGGGCAGTTTGACAGTGAGTGCCTTATATCTCGGTGTTGCTACTAGTGCGCGAGACTGGCTTGCTAAATATCTTTGGGAGCGATCGCCTTCTAATCTTAAAGAGCCACTGGCAACTCTGCCACGCTTCCAAACTGCCGTGGGTGAGATAGAAGCACTGCTATTTGCTAACAATAGATTGATTTATAGCTTGGCTCAAGATATTGATAAGGGCGACTATGAGCATAACGTAGGATTACAGGCACAAGCTGTTAAATATCTCACCACAACTAACTCGATTCGGGCTGTAGAGATTGCCTTAGAACTGACTGGTAATCCTGGTCTGTTAAAAAGGAATCCTTTAGAGCGACACTACCGTGACGTTCTGTGCAGCCGTATCCATACACCACAAAATGATGTTATTTGCCAGTCATTAGGGAAGTCGGTGCTGAAAGTCAAGTGATTGGGCATCTAGGATTAGGGACCAGGGACGAATGGCACTTTTGTAAAGCCCAAAGGCTTGTGTGTCCCCTCGTTCCCAGTCTTAAGACTGGGAATGTATTCCCAGAGGGCTGCTGCCTCTGGTCAAGAAAGAGGAGGCTCCGCCTCCAAGGATGGGCAAGAGCTGTATTTTAACTTAGTGCCATTCAGTTTAGAGAGTTTGTAGTAAGCACTTTAGTGCTTAGAAAATAAGGACTAAAGTGCTTACTACGAACTTCAGTAGATCGAAAACTTTTATAAGTTGACGAAATAATCAGGGTTTTAGGCGACGTTTGGAGTTGAAGATCGCTATCGCTTGCACTCAACTCTTAACCCACTAACAACGCTCGTTCCTCGAAAACCAGACTCTAAAAGGATTGCGGCAAATTAATTGCGTTTCTAAACTCGAATGAGTGGCTGGTAAGGGTTTTGGAAAACTTTTCGATCTACTGAATGTAAGACTTTAAGCGCATCTTTCACTTTTAGCAGGAGGCTTTAATGTGATTCGATTCTTTAAATCTGAATTTTCCACCAACTGTATATCCACTGATAGTGGTACGAAAATCGTGGGTTCCAGTGCCGCTACAGTTATAGCTTACGTACACATCTTTAGATCCAGTAACCTTGACAGTTGCCATATCCTGCCAACCATAAAAACGGCTGCGTTGAATTATTAAGTTTGCTGATGATGTATATGGACAGTTACTTAAGCTTCCGTACCCAATAATTGTATTCCCGCTACGGATGGTCTTGCCAATTTGAACATTGCAGGTTGCTGCCTCAGCCTGTTCTATAAACGCTTGGGGCATGATAGTGCCAAACGATAAAGTCATAACTGAGACAGTTACTACAAAATATTTGCCTTTTTTCAAAGATTCTAATAGCATAAAATTTGATTTTTTAAAGATTATAATTGTATAAAATTTGACTAATTGGGGATCAAATGGTTGTAGACAGAGAGATTACTAGCTAGGAAAATACATTTACTTGATGTTTAATACAACCTTTGTTAATAATTTGACATATTTTACGTGAGTTCGACGAAGCTAAAAAGCCACCGCAAGCAAAGCAGTTAAGTCTTTAGAGTTGATATTGTTCACTGGTTTTTCCTTTATGCTCCCCGACGAATGCAAGTAAGTGGCAGTGTCAAATGCTGCACTTAGCGATCGCATCATTAAAAGTAGTGTCCCACAGAGGTTTCACATTAACCTTAGCTGGGAGGACACCAGCTTCCGCAAAGGTGTCAGCTACCTCTTGCTGTGAGGCGATCGCTTCATCGGAGGTAGGGAGAACCTGAACATGGCGTTGTTTTTCTTCCTGCTTTACTTGTTCTAGGACAATGCTTTCATGTACACCGATGGCTGAAGCATAACTTTTTGCCCAGGTTTCCAAATTGATTCGCGCCAAGCTTGCGACTTTTTTATCCTACAGAGGAAGTCAGCGATCGCAGCATTTTTACCTGGGTCTGCGATCGCACTGGGAGCGCCTACAATCATGAAGTTACCACTCAAAATATCCTTTGCAGACTTCAGTTCTCTCGCGCCATCCTTTAGTATCCTGCTTGCTTATCTACGACATTCCGCAAGGGCTGACCGGTTTGGTAGCGTTTGAGATTGTCGATAAACAGTTGTGCTATGCGCTCTCTCAACCGTGGTGATAGGGCTGAACAATGGGGTGTGATAAAGGCATTCGGTAGCGACCACAAGGGACTTTCCGGCGGCAGAGGTTCTGTCGCCACTGTATCTAATCCAGCACCCGCAATCCATCCCTCCCGTAGTGCGGTGAGCAATGCAAGTTCATCCACGATCGCACCACGAGCAATATTAATTAGGTAAGCAGATTGACGCATAGAGCGCAATGCAGCTTCATCGATCAAGCCTTTAGTTTCTGGAGTTAATGGTGTAGCAATAACTACATAGTCGGCGGCAGGTAGGAGCGATCGCCACTCATCGGCACCGACAACTTTGTCAAAATTCGCTAGGGGTTCGGGATGGCGGCGACTACCCCAAACTTTAACTCCAAAGGCTTTGGCACGAGATGCGATCGCCTGACCAATATTTCCTGTGCCGAGAATTAATAAAGTCGCGTCTGCCAACTCTTCGAGAAACACTCCTCTTACCCAAGTGTGTTCATCCTGCAAAGTTTGCAATTTCCGCAAATTCTTAGCGTGATAGAGCATGAATGCTAGTACAAATTCAGAAATTGGAATTGCGTGAACCCCCGCGCCATTAGTAAGGATAATGTCCTTTTGCAAAAAAGTTGGCGTGAGGATGTGATTCACGCCAGCACTGGGCGATTGTTGCCAACGCAGTCTGGGTGCTGCTGTCAGCACTTTGTCAAGGGTAGAGGTTTTCAGGTAGAACCCGTTGACATAAACTTCTGCATCACTAACATCACCATCCAGATTACCTTCACTATCCACCTCCACAACATCTATATCAGATGGTAGGTGTGGCTCAATATCAGCAATGAGATGATCGGGTAAAATTAGTTTCACCATTTGCTACTCTCCCATTTCATTGTAAATTTTCAGAGGGTTAATTAACAGATTAAGTATTAGAGCAGAGAGGGAAGATTAAAAGTTAAATTCTTTACCAATGCCCAATGCCCAATGCCCAATACTTAGTATCCTGCTTCTTTGTCCACTACATTTCGTAACGGCTGACCAGCTTGGTAACGCTTCAGATTGTCGATAAATAGCGCTATTGAACGCTGTTTACTTTTTGGTGAATGACCGGAAGTATGAGGTGTGATAAAGATGTTAGGAAGTGACCACAAAGGACTTTCTGGTGGTAACGGTTCTGAATTAACTGTGTCTAATGCTGCACCTGCAATCCAACCTTCTGTGAGCGCTTTTATTAATGCAGATTCATCGATTACACCGCCGCGAGCGATATTAATTAGGTATGCATGTTTTGGTAGCGATCGCAATACAGATTCATCAATAAATTCTTTGGTTTCTGGAGTTAGTGGTGTCGCAATAACTACATAATCAACCCCTGGCAGGAGCGATCGCCATTCATCAACACCCACTACTTTATCAAAATTTGGTAGCTCTTGGGGATGACGGCGACTGCCAATAATTCTTAAGCCGAAGGGTTTAGCACGGGCGGCAATTTCTTGACCAATGCCGCCAGCGCCAATAATTAGCAAGGTTGCATCTGTCAACTCTTGGATAGCAAAGCCTCTTTTCCAGTGACGTTCTGCTTGTAAAGTATATAATTCTTGCAGGTGTTTGGCATGAGCCAGTATATAAGTGATCACAAATTCTGCGATCGGAATCCCATGCACTCCAGCCCCATTTGTGAGGATAATATCTCTTTCCAAATAAGTTTGTGTCAGGATGTGATTCACGCCTGCATTTGGTGCATGATGCCAACGTAGTGCAGGTGCTGCTGCTATTATTTTATGCAGCGTCGGGCTTCTGAATAAAAACCAACTAAAATAGACTTCAGCATCGCTAGCATCTTCGTCTAAATTTCCTTCAACATCTACCCTGACAACCTCTGTATCAGGTGGTAGATGCGGCTCAATCTCAGCAACCAAATCGAGCGGCAAAATGAGCTTCATTGTAGATTACCTCTTCTTTATTTACAGGCTTATCTCTAGAAATTGCCTCTGTTTTATAAAAAATTGAGTGCTATTTTTTCTTGGAAAAAATTATGATTTTTAGTAAAAATTTAGCTCTTTTTCTTTAATCCTTAAACACATAAGCTCCAGATAAAAATATTGATTATTAAATTTATACGCCATTTTCTCTAGTCCATATATTTGGAAGCCAAATGATAAATAAAGTTGTTTTGCGAAGAAATTATTTTGAACAATATCAAGTAATAATATTTCTACCTCAATAATAGCTTTTGCTCCTTCAATTAATTCATTTAGTAATAATTTACCTATACGTTTTCCTCGATATTCTTCTTGAACATACATACTACTAATATATGCTTTATGCCTGAGTTTTATTCTTGATTCTTGGTGAAATGCGACTATTGCAATTAACTCTTTATCCTCAAAGCAGCCCAAAATAAAGTTGTTGTTATCTATTGGGATTCTATCCCGAAATTGTTCTATCGTCTTAATTGCTTCTTCATGATATATTGTGCCAAATGAATCTGGATTTCTATATAAAGCTTCTAATCTGATCTGTCTATAACCTTCTGCGTCATACTTTGTTAATTTTATAATTATCATTAGATTAATTATAAATAATAGATATTTATCGTTTTTTTTCAATAAAACAATATAAATTAATAGTTATTATGTTCTCGTTTATCTAGGTTGTGAATATAGAAAAAGCACCCAGAGCCGCATAGAGGTATTTTGAGTGTTCAAAATAATTTTTGATTGCTATAGTATAGCTGCTTTTTAAGAGGAAGTTCTAATCTCGAAGTAGCCTATTTACCTCAGCTACCTCAAGTTTAATATCAACTGACTAAGAAAGCTTAAATCTCAACTACTCAACTGCAACAAGTGGTTATTTACCTGAGTAGCTTCATTGCTCATTACTCGCTGTAAAACTGCTTCTCTGATATTGACAAACACTTCGCTACTTCTATCTCGCGGGCGTGAAAGTTTCACAGGTAGGTCTAGAGTAATCTGTCCTTCTTCAATCAGTATAACTCGGTCTGCCAATGCCACAGCCTCTTCCACATCATGAGTAACCAAAAACGCAGTAAATCTCCGCTCTTGCCACAAGTTCTCAATCAAATGCTGCATCTCTAGGCGAGTTAGAGCATCCAATGCTCCCAAAGGTTCATCTAGCAACAACAAACGGGGCTGACTGACTAACGCTCTTGCCAATGATACCCGTTGCCGTTGTCCACCAGATAAGACATATGGCCACTCATCAGCCCGATCTTGGAGTCCGACTTTATCGAGTGCCCACAAAGCTTTTTCACGCCAATTACCTTCCAAGCCCAACCCCACGTTCTGAACAACGCGCTTCCACGGCAGCAAGCGTGAATCTTGAAACATCACTGTTACGGAGCGGCTGAGTCTACGCAGTGGTTCCCCATTCAGTAGTATTCCGCCTGAAGTCGCTTTATCTAATCCTGACACAAGACGTAATAAGGTACTCTTACCGCAACCACTGCGTCCGACAATAGCCACAAACTCACCTGGTTCGACTTCTAAATTGACTGAGTTTAAAACAGTTTTCTTGCCAAAAGCCTTCGTCAAATCCAAAATACTTAGTCGTGTACCTTCTACATCATTATAACTCACTTGCAAAACCTCCTTTTTCAGAACAATCGAAATTTAATTATTTGATGAAACGTTGAATTTCTAAATCAAACTCAAAATGAATAGAATTGAAAATCAAGAAGTTTCAATTTTTGACTTTGGTAACTTTAGCATTTATGACTTTTGATAATTTGGGTTCCAAGCCAAGAATTTTGTTTCTAATCCTCTGGCAACAGCATCTGCTAATTTACCCAGCAATGCATAGATCACAATACTCAAGACCACAACATCAGTTTGCATAAACTCACGGGCATTCATTGCCATATAACCAAGACCAGAATCTGCCGCGATCGTTTCTGCCACAATTAGTGTCAGCCACATAATCCCCAAGGAAAAGCGGACACCAACGAGAATCGAAGACAAGGCTCCTGGAAAAATGATTTGCCACAGAAGTTGTGGTGTTTTCAATCCATAGACTTTTCCCATTTCAATCAGTTCAGGATCAACACTGCGGATGCCATGAAATGTATTGAGATATAACGGAAAAAATACCCCCATAGCCACTAGGAATAATCTAGCTTGATCACCAATACCAAACCAGAGAATTACCAGCGGAATTAATGCTAAATTAGGGATAGTGCGGAGCATTTGCAGGGAACTATCTAATAAGTTTTCTGCAACACGAGAAAAGCCATTGAGTAATCCCAAACCGAAGCCAATACTGCCACCAACTATAAAACCAGATATCGCCCGCCCAGCACTAATTCCGATATTTTGGAACAATTCTCCGGTGGAGGCTAGTTTAATCGCTGTAGCGATTACGCCACTAGGGGCTGGTAAAATTCTGATTGAGAGTAAACCAGTTCTGGAAGCAAGTTCCCAAAGTACTAGAACTGAAACGGGCACAATCCAGGGAATTATTTTCTCGATTTGCGGGTTGTCTAACACCTCGCTCAGGGATATATTATTGTTGCTTTTGGTGTGTTTAAAGGTAATAGTCATGGAATTTTGGATTTTGGATTTTAGATTTCTACAAGGATGAATCTAGAAACATAAATTTGGGATTTTAGACTTTAAATTTGGTGTTTTTGCTTAATCCCAAATCCCAAATCTAAAATTGGTATAGTCATGAGGCACTCGTTAGTTGTTTAGCAAATTTTTCATTGGCGACGATTTCGCCAACAGAACTCAAGACTGGTGGCGTTAAAGGTGCAGGTTCGCTCTGCAAAGGTAGGCGTGGAAATAATAATTCAGCGGTGCGATACGCTTCTTCTAAATGGGGATATCCAGACAAAACGAAAGTTTCTATGCCTAAATTGCGATATTCCAGCATCCTAGCGGCAACGGTGTCGGGATCTCCAACTAGGGCTGTACCAGCACCACCCCGCACCAATCCAATTCCTGTCCACAGGTTGGGGCTAATCTCTAAGGCTTCTCGACTACCACTATGTAGTTGACTCATGCGCCGCTGTCCCTCAGAATCAGAACTAGCAAAGTCTTTCTGAGCTTTTGCGATCGCATCCTTATCCACATACTTAATTAGCTCATTGGCAGCATCCCAAGCCGCAGACTCGGTTTCTCGCACAATTACATGCAAGCGAATCCCAAAACGGACTGTTCTGCCTTGTTCAGCCGCTAATTTTCGGACTTCGGCAATCTTTTGGGCAACTTGCTGTGGAGGTTCGCCCCAAGTCAGATAAACATCAATGTGTTTAGCAGCAACTCGCTTGGCAGCAGCAGATGAGCCACCAAACCACAAAGGTGGATAGGGTTTTTGAACTGGTGGAAATAGGAGTTTACCACCTTTGATATCCAGGTAGTTTCCTTTAAAATCAACTGTTTCTCCACTGACAATACCCCGCCAAACTGTGAGAAATTCATCGGTTAAATCATAGCGATCGTCATGACTAAGATGCAAGCCATCCCCAGCCAGTTGCACAGGATCTCCACCTGTAACCACATTAATCAACAATCTTCCTTTAGAAATCCGGTCAAATGTTGCTGCCATCCGTGCTGCTGCACCTGGGGAAGTAATTCCTGGGCGAATTGCTACCAGAAATTTCATCTGCTTGGTGACAGATATAAAAGCAGCGGCAGTTATCCAAGCATCTTCACAAGAACTCCCTGTGGGTAACAATGCACCCGTGTAGCCTAAACTATCCACAGCTTGGGCAATTTGCTGCAAATAATCAGGTGTGGCAACACGAGAGCCAATATCTGTGCCTAAATAGCGTCCGTCATGAGATCCAGTAGGAATAAACCAGAGAATTTGCATGTTTGTCAGTGGGTCAGGGCAGAACTACGGCAAGCCGACAGAATTACCGTAGTTACTAATCAGTATTTTACAGGAAATTATTTAAAAAACCAGTATTGATTAACGATTCATAAAAAATAACTGCCCACAAAATTGACTTTCTCGCGGATAATCCTGATAATCATGACACTTTTGTTGCAACAATGGCTGTCGTGAAGAACACAAGTTGTATATTAATTACCTACATTTTTGCGACTTTGAAGTGTGAGCTTCCGGTTTCATCGACAGAAGCCTTTCTACCTTGCGGTTTTTTGGTCTCTGCTTGGATAAAGGTTATAATCACTGATGTCCAGACTGTCTAATCCAATATTTCCTCTACACTGTGGCGTCAGTTTGCCTACCTTTAACCAGTTGCTCTGAGCAACTGGTCTGGTTAATTGAGATGGTAACTAGATTTCCCTCAAGCTGTACTAGTTTCCAGAACCAAAGTTTTCAAGAATTTATTAAAGGGGAAATTTGAGAAAGATGGGTTGGGTTACAAAAAAAGTAGGAGTATTCTAGTGTGGAACTTGAAAGCTGGTATTATCCTACTCACACTGAGTTGCATAATTGCGACTGGTATAGCAGTATATCTGATTGGCGGCATTGAACCAGCACAAATTCAAGCTTTGCTAAAATCTTCTGGTATCTGGGCACCTGTTATTTATATTGCTTTGTATGTAGTGGCAACGATGTTAGTTTTGCCCTCAACGGTGCTAAATTTGACTGGAGGGGCAATTTTTGGCCCTTGGCTGGGTACTGTCTGGACTAGTGTTGGAGCAGTTATTGCGGCAATTATTGCCTTTATTTTTACTCGGACTATTGGACGCCAAACAGTTGCAAAACGACTAGCAGGACGCTGGCAAGCTATGGATGCTGAGGTGCGTCGTGGAGGGCTTTTTTATATGTTTGCCATCCGACTAGTACCGATTATGCCCTATGGCTTGGTCAACTTTGTCGCTGGACTAACTTCGATCAGCTTTAAAGATTATGTTCTAGGTACAACACTTGGTACTGTTCCTAGTGTCTTACCTTTTGTACTATTAGGTAGTTCTGGTCTGAAGGCAGTCAAAACAGGCGATTTCTTGCCGCTAGTACTCGCCTTAGGCTTAACTGGAACGCTGGTAGCAGGGTCTACTTGGTATCGCCATCGTCGGACTTTTCCCAAAAAAGCTGTAGAAAGCCTGAAAAAATCGGACTCTTCAGATTATAAAAATCCGAAGAATAAATAAATTATGGGAATCTGACTTGAGTCTTGCTAGGTATACTGAGAACCAAACCTTGATGATCACAAGCAGTCGGTCAGCTTGGCTATTCAAAAATTAAATGGGATTTTTAGATGGTACCAAAGTATTCATTGATTGTTCCAATTTATAACGAAGAAGAAATTATTCCTGAATTATACCGCAGACTGAGTGCAGTAATGAATCGGATGGACGGCCCTGTAGAATTAATTTTAATCAATGATGGTAGCCGCGATCGCTCCCTACAACTAATACGAGACCTCCATCAAAAAGACCCGCGCATTTGCTATCTGAGCTTTGCTCGTAACTTTGGTCATCAAATTGCAGTTACTGCTGGTCTTAATTTTGTCCGGGGTCAAGTTATTGTCATCCTTGATGCTGACTTGCAAGATCCACCAGAACTAATCCCCGACATGGTTGAAAAATGGCGACAAGGCTATCAGGTCGTCTACGCTCAACGCACTCTACGCCGCAAGGAAGGATGGTTTAAGCGTTTTACTGCTTACTTTTTTTATCGCATCCTCAAGAAGCTTGCAGATGTAGAGATTCCTACTGATACTGGTGATTTTTGCTTAATGGATCGGCAGATCGTAGATATTCTCAATTCTATGCCAGAACGCACCCGCTACATTCGTGGTCTGCGTTCTTGGGTTGGCTTTCAGCAAACAGCAATTCGGTTTGAGCGCAACCCCCGCTTTGCTGGGGAAGTTAAATACACTTTCAGCAAATCCTTGGCGCTTGCTATTAATGGTTTAGTATCCTTTTCAATAGTGCCACTGCGGTTATCAACCTACTTAGGCTTAGTGGCGGCAACGGTGGCCATCTTCATGGCTTTATTAGTCTTGTATTGGCGTCTTTTTGTCCCCCATTCGCCTTTAACCGGGTTTACGATTATATTGATGGCAATTTTCTTTCTCGGATCTGTGCAGTTAGTCAGTGTTGGCATCTTAGGCGAATATGTAGGGCGCATCTACGAAGAAGTTAAAGCCAGACCCCTCTACACTTTGGCTGAGGTCGGTGGTTTCTATTACAAATCCTCCAACTCAACGAACAATTCTGACAAACTAGATAATTTAGAAGATATTAGTATTCAAAATCTAGACAAGTCTTGACATTGGTACTGTCCTTCAGAATCAGAACTAGCAAAGTCTTTTTTAGCTTTAGCGATCGCTTCCTCATCCATATATTTGATAGACATCTCCAGAAATTAATGATGCGTTACCTGAAACCCTTATAGAGCAATACGCTTGGGTTAAGGATAGTTGTAGGTTGGGTTGAACGTTCGTGTTACCCAACAAACCACGAAAAATGTTGGGTTTCGTTCCTCAACCCAACCTACGCAGGTTATAGGTTTTTGGCTTTAACCCAAGCATATTGCTTTATAGAGAGGTTATAGGGACTGACAAAAAATAAATTATCCAAAATTATTTGTACATTTCTAGGGGATCTTGGCCTTACATTGGTGTCAACTTCACGTGAAAGCCTGCCTAAAAAAAGCTTTTAGAGCTTGTCTCGTTCCCCCAGTCGGAGACTGGGAATGCCTATCGGGGCTGCCACCTCAAGACTGGTGGCAGAGCCGCAATTGAAGTGCATTTCCAACCAGAAGCTGGAAACGAGGTTTTAAAGGGGTTTGGGCTGAAGTTGACACGTATGAAGGCTTTGCGTCCCTACGATGGGATGTTTTTTTAAGTGGGAGTCCCTAATTGCCTTGAAAATCGACTGTTTCCCCGCTAACAATATCTCACCAAACTGGCTGATGTGCCTTTAAGTAGCATAAATCGGATCGCCAGAAAGACGCAAAGATACAAACTGACTATCTGCGGTGATTGTCTACGACACGCTACGCGATCGCAGTTGCTTGAGTTGACTTAGCCAAGAATTTTGACATATTTTCGCCTCATGAAAAAGTACTGGGTCTTGCATTGTAGCAAGCTCTATGCAAAGATAATTCTACAAAAGTACGGTAAATCGATAGACTTATTGTATTTATCTAACAATTGATGCTGTCAAAATATAGCTGATTACAAATTAGTGTTTTCAGCTAATGTTAATTGGCAAATAATAACTTGAATCCAAATCAACCTTTAGTCAATGTTAGTAGCCATTGATGAACTTTGTACAGCATAACCAATAAAAACGGCATTAGGATGTCTCAGAAGTATCAGTTCACATAGCGTGTGGTTGAGTTTCCCTTAAAAGGAGAGGAGTCTTTGCTAAGGCAGTGATTGTCTCATCCAAGACATTTCTAGGATTCTTTCAAGCGCCATAATTCATAGTCTACTGCGAATTTTGGATTGTCCATTCAACTGCTTATAGCGTTTCCTAATCACATGAGGTACGTCATAGCCCCCTCTCGAAGAGCGGGGAGGGGGTTGGGGGTGGGGTTCTTGTACCTCACTCAACTGAGAACCGCTATAGTACTGATTTCAATATTTATCGGAGATTTGTACTTTTCTCACCAGCCAAACCTTTGCTAAATCTATTATCTAATGGTTTAGCAGAAATATTAGATCAAGGTTTTATGCTGGTTTTTCTGTCCAATTTAGAGCTAGTTTATTCGTCATTAAGGTTGAGGAGTTGAGGAGTCATGTCGAATTTTCGCTGGAATTATAGATGCCTAATGTTGCTGCTTTCGTTGCTAGATATTCTAATTATCCTAGTTTTTTATCCGGCAAAAAGTAAGGCTGAACTGCCTAAATCTGATGCAGCTACTGTCCAAGTAGAAGTAAACAAAGCTCCAGAAGCAGTTGTCAATCAAACAGTAGAAACTTCAATTGCACCGTTAAGTAGTGAAAAGGCTGCAAATAATGTTACGGGAACAGTGACACCTGTCTCACAATTGTTGGAAGTTGCACCGCTAACTAGTAAAAAAGCTACAAATAATGTAGCAGGGCAAGTGACATCCGTCTCACAACTGTCAGATGTTAAGCCGACAGATTGGGCATTTCAAGCATTACAGTCTCTAGTTGAGCGCTACGGTGTAATTGCAGGATATACAGATGGTACATTTAAAGGCGATCGTTCTCTAACGCGCTATGAATTTGCAGCTGGGTTGAATGCAGCTTTAGATCGCCTCAATGAACTAATAGCGACTTCAACGACAGATTTAGTCAAACGGGAAGACTTGGATACCATCAAAAAGCTACAAGAACAGTTTTCTCCAGAACTCGCTCAACTTCGGGGACGCTTAGATAGCTTGGAAACGCGATCTGCGAAGTTAGAAGCAACTCAGTTTACGACCACAACCAAACTTATAGGTCGATCTCAGATTGTCCTTGGCGAAGTTATAACAGGCAATAACGTCGTCAACAAGAGACCAGCACCTCACAATGCTACACTTCAAGGCTCTACTTCTTTACGGTTAAATACCAGTTTTAACGGTAAAGATTCACTAGCTATAACAATAGGAGGTGGAAATATTGAATCATTGGGACAAACAAGAGCTGGATTATTGGGAACTTATGAGGGGAGAACTGCTGATAACTCCAGTATTACTTTTGCACGCAACACTATTACTCTCACTGGTGTTCGCTATCGGTTTTTACCTTATCCAAATACCCAAGTCAACATTTATCCCTTATCCGATGGAGCTAGTGAGATAGGGCTTTCTGGCCCGATTAACCCATATTTTGAATCGTCTTCTGCGACTGGTGCTAATGGGATTTCACGATTTTCACGGCGGTCTTTGGTCTATAACTATGGAGATAGCGGCCCCGGTATTGCCATACTCCAGGGATTAGGCAAACAGCTTCAATTCGGGATAGCGTATAGCGCACCAAACGGTAACAATGCGACACCTAATAATGGCTTATTTACAGGCAGGTATTTAGCTTTAGCACAGTTAATATACTACTCTTCTAATCGGAATTTTCGGGTGGCGGCAACTTACGTTAATACCTATAGCCCACCAAATACCATAGGTTTTAGTGGAACAAATTTCGGCCCAGCTGTCGGCAGTAACCTGGTAAACAGCACCGTGGCTGGAGCGGGAACTGTGGGCAACCTTTATGGTCTACAGGCGTTCTATCAAGTTAATCCCAAGTTGGCAATCAATGCGTGGGTAAGTTATGCAGCACACCGCTATTTGGGGCGCGGAGATGGCGAGGCTATGGATTGGGCGGTAGGACTGGCATTCCCGGATCTTTTTAGTGAAGGTGCTTTAGGGGGGTTTTTAGTTGGTATGGAGCCGAAACTCATCAATCTCAGTAAGAGTGTAGATTTGGGAGCAGGTGCAGGACAAGCGGACAAAGATACTTCCCTACACGTTGAGGCATTCTACCAATATAAAATCGGAGATCATATTGAGGTGACGCCGGGTTTGATCTGGATTACTGCACCGAACTCTGATGCCAGCAATCCTGATAGTTTATTTGCTTGGGTTCGTACTGTCTTTAGGTTTTAACCTGTAAAAACTAGAGATATACAGCAGTTTTCTTTTGCATGAAGTACAAAGCTACGGATTTTGAGGCAGGAGGTAGAAACTCTTTATATCTGATGCGTGAGTCCTACATTTTGTACCTCACTTAAAAAGCAAACTGCTGGAGGTTTTCTAGCGATGCGTATTGGGCTTTATACACAAAACCCTCGTAGGCAGGTTTCAAATCCCCTGAGTCTGCGTAGAGAAAAGTCTGAGTCCCGAAAGTCAGTACTCAAAATTTCGGAGTAGATTTAATTGATGAGTTGGGTTTCTTGGAATTTCTTCGGTTTCCAAGTATGGGCATACAGATGTACGCCCATACAGTCGATTCAATTGTTACAAAGATTTAGCGCTGTTTCACTGGCACGCATTTACTTTCAAAAAAGTAATTTTCACGAAATGCTTCTGGCAAAAACTTTTGAGATATCATACAATTCAGCTATGGAACTAGTAGCTGAAGTCAGTTAAAACAGGCTAAATAACTAATACTTACAGTTGCTTACAGCCGACTGTAAGTATTAGTTTTGGGCGTTTTGTAACTTTCAGTCTTTTACAGATTTTTGCCAAATGGTTATTTCCAGAAACTAGATATTTCTGGTTCCCTCTGTGCCAATGCACCTCAGCAATTTTTTACCCTCGCCATTCTTAGCGAGAGTCTTTGAATTTATAAACTTTAGACGCAAAACAGTTTATCAGCTATCAGCTACTTTCACTCTTGCTCGAACTCTGAAAAACATTGGTACATGCCTTAAGCTGGAACGGGATTCCTTGCTCTTGTTTGGAAAAATTTATTAAAATACGGTAATTTTATCGAAATTAAGTATTTTATGTAGTAATTTTGGATAAATACACAAAATGCTGTAAAAAGCAAGTCTCTTTGGAGAGATAACAAAGTTTGTTTTACATAACTTTACGTTTAAATTTATTTGCTAAGATGCTTGCTTTTTGTCGAAAACTGTGAAAAGCTTTGTTGTAGTATAAACTACGGTTCATCGATCAAGATAATGTAATTAGTTTAATGCCAATCTGGTGGCAACCTATCTTAAGGAGCCACAATTTAAGCCTACTAGTAAGCCGTTAACCTGTGATAGGCAAACAGATGTCTAAATATTTTGCAGAATCGATGGGGTGAAGACTTGATGCTTGAGACTTTATCGATGGGGGGAAATGGTAGATGCTGAAGACGTTAACAACCGATTTTGAACTCAACTTAGAAGCGGATGTGCTTGTGATTGGAGGTGGGCCAGCGGGAACTTGGGCGGCATGGAGTGCTGCATCAAGTGGAGCTAGGGTGATCCTCGTAGACAAAGGATATTGTGGTACAACTGGATGCGCTGCTGCATCTGGGAATGGTGTATGGTATGTGCCACCTGAACCAGAAGCACGAGAAACAGCAAAGGCAAGTCGGGAATCGTTGGGTGGGTTTTTATCCGATCGCAATTGGATGGATCGGGTACTGGATCAGACCTACGTCAACGTCAATCAGTTAGCAGAGTGGGGTTATCCCTTCCCTACCGACGATGAAGGTAAACCCTATCGGCGATCGCTGCAAGGGCCTGAGTATATGCGGCTGATGCGGCGGCAAATTCAACGGGCAGGAGTCAAAATTTTAGACAACAGCCCCGCCTTAGAACTACTGGTAGATGACGATGGTGCTGTTGCTGGTGCAACAGGTGTGAATCGTCAGACTGGTGAGAAATGGATAGTGCGATCGCATTCCACGATCATTGCTACAGGCGGCTGTGCGTTTCTCAGCAAAGCGTTAGGATGCAACGTCCTGACAGGGGATGGTTATTTAATGGCGGCAGAAGCTGGTGCCGAGATGTCGGGTATGGAATTCTCCAATGCTTACGGCATCTCTCTCGCCTTTTCTTCAGTCACCAAAACCCTGTTTTATAATTGGGCAACCTTCACCTACGAAGACGGGACTGTAATTCCGGGGGCAAGTTCTCATAGACGGTCAGTAATTGCCGAGACATTGCTGCAACAGCCAGTTTACGCCATCATAGACAAAGCGGCAGAATCGATGCGGGCATCTATGCGTCTAGCGCAGCCCAACTTCTTTTTACCCTTTGACCGTGCAGGTATTGATCCATTTACTCAACGTTTCCCTGTGACTCTGCGGTTAGAGGGAACTGTGCGCGGTACGGGGGGAATTCGGATTGTAGATGAGAGTTGCGCTAGTTCTGTACGCGGACTCTATGCGGCTGGAGATGCGGCTACACGCGAACTGATTTGTGGCGGATTTACTGGCGGTGGTAGTCACAATGCAGCTTGGGCAATATCTTCTGGCTATTGGTCGGGGAAATCGGCTGCTGAATGAATATACGCGCAGTTTGGGAGAACAGAAAACTCAACGCCATGTTAAGGGTGTTGGAGAGGTAGGATTACAGAGTGGGAGCGATCGCTCCTTAGCAACTGATGAAATTATTCAAGCAGTTCAAGCCGAAGTATTCCCTTACGAAAAGAACTATTTCCGTACAGAACAAGGCTTAACCGAGTCTTTGGGTAAGCTAAATCATCTTTGGCAAGAACTCCGCAGTAGCCAGGTAACATCAGATAAAGAGTTAATCCGGGCGCGAGAAGCTGCGGCGATGGTAGCGACAGCGCGATGGATGTATAGCAGTGCCATCGAACGTAAAGAAACTCGTGGTATGCACAGACACTTAGATTATCCAGAACTTGATGCTAACCAGCAACATCACCTGATTAGTGGCGGATTAGATCAAGTCTGGGTGAAGAGTCAGCCGCTACTAAATACAGAAGATATTTCCCAATCCAAAATTCAAAATCCAAAATCTAAAATAGGAGCAGCAGTGTGATTGAGTTGGTCAGCGAGTCGCGGTGCATAAAATGTAATATCTGCGTGAACATTTGTCCAACCAACGTGTTTGACCGTGTACCTAATGCGCCACCAACCATTGCCCGACAGAGTGACTGCCAAACCTGTTATATGTGCGAATTGTATTGTCCAGTTGATGCTCTTTATGTAGCACCAGAAAGTGATGTGACGACTTCAGTCAACGAGGCAGAATTGGCAGAAGTCGGTTTACTGGGTAGTTACCGTGAAAACGTTGGTTGGGGACATAAACGTACATCAACAGCAAAAGCCGATCAAACATTCCAAATTCTCAAGCAGATGAAATAGCATCGTGGGGAAAAGAGTCATGCTGGCGTTAAAGAAGGCAGGAGGCAGAAAGCAGGAAGCAGAAGGTAGCCCTATAACTAGAAAAGTTAGGGATTTGGAGCCTAGTGACTGTTTTCAAACTCGTAGATCCCCCCTAACCCCCCTTTTTAAGGGGGAAAAAGAAACTCTAAAATCCCCCCTTTTTAAGGGGGGATGGGGGGATCTACAAAGACTGGGGTGCTTAACGAGAGGTTTGAAAACACGCCCTAGACACCTTATGTCTATTACAAGATTATCAACCTCAGTGGCTTATGTCCTATTGCTACTGACTACAGCATGTAGCCAAGGCGAAACTAAATCTGCTCAATCGATTAATGTTAATAGTGCTGTAGCTGCATCTAACAACATTTCTACCTTACGAATAGGTTATGTAGGTAGTACAGAACCTACAGGGCCACTTGGTTGGGCAAAGAAGAAGGGAATTTTAGATCGTGAGTTGCAAAAAGCGGGATTTAAAGATATTACTTTTGCACGATTTCCTAATGGGCCGGATCTAAATGAGGCTCTTGTCGCAGGGAAACTAGATGTTGGCTCTTTAGGCGATACACCAGCCATAGTTTTGAGAGCTAGGGGTGTTGAAACCCGACTGCTGCGGATTACTCAATTTAATACAATCGCCTGGTTAGTAGCGAAAAAGAATGGCCCGCGATCGCTCGCTGAACTTAAAGGTCAGAAAATAGCTACCCAAAAAGGCTCTTATATGCATCGATATCTGCTGGGTCTGTTAGCTGAAGCTAAAATTGCCAAGGATGTAAAAGTTGTCCACTTAATGACTACTGAGGCAAAAGCGGCTTTAGAACGTGGTGATGTCGCGGCTTATGCAACTTCAAGTGATCTGGGGCCTTTTCTGAAATCGCAAGGGTTTCCAGTGATTGATTCTTCTGCGAATCATAAAGGTTTGTCAGGGACATCATTAGTTATAGCGACCGAAAGCTTTCTGGCTAAACAGCCTGATTTTCCCCAGAAATTTAATGCAATTCTCACAGAAGCAACCAAAGATTTAAAAGCTAATTCTGAAGAATATTATCACTACCACGCCCAAACTACTAAATATCCCATCGATATTATCAAAGTATCGTTCCCACTCAAACAGATATCAGAAGAACCATTACCAGCTGAGGGTGTGAAACTTTTAGAGGGGACAAAGAAATTTTTAGTCTCGCAGGGTTTAGCAAAGTCGGACTTTAAATTAACAGATTGGGCTGCTAATGAACAACCGCGTTAATTTTATTAGCCTTGTTAATTAAAGATATGAAAACTCACGCAGAGGCGCAGAGAGTATTTATGGAGAAGGAAATTATCAGTAAAGCTGATTTTCGAGATTTTATCTTTACTAATCACGCCACATTATATGTAAAGAAAAATCCCAACTTCTTCAAAATAATTGCTGTTGAGAAGAGAGTAAACAAACTTCTGAATCAGCATTGACTATCTACCCAATCCAATTGAAAAATCAGGTAGAACACTATGACTATTGCATTAGACCATCCCAGAAAAACTAAGTCTGCTCAAATTCGGGAAAAACTGGGTTATCCCATCATCGATACCGATGTACATACCCAAGAGTTTCCCCCAGCATTCTTGGATTATTTAGAGCAAGTTGCTGGAACTGCGATCGCACAACGTTTTCAAGAACACTTACCCGGTGCATCTCGCTCTAAATGGTTCAAGCAATCTTGGGATGAACGCCGCGCTAACCGCACCGCCCGCCCTCCTTTCTGGACTCGTCCCACTAACGACGCTTTAAATTTAGCTACGATTAGTTTACCGAAGTTGCTGCACGAACGCTTACAAGAAGCTGGTACAGACTTTGCCGTTGTGTACCCCAACTTGGCAACGATGGCACCACACATTGGGAATGAAGAAATGCGGCGGGCTGTTTGTCGTGCAGCTAACACTTACCACGCTGAGATTTTCCGTTCTTATAGCGATCGCTTAACACCCATTGCTTCCATCCCCATGAATACGCCCGAAGAGGCGATCGCAGAGTTGGAATATGCAGTGAAAGTGCTGGGACTCAAAGCCATTCAAATTCCCGGACATATCCGCCGCCCGATTCCCGCCTTCGAGAAGTATGGCGAAGAAGTCGCCAACGAAGCCATCTGGATTGACACCTTTGGATTGGATAGTAAGTATGATTACGATCCATTCTGGGCTAAGTGCGTAGAACTGAAAGTTGTACCCACTACCCACTCTTCCGGTATGGGCTGGATCAATCGGCGTTCCATTAGCAATTACCAATACAACCATATTGGTCACTTTGCTTCGGCTGCGGAAGCACTGTGTAAATCTCTATTCTTTGGTGGTGTAACTCACCGCTTCCCCACACTCAAGTTTGCCTTTTTAGAAGGAGGTTCAGCTTGGGGTGCTAGTTTGTACACCGATTTGATTTGGCACTGGGATACCCGCAATAAAGACCATTTGGTGGAAAATAACAATCCCGCGAATATTGATCGCGAAGAACTGCTAGAACTCTATACCCGTTATGGTGATGAATTAGTACATGGTCGTTTGGATCAACTAGGTAGCGGTCTAGGTTTCCACACCGAATTACTAGCTCCCTTAGAGCCAGGTGATTTGGATGAATTCGCCGTCGCAGGAGTTACGAAGCCAGAGGATATCCGCGATCGCTTCTTGAATCATTTCTATTTCGGCACAGAATCAGATGATACCCGTGTAGCTCAAGCCTTTAACCGCAAAGCTAATCCCTATGGCGATGCCTACGGCGGGCAAAGCCAACGCGTTAAAGCATTTTTGGGTTCCGATTCTGGTCACTGGGATGTACCTGATATTACTGCGATCGCAGCTAATACCTATTCAATGGTAGAACGCAAGATTATCACCGAAGAAGATTTGCAGTACTTCCTGTCAATTCATCCCTTGGAGTTGTACACCAGCCTAAATCGTGACTTCTTTAAAGGTACGACTGTCGAGAAAACGGCAGATGAATTTTTGGCAAGCAAGGCTTAAGGATTATTGTTTTCACTCGTTCACTCGTTGCGCTCAAAGCGGCTCTGCCGCTAGTAAGGGAGGCGGAGCCTCCAGTACCGCATTCCCAGTCTGAGACTGGGAACGAGGCTATGCCCAATGTCCATAGACATTTGAATAATTAAGGGTAAACTATCATGACGATCGCTCTAGACCGCCCACAAAAAACTAGGTCTGCTCAAATTCGGGAAAAACTTGGTTATCCGATCATTGACACCGATGTACATACCCAGGAATTTGAACCAGCAGTCTTGGATTATTTAGAGCAAGTTGGTGGAACTGCACTTGTCGAACGTTTCAAAGAGAACTTGCCAGGATCTTCCCGCTTTAAGTGGTACAAACAAAGTTGGGAAGAACGTTTTGCTTATCGCACCAATCGCCCTAACTGGTGGGGTCGTCCCACAAAAAATACTTTGAATTTGGCTACCATTAGCTTACCCAAATTGCTGCATGAGCGCTTGCAAGAAGCAGGTACAGACTTCGCGGTTGTGTACCCCAACTTGGCAACGATGGCCCCGAATATCGGCAACGAAGAAATGCGGCGGGCTGTTTGTCGCGCAGTTAACACCTACCATGCTGACATTTTCCGTCCTTATAGCGATCGCTTAACACCCATTGCCGCCATTCCCCTCCACACTCCCGAAGAAGGGATCGAAGAGTTGGAATATGCAGTGAATGTTTTGGGACTCAAAGCAATTCAAATCCCCGGTTACGTCCGTCGTCCAATTCCTGCCTTTGAGAAGTATGGCAAAGAAGTCGCTAACGAAGTAGTTTGGATTGATAACTTTGGTTTAGATAGCCAGTATGATTACGATCCATTCTGGGCTAAGTGCGTAGAACTGAAAGTTGTACCCACAACTCACGCTTCTAGCCAAGGTTGGACAACTCAGCGATCTGTCACCAACGCCCAGTACAATCACATTAATCACTTTGCCTTTGCAGCAGAAGCATTATGCAAATCGCTGTTCTTTGGTGGAGTTACCCGCCGCTTCCCGCAATTAAAGTTTGCCTTCTTAGAAGGTGGTTCAGCTTGGGGTGCTAGTCTATACGCTGATATTATTTGGCATTGGGAAACCCGTAACAAACAACATTTATTGTCAAATAACAATCCTGCCATTATCGACAAGGAGGCACTGGTAGAGTTGTATACTCGTTACGGTGGCGAACTGGTAGAAGGACGCTTAGATAAGATTGGTGACGGTTTAGGATTCCACCATCAACTATTGGCTCCAGAAGATCCAGGCGAACTCGATGAATTTGAACTAGCAGGAATTGAGAAACCGGAAGATGTGCGCGATCGCTTCTTGAATCATTTCTACTTCGGTACAGAATCAGACGATACCCGTGTAAGCCAAGCATTTAATCGTGCTGCTAATCCCTTTGGCGATCGCGTTAAAGCCTTCTTAGGTTCCGATTCCGGTCACTGGGATGTGCCTGATATCACCGCCGTTACTGCCAACGCTTACTCAATGGCAGAACACGAAATCATTAGCGAAGAAGACCTTCGCTACTTCCTCTCAATCCATCCCTTGGAGTTGTACACCAGTCTCAATCAAGACTTCTTCAAAGGTACAGGTGTTGAGAAAACCGCAAATGAATATCTAGCGGCTAAGAAATAACTGTCATTAGTCATTAGTCATTTGCAAAGGACAAATTACTAATGACAAAAGACATTCTTTACAACGTTCCATGTTCCATTTCCTCTGTTCATTTGTAGGGTGGGCCTTGCCCACTCTACATTTCTCATAAACTCTGCATCTAATACCAAATTGTGAAACGATGTCTTGTTTAACTTTCACAGAGCAACGGATTAGCGCTCTTTTACTACTCTGAAAAAATAAAATATTTGTAGGTTGGATTGAACAAAGTGAAACCCAATAAAATCAAGGATTATTGGTGTTGTGTTTCGTTCCTCAACCCAACCTACTCCTAATTACGACTTATAAGGATGATTTGATTATGGTGCTAGAAATTACAAAACTAAAGGATTACATTGATGTAGCAGCTTCTCTATCCAAGGAACTTGCTCAATCCGCAGTTGAACGGGATGCGAAAGCTGGAGTTCCAGAAGAGGAAATTAATAAATTGCGTGAAAGTGGCTTGCTACCACTGATTGTACCTAAGCAATATGGTGGCATTGGTGCAACTTGGATTGATGCCTTAAAAATTATCAGAAAACTGTCAAAAGCTGATGGTTCAATTGGTCAGTTGTATGGTAATCATCTCAACTTGACAGCTTTGGGTCACGTTTCCGGCACGCCGTCGCAAAAGGAAAAATATTATAGAGAAACTGCTAAGAAGAACTTATTTTGGGCAAATGCTATTAACACAAAAGATACTAGGCTTAAAATTAACCCAGAAGGTGAGAACTTTCGTGTTAATGGTGTTAAAAGCTTTGGGACAGGTATTTCCGTGGCAGATTATCGGGTATTCTCCGCTTTGGAAGATGGTGTAGAGTTGCCCTTCATATTCATAATTCCCAAAGACAGGGAAGGGGTAGTTTCTAATCAAGATTGGGACAACATCGGGCAACGTCGCACTGATAGTGGTAGTTATACATTTAACAATGTCCTAGTAGAGAAAGATGAGATTTTGGGGCCACCCAATTCCCCTGATACTGCCTTCTCAACTTTTCTTGCTATTATTGCCCAGCTAACAAAAACCAACGTTTTTCTGGGAATTACTAAAGGAGCCTTCGCCGCTGCTCGTGAGTACACTAAAACTACTACTAAACCGTGGATTACATCAGGGGTAGATAGTGCTACTCAAGATCCATATATTCTGCATCATTACGGTGACTTTTGGATTGAAATCCAAGCCGCGATCGCTCTAGCTGATCAAGCAGCAGAGAAAGTACAAGCAGCCTGGGACAAGGATTCAGAACTTACTCATCAACAAAGGGGAGAAGTTGCGATCGCAGTTTCCGCGTCCAAGGCATTAGCTACCCGTGTAGGTATAGATATTACCAACCGCATCTTTGAAGTTACGGGAACTCGCGCCACTGCAACCAAATATGGGTTTGATCGTTACTGGCGGGATTTGCGAACCTTTACCCTCCACGATCCAGTGGACTACAAATTGCGAGCGATCGGCGATTGGGTACTCAACGATCAACTACCCGTCATCACGCAATATTCTTAGGGCATTGGGCATTGGGAAGAATTCTTAATAACTCCTAACTCCTAACTCCCCACTCCCCACTCCCCACTCCCCATTACCCCTTATCCCCAATCCGAAATTAATATGACCCAACTAAAAACACTTCCTACCTACGACCCAAGTTTATTTGAGGGAGCCGCAGAGGGCTACGCTCAATATAGAACTAAATATCCACAGGTTGTATTCGACAAACTAACCGAAATATTTAATCTCAATGGTCAAGGACGACTCCTTGATTTAGGCACTGGCCCAGGATTAATTTCAATTGCTTTGCGAACCAAATTTGAAGAAGTTGTGGCGATCGATCCCGATCCAGAAATGATTGCAGAAGCTAAACGGCAAGCAGCAGCAGTCGGAGCAAATAATATTACTTGGTTAGAACAAGGAGGCGAATTAATTGACTCTAGTTTAGGGACATTTAAGTTAGCCACTATTGGTAGAGCCTTCCACTGGATGGAACGCGAATTAGTACTTGAACGCCTTTATGAATTGCTTACTGATGATGGTGGACTAGCACTGCTTCAGACTAGTGACAACCCTTGGCAAAGCAATCTACCTTGGAAACAAGCTGCTGTTGGAGTAGTGAAGAAATGGTTAGGTGAAGAACGGCGGACTGGACAACGAGGACAAGGCACTCGTAAGCCAGTCGATCCTCCCCATGAAGTCGTAATTGGCAATTCGGCTTTTGCTCGTCAAGAAACCTATGAAGTGCCATTTGAAAAATCTTGGACTGTCGATAGCTATCTCGGCTACTTATACACTACAGCTTTCTCTCTGAAAATTTTCTATGGCGATAACGCCCCAGCATTTGAAAAGGATCTCAGAGAAGCACTACTAGCAGTTGAGCCGTCTGGACATTTGACAGAAGAACTCAAAGCTACAATCCTAGTCGCTTGGAAGCACTAGCAAAATTGAACGCTAACAAGACAGAGTTTCACTCACAAATTTCAATCTTCCACTAGCACGACATTGGAGTGAGCCTTTCTCACTCCACTTCCTAAATTTAGCCCTCCTCACTATTAAATTTTCAGTTCCTAGAGTCGTTGCAGGGTGGGTTATACCCACTCTCTTTCCTAATTTCATAAATAAAGTTTATAAACATACAAAAAAATAATTTTTATCAGCTCCAAATAAATTAATAGATAAGATTTTTTGTTATTTATATGGCAATTAATCATAATTGTTCTAACCACCTAGAGGGAATAAATAAAACAACCCATGCCAGCTTTAAAAGGAAAGTTTGAATTCAGGAAAAACCAGAGAATAACACGTCGTTATTTGCTGTTTGCTCTGGGCTATTGCTTAATGCTATCGACGGTTTTATCGAGTTGTAGTGAAGCTAAAAATAACACTCAGCAGTCGGCAGCTTCCCCTAAATCGGTGGATTTATCTAGTACTACAGAAAAGTCAACTGAGAAGCAAGTAGTGCGGATTGTACGTTCAAAACAACTTACTGCTTTAGCAGTTTTAGAAAAGCAGGGTTCCTTAGAAAAGCGATTAGAGCCTCTGGGTTTTAAAGTACAGTGGGCTGAGTTTGCGGCTGGCCCACAACAACTAGAAGCCTTGAATGCAAATGGACTGGATATCGCATCTACAGCCGAATCACCTCCTGTATTTTCACAAGCAGCAGGAGCGCCTCTTGTTTATCTAGCTACTACACACCCCAGTGGTAAAGCTATTTCACTTTTAGTTCCTGTAAACTCTCCGATTAAAAGTGTTACCGATTTGAAGGGAAAAAAAGTGGCTTTCCAAAAAGCCTCTATCGGTCACTACCTATTAGTTAAGGCATTAGAAGACGCGGGACTGAAACTGAGCGATGTCCAATCAGTTTTTTTAACGCCGCCAGACGCAAATGCGGCATTCAGTCAGAACAAGGTGGATGCTTGGTATATTTGGGAGCCATTCGCTACCAGAAATGTACAAAATAAAATAGCTCGTGTTTTAGCAGATGGCGGTAAGTTGCGGGATACTGGCAACTTTTACTCAACCTCGCGCCAGTTTTACCAGGCTCATCCTGATGTGATCAAAGTGTTTCTAGAGGAGCTAGAAAAGGCAGAAATCTGGACTAAGGATCATCCCAAAGAAGTAGCACAACTGCTTGCTCCTGTAACTCAGCTAGATCCACCAACTTTAGAAATAATGCATGATAAATATGACTATGGGCTAGTACCAATTACAGAGAAAGTTATTAACAAGCAACAGGAAGTTGCAGACAAGTGGTACAGCTTAGGACTTATCCCCAAAAAGGTGAATGTTAGAGACGGGTTTTTGACACCTGAAGAGTACGCCAAAATTACTCCGTCAGACGTGTTAGCGAATAAGTAGTTATCCCCAAGAATAAACAAACTAAAATACAGGAAAATGTTATGTCTAATTTGACCTTAAGAAAAGTTAAAATAGGACTCGTATTTGATTTTTTAAAAAATCAAATACGAGTCCTATAGCAATACTAAATCATTCGTGAAAAAGAAGCTCCCCGACTTCTCAAATAAGTCGGGGAGCTGCAGGCTGCAATTCTCACAAATCAAATAAGATTGCTATAGTTATCTTTATATAAACAAATAAAAACCTAATAAAATTTGTCTAAGTTTCACATTATATGCTTATAAAAATACAAGTAACTAAAAGTATTATTTTTTTTAAAACTAGTGTTTATGAATACTTTATTTTAAGAAAAAATCCGATAAAATCTAGACTGAAATTGATAGTTGTTGTCACTCATTAAAAACGCTGAGACGAAAATTTTTAAATTTAAATATACAATAAATGTAATGGCATTTTTGAAATCTTTGCATAGCCTCAATTTGTCTAGCAATAAGCCGATAAAACCAAACATAAAAAAGACAAAAACGGTATATGAATATAGCCTTTGCGAACCTTACATTACTAGAAATTTCAAAAAAATCTTGGAATAATCAACTTAAAAAATTGGGAATTTACATTGTTAGCTGATGTTTTTATATCAGTAGTTAATCACAAATTGAGGTGCAAAAATGTTTAATAATTTCGTGAAAACTCATACAACAATAATCGGGAAATTAGCCTTATTTGTGATGCCTGGTTTTCTAGCTTTGTCTACTACTTTAATCAGTTGTACGTCAAGTGTATCTAATACAAATACAGGAACTGATCCTAAAGCAGATCCAGCCGGGGCAAAGACTATAACTTTTAAAACAAAAGTGCTGCGAATGGGGTATCAAAGCTCTGGTGATTTAGTTAGAGTGACAGGAATTTTAGAAAAACGTTTGTCACCCTTGGGTGTGAAAGTTGAGTGGGCACAATTTGCTCAAGGACCGCAACTAATGGAA
Organism: Nostoc sp.; assembly: GCF_036917655.1. GTDB lineage: Bacteria > Cyanobacteriota > Cyanobacteriia > Cyanobacteriales > Nostocaceae > Nostoc. Next base: position 100,882 of record NZ_JBALCY010000065.1, read on the forward strand.
GCGATGAATGTAGATAAAATTGATATTGGCTTAGTTGGAGAAACTCCTCCCATTTTTGCTCAAGCTGCTGGTGCCAGAATCGTCTATCTTGCTGGTAGACGAATTACTGCTACTTCGGGTAAAGGGAGTGCGTAGGCGTAGCCCGCCGTAGGCATCGCAGTTCCTAAAGGTTCTCCAATTAAGACTTTAGCTGATATTAAAGGACAAAAAGTTGTCTTTCAAAAAGGTTCTGCTTCTCACTATTTTATCATCAAAGCTTTAGAAGAAGTCGGCTTGAAATATAGTGATATTAAAGTCTTGAGTATGCCCAATGTCGAAGCTCGTGGTGCATTTATTCAAGGCACTATTCCAGTTTGGGTAACGGGTGATCCTCACTTAGCTTTAGTGGAAAAACTCCACGGTGCGCGGGTGCTGAGAGATGCCACAAATATTGGTACTCCAGGTGGATATTATGTAGGAACACGCCAGTTTGCTAAGGAAAATCCCGAATTACTTCGGATTATCCTGGAAGAGATTGATAAAAACGGTCAATGGGCAGAAGCAAATCGTAAAGAGGTAGCCAAACTAATAGCACCGGTACTTAAAATTGATCTCCCCATTCAAGAAATAATTTGTGGACGCGCTAATTATCGACTTAAAGGAATTACTCCAGAATTGATGAAAGCTCAACAAAGTGTGGCAGATTTATTTTATCATGAAAAAATATTACCCAAAAAGATTGATGTTCAAGAAGCTTTGCTTACACCCAAAGAATATGCAGCTATTACTCCACCAACACTTATAAGTGAAAAGTAGAAAATAATCAGATATGAAGACTGGGGACTAGGAAATAGTTTTCCACTACCAAATCTCGAATCCCTTTAAATCCTTCATGCTAAACAAGCCTAATTGAGGAAAAACCACTTTTTACAAATCTCCAGACTTGATTTTTTAATAAATGCGAATCATTTTAGAAATAGCTAAAAAGATCGCTAAGTTTTTTCAAACCAACTAAAATACCAATTTACTAAAACCAAAAAGAGATTTGTTGAATTAGTGCAATCTCAAGTTTTAATACTAAATTGGTGTTCTAGGAGGTTGAGAGAACAACTTCCAATTATCTTACTTGCTTTTGAAAGTAAGACTTACAACCCACATTCCGCAATTCATTTTGTAATATATGAAGATTAGGAAATATAGCGATGACTAGGTTGGGCTGTGCCTACGGAATCTGATCACAAGCATAGCCCAACTACCAATAATCGTCAGTATTAATATTTAATAACATGACCATTATTGGTAATAATTTTTGAACTATTCATAGAATACATTTTGAAGTGCAGAATATGGGTTACAACTTAAAAGCTAAAACTTACGAGGAAAATCACAACTGATGAACAAGCCATTTAAACCACAACGCCGCACAGTTTTAAAGCGTATTGTCCAATATTCAGCACTGGGACTGTTTGGTTTATTATCTCCCTTTGTTGGTAGCCTTGTGCAAAACACCCAAGCGCAGACAAACACCAAAGTAATTAACTTGGCCTATCAAAGTTCTGGTGATATTGTCAAAGCCAGAAAAATTGTTGAGCCACGTTTCAAAGCATTAGGTGTAACCGTGAATTGGGTTGGGCCATTTGCAGCAGGGCCGCAATTAATAGATGCGCTGAATGCAGGTCAGGTGGATATCGGTAGTGTCGGAGAGACACCTCCAATATTTTCCCAAGCCGCAACGGCAGGCATCCCTCAATTTGTCTATATTGCTGGACGCACGCCCACCGATGGGACAAACCAAGGTATTGTGGTGAAAGCTAATTCTCCCATTAAGAAAGTAGCGGATCTTAAAGGTAAGAAAATTGCTTTTCAGGTAGGGTCCAATGCACAGTATTTACTAGCAAAAGCTTTGCAAGAGGTAGGGTTAAAAATTAGCGATATTCAAATCGTTGCTTTGACTCCATCTCTTGCCCGCGACGCCTTTCTTCAAGGCAATGCTGATGCCTGGGTGGGTGGCGATCCGTTGTTAGCTGTTGTGCAAAGTACTAATACTACTCCAATTCGGATTTTGAGAAATGCAGCCGGAATTAACACTCTAGGCGGATTTTATCTTGGCAGGCGTTCATTTGTCACCCAAAATCCGGCATTGGTGCGAGTGTTTTTAGAGCAAGCAGAGACGGCAGGAGAATTTGCTGAAAAAAACCCAACTATAATTGCCAATGAGTTAGCTCCCGATCTGAAATTAGATGTATCAATTGTAGAAAATGTGGTCCGCCGTAGTGCTTATAAATTGAGAAGACTGACACCTGCGATCATTGCCCAACAGCAGAGCGTTGCTGATTTTTATTTTGCACAAAAAGCCATTACACGTAAGATAGATATCAACCAAGGGATTCTTCCTACTCTACAATATCAAGCCATCACACCTGATAATATCAAGTAACGGTAAACAGGTAGCGGCAAGTTTATTCAGGTATTAAGTTGGCTGGCTCTACTGGTTTAGCAAGATGCTTGTAAAATCCGGCTCTTAGTACTTCTTTTTCGTTAATTTCTCTAGCATAAGCAGTAAGTGCGTAGTTTACCGCCGTAGGCATCGCGCGAATTTGCCCTCCTTGCTCTGATGGCAGCATTCTCAACTGTCGCAATACATCCACTTTTGGCGTCCCAATATCGCTCAAAAGTATATCTGGCAAAGATTGGGTTAAAACAGCTAGTACACTGTGGCGTCAGTTTGCCTACCTTTAACAAGGGGCTTAACAAGTTACTCAACCAACTTGTTAAGCCTATTGTCTGGTTAATTGAGATGGTGGGTGGATTTCCCTTACTCAGTACTGATGTACCTATGACTTACGCATTGACAAGATGTAGTTATAGCAAAAACCGAGCTGGGAGGTTAATTCGTAATTCAATCTTTAAGCCAACGGTAAACAGATAGTGGCACAGGGCAAACGCATTTTAATTGTTAATAAGAATTATTGACCTCAGAATATTTTACGTTCTTCTAGATGGGCAAGAATATCTGAGCGATCGCGCCACACAGTCCGCAACTTTTTGTTGGCGGACATCTCTAACTGGTCACTAATGTGGGGCGATCCGGGTTGAGTTGCATTACCATAACTGGTGAGTGCCATTGCCCGTACAGGGTTGGAAAATTCAATTGCAGCCACATAGGAATCACCTCCAACGGCTTGGAACGTTTGCTCTGCTCCTGGGGCAAATTTGAGTACACGAAAAATTCCCAGCTTGCCATCCCCACCATTGGCAGCTAAATCCACATCACCCAATCGTAGCCGAAAAAGCTTGCCCCACGGTACATCAAGCGCCCCATAAGTCTTTTCTACCTGTGCTGCGACTGCTTGCAGAGTTGCAACTGCACTTTCAGGATTAGCTAAACCATCGGGTGTGGTGCGTGGAGAATTTTCATTCCAGGGTTTACTAAACGCCTTATCTAAGTGCATCTGTTGTACCCAAAAGGCAAATAATACCGCCCCCCGACTATCTGCATTGGCTTGCCGATCCCAGGCTTCTAGAACATTAGCTGCTTGCTGCCCTAAGTCCTTACCGTACTTGCGTGCAGCCGGAATTAAATCATCCAAAATCCGATCAGCTAGTTCCATGCGAGTAGAGTACTTATCTGCAACCATTTCATCAAAAGAGATTTTGTTATCCTCAGCCAACATCCTCGCAGAACGTTGGGAGCGGAAATCCATGAAACGAGGTGCCATGTAAGGTGGATAATTATCTGCTTTAATGGCGGCTGGAAATGTAGTTGTCCAAGGTGGGTCATTTGTATTTTGCAACCAGCCACTCTTAGGGTCAACTATGCGCGGTAAATCTTGGTAAGGATGAATTTTTGTCCACAAGGTTTTAGATGTATTTCCTGGGATTATGCCTTGCCAATATTTAAAATCACCAAAGGAGCGCACTGGAACTTGACCATTGAATAGGTGCATAATATGTCCTTCTCTATCCGCATACATCACCGTAAACATTGGCAATTGCAAGCGCTTAAGTACTGTTTGAAACTGGGTAAGGTTTTTTGCTCGTGCCATATCCCACCACTGCTGGAGTACACCTGGTCGGTCAAGACCTGCAACCCTCAGCGCTACGGCTTTACCATTTTTTTCAACTATCACAGGCCCGTGGACAGAACTTTTCACTACTAATGGTTGCTCTTGCAAGGAGCCATCTTTCTGCTTCACCTTTAAGGAAAGAGTTTTGGAAAGGAAGTTATGAACTTTGTCATCAAAGCGATAACCCTTACCTGCCAGTGTGAGTTCATAAACATCCCAACCATCATAGGTGTTAACGGTGTGAGTCCAACCTAAGTTGTTGTTAAATGCGATCGCCAATACGGGAATACCTACAAGTGTTGCCCCATAAGCATTAATTCCAGGTGTGGTGATTTCGGCTTCATACCACAAAAATAAATCTGACCAGGGTAGATGTGGGTTTGCTAGCAACATAGCGTTCCCATTGGCAGTATGAGTTGGTGCGATCGCCCAACCATTAGATCCTGCTTGCAATTTTTCTTTGCTCAGGTCTAATGCTTCCTCCTGATCGACCACAAAGGTGAAATTGAGTACCCGATGTAAGTGAGCCATGACATCTTCTGCCTTGACTGGTAGCACCACTTCAACTTGATCATCAATCAAGTTAGGATTTTGAGAAGCATAAGCATTGATCCCAGCAGCAAAAGCATCGAGATAACTGCGAAAAGTTGGACTCTGTGCTTTGTACCAAGAAGGAGCGCGTTCTGGTACTCCCACAGTCTGTACCCAACGATCTGAATCCAGGTATTTCTCTCCCCAATATTCGGCTGCGCGTCCCCGTGCTTGACCATAGAGACGCAAAAGCAAATCTCCATGACTTTGCATTTGTGCCCAACCAAAGGCATAAAATGCACTCTGGTCATCTTTTCCGTAGATGTGCGGCACACCATAGGTATCCCATAATATCTCTGTGGATTTTGTTGGTACAGCTATAGTGCGGCTTCCTACCAACAAAACCAGTATTAAACTGAGTATAAAGGGTAAAACGCGTATTGATTTTCTTTTGTAAACTCTGAGTAAAATATCAATCCTCATTAACACCACCATGTACAGATGTAACGCCTGGTGACTAAAACTGCTATTGGTCAAAGAAGCAGGAAAGAAGAGGAGAAGAGTTTTCCCTTTGCCCTTCTGCACATCTGCTAAGAGCGGCCTCTTGGTCACAAGCCAAAGCTGCACGCAAGTGACTTTGACAAAGCAGATTTAAGTTGATCTAACAATACCACTTTATTGAGAAATTATATCAAAGATGGAAGGGTATCCTTTAAGGGACTTCTAAAAAATAAATTATTCCAAAAAAACCAGAAACAGCATTTATTCAATTAAGTGAATTCAAAGGTGTCTGAGGTAGCATCACATACAATACTCAGAGCAACCTGATCCCAGAGTTCGTCTTCTTCCTGCACTGTCATTGTAATAGTCATTGCTGGCGATTGATGGTCAATTTAATGCTACTAATTAGCAATAATCTTATAGTAAATAGGATAAGATATTATGACAACTCCTGACTCCTCACTCTAGCCCGCGTCTTAGTGGTCGCAAGTATCCCGAAACCTTTGTTATGAAGTTAAATTTGGTTTTGCAAGTTTCCTATGTATTCTTTTTTGACCGCCTAAAAACTATCAACCTCTCGTTCCTATTCCTCTGCATAGGAACGAGATCATGTCACCTTGACAGGGCTACTACTCACTCCTAACTTTTTACCTTAATTGTCGCTTATGTTGCGTAAGTCCTGTACTTGTAACTTATCATTATGGCTTTTCTTCCACCATTGGTGCTTTCAATCGCCGGATACTCCGCCATCCCGCTACTACCACGCCAGCGCCTAAACAGAATGTCATTGGGGGCGGCACTGCTCTGGTCTTTCCCTTGGCAGCGATCGCCCAAACTGAACGAATCGCACATGATATCCGCATTCTCGGCCCGATTCGCACCCGTGCCGATGGTGCGATCGCCATTTTGACGATTACTGACAGCATTCTGCAATCCTTAGCTACTGAATAAGTAATTACTCTCAACAGTGGCATACTTAATCTGAATCGTTGCACTGTCCTTGGATCTGCCACAGTGCATCAACTGGAAGCCAGTGAATGTATTTTGCTACTGTCACCATTGAAAATTATCAGCAGGGTTGTGTGCGTTTTAGTGCCTGGGTAACAGAGAGCATCTTGCCTCGTCCCTACTAAAGTGTGAATTGGTATAAGTAGCTTGATATTTTCTCAACTTAATGATAATATTTCTAATTAAGTAATTTCCTCGCTCAACGATGAAAAAAGAAAAAAGTTGGCTTTTAATACCAAAATAGGGTATATCTAATTGAATAATATTCCTAGTTGATAGCACAACATTTGTGGGATCAGTCATAACATTAACCTTTGGATGAAAACTACAGCCAAAAAGAATGTGAACAGAGGTATTACTATGGCAACAATGGGAAAGTATTGCAAAGCTTACTCTTTGAAAAAATTACGTGAGTTCAGTCAGTGGACGGAGTGTGCTGAAAATACAAGGAAAGAAAACAAGGAAGTTGAGGGCAAGAAAGTCGAAATTAATAGGGAGCTAGCTGATGATGACTTTCTTTACCTGCAAGAAAACTACGTAGTCACAGATGGAATTTTCAAGAATGAGAATATCATTTTTGACAATGTAACTCCCGATTGGAAAGAGTTTTGCCACAAGACCCTGGCTTTTGAGATTCCAGTCTACGAACCTATACAAGTCAAAGCATGAGTGGGTCAAGAAAAAGTTGAGTCCTAAAATAGGAGAAACTGCGATGAACGAGTTAGTACAACGATTGTCAGAAGGTCAACATCCTGTCGAAGTAAGCTTACGACCCGAAAAAACAGCTACTGTCTTCAAAGAAAGTATCGACACAGGTTATGTTCATATCAAATTCACGGATACTAAAGGAGGTACTGATTTAGGTGTCAGGCTAGATCCAGAGCTATCCAATTTCAATGAAGCTGACTTTGAGCATCAAACGGGGAAAGTTCACTTGGTTGGCAACCTGACCCTAAATTACGTAAAAGTTCAATGCATTGCAGACATTAACCTCGAAACCTTAGAAGGCAAGGGATACCTTGAACCGATAGAACAGTGATAGCAGTTTCACTCCATTCCAATAGATGTATAGACGCGAAATTATTCCTTTCAATAACGCTAGTCCAATATGTCTTTACGCAACCCTGAACTTAGGTTCCAAGCAAGATGCAACACTCTGATACTAGGCATTAAAAATAACTAACAGGAGGCAAAAATGTATCAAGACGACAAAGAGGACACGACGATTTACAAAGTTGTAATCAATCACGAAGAGCAGTATTCCATCTGGCCTGCTGACCGAGAAAATGCACTCGGCTGGAGGGATGCAGGCAAAAGCGGTTTGAAGGCAGAATGTCTTGAGTACATCAAGCAAGTGTGGACTGACATGAGACCACTCAGTTTAAGGAAAAAGATGGAAGAAGCTGTTCGGAGTCAGACCTAGCACTACCGATTGAGTAATACCAATTTGCCAAAAAAATGTTACAGATTCAAACGATTTTGTTGCATGAAACAGAAAAAGACACACCTTCTTTCAATAGAGTGGTGAATTACTGCTTCACCTAGCTGAATCATGCGATTGAGAGCAGGATATCGCTCTGATGGCACTCTAATCTACAAGAATCCCTTTGCCACAAATCATCATATCACTACTCAAAATGTCGAGGCAATTGTATTAACTGGTTGCATCAGATGGAAGATTGAAAATGAAAATAACAATACACTGCAAACTAAAGGCTACAATTTAGAACGCAATTTTGGGCATGGTAAAAAGCATTTGTCTTCATTTAGACATCTCCGAAAATGAATGTAGAGACGTAGCAGTGCTACGTCTCTACAAGGGTTCTGGATAACGTATATTTAATTTCTGGAGATGTCTATTGTTAGCATCCTTGAATATCCCTCTTCTGTCATTCTCCAAAAACATTTGCCAATCTTTATTTTGATAGTTGGTGAAGTCTGCGACCTATGAAGAACATGCCTTCTAACACGATGTCTTTTCAACTATAACTTGATGACCTTGATGAATAATGTTGACTTTTTTGCAAAATGCCTGCAAAAAAGCATCTATGCCAATTTTTGTGTCTTGCTCAAGGTCGTCTGGAAATGTGTAATCGTAGTCATCAAAAACAATGAGACCTCCGACCTTGACAAGTCCCCAACCTAAAACAGCATCCGTGAGGGCATCACTTGCTAAGTGAGAGCCATCAATATAAAGCATGTCATAATTGGTAAGAGGAAGCGATCGCATCATATCTTGCGAGCTACCAACAATTTTCGTTACTTTTTCTGGCACTTTTGTCTGGGAAATATTGAAATCAAATTTTTCTTCAACGGATTTTATATAACTATCGTTATATTCAAGTTTGTGTTCAATGCTTCCCTCAAAGGTATCTATACACGTGATTCTTGAGGATTCGTGAGTGAGGATGTTATCTAGTAGCCAGCAGGCAGACATGCCTTCCCAACTACCAATTTCTAGAATATTAATTTCAGGCTTATTAGCTAAGTGTATTAGATATTGTTCCCAGATTGGGAGATTTTGACTAAACCAATCAGTTATGAACTCATAACCTTTTACTTTCTTCCAGGCTTGACTCCGGGCAATAGCAGCATAGCCGTACATTTTACGGGCAGACTTAAAGTCGGAGACTGCTTCGCATCTGATAGCTTCTGCTATTAGCACTTTAACTAGATCTAATGTCCAAGTATTAACTTTTTCTATGTCTGCTTTCTCTAGAATAGATAGCCAAGTAGCCATAGCTTCTGATTCTTGTTCCTGAAGCAATAGTGCTAAACATAGATGCCAATAATTAGACATAAAAGTAGGATCAGTTTCAATGCCTTGCTTATAGAAAGCTATTGCTTCACTATACTTTTGTTGAGCTAGATATTTAGCTCCATTTGAAGAGGATCTTTCTTCTAAATTATTACTCACCTTTTTTCTCCTCATCTTCATGATATTTTATGAATCGTGGATCTATTGATAAATTTTAGATGCGTTTCTTCTCTTCTAAAATTTCCAAGATAAATTTTGTTGCCTTTCCAGAGTTTTCTATTTCTCTAAATTTATTTTTCCATGTTTCTAATCGCTGCTTCAACAAAAAATCATTTTCTATTTTCTCAACTAAATCCATGATCAGACTGACAGATGTATTCTTAATGTCACCAACTAGGCCTAACCCATGATATTTTATTCTTTCTGCATTTGCAGGTTGGTCAGCAATTACAGGAAATACTATCATTGGTACTCCAAAAAATATACATTCCTTAACAGTATGTGCTCCTCCTTGTATGATTGCTAAGGATGCTTTTTCTAGAAGTGCTAACTGTGGTGCTCTGTTAATGATTATCGCATTTTCAGGGACAGAGTGAAAGTCTTCAAGATTAATATGATCGCTTACAGATACGACCAATTGGTATTCCTTTTTAAAGGATACAGCATCAATTACATTCTGAAAAAAAAATTGAACTTTATTTTTACTTAGAGTTTGAAAAGTTTCTCCTGTAGTTCCCAAAGAGCAATAGATTAAGGCTTTATTCTTATCTAGTTTTGACCAATCAAAAGAGGGTTCTTCTCTTTGTAAATCTATAGAAGCTTCGGCATAATAGCATCCTTCTTTAGAAGAGTCAGGAAAATCTAATTCCTCCGGAAATAAAAATAGATGTGGTAGTTTCAAAGGAAGGCTATTAGAGAAGTCTAATAATTCTTGAGGGATTTTCCTGCTTCTAGCAAATTTTCTCATAAATTTTTCATAAAAACCTCTTTTTATCAACCAAGGGAACTTGTTTATAATTGCTTGTTTCCAATGTTTAAATTGATATTTATTAGATAAAAGAGAATATCCAGAATTCTCGGTGGACTTGATATTTTTATCTTGTTGGATTAGATTTTTTTGTGATGGTAATGATATCAATGTATCTGTCAAATAAATAGTTAAAATTTTGCATTCATAAGCTATCAACGTTATTACTGAAGCATCCGTAGGGGTAGCTGTACCTATTAATAGCAAATCAGGATCAATTTCTTTCAGTACATTGTGTATTTCTCTGTTTTCTCCTTTATATAAGGAATCAATCAAAGACTTCATAAGTTTCATGTCTTTTTTTTGTTCTAGTAATAGCCTTAGTCCGCTTAAGTTTAAGTTATTATTGTCTTGCTGTTGGAAAAAACCCTTAGGAAACCATTTTTCTAGAATTGACAAAAATGAAAATCCATGCTGACGAACTTTTTCTTCAGAATCTGGCACTCCTAAATAAAATACTTTATGACCAAGTGATTTTAGTGTTTTTGCTAGCTTGAGACTGCCATTAAATTCGCCTTGCAAAGTACTAACGTAAAACATAATAGTTGCCATGTTTAAAACTCCAGTAAAACTGTTTTTATTGCGCTTGAAACTAGTGCTTAACCTCAAGCTATCGATGTACTCAAAGCAGACAAAAACTTGACATTTAGCATGTCTAAAAATTATATTTCTACGCTACTTTTACTAGATGGCTGACGCGGTATTGCTTAACTTCCTCTAAAGGTAGCTGATTACCTGAGTTCCAAGCTGTCATTACAGAACCGCTTGCCTCTACTCTAGCTTCATAAGTACCCTTAATACTTCCATTTTCTGCCGAGAAATTAATGCATACTTCAGCCCACTCTTCATCTGCTTCATCCATTGCCAGCACTTGACCCGATTTGTGATAATTGAGCCAGTCCCAACCCTCTTGCATCCATATCTCCCGCTCCGCGATTTGCTCAAACTTTGATAAACCAGCCCAACCTCGGTAGAACGGGTATAGCCCACTGACGGAACCATTATGCCAAATTAGGAGTTCCAATATTTCTGGCGGCAAATGACCCCAGTAGTGTCCATAAGGCAAATCAATCAGGGTGGGTGCGAACTGGTGTCCCCCAAAATGGCTGCATCGCCACACACGCAGTTGTCCACTACAGGCAGTAGCTAACTCAGAGCGCAACTTGCGATAGATGGGATAACCAAACCGGGCACAAGCAACGTCAACGTTACCATCAGTACAGACCATTAACTCACGAATCTGACTGGTTTTTTGCCGATACTGCTTCCAATCAGGCAGGACAGTTGGCGAGTGAAGCAATGTTTCCAATAACGCCATGACGAAAGAGCCAACTTTAGAATCGGGAATGATAAACTCATGCTTTTCAAACTTCGCAAAAAGCTTTGCGGATCGGCGATAATACAGCACGCGAGTATAACCAGGATGAGAGTATTCGCTATCTGGAACGAGCAACTGACCTCCAATCTTGATCCCATGCTCAAAAATCAGCTTTTCTATCAGAGTCATCGCCGACTGGAGCATGGGATTTTCCTGCCAACGTTTTTCAGTCCAAGGAAGTTGCATCTCAAGAGCTAGACAGTGTTCGTAAGTGGGTGCTGAACCAATGGGGTCTTCACCATTAGCTTTTGAGACAATACAGCAGAAACGACAATTACTTAGAGAATCTTGCATAATCATGTTCACTTCCTTGAAAACGATTCAAAGTTACTGTTACACCTCGCCACCTACTACTCCGCACTGGCATCATAATCTGGCAGGATAATTTCTACCTCACGTAACACACGAAAGGCATATCCACCTAAGCCAACAACTAACATACTTAGTGAAGAAATAACATACAGGAGTGCTATGCCTGCACCACTTCCCGTGCCAAATATCCAACCCAACATGGGGGCAAGAGTACCATCAGGCTTCATTGCAGGTACAAAAACACGATCGGCTAGTGGTCCAGCTATCAAGCTTGCTAAAGCCGAACTGACCGGCATTACCATAGAACGCATTGCGAAAACACGTCCCTGTAACTCAGGTTTTACCTTGCTCAACCATATAGCATCATGGGCACTGCCCATTATTGGGAAATTTAGAGATGAACAGAATTGGGCAGGAATCCAAATCAACGGTATTATCCCCAGACCAAACACTGTTTGGCTCAAACCAGCACCCGCCATACCTAGCAATACTGCATGTATTCTGGGCTGGAAACTACCCCAAGCGCCCACGATCAAAGCCCCAATAATGCCGCCCAACCCTGCTGCCGAATATACAGCACCTAATACTTTAGTATCATTACCAGTGCGTGCCAGAATTAGGGGAGTAACAAGTGAATCGCCAAATTTATCGGCAAAAACGAACACCAACACCAATACTAGCATAGCAAACAGGCTGGGGCGTGCGGCAACATAGCGCCAGCCAAAGTAGAGATCCGGCTTCAGGTTTATGCTCCTGCGCTTACCCACTTTTGTCATGGGAGGTTGCGGGATAGATATTAACAGCACTGTGAGTAAAGCGATCGCAAAAGTAGTGATATCGATAGTTAAGATGCCCACAAGACCAATGACTGCATAGAGGGCACCTGCCAGTGCTGGTGCGATGATCATAGAACTGGAACTGGCCAGGAAGCTGATGCTGCTAGCGCGATTGTACTGCTGCTTGGGCACCATCATTGATACTGATGCCGAGAATGCCAGTGTTTGAAATTGCTGAAAAGTCCCCTTGACAGCCACAGCTAAGTATAAATGCCATAGTTGCAAATTATGAGTTATGTAAAGCAGTAACACAGTTATGGTCAACAGCCCACTCACCGTGTCACCAACCATCATTAAGTATTTACGATTCCAGCGATCTACAATCACCCCAGCTATGGGAATAATTAAAATTTGCGGCACTTGTGCAAAGAAGCTAAACAAGGCTAATGCCGTAGCTTGATGCGTGAGTTCCCACACCCAGATAGTGAAAGCAAATCCGGTCATGCCACTGCCAATGATCGAAAGAATTTGACCGAGCCAGACAATAATGAGGGTACGCACTTATATCAATTTCCGATTATGGATTAGCGGTGATCAGTTATCAGTTACAGCAGTTTTCAGGTATTTAAACCACGACTAAGACGGGGAATGGGGAGTAGAGAGTGGTGTAATTCAATTATTTGAAAAGCCCTGTAAGCTCAAAGCTTCTGTTAATTAGGGTTTTATCCGATCGCCCACCGATAATTTTGCCTGTATAAGGGTTGACAAAAACCTCTATCCCTTGCTCATCAGTTGATGACAACTGCCCCAGGTAGGGAGAAGAAGGAGTATCTGGCAAATAAATCCGATAAAGATGGAGATCACCTCGCGCAGCATACTTCGCCTCAATTGCATTCACCACAGACTCTGGGGATAACTCCACCTGTTGGGGAGTAATGTGTCCATATTGTTGACTAATCATAAAGTGGTCAAAATCTTGCTCGAACACTAACAAGCTACTTGTTAACCCAATAACAATTAGCAATAGTCAAACACAAAAACCGATAGTTCTGTGCAGGTAAAAAACGATAGAACGTAGTTTTTTCCGATTCATAATCGCCACGAAAGCAAGTTGGATTTTTACCCCTCTCAATCCTCGCGATGGATTGGGGCGAAGAATTAGACTACCTCCCCAATCCATTGTTAAAAAGTAAAAACATAATCCCCATAAATAAATTTAGTTGCTCTCCAACCATTCCTTATTTTCTTTCTTTTGCCTTTTAACTTTTTACTTTGAATGGTTGATTGGAATTAGCATCTGTTGGAGTTGACTTGGGATGCTCTGATACACCTATCCCTACTTCTTGACTACTAGCAGCAGTTGCCATCAACACAGTCAAAGAGCTTGTTAACAACAGGTAGGGAAGCAATTTTTTCAGTTTCATTCCAATTCAGATCCTCACGGTCTACTAGTACCCTTAGGGCTTAATAGAAAATTTTTTCACTTCAAATCTGAAATTAAACTATTTTAGCCATAAAGTAAAGTGAGAATATATTGCAAGATATTTGACAGTCATTCTCAAAATTTTCAGTCTTCTAAAGCCACAAGATAGTTAGTCTCTTGAGCAGATGGACTCAAATTGATACAACTACAAGATAAGTACCGTTAGTGAAAACGCTCTTGTTGTGAACATTTGCAGGGTTCCAAGAGATGTTAAGTAAATTAACTGTTAGTATTACGTTATGTTACAAAAGATAAAAAATGGCTTGAGAATTCCTTAGTACATGGCTGAGGAAATCAAAAACCATTTAACAAAATGTCAAATGCCCAGAGAAAAAAGGATTTTAAATTTTGAATTCTGCGTCTCCTATAGATTACTGATACTAAGATTTAGCGAGAAATCAAACCACCACAAAACAACACGATATATATAAAACTGATAGTAAAAAATTTTATGATAATTAATATTTATTAATGAGTAGTTGCTTAAAAGAATCTATTCTATTAAGCTAAGCATAACTAATTGAAAAAGACTATCAATAAAATCTTGGTTTTATATTTGCAATAGCACTCAGTACTTTGCAAAAAAACCTTGTTGTTTGAGTTTTCTGAGTGATCTATACGTTAACTTTCAATAAACGGGAGCTGAAACCCCTATGAAATGGTAAATTTTCGTGGAATGAAGTGTTTCTTTGATTTGTAGCAGGTGGTGTGCCGCCAGTTGGGATGCTTTCAAGAAACACATTTTATAACTCTTGTATATCAAGCCTTCTAGGAAATAGTGTTTCTTTCATCTGTTGCTAGCGGCTAAAAGCAGCTAGTCGGAGGCTCATATCTTGCACATCTCCGTATAAGTAGGTAAGCGAAAAAATTTATAACTATGTCATTGCGAACGCAGCAAAGCAGAATGAAGCAATGGAAAGGTTTTAATTAATTAATTTACATTTTGTTACATAGTTATATTTATTCCTGTCTACCTACTTAATCCTTGTTTTAGAGGGACAAATCCCAATAAAGTTACATTCATTTTCTTGGCTTTTATCACTAAATCAAGGATTTTAAGTTTTGTATTTAGTGCTTAAATAACACCAGATCTTTTGGTGCAAGATGTGAGCCTCTATCCTTTGTCTGTATTAATGTAATGCTGGCTGTGATTGGTGAAACTTTAATTATTTCTACCCCTCCTGATCCACCTCTTTTTCTAGCTAATTCTAAAGGATGGTAGTCAATAGGGTTTCACATAGAGAAAAGAACAATGTAACTACAGCAGTCTATGTTCTTGTGTAAATTTTTTTTGATGCGAAAAAAATTATGAATATTGTAGATTTTTCAGTGTTGTTAATATGCTGTTTAAGTTTTGGATTTAGCTGTATTGAATCAAGTGTTAATCTGGATAGCGCTCATTGGGGATTTATGTATGTACAAGCCCTCGATCTAAAAAGAGGCTTAATTCCTTATCAAGAAACATTCACTATTTACGGAATTCTGACAAGCTGGATTCAAAGTCTTTCTCTCAGTTTATTTGGAGAAAGGATGATATCTATTGGTATAGCTACTGGTATATTTTATTCTCTAAGTATTTTTTTGTCATATCAAATATTTTTAAAAATCCTGCCTAAATATTTTGCTTATTTTGCAACCCTTTTGATTTTTCTTTTACATACGTATATTATCTATCCATGGTCAAATTACTACTCATATACATTTTTATTATTATCAATACTGATATTATTTGCTGTAAAAAAAGATATTAGCAATATGTTTTTTTCTGGATTCTTTTTAGGATTATCTTTATTATGTAGATACTCATCAGTTCAAGCAACATTACTTCCTTTCTTGTTATTTTTAGTTTACGAAACTCTTTTAAAAAGAGATAGCAAAAAAGCTAATTTATCAAATGCTTTGTTTTTTATTTTAGGACTTTTAATTCCGATATCGTTATTTCTATTCTTTTTGATCTACCACGGTGTCCTAAACGACTTCTTCATACAAAATAAAATTATGTTGTTAGAATCGGATCAGGGAGTTACTGTATTAACATTTATACCGATACTATTCAACTCGATTATTACATCTGGAGGAGAGAATGCTCTAGGAGACAATCCTGACTCAAGAATATTTTCTTTCACAATTATTTTCTTTTGGAATCTTGTAACACTATTATATTTTCTATTCCAACAATTATTTTTAAAGAAAATTTTAACTAAAGATGAAGTTATTGTGATGGCATTTTGTGTAATCACCCTTTTTGGATACTTAAATGCTATTCATATTTATGAAGTGTTTAGATTAGCCAATAGTTCATCTCTTGGTATTGGAGTTATCATTTATAGCATTGTCAAAATATTGCCCCGGCTTGATCGCAAGATTAAAATAGTTATGCTATTACCATTAATTTCTATTTGTTTTATTTGGGCTAATAGTCTTATTTTTTCAGAAACCAGTTCTGTTTACTTTCCTTGGAAATTAGATACCTTAATGGGTAAAGAAGTTATCCCAACTGAAATTAGCATTTTTAGAGGAAAAATTTTAAGCAAAAAATATTATCAATTCTATCAGGAAATTTTTAACGAGATATCAAAATTTGACAATTCACACTACATAGTGAACTATACATTAGACTCTGTTGCTATGGCAATTAATAATTTACCAAAAGTTCAAATGTCATCATATTATTTTCCCTCAATCGAACAGGTATACCCTAAAGAAGCAAAAAGAATTCAGGAAGTAATTAATGCAAAAAAGGCTGTAATTATCTCAAATAAAGATATTCACATAGTTGGATACAAAGTTATTTTTAGTAAGCCTTGGTCTTTTGCTGAAGTGCCATGGATGGGTCATGACAAATCTATATATATTAGTGTTCCGGAAAAAACCTAAATGTAAGTTATCTATAATTTCATCAGTCACAATTTCTGCTTTTGCTTAGTTCTCGGCTTTAATCTTACTTTTAATAACATTCATACATTAACTTTTCATCATGGAATTATTTGCAGAGATTATTGTTAAAGCTAAGACAAGGTTACTTAAAATGCATTTTGAAAGAGGTGGTTATGGCTATGGAGTGATGCTCCCAACGCATCATGCACTTGAAGACTATGGAACTATGCTCTGTCTGAGCAATATGCATGTCTTCGTGCCTGCTTTTGCCGCAGATGTTCTAGAAATTATCAATCAGCTTACTAACTTAGAGCATCCTGCTTATCTGCGCCTCGGTAGGTGTGAAAAGCCAAAGGATTTAGAGCTTCCCAAGTATTCTTCTTGGCGGCGATTGATGAAGGGTGAAGGAGCCACGATTTTAGTTGTTGGCCCTTTGGCTGGAAGTATCGTTGAGGCGGCAAAGCATTTGAGTGAGTGCGATCGTCCAGACATCTGGGTTTTAACTGAATTGCCAGAGCAAGTTAAGCAAAGACCCCATTTTATTCGTCGCACGATTATTAAGAATGGAGAAATTAGATCCCCTTACTATAGTGTGAAAAATTAAATAAATATAAGAAATAAAAATATGCTTGAAACCTCAGAAAAAATCACTTAAAAATAATCAAGTTTTGGTAAATGGGTTGGTGTGTACCTGAGTGCTTAGAATAAAAAATTACTCTGGATACCAGCAGGTTTTGCTCACGGTTTTGTTGTGTTATCTGATGTAGCTGAGGTATTGTACAACACCACAGACTACTATGCACCACAGCATGATCGATACATTCATTGGAACGATCCTGACTTAGCGATCGCCTGGCCGATTCAAGGTGAGCCAGTCATATCTGCTAAAGCTCGATCTGGTAAGTTGCTGCCAGAAGCACAAGTCTTTGCATAAAAATCCTGATTCATCGAGGCTGATCCCGAATTTAATTCGCTGCGGGCTTTCAAACAGATTAAAGTATTATTTATGAAAGGAAGATTAAATGATTGCAAGCATTAAAAATAAATCAAGTTTTCTAACTATCACTACCGCTACTATTACTCTAATTGCAATAGGTTATTATTTTGCAGAAACTGAATGGAATATCGTTGAATTCCTGCGCTTTTGTGCAGGAGCCGTTTTACTTTTGATGCCTCTGGGTGCTTTATTTTATCTGCTGTTAAAGCGACAAGTACAAGAGCCGATAGTTCGTTTTACATTTAGCGCGATCGCTAGCTATACACTAACAACTTTAATTTACTTTGGATTAGCTGTATTTAAGCTAGAATTATTATTTTACATTGGAGCAATTGCAATTTTTATTGGGTTGATTATTTACTCAATCCGCAAAAAAATTTACTTGAACATTCAGATTAATCTCCTCATCTGGCAGCAATTTGATTGGGTACTCGCTTTATTAATTGCAGTCACTTTAGTGGTTAATATTCCCTACCAAATACCCTGGAAATATAACCCTATAACTAACACTTATAAATCAACAGTATGCTTTGATTGTCATTACTTTATAAGTGAAGCCTACGAATTGGCCAGACACGTACCACCTCTACAGCAACCAAGTAGAGCAGGAACACCTGAAACCGCATATCACATGTTTCCCCATCTGACAACCATGTTGCTCTCACGCTTCACAGGTCAGACTGATATGCAGAGGGTACAGATTGTTTATCATTACATAATTATCGAAATTGGGATGTGTCTGGCACTATACAGCATCGTCAAAACTTTGACTAATAGTAAGATAGCCGCATATCTGGCAACAGCAACAATGTATGTTACAGCCATCCCATACCCCCCTTTAGTAAAAAACGATACTGACTTATTTTACTTTACTTTGTTTCCCCATGTTTCTAGTGGAATAGAAACACTTAGCATATTTATCCCACAAATGTATAGTGGGATGTTAGTCGCTTATGGAATTATTATCGGAGTTTTACACATTTCTGTTCGTTGCTATCAAAAACAACCAGTAGGTATCGTTCTCATCATTACGGCAATCATGATTGTGGCAATAAGCCGTTTTCGGATTCATGTATTTTTACCAATGCTGCCAGGTTTTTTGTTATTGGCAGCCTATGGCTGGAAACGCACTAAGCAAAAGGCATACCTTGTTGCTGCTGGTCTTGCTGTTGTTTTAGGTTTACTAATTTGTTTGGAGATGAAATCATCATACTATTTGGCTGGTAGTGCGAGTATCAAGTTAGGCTTTAATAATTTAACTAATCCCGAAAAATGGACTCACTGGATTAATGCTTGGCCATTTTCTTCAAATATTTATAACTTACTAAGCCGTTTAATTCATAACTCGACAGTATTTAAATGGGTTTGGCAAATAGTATCCATGTCTGCTTTTGTTGCCTTGAATATGATAGGTATTCCTTTGCTCATTATCACTAGTATTTACCTATCAAACAAACCAGCACGTCAAGAGTTTCTCCTGTTTACGAGCCTGATTGTATGGATGATAGTTGTGTCAACTCTGAGTGCAATGTGTCTAACAAATGATTATGACAGTTACTCACTTGCAGGGCAAATGATGTTTCCAACACGCTGGTATTTATTTGTACTAATGATTCCTGGACTTTATTATGTTTACCAGTTTTTCAAACCTCATCTATTCTTAACTAGACCAATGCAGATTAGTTTAGTAGTCGCTTTTATCGTAATATCTCAGGCTGCTCAACAGCTTGCTAGACCAAGTTTATTAATGACTAAGATGTATTCTGAAGGACCCACAATAAATGCTAGTGAACGAATTGCTCTGGTTTATATTCATGACAATACGCCACAAAACTCTGTCATCTTAACGAATAAGTATGTTGATGATTCTGATTTCTTATTAACTAGTATTGGTGGTAGGGCAGCTTATCTAGAAAATACGTATGAAGTTGTAAGCAAGCTAACATTGAAAGCTTATCCCTCAGATGATCGGAAGCAAGTTATTAAAGACTTATGGGCAACATCTCAACCAGAGCGATTTTGCCGACTCCTGATGACAACTCCAGCGACCCATATAATCGAGTATTCAACTCATCCCTTACTTGTAAATAACCCACTCTGTATGCAGCCCATTTGGGAAAGCTCTAATCAAAGTATTCCAGCTTCATCTGAAAAAGTAACTATCTGGAAAATCAATTTTTAAGAGGATGTTTGAAAAGTGTATGGCTGTGATTTTAGGCACTTATTGCTCCCCCATAACCCCAGGGCAAACACATCTAAATTATACTTGCTCATGACCAAGGCTAAGAACTAACGAGAAAATCAGTATTTATCGTTTGGTTTAGTTTCCAGACTCAAAGCACTCGCCTAAATATTTGTCAATAAGCAGGGATTAATGCGACTATTTTGGAACTTGTTGAGAATTAGAGGATCTTGTTGACATGATGCGTTTGCCCTGCCCATAACCCCCCTTTTTTATCGGGATTTAGAGGAGCTAGAACGTTTTGATACCTACAATGGTTATAAGCAAATTGAAATTTATTACGAACGATATAGACGCTTTGCTGGAGATGTAATTACTTCGTACTATGGAACTCATAATGAAATGAAAAGTATTTATTATCCTTCCAAAAGATTTATAAGGTTTCTGATAGTAGGGGTAATTAATACATTTTTTGGTTATTCGCTATTTGCTTTGTTACTTTTGCTAAACTTACGTTATGAAATTGCATCTTTAGTATCAATCCTATGTGGAGTATTTTTTAATTTTAAAACTATTGGAGTAATTGTATTCAAAAACAAAAACAACACTCTTGTTTTTAAATTTATAGGAGTTTATGCTATTATCTATTTAATGCAAATATTTTTACTAAAACAATTAATTGCTTACAAAATTAACCTATTTTTAGCTGGAGCTTTAATTTTACTTCCTCTCGCCTTAGTCTCATATACATTAAATAAAATATTTGTTTTTCCAAAAGATAAACCAAAAAAAATGTGAATTCTCAAGATACCGTCTGCAAAAATATAAAACCACGGAGGGCTTAACATTGGCTTATATTTCTGTTGTCATTCCTGTTTATAAAGCTGAAGGTTCTCTACATGAGCTTTATCAAAGGTTAAAAGCCTCTCTTGAAATTATTTCTGAAGACTTTGAGATAATTTTAGTTGAGGATTGTGGAGGCGATCGCTCCTGGGAAATCATAGTAGAATTAGCTAAAAAAGATTCGCGAATTAAAGGGATTCAATTTAGTCGCAACTTTGGTCAGCAATATGGTATTACAGCTGGCTTAGATCACTGTAATGCAGAGTGGGTTATAGTTATGGACTGTGACTTGCAAGATCGTCCTGAAGAAATTCCTCGTTTATACGCTAAAGCACAAGAAGGCTACGATATAGTATTGGCTAGGAGAGGTAAGCGAAAACACCATATTTTGAAGCGCCTTACTTCCTGGCTATTCTATAAAGTTTTCAGCTATCTAGCAGATATTAATTACGATGGACAAGTTGGAATCTTTCGGATTATTTCTAGGAAAATTGTAGATAATTTTCGTCTTATGCGTGAACAACTAAGATTTTTTAGTGTTCTGGTACACTGGATGGGTTTTCCCACTGCTAGTATTGACATTCAACATGATAGTCGTTTCGCTGGAAAAAGTACATATACCTTGAGTAAGTTGTGGAAACTGGGAAGCGAAACTTTAATTGCTTATTCTGATAAACCTCTCAGATTATCAGTAAAGCTGGGTTTCTTAATATCTTTGCTGGCTTTTATATACGGTACTTATATTTTTATTGATGCCTTACTTTATGGCTCAACAGTTACAGGTTGGAGTAGCCTGATTGTTTCTTTGTATTTTCTTGGTGGAATTATTATTGCTATTTTAGGAATCATCGGTATTTACTTGGGAAAAACTTTTGATGAAACAAAAAAAAGACCACTATATATAATTAGACAATATTCTGATAATAAGAACAATGATGAAAAACATCTTGCAGATGAAAATAGTTTTTTCTTAGCCGATATCAAAGGTTTAAAAGGTAAAGGTTAACAATAAAATAAATTACATACATCATCAGGTTAAAAATTTATAAGATAATTATGGAAATTTACCCAATGAACATACCTTTTAATAAGCCATTCGCTACATCTAAAGAAATAGACTATATTCAGCAAGCAATTACTAAGGGTCATCTTTCTGGAAATGGTGATTTTACCAAAAAAAACCATGCTTGGTTAGAATCAAAAATTGGTTGTTGTAAAGCACTATTAACTCATTCTTGCACAGCAGCATTAGAGATGGCAGCTATACTTGCAGATATCCAGCCTGGAGATGAGGTAATTATGCCGTCCTATACTTTTGTATCTACTGCTAATGCCTTCGTTTTACGTGGGGGCGTCCCAACATTTGTCGATATTCGTCCAGATACCCTGAATATTGATGAATCTCAGATCGAGGCGGCAATCACTTCCAAAACAAAAGCGATAGTACCAGTACATTATGCTGGAGTGGGCTGTGAAATGGACGAGATTATGAAAATTGCCCAACATTACCAGTTATTAATTATTGAGGATGCAGCACAAGGGCTAGATGCAACTTACAAAGGGCGATCGCTAGGAAGTATTGGACATTTGGCAGCTGTCAGCTTCCATGAAACTAAGAATCTGATTTGTGGTGAAGGCGGTGCTTTGTTAGTTAACCATCCAGAATTAATTGAACGCAGTGAGATTGTCTGGGAAAAAGGCACTAACCGTAACCAGTTTTTCCGAGGACAGGTAGACAAATACACTTGGGTAGATATTGGTTCATCCTATCTACCTAGTGAGATCAGTGCAGCTTTTCTGTGGGCACAAATGGAAGCAATAGAGACTATCACCCAGAAAAGAATGGATATCTGGCAGCAATACCATCAAGCTTTTGCCGATTTAGAAACTCAAGGTAAGGTGCGTCGTCCCATCATCCCTATAGAATGTCAGCATAATGCTCATATGTATTATTTACTCTTACCAAACCTCGAAAGCCGTAATACTTTGATTGAAAAATTGCGGAGTTTTGGTATAAAGTCTGTCTTCCATTATGTTCCTTTGCACAGTTCCCCAGCTGGCATAAAGTATGGTCGCACTCATGGCTCTCTGACTATCACTAATTTATTTAGCGATCGCTTAGTCAGGCTACCACTATGGGTTGGGTTAAATCAAGTATCTACAATTATTGACATAGTTTATAAAATACTAAGCCATTAAAACTTAATTATTTTCACATTAACATTAATAGGTTGTAAATATTCAGGTAAAAAAAATGAAAAGTCTAATTTATTCAAATCCAACCTTTTATAATATAACGATGAGACTCATCTATGGAAAAGGCTTCCATAACCGATACAAAAGTATTGCATCATTAATTCCAGAAAATTCAACAGTTCTTGAAGCTTGCTGTGGAGACTGCTACTTATACAAACACTATTTATTGCCTAAAAATGTTAAATATACGGGACTTGATATTAACAGGAACTTCATATCTAGTGCTAAAAAATCGGGTATTAATGTAATATATCATAATTTATTATCGAGTGATTATATTCCAGAGACTGAATATATCATTATTCAAGCGAGTATGTACCATTTTCTTCCAAATGATGTAGATTTCATATATAAAAAGCTATTTGAGGCAACTAAAAAAGAAATAATAATTGTAGAGCCAATTAAGAATTTTTCGACATCTTCAAACTGGATTATTAAATTGATTAGTAGATATTTAGCTAATCCGGGAACTGGACATGCTACACAACGGTTTACCGCAACAACATTTCAAGAGTTTTGCTATAGATATTCTGGCAACCTCAAAAATTTGTTTAAAATTGCAAATGGGAGAGAAATGTGTGCTATTTTTCACAAGTAAGTTGTTTATCCCTTTTCTAGTTTCATTCATGGAAACCCAACATTTTGCGGGGTTTGTTGGTTAACGTATTGCCTCAACCAACCTATGAATATTCTTAACCGAATGGCACTAAGATAAGTCCAAAGTCTTGTGTTACCTCGTTCTCAGAATCTAGAATCCACTGCTTTTTCCGGTCAATTAAGTTTGACGGTTATTTGATAGTTCTATTACCTAATTGTGGCGGACAGATTTTTCCTGGTAGCGATGTTGGTACATGACAAAGCCAGTGATAAATAAAATCAAGGGTGACAATCCGACGAATACGTAGAGAATGCGGGTGGGTAAGCCACCAAAAGTACCATAGTGCAGGGGACTAAAGGAATTGAGGATGCGATCGCCTAATGACACCTTTAAAGAACTACTCACTTGTAGAACCTCACCGCTATATTGGTCAAGAGAAACATCGCTATACTCTTCCTTTAGCTTAAAGCTAAATGCTAAGATTTCTTCTGGTTGACCTGGGAAGTAAATTTTCGACAGCGATGCATCTGGTAAAGCAGCTTGAGCGGTTTTTAATTGGTCTGTAAGTCCTAGTGGAGACTTTCCCGCAATGGGAACAGATACCAGATTGGGTTGCGGCTTGCTGAAGGTAATAGCATAGATTATGGGGTTAGCGAACTCAGAGAAATTCCAGCAAAACCCCGTAAAAAATGTAAATGTCAGAAATACTACTGTAATAAAGCCAGCAACTTTGTGAATATCAAAGTTAACTCGCTTAGGATGGGCATTCCACTTAATTTTGAAGCCGGAAATTAACCTGCGCCAACCCGGCCAGAGGAGAATACCTGTAATGCTCAAGATGGTCATCAATAACCCAATAACGCCAACAAACTTAAGTCCAATGTCACCCCCTAAAAGGGCATAGTGCAGTGGATAGATAACGTCAAAAAACATCTTTTGGATTAAGCTTGGCTTCGAGTTGAGAATTGCTCCTGTATATGGGTTAACGTAGATTGGGAGCCAGTCAATTTCCTTTGTTTTCAGGATGACAGTCATCGACTCATTGGGCTTTGTGGGTAGGTAAAACCTCTGGAATTTTACACCTAGTTGATCAGCATATATCTTTTTGACATTGTTCAACACAACCTCAACTGGTAGTTGTTTCCCTTGAGGTGTAATTATGCCAGATTGGAGGTGCTGATCAAAGTTGTCAATTTCTGAGTGGAAGACCAATAAACTACCAGTCAAGCCGACAATAATTGCAATCAGTCCCACCGCTAAACCAATGTAGCGGTGCAGAGTAAATACGAAGTTACGTAGTTTTTTATAGTTCATGCTAGACGCTTCTTTGCACAATTTCAGGTTTGATTTTTACCCCCCTCAATTCTTCCGATGTATTGCTACGGTCTACACACAAGTCGAGTTGGGAATCAAATGGACAGAAAAGAACGGAAAATTATTTTTAAAATCCTTGATTTTCCGTTGTACCTATATCAATAATCTGACACTATTGATAATCAACTTGATCAACTTAACGGGACTTAAACATTTTTGAGAGATAAACAAGCCTCAAATCTATGCTGAGTAGGGTAAATACACCAAATAGTCAAAAATGGCTGAAACTCAGATATATCAATAAACCAAACAAAACGATGTCAAAGTATTTCTGTATATAGATTTGAGGCTTTTTTGTGGTTGTTTTTTGTCTAAGTCCCATTAAAACCTTGCCTAATAAGGCTTGTATCCTAGCAGGCAAGAATTTTAGGACTTGTGTATACACCGTAGCCTTTACAAGGAGAGGGAAAGGGTGGGGTCAAAAACTCACTGAAATTGTGCCCTGAAGTGTAAAAGGTGCTTGGGGGAAAATTAGGTAGCCGTTTGTTTCGGAATAATTGATATTGAAAATGTTCTTAAAGTTGAGCGCCGCTCGCCAGTTATCGCGTTTGTAAGAGATAGAAGCATCGGTTCTGACATAGGAAGGAAGGGTATAGGGATCTGACTGATTAGCAATACGATCGCCTACAAAAAACAACCCTGTACCAAACTGTAACCCTTGCAAATCACCACGTTGAATTTCGTAGGTTGTCCACAGACTAGCGCCATGATAGGGTGCATTTGCAAAACGCCGACCTATGTTTGTGGGATCAGTATCTTCGCTAACATAGGCATCATTTAAATAACTAGAAGCGATCACTTTCCAACCTGGTAAAATCTGTCCTGCAATATCCAGTTCAATACCTCGACTTTTAACCTCTCCAATGGGAATTGAATAATTCGGATTTTGAGGATCTACGGTAGCAATGTTGGTTTTGGTAATGTCATAGGCGGCTAACGTTGCGGAAAGTCGTTTATCAAAAAGTTCAGCTTTAACGCCCACCTCATACTGTGTACTGTGAGAAGGATCTATGAACTCTTGGTTTACTCTCTGGGCATTGTTTGGTTCAAACGATTTACTGTAACTGGCATACAGCGAGATCGGTTCTATCGGTTGATAAACAATCCCCACACGCGGGGAAAAGGCTTCATCGTAAAAAACAGTAGAAACGGCGTTGTTGTTGATAAAGTCATATCTGCCACCTAGAAGCAATTTCAGATTTGGCAGTAATGTCACTTGGTCTTGTAGATAAATTCCCTCCGTATTCTGGATCGAAGCCGGTCCAGCAGTCTCTAAAACATATGGAGGAAGCGGGCTATTAATCGGATTAAAAATGTCTATTGAAGGAAACTCATCATTAGTTAAGTCTATACCTGCATTCCGACTAGTCGCTCGATTCAATTCAAACCCAAACAGCAGTTGGTGAGCGATGGAACCCGTTTTGAATTTACCAATCAAATCTGTTTGCAGCGTTAAACTATCGTTATAACTTACACCCCCCCCTAAACTACGGTCTAAAGTTCGACCATCTGCGTCTACGTCACTATAAAAATTAGCATATGCACCATCTAAGTACTCAAATCGCCCAGTAAATCCACTCCTCAGTCGTAAATTATCACTCAACTGTTGGTCTAGTGTTACATTGAAACGATGCACTTGAATAATTTGATAATCATTAGTGTCGCCCAAATTGCGATTTCTGGGCAAGTTAGAAAAGGCGGGAAAAGGCGAAAAGCCTCGGTCGAACCCAAGCTTCGCATCAAGATATTCATAGGCGAAGTTTAGGGTTGTCGCATCACTAATCTTGTAAGTTAAAGCCGGAGATATAAAGAAAATTTTATTGTTAATGAAATCCCGATAACTGCCAGAATCCTCATTGGAAATATTCAACCGATATAACAATCGTTTGTCTTCAGTCAGTGGTCCTGACAGGTCGAGTGTGGGCTTATAAAAATCGTAGCTTCCGACGGTAAACTCAGCTGAATAATAGGGTTCGCTCAAGGGTTGCTTTGTGATGTAATTTACTAAACCTCCTGGTGCAGCCTGCCCGTACAACACTGATCCCGGACCTTTCAGTACTTCCACTCGGTCAATATTCGCACCATCAGTAAAGAAAGGCGAAGTTGCAAATCCATCCCTTAATACATTACTTACAAAACCGCGTAGGTTGACATCGCCAATGAGGTTGCCATAGCCCGTTTGGATCGTTGCACCAGAAACATTGCGAACAGCATCTGAAATCCGCGTGATTCCTTGATCCTTGATCACTTGTTGGGGAATCACCTGAATCGACTGAGGAATGTCACGCAGAGGAGTGTCGGTTCTGGTTGCAGTTGATGCTTCAGGTGCATTATATCCATCAAGATCACCCGTCACCACCAGTTCAATCGGCTTATCAGTAGAAGCTGCTGGTTGTTGGGGCTGAGTTGGAGTTGCAGGCTGTTGTTGTGGCGTTTGATGTTGTTGTGTTGTAGATGCTGCACTAGCTACGCTAAAAATCAAACCCTCATCAGGACTGTCAAACAACTCTACAGTCGGTACACTCGCTTCACCAATCACCGTCACCCGGATAGTATTGGCATTAAAATTCGTGACTGTTATCTGTGTAACACCCTTTACAGGCTTATCTGAGCGGAATATGAATGCTTCGCCTGATGGTAGACGCAATTGAGCATTGGGAATATCAGTGATGAAATTGCTACCAGCACTGCGATTGACTAGTTGCAACTGTTGCCCTTTCGAGGTTTGTAAAATCACCTCCACACCTTTAGTGGTGGGATTTGCCTTAACTGAGGTAACTTGCACAACTTCAGTTTGCTGCGTGTTTGGTGGTGTTGGTGACTGCACTAACATTCTGGCGCTCTGGGCTGGATGCTCTATCTGACTTACTAGCCGAATCTGTCGGATTGGTTCAACAGTCTCTCCTTTGGTAATCAGAGATGTTTCTTGAGTAGAACTCGCGTCAGCCTCACCAGATGTCGTATTCTTATAAACTCTAATTGATGGTATTTCTTCGCTTCTAGTAGGACTTGTGACCAACATGAGAATAAGACCTGCAAGCAATAGACTAGGAACAAGCTGCTTAGACTTCATTAGACATCTCCAGAAATTAATTATGCGTTGCCCAAAATCCTTGGTAGGCACAATTCATGAATTGTGCCTACGTCATTTTCACTCCTATGTCTATTAGATATCTCCTGAAAAAGAATATCAAAGCCTTATGCAGTCAGGATCAATATCTCATTTCTGGAGATGTCTAATTAGCATCTGTTGGAGTTTATTTGGGAAGCTCTGATACACCTATCCCTACTTCTTTACTTCTAGCAGCAGTTGCGATCAACACAGTCAAAGAGCTTGTTAACAACAGGTAGGGAAGCAATTTTTTCAGTTTCATTCCAATTCAGATCCTCACGGTCTACTAGTACCCTTAGGGCTTAATAGAAAATTTTTTCATTTCAAATCTGAAATTAAACTATTTTGGCCATAAAGTAAAGTTGATAATAGATTGCAAGATATTTGACAGTTATTATCAAGTTTTTTCAGTCTCCTAAAGCCACAATACAGTTAGCCTCTTGAGTAGATGGACTCAAATTGATACAGCTAGAAGACAAGTACTGTTAGGGTAAATGTTCTCCTAATAGACATTTGGAAGACTTTGAAATACTTTTATAAATAAGCTCAGGTATATTATTATGCAGCGACATCAACAAGAAATACACCGGACTTCATCTGAATTGAATACAAGAGTAGCTAGGGCGAATAGAATTCGCAGCAACACAAACGTAGGCAAAGCCTTCCCGCAGGCAGGGTAGTCCGCGGAGGCGGACTAAGGCCAAATCAAGGTTTTGAAACCCACGGAGGTGCGTAAAGCCTCGTGTAGACGCGGCTTATAACTGCCCTTTTAACGTAAAATTGAAGTACCTTGTCCCTGTGATGGTCTGTATTCTACCCGGTTAAAAACTGCTCTAACTTGCTGCGATCGCTAACCAGAAATCAGCTTAATCTACGGAAAACAGGGATTTTAAGAAAAATAAGCTAATGTTTTTACACAAATCTATAAGTATTAACTATCAATGACTAGTTGCATAAAGAGGTACTCTCCTCTAAAGTAAGCAAAGTACTTGAAAAAAGCTCTCAATAAAATTTATAAAAGTTTATCGAGGTGAGATTTGCAATAGCGTCTAGTATTCCGCTAAGGACTCCCTTATTTAGGTTCTCCTGAAAGAGCTAGAAAGTCTTAGCTGAATGGCACTAAAATAAGCCCAAAGTCTTGTGTTGCCTAGTTCCCAGTCTGAGGCTAAGAAGCAGTCAGGGCAATATCTGTGTCTCAACTTAGTGCCATTAGACTCTAAGCATTTTTTTAATTACGTTAGGGCAGCATTAGCAAGTCCGCAAGCGTCATTACAAATTAGTAATTATTTTTTGAATGTGTCGCAGCAGTTTTTAAGCAAGAGTGTATTTAGTTCTGGAAAGTCAAATGGCTATACAAATCAAGGACTTCAAAGAAATTGATCGTAACTTGACGGTTGTTGATATTCTGCATCAAAGAAGCTTGACGCAGCCAGATACAATTGCTTTCACCTTCCTTGAAGATGGAGAAACACAACAATCAACATTGACTTATCAACAACTGGTGAAGCGCTCTTGTGCGATCGCATCTCAACTCCAAGCTTTAAACTTAAAGGGAGAACGAGCCTTATTACTTTATCCACCTGGACTAGATTACTTAACTGCTTTTTTTGGTTGTCTATACGCTGGAGTTGTTGCAGTTCCGGCTTATCCACCTCGCAATCAACGCAAAACACCCAGAATAAGCGCTATTACTACAGATGCACAACCTAGCATCGCTCTGACTACAACAGCGATGCTCCCGACATTACAATCCATATTTGCACAAACAACAAACCTAGAAAGTCTCCACTGGTTGACTACAGACGATATAGCGCCAGGTCTAGAAGATGCTTGGCAACAAACTAAAATCAATCCAGATACCTTAGCTTTTCTGCAATATACATCGGGTTCTACAGGGACACCAAAGGGAGTCATGCTTAGTCACGGCAATTTGCTCCACAATGCCGCCATGACTTACCAAATCATGGAACATTCTCCTAGTAGTAAATTTGTTTCCTGGCTACCTGTCTACCATGATATGGGGTTGATTGGTGGTATTTTGCAACCTTTGTATGGGGGATTTCCTTGCATCTTGATGTCCCCCACGGCTTTTTTACAACGACCTTATCGCTGGTTGCAGGCAATTTCTCACCACAGGGGTACTACTAGTGGTAGTCCTAACTTTGCTTATGAATTGTGTATTCAAAAGATTACCCCTGAACAAAAAGAAACCCTTGATTTAAGTAGTTGGAGTGTTGCGTTTAATGGGGCTGAACCCATCCGGCAGCATACATTAGAACGGTTTGCAGACGCCTTTGCAGAGTGTGGCTTTCGTCCTGAAGCATTTTACCCCTGTTACGGGATGGCAGAAGCAACCCTAATGATTTCTGGTGGGATAAAGAAAGCTTTACCTCCTGGCAAAACAGTTGCAAAATCTGCACTTTCCAGAAACCAGGTTGTTGAAGCAAATATTGATAGTGAAGATATTCAAAATTTTGTCAGTTGTGGTCAAACTTTACCACAACAACAAATTGCGATCGCACACCCAGAGACTCTTACCCGTTGTCAACCTGACGAAGTTGGAGAAATTTGGGTATCAGGCCCTAGTGTTGGGCAAGGTTATTGGCATCGGCAAGAAGAGACAGAGCAAATATTCCACGCCTATCTTCAAGACACAGGAGTTACCGCCGCATCAGGGCCATTTTTACGGACTGGTGACTTAGGCTTTTTGCAGAATGGAGAACTCTTCATTACAGGTCGAGCCAAAGATTTAATTATCATTAGAGGTCGTAATCTCTACCCACAAGACATCGAACTAACTACAGAACGCAGCCATTCATCATTGCGGTTAGGTAGCTGTGCAGCTTTTGCAGTAGAAGTTGCTCATGAAGAACGGCTAATAGTAGTGCAGGAATTGGAATTTCGTGCCAAACCAAATTTTGAAGAAGTTACTGCCGCAATTCGTCAGGCGGTTACAGAAGCATATGAGGTGCAAGTATATGCAGTAATCCTAATCAAACCAGGTAGTATTCCCAAAACTTCTAGCGGCAAAATTCAACGCCGTGCAACAAAAGCAAATTTTTTGGCAAACAAGCTGGAAGTTATCAGCCAGAGTATTCTGGATAGTGCAGATTACCTTGATAACGAGACGAATCTGAGCCGTGAAGCAATTATGGCAACAGCACCAGAAGCACGCTTGCCATTGCTGATATCTTACTTACAAAAACAAATTGCTCAGATATTAAAAGTCGCAGTTTCCCAAGTAAAACCAGAGCAACCACTAAATACCTTGGGACTAGATTCCTTAATAGTCTTCGATCTAAAAAATCGAATTCAAGTAGACTTTGGGGTAGCAATATCCGTCGAAGATTTTTTCCAAGATGCTAGTGTCATTCTGCTGGCAATGCAAATCCTTCCTCAATTAACAACTACAAAACCCTCAGAACCACCACTAAAGCCCATTCCTCGCAATCAAGAACTACCCCTATGTCTGTCCCAAGAACGCTTGTGGTTCCTTAACCAGTTAGAACCTCATAACCCCTTCTACAATGTTCCCATTGCAGTATGTTTAACTGGGAAGCTGCATCTGGCAACATTAGAACAAAGTCTTAACAAAATCGTGCAGCGTCACGAAGCCTTGCGAACTAGCTTTTCATCTGTGAAAGGGCGACCAATTCAGGTGATTAGCCCAAATGTGAAGTTGACACTACCAGTTTTGGAATTACCAGAAGCAACTGTGGCTGAGGCTTTGCGCGTCGCCACCGAGTTCGCGCAAAAACCCTTTGATTTATCACAGCCGCCACTGCTGCGAGTTCAACTTCTGTATCTAAAACCAGAGGAGCATATATTGCTCTTTACCATGCACCACATTATTGCGGATGGTTGGTCTATTGGTATTCTGATTCAAGAACTAGCAGAGATTTACCAAGCTATTTCTCATGGCTTACCCTCACCACTTCTTGAACTTCCCATCCAGTACGCAGATTTTGCTGATTGGCAGAGAAAATGGCTGCAAGGAGAGATTCTTCATACCCAACTTGATTACTGGAAACAGCAGTTGAGCGGTAATCTATCGGTACTGCAACTGACTACAGACAGACCACGACCAGCTATACAAACCTTCACTGGTAAAAAGCAATTTCTAGCATTTCCTAAAGCTCTAAGTGAGGCAGTAAAAGAATTAAATCAGCGAGAGGGTGTCACTCAGTTTATGACACTCATCGCAGTATTCAAGACGTTGTTGTACTGTTATACAAACCAACAGGAAATTTTAGTTGGTTCACCTGTCGCAGGTCGCACCAGAGCAGAAACTCAAGGGCTAATAGGGTTTTTTATCAATACCCTGGTGCTGCGTACCAACCTATCGGGTAATCCAAGTTTTCGGGCGTTGTTAGCGCGAGTCCGCGAAGTGGCTTTGGGCGCTTACGCTCATCAAGAATTGCCCTTTGAAAAGTTAGTGGAAGAATTACACCCGGAACGGGACTTAAGCCACAATCCACTTTTCCAAGTGATGTTTATTCTGCAAAATGCTCCGATTCCATCTATAGAGCTTCCAGATCTCACTCTGCATCCTCTAGAAGTTGATAGCGGTACATCCAAGTTTGATTTGAAATTCAGCATTTGGGAAAGTGCAGAAGGTTTTAATGGCTCATTGGAGTACAAAACAGACTTATTTGATGCCAAGACTATTGATCGAATGATTGATAATTTTGAAATCCTGCTACGGAATGTTGTTGAACATCCAGATATCAGACTGAATGAGTTAGCTGAAATCCTCGTTGCATCTGACAAAGAGCAACAGCAAATTCAAGAAAAACAATTGGAATACACCTCATTAGAAAAGCTGAAGCTAACTAAGCGTCAAGTAATTCATAGAGCATAAAGAATACATCGGAGTACCATCAATGAACTTAATCCAATCCTTTAAGAATTTTCCGCGTCAAATTACAGCATTTCTCCAGCCAAATGATTTAAGTAAAGTGGCGGCTCTTTATACCCATGATGAATGGCCTAGGCTGCGGTTTGCTCATCGCTATCAAAGTCATTTTGCTCCCCTAAAATGGAAAAAACTCAAGATTTTGGCAATTGGCATAGGGGGTTACGAAGATCACACAATTGGAGGTGAGGCTTTAAAAACTTGGAAAACCTATTTTCCAAATAGTATGATCTATGGTATTGATATTGTAGATAAAAGGTATTTAGAAGAAGACCGCATTAAAATATTTTATGGCGATCAAAATGATGAATCTTTTACCAAAGATATTTTAAGTGAAATAGGGGGATTAGACATCATCATTGAGGATGGCAGTTCGGCTAACGAAGATCATATTAAAGCCTTCTATAAATTGTTTCCTGTACTCAACGAAGGTGGGATTTATGCTGCGGAAAATATCCATCATTCTTACTGGCCAAGTCTTGGGGGAAAGTGGTCAGATTTTGGTAAAGAAAATCTTTGGCTGCAAAGCTGGGTAAAGCTTGGTGGTAGTCTTGACTTGAACGACCCAAAAACTGTTATGAATATGTTCAAAAGATTAGTTGATGGGTTGAATTATGAAGAATTCATAAATCCCGGCTATACCCCATCTTATTTTGATAGAAATATTGTTTCTTTGCACTTTTATCACAATTTAGTAATTGTGTATAAAGGGAACAATAACGAAGACAGCAATTTTATTGAAAACAACACGTTGCAACCATTCGTTTTGGAGATGCTAGGTGTCAATTCATTAGACGAACTGGGACTAGAATTCCCTAAAATTAAGCAGCAAGCAGAATAAATTAGTTTGACTTTTACCAGTATTAAAAGCTGAAGGTAATTCATGGAGCAGAATTATGACAATTCCAGAGTCCCCAAAACTTAGCCTCAATAAGTTACGGATGATTAAACGGCAAGGTGTCAATGTTTCCCCAGCCGAATTGATTAAAATAGCACCTCTAGTAACGAAAAATTCGCTTCCTTTGCTTATGCAACCTACTATAGATGGAGTGAATTTAGTTACTTGGGCGGCGAGTAATCAGGAGTTGATTACAAATCATCTATTTAAACATGGGGGAATCCTATTTCGTAATTTTCAGGTGAAGAACTACCTAGAGTTTGAGCAGTTTATCAAAAGCGTGACTGGAGAGTTGCTGGAATATCGCGATCGCTCTTCACCACGCAGCCCAATCCAAGGTAATATTTATACTTCAACTGACTATCCTGCCAACTCCAGTATTTTTCTGCACAGCGAACTTTCTTACGCCAAAACCTGGCCTTTAAAGATTTTCTTTTTTTGCATTCAGCCTGCACAACAAGGAGGAGAAACACCAATTGCAGACACTCGCAAATTGTTGCAACGGATTGATGGTAAGATTTGCGATCGCTTCACTCAAAAAGGAGTCATGTACGTTCGTAACTTTGGCGACGGCTTTGGCTTACCTTGGCAAACAGTTTTTCAAACAACCAATCCAGCCGAGGTAGAAGCATTTTGTCGTAGCAATGGCATTGAGTTCGAGTGGAAAGAGGGTAATCGCTTGAGAACCCGTCAAGTTCGTCAGGCGGTTGCTACACACCCACAAACAAATCAACTAGTGTGGTTTAATCACGCTGCCTTCTTTCATATCTCAACTTTGGAAGCAAGCATCCGCGAACCATTATTAGCAGAGTTTCCAGAATCAGATTTGCCTCACAATACTTATTACGGTGATGGTTCAGCAATTGAACCTGCCGTGCTAGATGAAATCCGCACTGCCTACCAACAAGAAATGGTTATTTTTCCCTGGCAAGCTGGAGATATTTTAATGCTCGATAATATGCTGACAGCACATGGACGGATGCCATTTATGGGAGCGCGAAAAGTCGTAGTGGGAATGGCGGAACAATTTAGTAATTAATATCATGTCCGCCAAATTAACCATAATAAAAGAACCCCTCCCCGCAGGCTCTTAGGGGAGCTAAAGCGCAGCTTTTACGGGGTGGGCTTGGGGGTATTATGCTTAATTACCCGGAGATCAAATAAGATATTTAGTGCCAAATATAGAGAATCACAATGCTAGAGGAAATGCAAGGTTTTCGACTCTCACCCCAGCAAAAACATCTGTGGCAATTACAGGAAATTGACAATCTTCCTTATCGTTCTCAGTGTGCTGTTTTGATTGAGGGAAATTTAGATGTCAATATCTTAAAATTAGTATTAGAAAAAGTTGTCAATCGCTATGAAATCCTCCGTACCAATTTTCATTCTTTGCCTGGAATGACTATCCCATTACAGGTAATTGGGAAGCAGGAGATCAGTTTGGATAGGACTTACGATTTGAGCAGTTTGACCGATCAAGATCAAGAAGATTCGCTGACAGCATTATTTAATCAAGTTCGTCAACAGCCTTTTGACTTGGTACAGGGTTCTCCTTTGCAGCTATCTTTAGTGACTTTATCAGCATCCAAATATGTATTAATTGTGAGCCTACCAGCCCTTTGTGCAGATATTGCGACACTGAAAATTTTGGTGCAAGAAATTAGTCAGTCTTATGCAGCTTGGTTACAGGGGGAAGAATTAGAGAACGAACCATTGCAATATGCAGATTTAGCTGAATGGCAAAATGAATTGCTGGAAGGAGCAGAGACAGAAGCTGGTAGAGACTATTGGCAAAAAAAAGATATTTCGTTGAATTTGCAAGGATTAAAACTTCCTTTTGAAAAACAGGTTGCTGAGGAATTAGTATTTAAACCGCAAATGCAAAGTTTTGCGATCGCTCCTGAATTAATAAAACAAATTGACATCCTAACTCAACATGATAATACTTCAACAGTTGAGTTTATATTAGCTTGCTGGCAGGTGTTAACTTGGCGTTTGAACAAGCAAGAAAATCTGACACTAGGCGTGGCTTTCGCCGGGAGAAAATATCAAGATTTAGAGACAGCGATCGGGCTATTTGCTAAATACTTACCGTTAAGTATTAATATAGAAGGAACATCTAAAATAAAAGATTTTATATATAAAAATAACGAACTAATTCAGCAATTAGATAAATTACAAGATTACTTTAATTGGGAACAGATAGCAGGATTAATACCAAATACCTTACGCTTCTTCCCGCTTTGTTTTGAGTTTGAGGAACAGCCAGCTAAGTATGTAGCTGCTGATTTATCGTTGACAATTTATCAGCAGTATGCCTGTATTGAACGATTCAAATTAAAACTTTCTTGCCTGCGTCAAGATGACACGTTAACAGCAGCATTACACTACGACTCTAGCGTATTCCAGGCAGAAGATATTAAACGCTTGATAGAGCAATTTCAGACTTTGTTGGCTAGTGCGATCGCTAATCCAGATGCAAGAATCAGTGAGTTGGAAATTCTCAGTCAAATCGAGAGACAACAACTGCTATGTGAGGTGAATAATAATCAGCGCGATTATCCACAAACTAAGTGTATTCACCAACTGTTTGAAGAACAAGCACAAAAAACACCTGATAACATTGCCGTTGTCTTTGAAGACGAACAACTCACATATGCACAGTTGAACAGCAAAGTCAATCAACTAGCTCACCACTTGCAGCAACAAGGAGTTAAGGCGGAAGTTGTAGTTGGACTTTGCACAGAGCGATCGCTAGAAATGATGATTGGATTATTAGGAATCCTGAAAGCTGGTGGCGCATACCTACCGCTAGATCCAACTTTGCCACAGGCAAGTCTGAATTTACACTGGCAAAATATTCAGACAGATATCATCTTGACACAACAGCGCTGGCTAGATATTTTGCCAACAGATGCAGCCAAGGTAATCTGTTTAGACACAGACTGGGAAGTTATTGCTCAAAATAAAGATGAGAATCCTAGCAGTAAAGCGACACCTGAGAATCTAGTTTATGTATTGTTCACCTCTGGTTCTACAGGTAAACCGAAGGGAGTTGCGATCGCACATCAACAACTTCTTAATTACGTCAATGCCATTATAGATAGGTTAAACCTGCCAGCAGGTGTCAACTTTGCCACTGTTTCCACCTTGGCTGCGGATTTGGGTAACACCGTTATCTTTCCTGCTCTTTGTACAGGAGGATGTCTGCATCTAATATCCTATCAGCGTGCTACTGACTCAGCAGCCTTGGCAGAATACTGTGACAAACATCCGATCGATTGTCTTAAAATTGTTCCCTCTCATCTAGCCTCTCTTTTGGCATCTTCTTGGGCTAAGTTAATCTTGCCCCGTCAGCGATTGATCCTGGGTGGTGAAGTTGCGAGTTGGCAGTTAATCGAGCAGATTCAGCAGTATGCCCCAGATTGCCTAATCTTCAATCACTACGGCCCCACAGAAGCCTGTGTAGGTGTGTGTACCCTAGAGATTGTCCCTGGGCAAGTGGAGCGTCATTTGGCAGCAACAGTTCCCCTTGGTCGGTCAATTGCTAACACCCAGGTATATATCCTAGAAGAACACCACAAATTAGCTCCCATAGGAGTGAAAGGCGAAATCTACATTGGTGGTGCGGGTCTGGCTCGATGTTATCTCAATCAGCCCGACCAAACAGCTTTAAAGTTTATTCCCCATCCCTACAGCGATGTACCGGGAGCGCGACTTTATAAAACTGGTGACTTAGGTCGTTATTTGCCAAACCGCACGATTGAATTTCTTGGTCGCATCGACAACCAAGTTAAAATTCGGGGCTTCCGGATCGAACTGGGCGAAATTGAAGCCGTACTTTGTCAACATCAATCTGTGCGGGAAGCGGTGGTTGTAGCACGACAAAATCAATCAGGTGATGCCTACGGCGGGCTTCGCCAACGCCGTTTAGTTGCCTATGTGGTGCGTGATGTAGAAACAGTTTCCCAATATCCAAAATTGGGTGATTTACGTAGCTTTCTACAAGAAAGATTACCCGATTATATGCTGCCTTCTGCCTTTGTGATGCTGAAAGCTTTACCACTGACACCCAATGGTAAGGTAGACCGCAATTCTTTACCAGCGCCAGAGCAAGTACAACAAGAGTTAGAACAAACTTTTCTCCCTCCTCGCAACCCAATTGAGCAGGTCTTAGCTGACATTTGGGCAGAGTGCCTTGATGTGGAGAGGGTAGGTATCCACGATAACTTTTTTGATTTGGGTGGTCACTCGTTGCTGGCTACGCAAGTCATTTACAAAATGCGTGAAGCATTTCAAATAAATTTACCTCTGCGGAGTTTATTTGATGCACCCACAGTTGCAGGAATAGCAGAACGCATTGAAAAGACTAAGGATAAAACCGACTGCACACTAGGATTGTCAATTGTTCCCAATCGCCATG
This sequence comes from Nostoc sp., assembly GCF_036917655.1. GTDB lineage: Bacteria > Cyanobacteriota > Cyanobacteriia > Cyanobacteriales > Nostocaceae > Nostoc. The sequence goes on from NZ_JBALCY010000065.1 coordinate 139,177, forward strand.
AGCGTTATCAACCTTTCCCTCTCACAGACATTCAACAAGCTTACTGGATCGGTCGCAATGTGGCTTTTGAGTTGAGCAATGTAGCAACTCATTCATATAGAGAAATAGAATGTTTTAATTTAGACATAGAAAGATTTTCCAAAGCTTGGCAGCGCCTAATTGAGCGTCACGATATGCTGCGGGCAATTGTGCAACCTGATGGCCAACAGCGAATCTTACCCCAGGTGTCTGCTTATGAAATCAAAGTTTTGGACTTGCGGGGAAAGAGTTTGGAAATAGTAGCTTCTAGGTTAGCGGAAATTTGCGATCGCATGTCTCATCAAGTCCTACCAGTTGATCAGTGGCCACTTTTTGAAATTTGCGCTACTGTCCTAACTGATAACAAACTCAGGTTACACATCAGTTTTGATTTATTAATTGGTGATGCTTGGAGTTACCAGATTATTGGTCGGGAACTTGCCGAAGTGATGCAAAACCCAAACAGCCTGACAACTCCTATTGAACTTTCATTTCGGGACTATGTATTAGCTGAAGTTGCATTGCGAGATTCCCAACTTTATAGCCGCTCATTAGAGTATTGGCAAAACCGTCTTGCTACATTCCCGCCATCCCCAGAACTACCTTTAGAAAAAAACTTAGTTGCGGTCACAAACCCTCGTTTTCAACGCCGGACAGGAAAATTAGAGCCAGAAAGATGGCAGCAGTTGCAGAGGAAGGCAAATCAAGCAGGTGTTACGCCTTCAGGGATTTTGCTAGCTGCTTATGCAGAAATTCTGACAGTTTGGAGTAAAAGCCCACGATTTACAATCAACTTGACGCTTTTTAATCGTCTGCCTTTGCATCCCCAAATCAATCAGGTCGTAGGAGATTTTACATCCTTGAATTTACTGGCCATCGACAATTCAGGACAGGACTCCTTTGCGGCTCGAGCTAAACGTATCCAACAACAACTATGGGATGATTTAGACCACCGTTATGTTAGCGGTGTTAGAGTTCTGCGAGAATTAGCCCAGAACCAGGAGCGAAATTTAGGGGCATTGATGCCTGTTGTCTTTACTAGTACTTTATCCCAGGACTCACAAGACCTATCTTCTCCACTTGATTGGCTGGGAGAAACTGTTTACAGTAGCAGTCAAACACCTCAAGTTTATCTAGACCATGTGGTTTCCGAAGCAGCAGGTGCCTTAGTATTTTACTGGAATGCTGTGGAAGAACTTTTCCCGGTGGGACTTTTGGATGAGATGTTTGCAGCTTACTGCCATTTACTGGAGCGTCTGGCAAATGAAGATGAAATCTGGCAAACTCAGACACGGCAACTGCTGCCAGCAGCACAGCTAGAACAAATAGCAAGCATCAATGCTACTGAAACACCAATTTTAGAAACCTATAGAGAGCAATTTGGCCACACGCCTCTACTTCATACTTTGTTTTTTGACCAAGTGGCTTTACACAAAGATAAAGCCGCCGTTATTAGCAATGATCGCACATTAACTTATCAAGAATTATGCGATCGCTCTTTACAACTAAGACATCAACTGCATAAGTTGGGAACTCGTCCCAACCAGATCATAGCAATAGTTATGGAGAAAGGATGGGAACAAATTGTCGCCACTTTGAGCATTCTTGCCTGTGGTGCTGCCTACTTACCCATCGATCCTGGACTTCCTACGCAACGCCGTTGGCATCTACTTCAAGAAGCAGAAGTTCAGGTAATTATCACCCAATCTTGCCTTGATTCTGCTTTGGAGTGGCCAGATTCGATCGCCCGCATCTGTGCAGATACATTAGAACTTTCTGCCTCTTTGTCCCAACCCCTCTTTGATTTATCCCCAACCTCATTAGCCTACATCATCTACACATCTGGCTCCACGGGAATGCCAAAAGGGGTAATGATTGACCATCAAGGCGCTGTTAATACCATTCTCGACATTAACCAGCGTTTTCATGCCAAATCAACAGACCGAGTTATTGCCCTATCATCTCTAAGCTTTGACCTGTCTGTATATGATATCTTTGGCACCTTAGCTGCTGGCGGAACGATTGTTATTCCTGATGCCGATGCTGCCCGTAACCCGGAACACTGGGTAAAATTGCTTGTTAAACACCAAGTTACTATTTGGAACTCTGTACCAGCTTTAATGCAGATGTTATTAGAGTATATAGGTGGTCGAAAAGAAGTTCTGCCTGCTTCCTTACGCTTGGTGTTGCTAAGTGGAGATTGGTTGCCACTGACTTTACCAAAACAAATCCGGGCAATTTGGGAGAACGCGCAAGTATTGAGTTTGGGTGGTGCCACAGAAGCTTCGATATGGTCGATTTTCTACCCAATTACATCCAACTCGACATGGAAAAGCATCCCCTACGGTCGTCCAATGGCGAATCAGCGATTTTATGTACTCAATGAAGGACTAGAGCAATGTCCTGTATGGATTCCTGGGCAACTGTATATTGGTGGTATTGGACTAGCTCAGGGTTATTGGAAAAATCCAGAAAAGACCAATGCCAGTTTTATCATTAATCCTCAAACACAAGAGCGATTGTATAAAACTGGTGACTTAGGGCGATATTTACCCGATGGCAATATTGAATTTTTAGGACGCGAGGATTTCCAAGTCAAAATCAATGGCTATCGCATTGAACTGGGTGAAATTGAAGCTGTCTTGCAACAACATCCAACGATTAAAGAAGTAGTAGTCAACGTCTTCGGAGAGTCAGGAAAAAATCAGCAATTGATAGCTTATATTGTTCTCGACCAGACAAAATCTCCTGTAAACTTACATTCAACCTTACAAAACTTCTTGCAGCAGAAGCTACCAGACTACATGGTGCCTTCTATATATATACCCTTAGATGCCTTACCTCTGACATCTAATGGTAAAGTAGACCGTCGTTCTCTGCCTGTACCAGAAAATCTTCGTCCCCAGATACATCCGGTTGAGGCAATGCCTAGGACTGAGGTTGAGCGATTAATTGCCGATCTTTGGCAAAATTTGCTTGGGGTTGGACAAGTGAGTATTTACGATAACTTCTTTGAATTGGGTGGTAATTCTCTCACAGCAATGCAACTAGCAGCTCGCATCCGAAACAAGTTTAGTGTAGATTTACCCTTAGTGGAAGTGTTCACATCTCGCACGCTCAAAGATTTGTCTGAGACTTTGGAAGCGAATCTTGTTTCTAAACCATCTGAAAAAGCAGATGTTATCTCTGTGCGATCGCAGTCAAATTTCCTACCCCTATCCTTTGCACAGCAGCGTCTTTGGTTCCTCGAACAGTTACAACCTGGTAATGTTATCTACAACTTCTCAACAGCAGTACACTTGACTGGCAGCCTGAATGTAATCGCCTTAGAGCAAAGCGTTAATGAAATTATCAAGCGTCATGAAATATTGCGAACCACCTTTAGCAAACTGAATGGGCAAACAGTTCAAGAAATTCATGACAAATACGATTTGAAATTGGCGATCGTAGATTTAACAACAATCCAAAATTCAGCTTCAGAAATCGTCCAAAATCTTATCCTTGAAGAGCAACAACGACCATTCGATTTAAGTAACGGGCCGTTATTACGAGCTAGCTTACTAAAATTGGCAGAAACTGAACATATCTTGTTGTTCACGATGCACCACATCGTTTCTGATGGTTGGTCAATGGGTGTAATTACCCAAGAAATTGTACCTTTATATACAGCTTTTTCTACTGGAGAGGCTGCTACACTCCCGGATTTACCTATTCAGTATGCAGACTTTGGTATTTGGCAACGAAAGTGGTTACAAGGAGAGGTACTGGAAACTCAACTTGCCTACTGGAAGCAACAATTAGGCAACAATCTCCCTGTAATGCAATTATCAGATCGTCCACGCGCAGACATTAAAACCCGTCGGGGTGGTTCTCAATCTTTTGTAATTCCTTCTCAAGAGTCCTTAGCACTGCAAACCATCTCACGCCAGCAGAGTGTCACCTTATTTATGACCTTGCTAGCAGGATTTAAAGTATTACTACAACGCTACACAAATCAAGATGACATCGTGATTGGTACTGATGTCGCTAACCGTAACTTAGCTGAAACTGAGTTATTGATTGGTTTTTTTGTCAATCTGCTTGTCTTACGTACCGACTTGAGTGGGAATCCAAATTTTCGGGAGTTGCTTGGGCGAGTGCGTCAAGTAGCATTAGGAGCTTATGCTCATCAAGACTTGCCTTTTGAGGAATTAGTAAAAGCTCTACAACCTGAGCGGAATTTAAGCAACACTACCCCACTATTTCAGGTATTGTTTGTCCTCCAAAATGCGCCTATGCCACCTTTGGAATTACCAGGGCTAACCTTAAGTTTGTTGGAAATTGAACACAAAGTAGCTAGGTTTGATTTAGCACTATTTCTCACTGAAACAGAGCAAGGAATTTCAGGTAAGTGGCAATACAACTCTGACTTATTTAATGCCACTACTATCACCCGAATGACTGGTCACTTCCAGACACTTCTTAACAGTATAATTTCACAACCTGATACTCAGATTGGTAGCTTAGAAATGCTTACCGAAGCGGAAAGAAAACAACAAGCTATACAAAAGAAAGAGCGCAGAGCCTTTAATCAGAAAAAGTTGATTGGTATTATTCCCCAGTCTGTTAGTTTGTTACCAGAAAAATTGGTAAAAACTACTTATCTCCAACCAGGGCAAACATTTCCTCTCGTAATTCAGCCTGCTACCGACGATATTGATTTGGTAGCTTGGGCTAAAAATAACCAAGAGTTTCTCCAGACAGAATTATTAAAGCATGGGGCAATTTTGTTCCGAGGTTTCAATGTAGAGTCCGTCTTGGAATTTGAAAGTTTTGCCCAGGCAATTTCTCCCGACTTGTTTGGTGATTATGGTGATTTACCTCGGACTGGAGAAGGTGGTAAAGTTTATGGTTCTACTCCTTATCCACCTGATAAAGCGATCCTTTTCCATAATGAAAGCTCTCATTTAGATCAGTGGCCTCTAAAAATTTGGTTTTTCTGCGTGCAACCAGCGCAACAAGGTGGAGAAACCCCGATTATAGACTGTCGAAAAGCTTACAAAATCATCAACCCCAAGTTGCGAGAAAGATTAGATAGAAAACAACTAATGTATGTCCGTCACTACACGAATGGTCTGGATGTCAGCTGGCAAAACTTCTTTCGTACCGATGACAAATCTATTGTAGAAAATTATTGCCGTCAGACTAAAATTGATTTTGAATGGTATGATAATAACAGTCTAATTACGCGCCAAGTTCGTCCAGCTTTAGCAGTACATCCAAAAACGAGTGAACCTGTATTTTTTAATCAAATTCAGTTACACCATATAGCGTATTTAGATGCAGAAGTTCGAGAATCTTTATTGTCTACCTTTGGAGATAAAAAGCTACCGCGTAATGTTTATTACGGAGACGGTACTCCTATAGAAGACTCAGTTATTGCAGAAATAAATGAAGTTTATCAGCAGGCTCAGACTAGCTTTGCTTGGCAGAAAAATGATATTTTGATGTTAGATAACATGCTGATTGCCCACGGGCGAAATCCATATATAGGTTCTCGCAAAGTCGTTGTAGCAATGGCAGAAATGATTCAGAAATCAGAATTTTTTAAATAGAAATAAATTTAAGTTAAAGGAGGATAAATACTTAATACCTTCAAAAGAACGCAATACTAATCATAATGCGATCGCTTCTATCTACGACTTGAAAAATCCACTAGAACGCCACGACATGGCACTGGAGTATATAGACAAATATAATCCTCAAAAATCTTCCAGAAGGAGCGCAGATTTTTGACCTAGTTTCATAAAGAATTGCTATAAGTGAAGAATAATAAGAAATGTATGCCAAATAAAATAATTCAGGGCTTTCGGCTTTCTCCTCAACAGAAGCGTCTTTGGTCATTACAGCAATATAGTTCAGCTTATGTTGCTCAATGCGCCCTTCTGATTGAAGGCAATCTCAAACAAGAAGTATTAAAAGCGGCTTTAGAACAAGTCATTATTCGACATGGAATTTTGCGTACAACTTTTCATTGCCGATCTGGAGTGAAAACTCCTGTGATGGATGTAGAAAATAGTAGTATTCTATCGTGGGATAACATCAATCTAAGTCATTGTAAACCCAAGGAAATCTCAAGCAAAATTGCAGAGCTTTTCCAAGCAGCAGCCGCCCTTACTTTGGACTTTGAGCAAAGAACGATGTTGCATATATCTCTACTGACGCTATCAGTAAGCAAGTATATTTTACTTATTAGTCTGCCTTCACTTTGTGCCGATACTTGGACACTTAAGAATCTGGTAACTGAAATCACCAACTCATACGCTGCTTGCTTACAAGGTGAGAGAATATCAGAAGAAGTTCTACAATATCTGCAATTCTCAGAATGGCAGAATCAATTACTCGCAGATGAAGATGCAGAAGCAGCGAAGCAATACTGGCATGAGCAAAAGCTTTCTCCACTCGTTTCGTTGAAGTTACCTTTTGAGAGTCAGCCATTACAGCCATCAAAGTTTGAGATAAACTGCTATCGATTAGATATTAACCCTGATGTGACAGCCAAGATTGCCACCTTAGCTCATAAATATGATATTTCCACTGCTGTTATCTTACTAGCTTGCTGGCAAACCCTGATTTGGCGACTTACAGGACAGCCGGATATCATTATTGGTATGGCTAGCGATCGCAGAGACTTTGAAGAATTATATAACTTATTAGGACTTGTTGCTACTTGGTTGCCAATTAACAGCCATTTGACACCAGATTTACGCTTTCAAGAAGTTGTAGAACTAGCTAATCAGACTATAGAAGCTAGTGCAGAATGGCAAGATTATTTTGTGCCAGAACCGATAGAAAATCATCATCAACTAGCTTTTCCCATCGGTTTTGAGTTTGAGCAACTACCAGAAAAACTCTTTGCTGGCGACGTATCATTTTCTCTTGAGCAATATTACAGTTGTATTGAACAATTTAAAGTAAAACTCACTTGTACTCAACACAAGCATTCTTTAACTACAGAATTATACTACGATATCAATTATTTTGCAGCCGACACTATTGAACGTATAGCTAGACAATTTGAAACTTTATTAACTAGTGTAATTGCTAATCCTGAAGAGAAAATTAGCCGATTAGATATTCTCAGCCCCAGCGATCGCCAACAACTATTAGTCAAGTTTAACCAAACACATCTTGACAATTTACAAGATAAATGTATTCATAACTTATTTGAAGCACAAGTAGAAAAAACACCAAATAAAATTGCCGTTGTCTTTGAAAACGAGCAACTAACTTATGCACAGTTGAACAGCAAAGCTAATCAACTTGCCGACTATTTACAACAGCTAGGAGTCAAGCCGGAAGTTTTAGTAGGACTTTGCACAGAGCGATCGCTTGAAATGATTATTGGACTTTTGGGCATCCTGAAAGCTGGTGGAGCCTATCTACCGCTAGATCCAACCTTACCCAAGGAAGGTTTTGCTAACCGATTACAGGATATCGAAATCCCAGTGATCTTGACACAACAGCGATTAGTCGATAACCTGTCAACAGATGTAGCGCAGATAGTCTGCTTAGACACAGATTGGGATAAGGTTGCAGATCACAAAGATGAAAATCCCACCAGTGAAGTGACAGCCCAGAATTTAGTTTATGTTTTGTTCACCTCTGGCTCTACTGGTAAACCGAAAGGAGTTGCGATCGAACACCGACAACTACTTAATTACCTTCACGGAATTACACACAGGTTAGACTTATCAGCAACAACCAACTTCGCCACTGTTTCCACCTTAGCTGCCGATTTGGGTAACACCGGGATCTTTGCTGCTCTTTGTACTGGCGGATGTCTGCATGTGTTATCTGCCGAGTGTGCTACTGACTCAGCAATCTTGGCAAAATACTGCCGCACCCATCCGATCGACTGTCTCAAAATTGTCCCCTCTCACCTTGCCACTCTTTTAGCCTCTGCACCATCCCATTCCATCTTGCCCCGCCAGCAGCTAATTCTGGGTGGCGAAACTACAAGTTGGCAACTTATTGAACAGATTCAGCAGCAGACACCATCCAGCTTAATCTTCAATCACTACGGGCCTACAGAAGCCACCGTGGGCGTTACTACCTTCGCAGTTGAAAATCAGCAAAATCATACACAGACAGTACCCCTTGGTCGTCCACTTGCCAATACGCAGATTTATTTGCTAGATGAACAACTGCAACCTGTATCCATTGGCGTACCGGGTGAGTTATACATTGGCGGTGCAGGGTTAGCTAGAGGTTATCTGAATCGGGCTGATATAACGGCAGAAAAGTTTATTCCCAATCCTTTTGCACAGATTGGTTCGCGTTTATATAAAACTGGTGACATAGCTCGTTACTTACCTGACGGCAATATTGAATTTATTGGGCGAGTTGATCACCAGGTAAAAATTAGGGGCTTCCGCATTGAACTTGGAGAAATTGAAACCATCCTGTGTCAACATCCGCAAGTGCAACAGGCTGTAGTGACAGTTCGGGAAGATGATGGCAACAAATCCTTAGTAGCCTACGTTGTTTCTAAGCAAACACTCAATGTTAGCGAACTGCAAAGATTTATTAGAGAGAAACTACCAGAATACATGATGCCCTCAACTTTTATTATGTTGAAGGCTTTGCCACTAACATCCAATGGTAAAATTAATCGGAATGCGCTCCCAGAATCAAATAGCGATCGCCCAGAATTAGAAGTAACTTATGAACCACCTCGAACCGAAGTCGAGCAAACCATTGCTCATATCTGGCAGCAGATGCTTCATGTTGAGAAAGTGGGCATTCATGATAATTTCTTTGACCTTGGTGGTCATTCATTACTCCTTGTTCAAATTCATGCTAAACTGCGAGAAGTTTTAAACACAAATATATCAATAGTTAATTTTTTTGAATATCCAACTATAAACTCATTGGCTAAATATTTAACACAAGAACAAACTGAAACATCCTCTTTTGAGGAAAGTAATCAAAGAGCTGAAAGTCGCATTGCTTCTAGGCAGGCGAGAGCGCAATCTAGGTAAAATTATCTGACAAAAAACAGGATTTTCAGGTGTGTACTTAAATCACCATCAGTGCAAATCATCAAATGCTCAAGAAGGAAATTGTGATGAATAGCCTAGAAGAACAAAATAAAATAGGCGATTTAGATATAGCTGTTATTGGGATGTCGGGAAGGTTTCCCAGAGCTAAAAATATTGATGATTTTTGGCACAATCTGCGAGATGGTGTTGAATCAATTTCATTTTTTTCCCATCAAGAACTGGAGTCTGTAGGAGTAGATCCATCTTTACTGAGTGACCCCAATTATGTTAAAGCAAACGCTGTACTGGAAGATATAGAATTATTCGATGCTTCATTCTTTGATTACTCTCCCAGAACAGCAGAAATTATGGACCCACAGCACCGCCTCTTTTTAGAAACTGCCTGGGAGGCTCTTGAAAGTGCTGGCTATGATTCTAAAACTTATGAAGGTCGGATTAGTGTTTATGGTAGTGCTAGCATTAGCTCCTACTTTTTATTCAATCTTTTTTCCAACACCGAACTGATAAAATTAGTCGGTCTTGACCAAATTAGGCATAACAATCGTACAGATAACCTGACCACACGAGTCGCTTATAAACTAGACCTGAAGGGGTCAGCTATCACTGTCCAAACTGGATGCTCTAGTTCATTAGTTGCGGTTCACTTAGCCTGTCAAAGCTTAATAGATCGTGAATCTGATATGGCTTTGGCTGGTGGAGTTTCAGTAACGACCTTACAAAAGACCGGCTATTCATACCAAGAGGGGGGAATTTTGTCTCCCGATGGACACTGCCGCGCTTTTGATGTCAAAGCCCAAGGAACTGTGAGCGGTGATGGTGTGGGCATAGTCATTTTAAAGCGACTCGCAGATGCTCTAGCGGATGGAGATTGTATTCATGCTGTTATTAAAGGTTCAGCTATTAATAATGACGGTTCTACAAAAGTTGGCTATACAGCTCCCAGTATTGATGGTCAAGCAAAGGTGATTGCTGAGGCTCTTGCAATGGCTAGGATTGAATCCGAGATGGTCAGCTATGTAGAGGCTCATGGTACCGGAACAGTTTTAGGAGATCCTATTGAAATTGCCGCGCTCACCAAATCTTTTCGCGCCAGAACTGAGAAAAAGAATTTCTGTGCTATTGGTTCAGTAAAAACCAACATCGGACACCTAGATACTGCGGCTGGTGTTGCTGGTTTAATCAAGACCATTCTCGCACTTAAACACAAACAGATACCACCCAGCTTGCATTTCGAGCAGCCCAATCCCCAGATTGATTTTGCTAACAGCCCCTTTTATGTTAATAGTACGCTGTCCGAATGGAAAACAAACGGAACACCACGCCGTGCAGGGATCAGTTCCTTTGGCATTGGCGGTACTAATGCCCATGTGATTCTTGAGGAAGCCCTAGAGATTGAATCATCTAGCCCTGGGTGGACACATAAGTTATTGGTACTCTCCGCTAAAACTAGTTCAGCACTAGAGACTGCTACGGCAAATCTAGTCAAGCACTTGCAGGAGCATCCTGAAATCAACTTGGCGGATGTCGCTTACACTCTGAGTGTGGGTCGGCGAATGTTTGACCATCGCAGAATAGTGGTTTGTCAAGACCTTAATGATGCAGTCAAAATTTTAGAGACAAAAGACCCACAACGAGTTTTTACCCATTTCCAGGAACCATCTGAGCGAGAGATTGTATTTATGTTTCCTGGTCAGGGGTCTCAGTATGTAGAGATGGGTCGAGAACTGTACCAGACTGAGCCAGTTTTTCGAGAACAGGTTGATTATTGCTGTGAAATACTTGTACCTGTTTTAGGGCTAGACCTACGCACTATTCTGTATCCAAGGGAAGAACAGGCAACAGTAGCAGCACAGCAGCTGACACAAACTTATATTACTCAGCCAGCGCTATTTGTCGTTGAATACGCTTTGGCAAAGTTGTGGATGGACTGGGGAGTCCGTGCTTCTGCAATGATTGGTCATAGCATAGGAGAATATGTGGCCGCAACTCTTGCTGGCGTGTTCTCTCTAGAAGATGCATTGATGCTAGTGACTACTCGTGGACAACTGATGCAGCAAATGCCTGCTGGTGACATGCTAGCTGTACCCCTACCAGAGAAAGAAGTGCAATCAATGCTTGGCGAAGAACTTGCTCTAGCTGCAATCAACGCACCATCTCTGTGTGTGGTTTCGGGACCAAGGTCGGCGATTGATGAGTTGCACAACAGGTTGACTGAAAAAGGGGTTGACTGTCGTCGTCTGCATACATCGGGTGCCTTTCATTCTCAAATGATGGACCCAATCATCGAGCCGTTCATGGCACAGGTCAAAAAAATCAACCTTCAGGCTCCGCAAATTTCTTTTGTGTCCAACGTCACTGGTACTTGGATTACTGTAGCAGAGGCCACCGATCCAAGCTATTGGGCAAAGCATTTACGGCAGACGGTGCGCTTTGCTGAGGGTATTGGATTGTTGCTGCAAAAGCCAGAGCAAATTCTCCTAGAAGTAGGGCCAGGGCGGATGTTGAGTACATTAGCTAGACGACATCCAGATAAAGCGGCTGACCAAGTTATGTTAACTTCGTTACACCATCCGCAAGAATGCAACTCGGATATAGCGTTTTTGTTAAATACATTAGGTCAGCTATGGCTTACTGGAGTAGAGATAGATTGGTCGGCATTCTATACTCATAAGCGGTGTCATCGCCTACCCTTGCCAACTTATCCCTTTGAGCGTCAGCGTCACTGGATTGATCCTAAGAAACAAGCAAGTGCTGTCAAGACGGATGTAGAGACTCTACCTGCAATCTCTCTATGCAAAAATCCGGAAATGGCAAACTGGTTCTACATTCCATCTTGGAAACGCTCCCCATTACCCCTCAATCAACCAAGTGAGAATCCAGTTTTGTCCTGCACTCTTGTGTTTATCGATGAGTGCGGCTTGGGTGAAGAACTGGTGAAACGACTCGAACTTGAGGATCAAGATGCGATCGCTGTCAGGATCGGGTCCGAGTTTACTAAACTAAGCGATCGCTTGTATACTCTGAATCCTCAACAACGTCATGACTATGAAACTTTACTTAATGAACTTTTAGCACAAAACAAGTTCCCAAAAACAATTGTTCATTTATGGAGTGTCACACCTGTTGATCGTATAGAGTTAGAATTGGAAACCATTGAGAAATCTCAAGAAACAGGATTTTATAGTCTGCTCTTTCTAGCACAGGCACTTGGAAAACAGAATTATACTGATGAGCTTCAAATTGCGGTCATCTCCAACAATATGCAGGAAGTGGCAGGCGAAGAGTTGCTGTGTCCAGAAAAAGCAACTTTACTTGCACCTATTCGGGTCATTCCTCAAGAATACCCAAACATTAACTGTCGTAGCATTGATGTTGTTATTCCCAAATCTGCAAACTGGAGTGAGCAAAAACTCATAGACCAACTGCTTTTTGAGCTACAAACTCATATTTATGACCGAGTGATTGCCTATCGTGGTTTTCATCGTTGGGTGCAAAATTTTGAGCCGATTCGATTGGATGAAGCAAAATACGAGCTACAGAGTCGTGATTTTTTAATTCAGGGTAAACAGGATAATGGTTTTAAAGCTAACCTATCCCAACCAACACAACAGCGACCATCACTGATTAATCCTTATGTTGCTCCCAGGAATGAAACCGAGCAAACGCTTGCCGACATTTGGCAAGAACTTCTTGGGATTGAGGCGATAGGAATTCACGACAACTTCTTTGAGCTTGGTGGCGATTCACTTCTCATTCTTCAAGTTCGTAGCAAACTGCGAGAAAAGCTTAACAGAGATATATCAATATCCGACTCATTTGAATATCCGACCATAAATGCCTTGGCAAAACATCTCATCGGCAAAGAGGATGAACAACCCGCCTATCAGCAAGCCTCTGACCGCGCCAAGAGGCGAAATGAAGCTATTGGAGCAACCAGCCAACAGATGAAGCGAAACCTAATCAAGCAAAATAAGAAGACAAATGGATAACCCTGAATCTCACGATTCCTTAAAAGGAATAGCCGTTATCGGGATGGCTGGTCGTTTTCCTGGAGCCAAAAGTACTGATGAGTTTTGGCAGAATTTGTCCCAAGGACGGGAGTCGATTTCATTCTTTACTGATGAGGAATTACTGTCAGAAGGTGTAGACCCAACTTTGCTGCGTAACCCTCACTATGTAAAAGCCGGATCTGCGCTGTCAGACATAGAGATGTTTGACGCTCAATTCTTCGGCTTCACGCCTAGTGAAGCTGAAGTTATGGACCCACAACATCGTCTTTTTTTGGAGTGTGCCTGGGAAGCTCTTGAAAATGCAGGTTATGACCCTGAAACATATGAAGAGTTTATAGGAGTTTACGCAGGCAGCAACCTAAGTACCTACTTACTGAACAACCTGATCTCAAATCATGACCTTCTCAAATCGTTAAGTGGGACAATCATTCTTACTGGTAATGATAAAGATCACATACCTACACGGGTTTCTTACAAATTGAACCTCAAGGGACCGAGCCTTAACGTTAGTACTGCTTGTTCCACGTCATTGGTAGCAGTTCATCTAGCATGCCAAGGATTGTTGAGTTACCAGTGTGACATGGCGCTAGCTGGTGGCATTGCAGTACGAGTTCCGCAAAATAAAGGTTATTTATATCAAGAAGACGGAATGACTTCTCCCGATGGTCATTGCCGCACTTTTGATGCTAAAGCACAAGGCACCGTTTTCGGTAACGGTATGGGCATTGTTGTGCTAAAGAGGTTAGAAGAAGCACTGGCAAATGGCGACTGCATTTATGCAGTTATTAAGGGTTCAGCCATCAATAACGACGGTTCTTTGAAAGTGGGCTATACAGCACCTAGCGTGGATGGACAAGCTGCGGTCATTGCTGAGGCTCAGGCGATCGCTGAGTTTACTCCTGAGACAATTACCTATGTAGAATGCCACGGAACAGGTACAGTTATGGGCGATCCTATTGAAGTTAGGGCGCTGAAAAAAGTATTTAGTGCGGGAACAAACAAGAAGCGCTTCTGCGCCATTGGTTCAGTAAAAACTAATATCGGACATTTAGATAGGGCATCTGGTGTTGCAAGCCTGATCAAGACCGTCCTTGCACTCAAACACAAGCAAATACCACCCAGCTTGCATTTTGAGCAACCCAATCCCGAAATTGATTTTGCCAACAGTCCTTTTTACGTCAATACTACATTGTCTGAGTGGAAGACGAACGGCACTCCTCGCCGTGCGGGAGTCAGTTCTTTTGGCTTTGGTGGGACTAATGCCCATGTGATTCTTGAAGAAGCCCCAGTTGTTGAACCATCTGGTCCCGCTCGTCCCTGGCAGTTGTTGTTGCTGTCTGCCAAGACTAGTACAGTACTAGAAACCGCCACAGCTAATTTAGCTACCCACTTAAAACAGCATCCTGATTTGATTCTCGCTGATGTAGCTTACACCCTTGGTATCGGCCGTCGTGCTTTTGACTATCGGCGGATGCTGGTATGCCAAGACCTTGAAGATGCAGTGAAGGCACTATCACTTCAAGATCCTCAACGAGTTTTCACCCACTACCAAAAGCCCTGTAATCGCTCTGTCGTGTTCATGTTTCCCGGACAGGGTGCACAGTATGTGGAGATGGGTCGAGAACTGTACCAGAGCGAGCCAATTTTCCGAGAACAGATTGATAAATGCTGTGAACTGCTAAAATTTCACTTGGCAATTGATTTGCGCTCTGTGCTGTATCCAAGCAAAGACGAAATCCAAGAAGCAACACAGCACCTTAAACAGACTCATATCACCCAGCCAGCGCTGTTTGTGATTGAATACTCGTTGGCTCAATTGTGGATAGCTTGGGGAGTATGTCCCGAAGCAATGATTGGTCACAGTATAGGAGAGTATGTAGCAGCTTGCCTTGCTGGCGTGTTATCTATAGAAGATGCATTAGCATTGGTAGCAGCCCGTGGACAACTGATGCAGCAAATGCCTGCTGGTGACATGCTAGCTGTACCCCTACCAGAGAAAGAAGTGCAATCAATGCTTGGCGAAGAAGTTGCCCTAGCTGCAATCAACGGGTCATCCCTGTGCGTGGTTTCGGGATCAAGCTCGGCGATTGATGAGTTGCAAAACCAACTCACTAAGCAAGCTGTGGACTCTCACCGTCTGCATACATCAGGTGCCTTTCATTCCCAAATGATGGACCCAATCATCCAGAGGTTCCTAGATCGGGTAAAAAAAATCAACCTGAAGCCTCCGCAAATTCCTTTTGTGTCCAATGTGACTGGCACTTGGATAACTGCAACGGAGGCAACCAATCCAAGCTACTGGGCAAGGCATCTACGGCAAACAGTACGCTTTGCTGAAGGGGTTGCACTGTTGCTGCAAAAGCCAGAGCAAATTCTGTTGGAAGTTGGCCCTGGGCGGACGTTGACTACATTAGCTAGACAGCATATAGAACAAGACGAGCAACAGATTGTACTTTCTTCGTTACGCCATCCAAAAGAGCAACAGTCGGATGTCGCCTTTTTGCTCAACACACTCTCGCAGCTCTGGCTTACCGGAGTAGAAATAAATTGGTCAGGCTTTTACGCCAATCAACGGCGTCATCGAACTCCCTTGCCAGTGTATTCATTTGAGCGTCAGCGTTACTGGATTGAACCACAACCCTTAACCGCGCCTGTGACTACGTTCCAAGAAGCGTTACACAAACAGCTGAATCTTGCTGATTGGTTCTACATTCCAGTCTGGAAAGAGTCCCAACCGCTTGAGCCTGTTGAAAATGCAGGACTGGTAAAGCAGAAGTCGTGTTGGTTAGTCTTTGTCGATAGGTGTGATGTGGGATCGCTTCTCGTAAAACGCCTGCAACAACAAAGTCAAGCCGTCATTACCGTGACAGCAGGAGATAAATTTACTAAACTTAGCGATCGCGCATATTGCATCAACCCTCAGCAAAGGGATGACTATGATGCCTTGCTCCAAGCTCTTATTGACCGGGATTTAACCCCACAAATAATTGCTCACTTATGGGGCATTACAGCGAACAATCAGACACCCTCAGAAATCGAATCTTTTGAAACGAATCAGTATTTTGGCTTCTACAGTTTGCTTTTTCTAGCCCAAGCAGTTGGACAACAAGGTATTACCGATCCGCTTGAAATGCTGGTAGTGACCAATAATATTCACGATGTGAACGGTGATGAGAGCCTATGCCCCGAAAAAGCAACGGTAATCGGCTCGTGTAAAGTCATTCCCCAAGAATATCCGAATATTATCTGCCGTAGCATTGATGTTGTTCTTCCACAACTTGAAAGGCAAAAGCAGAAACTGATAGACCAACTTGTAGCAGAAGTTACAATCCAGCCAACTGACTTAGTCATTGCCTATCGTGGACATCATCGCTGGGTTCAAACTTTTGAAGCCGTCAATTTAGAAGAAGCGATCGCAGGGAAAACACGGCTGCGGCAAAAGGGAGTCTACTTGATCACAGGTGGACTGGGAGGTATTGGTCTGGAACTGGCGAAATATTTAGCTCAGACAGTGCAAGCCAAACTGGTTTTGGTCGGGCGTTCTGCTCTTCCTGAAAAAGATGAGTGGGAACAATGGTTAGCGACTCATGATGATCAGGATTCTGTAAGCATCAAAATAAAAAAAGTGCAGGCGCTAGAGGAGTTAGGTGCCTCAGTTTTGGTGAAAAGCGCTGATGTAGCCGATCTTCAACAGATGCAGTCAGTAATCGCTCAGGTATCTGAGGACTTCGGTGAAATTCATGGTGTCATCCACGCTGCTGGGATTGCTGGTGGAGGCATAATTCAATTAAAAACCCCGCAAGTAGCAGCAAGTGTTATGGCTTCCAAGGTGAAAGGAACATTAGTACTTGATGCCATCTTTAGGGATGTGAAGTTAGATTTTTTGGTAATTTGTTCATCTGATAGTTCAATCTTAGGTGGATTGGGGCAGGTAGACTATTGTGCAGCTAATGTTTTTCTTGACTGTTTTGCTCACCGGAATTACTCCAGACAAGGTTCATTCACTGTATCTATCAACTGGAGTGGCTGGCGAGACATGGGAATGCTAGTGAACACAGCCGTCCCAGACGAACTGAAAAAATGGCGTGAACAGAAAATAAAAGAAGGAATACCAACAAAAGAGGGTGTTGATGCATTTAGCCGGATTATCTACAGTGGACTACCTCAGGTTGTTGTCTCGCCACAAGATTTACAGACTCGGATTAAGCAGAGACATTCAAAAATGTCGCTGGAAGAGCATTTAACAGACCTAGAAAAGCATTTAGCGTCGGCTCCTTTCTCTAAACCAACCCATCCCCGCCCCAACTTGGGGAATGATTACGTTGCTCCCCGCACTCATGTGGAACAAAGCGTTGCCAATATTTGGCAACAACTCCTTGGAATTGAGCGCTTAGGCATCCATGACAATTTCTTTGAGTTAGGCGGGCACTCGCTACTAGCAACCCAAGTTATTTCTCAACTGCGAAAATCTTTCCCAATAGAATTGCCTCTACGTAGTCTCTTCCTTGAATACTCTACTATTGCCAAGTTGGCTGAACTTATTGAAAAAATGGTTATGGAGAAAATCGAACAATTATCTCAAGAGGAAGCTCAACGTCTTTTAGGAGTTTAATTTTGACTAAAACCCCTTTTTCATCGGGATACAAACTAGTACCGCTTCTCTACGAGACGCTACGCATAGCAAGATCCCCGTAGGGGTACGCATAATTCGTAATTACCATTGCATAAGGGTTTTAGACATTTTAGATTGGTGTTTATTTACGCCGTTCTGTACTAGTTTTCATCTGTTATTAAAATATCAATAAAGTAGCAACATGTCTGAACCAGATGCGCTTTCAGGGCAAAAATCTAATTTGTCACCAGTAAAACGGGCGCTTTTTGAAAAGTGGATGCAAGGCAAATTTACAGATCAGGTGATTCCTCGACGTTTACAACAGAACCCTGTTCCCCTGTCCTTTGCCCAAAAGCGCCTGTGGTTCCTTGACCAGTTGCACCCCGGTCAATCCTTATACAACGAACCCTACGCTTTCCGCTTCAATGGCTCGCTTAACAAGACCGCACTGGTACAAAGCCTTAACGAAGTTGTGCGGCGTCATGAAGTTTTGCGTACTAATTTTACCATAGTAGATGGGCAACCGTTCCAGGTCATCGCCCCAACCTTGGCTCTGACTCTACCGATAGTGGATCTACAGTTGCTTCCAAAGGATGAGCTAGAGGCAGAGGTCCGACGTCTTGTAACTGAGGAACAGGCGCGACCCTTTGATTTAGCGAACGATGGACTTGTGCGAGTCACTCTGCTGCAATTAGACGAAGCTCAGTACGTGTTGCTGTTCACAATGCACCACATTGTGTGTGACCAATGGTCTTTTGGGATAGTCATCCGAGAAATAGTGGCTCTTTATGAAGCTTTTTCTATGGGTAAGCTTTCACCGCTGCTGGAACTTCCAATCCAGTATGCAGACTTTGCTGTTTGGCAGCAGCAGTGGCTCCAGGGAGAAGTGCGAGAGGCTCAACTGTCATACTGGAAGCAGCAATTGAGCAGTACTCCAAATATACTAGAGTTAGGCACTGACCGTCCTCGTCCGCCGATTCAGACCGATCGAGGCGCAAAACAATCTCTGGTTCTGTCCAAGCCCCTAACCGAAGCTCTTAAGACACTAAGCCAGCAGGAAAAGGTGACGCTATTCATGATGCTACTGGCAGCGTTTCAGACGTTGCTCTACCGCTACACTGGTCAGGATGACATCGTGGTAGGCACTACCATCTCTGGTCGCAACCGAGCTGAAATAGAAGGGCTAATTGGATTTTTTGTCAATACCTTAGTCATGCGTACTGACCTTTCGGGTACCCCAAGTTTCCGAGAGATTTTGAACCGAGTGCGAGAGGTTGCCTTGGGGGCTTACACTAACCAAGACTTGCCCTTTGAGCAGCTAGTGGAGAAACTGCAACCGGAGCGAAGCCTGAGCCACACACCGTTATTTCAGGTGATGTTCCAACTCCAGAATACCCCAACCACGACTTTAGAGCTACCAGGTTTAACCTTAAGCCCTTTGGAGTTCGACAAAAAAACGACGAAGTTTGATCTAACCCTATTTATGGTAGAAATCAAGCAAGGGCTGATTGGAACTCTGGAGTACAATACTGATCTGTTCAATGCAGATACCATTACCCGGATGCTGGGGCATTTCCAGAGCTTGCTGGAAGGCATTGTCGCTAATTCTGAACAGCGAATTTCCGACTTACCACTCTTGCCGAAACCAGAACAGCATCAGTTGCTCGGAGAGTGGAATAACACTCAGACTAACTTTATTCAGAATAAGTGTTGTATCCATGAGTTATTTGAGACTCAGGTAGAGCGAGCTTCCTGCAAAGGAGTTACGCCAACGCCCAACGCCATTGCTGTAGTCTTTGAAGACCAACATTTGACCTATCAAGAACTTAACACCAAGGCAAATAAACTAGCACACCAGCTGCGATCGCTTGGCGTAGGACCAGAGGTACTGGTGGGAATCTGCATGGAGCGATCGCTGGAAATGATGGTCGGACTCTTGGGCATCCTAAAAGCTGGTGGTGCATATGTACCGTTAGATCCATCCTACCCACAGGAACGCTTGGCTTTAATATTAGAGGATGCGAAACCTCTGGTGTTGCTTACCCAAAAGCACCTGGTTGCAGAACTCCCTAAACACAAGGCTAAAGTTGCGTATATAGACGCAGATTGGGAGATAAATGCCTCCTTCTGTGGTCAGGATTACACAGAGAACCCCAGTAGCGGCGTGACACCCGAAAACCTGGCTTATGTGATTTACACCTCCGGATCTACAGGAACACCTAAAGGGGTTTTGATTACCCACCAAGCTTTGGTGAACCACAGTATTGCTGCTGCAAAAGCTTATCAACTTCAACCAGAAGATCGCATTCTCCAATTTGGTTCTATGAGCTTTGATGTTACAGCAGAAGAACTGTTTCCATCATGGTTAAGTGGGTCAACTGTTATTATCCGACCTAATCGGATACTAGCTTTTGCCAATTTCCTCCAATTCTTGGAACAGGAAAAACTAACTGTTCTCAATTTACCAACTGCATACTGGCATGACTGGGTGTCCGATCTAGCTCAAACAGAAGCACCATTACCTTCCACACTTCGCTTAGTGATTGTAGGAACCGAGCAAACTTTACCAGAAAAACTTGCGCTTTGGGAGAAATTGGTAGGCGATCGCATCCGTTGGCTTAATGCTTACGGACCGACTGAGGCAACGATTGGCGTAACAATTTATGAACCAACTACCTACCAAGAAAACCGATCGATTTATAGTGTACCTATTGGTCGTCCGATTGCCAACACCCAAATCTATTTGCTAGACAGACATTTGAACCCTACACCAACAGGTGTACTAGGGGAATTGTATATTAGTGGTGTTGGTATTGCCAGGGGCTACCTCGATCGCCCTGAACTCACTGCCGAGAAATTTATTCCCAACCCTTTTAGCGAGAAATTAGGGACGCACCTGTATAAAAGTGGCGACTTAGCCCGCTATCTACCCAACGGAGACATCGAACTGCTTGGACGCATTGACCATCAAGTTAAAATCCGGGGCTTCCGCATCGAACTAGGCGAGATTGAATCAAAATTGAAGCAACACGCTCAAGTCCGTGAAGCGGTGGTAGTGGTTCGAGAGGACGAGGAGGGTGACAAACGCCTAGTAGCTTATGTAAGCCCTAATTTTGAGCAGACGCTTACAGTCACTGAACTGCGTAGTTTTCTTCAGGAGAAGCTACCGCAATATATGGTGCCCTCGGCTTTCATAGTACTCCAAGCCTTGCCGCGTTTGTCTAACGGTAAGCTTGATCGGCACTCCCTACCTGCTCCAGAAACTCTGCGCCCAGAGATCGAAGTTGCTTATGTGATGCCGCAAACTGAGCTGGAACAAAAAATTGCTACTGTTTGGCAAAGTGCTCTCAATATCGAGAATATAGGTATTCACGATAACTTCTTTGAACTTGGTGGTCATTCGTTGCTAATGGTTAAGGTTCATACTCAATTACGTGAAATATCCAAAACCGATTTATCATTGCTCGATCTGTTCAGATATCCGACTATAAGTTCCCTTGCAGAGTTCTTCAGTCAAGCTCATAATCAAACATTACCTTTGAGTGAAACTAATATTCAAACAGAAAAAATCTCTGCTGGTAAATCTCAACAGAAAAGACGGATGGAAAAAATCAAGTCAATTATGAATAGTAAAGGAGTTCATGAAGAATGAATATTCCCATAGAATCTACTCATAGAAATGGTTCAGAAATAGCTATTATTGGCATAGCAGGACGTTTTCCTCAAGCAAAAAATATTGATGAATTTTGGAAAAATATACAAAGTGGTATAGAGTCAATCTCTTTTTTTAGTGATGAAGAACTGTTATCTTCAGGGACAGATTCAGCCATACTCAATAACCCAAAATTTGTCAAAGCACGGGCTGTATTGGAAGATGTAGAACTTTTTGATGCTTCATTCTTTGGCTTCAATCCCAGAGAAGCCGAAATCACCGATCCGCAACACCGGATTTTTTTGGAATGTGCATCTGTTGCCCTTGAAGATGCCGGTTATGACTCCCAAACCTACAAAGGTTCGATAGGAGTTTACGCAGGCTCTAGCTTAAGTAGCTACTTACTTAACAACATTTACTTAAACCCGAATATTATCAATTCTATAGATTCTCACCAACTGGCGATCGCAGGTGACAAAGATTATCTAACTACACGAGTTTCTTACAAACTTAACCTAACCGGACCAAGTTATACAGTTCAAACCGCCTGCTCAACTTCATTAGTTGCTGTTCATTTAGCTTGCCAAAGCTTGCTGAATGGTGAATGTGATATGGCTTTAGCAGGTGGTGTTTCCATAAGTTCTTCTAGAAAAAGTGGCTATTTTTATAAAGAAGGGGGAATTGGGTCTCCTGACGGACACTGCCGCGCTTTTGATGCCAAAGCACAGGGAACTGTTAGCGGCGAAGGTGTAGGCATTGTGGTTTTGAAGAGATTAGAAGATGCTCTAGCAGATCAAGATTCTATCCATGCGGTTATCAAAGGTTCCGCTATCAATAACGATGGATCTTTTAAGGTCAGCTATACAGCACCTCGTATAGATAGTCAAGCCAAGGTGATTAAAACAGCTCAAGTCGTTGCCGAGGTCGAACCCGAAACGATTACCTATATTGAGGCTCATGGGACAGGGACATCACTAGGAGATCCGATTGAAATTGCCGCACTAACACAAGCTTTTAGAACCAGCATACAGAATAAAGGCTTTTGTGCCATTGGCTCGGTGAAGACCAACATTGGCCATTTAGACGCTGCTGCTGGGGTGACGGGTTTGATCAAAACAGTCTTAGCTCTCAAACATAAACAAATACCACCTAGCTTGCACTTTGAGGAACCTAATCCTCAGATTGATTTTACTAACAGTCCTTTTTACGTTAATACTACACTTTCCGAATGGAAAACAAACGGCACTCCCCGACGTGCAGGTGTCAGTTCCTTTGGGATTGGTGGGACGAATGCCCATATAATTCTTGAAGAAGCCCCAGCTATTGAAACCTCTGGTACTTCTCGCCCTTGGCAGTTGTTGCTACTCTCAGCTAAGACGACTACAGCTTTAGAATCTGCTACAACTAATCTGGTAAATCACCTCCAGCAGGATTCTAATTTAAACCTTGCTGATGTGGCTCACACCCTTGCTGTTGGTCGTCGAGCTTTCGACCATCGCCGGATGGTGATGTGCCAAGACGTTAAGGATGCAGTGAAGGTGCTTTCTACTTTAGATCCACAACGAGTGTTCACTCACTACCAGCAGCCTTCCAATTGTCCGATTGTTTTTATGTTTTCCGGTCAGGGAACGCAATACGTGAATATGGGGAGGGAAGTTTACCAGAGTGAGCCAACCTTCACTCTCGCAGTTGATAACTGTTGTGAACTACTTAAACCGCACTTGGATTTTGACCTCCGCCATGTACTGTATCCTGATGAAGCAGAGAAAGAAAAGGCAGCAGAGCAACTGAAACAGACTTTTGTTGCCCAGCCAGCGCTGTTTACCATTGAATACGCCCTAGCTCAGTTGTGGATGGCTTGGGGTGTGCGTCCCGAAGCGATGATTGGTCACAGTATTGGGGAGTATGTAGCAGCAACTCTTTCCGGGGTTTTCTCGCTCGAAGACGCTTTAGCGCTAGTCGCAACCCGAGGACGACTGATGCAGCAACTCCCTAGTGGGGAAATGCTCTCTGTTCAACTTACCGAACAAGAGGTACAACCCCTATTGGGAAGGGAACTGTCTTTAGCCGCAAGCAATGGGCCTGCGTACTGTGTGGTTTCTGGTTCAACCGAGGC
This sequence comes from Nostoc sp., assembly GCF_036917655.1. Lineage (GTDB taxonomy): Bacteria > Cyanobacteriota > Cyanobacteriia > Cyanobacteriales > Nostocaceae > Nostoc. The sequence continues at coordinate 162,629 of NZ_JBALCY010000065.1, forward strand.
AATTGAACAATTGCATCAAAAGCTACAAGGAAAAGGTGTAGGCTGTCGGCGGCTGCATACATCCCATGCCTTTCATTCCCAAATGATGGAGCCAATTCTCGACCCGTTCTCTCATTTGTTACAAAAAATCACACTAAATTCCCCAAAAATTCCGTTTGTTTCTAATGTGAGTGGTACTTGGATTACTGTAGCAGAAGCAACAGACCCCAAATATTGGGCAAAACATCTACGGCAAACTGTGCGCTTTAGCGAGGGAATAACTGAGTTACTGAAAACACCTGAGCGCATACTGCTAGAGGTTGGTCCAGGAAGAACTTTGAGTACTTTCGCGCTTACGCATTATGATTCTGAACCAGTAGTACTGACTTCAATCCGCCATCCACAGGAGCAACAGTCAGATGTAGCGTTTTTACATAAGACTTTAGGTAAACTCTGGCTTTTCGGAGTCAAAGTAGACTGGTCTGGTTTTTATGCCAATGAACAACGCCATCATATTCCCTTGCCGACCTATCCATTTGAGCGTCAGCGTTACTGGATTGAACCACCAAAACAATCACTTTTAGCAGGACAGTTTCAGCCTAGACTAACAGCAACCCAGTTGTGGGAATCTCTGGTAGAAGCAGGGGAAACGCAGGCTTGTGCAACTATCGCGACACTTGACGAACAAACTTATTTGGCGAACAAACAGTGGTTGGATCGTTTATGCACTACCTACATCAACCTTGCACTGAGGAGTTTAGGTGCTTTTGGCAACCCCAATGATAAATATTCTATTGAAGAGTTATTTGAGCAATGCCATATTATCCCTCGCTATCAGCAATTGTTATGTCGCTTTTTGGATGTGCTAATAGAGCAAGGTCACTTACAGCAAGAGCAGAAACTGTTTACTAAGTTTGTACCATTTTCTACAGAGGATTTAAATCCTCTGCTAGAAGAAATTAACCACAGATGGGCAGACACACCCCAAATGGTAGATTTAATTAAGCAGTGTGGCGAAAATCTCCCAGCCGTGCTGTTGGGGGAAAAAGAACCGTTAGAGTTGTACTTTGCGACGACAGATCAAAAGGTAAAAACATCACAATCTGAATTGCCCTTAAATACCTACTTAAAAGGAATTCTTCGGGTAAGTCTGGAACAAGTGGTGAAATCCTTACCGCAAAACGTGAACTTAAGAATCTTGGAAATTGGTGGTGGACAGGGTATTGCCACGACAGAATTATTGCCTGTGTTGCCTCCAAAACAAACAAACTACACCTTTACGGATGTGGGTGGTTTGCTCTTAAACCGAGCCAAAGAAAAGTTTGCTGCTTATCCTTTCGTCCAGTATCGTTTCCTAGACATTGAAAAATCTCTGACTGAGCAAGGTTATTCCAGCCACAGCTTTGATGTTGTCATCGCTGTAAATGTATTGCATATCACCCGTAATATTGAAAAAACTCTAGATCACGTACGCTCTTTGCTAGCTCCTGGAGGATTTTTGTTGCTCTGGGAGATAACTCAACCTCAGTTAGATTTTGACATTACAGACGGTCTGCTAATGAATCCGTTAGAGGATGAAGAACGCAGCCGAGGTAATCCATTTTTGTCTAAAAAGCAATGGCAAGAAAAACTGCGATCGCATGGGTTTGGTGAGGTAGCTGTTTTATCAGAAACAGAAGCTTTCGGGGAAGAAATATTTTTGGCTAGAGGTTCAGCAACTGACTCAGGATCTACTGCATTTACAGTTCTGCTTCAAAGAGAAGATGTTCAATTATCTCCAGACAAAAGACCTGATCTTGCCGACTGGTTTTACATTCCTTCCTGGAAACGCTCTATGCCGCCGCAATCATTTATACCTGGAACTGGGACAAATCAACCGGGATACTGGTTAATATTTGTGGATGAGTGCGGCTTGAGCGAAAAAATGGTACAGCAGCTAGCACTGGCGCGTCAGGATGTCATAACTGTAAAAATCGGTGAGCAATTTGAGCGTGAGAGTGAGTGCAGATATACGATTAATCCTCAACAACGGGATGACTACGATACTCTGTTCAAAGAACTGCGTCAACTAAATAAGATTCCCAACAAGATAGTTCACTTATGGAGCGTCACACCCGACATTGAACCAGAATCAGAAATTGAGTTACAGGAGAAGATAAAGGTACTTGGCTTTTACAGTTTACTGTTTCTTGCCCAGGCAATTGGAGAACACAATCCAACTGATTCTCAAGTTACAGTTATCTCAAACAATATGCAGGCAGTAACGGGTGCAGAGGTGCTGTGTCCAGAGAAGGCACTAGTTCTTGGATCATGTCAAGTTATACCGTTAGAGTACTCAAACATCAGCTGCCGTAGCATTGATATTGTTGTTCCCAAACCCGAAAGTAGGCAGCAGCAGCAACTTACCCTGCAACTGCTAGCGGAACTAGTTAGCCAAACTTCCAACCAGGTTATTGCCTACCGTGGACTCCACCGCTGGGTGCAAGATTTTGAACCAGTCCAATTAGATGCAACCGTTGCAGAAAATCCTCGATTAAGAGAAAGAGGAGTTTATCTGATCACTGGTGGATTGGGGGGAGTTGGTTTGACACTAGCAGAATACTTAGCACAGAGTATACAGGCAAAATTAGTATTGTTGGGGCGATCGCCTTTCCCAGAACCAGACGAGTGGGAAACATGGCTATCCACTCACGATCAACAAGATGACATAAGTTCTAAAATTCGCAAATTGCAGAGCCTAGAAGTACTGGGAGCAGAAGTCATGGCGATTAGTGCTGACGTTGCTGACTCTGAACAAATGTCTGTAGTGAGCGAAAAAGTAAATCAACGATTTGGTCAGATCAATGGAGTAATTCATGCGGCAGCGGTTTTTGGCGGAGGCATGATTCAACTAAAAACAAAAGAAGATGCAGCAACTGCTCTACAACCGAAAGTGCGGGGAACACGAGTGCTCGAAGCTCTTTTCAAGGATACCAAGCTAGATTTCTTTGTACTGTGTTCATCACTGAGTTCATTTGCTGGGGCATCCGGGATGGTAGATTATACCGCCGAAAATGCCTTCGTTGATTCCTTCGCTCATTACAGTGCTTCTAAATATGGCACATTTATCAAATCTATTAATTGGGATAGATGGAACAGTTTAGGAATGGCAGTTCCTGTCGAAGCACGGCATAAGGAGATAACAGGAGAAGAATTGACAGGAGGAATGACCTATGAAGAGGGCATTGAAGCGTTTAGACGCATTTTATGCAGTAGCACAGTTCCTCAGGTCATTGTATCAACTCAAGATTTTTCCAGCCTGATGAAGCCAAAGAAATCAGCTAAATCCTTGGAGGAAAAATTAGCCCAGTTGAGTCAATCCAAACCAACTCATCCTCGTCCCAATCTTGCGAATGCTTATGTTGCTCCTGGCAACGAAGTTGAGCGGAGTCTTGCTGAGATTTGGCAACAACTTTTAGGTATTGAACAGGTAGGCATTCACGACAACTTCTTTGAATTGGGAGGAGATTCTTTATTTGCCACTCAGCTCGTTTCTCAACTGTGCAAAACCTTCCAAATAGAACTTTCTTATCAGGGCTTTTTTAATGAACCGACAGTAGCTGAGTTGGCTGAAGTTATTGTACAAAAGCTGGCAGAGCAGACTGATTTGGAAGATTTAGCTAAAGCTTTAGCAGATATTGAACAATTATCGGAGGATGAGGCGCAGACAATCCTTGCTTCGCAAAACTTAAGTAATTAACTAAGTTTGATATGACTATTCAATCATCACTTTCTTTCTCTGAAATTATTGGGCTGAGTTTTTTGACAATTGGGCTGATTGTTGTCACAGTGTTAGTTATATATCTGCTGAAAAGATTGTGGCAAAACAACATTACCTTCTTCCTTTGGTTGCTTAAATTATTAAAATTTTTGTACCCAAAAGAAAATGTTCACCGTTTTGAAGAGACAATTAAATTAGTAGCTAGATCAACTCTCAATTTAACTGATAAATCAAGCAAATTTGTCTATTCTGGTATTACTCACAAACCCTGGTACGAATTTGATGATTATAAAATTTTAAGATTTGTATCAAACACCCTAAAAGAAGGATTGAATGATATAGAAGATGAATGTATGGCTTATTTTTTATCTGAGCATAGTGTTCATAGTATTGTTCCAAAACACAAGCCAAGCGAAATATTTGGAGAATCGTTCAAGGATAAAGATGAAAGCTGGAAATATAATTTAATTTGGACACAGGGGAAATTTACAGAAGCAGCTTTGTCTCTTTTTCCAAAGACAGTAAATATTGTCACCAAGCTGAAACCTTTTATATATCCTTTAGCCGGAGAAGTGGCATTTTTGGTCATGGAACCTGGAGTTGTCATACCACCACACGCTGACTCGGAAATAAATCTTTCTTTAAACTGTCATTTTGGAATAAAAACCCCAGAGGGTTGTGGTATAAAAGTCGGAGGTGAAACACGAAGTTGGACTAGAGGAGAGATTTTATGTTTTGACAATAGCTTTACACACGAAGCCTGGAATAAAGGTCAAGAAAAGAGAGTAGTTTTGATGTTAGATATATATCATCCTGAACTGACAAAAATTGAAAAATATCTACTAAAATTAGCACTCAAGGATTTAAATTTGCTAGGAATTGAAGGTGGATACAACAAAATACAAGATTCACAGTACTTAAATCAATTGTTGAAAAATTTTAAATAGATTCATCAATTAATCATACTTAATATGGCTATAGAACCTCTTTCTTCTTTCGACATTGTGAAATTGAGTTTTGTCTTAATTATATTGTTTTTTGCCACACGCATAATCGTTTATTTATTCAAGAGGATGTGGCAAAAAAACAAATGCAAGTTGGTATGGACATCGATTGATTTTGTTGAGCGTCGCAGTAATCTCTCATATGATGAGTTTGTGCAGGAATACGCATCTGTTGGCAAACCTGTTATCATCTCCGACGTGATGCAAGACTGGAAAGCTCTGACAAAGTGGACTTTGGATTTCTTCAAGTCGCAGTACGGCTCAATTGAGCACGTCGTAAAAAACGACAAAAATGAAGATCGGGCTTTCATGACTATTGCTGATTACATTGACTATATGAGTGTCAAAGATAGTGACGAATGTCTATATCTAGCTAATTGGGTAGTTTCTTATTACCCTGAACTTTTAGAAGACTACAAAGAACCCATTTACTTTTCTAATTGGTTTCAAAGGCTACCAAGAAAACTTTTACAAAAATACGAATATGATAACCCAGAAATATTTATAGGTCATAAGGGTACATCGGTCGGTCTTCACAAAGACCCTAGTAGTTGTGCCGCTTGGTTGGGACTGATTTCTGGACGGAAAAAAATTATTTTCTTTACACCAGAGCAAAAAGATGTTTTGTACGAAGGAAAAGTAGATGCCTTCGATCCTAATCTAGAAAAGTTTCCACTCTACACTAAAGCAAAGTCAGTGGAAGTCGTACTTGAACCAGGAGAAATTATTTATATTCCGCCGAACTGGTGGCATCAAGTAAAGAACCTAGAAAATAGCATCGGTATGGGAAATCTTTTTGTGAACGAATGCAACTCAGAATTAGTGTTTCAATCTTTTATTGAAAATAGTTCTATCAAAGGTTATCTTCTACCATTAATTTTGGAGTTTCCTTGGTTGAGTAGATTGATGCTTGCTGTTGGTTTACTTTAAACTTAATACTTCTCAAACAATTAGCACTTTCACATTTATTATTTGATATTGGTTTCTATAAATGAGTGACCTTTCCCAAAAAATTGCTGCTCTTACCCCAGGAAAACGTCAGCTTCTCCTGCAAAGGCTTCATAACAAAAAAGGGGAGGTCTTATTGCGATCGCAAATAGTCCCTCAAAGTCGAGAGTCAAACTCGTTTCCCCTATCTTTTGCCCAGCAGCGCCTGTGGTTTCTCGACCAGTTGCAGCCTGGTCATAGCGCCTACAACATCTTCCAGTCCATGCGTCTGCGAGGATGGCTAAATGTGGCGGTGTTGGAGCAAAGCTTCAACGAAGTGATGAAGCGTCACGAAATCTTAAGAACCACATTCACTACAGTAGATGGTCAACCAATACAAGTTATTGCTCCGACCCCTACTTTCAGACTACTACTGGTAGATTTGCAAGAACTTCCCAAAGACAAGAGGGAAGCTGAGGTTCTGCGACTGGCTGATAAAGAAGCTCAACACTCCTTCAACTTAGCCAAAGATCCCTTACTCCGAGTGACTCTACTGCGGCAAAGCGAGACAGATCATGCGCTATTGTTGACCATGCATCACATCATCTCTGACGGCTGGTCAATAGGCGTGCTTATTTGTGAGATTGCAGCCCTTTACGAAGCCTTTTCTCATGGAAAATCCAGCCTTCGGCACGCTACGCTAACACCGCTTCCTAAACTATCCATCCAGTATGCAGACTTTGCCGTTTGGCAACGACAATGGTTACAAGGAGAGCAACTAGAAACTCAACTTGCTTATTGGAAGCAGCAGTTGGGTGATAGCCTACCTACACTAGAACTGCCTACTGACCGTCCCCGACCAAGAATTCAGACTTTCTCAGGAGCAAGAGAGTCTCTGGGGTTACCCAAAACCTTATCCGAGAAGCTTAAGGCTCTCAATCAACGGCAAGGCATTACGCTATTTATGATACTGCTTGCAGCATTTCAGACTTTGCTTTTCTGGTACACAGGACAGGAAGATATCGTCGTGGGTACTGATATCGCTAACCGTAACCAAGCTGAGACCAAAGAATTGATCGGGTTCTTTGCCAACCAACTGGTGTTGCGTACAGATTTATCAGGAAATCCTACCTTTCTAGAGTTACTAGAACGAGTCCGCGAAATGACCCTGGAAGCCTATGCTCATCAGGATCTACCCTTTGACAAACTGGTAGATGCTCTAAATCCGAAACGGGAGTTGAATCGCTCACCGTTGTTTCAGGTAAAGCTAGTCTTGGAAAATACCCAAACCCCCTCTTTGGAGCTTCCAGGTCTGACTATAAACTCCTTGAAGGTCGAAAACAAAACAGTGCAGTTTGACTTGCTCCTGGAGTTAAACGAGACAGAGCAAGGACTATTTGGTGTATGGGAATATAATACAGACCTATTTGACACTGCCAGTATTGTCCAGATGTCGAGAAATTTTGAAGCACTTCTGGGGAAAATTGCGACACATCCACAAGCCAAATTAAATGAGCTAAAAGCATTTCTCAGTGAAGCAGATAAGCAGCAGAATCTCACCAGAGAAGAAGCTTATCAAAGCACTATACAGAAAAAATTAAGAAACGTTAAACGTAGAGCTAATAGCAGACCGTAAGCAAGAAGGAAATACAAATTATGACAAAACTTGAATCTCTAGCTTCTGTAAGACGCAAAGCTGTCAACATATCCCAAGAAGACTTAATAAAAACTGAGTTTATTCATCTAGGAACTAACTTCCCTTTGGTGATAAAACCTAGGATAAAAGGTGTAAATCTGCAAAAATGGGCTAAGAACAATCGGGAATTTTTGAAAGCAGAATTATTACAATATGGAGCCATACTTTTTCGAGATTTCAAAGTCAAATCAATAGAAGAATTTGAGCAAATTATCGCAGCTATTTGCCAAGAGGCGATGGAATATCGTTATCGGGCATCTCCACGAACTCAAGTAGGTGGGAGAATTTATACTTCAACTGATTACCCTGCTGAACAAAGTATTTTTCCTCACAATGAACACGCTTACTCTCCTACTTTTCCGTTGAAAATCTTCTTTTTTTGTATGAGTCCAGCAGTGGAGGGAGGAGAAACTCCAATTGGTAGTTGTCGAAAGGTTTTTGAGCGGATTCACCCAGATATACGCGATCGCTTCATCCAAAAGAAAGTTATGTATATGCGTAACTTTGGTGATGGATTTGGTCTTCCTTGGCAAACTGTATTTCAAACAACAGACAAAACTAAGGTAGAGGAGTACTGCCAAACCAATGGAATTACGGTTGAATGGAAAGCAGGCGATCGCTTAAGAACTCGACAAGTTGGGCCAGCTGTTCTTAAACATCCTCAAACAGATGAAATGGTCTGGTTCAATCACGCAACTTTTTTCCACGTTTCTACATTGGAACCAACAATCCGCGATTCGTTCTTAAGAAACTTACCAGAAGAAGATTTACCAACTAATACATATTACGGTGATGGTTCTGTAATTGAGCCATCAGTGTTAGCTGATCTACGATCTGCTTATCAACAGGAAATGGTCACTTTTTCCTGGGAACAAGGAGATGTATTGATGCTGGATAATATGTTATCAATACATGCCCGTAAGCCATTTGTTCCTCCCAGAAAAATTTTAGTCGGAATGGCTGAACCTTATACACCCCTAAACATCTAACTAACACCGAGGTATAAACATGCAAGTAGAAAGTATGGAGGGGTTTAGACTTTCACCTCAACAAGAGCATCTCTGGTTACTACAACAAATTGATCAAAGTTGGGCTTATCGTAGCGATTGTGCAATTTTAATTGCTGGTAATGTTGATATCAATAATTTAGAATTAGCATTGCAAGATGTTGTCAATCGTCATGAGATTCTTCGCACCAGTTTTACTTGTCTATCTGGAATGACTATTCCAGTACAAGTAATTACAGATAGCAAAGTCATATTGGATAACAACGATGATCTTAGTAATTTGAACCCTCAAGAACAAGAGGCCAAAATTGAAGCGAGATTTCAAAAAAATCACCAGCAAGTTTTCGACTTTGAACAAGGTTTAATTTTACATACATCACTACTAACTCTTTCGCCAGAAAAACATCTATTATTTATCAGTTTGCCTGCTCTGTGTGCAGACACTGTTAGTCTCAATTGTTTATTGCGAGAACTGACTATTTCTTACTTAGGAAACTTGGACGAGGAATCTTCAGAAGATCCGCTACAGTATGCAGATTTTTCAGAATGGCAAAATCAAATACTGGAAGCGGAGGAAACACAAATAGGAAGAAAATATTGGCAACAGCAAGACTTATCTGCTGTGATAAATACAAAGTTTCTTTATGAAAAACATATCTCTGAAAATCAGAAATTTAATCCAAAATTAGTAAATTCAATTATTGCCCCGGAATTAGTAGCGAATATTGAAGCATTAGCCGAAAAGTATAATACTTCTGCTTCTATATTTTATCTAACTTGCTGGCTGGTTCTGCTCCAAAGACTGAGCGGACAATCCGAGATGCTCGTTGCTACGGGAGTTGATGGCAGAAAATATGAGGAACTCAAAGGAGCATTAGGACTTTTTGCCAAATATTTACCACTTCATTGTCATTTAGAAGATAATTTTCAATTCAGTCAAATCTTGCAGCAACTTCATGAGTCTGTAGAATCTATCTCCAAATGGCAGGAGTCTTTTACTTGGGAACAAATATTAGGAGTAGATACTAAATCAGATATTTTGCCTTTTGTACCCGTGGGCTTTGATTTTGCTGAAGAACATACACAGTATAGTGCAGGAGATATATCGTTTTGCATTCATCAGCTTTATACCTGCACTGAGCGTTTCAACATTAAACTCTCTTGTAGACCTAAAGATAATTTTTTAAGTGCAGAATTTCATTATGACTCTAACCTGTTCTCTGCACAGGATATTGTCGATTTAGCAGAGCAATTTCACAAGTTGGTAGAAAGTGCCACGGATCATCCAGAAGCTGCAATCAGTGAATTAGAAATTTTAAGCGATCGCGCCCGAAATCAACTTCTATTTGAGTTCAATCAAACACAAACTAATTACCCACAAGATAAGTGTATTCACCAGTTATTTGAAGAACAAGTAGAGCGGACACCAAACAATATTACCGTTACATTTTCTGACAAGAAACTTACCTACAGTGAACTAAACGCTCGTGCTAATCAAATGGCTCACTACTTACAAAGGTTCGGAGTTGGGCCAGAGGTATTGGTGGGAATTTGTGTCGAGCGATCGCTCGAAATGATTGTTGCTATTCTGGGCATTCTCAAAGCTGGTGGAGCTTATCTTCCACTCGATCCAAATTATCCATCAGAGCGTTTATCCTTCATATTAAAAGATACCAAAACGCTAGTATTATTGACTCAGCAACGACTGCTTTCGGGTTTACCAGCCCACAACGCCCAAACAATTTGCTTGGATACGGCTTGGGAAATTATTACTCAGGAGAGTCAAGAAAATCCCCCACTCAAAACCCATAGTGAAAACTTAGCTTATGTCATTTACACCTCTGGTTCTACAGGTCAACCCAAAGGAGTACAGATTGCCCATCGCCACTTAGTAAACTCTACAATTGCGCGGATTAGTTACTATCAAGAACCTGTTAGCAGCTTCTTATTACTTTCTTCTTTTGCTTTCGATAGTTCTGTGGCAGGTCTTTTTTGGACTATTTGTTCGGGAGGAATTCTTTGTCTTCCTCAAGAAGGATTACAATTGGAAATCCCAAAACTATTAGAGTTAATCGTCCAAAATCATGTCTCCCATCTATTAAGCCTTCCATCTCTGTATGCTATTTTATTGGAGGAGGCAAAATCGGAACAATTAACATCACTTCGCACCGTCATTGTTGCTGGTGAATCTTGTCCAATAGAGTTAGTAGAACGTCATCACCAATTGCAATCAAAACCATCTTTATTTAATGAGTATGGGCCAACGGAAGGCACAGTTTGGAGCAGTGTATATCCTTGTGGCTCTCAACAAACCAGAGCGCAAGTATCGATTGGTAAACCCATTGCTAATATGCAGATTTATCTACTTGACTCTCATTTGCAACCTGTTCCTATTAGCGTTATCGGTGAAGTCTATATCAGTGGTGATGGTTTAGCTAGAGGCTATCTCAACCAAGCCGCTTTAACTAGCGAAAAGTTCATTCCCAACCCATTTAGCGATCGCCCAGGAATACGCCTTTACAAGACGGGAGATTTAGCTTGTTATCTGAGTGATGGCAACATTGAATTTCTGGGAAGGCTTGACCAGCAAGTTAAAATCCGGGGTTATCGGATTGAACTAGGAGAGATTGAGGCGGTACTGGGTCAACATCCAGAGGTGGGGGAGGTTGTAGTTATAGCCCAAAAGGACAAACTTCAGGATATGCGCCTCGTAGCATATTTGGTTCCCAACCAGCAGGCAAGTGTTCTCATTAGCGAACTTCGCCGCTACTTGTTGGATCATCTGCCTGAATATATGGTACCGTCAGCCTTTGTTCTGCTCAAGGAAATGCCACTGTTGCCCAACGGCAAGGTAGATCGTCGGGTGCTACCCGATCAGCCACAGCTGAATCTGGAAGAAAACCTTGTGGCTCCTGAGACTGAACTTGAGCAAATTATTGCTACAATTTGGCAAGAGGTACTTCATATCGAGAAAGTAGGCATTTATCACAATTTCTTCGATCTCGGCGGTCATTCATTGCTGATGGTTCAGATACACAGCAAACTGGATCAAACTCTTAACAAGAATATATCAATTGTTGAAATGTTTCAATATCCAACTATCAGCGCGTTGGCAAAACATTTAAGTCAGCAATTAGCGGAAAAACCTGATTTGCAACCAAGCGATGATTTAGTTAAGACTCGTAGAGAATCCAAGAAGCAACAAAGACAACTCCGACAAAAACATCAAGAAACAAGCCAGTAGGAGGAGGCTATGATGGATCAATCAAGTACATTTGATAGCCTCGATGAAATTGCGATCGTTGGCATGAATGGTCGTTTTCCTAGAGCCAAAAATATCGAACAGTTTTGGCAGAATCTCCGAGATGGTGTCGAGTCAATTTCTTTTTTCAGGGATGAAGAATTGTTGTCTTCTGGCATTGACCCAGCGATGCTGAGTCAATCTCAGTATGTCAAAGCCGGATATGTATTAGAAGATATTGAGTTATTTGACGCTACATTCTTTGATTTTTCGGCGAAAGAAGCCCAAATCACTGATCCACAACACCGTTTATTCCTAGAGTGTGCTTGGGAAGCTCTTGAAGGAGCCGGCTACGATTCTGAAATATATACAGGTCGGATTGGTGTTTACGCTGGTGGCAGTCTAAACACGTACTTCCTATCGAACCTTTATACACAACCTAATATTATAGAATCGGTGGGCAGTTACCGAATTTCCATTGGCAATAGTCAAGATTTTCTGCCTACCTATGTCTCATATAAATTAAACCTTAAGGGGCCAAGCATTAACGTCCAAACTGCCTGCTCGACTTCATTAGTTGCCGTTCATTTAGCTTGCCAAAGCTTACTGAATGGCGAAAATGACATTGCTCTGGCAGGTGGTGTTTCGATCCAAGTGCCACACAAAGCTGGTTATCGCCATCAGCAAGGGGGAATTATGTCTCCCGATGGACACTGCCGTGCTTTTGATGCCAAAGCCCAAGGAACTATTAGCGGCAACGGCGTGGGTATTGTAGTTCTAAAGCGGTTAGAAGATGCTCTAGAAGATGGAGATTGCATTCATGCTGTAATTAAAGGTTCAGCTATTAACAACGATGGGTCTTTCAAAGTTGGTTTTACGGCTCCTAGTGTAGATGGGCAAGCAAAAGTGATTGCCGAGGCACTTGCAATGGCTAGGGTTGAATCTGAGACGATTAGCTATGTAGAGACTCATGGCACTGGCACAGTTTTAGGCGATCCCATTGAAATCGCAGCGCTGACACAAGCTTTTTGCCCTACTAATAAAAAGAACTATAGTAAAAACTATTGTGCGATCGCTTCAGTAAAAACCAATATCGGACATCTAGATGCTGCGGCTGGTGTTGCTGGTTTAATCAAGACAGTTCTCGCACTCAAACACCAGCAGATACCACCCAGCTTACACTTTGAGCAGCCCAATCCCCAGATTGATTTTGCTAACAGCCCCTTTTATGTTAACCACAAGCTTTCAGAATGGAAGTCGAATGGTAGTCCTCGCCGGGCGGGGGTTAGTTCCTTTGGGATTGGCGGTACCAATGCTCATGTGATTCTCGAAGAAGCTCCTGCTATTAAAACTTCTGGTTCTTCTCGCCCTTGGCAGCTATTGTTGCTCTCTGCTAAGACCAGTTCTGCACTAGAAACCGCAACGGCAAACTTAGGAAAGGACTTCAAGCAACATCCCGAACTCAACTTAGCCGATATTGCTTACACCCTTAAGCTGGGGCGAAGGGCTTTTGACCATCGCCGGATGTTGGTTTGTCAAAACCTTAATGATGCAGTGACAGTCTTAGAAATGCCTGTTTCAGATGGGGTTTTCACCAAATTCACCGAACCCTCTGGACAACAGATTGCATTTATGTTTCCCGGACAGGGTGCCCAGTATGTGGACATGGGTAGAGAACTATACGAGACTGAGACAATTTTCCGCAAACAGGTTGATTACTGTTGTGAATTTCTCAAATCTTATCTGAAGTTAGACCTGCGGACATTATTGTATCCGCATCAGCAGACGCAAGCAGCAACAGAGCAACTACAACAAACTCATATTACCCAAAGTGCAGTATTTGTAGTTGAGTACGCCTTGGCTCAGTTGTGGATAGCTTGGGGTATCCGTCCTTCTGCAATGATTGGTCACAGCATTGGAGAATATGTCGCAGCCTGCATTGCTGGTGTGTTCTCCTTAGAAGACGCATTGGTACTCGTAGCCAACCGAGGACGACTGATGCAGCAACTTCCATCGGGAATAATGATGGTTATTCCACTACCAGAGCAAAAAATCCAACCCTTGTTAGGCGAAAAACTTTCTCTAGCTGCAATCAACGCACCAGATATGTGCGTGGTTTCTGGATTGGAAGAAGCGGTTAATGACTTACAAAACCGATTGGCCGAGCAAGGTGTTAACTGTCGTCGTCTGCATACTTCCCATGCTTTTCATTCGCAAATGATGGACTCAATTGTAGAGCCATTTAGAGAGCAGTTAAGCAAAGCCAGCCTTAATTCTCCAATAATTCCCTTTATATCTAACGTCACTGGTACTTGGATAACTACAGCACAAGCAACAGACCCGAAATACTGGGCAAGACATTTACGAAAAACAGTACGCTTTAGCGAGGGAATTGCCGAATTGCTACAACAGCCAAAGCGAATTCTTTTGGAGGTTGGCCCAGGGCGGACATTAAGCATCTTAGCTAACAAGCAAAAAGCGCCTCAGCAAGTAGTTCTTTCTTCACTAAGACATCCACAGCATCAACAATCAGATGTGGAGTTTTTACTAAATACATTGGGCAAACTCTGGCTGGAGGGAATAAATGTAGATTGGTCAGAATTTTATGCCCACGAGCAACGTCATCGCATTCCCTTGCCCACATATCCTTGGGAGCGCAAAAGATACTGGATTGAGTCTTCTAAAGCTAATGATGTCAATCCATCGTCTAAAAAGGAAATTTCTGTGTCTCAACCAAAAGATGTCATAACTAACTCAAAGCCACCATTATCAATCAAAGCTCCAGAAGATACGCAAGTAGTTAACCAACCTATAGCAAATACAGCCATTGAAGAGATTATTTCACAGCATCTTCAGGTAATGTCTAAACTGGTAGACTTATTATCACAGGGAAGTTTACCCAAGGAAGTTTTGCCTTCATTGGCAGCTATCCAATATCAAAATGGACAAATTGCTCAAACCTCAACCAATGCCCCTACGTTTGGTGTAAATCAGTCTACATCTATTGGGGCAGAGTTTAAGCAACAAATCAAAGACCGGAAAATTGATCCGATACCCAAAGCTGCTGCTCAACAGAATGAGAAAGAATCGATAACTTCGTTGAGTCCCCGCCAGCAGAAACATTTGGATGCTTTAATTGCACGTTTTGTCAAGCGTACCCAAGAATCTAAACGACTCACGCAAGCTTATCGTTCTTACCATGCTAATAGCAGGGCAGTATCAGGCTTCTTCCCCTTTATTAAGGAGATGATATATCCCATCCACGCTCTACGCGGAGAGGGTGCTAGACTCTGGGATGTCGATGGCAATGAGTATGTAGACATTTCAATGGGGTTTGGTACGCTTTTATTTGGTCATTCGCCATCTTTTGCGATCGCAGCCATCCAAGAGCAGAGCAAGCAAGGTATACTACATGGCCCACAATCACGTCATGCAGGTCAATTAGCTGAGTTAATTTGCGAGTTAACGGGTGCGGAACGGACAGCTTTTTGTAACGATGGCACAGAAGCGGTTATGGCAGCTGTACGCATAGCACGTTCTGTTACAGGCCGCTCAAAAATTGCTTTATTTGCTGGTTCTTATCATGGTGGTTCTGATGGAGTTTTGGTCAAAGGAGTAACAGCCAACGACGGAACGCTGCGTTCTATCCCCATAACTTCAGGTATTCCCTCATATTTGGCTGAAGATGTGATGGTGCTAGAGTATGGTACTCCCGAATCTCTGAATATTCTTAAAAACCATGCTCATAACTTAGCAGCGATTTTAGTTGAGCCGATACAAAGCAGTCGGCCAGATTTGCAGCCGAAAGAGTTTCTATTTCAGCTAAGACAATTAACTCAAGAAACTGGAACTGTTTTAATTTTCGATGAGGTGGTTACTGGCTTTCGGATGCACCCAGGTGGTATCCAGGCTTTATGGGGCATTCAAGCAGATATCACTACCTATGGTAAAGCTGTTGCTGCTGGCATACCTATTGGGGTAGTGGCTGGTAAAGCTGTTTTCATGGATGCATTGGACGGAGGTATGTGGAACTATGGAGATGAGTCTTACCCCCAGACGAAAACAACTTTTTTCGCTGGTACTTTTTTCAAGCATCCTCTCGTTATGGCTGTCGCTTGGGCTGTACTCAATCACATTAAGAACAACGGAGCCAAACTTCAGGAGGAGTTAAATCAACGGACAACACAATTAGCCGAAATTCTTAATAGTTACTTTGAACAAAATCTAGTACCAATTCAAGTAGTTAATTTTGGCTCTCTCTTCCGTTTTAATTGCCAGACTAAACTTAGTAATTTGCTTTTCTACCACCTGCTTGAAAAAGGGATTTATGTGTGGGAAGGCCGCACTTTTTATCTATCTACAGCCCATACTGATGAAGATATTGAGCAGGTGATTTTGGCAGTAAAGGAAAGTATAGTTGAAATGCAACAAGGGGGATTTTTTCCATCTGAACTCAATAATAAAACTGGTGGATTATCAAATAATTTTGATTTAGCTACTGAGTCAATCCTAGTTACTTCAAGCGCAAAGTCCGCTGATGAGTTATTTGAAACCCTGGTTGAGCAGATGCCTGATGCTTTGGGGAATACTTCTGCTGCTTCCCGTAAAAAGGTTGAGCAAGCTATTGGTGACATTTGGCAAGAACTTTTTGGTTTTGACAACGTGAATATTCACGACAACTTCTTTGAGTTGGGTGGTGATTCTTTAACAGCTCTGCAAGCTATTTCTCTGTTAAACAAAAAATTAGATGTTGACATCCCTATAGAGAGCATTTACGAAGCACCAACCATAAATTCTCTTGCGAATATTATATACCCTGAACAGAATGAAATGCTTTCTGCTAAAGAAAGTATTTCTCGTGGTCAAAGACGAAGGGAGAAAAGAAATGAACGATAGTACTATAGTAATCCTATTTAAATTAGAAAAATTATCGAACCGCCAAAAGCGCCTTCTTTGCAAGAGGCTCCGCCAACGCGCAGCGTCTCGTAGAGAATAAAAAAACAAATAATTTACGAAATTATTTAAGAATGCCGTAGAAAAAATAGCGAATACTAATCAGTAGTATTAATAAATTAACAAAAAGATAAATTATTATGAACAAATTAGAAAAAATTAATGACGTAGATGAGGCAGATATAGCTGTTATTGGTCTATCTGGGCGGTTTCCCAAAGCTACAAATATTGAAGAATTTTGGCAGAATTTGCGAGATGGAGTAGAATCAATTTCATTTTTTTCTGCTCAAGAATTAGAGTCTGCGGGGATAGACTCTGTTACGCTTAGTAACCCCAACTATGTAAAAGCAGCAGTTCCATTAGAAGATATGGATTTGTTTGATGCGTCATTCTTCGGCTATAACCCTAGAGACGCTGAAATTATGGACCCCCAACACCGCATTTTTTTAGAGTGTGCATATATTGCGCTTGAAAATGCTGGCTATGACTCCCGAAGATATTCTGGTTCAATCGGGGTTTACGCTGGTTCAACTATAAGTAATTATTTGTTCAATCTTTATTCAAACTCCAACATTAGAGAATTAGCAAGCGATGTGGAAATTAGTCTGGGAAATCATCCCGATTATCTTCCGATGCGCGTCTCTTTCAAATTAAATCTAACTGGGCCAAGTTATGCAATTCAAACTTCCTGCTCTACTTCTTTAGTTGCTGTCCATGTTGCCTGCCAAAGCTTACTCAATTACGAATGTGATATCGCCTTGGCGGGTGGCATTTCGATATTGGATATGCAACCAAAAAGTGGCTATCACTATCAAGAAGATGGGGTTTTATCTCCTGACGGACACTGCCGCGCCTTTGATGCTAAGGCAAAGGGAACTATTTTCGGTAGCGGTGTAGGAATTGTGGTTCTCAAGAGGTTAAAGGATGCGATCGCTGATGGCGATCGCATTCATGCAATAGTTAAAGGTTCTGCCGTCAATAATGACGGTTCTTTGAAAGCTGGATTCACAGCTCCCAGTGTGGAAGGTCAAACGGAGGTGATTGCCGAAGCCATTGCTGCTGCTGGGGTAGAAGCTGAAACTATCACTTACGTAGAGACACATGGGACAGGAACACCACTAGGCGATCCTATAGAAATTAAAGCTCTGACAAAAGCTTTTCGTACCAGTACACTCAAGCGCGGTTTCTGTGCTATTGGTTCAGTGAAAACCAATGTTGGACATCTGGATGCGGCAGCTGGGATCGCGGGCTTAATTAAGACGATTCTGGCTCTCAAACATAAACAAATACCACCTAGCTTACATTGTGAGCAGCCCAATCCCCAGATCGACTTTGCTAGCAGTCCCTTCTATGTTAATACTGCACTAACAGAATGGAAATCGGGCATAATTCCTCGTCGGGCTGGAATTACTTCTCTTGGTTTTGGTGGAACCAACGCCCATGTGATTGTTGAAGAGGCTCCTTTTATGGAAGCGTCTAACCCTGGGCGAACCCATAAGTTGTTAATGCTGTCTGCTAAAACTAGTTCTGCTTTAGAAACCGCCACAGTCAATCTGGCAAATCATCTTAAGCAGTATCCCAATTTGAACCTGGCTGATGTGGCTTACACTCTCCAGGTTGGTCGTCAGACTTTCAACCATCGTCGGATACTGGTGTGTGAGACAATTGAAGATGCGGTTGAAGCACTGCATACTTTGGAAGCTCAAACAGCTTTCACCCACTACCAACAGCCTTGTAATCGACGTGTCGTATTTATGTTTCCTGGACAGGGAGCACAGTCCGTGAATATGGCTCAGGAATTGTACCAGAGGGAACCCAAATTTACGGAGGAAGTCGATAGCTGCTGCCTGATTCTAAAACCTTACTTAGGGCTAGATTTACGAGATATTCTCTATCCAAGCGAAGCACAAACTGAAACAGCTACAAAACAATTAAAACAAACTTCTATTATCCAAAGTGCGCTATTTGTGATTGAGTACGCCTTATCCAAATTGTGGATGGCTTGGGGTGTGCTACCAGAAGCAATGATTGGTCACAGCATTGGGGAATATGTGGCAGCAACTCTTTCCGGGGTTTTCTCCCTCAAAGATGCTTTGGCGATAGTAGCTGAAAGAGGACGACTGATGCAGCAACTTCCAAAAGGTGCGATGCTCTCCGTTCAACTTTCTGAACAAGAGGTGCAACCTCTGCTTGGAAAAGAGCTTGCTCTTGCGGGAATCAATAGTCCTTCCTTATGTGTTGTTTCTGGTTCGACAGATGTCATCGATAAATTGCAGCAGCAACTATCTCAGAAAGACGTAAGTTGTCGAAAACTGCATACATCCCATGCCTTTCATTCTCAGATGATGGATGCGATCATCGAGCCATTCACCGAGTTACTCCAAAAAGTCAAGCGAAATCCACCGCAAATTCCATTTATCTCTAATGTAAGTGGCACTTGGATTACCACAGCCCAAGCAATAGACCCTCACTATTGGGCAAGGCATTTACGGCAAACTGTGCGCTTTGGCGAAGGGATGACTGAATTGTTGAAAGAACCAGAGCGAATTTTACTAGAGGTTGGCCCAGGAAGGACATTGAGTACTTTCGCTAAACAGCATTATAATTTGGAGCCTGTGGTGCTGACTTCCATCCGCCATCCCCAGGAGCAACAGTCAGATGGAGCATTTCTACTCAATACTTTGGGTCGCCTCTGGCTTTTCGGAGTTCAAGTAGACTGGTCTGGCTTTTACGCCAACGAACAGCGTTATCGCATCCCCTTACCAACATATCCATTTGAGCGTCAGCGTTACTGGATTTCGCCACAAGCGCAGCCACGTGATGTCCGCGCTACGCAAGGATCACTGAGTAAAAAGCCGGATATCGCTGACTGGTTCTACCTACCTTTATGGAAGCAATCTGCACCGCCAGGATTGATTTGTAAAGGAGATGTAGCAGAGCAAAAGTTTTGCACGCTTGTGTTTATCGATGAGTGCGGCTTGGGTTCTCAACTAGTAAAACGACTCGAACAGCAGGGAAAAGATGCGATCGCAATCAAGATAGGATCAGAATTCTCTAAACTAAGCGATCGCTTATATACCCTCAATCCTCGACAAAGTAATGATTACGATGCGTTGCTTAATGAACTCTCAGCACAAAACAAGATCCCCAGCATAATTGTTCATCTATGGAGTGTCACACCAGACTACCGTGCAGAATCAGAACTTGAGTGGTTTGATAGCGCTCAATATTTGGGATTCTACAGCCTGCTGTTTCTCACCCAGGCACTTGGAAAGCAGAATTGGACTGATAAGTTTCAAATCACGATTGTCTCCAACAATATACAATCAGTAACAGCAGAAGAAATGCTATGCCCAGAGAAAGCAACTGTACTGGGCCCGATTAAAGTCATTCCTCAAGAATACTCAAACATCAGCTGTCGTAGTATTGATGTTGCTCTTTTAAAGCAAGGAAGTTGGCAAGAGGAGAAACTTTTAGACCATTTACTGGACGAGCTACAAACTCAATCCTCAGAGTTGGTTATAGCCTACCGTGGTTTGAATCGTTGGGTGCAAACTTTTGAGCCAGTGCGATTGTCAGAAGCTAAGGGAAAAACATCAAGATTACGCAACGGCGGAGTCTATTTAATTACTGAGGGTTTGGGAAATATTGGACTGATACTGGCGGAGTCTCTAGCTCAGACAGTGCAAGCAAAACTCGTCTTGATTGGACAGAAGAATCTTCCAGAAAAAGGTGAGTGGTTCAGATGGCTAGAAAGTCATGATGATCGGGATGAAGTGAGCCGCAAAATCAGGAAAGTGCAAGCGTTAGAGAAGTTAGGAGCCGAGGTTTTAATTTTGAGCGCAGATGTGACCAACTTTGAACAGATGCAAAGTGCGATCGCATTTGTCACGGAGCATTTTGGCGACATACATGGCGTTATTTACGCAACAGAGATTGTGGACGACAATTCACAAAAATCTGTTCAAGAAATTTCTGAAACTGATTGTCAGTATCAATTTCAATCAAAGGCTCATGGACTATTCGTACTAGAAAAAGTTTTGCAGGGGAGAGAGCTTGATTTTTATCTGTTGATATCTTCTTTATCATCCATTTTAGGAGGATTAAGATCCATCGCTTATTCAGCAGCGAACATTTTTATGGATATTTTTGCTCAAAAACAAAATCAAACAAATCCTGTCCCCTGGATTGGTGTTAATTGCGTAGGCGTAGCCCGTCGTAGACATCGTTGGCAACTGGGAGAAGAACAAAACACAGCTAAAACAACATTAGCTGAATTATTTATCACCCCAGAAGAAGGCATAAAAGCTTTTCAACGTATTTTAACAAGTGGGAAAATAACTCAAGTTGTTGTCTCCCCAGGAGATTTACAAGCTAGGTTCGATCAATGGCTGAAGTTAGAATCTTTAGGCGATGTTGAGCAGACCTCTTTTGCTGGGGACATAAAAGAGAAATTAGCTTCAACAAGTCTTGCCAGAATACTCCATGCCCGCCCCAATCTAGGAAATAATTATGTTGCTCCTCACACTCATATTGAACAAACCCTTGCTCAGATATGGCAAGAAATTCTTTGTATTGAGCGCTTGGGCATCAACGACGACTTTTTTGAGCTTGGAGGACACTCGCTTTTGGCTGTACATCTAATAGCTAAAATTAAGAAACAGTTGGGACACAATATTCAACTATCTGCCCTTTTCCAGGGCCCAACTATCAAACACTTAGCGAATATCTTGCACGAGCAGGCTAATCACCAAACCTCGTCTCCCTTGGTAACAATTCAACCTCAGGGTTCCAAGCCACCTCTGTTTTTCGTCCATCCAATAGGTGGAAATATTTTTTGCTACTACGAATTATCACTTCATTTGGGTTCAGATCAACCATTCTACGCGCTGCAAGCAGTAGGTCTGAATGGAGAATCGCAGCCCCACACCCGAATAGAAGATATGGCAACCAAGTATATCGAAGCACTACGCGAAATTCAGCCGAATGGCCCATATTTTCTTGGAGGTTGGTCTATGGGCGGTATTGTAGCTTTTGAAATGGCAACTCAGTTACTAAGATATGGTGAGCAAGTTGCCATGCTTGCCATGATAGACAGTCCAGTACCAGTTAACAGCGAACAAACTACAGAGATTGATGACTATGATGATGTGAAAATGTTAGCCGACTTTGCCATAGATATGGCACGTTCTGCTGGGAAAAACTTATCGGGTTCGGTTGACCAACTTCGGGGAATGACGCTGGACGAGCAATTAAACTATTTTTTAGAGCAGGCAAGGATAGTTAACCTCGTGCCTTTGGATTTTGAACTAGAACAGCTTCGTTGTCTTCTGAAGGTTTTTCAGAGTAACGTTTTAGCTTTACAGATTTATGTACCACCAGTTTATCCAAACCAAATTGTATACTTTAAAGCTAGCGATGAAGTATCTAATGAATTGCATAATCCTACTTTAATTTGGGCTGGACTTTCACGTAAACCAATAGAGATTATTGCTATCCCTGGCAATCATTACACAATTATTACCAAGCCTAATATTCAGAATGTTGTAGAGCATTTGAATGCTTTTATCAATCAAATTTAAAAAAAAATGAATTTTTCATTAAAAAGTCGACGTGATATTACTCGAAAATAATCATCCTGACTCATTTTTTAAAATATGTGTGTTTTAAAAACTTTACTGTTGACTAGTTATCAAAACTTAAATAATTTAATTTTTACAAGATGTTTAATATGTTTTTTATTTTTTAGTCTGGAAGCGACATCTATATTAGCAAAGCAACATAAATTACCTAAATAATCGGAGAAATGGATGCTATGATCAGTCAAACCGAGCCACTAGGCACTAGTACAGGAAAGATACTATATAGTAGTAATTGCCAAAATATTTTTCACATCTCCGTAGCAGAGACTATGGAGCTATTCAAGTCATCTGGAGTTATTCTTTTTCGAGGTTTTGGGGTAACTGCCAACCAGATGAAAGATTTTTCAGAACAATTTAGTGACAAACACATCATAGACTTTACAAAAGTCAGCATTAATTCTGATAAGTTTGTCAATTTTGTAGATGGCGGGATGGATGGTCTTATTCCTCATTGTGAAAATTCTTGTTTTCCCTTTCGACCTGATGTTATTTGGTTTTGCTGTACTGTACCAGCCGAGCAAGAAGGCGAAACTTTATTCTGGGATGGTGTTCGAGTGTGGGAGGAGCTAAGTCAAGAGTCGAAACAGTTATTTCTTTCCAAGCAACTCAAGTTTTCTTATAATAATGTTCCTGTTGATACATTGAAGGGAATAACAGGTTCCGATGCTAATACCATAGACGATATTAAGCGAATATTGGACAGTCTTGATGGTGTAAGTTATCAGTTTAACGATGATCAAACTGTTTCTGTCGAATATACTTGTTCATCTATCGTAAAAAACAAATATAGTCATCAAAATGCATTTGCCAATCACTTTTGGGTATATCAGAAAAAGACAGAAGAAGCAATTTTTGATGACGGTTCAAGAGCTTCTGATGAAGTCGCTGACGAAATTGAGATAATCTTTGACAAGTTAACGGAAAAGATCCCTTGGGAAGCAGGTGATCTGGTAATGATGGATAATTCAAGATTTCTCCACGGTCGTAGAGCATTTAACGATAACCGACGGCAAGTTTTTACTACCCTAAGTAACCTGAAGTTTTAATAAGCTGTTTCACATTTGACTCGCATATTAACGCGAGTAAACTGTTATTTTTCCACTCCACTTTTGGAGTTAATCCTAGTTCTGCAACTGACATTCATTAAGTAAGGATAAATATTTTATGTCTTCGTCTTCAGCAACTAGCTATTCTCAAACTAGCTATTCCAAATCTCAGCGGTACAATAACAAATGTCAGTTGATATGGACACCAATAGATTCTGTTGAACGTCGCAGTAACCTCTCGTATGAAGAGTTTGTTCAAGAGTACGCATCTATTGGAAAGCCTGTTATCATCACTGATGCGATGAAAAATTGGAAAGCCTTGACGAAGTGGAATATGGATTTCTTCAAGTCTGAGTATGGCTCATTCGAGGCTTTTGTATTAGATTATAAGGCTGAAACTAAGATGTGGGGTCGAACTTACATGTCAATGAATATTGCTGATTATATAGATGTGATAACTAGTGGTACTTGTGACAGATTGCTTTACCTATCGGAATTCCATGTTGGCGATCACCCCGAACTTTGGGAAGATTGCAAAGATCCAATATATTTCAATGATTGGTATAGAAAAATACCATTAGAAATTTTTAAAAAATATATCAACGATACCTATGACATCCAGATAGGTCAGAAAAATACATCGGTAGGTCTTCACTGCGATCACCGTCATGATACCGCATGGGTTGCAGTGATTTCTGGGCAGAAGCAAGTTGTATTGTTGTCACCAGATCAAGAAAAATATTTGTACGAAGGTCAAGTTGACTGCTTTAACCCGGACTTACAAAAGTTTCCGCTCTACGCCAATGCCAAACCAGTCGAATGCATACTAAACCAGGAAGAAATGCTCTACATACCATCGGATTGGTGGCATCATCTAAAAAACCTCGAAGACACAATCGGCTTGGCTATAAACACAATGAATGAATGGAGTTATGAACTAGTTCGTCAAGGTTTTTTAGAGCGTGATCCAATAAAAGGTCATCTTTTTCCACTAGTTGTGAAATTTCCGTTGCTAGGCAGAACTCTAGGGGCTGTTGGTTTGCTCTAACACTCGAAGAAAGGAGACACACATTACATGAAATAAGAAAGAGCCTATTCTAATTCTGAATTCTGACTCCTGAATTCTGAATTCTGCTGTAGCTTTGGAAAAGTTGATAAAAAAATCATTTTTCATTGCTAAAGCAATGATAGGGTTGCAAAGCAATACGTAAAGCAAGGATAAATCTTTTATGTCTTCGTCTTCAGCAACTAGCTATAACAAATTTGACGAACCATTTGCCCGAATATATAACGAGACTTTGGGGCCAAGTTACAATAAAATAGCCTTGCCAACCTTGGAAAAATTACTATTACCTTACATTCCTGAGAAAGCGAATATCCTTGACCTCTGTTGTGGCACAGGGGAACTGTCACAATGGCTGCTAAATAAAGATTATCAGGTGACTGGAATTGATCGCTCCCAGAGAATGTTGCAATATGCTCGTCAGAATGCACCTAATTGTAAATTGATTTTTGGTGATGTACGCTTCTTTGAATTACCACCTACTTTTCATGCAGTTTCTTCAATGGGTTTGGGTTTCAATCACATTCGGAATTTAGAAGAATTAACAGGTACTTTCCACAATGTATACGGCGCACTTCACAGCAACGGTATATTTATATTCGACCTCCGTCTAGAAGACGCATATAATTCCACTTTGAACAATCGTGTATTAGGCGATATTAAGGATGACTATGCTTGGGCTATGAAAAACATTTATCATCCAGAAAGCAAAGAATGTCAAGTTTTTGTAACGACATTTCAATTAAGAGAAAGAGATTGCTGGAAACGCCTAGATACTAGTTTTTCACTCATGAGCTATTCAAAGGATGAAGTCCAGTCATCTCTAGAGAATGTCGGCTTTACAGAAGTTATTGTCTATGATTTACAACTGGATTTAGGATTAATTCCAGAGGCTGATATGGTCTGCTTTGTTTGTTGTAAACCAAGTTGAATATTCAGTATAAATTTCCTGTGAATTCATTATTACGGTCTATCTATACAGACTACGACGTAGACCAGGGTACAGCCAAAGAGGTAGGAAAAGTCCTTCATTTTGTGAATCACCATTTTTTACATTCAAGTCAATAAACATACAATTTTATGAAAACCAAAGAATCTAACTTACAAGAAAATCAGCCGCAGATTAATTCAATGCAATCTCCCGAACAGATATCAACAGAAAGTCCAAATTACCGTCAACAGAAACATTTAGAAACTTTAATTGCACGATACACCAAGCGCACAAAAACCTCAAAACAACTCACGCAAACCTATCGTTCAGTTCTGGCTGACCCAAGAGGTTTAGAAGGATTTTACCCTCTCGTAAAAGAGATGGTTTATCCCGTTATTGGTAAGCACGCTTCGGGTTCTAGAGTTTGGGATATTGATGGGAATGAATATATAGACATAGTAATGGGGTTTGGGGTGAATCTCTTTGGTCACAACCCCCCCTTTATTAAGGAAGCTCTCCAACAGCGACTTGAACAAGGCATACACTTCGGACCACAATCAGACCTTGCCGGTGAGGTTGCTGAGTTAGTCAGTGAACTAACGGGGATGGAGCGAGTGACCTTTAGTAATACAGGCACAGAAGCTGTCATGACAGCAATACGCTTGGCACGAGCAGCAACAGGTCGCTATAAGATTGTTCGGTTTTCAGACTCTTATCATGGGCATTCTGATAGTACTCTAGTTAAAGCAGAGAAAGCAGACGGCTCACGTTCAGTACCAGGTTATCCAGGAGTACCACCAAATGTTGCTCTTGATGTTTTAGTTCTGGACTATGTGAATCCTCAGTCGCTTGAAATCATAAAAGCGCATCAGCAGGAATTAGCAGCTGTTATCGTTGAACCAGTACAGAGTAGCCGACCAGACTTACAACCTCAAGAGTTTCTCCAGCAACTGAGGCAATTGACAAGAGAATCAGGGATAGTTTTAATATTTGATGAAATAATTACTGGCTTCCGGGTTCATCTAGGTGGCGCGCAGGCTTGGTTTGGTGTTGAAGCGGATATAGCTACCTATGGAAAAATTGTCGGTGGCGGCATGCCAATTGGTATCATTGCTGGTAAAGCTACCTACATGGATAGAATCGACGGTGGTATGTGGAACTATGGGGATCTATCCTATCCTCAGCCAGAGGCAGAAATGACATTTTTTTCTGGCACCTTCTGCAAGCATCCGTTAGCTATGGCTGCTGCACGAGCAGTACTTAAGCGTCTTAAGACTGAAGGACCTGCTCTTCAGCAACAGTTGAATCAACGCACATCGCAGTTCGTTAAAACGCTGAATACTTTCTTTGAAGCTGATGAAATACCCATCAGACTTGCGAATTTTGGTTCAATATTTAACTCTGTTCGTTTTGGAAATTCAGTCTCCTCGGTTAGTTCGGATGCTTTAGAGAAGATGCAACTGATAAATCTATTACTGTATCATCACCTTCTCGATAAAGGAGTTTACCTGCGATCTTCATTACATGCACTATCCACAGCCCATACAGATGAAGACCTTGATTTCATTATTCAGGCTATTAAGGATAGTGTAAGGGAACTGCAAGACGGAGGTTTCTTGCCTAGTCCCTCTGACAAATTGGCTAAAACATAAAAGCTGTTCGGAGGAATTGATGATTAGTCTCACAATCCGCTCTTATCAGGGCGAAACTGATTTACAGGCGATTTCTGACCTGCTAAAGGCTTGTGAAGCAGTTGATAAACTGAACCAAGAGGCATCCGTCTCCCAACTGCAACAGGCATCTGATCACCCATCCCTGGACAAAGCGCGTGATATCCGTCTGTGGGAAGATGCCGACGGTAAGCTAATTGGCATTGGTCATTTGGAAATTTCTCCATCAGATGAGGTCATAGATGGCTTCCTCTCGTGCCGCGTCCACCCTAGCGCCCGTAGTGGTAATTTGGAAAGGCAGATTATCGCCTGGGGTGATGAGCGGATGCGCGAGGTTCAGCAAGAGCAAGGTGTGCGTGTTAAACTGCGTGCATCCGCTCGTGATGATAAAGCAGGTAGTATTGCTCTACTGGAAAGTAGTGGTTTTAAGTCTGAGCGTTACTTGCTGACAATGAGGCGATCGCTTAAAGAACCGATCCCAGAACCACAGTTACCAGCAAATTTCACCCTCCGCCAAGTTAGAGATCAACAGGATGCCAAAGCATGGGTAGAGATGCATAACCAGTCGTTTATCGACGCCTGGAATCACCATGACTTAACGGTCGAACATTACAAATACCTGCGCAGTCACCCCACATATAGAACCGATTTGGATCTGGTGGCGATCGCTCTTGATGGCACTTTTGCAGCCTGTTGCAAGTGCATAATTAATCCAGAGAGTAATACTCGCAACGGACACAACGAAGGCTCGATTGATGAACTCGGTACAAGACGTGGTTTTCGCCGGATAGGGCTGGGACGTGCAATGTTGCTTTCTGGAATGCGTCAGTTACAAGCTGCTGGTATGGATATGGCAAAGCTGTCAGTCGATTTTAATAACCCGAATGGTGCTTTGCAGCTTTACGAATCCGTTGGCTTCCATAAGCTCTACACTTGGATTTCTTACGTGAAGGATGTTTAGCCCACACTTTTTGACTGGATAACTCACCGTTGGCGTAATAGTTAATCTACTACGCAATAGATTCAGACAGCAACCCCGACATATCTAACTTTTAAGTTATACTCCCAGCCTAATCCACTGGGGTCTTTTGATTTGCTCCATTGCGATTTATTCAGCAAAAGTTCTTGCAATGACTATATTTGCGTCACACCACAAACTTGTTCCCAAGCTGCTTATGACAATAGTCAAGCCAATAATCGCCGAACTGCAAGTGGTGTGATCATTAATCCAGTTCACGAATAATTAGATGAGCGATCCATCTGGTAAATGCACTGCCACTGCCATGAACAGCGATCGCTTACATTTCCTCGATGCGTTTAAAGAAAAAGCACACCGTGGTGAGATTTACTACCTCTGAACGCAACTTAGTATGACGATAAGATGCAAGAGTTGAAAGCGCAGACTGTTCAACATCGGCACGTTATCAAGAATTACCTAGGGGTTTCCATATCTGAAGCTCAAAAGTTATTGGGCAAGGTGGACTTGACACTCGACTATTTGGGCCGGCTTGGTTCAAGAGAAAACCGCGAGTGTGTTTACCAGTTTGTTCTACCCGATGACGAGCGTGATTTCATTTTCCTTTCCTTGGTTAAATCGGGATGAAGCCTCAATACTAGCCAGCGCTCAAAATATCGTCTTAAATTCCGTGTCAGTCACCAATAATATAGACTTATAAACACAAGTCACTGATACAACCTTACAGGATATTCGCCAAACATCGAACTCTGTGGAGTCAAGGGCTGTTGTCTAAGGGTGGAAGGAATTGAGGCTGTTCTTTAAGACAAGGGTTAGAAAGTGCGGGTAAGTTCTACTCATTTACTTGCCTCCAAGGTTGGTGACTTCATCGGCGTGGCTGACGGTGAACCGATATAAAATGGATACCTGGGGCAGTGGCAAACTACTTACAGCAGTTCCCGCTATTGTGAGGTACGTTCTTAGTCCTGAAAGGGTACAGGAGGTAACGGGGAGGGGAGAAATTGTACTTCATAACAGCAGGAAGCGCTGTATATGCCATTTGCACCCAATGCACCTGAGCAAAATCTGCTCGGAATATGTTTGGTTACAGACCAAAATTTTTTGAGAAAGTTTTGGATTTTGTGCAAATCTTTTACTGTTGTCAAGTGGCTGTTTAAGTTCTTTACCAATCACCAAGAATTTGATTTTCCCAAGCTGCATACTAATGCAGTTTGGGAAAATATCAAATAGGATTGCTATATCTACCATTGAAAAGATAGTTCCTACCATGAACAGCGCTTATATCAACAGTATCGGTAAATTTTTACCTGGTGAACCGATTAGTAACGATCAGATAGAAGACTACCTGGGTAAAATAGGCGGACAGGCTTCTAAAGCCAGACATCGCATCCTCAAAAGTAATGGTATTCAACAACGTTACTATGCCCTTGACCGACAGCAGAACACTACCTATCTTAATAGCCAGATGGCTGCTAATGCTGTGCGTGATGCACTCTTGAAGATGAATTTAGAACCGACTGCGGTTGATTTGTTAGCTTGTGCTACTAGCTGGTCTGATTTATTGATACCCGGATTTGGCAGTATGGTACATGGCGAATTACCAGAGTTTTCTTCTTTAGAAATTACTTCAAATCAAGGCGTTTGTTGTGCTGGTATCGCGGCATTGAAGTATGCAGCATCTCAAGTCGAATTGGGAAAAAAGCAGGTTGCTGTTGCCGTAGCATCCGAACTAGCCTCTCGTTTATTTAAACACACTCACTTTGAAGCCCAATCTCGATTTAAAGATGGAGGAGAAAAATTACCTTTTGATACTGAATTTCTTCGCTGGATGCTCTCAGATGGTGCTGGCTCGTTCTTAATTCAAAATCAGCCGAGAGCTGATAATATTAGTTTAAAAATTGAGTGGATTGAACTAGTTTCTCATGCTAATGCTTATCCTTTATGCATGTATGCTGGTACAGAAGATGAAACTGGTCAAAAAAGTTGGATCGATTATCCATCCTATGCTGATGCTGCTGCTACTGGATGTATTAATTTGCGGCAAAATATCCGCGGAATAGATGATGTGATCAAATTGGGAGTTGAAGGTTGGTTGAAGTTGATTGAGTCCCGAAGAGTTGAACCAAAGAAAATTGATTGGCTTTTGTGCCACTACTCCTCTCACTTCTTTCGAGG
This sequence comes from Nostoc sp., assembly GCF_036917655.1. GTDB lineage: Bacteria > Cyanobacteriota > Cyanobacteriia > Cyanobacteriales > Nostocaceae > Nostoc. The sequence goes on from NZ_JBALCY010000065.1 coordinate 192,699, forward strand.
AAAAATAGTTGAGCTTTTACAAAAAGCTGATTGTATGATTCCGCAAGAGAAATGGTTCACCAACCTCTATACACGGGGTAATACTGGCTGTGCCTCAATCTACCTAATGCTAGAAGAGTTATTTTATTCGGGTAAGTTGCGCTCAGGTCAGAAAATCTTCTGTTTTGTGCCAGAGAGCGGACGCTACACAACGGCTTACATGATGCTGAGTGTGGTAGAAACATCAACAGTTACCAAAAGCAATTTAACAGAACAATTTGACTCTGTGCAGGACAGTAATTATACCCAGGAAATTAACTCCTTACACCCTAAGTCACTCTCCCTAAACGTACAGAAGTCAGAAAATATTCAATTTGCATCTGTTAATTTTTTTCTCGACAGCATTCAAGCAGAACAACCAAACTCGGTTGCATCTGATTTACTGCGTCAATTAGCACAAGTTTGGTTGGAGTTTGAACACCAGTTACGTTCTGTGCCGATTGTTCGCAAATTGCATCGGGGCGCGTTTACTCTGGAAGACTACAAAGCTTTGTTACGTAATCTGCGTCCTCAAGTTGTGGAGGGAGCGCGTTGGATAGCTCGTGCTGCATCGAATATGACAGATTTTAAGTTGCGTTCTACCTTTATTGGTCATGCACAAGATGAGCATCGTGACTATCAGATGTTAGAACGCAACTATGTGTCAGTTGGGGGTGCGTTAGAAGAAATTGTTGAGGCTCAAAAAAATATTGGCTCGGAAGCGCTATCAGCGTTTATTTTCCATCAGGCATCACGGGAAAACCCAGTTGACCTGATTGGCAGCATGTTCATTATTGAAGGTTTAGGAAATCAATTGGCTGCACAGTGGGCTTCCTTACTTCAGAAAACTTTGGGTTTGCGAGATGACCAAGTTTCTTTTTTAGCTTATCACGCTGCTAATGATCAATCCCATATTAACAAACTTGAGTCAATTATTAATGCTGACTGGATGACTGCCGAAATCCAAGAGCGCATTGTTAAAACAAGTAAAGTCACTGCTCGTTTATATCAATTACAACTTGAGGAAATTAAGTAATGAAAGAGATATTATCTTCACAAATTATACAGGAAAAGCAACTATCAAAAGTCCAAGAATCCCAAAACCCCAAACCTTGGACACCACAACCACATAATCGACTTGACCCCAATGTTTGGGATTCTCTTTACTTGGATGCAGCGATTGCTGTTGATCCACTTGCAAAAGCTTGCATGATTCGGGACTTACAAGTTTGGACTCGCAACTATCTGTTAATTCCTATTAAACTACTGGCAAATGTACTGTTGGCACTGATTATCACTGTCAAACGCTTGCTGCCATTTCAGTTTAATGCATATGGTTTAATGCACAAATCTGCTGCATTTTTCCTCCAGCATTTTGTCTCACCAGAAGCTTGTTATTTGATTGTGCGTCATATCTGTCTTGGCTCTAGCATTATTAATTTTCTGATTGATAACGGCCCTGACCCAATGATAGAAAAATCTCAGCTTTACCCACGTACAGTTGATGACTTAGCTAAAAAAAATGCCTTTTTAGAGCATGACCTGATTCTTTATAACTTTGTCCTTGACTATCACCAGGCGCAACAAGCAAATCCTCAATGGTTGGAACAACTCAAACAACGAAAACTAAATTACGATAGCATTACGCCTGTAAAAATAGATATAGATTTTGACATCCGTCCTCCTTGGAAAATTCTTGACTTGGAATCAACAATTGAGCTGTTTAAAGTGTTTTACTCCTTGTGTTTAACTAGTGATGAATTTACACGGGCAGTGCTATCACTACAATTTGATGAAAATTTTGCCGTATACATCAGTACAATTATTGATGATTCTAACTGGAATCATATAGTTACAAATCGCCATCCTTTAGCTCCGAACAGCCCTTTCAAAGCTGCTCGCGATTTGATGTTGCATGGGATTATCACGGAATATCTTCATCGTTATCTAGAAATCCGCCGTTCTTAATAAGAATACAGTGTCTTACGACAAGCCGCTTCTCTACGATCTGCTCCGCGTAGCTTGCTTCTCCGTAGGAGTACGCGTCTATGCTTATTCCACAATACCGCAAGTATCCCTCGTGCTGGCTGACTTGGGTAGTGCAGCACAATTTACTGGCAAGACGACTAGTGATAGTTTAGCTGTGGGTGAAAGCGATCGCTTTACTTTCAGTCTCAGGGATTCCGAACTGCGGTCTACGGCTACTGGTACTGTGCTGTTGGGTGTTGAGTTACAGGGTAATATGGCATTACCTACACTGCAAAGTTTAACTCCTGTTGCCACCCACAACCATGCTAGTGGTAGTTACGCACTATTCGCAATTAATGGTGCTGGCTTAAACTTAATGGAAGTTACCAATACTTCCCTCCCGGACTCAACCTCTTTGTAGCTGGAGATGTCTCCAATATGTCCACTCCGGGAGCAATGATGAAGATGTGCAAAAATGGCTCTTTTGCGATCGCTAACTACCTGATAAACGTTCAGCTTCCTAATCTCCTCCAAAATATTCAGGAAATTTTTGTGCTGTGGCTCTACTTCTATCACTTGGGTCAGGGTTGATGCAATAACTAGACTGGACAGTTTAGTTTGGTAATCGCTGACAAACTCTGTATCCAGAAGCTGTTCATCTGAATCTGAAATTCATATAAGTGATTTATTGGTGAAGTTTTTGATTATACGTAAATGCCCTGACAGAGTTATGTCTAGAATAGTCTTACGGCAAAGCAAGTATGCTGTGGTTAATATTTGACTGCACTGTTATTTATCAACCATTGTCAGAGTGCTTTGTAAGTTTAATTTCTTAATTTTGATTAATAGAGCAAGTCATGAACAAAAAATGGGCTGTCAAACGAATGACGATAAATCTCGCATCAACTGAGAGCGAAAGACTTGAACGATATTGTGCAATCACAGGCAGACCAGCAACTGATGTCATTCGAGAGTTGATTCGCTCTCTTGAAGTAACTGATCTTCAAGCCTCTGAACATTCTACACCCATGAAGGCTAGCTCTGTTACTCATGCACCACAGCCAGTTAGTATACATTAGAGGTAGGAGCAATTATTAGTGATTAAAGTAAAGGAGTCAGCAATCGAGAGACTCTCACAGCTAACTTGAACCAAAAAGGTTTTTTATCGTACTCATCAAGATCAACAGCAACACAGACAGCTAAATCATCCTCTAACATCTTTTTCACACTTTGGATAAACCGAGGCTCAGTAACAAAACCCATAACTTCAAAGTTGAGGGAAAAAGAGCGATTATCTAAGTTAACAGTTCCTACCCCTGCTATCTTTTCATCAATGACTATAACTTTCTGGTGCATAAACCCATTTTTGTAACGATACAACCTGATCCCGATTCTTTCCATTTCGGTGTAGTAAGAGAAGGAACATAAATAAACAAATAAGTGATCAGGTCGATTTGGTAAGAGAATTCGCACATCTACACCTCGCATTGCAGCCAGTTTTAAGGCTGACAATGTTGCCTCATCTGGCACGAAGTATGGACTAGCAATCCAGAGGTGAGTTTGAGCTTGATTAATTAGTTCGACGAAAAAAAGCTTACAAGCTGGTAGCGGATCTGCGGGGCCTGTAGGAAGAATGAATGCAGTTTGATTAGTTTCCCGATTAATTTTTACCTGCCAGTTAACTTCGAGAAGTTTTCGAGTCGCCCAATACCAATCTCGCACAAAGGAGTTTTGTAGGCTTTGGACAGTTGGGCCTTCGAGCATCATGTGGGTGTCGCGCCAAGGACTCAAGCGAGGATTTTTTCCTAAATATTCGTCACCAATATTCAGTCCACCTACAAATGCTATTTCTCCATCCACCACCAGAATTTTCCGATGATTGCGAAAATTAAATTGGAGCCGATTACCGTGACCTTGGGTGGTGTTAAATGCACTTACTGCAATTCCATGCTGTTGTAGAGACTGGATATAAGGGCGAGATAGTTTCTTTGAACCAATTTCATCGTAGAGAAAGTAAATGTTTATTCCTTGCTTGGCTTTAGCAATCAATGCTTTTTTAAACTCATTACCTGCTTGGTCATCGTTAACAGTATAGGATTGCAACAGAATATAATTTGTCGCCGATGCAATCTTTTTCAGCATCGCTTCATAGGTTTGCTTACCATCAATCAGTAATTCGGCAGCATTACCTGATGTGAAAGAAACTTCTGTCAAAGCCTCTGCTAATGGTTGCAACTCGGCTAGATTATCTGGTGGCGCAACCTGAAATTTAATAACTTCACTATAAGTCGGATGAACAAGCTTGTAGTGTTGTGCATAGACTGAACGCAGTGTTTCAGCATATCCATGAAATTTAGTTCTTCCTAAAATCCAATACAACGGAATAGCTAGCCAGGGGAAGGTAATTAGAGAAATGCTCCAGGCAATTGCCCCTTGGGAAGAACGCACATTCATCACTGCATGGGCTGCATGTGCAACTCCCACGAGATGAACAACAACTGTAGCTGTGCTAAAAATAGCTAGAACACCAGCATCTACAAGCATCTTAATTTTTTTGAGTATTGATATAAGTAAATTCTGCCAGCAATGGCTTGTGATCGGATGAACAAATTTGGTCTAGCACTTTAGCACTGGCTTTCTTCACACTGATATCTCGATAAAAGATATGATCTAAAGGGGGTGATAACAGGAAGCGTTTAATTTTCTCCTTCTCATGAGGTGCGAAAATCACAGGCGTTAATCCTAATTGAGTTGTTACTTCATTGAGGATAACTGCTCTTTTTCGACTCCAAGTATTGAAATCTCCTGAAAATATTAGTGGCCCCCGATGTGTAGATAACGCTATCTCTAATTCATTTAGTTGTATTTTAAATTTATTTAAATCTACAAAATTGATCAGATGACTATTGATTGTCAGGAGAGTTGTGCTTTGCTCAGATAGCAGATACTCAGTAATTAAAGAAATTTTAGGAGTTCTAACAATCGGCTCATAATGCTTAGTAGTTATAACTTTCTTGGTGATTGGACTGATTGTAGCTGCTGTGAAAATCCCCGAATAGGTTTGATGATGAATATCTATAAAATTAGGAGCAAAATTCCAATTCATCCTCAGCCATTTCCCCCATTTATCTGCTTCTAACATTAGGGAAAATTCTTGTAGAAAGATGAGGTTTGGTTGATAAGTTTCAATTATTTTTGAAAAATCTTTTACCCAAGTTTTATTATAGTTTTGTTTAGCAATATTCCAACTGAGAACTTTAATTGATTTACTATTAATTTCTGTTTGGAGGGAATTATTTTTATCAATTGTAAGTTCTTGTAAACGAAGAAATCTATAACCCGGAACAAATTTCGTAACGAGAGTGTTTACGTGTTCTTGAATATTAGGCATCACTAATATTAAAATGGACTTCTTCTAGCTTAACGCTATTGAAGAACGCTTACCGATCTGTTTGACAGCAGATTAAACAATTCCTCCTGATAAAAAATAATTGCCTTCTCTAGATGCACCAAAGGCGAATGTTGCATTTCTCCCCAACAGCGCCTAGTGTAAAGCCGCCGCAGCCAGAATGATTAAGCCCTCTAGGGCAAAGCTATTCAACTTTTTCATACCAGATACCTACTCTCTCAAAAGCACCATAAGCAAGCTTTAGAAAATTCATTACTCTCTGTCTCCCAATTATCCCCAATTCTTTAGACTCTCTCGCCTCTGCAAACGTCAGGCGATTTTGGTCAATTATGTTTCTTTCTTTATATGCTAACTTCGGAAAATCTATAACTTTTATCTTATATTTATTTATTATTTTCTGAAAGTTTGAGTCTGACTCTATATGCTCCCAATCATCACACAGTCCTAAATTCCTCACCAGAATATGAGGGATTTTCTCACCGTAGGTATTTACTGACTGAGCAAACAGGTTGATGCTGTCGTATCCTCCTGTTGATACAAACCATTTGCAAAACATCACTCCCTGCGAACTCCCTAGTTCAAGTAATTGATTAGAGTCAATCCACCCTTGTACTGCTCTATGCGATTGTGCGGCTAAATTCACAATTACTGGCTTCTCTATCGCCCACTCAAATATTCTATCTGCCTTATCTGCCTGTCGTTCATTCTCACTAAACACAGCATACTTACATATCTCCTTATACACCCCTGCTACATCTGGATTCGACCTATCTGTCTCCACTGGTACAAACGGGATTTTCTTATCCAGACAATACTGAATCATTGTCCTAGTAAAGAGAGACTTTCCTACCCCGCCTTTTTCACCATCCACCAAATGAATCGTCGGCATTACAGCCACCTCTAATAGTTATTAAACTCGTCTGATACATCTTTCCCAAGCTTAGAACTTTTTGGCAGTTGCCACCTGGTAGTTTTGGTAGTTTTTTGAGATGCCTTTATCTTATCCTTTGATTCTTGCTGAACTTGAATCTCTGGAGTTGGCTTTTCTAAAAAAGTCTCAAGAACAAGAGAGTCTTCAGTTTCTGAGGCGGATTGTAGCGTAACTGATGATTCTGTTGAAATCTGAGTCGAATTCTCAGCAGATAAAACTGGTTTTGCTTTAACCCGGATTTTGCGAGAACGTTTTTCTTTCTCAATCTCAGTTAAGTATTGCTTGAATGTCGCTGCCGAAACTTTTATTTCTTGAATTTTTAGGATCTCAGAAAGGTCTAGATAGCTATAACCTTTCTTCAGAGCCGATTTAAGCTGATCTCGCAGAAAGTAAACGCTCTCTGGGAGTGATAGTTCTTCTTTATCCTTCTGTTCTAGCTTTTCTAGGGAAGCTAGAGTCGCTTGGAGTTTATCAATAGGAATCTTCTGTCCTGGGGTTGTGCTTACCATTCGTTGTGTTGAATTGGCTCAAAATTTAATTAATCCTATCACCACACCCTCTTGTGTGATTGATAACATCATACATATTAATCAAACCAAGCTCTGACCCAGATTCTCTCTTGACCAAATACCTACCAAAGCAATGATTGCCTTTTTGAATATATGCCTAAAGAAATACTTTTTGCTCAAATGTCTTTAAATTTCTATCCTCCCCCAGTAACCTCCAAGTTAAACCCAGTAATGTAGCTTGCCTCTTCGCTCATCAGAAACGCTACCCCATTCGCCACCTCTTCCAAACTTCCCAAACGCCGCATTGGCACTGAATTGATCATCTGTTGCTCAACCACCTTGGGATTGGCATCAAAGTATTGCGACCCTACTGCTGCTTGCAATTCTGTTTGCCGCGTCCACATAAAACCAGGGCCGATCAATGCCGGGGAGAGCGCATTCACCCGAATGCCGTAAGGAGCCAAATCTTTCGCTGCCGTCTGAGTAATTCCAATCACCGCAAACTTGGAAGCGGCGTATGCCAACATATTTGGCGGCCCAACCACCCCTGCATAACTCGCCATGTTGACGATCGCACCTCCACCGGCATCGCGTAATTGCTGTGCAGCCGCCTTGAGAACGTGGAAAACGCCGACAACGTTAATGTTGATCACCTTTTGAAAGTCATCCTCAGGATACTCGTCTGTTTTAGCAAACACTCCTTGATAACCCGCATTATTAAATACATAGTCGATCCGCCCAAGCTGCTTTACAGCGCCAGTAAAAGCTTTGGCAACATCATCACTAGCTGTAACATCACAGCAAAATGTACTGACTGGAACGTTGTAACCTTTTAGTTCCTGAGCCACATCTGCCATCTTCGGTTCATTCAAATCTAGCAGGGCTATTCCTGCCCCATTAGCAGCAAAACGGTGTGCAGTTGCCTTGCCAATATCTCCCGCACCACCCGTAATCAGGATGGTCTTACCTGCAAACTGATAGGTTGCTTTTGCCGTCATAATTTTCAACCTCTTATACCATTTTGGATTTTGGATTTTAGATTGGGAATCGCCTTCCAATACGGTTCGGTTAGCTTGTTTATCGAGCGAAGATCCCCCCAACCCCCCTTAAAAAGGGGGGCTATTTTCCTTCTTTACCCCCTTTTTAAGGGGGTCGCCACAGGCGGGAGGATCGTTATCCGAACCGGATTGAATCGCCTTCTATATTCGGGCTGTGTGAATCTTGGGATTAATTGAAGAATTGTTGCAAATGCCTGTGATGGAAATGAGATTGGTATGATTTCTATTATTGAGCTTTTGCCCAAAAATAGAGCATAAAATCAAAAATTTATTTTGTTCGGTTTTTTTACTTTAAAGGAGTCATGCGATGCGTATCCCCCGCTTCGCTAAAGTGCTGGTTGCATTTCTCGCTGGAGTGATGCTGGTGCAACTTCTATATGCTTGTTCACCGCGATTGCTTGCCGCAGAGAAAACTAGACTGACGATCGCCACTGTTAATAATGGCGATATGGTGGTTATGCAAGGGCTTTCTCGCAAATTTGAGTCAGCTAATCCTGATATTCAACTTCGCTGGGTTGTGCTGGAAGAAAATGTGTTGCGCCAACGCACAACTACAGATGTTGCAAGCCTTGGTGGGCAGTTTGATGTCATGACGATCGGTTCTTATGAAACACCAATCTGGGCTAGGCGGGATTGGTTGACACCCTTGGATCAACTAGGCGCAAACTACGACGTAAATGTATCTGCTTAAACCCATACGAGAAGGGCTTTCCAACAATGGCAAACTCTATGCCGTGCCATTCTATGGGGAAAGTTCCATTATACCCTGATTAATTTGCCAATCGTCGTCTGGATGATTTACAGCTTCTTCAAGGAAGTTCCTAAAGAAATTCTCGAAGCCGATCGCATGGATGGAGCAACCACACAGCAAGAACTTGTGCATGTTTTATTGCCATTGGCAGTACCCGGAATTGCATCCACTCCATTGCTTTCGATTATTTTGTCATGGAACGAAGCATTTTGGAGCTTGAACTTGACAACAGCCGATGCCGCACCACTCACAGCCTTTATTGCTTCATTTTCCAGCCCTCAAGGATTATTTTGGGCAAAACTTTCGGCAGCATCAACACTGGCGATCGCACCTATTCTCATCTTTGGTTGGCTGAGTCAACGGCAATTAGTCCGAGGTCTAACCTTTGGTGCCGTCAAATAGGTTAACGCTCTCTGCGTCTGTGCGTGAGAAAAAAACTTAAACCCATTAATGGAAACATTTTATGTCAACAGTTGCTTTAAGAGATATCCATAAAACATATGCCGACACAGAGATTATCAAAGGCATAAATCTCGATGTTAGCGATCGCGAGTTTGTTGTCTTCGTCGGCCCCTCCGGTTGCGGAAAATCAACCTTACTCCGCATGATTGCTGGACTTGAGGAAATTAGCTCGATCGCAATAACCCAAGCGTGAATGGTGAAGTATTAGTCGTAGAACGATTGGGCACAGAAACCTATCTCTACATCAAGATTGCAGGTGCCGAAACCATAGTTGTGCAAACAGATGGAGATAATCCCGCCAGAATGCACGATTATGTTCCTATTTACATTAACGGTGAGTTTTGCCATTTGTTCGATCAAAACGGTGAAGCCATTCCCAAAGTTAATCGTCACCACCTAACCCTGAATGAATCCCATGAACAGCAATATCAGCACAGACTCAGCAATCAAGCTGAATGAAGCATCTCTGTCTGGTTTAAGAAATAACGTTCGCGTACCCAATTACCATCGCCATCAAATTACTAACGGTATTGTCCATATCGGTGTGGGTGGGTTCCATCGGACACATCAAGCATTATACCTGGATAATTACTTTCATCAAAATTCCGGCAGTGAATGGGGAATTTGCGGAGTTGGGCTACTAGAATTTGACAAAAGGATGCGGGATGCACTGAAGTCGCAAGATTGTTTATATACCTTAATTGAAAAATCACCATCAGGCGATCGCGCTCGTGTGATTGGGGCAATTACCGAATATCTGTTTGCCCCAGATAACCGCCAAGCTGTGATTGACACCTTAGCAGATCCCAAATGCCGCATCGTCACCCTCACCATTACCGAAGGAGGCTACTACTATATTGAAGGCAGCGGTGAATTCGATGCCAATCACCCGACGATTCAGTACGATTTGCAGCATCCCGATCAGCCAATTGGAGTATATGGCTTTTTGACAGCAGCCCTTAATCGCCGCCGTCAACAGGGAATAGCACCGTTTACCGTGTTATCGTGCGACAACTTGCAAGGTAACGGCAACATTGCCCGCAAAATGTTAACTGCATTTGCCCAAATGCAGAACCCGGAATTGGGACGTTGGGTGGCTGAACAGGTTGCCTTTCCCAACTGTATGGTCGATCGCATTACGCCCGCCACAACCCCAGCAGATATCAAAATGGTGGCGGAACAGTTTAACATTGATGATGCCTTTCCAGTTGTTGCCGAACCGTTCCTTCAGTGGGTAGTCGAAGACAATTTCAGCGCAGGTAGACCAGATTGGGAATCAGTTGGCGTGCAGATGACTAGCGATGTTCATCCCTACGAGATGATGAAAATCCGGCTGCTCAACGCCAGTCATTTGTTGATTGGCTATCTCGGCACTTTGGCAGGCTACACTTACGTTTATGAGGTTATGGCAGATCCATTGATTAGGCAAGCTGTCGATAATTTAATGGCAGAAGTTACGCCCACACTCCAACCTGTACCGGGAATTGATTTAGATAATTACAAAAAAACCTTAATTGAACGCTTTGCTAATCCCAAGATTCGCGATCAACTGCCGCGTCTTTGCCTGAATAGCTCCGCCAAAATGCCAAAATTTGTTTTAGGCTCAGTCCGTGACGCACTACGCAAAAATGTGGCGATTGATTACATGAGCTTAACGGTTGCTGCTTGGTTGCGTTACCTGAATGGACTTGATGACCAAGGTAATGCCATTCCCATTGATGACCCAATAGCACGTACTTTAACTCAACTAGCTCATTCTAGTGGTTCCAATGCCAAACCATTGCTCAACCTGACTGAGATTTTTGGCGATTTATCGCAGTCGCCTTTTGCCGATGCAGTTGCGAACCATTTACGCAAATTGTATGAGTTTGGAGCTAAAGAAACATTAGCTCGATTCTTAGAGAAAAATTAACCTGATGAAAGCTGCGAATTTCCAAGGTGGAAGTTTCATTTCCGTCTTGGAAATTCGCATTGACAAAAGCACAAATGTATGAAAAGTCTATCTCTTGTCCTCTGTACGCAGGTATGGAACCATCAGAAAGAAAGCGCAGTCAGTGGTGCTCGGCTGAAGCTGGTAGTGATGGGCTACAGTTACTAGAGAGTGAGTTCAATCATCAAGTATCAGAAAATTATCAGGAGCAAATGATGGCAGGCAAATTAGACGCAAAGGTGGCAATTATTACAGGTGCATCTTCGGGAATAGGGGCGGCGACGGCGATCGCTCTTGCAGAAGAAGGCGCACACGTGGCGATCGCAGCTCGTCGAATCGAGCTATTGAACGAAGTTGCACAAAAAATTGAAGCGGTTGGTGGAAAGGCTTTACCGATTGTCACGGATGTCAGCGATGAAACCCAAGTTAATGATCTGGTGCAAAAGGTGAACACAACTTTGGGACGAATCGATATTCTTGTGAATAATGCGGGCATTGCAGCATTGGGAACGATTGAGGATGGTAATCCAGCAGAGTGGCGGCGACAGTTCGACCTCAACGTTTTGGGATTGCTGTATGCGACTCATGCGGTTTTGCCTATTTTCAAAACACAGGGCGTTGGGCATGTGGTCAATCTTTCATCCGTTGCCGGACGGACTGCACGGGCGGGCATGGGTGTGTACAACGCCACCAAATGGGGCGTGAATGCAATTTCAGAAGCTCTGCGGCAGGAAGTTCACAAACACAATATTCGCGTCACCATTATTGAACCCGGTCTGGTTGCCACCGAATTTATCGACAACATCACCGATCCCGCTGCGAAACAGGCGCTCGAAGCCCGGTTCAAAGCCATCACTCCGCTGCAACCGGAAGATATTGCACGGGCGATCGCCTATGCTGTTACTCAACCGCCTCACGTCAATGTGAATGAAATTTTGATCCGACCAACGCAACAGGAATAAGACTTACGCATTGATAATTTAGGAGGGGCAATTGACTGACATCGTAGTTGGCTTAGACTTGGGTACAGGAGGAGTACGGGCGATCGCAGTTGACTTACAAGGGCAAATTATCGCTCAGGCAATGAGAAGTTATCCCCTGTTAACTCCACAACCCGGCTGGACGGAACAGAATTCGTCGGATTGGGTCGAAGCAAGTTTGGATGCTCTGTTTGATGTTACTCAACAGCTAAACGGACACCAAGCAATTGCCCTCGGTTTGTCTGGACAAATGCATGGCATGGTTCCTCTCGACGCCCAAGGCAAAGCAATTAGACCGGCAATTTTGTGGAATGACCAGCGCACAAGTAAAGCTGTTGTTGAGATTGAAGCCACGATTCCCCGTCATGAGTTGATCCAGCGCAGTGGAAATCCGGCAATTACAGGGTTTCAACTCCCGAAGCTCCTATGGTTGCGGACTGAAGAACCACAAGCCTATGCTCGACTGTGGCAGATTCTTTTACCAAAAGATTATCTGGGATATGTGCTAACTGGCGAACCAGTAACAGAACCATCTGATGCGTCTGGTGTCGGCTGTCTGAATCTGGCGAATCGGCAATGGGATACAGATATTCTCCATGCACTCGATATTAAGCCAACGTTGTTCCCCCCGGTAATCGAATCTACCGCGATCGCTGGACGGTTAAAATCAGAAATAGCTGCCCGTGTGGGATTACCTGTGGGATTACCTGTAGTCGCAGGCGGAGGTGACAATGCCGCAGCAGCCATCGGTTTGGGTATCTCATCAAGCAACCTAAAGCGGGGTAGTTTGAGTATTGGCACATCAGGAGTTATCTTTGCACCGTGCGATCGCCCAATTCCCGATCCAGAAGGTCGGGTGCATTTGTTCTGTCATGTGGATGGTGGCTATCATCTGCTGGGAGTGACGCTGGCGGCAGGTGGTTCTCTGCGTTGGTATCGAGATACATTTGCACCGCATATATCCTACACCGATCTCATGGATATGGCAGAGCGATCGCAGCCTAGTGCCCGTGGTGTTCTATTTCTGCCCCACCTCTCAGGAGAACGCAGTCCCCATCTCGATCCAGATACTCGTGGTGCTTTAGTGAATTTGTCATTAGCTCATACGCAGGCAGATATAACTCGTGCTGTTCTGGAGGGGGTTGCATTTAGCTTGCGATCAGCCTTAGAAGTCATCAGTGCGATCGCTCCCGTTGATCAACTTTTAGCAACGGGTGGAGGCGCACGCTCCCACATCTGGTTACAAATTTTGGCGGATGTTTTGCAAACAAAACTCATTGCTCCCAAAGCCGAAGAAGGAGCTGCTTACGGAGCTGCTATTTTGGCAATGGTGGGGATTGGTGCCTACCCCAATTTAGAAGCTGCACTCAATATCTACGCGCCGGATAGTAATGTGGTAGAGCCGCAGGCAAATCCTTTGTATGAAGCAGGGTTTAAGCGCTACAAGCTACTTTACGATACCTTGAAAGCCGTTCGTTGACTTAGATATTTTTGATTTTCCTGCTTCAAGTTTTAGATAAAAAATGACTTAAGTAGCCTTTTGCTATAAGTCAATAACTCTCTACTATTATGAATGCTCTCATTAGCTATATTTACTTGATTTCTTGCAGATTCTTAATTGTGAAGAAGATTTCATCATCAGCTATTCGACTATCATAATCAATGTTAATTTGAGTTGGGTAGCCGATTCTCGGATAATATTGTCCAGTCAAATTTGCCGCTTTCCGAATGAGCGCATTTCTAATGATATTAAAGAGTTTAGGAATAGTATTGTATTTTTGAAACAATTGTCCATCTACTGGTTGACCAGTCTCTTTAGAAGTGATAGAAGTTGTGACACCGTTACGTACTTCAATAATCACTGGTTCTGTGGCTTTGGGTAAACAATTGCAACTTCTAGTGAATTCATAGCGATAATTAGAGATTCTTTGCCGTCTCCATAATCGGTAATTAATCTTAAATTGTTCCAAGGCGAAACTAGTAGACGCTGGTTTTTGGGCTACCTGTATAGGAGGTTGAGATATTACAGGTGCACTCAAACCCAAAGACGCCACTAAAATAGCACTAATTGCGATTGGCAAGCGCATATAAATCCATCCTAACTCCAATTGCTCACTTTAACGTGCTTCAATGTGATTACCAAAACAGTGAAATTATTTGTAACACTCACTTACTATGGTAGTACAGATTTCCGATTCGTTTCGCTACTGCCCCTATTCATGGTTGGAGAAATGAACGTGATCTTGATTGCAGACTTACTCACCTATATTATCACTTCTATTCAACTCACCTTGGCTTTTCTTGCACTTGTTGGCAGGTTTATCGCTTCATTTACCAAGTTCGCCGGAATTATTGCGGTTTTAAATGATATATGTTTTCGCTTAAGAGTCGCACTTCACCTGCTATGGGTGGTTGCATTTTAGCAAGCGATCGCAGTAATGTATATTTACCCGCACCATTAGGGCCAAGTAAACAAACCAGTTCTCCAGCTTGCAGAGATAAGTCCTAACTCCGTTTTTTTACCGACAGCTTTAGTAGGAAATAGTGAAATTACTGAAGATTTACAGAAAAGGAAATAATCTACATTATGTCACTCAGTCGTAGCGACCTCGAAGCCGGAAATGAACAGACGAGACTATTAGAAGCATCCCACTCTGGAATAAAGCTAACTACCCTGAGCGAAGATGAGTTACAGCGATCGCTCGATAATACACTACAACAGCAACCACCAAATTCTGATATCTGGATATTTGCCTACGGTTCGCTAATTTGGAATCCCCTAATCACATATGTCGAGCGCCGTGCTGGGATCATTTATGGTTGGCATCGGTGCTTCTGTACATGGATGATCCTTGGTCGGGGGACTCCAGAGAATCCCGGATTACTCTTAGGACTTGATCGGGGCGGTAGCTGTCGTGGTATTGTTTATCGAATAGCTGCTGCCGATGTACCATCCGAATTATTGCTTATTTGGCGACGAGAGATGTTGGCTGGTGTCTACGTTGCTCGTTGGGTAAAGGTATTTGATGGTACACAGGAATTCCGGGCGATCGCCTTTGTTGCCAATCGCCAACATCCCAGGTACGCTCATCAGATACCATTACCAACCACTGTTAATAGTATTGCCACCGCATCGGGAAAATTGGGTTCCTGCGCTGATTATCTCATGAAAACTGTCGATGGATTAATCGCAGAAGGCATTAAAGATAGACAATTACTCTTGTTACGTAAACAAGTGCTGGCAAAACAACAAGCCCTTTTAGTTAGTGGCGGCTCTACTCAAATTACTACTTCAGAATAACTGTTGTGAACCTCTAATTGAATAATTAAACTGATACTAGAAAAATCTAGATTTGAAATTATAGAAAAGAATTATCCCTGAAAAGAATCACTGAGTATTTATAGAAAAAACGAGTTTGAGCAGCGATCGCTAAAGCTGTTGCTTCTTAAAGCTTTGGTAGCGAGTCGCCCAGAAATAACTTATCTTTTTAGCTTTCATAGATCATTTCTATCCCATCACTGCTACGCATCTACGCTAATTTCAACTACTCCTAATCACTGCTGTTGCCATAAATTATCTGATTTGGCTTATAGCTTACAGCCGTATTGACGACTGAGAGGGGAGTGGCACTGATACCGCGCACAAAAATATCTACACAGGTTTCGATATAATCCTCACAGCTATAGTTACCTTGATTGAATTTTGCACTGCGGCATAGCATTCCAGCTAACAGCATTCCTGTAAACATATCGACTGCTGGAAATGGATCAAGGTCTGCTATAACGGTGCCTCGTTTCTGACTCGATTGCAGGTAAGCTATCAGTTTTTCCCCTAACGGCTTGGCAGCTTCTTGAATGACTTGTTTGGCTGCCTCTGGATGACGTTTGGCTTCTCCAATGAAGGTACGAATTAAGTCTTCCTGTGCCTCTAGCATAGTATTGTAAAGATGGGCATAATGTCTTAAATCAATTTTTAGATCCTGCGTCCACGCTTCGGGGTGTGCAAGCGCTTCTGTCTGGAGTGCCGAGGCATTTTTAATTACTGCTCCCAGAAGTTGTTCTTTGCTAGCAAAGTGGCGAAATAAAGTCACCTCATTCACACCAGCAACACGAGCTATTTCACGGGTAGTTGCTCCTTGAACACCTAAACTAGCAAATACCTGCGAGGCGGCTTCTATCAAACGTGTACGGGTGAGAGTTGATGAACGGATGGTTTTATTCATTTATGCTGGCAAGTACTTACTTACATCATAGGTTATATGTAAAAAGTTGTCGCAACTTGAGGAAAAATAATTTTGATAGCAGCATTTTTAAAGTTATTGAAAATCTTGTATCGGCTCAAATTTCTTTTGGTACGATAGCTAATGTTTTACTCATTTTAGTAACTGGGACAACTACCCCACTTCTTAAATAATGAGCTGCTCTTTGAATGGCAGTAAATCCCAGTCGTAAATAAAACCCTTCAGCATAAAGGCTAGCAGTTGTAATTACCTTATCTATACGTTGATCAATTGCTTCGTCGCAAAAATGTTGAACTAAAGCACGTCCAATCCCTTTACCTTGATATTTAGGATGAACATATAGTCCGATGAGTTCATCAACAATAAAACTAGCAAAACCGATAACAACATCTCCCTCGATCGCAACCCAGAAAGTTTCCACTTTCATACTCTTCAAGATATTTGAACCATCAGGTTTGTCGCGGTAATTACGCCAAGCTAAAAGTTCTTTTTGGGTGTATAAAGTTGCAGGCAGAGCTTTAATAGCAGCAATATGAATTGCACTCAGTACCCACGCATCTGTTTCCTGGGCAAGTCTAAGAGATATTTCGTTAGCACTCATAGATTCAAGGCTGGCATTCAGATTATATGCCTGTTTGACTTTCTGATCCAAAGATATCAACTTTGGTTATAAGAAATTTTAGTTGCGACGCCGATAGCGTACCCCTACGGGGAAGCAAGCTACGCCTTGGTCTCGTAGAGAGCGTCATCGCCCGTCGTAGACATCGCAACAGATCAATTAGCCAAATTCTCAACTACTTTACAACACTTAGTGCTGAGTCCTGAGTTGAGTCAAGTAAAAAACTACTCAGCACTTATGTACTTGGTACGAGCAAGGCCCCTTGTGGGTGGTCTTTTAACTCAGCACTCAGCACTCTTCATTGATATTAGCAGTTGAGAATTGAGTCACAACTCGCTGGACAATCTCCCGTCTGATTTCCTAAAGATTGTGACTCGCATCTGTAACGCGAGCAAGTACAGCCGCAAGGGAAGTTTGGGGACACACCGCCGCCTGTAATTCGATCGATGACAACTCCTGAAATATAAGATACGGTAATTTTATCAGCAAAAACTATAATAAGCTCTAATCAACACTAAATCTATCGACAAACCGTATATTATAGATAAAGCAATAAAATAACCAACTTCAAAATCTGTTTTTTGAAGTAATCAAGTAATATCTTTTGATATTTGGCTAATTTTGCGGTGCTTATTTGAATATCTTCTTAAAGCTTGCTGATTCGACTATTTACCAAGCTGGAAGCCATTAAAAAGTGAAAAGGAGTGAATGTGATCAACGCCATACAGATTAACGAAAACTTGACAACAACAGGACAAGTTATACCAAAACAGCTTGAGCAAGCTATTCAAGAAGGTTTTAAGTCAGTTCTAAATCTGCGATCGCCTGATGAGCTAGGATTTTCCAAGGATGAGCAAAAAGTAGCGGAAGCATTGGGGCTGCATTATACGAATGTTCCACTCAAGGTGGATTTAAAAAATTTGAATGAAGAAGCGATTACCAAAATCCTGACGATCCTAGAACAAATCCCTAAACCAGCAGTTGTGCATTGTGCAGCCGGGATGCGATCGACTGGAATTGCGCTCTTAAGTATCGCTATCCAGGAAGGATTAACACCAGAGGAAACCTTAGCAAAAGCTAAGAATCTGGGTTTTGGATTCTTTGAACACGCTGGTGTTAGTCCCCGGCTAAAGCAATTATTTGTGGACTACGTTAACAAACACACGAAAGTAGCCGTGCCTAGTTGCTGAAAAATCTGTACTTAGCTAACAGTAACGTGAGTTTGACAAATCTCTCCCTGCCTTGAATTTTCGTTCAAGTCTGTCCCTCTCCGATTCGGAGAGGGACGGTTTTGTGTAGTAAAACCTCTTAGAGGTTTATTTTACTCAGGTACAATTCGCACAACTCAACAGTAGATGAGCCAACGTGCAAAGTCAAGGCGATCGCTCCATAGTAACTGGTAGTTAAAAGCTTTTGCTTGAAGGGCGTGAGGGGTGCGATCGCCTTTAGTATAGTCATCAAGCTATGGGGAAAATTAGCACTTTCCAGAAAATCTAAAAATCTTAGCTAAGACTATTGGATTATTTAAGAATAAGCGTTAGACTGTTCCCATGAACCTTAGCCAAGGTTTTTGGGAATTAATTCATGTCAAAAATTATATATGATGTTATCCAGCGTTTTGAGGTAGAAAACGGCGTTCCCCGTTTGATTTCAACAAATATCCAGGTGATTGAAGGCGGGGAAGATTTAATGTCTTTAGCTATCAGTATGCTGGAGAAACTTGGTTTTTATGACAAGTTTGAGGAGAACCGTACATCTCAGTACATAGGATATCGACTTAAAAATCCTGGAAAAGGCGCTAAACGTTATCAGCTTGTTTTAGCCCAGCGAAAGGAGGGGCTATGTATTTCTATTCCTAAAAATGTATTACAGCCAGATATTTTGGAACTTACTTGTGAGACTGAAGGTGATTTAATAGATTGTGGAGATCATTTTGAACATTACACGACGAATATTTTAGGTACATTTTGGGTTTTACCTAGTAAAGAAGATATATTTTTAAAAGCAATGCAATCTCACTATCCGAAAATTTTAAATGGTGAAATTAGAGGGAGATTTTCATTGAATTCTTATTATAGTTACGTCGATCATGAGGGCACAAGCTGGGGTGACATTATATCAATGTCACCTAAAGAATTTAAAATTGAAGAATTGGGAAGCATAAATAGTTATTTAGTTATAGAGGAAGATAAACTTTTCCCTTACACATGGCAAGTGTGTATTAGTTCAAGAGAAGTTTTAGAAGAATTTTTTGGTTGCTTTGCAAAAATATTAATGGAGAAACAGTAATGTCTGTAAAAATAAAAATACTTGTTAATCCTTATGAAGAAAGGATGCTAGAGTTTTTGCAAACCTGTGTAGATGAAAATTATAAAATTCATACACAGGTTAGCTTATGCCAATTTTGTGAACTAGATAACAACCTTGATATCGAACTAAGAAAGTTTTTCTTTAGCTCCAGTGTAGATGCTCCGATCACTAATTCTGACTATAAACCTTGTTTAGTAGTGGATTTTCAATCTTCATATCATGATTATCCTGAAGCAAGAGAGCGCGATCGCAAAAAGGCAACTTTACTCTCTCTTGCAGAAGTTCCCTTACTTTATTCACGGGTGAAAGACTTTGGATTATTACATCTTTACTCTCAATCTGAAGAAGTAGTATGTAATTTATTTACAGGAAACCGCCGAGAAAATGCCCAAGCCCTAATTAGAAAGTATTGCGAACAATCTATTTCTACTAATATTCGAGTTACAGCTTGAGAAATCCTAAGATTTTTGCACGCCAATAGCCATAAACCTCAGTGATGCCTCCGGCTGTAAACTATGCAAAATTAACAGACTATGGCTTTGGCTCCATTAAATTACTATAAAAATATAGAAATTCTGATTAGTCGTGATGGCAACTGGGAATATCTATGACAAAACCAAACTTTGATGCTATGAGTGAAGCAGAATTACGCGCCTATGTCTATGAACATCGAGACGATCAAGAGGCTTTTTACGCATTTGCGGATCGTTTGACGGCAAAACCTCCCTCTGCGACTTATCCCGCATCCATGACTCCAGAAGAAATCCACAAGGCGATATTAGAATTCAACAGAAACAGCGTAGGCGCAGCCCGTCGTAGACATCGCTAGACTCCGAAAAACAGCATAAATTTTTAACACCCTTGCTCCCAGACATAACCAAGGTGGTACACTACATCCATGCTAGGGGTGCCTATATAACCAGGCTGAGATCACACCCTTAACACCTGAGTCTGGGTAATACCAGCGGAGGGAAGCTGTTTATCGAGGAATTACAATATGCGGACAGAATGGGTTGCTAAACGGCGTGGGCAGGGTAATGTATCTCAAATGCACTACGCCCGCCAAGGTGTTATCACCGAAGAAATGCACTACGTCGCCCAACGGGAAAACCTTCCCGCTGATCTCATTCGTGACGAAGTAGCGCGGGGACGAATGATTATCCCGGCGAATATTAATCACACTAACCTAGAGCCGATGGCTATTGGCATCGCCTCTAAATGTAAGGTAAATGCTAATATCGGCGCTTCCCCCAACTCTTCTAATCTTCAAGAAGAAGTTGATAAGCTGAATCTGTCCGTGAAGTACGGTGCTGATACCGTGATGGATTTGTCCACAGGCGGCGGTAATTTGGATGAAATTCGCACCGCTATTATTAAAGCTTCACCTGTTCCCATTGGTACGGTGCCAGTATACCAAGCTTTAGAAAGCGTCCACGGCACAATTGAAAACCTGACTGCTGATGATTTTCTCCATATCATCGAAAAGCACGCCCAGCAAGGAGTAGACTATCAAACTATCCACGCAGGGATTTTGATTGAGCATTTGCCTTTGGTGAGAAACCGCATCACTGGTATTGTCTCTCGCGGTGGCGGTATTTTGGCGCGGTGGATGCTACATCACCACAAACAAAACCCACTTTATACTCACTTCCAAGACATTATTGAGATTTTCAAAAGGTATGATGTCTCCTTTAGTTTAGGAGATTCTTTACGTCCTGGCTGCACCCATGATGCCTCAGATGAAGCACAATTAGCTGAGTTGAAAACCCTTGGACAGCTAACTCGCAAAGCCTGGGAAGATGATGTACAGGTGATGGTGGAAGGGCCTGGACACGTCCCAATGGATCAAATTGAGTTTAACGTGCGTAAGCAGATGGAAGAGTGTTCGGAAGCACCTTTTTATGTTTTGGGGCCATTGGTAACAGACATTGCTCCCGGTTATGACCACATCACTTCAGCCATTGGAGCAGCGATGGCTGGATGGTACGGTACTGCAATGCTGTGCTATGTTACACCTAAAGAACATTTGGGTCTACCAAATGCTGAAGATGTCAGGAATGGGTTGATTGCCTATAAAATAGCAGCTCATGCGGCTGATATTGCCAGACATCGCCCTGGTGCAAGGGATAGAGACGATGAACTTTCCAAGGCGCGTTACAACTTCGATTGGAACCGTCAGTTTGAATTATCACTCGATCCAGAAAGAGCTAAGGAATATCACGATGAAACTTTACCAGCAGATATCTATAAAACTGCTGAGTTTTGTTCAATGTGTGGGCCTAAGTTCTGCCCAATGCAAACCAAGGTTGATGCTGATGCGCTGACAGAATTAGAGAAGTTCTTGGCGAAAGAGGCTGTGACTCAAAGTTAAGGCAATACAGTAAGAACCCCACCCCGCCAAAGCTACGCTTTGTCTCCCTGCCCCTAATCCCCAGAGGGGGCCCCGAGTTCCCCGCTTGCGGGGAGGGGTTGGAGGTAAGGTTCTTTATGGGTGTGATTCAAAGTTAAGGCAATACAGTAGGAACCCCACCCCACCAAAGCTATGCTTTGTCTCCCTGCCCCTAATCCCCAGAGGGGGCCCCGAGTTCCCCGCTTGCGGGGAGGGGTTGGGGGTGAGGTTCTTTTATGGGTAATTTGCTGGGCAGCTTAAAATCCAATTTCAATGGTCAAGCTGCGAATTTTTCCTGTATCTGCGTTAGCTTTATCTGCAACTTGAAGAGTCCAGGTTCCTTGAGGACTTTTACCTTTAAAGGCAGCAAGTTTAAGGGTGTTTACCTCGTCATAGGTTGTTTTGATATTATCTGTAGCTCCGCCCTGGCGATCGTGCAGAATTATTGGAAGTACGCCTATTTGCACTGGGGGAAGGAGAGTAACTACAAGATCCCCAATATAAGTATGCTCGATGTCTACATTAACTTTGATGGATTTCATCAGACTGGTATTAGCGATCGCCAAGGACAATGTTGATATCTGCAAGTCATTAATTGGGATATCTTGCACTGCTTTGAAAATGCTAATCGGCGATGTTTGATCTGGTTTGGCCAATTCTACAGCTTTGAGGGCATTCATTCGACCGTAACCGTAGAAGGGGCTGCGACCATTAGCATCATATTTACCTCCAGATGGATCAATGCGATCGCTGGAGCGTTTAATAATGTCTCGCACTTCGTCCCACCGCAGATTTGGGTTTCTGGCAATAATCAAGGCTGCCACACCAGCTGCACCTGGACAAGAACTGGAAGTTCCGCCGAATTCGTTCGTGTAGTTGCCTGCGGCGTCACCCAGATTCCGATTAACCGAATTATAGCCAACTACGCCAGAGCGATCGGTTGTCCAAATGCCAGAGGTTTGAGAACTATCGCCATTGTTGCTGGGGAAGGCACACCAGACCGCCTGACCAAAGTCACTGTAAGCGCTTCTCGTGCCGAAGTCGTTACAAGCTGCTACAGCAATTACCTTTTGGTAGCTGGCGTAGCCATCATTATCCACACTTTCGTTACCATTACCAGCCGCGAATAAAATTACACAGCCCTT
Source organism: Nostoc sp. (assembly GCF_036917655.1). Lineage (GTDB taxonomy): Bacteria > Cyanobacteriota > Cyanobacteriia > Cyanobacteriales > Nostocaceae > Nostoc. The sequence continues at coordinate 215,419 of NZ_JBALCY010000065.1, forward strand.
GCCGTTGCGCCCTTTATTGATTGCAAAATCTATGGCAAGTCGTGTGGAGTCAGGCAGAGGTATTTTCTGGTTGTGTGCAGGATCGTTTGGCTCATACCAAACACCGTCTGCTGGCCCCCAGCTACAAGAAATGACATCAGCACCATTTTGAGCCGCCCAAATAAAAGCATCTGCTTCGTCTTGTGACCCCAACGCCGAAGCTAAACGAATCGGCATCAGCTTTGCCCCAGGTGCGACACCAGATGCACCAAAGTTGCCGTTTGCACAAGCTACTCCAGCACAGGCTGTCCCGTGGTTATTGTCGTTTCCTGGTCTGGGATTGTTAGTTTTACGTGTGACATCACGCGGGGTAACAATCTTTCCAGAGGAACGGAACTCTTCATGATCGAGATCCACACCGTCGTCGATTATTGCAATAATCGTCCCTGTACCATCGCTTAACTTCCAAGCTGCCTCAACATTGGCATGGGCCTTAATTACCCTACCATTAATTGTTATTTGCTTTAAGTGCCACTGCTGCGGGAAAACCTGACGTTGGCGTGATTCACGCGCTAGTTCAGGATGGCACAGTTCTACTGATTCCTCATTCAGAAGTCTCTCGGCGATGTCAAAGACGGCTATACCAGTATTTGCCGGCGCACTGACAAAGTAAGCATTTCGTGCATATTCAAGTTGGCGTTTAATTGTTAAGCCATAACGTCCTAAGACCCTTTGACAGACCCTTGACTCTTCTTCGTTATCGAATTTAACGAAGAGGTTTTCGGTGTAGACTACAGGTTGTTTGGATACTGGATCGACAAGAACACGTCCGGCAAATTCGACTTCAGACTCTTTGTTGAGAATTTCACGGGCGTGATCGCGCAAAGCGACACCCTGAGTCGAAACTTTCGTTCGCAGAATTTCTACACCCGCTTGCCGAAATCGCGTTACTAACTCGAATTGATTGAGAATGCTACGAGCTGTGGGTGACATAGATGCGACTTCAAAGGGTCTTGCACCGACAAGAGTACTGCGGCTTTCGGTACGCACTACAACATGTTCGTTACTGATAGCAAGTTCATACTGTTGTCCGTTCTGTCCACCATAGCGAACCTGAACCATAGTTTAATCTCCTGGGATATTAAATGTCTTGAAAATTGGGTCTGGGACATTGGGATGGGAAAAACCGCATCATGTGTTGTGTTCCCGTAGCGGGCGCTTTGCGCTTACGTTTAGTTTATAGAAGCTTCTTATTTCATGTGTTATCTGTGTATTACGGCATTAAAAAGATACAGCTTAAACAGAATGTAATCTCTATAAGTACAGTTTTGCGTAAAAGCGTAGTCTTTTTAATGCAAGCCGACACATTCACAATGTCAGCCGACGCATTCACAATGCAAGCCGACGCATTCACAATGCAAGCCAACGCATTCACAATATAAGCTGACGTATTAACAATGCATAAGAATGCATTGGGATTGTAGGGTATTGCCAAATTTAATTTGCTACGAATTAATCAAATGCTGTACTAAATTTATACAAGCCTTCGATTCGTCTTTCTACAAAAGAGGAATTTAAAGTCAGGTTACTTTAAAAATCTTCATTATTAATAGGGGCGTATAGCTTCCATCCCGATGAAAGATTTGTATTCCATACCACTGAAAAACGCTATAACATCATTAGAACTTGAGAAAGATGTTTTATTTTCCGGCTGAGTATTTTCTACAGGTGTACTCTTTACCCCTGATTGCTGAAGTGAGATTTCAAAAAGACTACTTTTCTGAGTATCCTGAACAAATTCGCGTTAGCAGCGATGCCAACGGCGGGCTACGCCTACGCACTGCTATATTCTACACTCGTAAGCCTGGATACTATGCAATACATTACAATCAACGCAGCAGCGTGGCATCAGGAGCAATTTTACAACTTAACGACGGTGCGATCGCAGTTTTTCCAGGCGAACCCAATCAATCAGAACAGAGGACACTAAGTCCAATTTACACACTACAATCCAATGGTTCCCTAGCAGTACCAACTGGACTGGTTTTCATCCGCTTTGCTGAAGGCGTTGATGTGGAGTCCCAGCGCGAGGTAATAAATCGAGCGGGTTACGAAATAGCGCAAAGCCTTGGCTATGCACCTCACGCCGCTTGGTTGCGGGCCCAATCAGGTAATATTGCTGATGCGATCGCTGGCATTCCTCAGTTAGAAGCGATACCTAAAGTTGAGAATATCGAACCTCAGATGCTTATGGAAAGAGGTTTGAGACTAGGGCGTTGATTTTGTCGCATATTTACTGTGTTGAGTGTTAAACATGGCTCAAAAGCCCAAAAATAGTATAGTACATATGTATGCATGATGCGTAAGTCCTAGTTATAATGAAAAGATGTCTAACCACAGCAATAACTCCCAAGCTAACCAAGCTACTATTCTCTACAGACATGGCGACGTTTTGATCAGACGTATTGTTACCTTACCTGTCGGTGCTCAGAGGCGTGTAGGTGCTACTCTGGCTCATGGTGAAATCACAGGACACAGCCATCGCATTCAGCAATCCCATGCTGTTCAGTTGTGGGTACATGGTAGTGACCTTTTTCTTGAGGTTAAAGAACCAAGTGCGACTTTAGTTCATGAAGAACATCGGGCGATTGAATTACCCCAAGGGCTTTACCGCGTCTGGAGACAACGTGAATATCGCCCTGATACTTACGTGGAGGTGATGGACTAATGCTCAAGTTCATGTCGAAGGGACGTGTGCCGAATAAACAAGTTTTGCAGCGTCCAAACGAAAGCCACGAGCCTGTATCGGCTGAACATGCTCGAAAACTCATCCTTGAGCATCGCGCCTGGGATGGTATGCGCGTTTTGGGTCATCTGGATTTAAGCGGTGCGTTGGATCTTTACAATCTACCTGAAAATCTCACCTGTGAAAGTATCGATATCAGCGACTGTGTAAACCTCACTACCCTTCCCCAAGGACTCCACGTCACTTATTGGATCGAGTTGGCCGGAAGTGGGATTACCAGTCTAGCTGCGGGACATGGTTTTGTCTGGCGCTGGCGAGGTGTGCAGGTGAACGATCGCATTGCCTTTGAATCCCAGTCTCTAACGGGGCAGGATATCCTCAATATAGAGAATGTTGAGTTGCGTCGCGTGCTGATTGAGCGTCTGGGATACGAGACATTTTTGCAGCAAGTGGGAGGGTTGATCCGCGATCGCGATCGAGACGCGGGTGGAGAACGTCAACTAGTCTACATTCCTTTTGAGGATGACGAGCCGCTTATGATTTTGAAAGTTACTTGTCCATCTACAGGACATATTCATGTCTTGCGCGTTCCCCCTGATATGCGAAATTGCCATCAGGCAGCCGCCTGGATTGCAGGTTTTAATAACCCAGATGATTATAACCCTGCGATCGAGGCTTGACACTCACCGCTGCTTTAAGAGCAAGGCTTGCTCTAATTCCCTCCTTTTTAAGGAGGGTTAGGGAGGATCAAGCCTTAACCCAAGCGTATGTCTACCCATCAATTTCAACTTGACACATTAGTAGTAGGTTGGACAAATCGCTTAATTTCACCACACGCAATATAGGATTTTCCATCAGGTGCTGTTTTGACCTCATCAACGAGGTAAAGCATTCCTTCCTCGCGAACCGATCGCGGAAAACGCATATTCCAATCCGGTTCATATCCGTCGGAAACCACCCTAGCACGGAGCTTGCTGCCATCTTTGACACACTGAACTAAAATGCTGTCCCCTACACTGTCAGTTGTGGGAAGATCGGCAGCACTGGCAGGGCCTTTGGAGGCTTTGCCTGTGTTAGTTAGATTCGATTGTCTAGGGGCAACGAAGATATCTGCTTCACCAAGTTGAGCAAAACGGTTGATATTGCCACGTACACGGTAGAAAGTGCCTTCGCTTGAGAGTTCCAGCCCTTCAACAACATAGCGTGCTCCCTCGGCCCGAATGGCCCGAGGAAACTGGATGTTCTTGGTTGAATCGTAGCCTTCGGAGATGACTTTGACGCGCAGTTTTCCCCCTTCCCGAACGCAGTGCAATTCAACACCTGAACCGACTTCTTTGACAATCGGCATCGCGTAGACTTCATCGCCAGCAGTGACACCGCGACCCACCAGATCGCTGCGATTGCGCGTCATCGTCTGGTAAGACTGATCCCGCATCTCTTTACGTCCGGCATTGCCTAGAGCTTTTTGGGCGATCCGACCCGCGAAATACTCAAGCTGATCGATCTCTTCAGCAATTTCAAAATTCTCATTCAACCCTTTATCGCGCAAATCTTTTACAAGCGCCCGGAGGGTTTGTTCAGCTTCCTGATGCTTGCCATGTTCAGCTAGATTAAGACCAGTCTCTTTGGCCTTAGCGATCGTGAGGCGACTCAGTTCAAGAATGATATGGCTTGTAGAGGCAAAAGCTGCTTCCTCAACGGTGCCAACTTTGGCAATAATATCTGTTGTCCCTGACACACTTTGAATCAGATCATTTTGCACAACATCGGCGCTGTAATGCAGTTTCATCACAGGTAACTCGCCAACTTGAGCGCTTGATATCACCAGACTTAATCCGAGAAGTTTGTCTTCGCCTTCGTAAAGCTCTCCCAAGGTGAGGACAGTTTGACCAGCGTTATTCTGGCTAACTTTAGCAAGACTTAAGGTATCAACAAGACTAACACCATCAGCCAACTCAAGTGTCACCAATAGATTCTGTCCCACTACTGCTCTGAGACTGTCTAGCTCAATACTAAACACTTCAGTTGCTTCGTCGATGCTCTGAATGAAGTAGAAGTTGCCCGTGGCGGCCCTTGCCATACCAATCAGCAGGTCTTCATTGAAACCCTGAGCAAAACCTAACGTAGTTGTGGTAATGCCTTCCTCAGCTTTTTGCCCCGATGTCGCTGTGAGTATCTTGGGGTCTTGAATGCCCATATTGGCGTGACCATCGGTAAGCAGGAGAACACGGTTGATTTTTTGCGGATCAAGTCGCGTCTTCACATGTTCACAGCCTTTGAGCCATCCCCCCGATAAGTTGGTAATACCCCCTGCTCTAACCTTGCGGATAGAATTTTTCAGTGTGGCTTTGTTAGTCACAGCTTGGGGTGGCACAACGCTGTCTACTTCATCGTCGTAAACAACTACTGAGAGAATGTCATCTGGCTCAAGTTGATCTACCACAGACTCAGCGGCTTTGAGTGCGTGATGCAAGGGGGCGCCTGCCATAGAGCCTGAACGGTCAATTACAAGAGAAAGGTTAAGGTTACGTCGGGGAGATTCAGCTATGTCAGCCCGAAAACGTAGCAAAATATTAGTTTTTAATGAAGATCCTGCGGGGAGGATAGACTGGTCAAATTCGTAACTTGTCTTAATCATTTTTTATATCCCTGAAAATTGTCTGTTATAAGCTACAAGCCCTATGATGCCAGGATAGGAAGTGCTCTTTTTAGTTTACCCAAAAATCAGTTTATTCAGTAACAAGATAGTATTTTGATGTAAGATTTTATAGTTTTGGCATCTCACCAGCGTCGCCTCTCGTAGAGGGAGCATGTCTTAGACATCGCTCTTTTAGGAAAAGTTTGTGATCTACTGACTTTATCGTTCCCCACTCCCAGTATTGAAAGGCGATCGCACTGGTCACAATTGCGGGAAACTGAAAGCAGATCTATTAGGAAAGGAGAACCTAATGAGCTGGACTAAAGTTCTTGCAGTTGAAGCACTTTCCCCAGGTGCGCGAGAAGTGGTGAAAGTAGGCAACCGGAAAATTCTGCTTTTGAATCACGAAAATCAGCTTTATGCTGTAGATAACACCTGTCCTCACTTAAAATTACCGCTGAAAAGTGGGAAAATCACTGAAAGTGGGGCAATTGTTTGTTCCTTCCATCACAGTGCTTTTGACTTGCGGACTGGTGAGGTAAAAGACTGGTGTTCCTGGCCCCCTGGTGTAGGTAAAGTACTCTCGTTGGTTTCACAACCAAAGACACTCCCAGTGTTTCCTATTCGTGTGGAAGAAGGCAGTATCTGGGTTGATGTGCAAGAGGAATAGCACCCTCTGGCTTAATTTACTGCCATTGGGCAAATATCTGAAGTTGCGAGTAGGCTACAAAATTTTACTCAAACTTTTTCCAACATTTTGCTCAAGCCTCATTCGATCAATATAGCCAAGAGTAAGAACATCTCAATTAGGCTATCCATTTTTTTTAGGAGTTAAACGACAAAAACCCCAGCCGATTAGTTTAGCTGGGGTTTCTATCAAAATTTTCCTAATACAGAAATATAGGAACTATTGAATGAGAGAATAGAACATCTTCTCAAGCAGTTTGAACGCTTTGTTGGAATGTAATATTGAGTTGTGTGTTACTGTTGCCAGCTTTTCTAGCAATCCTGAATCATTCGTGAGAAAATACTGAAGTAGGATAAAAGTTATGTTTGCTACAAAAATATAAGGTGTAGCAATGTGGATGCAATCATTGGAAGATTTTATCAAAAATAATCAAGACAAGCATGAAATCATCCGAGCAATAGCAGTCAAAATGCTGCTATGTGGATACAAACATAAAGAGATAATGCCAATACTGGGTGTTTCGTCTGGCTTGATCAGGACATCGAAAAAAGCGTGTTTTCAAAACATCACCGTTTTCGGTACTCTACTTCGTAGTTAAATTCATCTTGGTTAGACTGAATATTTTGAAAAAATGTCGAGCGGACAAATCCTAGATTATGTAATAAAGCAATAGAACGATGATTTCCTACATCAACGTAAGCGCAAAAATAAATATTTTGGTATGTCTTAACTAAAAAATTAATCATACAATTCACCGCTTCACGTGCATAACCTTTTCCCCAGAAATTAGGGAAAAACACATATCCCAGGATTGCACTATTATCTCCAGTAATTGTTGCTTGAATATATCCAACATAGCATTTCTCTATAAGAGAGTAGACAGCCCAATTCAACCAAATCTCCGTTCCATCTGGTGATTGACGACGTGCCAACACCATGTAGCGATCGCGAAGCGATTCAACGCTTTCTGGCGGCATATCTTCGATAAAGTCGTATATACTCGTACTCTGTAATCCATCAAAAAGCAGTTCGGCATGATCCGGTTCTAGTGGTTCTAAACAGAGTCGTTGAGAGTACATTTTCATTTTCTGATCTAGCCCTGCACTAACCCTCTTCTATGACTCTCACCAGATAAAAATCAGAAACCTATGTTGTCACTAGTTTCTATAAATCTAGGGGTAGGTTGGGTTGAGGAACGAAACCCAAGTCAAAAATTATTGATTTTGTTGGGGTTTCACGAATGTTCAACCCAACCTACAAATATTTGATTTTTTCAGAGTAATAAAAGAGCGCTAACAAGGTACACCGAACACCTTGGATTAACTCATCTTCAACAGATCCCTTTTTAATCTCTTACCTGTGTGTTATCTGTGTTTATGTGGTTAAAAAAATTACTTTTAAACCGCAGAGGCGCAGAGAACACAGAGAGAAAAAAGAGATTTTTGGAGTCACCTTGAAAGGGCTATTAGGCAGTGTACAAACTAATCCTAATGTGTATTACCCAAAATATCCGTTGCAAGCGCTGCTCACAACGCTGATTTAGTCGTATATTTACTGTGTTGGGTGTTATATATGGATCAAAAGCCCAAATTTTGTATAGTACTAGGACTTACGCAAACCTACACGCTGTAGGGGCAATTCATGAATTGCCCCTACCTGAAAATAAGTGTTTCGGCTATTGTTTGCGTAAGTCCTGAGTACTTATGTATGATGCGTAAATACTAACTTTTACATTCAGATTCTCCATCTAATGTTACTAGTTAACGATTGCCTCCGACACGCTAGGCGATCGCGCCATGCCCTCCTACTACATTTTCCGTCTGTTTTGTCAATCATATTCCGTGATTTATTTCTGTTATCCCCTCCGCGTTTGCCTTACACTTATGTTAAAAAAGATTCGGGTATTGCATAGCCTTTATGGGAGAGGCTAGCGCCCGCCGTAGGATGCCCGTTCGCAAGAGCGTCTCCTTTAGGAGAAGGGCTGTAGGGAGAAGATCGCACTGCTCTTTCTTTTTGATACCAATACTCTACACCTTACGCTGAAGTATGCTGGTAAGCGACGATAATTTTATTTACAATCTTGTAACAGAGTTTTGCCTTCTGATTTATGTTCGGTTTGATTCAATAATTTATTCCTGATTGACAATTAACTTAGTAACTGATATGGATGCTCAAAAAATAAAAATTTTATTAGTTGATGATAAGCTAGAGAATTTACATTTTTTATCAGACATCCTTCAACACCAAGGTTATCAGGTACAAAGTGTCCTTTCTGGACAAGTGGCAATCAATACGGCGCTAGCTTCTCCCCCTGATTTGATTTTGCTAGATGTTCTCATGTCACAGATGGATGGTTATGAAGTTTGTCAACATTTGAAAGCTAACCAGAAAACTCAAGATATTCCAATAATTTTTTTCGGTGTTTTAGATGAATTGTCTGAAAAAATAAACGTCTTTGATTTAGGCGATATTGACTATATTACTCAACCATTCCAAACTAAAGAAGTTTTATTACGCATACAAAATCAACTCACTCTTCAAGGGCTGAAAAAACAGTTAAAAGAACAAAATGCCCAACTACAAGAGGAGATTAAAGAGCGTCAACGGGTTGCTATTGAGTTAAATATTCGGAACAAACAAATAGAAGAAATTTTTAAAGAAATTCCCGTTAGCCTTGGCAAAGCCTTTTGTAGAGAAGTTTACCAAAGCGATGGCTACGCCAAAGCCGCTCTGAAGAAGAGTGAAAGTCAGTATCGCCACCTAGTTGAGACATCCCAGGATATGATCTGGTCGGTGGATATTGATGGACTAATTACCTTTGTCAACCCGGCAGTCAAGCAGATTTATGGCTACGAACCCCAGGAAATGATCGGGCGTGCCTTGACTGATTTCATCTCGCCTACACAAGTTGCTAAAGATAAAGTAGCCTTTGAGCGTGTTTTTCAGGGAAAGTCGATCTTCCAGCATGAAACGACCTGTATAGCTAAAGATGGTACTTTACTTTATCTAATGTTTAATGCGATCGCCTTACGCAACGAAGAGAGTCTAGTTGTAGGCATGACAGGCACTGCTAGTAATATTACACAGCGTCGAGGAGCAGAAAAATTACTCCAAGAAAGTGCGATTAAGCTCCGCAATCATAACCTAGTGCTAACCCAACTGGCACAAAATCAGACGCTTTATCAGGGTGACTTGAAAACAGCTTTGAGTAAAATCACAGAAACAGCTGTCAAAAATATTGGGGTGGAACGAACCAGTGTTTGGCTGTATGACAAAACAGGCACGAAAATCCGGTGTTTTGACCGATTTGAGGCCAGTCGCAATCAACATAGCGAAGGATTTTCCTTGATAGTAGCAGACTATCCAGCTTATTTTGCAGCTTTGCAGCAAGACCAACCAATCGCCGCAGATGATGCCCATACTGATCCCAGAACTAGAGAATTTTCTGCATTTTACTCAAGATTAAGCATTACCTCTATACTCCATACACCCATTAGGCTGGAGGGTAAGACCGTAGGAGTTTTATGTCTGGAGGCAGTGGGAGTTACTCATCATTGGACGCTAGAAGACCAAAATTTCGCTCGCTCTCTGGGCAATTTAGTATCTTTAGTGTTGGAGGCAAAAGAACGCCAACGCGCAGAAACAGCACGACGGGCTTCTGAAGAAAAGTTAGCATCAGCTTTTCGGTCATCTCCCGATCCAATTGCCTTAATTACTGTTCCCAACAACCGCTATGTCGAAGTTAACGACAGCTTTTGTCGGTTTTTTGGTTATTCTCGTTCTCAGGTTATTGACCGCACCGAGCAAGAATTGAATATTTGGGCGAATCCAGAAGAATATAATTTCCTCGCCCAGACGCTGCAACAAACTAAAGCTATCCGCAACTATGAGATTGATGTCTGCACTTCAACAGGAGAAATCAGGACGACACTGTTTAGTGCGGAAATGATCGAGATTGATGGGCAATGGTACGTACTGGGCACAGCGAAAGACATTACTGAACGCAAGCAGGCAGAAAATGAAAGCCGTTTGCTGTTGTTGACAACCCAAGCTATCACTAGCACCAGTGATGTTAATAGCGCTTTAGTAGTGGTCTTGCGCTTAATTTGTCATACCATTGGCTGGGATTTTGGTGAAGCATGGATATCTAATGAAGATGGTACTTTAGAACACAGTCTGCGCTGGTACGGTGAGGAAAGCAGTTTAGAAGAATTCTGCCGCCAAAGCCAAACTCTGAAATTTGCTCTGGGAGTTGGACTACCAGGAAGAGTTTGGCAAAGCCAGGAACCAGAATGGATAGAAGATGTTTCTCAAGTTACACAGCCAATTTTTTTGCGATCGCAACAAGCTGCCAAAGTAGGATTAAAAGCTGGTTTTGGTGTTCCCATACTGGCTGGGAACCAAGTATTAGCTGTTTTAGTGTTTTTTAAACGTGGCTCAGTATTGGTAGATAGACGTTTGCTCTTGCTAGTTAGTGCTGTTGCTGCTCAGTTAGGTGGGTTGATTCAGCGCAAAACCCTAGAACAAGAACTAGCACTCAGAGAAGCTCGCCTCAATGCCTTTTTTAGCAGTGCTCCTGTCGGCATGAACATTGTAGATAACCAGCTGCGGTTTGTGCAAATCAACCAACTGCTGGCGGAGATTAATGGACTACCTCAACAAGATCATATTGGCAAAACCATCCATGAAGTCTTACCCCACATCGCCCCCCTAGTGGAACCAATCTATCAACAGGTTCTGTTGACTGGTCAACCCATTCTCAATCAAGAATTAAGCGGCGCATCAATTAAACAACCAGATATTATCCGCCACTTCTTAGCTTCTTATTTTCCGATTCCTGGTGAGGACGATCGCCCCTCTGGTGTGGGAACAGTTTTAGTAGAAATTAGTTATCGCAAACGTGTCGAACAAGAACTGCGTTTAGCCAACGAACGGCTACAATATCTGCTTACATCTAGCCCTGTGGTTATTTATAGCAGCAAAAAAACCTTAGGAGATTTTAGCACTACCTTTATTAGTCAGAACGTTAAGGCAATGGTTGGGTACGAAGCGCGGGAATTTATCGAAAATCCCAGTTTCTGGCTCCATCACGTCCATCCAGAAGATGTTGAACTCATCTTGGGAAAATTTAAAGAACTTGTTGAACGGGAGTACAGCTCCTACGAATATCGGTGGCTACACGCTGACGGAACTTATCACTGGTTTTACGAAAAGATGAGGTTAATCCGTGACGAAGTTGGGAACGCTATAGAATATGTTGGTTATTGGGCAGACATCAACGATGCTAAACTGGCAGAACTGGCTTTGCAGTCAGGTAGGCAGCGATATCAACTTTTAGCAGAAGCTTCACCAGTTTGTATATTTAACGCAGATATAGATGGCAATTGGTTCTATTTAAATCAGCGCTGCACTCAGATTACCGGACTTTCATTACAAGAGTCTCTGGGGAAAGGTTGGACAAATGCTTTACATCCAGAAGACCGCGATCGCGTGTTGAGTTTATGGTATGAAGCAGCCGCCGGGAAAGTTCCATCCAATTGCGAGTATCGCTTCTTACATCAGGATGGGGCAGTTGTCTGGGTAATTGCTCAAGCATTGCCCGAAATTGGCGATCATGGAGAAATTAAAGGTTACATCGGTACAATTACAGATATTACCGAGAGAAAATTGGCAGAAGAAGCCTTGCGTGAGAGTGCAGAACGGGAAAGAGCGATCGCCCAAGTGATTCAAAGGATGCGCCAAACACTGGATTTAGAGACTATATTTGCAGCTACAACCCAAGAATTACGGCAAGTACTCAACTGCGATCGGGTTGTTGTCTATCGTTTCAATCCCCACTGGAGTGGCGAATTTGTCTCCGAGTCGGTGGGTAATGGTTGGATTTCTCTGATAGAAGAACACAACAATGACCCTCATCTCACAGAAGGTGTCTTACAAGACGACCGTTGCCTAGCTAAAATTTTGGATAGCGCGGATAGCCAGGTGGAAGATCCTTATGTGCAAGCAACTCAAGGTGCAAGTTTCCGCTGTGTCCCAGACATTTACAACGCTGGTTTTCATCCTTCTTATATCAACCTCTTAGAGCGCTTTCAGGCTAAAGCCTACATTATTGTCCCCATTTTATATGGTAGTCAGCTTTGGGGATTACTGGCGAGTTATCAAAATTCCGATCCCCGCCAATGGAAACCAGGAGAAATTAACATCGTAGTTCAAATTGGTAATCAGTTGGGTGTTGCTTTACAGCAGGCACAATTGCTGGCACAAACTCAAAGGCAGTCACAAGCATTGCAAGAAGCTGTGATTATAGCTGATGCTGCCAACCGCGCCAAAAGCGAATTCCTCGCCAACATGAGCCACGAACTGCGTACCCCACTCAACGCCATCCTCGGTTTTACCCAAGTCATGAGTCATGATCATGCTTTATCTACTGAACATCAGCAAAATCTAGCAATCATCAATCGTGCTGGCGAACATCTCCTCAACTTAATCAACGACATTTTGGAAATGTCTAAAATCGAAGCTGGGAGAATAACATTAAATCTCAATAGTTTTGACTTAATTCGCCTCTTAGAAAACCTCGAAGAGATGTTGCGCTTCCGCGCCACCTCCAAAGGATTAGAATTGGTCTTTGAATATACGTCTTACCTCCCCCAGTACGTCCAAGCTGACGAAAGTAAACTGCGTCAAGTGTTGCTTAACCTCTTGGGAAATGCAATCAAATTTACCGATACTGGGAGGGTGATGCTGTATGTAGGGGTGGGGGATGGGGAACAAGCAGAGGAGCAGAAGAAAATAATTAATGCCCAATCCCTAATCTTTGAGGTACAAGACACTGGTCGCGGTATTGCCCCACAAGAAATTGATTTGCTGTTTCAAGCTTTTGGGCAAACTGAAACCGGAAGGAAATCGCAACAGGGAACAGGACTAGGTTTAGCAATTAGCCGCAAATACGTGCAATTAATGGGGGGAGATATTAGCGTCTCCAGCATTATTGGCAAGGGAAGTAAATTTGCCTTTGATATTCAAATTGGTCTAGCCGCAGCCAGCGAGATCCAGATAAAGCAAATTAGACGCCAAGTTATTAGTTTAGCGCCTGATCAAAGCGAATACCGGATCTTGGTGGTTGATGACGCCACAGACAGCCGTTTAGTGCTAGTGAAAATTCTGACATCTATCGGCTTTGCAGTCCAGGAAGCAACAAATGGCACCGAAGCGATCGCACTTTGGCAGACATGGCAACCACACCTAATTTTAATGGATATGCGGATGCCGATTATGGACGGCTATGAAGCCACAACAATTATTAAAGCTAGAGAAGAAAGCTCAATCCCAAATCTCAGTTGCGCTGGAAGCACACCAAAGGTGCGACCCCAAATGCCAAATCGCAAGACTATTATCATTGCCTTAACTGCTAATGCCTTTGAGGAACAGCGAGAGGCAATGATCAAAGCGGGTTGTGATGATTATATTAACAAGCCTTTCCGTGAGGAAATATTACTAGAAAAATTGAACGAATATTTAGGAGTTCAATATATTTATCAAGAAGAAAGCTATCAGATAGCAAACGCAAACCAGCAGGAAATAGAATCAATGTTGACGCTTACGGATTTAGTGATTCTATTATCTGAAATGTCGCCTGAATGGGTGAAACAGGTATACACTGCCGCAGCCCAATGCAGTGATGACCTGATTTTAGAATTGATTGAGCAAATCCCTTCAAAAAATCCTGCGCTGCGAACTTTTATCAAGAATTTAGCTCATGATTTTCAGTTTGAGAAAATTATGGAATTGACGAGTATTGCAGGAGTATTATCCAGTTAATAATAATTGGAGATTGGGTAGCAATAATATCCCCCCTAGCCCCCCTTAAAAAGGGGGGGATAAGAGCAAGCCTTTTTGAATTAAGCCCCCCTTAAAAAGGGGGGTTGGGGGGATCTTCCGGGGCAAAATATCACTAATACTAAGCGTATTGCTTTTTAAAGGGGGTTGGAGGGATCTCAACTGAATGGCACTAAGATAAGCCCAAAGCCTTGTGTTGCTCGTTCCCAGCCTGGAGGCTGGGAATGTATTCCAAGAGGCTCTGCCTCTCGTCAAGAAAGAGGAGGCGGAGCCTCCCAGGATGGGTTCCCAGCCTTCAGGCTAGGAACCAGTCAGGGCAAGGGTTATATCTTAACTTAGTGCCATTCGGATCTCAACTAACTGTTAGTAAAAGTGATAACTTCCTCTATCTGTTGACACACACCTTCAAAATTGTTTAAAACATCATCATTGGTGAATCTTATCACCTTTAGTCTATAACCTTCTAGTATCGCTGTTCTTTCTGCATCATAATCTTTACCTTCATGTGTGAAATGGCTATCACCATAAACCTCAATCACTAATTTCAAGTTTGCACAGAAAAAATCAACAATAAAGTTATGAATTGGTCTTTGCCTTAAAAATCTAAATTTCAAGTTTTTTAAGTAGTTGTTCCACAGCTTTTTCTCTGCTGGGGTCATGTTTTTTCGTAGCTCCTTTGCCCTTTCCACAAGTTTCGGGTTGTAGGGTAAGTGAAAATCTGGGTGGAGTAAGCTTTTTTGTCTAGACATTTGTGGATACGGGTGAAGATCCCCCCTAATATCATGTCCGGGTAATTCGTTGTGATTCCCATAGTCATTGCACCCCACCCCTTAATCCCCTCCCCGCTCTTCGGGAGGGGAGACAAAGCATAGCTTTGGCGGGGTGGGGTTCTTCGGGTTTAATAAGCAATCAAGCGGACATGATATAACCCCACTTAAAAAGGGGGGGATTTGAATGTTTAATTTCTTAAGGGCGTGATTTTAATCTATTCCACAGATATTATCAAGAGAAACTGTAAATCCACTATTAGTAAAAAAAGCCCCCTTTTTAAGGGGGATTGGGAGGATCTCTTATCTATAATCTTGCTTTTGAATACTCCCCAAACGTGCAGCATCACGAATATTGTAGTCGGGTCGAGTAAAACGATTTAGCTGCATTTCAAAAAAATCTCGATTGGCTTGTAAATGCTTGGGATTTGGGTCATCTAATGGATATAAAAGTGCAGTTCGCAAGGCTTGAATTACCGCAGAAGTGACACAGTACATTGACCGTTGAAAACTAACTCCCAACTGAATCAACATATCTTCTTCACCTCGGCAATGTTGGCTGTAGTAATCAACAAGATATGGTGGCAAAAAATGCTGCATATCTTGCATTAATAATGTTGGGGGAATGCCAGCAGTACCCACTGGAAATACATCAGCGTAAAGAATACCATAGTGAAAGTCTTTCTGATCTTCCGGTACTTGACGCGCTTGAGCATTATAAGATTTTGTCCCTCGGAAGGGTGCAGTGCGGTAGAAAACTGCTTCTACATAGGGTAATGCGGCTTCATATAGCCACATGAAACCCTTGGATTTGGGGATAATTTCGTAGCATTCACCACGAATATAAACGTGATGGTAAATGGGACGACCTGCGATCGCAAATATACCATTAACTAAGAAACTCATCGCCTCTGGGACGCTGGTAATCGTGCCTTCGTCATAGCGGTCGGACATTTCAAAGAATACCGGGGCCATAACTTCCCAGAATAAGCCCAGATTAGCGTAGTATGACATCTGGCGACACTGTTCCAAAAACATATCTGGGAACAGCTTGTACAGTCCCAGCATGACGGGGTTGCCTTGGAAATAAGCTTTAATTGCCCTGTCAGCGTTGGCTTTGTATTCTTCTGAGTCTAGGTAAGGGTCAAATTGCCCACCCATCCCTCTATGCCACAGCATCGCCCGCATACAAGCTTCCGCAAATTCCATGTTAATGCGATCGTGGAACAAGTGGTGCAGCAACTTTGGCATTTTGAAAGTTTCACCCTTCTCAATAAATGCCAAAAGTTCTGGATGTGCATTAGCTTCGCCGCGCCAAATTCGTAAATCGGCATCATCACCAGCGTAATGATTATGCAGTTCTAAATACTCTTTGGGTAAGAAGTATTTAAAGAAGGGAAGCGGGTTTAAAAATTCGCGTTCGGCAATATAAAGTAGGTCACGCCAGTAAAAATCCATCGGTACAGCATAAGCTTTATATAAACCGATGATTTGCATCAAATTTTCTGGAGTATCGGGTAACATTGCACCGCCCGCTTCTAAGCGGTGGATTACTTCGGCAAATTCGTGTTTGGAAGGAGGTAATTTAATTGCTGTTTTAATTGCTGTCATGGTAATCGGAAATTGGTAGAGACGCGATTTATCGCGTCTGGGGGATAGGTTTTGAGACGCGATAAATTGCGTGTGGGGGGATAGGTTTTGAGACGCGATAAATCGCCGTCTCTACAAGTGTTTTGATGTATTTTCTATTTCAGCGCTACTTGAGAGATTACGGTTTTTTCTAAGGAGGGAATTGCAGCCACCATTGTTGTAGTTGTGGATTCACTCCAACGCACTAACCAAGTGGGTTGTACTCCTAAAAAGATGATGAAAGCTGCCAAAATTAAAGCTGGGATTTTCTCAGACCATAAAACTTTGGGATAGTAGGCGAAGTTATCGAGTCTGCCAAAACAGGTACGGTTGAGGAGGATAACGAAATAAACTGCGGTTAATCCACTAGCGACTACACACAAAATTGTCGAGATGGGAAAGACAGAGAAACTGCCTTGAAAGACGATAAATTCGGCGATGAATCCTGTTAAACCGGGAATACCAGCACTAGCCATACCGCTTAAAACTAGTAAGGCACTAATTAGAGGTAAGCCGCGTATAGGACTCATCAAACCATTGAGTTTATCTAACTCGCGGGTGCCGACTTTGGCTTCCACTACTCCCACCAAGTGAAAGAGAATCGCCAGGATGATGCCGTGGCTAAACATTTGGGCTACTGCCCCAACGAGTGCTAAGGGAGTACTGGCGGCAGCAGCTAGCAATACATAGCCCATGTGACCGATGGAACTGTATGCTACCATGCGCTTGATATCTTTTTGAGCGATCGCAATTACTGCCGCATAGATAGCGCTGACTGCTCCCCAAATTGCCAGAGTCGGTGCAATAATACTCCAAGCATGGGGAAACATACCCAACCCAAATCGCAGCAATCCATAGGTTCCCAGCTTTGCTAACACACCACCAAGAAGAATGGCTATTGGTGCTGAAGCCTCAACGTAAGCATCCGGTAGCCAAGTATGGAAGGGAACCAAGGGAATTTTGATGCCAAAACCTAATACTATTCCTGCTAGTAAAAGGATTTGCTTTGCTGTTGACAGATTTTCTGTAGAGACTGCATCAAAAGCAAAATTGGTAGAACCACTCAACCACACCATACCCAAGAATGTCGCCAGAATTAATGCTCCCGAAACGGCAGTATAAATCAGGAATTTAATCCCAGCATAACTGCGTTTTTCCCCTCCCCAAATGGAGATGAGTAAGTAGAAAGGGATTAATTCTAGTTCGTAAAATAAGAAGAATAGCAGCAAGTTCTCTGCTAAAAAAGCACCTGCAACTCCTCCACTCACGAATAAAATCATCGAGTAGAACAGCCGAGGACGTTCAGTTTCTTTACTACTGCTGTAAATAGCAATCCAGGTGAGCAGGCTATTTAACACCAACATCAATATAGAAAGCCCATCAACACCTAATTGATAGCTCAAGCCAAGGGTTTCATTCCAGGGTAAATACTCTTTAAATTGCATTTCTGGATTGCTGATATCAAATTTTAGCAGGAGAAAAAGGTTCCAGAATAAAACTACCCCAGAACAAACTAATGCTGTTAAACGAATGCGATGTTTAGGGATATTTAGAGGTAGTACCGCGATGAAAATAGCAGCGAAAATCGGGAGCCAAATCAAAACACTTAACATGGTAATTTTGTCCTTTGTCTTTTCCTCGTTCCCAGTCTCAGACTGGGAATGCAAATTCAGAGGCGGAGCCTCTATAATTCAATTCGCTTGCAATACTGTTCGGTTAAGGCAAGAGACGCGATAAATCGCCGTCTTTACAATAATTAGTCCTTCGTCTTGACGGCGATTTATCGCGTCTTTGGGTCTATTATTTTCATCAAATAACCTTAACCGAACCGTATTGAATCCGCTTGGGTTAGCACCAAAAGCCTATAATTGGCGGCAGAGCCGCAATGAGGTGCATTTCCAGTCTCGGACTGAGAATGAGATTTAAAAGCTAACCGACTATACTGATTCTGCCAGTATCTAAATCGTAATAAGCTCCGACTATTGTCAGCTTTTCTGCACTGATTAAGTCAGATAAAACTGTGGATGATTTCAATTTTTTAATTTGTGACAAAATATTTGCTTTACAGGCGTTTTCTACCTTATCTCCTGATTGCTCTTTTGTACTTTCTACGCTTGGTCTAATTGCCTCAAGTAAACTGCCAATTTGTCCTGGTACTTGAGCGCCTTTGATCGCAGCATCTACCGCACCACATCTTTCATGTCCCACTACCATGATGACTTTAGAACCTAATACTAAACTGCCAAATTCTAGGCTACCAATTTCTTCTCGTGTAGCAATATTACCAGCTACACGGCAGACAAATAAATCTCCAAGTCCTTGGTCAAAAACAATCTCTGAAGGCACTCGTGAATCTGCACAACTGAGAATAGAAGCAAAGGGTTTTTGACCTTTGGCAACTTCGACTAAACGTGAATAGGTTTGATGAGGACTTTTACGTTTCCTTTTGGCAAATCTTTCATTGCCATCTAATAATTCTTGCAATGCCTTATCGGGAGTAATATCATCTTCTGCCAAGGCTTTTTGTGACGCCAGTAAGTTTGAACCTATTCCGGCTGTCAATACACCTGTACCGATCGCACCTGCACCGAATTTGAATAAACTTCTTCTGGAAAGATTGATTTGGTGATGTTGTCTGCTCATGGAATTATCCTGCAAATTTTAAACTAAACTGTCTGCTTGCTTGTAATAAAACGGTATTTAACTACCCAACTGTTGAAATTTGAGAAATCACATTTAAAAACTGCACTCCCCAAAATGGCCAAGTTACCCACATTCCTAAAACGCTCACTCCTAGAAGAACAGTTAAGGCATAAAACTGGGTTTGTCCAGAAGTGCTGTATTTGAGACTTTCACTACCTAATAGGGAAAATAAACCAACTAAATTAACGATGCCATCAACTACAAAGCGGTCAATCATATCGGCAATTTGGGAAATTTTGGCAATGCTGAAAATAATGGTCATCCGATAGAGTTTGGGAGTATAAAAGTCGTATGCTAGCAAGTCTTGGAAACCTTTCCAAGGGAGACGAATCGGTTTAGGAATATTGCCTAAATAAATCATGCCAGTGATGCTGCAACTGAAAATACTCGACCAAATTAAAAGTAGTGCAACATATTTATTTAGAGTTACCCAATCGGGTAAAAGTGATAAGCTTTGCAACACCAAAGGAAGATGTAGACTCAGGGCAAGTAATATTATCATTGGCAGAATCATTGGCCAGTGAGCTTCAGGCGATCGCTCGGTCATCTGTTTAGGTTTACCAGCAAAAATTAAACCGAATTCTCTGGTTAAACTCACGGCTGTCAAAGCATTTACCATTATCACTATTCCCACTAACCAAGGTTGCGTTTCCCACAACGCATCGGCTAATTCTATCAGCGCCCAAAAACTACCCAAGGGGGGAAAACCAATTAACCCCAAAGTCCCGACGATAAAGGCTATTCCTGAAATCGGGCGGCGTGTCCACAGTCCGCCTAATTGGGTGACATCTTGGGTGATGCTATTCCAGATAATTCCCCCAGTACTCATTACCAACAGTGCTGCCGATATAGCATGGGTGAGTACTAACAACAGTGCTGCTTCGTCTTGCTGCACTCCCACAGCAATGAACACTAAACCCATGTATGCACTGACAGAATAGGATTGACAGCGTTTGAGATCAATTTGAGCGATCGCAATTAAAGAAGCACCCACGGCTGTCACCGCACCAATTCCCACCATCGCCGAGGAAACTATGGGCGACAAGCTTAACACAGGTTGCAGTTTAATCAGCACCCATGCACCACTAGCGACTACTACCGAGTTCCGCAAAATTGTACTAGGGACAGGGCCTTCCATCGCTTCATCTAGCCATAGATGCAGGGGGAACTGGGCGCATTTACCCATCGGCCCGGCAATTAAGGCTAAACCTACGAGTGCCATTGTTGTCGGGTTAACATTTGCAGTAGCCGCCCACTGACTTAGTTCTGTATAATTCCAAGTTCCAGCGAGAGGCCATAATGCCAATACGCCCATCAGCAAGAATAAGTCTCCCACCCGCTTGGTTAAAAAAGCATCTCTTGCACCTGAGACTACCAACGGCTGACTAAACCATAAGCCGACTAGCAGGTAGGTTCCCAGCGTGAGGACTTCCAAAATTATATAACTGAAGAACAAGTTATTACACAGAGCAAGGGCGCATAGTCCTGCTTCAAATAATCCCAACAAAGAATAGAAGCGTCCCCAACCCCAATCCATCTCCATGTAGCCGATGGCATAAATCTGCGCCAGCAAGTTCAAGCCAGTAATCACAACTAAAGCACCGACAGTCACCGAGGAAATTTCCAAAGCAATGGTTAAGTCTAAACCAGCCGTAGATAACCAAGGAATAAATACATTTTGGGCTGGCTGATTCCAAGTTGCTTGTAAAGCGATCGCACTATGCCCAAACGCCAAAAATGTCATCACAAAGTTGACATAACCCGCCGGTCTTGGCCCTGTTTTGCGAATGATTCCGGGCGACCAAGGTACCGCTAAAAAGCCACCTATTAAGGCATAGCACGGAACTAGCCAAACAGTCTCTAGTAGAAACTGAGCCATCAAATTACCTCTATATTTTCATCAAAAGTTAGGGGTTTTGAATCAACTAGCGTTGATCCCTGTTAACCCGAGCGCAGAGCAGACAAATTTATCTTTATTTAATCTTGTTAGAAACAGCTTACCGTTATATCTGTCAAAATGGAATTACTTTATCTAAATAAATTTGAGATAATAACTCTAATTATTTCTTATATAAGAAACTATTCAAGTAACGAATAATAGGTATTAAGTTTTATCTATGCATTGAATCAGGAAGGAATCAATGGTGATCATTAGTTTTATCAATTGATATAAATGACAAGAGACGCAATTGATTGCGTCTCTACAAATCCACTTAATGTAATTTATATTTGGGTGATTTTGTCAAGCTGCCAGTGAGAGATAGCGATCGCAGGCGGTGAGTCAACTTGACTAATGGGGGCGGGTTTCATGTCCCGGTAGTCCAGGAGTTGGACTAGGATGAGGTAGGCGATCGCTAAAATAACCGAAATCGCACCTGTAAGAATAGCAATTATTTTTGAACGTTCCATCAGTATTTCCTGTAATGCAAGTTATTGTGCTGTGCCTATCTCTACATTAATACTTGAGAAACACATGACACACTTGACGATAGACATCTCGTTAGTTCATACATGACGACGAATACTGCCAAATGGCACGACTTCCCCAGCCTCAGCTTCCTGCATAGCTTCACGCAAAGTTTGCTCAAAACCAGGGATATTCAAAAATTCTGCCGTCGCCTCATTTTCTTCTCTTTCTTTTGGATAAGCCAGAAAATCACTCACTACCCGCAGTCTTTCTGGAGACAGTCGCCGTAAACGCTTTTCAGCTTCCTGAAGAATAATAATGTCATCTTGCTTTAATTCCATAGTTATTTCTATACCTAATGTTTTTTACCGTTGATTTACAGTTTGCAGGCATTATCAGCGACGAAGAAGCAGCGCAGTTGCAGTCTGTGATTTATCAGGAATTTGAGCCATTGCCATGACAACCAAACAAGCCATCTTTGACGCAATAGAACAACTGCCAGAGCAGCACCTAAAAGACGTGTTGCAGTATGTTCAAAAACTTGCAGGTACTCCATCACCAGCATCCAACCCACCCACCAAAAGCGGCGACCCACTTCAAAAGGGGGTAAATATCAAAAAAGCCCCCCTTTTTAAGGGGGGTTGGGGGGATCTTCGAGAGACAAACATGTTAACCAAACCGTATTGTGTAGGTATGAGCTTTCAGCTAGTTACCTAGTTTTGACTCTTGACAAACCGCAAAAATCTTGAACTTGTGACGCATCGAACAGCGGTAAATCATTTAAGTCGCTTTTAATAAAAAGTGCAAAAATGAGCCTTTGAACCTCAGTGATGACCTTCTGAACCTCAACATTGACCTTCCGAGGCTCGATGTTGACCTTCCGAGGCTCAACGTTGACCTTCTGAGGCTCGATGTTGACCTTCTGAGGCTCGACGTTGACCTTCTGAGGCTCGATGTTGACCTTCTGAAGCTCAACGATGACCTTCTGAGGCTCGACGTTGCACCTTTGAAGCTCGAAGTTGCACCTTTGAAGCTCGAAATTGCACCTTTGAAGCTCGAAATTGCACCTTTGATCCTCGAAGTTGCGCCTTTGAAGCTCAAATAACAAATATATTTAACCATTCCTGAATTTACAGGGGTGAGCGTGTAGTAAAATTTGCTCACCTCTGTAAAGTGGAACATGGCTTTAGACTTCTCCGGGCAAAATCTCCGAGGACGCAACTTCAAAGGTAGACAAGACCTTGCGGGTGCAAACTTTAGCTATGCCGACATCCGAGGGGCAAACTTCACCAACGCTAATTTAACAGGTGCAAATTTCAGCCATGCCAAAGCTGGACTGCAACGCCGTTGGGCAATTTTACTAGTCCTTGTCTCGTGGCTGTTGTCGGGATTTTCAGGATTTTTATGGGCTTTCAACGGTTATTTGGTGTCACTAATATTTAATTCCAGCTTAGAGAATCAGATTGCCGGCTGGACTGTCCTAATCGTATTAATTGCCTTTTTCTTCTTCACAATTCGCCAAGGAGTAGTAGCTGGTTTAGGAGCCGTCGCCTTAGCCGTCGCCTTAGCCTTAGCCGTCACCTTAGCCGGAGCCGGAGCCTTCGCCGGAGCCGGAGCCTTCGCCTTCGCCTTCGCCGTCGCCGTCGCCTTAGCCTCCGCCGTCGCCTTAGCCTCCGCCTTCGCCTTAGCCTTCGCCTTAGCCTCCGCCGTCGCCGTCGCCTTCGCCTTAGCCTTCGCCGTCGCCTTCGCCTTAGCCTTCGCCTTCGCCTCCGCCTTCGCCTCCGCCTTCGCCTTAGCCTTCGCCGGAACCAAAGTCTTCCCCTTAGCCTTAGCCTTAGTCTTCGCCGGAGCCGGCTCTGGAACGTTACTTAGCATCTACATCAGTTGGCGAGCCATGAAAGGAGACGAAAAACACTCCTTGATTCGTAATATGGCTGTTACCTTTGCAGCTACAGGAGGTACGAGCTTTCGTGGCGCTGACTTAACAGGTGCTGATTTCACCCAAGCTACGCTCAAAAGTACAGATTTCCGAAACACTATCCTTATCTGTAGCTGTTGGCATCAAGCCAAAATGCTTGAACGTGTTCGTCCTGGTTTGACTTATCTGCACAACTCACAAGTACGTCAACTGCTGGTTACAGGACAGGGACAGGACAAAAACTTTGACGGTCAAAAGCTCCGGGGTATCAACTTAAAAAAAGCTAACCTAGCAGATGCCAGCTTTATTGGCGCCGATCTCAGTGAAGCCAATTTGCAAGATGCCGATTTGTCAAGAGCAAAGCTGAAGCAAACGCAACTAGACGCAACTGATTTAACAGGTGCAACTCTCACCGGCGCGTACATTGAAGATTGGGGAATTACAAATACAACTAAATTGCATGGGGTGAGGTGTGAATATGTCTACATGCGCGTCCCTACCAAAGAAAACCCTGACCCGCTCCGCAAACCTGATAATAATCAAGAGGTATTTGCAGACGGGGATTTTACCGAGTTTATCCAGCCAATTTTTGATACCCTTGACCTTTACCATAATCAAGGTGTTGACCCTCGCGCGGTTGCGATCGCCTTCAAAAACCTGGCCGAAAATCATCCCGAAGCCGAGTTAGAAATTGTGGCAATGGAGAAACGCGGCGAAGATAAAATCTTGCTCAGAGCCAAAACCGCAGCAGGTAGCGATAAATCTCAACTCAGTGCAGAATATTTTGATGACTATAATCAACTCAAAGCTTTATCGCAGAGTCAGCAATTATTGCTTGTAGAAAAAGATAGTTATATCAGTGATTTAAAAAATATGATTACAACTGCACTTAAGCATCCTAAATCTTATACACAAGGAAATACCATCATGTCTGATATCAGCGGCATCAATATTCAAGGTAGCAGTAATGTTAGCGGTATCGCTGGCAATAGTTCTATTGCTAATCTAGGAACCATTAGCGGTAATGTGAGTATTGCCCTCAATGAGTTACCTGATTCACCGGATGCCGAGAAACCAGGAATCAAAGAATTATTGTCGCAGTTGCAAGATGCAATCATCCAGTCCTCATATTTGCCAGAAGAAGACAAAGCCGAAGCGCTAGAACAGGTGAAGGCTTTGGCAGAAGCAGGTAAAAGTCCTCAAGAATCGACTAAGCAAAAAATGGCAAAAAATGCAATCACCATGTTGAAAGGGATATTTACAGGCTTACCTGCGTTGGCGAAGCCCGCCGAAGGCATCGCTTCGGTGGTGGAAGCGGGTAATAAATTATTCCCTGCGATTTCTAAATTATTCGGTTTAGGATAATTTATCGCTTTTGCTTTAGGACTTACGCAGAAGAGATCCCCCAACCCCCTTAAAAAGGGGGGAATAACCTTCTCAAAGTTCTCCTTTTTAAGGAGGATTTAGGAGGATATAAAATTTTTGATCCATTAGCTACCACTTTTAAAACATCCTCTTAAGTTAATACCAGTACACAACTGTGAGTCACTACCGTGTATCGTGGTGGATTGTATCCAAAAAAGAAGCACTATAAAGGACACTAGCAATGTGGAGATTTTCACAGAGTAGGGCAGAGAATTAATAATTACTCTGGGTTATTATCGCGTTAAAAAACAGTACAAGCCCTGTACGCTGGAAATTCTACCCTCTCTAGTGCCAGAGTTAAGCTAGCGCGTCTAAATTGCACATTTTTTCGTTAAAACTGTCATTAGTCATTTGTCCAAAGTCCAATGTAAATACAAGTGACTAACGACTAATGATCAAGGGCGATCGCGAATAAATAAGCAATTAAAATGCGTAACAGCCTAGCAATAATTGCAGTTTGCTCCAGAAGCTTAGTATGACAAAGGCATTCCCAAGCATAGCAAGGCGCTTGAAAAGTACAGGAATCAAGTTGTTGAATATGGGAACCTTCCTAATAAACCGTTTTATCGAAAACTGGAAACGCTACTTCTTGGGTGACACTGTTGATGTCCGCCCCTCCCCCTCCTTTGATGTCCGTCCTTCCTTGGGGGGCCCAGTTCTTAGCTTAGGTGGGGGTGGCCCCGATGTCGATGATGCTATCCAGTGGATGATTAACCAAGTTAGGGGAGGTACTAACTCCGCTACTAAAGTTAATGTTGTAGTTATCCGCACTAATGGTAATCACGATTACAATCGGCTAATTTATGCCATGAAGGGCGTAAACTTTGTGGAAACTCTTGTGATTAGCAATAGGCAAGAGGCAAACAAAGCCGATATTTTTGAAAAAGTCAAAAAAGCTGATGTGATTTTCTTTGCTGGCGGCGACCAATGTCAATACATCCGCAACTGGAAAGATACCAAGCTTGAGGCTGCTGTTAAATCAGTTTACCTGAAGGGAGGTGGTATTGGTGGCACCAGTGCGGGTGCGATGATCCAAAGTGATTGTGTCTATGATGCTTGCGCTTCTTCGGAAAAAGGCATTGAAACTAGGGATGCACTCGAAGATCCTTACCGGGACATCACCTTTACTTACAACTTTTTCAATTGGAGTAATTTGAAGGGAACCATCGTAGATACGCACTTCGACAGGCGGGAAAGAATGGGTCGAATTATGACTTTCATTGCCCGTCAAATTAAGGACGGTGTATCTAGCAGTGTTTTAGGCATAGCAGTTAGTGAAAGTACATCGGTTCTTGTGGATAAAAACGGTTTGGTGAAAGTTATAGGTAGGGGTGCCGCATACTTTGTACTTGGCAATCATCTGCCGGAAGTATGCGAACCCCGAACGCCTTTGACCTTTTCCAATTACAAAATTTGGAAAGTTCGCAGTGGCGACACCTTTAACTTGAGAAACCGACCAACCTCTGGGTACTATCTCAGGAGTGTCAAAAGGGGACGGATTGATTCAAATCCTTATTGAATGGGGAGTGGGGAGTGGGGAGTGGGGAGTGGGGAGTGGGGAGTGGGGGAGGAAATAATCAATGCCCAATGCCCAATGCCCAATGCCCAATGCCCCATCCCCCTACTTTCTACCACTACCAGGGAACCACGCCATTTTCATCAAAATACCCTCCGCTAGAACCATCATCAGGTAGAGTGGCAAGTCTGACTGCTGCGATCGCTCCCTGCTCAACAGTACGGTGCCCTTGGTGTTGATTAAGGTCAGTTGCTGTGAAACCAGGATCAGCAGCATTGACTTTAATCGGGGTATCTTTAAGTTCAGCGGCCAACAAAACTGTGATCGCATTCAGTGCTGTTTTTGATGAGTTATAAGCAAGATACTTAGAATCATCGAACTCACTATTTGGGTCAGAGTGTTGAGTCAGAGAAGCTAAACCACTTGATTGATTCACTATTCGCCCTGCTGTTGACTTCTTTAAGAGTGGCAACAGCGTTTTTATAACTGCAAACACTCCAAATACATTTGTTTCATAAGTGTGTCGCAGTGTTTCAATATCAACTTGACTGCGTGGAAGGCGATCGCCATCACTTATTATCCCAGCATTGTTCACAAGGATGTCAAGTTTTCCGAATTCGCTCTCGATTTGTTTACTCGCAGAGTCGATTGTTTTTTGGTCGATGACATCAAGCTGAATTGTTCGGGCATCGATCTGATTTGAACGAAGTTTGTTCGCCGCTTCTTCACCACGTCCTATATCTCTTGCACCAACAAGAACAATAGCACCTCTAGAACCTAATTGGCGTGCAATCTCATACCCGATACCTTTGTTTGCACCTGTGATCAGCGCAACTTTGCCTTTTAAATCTTCTGACATATTACTTCTCTCTTTTGATAAAGATTGACAACTGTTACCATCTTCAAGCAAGTAAGTCTAGTACAGGACGGCGTAAATCCAGGTATCAATTTAACCAGACAAGTTGCTCTAAGTCCCTTATTTTCCGCCACACCACAGTGTAATAGTGTATATAAACACAACATTCAAAATTTAGCAGTAGTCATTCACACCTCAGATAGCGGTTGAGAAAATATTTGCAGCTTACACTAGCAATTGACTCAAAAATTCTTGAAGAAAGCAGATATGCAAACCAAACAGCTTGGTAATTCGGAGCTTCACATTACCCCAATCGGCTTTGGAGCCTGGGCGATCGGTGGAGGTGGGTGGGCTTTTGGTTGGGGAGAGCAAGATGACCAGGAATCGATCACAGCAATCAATCGCGCTCTCGACCTCGGCGTTAATTGGATTGACACCGCAGCTGTCTATGGTTTGGGGCATTCGGAGGAGGTTGTTGCTAAGGCGCTCAAAGGTCGATCTAATCGCCCCTACATTTTCACTAAATGCTCACTGATCTGGGATGAAACGCGCAAAACTGGTAACAGCCTCAAGGCAGATTCTTTGCGCCAGGAGGTTGAAGCCAGTCTGCGCCGACTCGATATTGAAACCATCGACCTCTACCAGATCCACTGGCCTAATCCTGACTCAGATATCGAAGAAGGCTGGACAACTCTCAGCAAGCTAAAGGATGAGGGCAAGGTTCGCTATATTGGGGTTTCAAACTTCAATGTAGAACAGTTGAAACGTGCCCAGAAGATTGCACCAGTTACCTCATTGCAACCGCCTTATTCACTGGTTAAGCCCGATGTCGAAAAGGAGATTCTGCCTTTTTGTAAGGAAAATAACATAGGTGTAATTGTTTATTCACCTATGCAATCTGGCTTGCTTACAGGAAAGATGACACCTGAGCGGATTGCTAATTTCCCAGATGATGATTGGCGCAAGAATAATAGTGAATTTCAGGAGCCACGTCTATCTCGTAACCTGAAGCTAGCTGAGGTATTGCAGCACATTGGTCAACAACACGATCGCTCCCCTGGTGAGGTGGCGATCGCTTGGACTTTAAACAATCCGGCGGTGACGGCGGCGATCGTTGGCGGACGCAATCCAAAGCAGGTGGAAGGAATCATTGGTGCTGGGGAATTTCGCCTCAATCAGCAGGAACTAGATCAGATTGGCACTTTCCTACGCGAGAATCCATAAAATCTCTAATAGAAATCATCAACTTTGGTATTTCTACGGTACTAACCCAGGAAAATGCCATCCGGGAAAATCCACAAATTTTATCAAGAACGCTTGCTTACATTTCCCCATTGGAACCTATCAGAATAGCGAAGTGAATGCAGGCGAGGCAGATTGATACTCACATTAGGCAACGATAATTGAGTAATACCGCATACTAAAGCCGAAAACAGAACGGCAATCTCTGGCACTGACAATTGGTGATGATGGTCATCACTTATTGTCAGCTTTGTATGAGTTTTAAAGTCCAGAATAGACCTTTTGCATAAATCAAAAATTAAGAACTCCACCCCGCATTTGAGGAAAGTAAACGCTCCCCTCCCGAAGAGCCGGGAGGGGTTGGGGGTGCGGTGTTAGGGACTTTTGCCAGAGGTCTAATGGTTACGGCAACTACTCCCTTTGCCTGATCATAATTCCTCTGCCATCATTGTGAGATGTCTAGTTTTACCCTCTTTTAATTAGCCAACAGTCTCATTGAATTCACCTAATACTTTTCGGACATCCTCTTAAAATCAGGTGTATAAAAGAGTTTAATACCCACATATTTACTAGGCAGTATTCAATCATTTGGTGGTATAGAACTCCACTTGATTCATTCTGAATACTGGATGATGACGAATGTATTATTTTTTAATTTTCCCAGCAAAACCCGATTTTTCAAAATTGTCTTGACCTTTCAAAACGTCTTATACCAAAATCGCAAATTAAATGATAGAAATGCTAAATGTGATATCAACACGTTGCAACAATGGCTGGCAATCACATTTTATATGTTATAAAGCTCACAGAAATTAATGTTAGGCGGAAACTACTTTATGGAACCAGATAAACTAGGCCGTTTTAAGGAGTACGGCGAATTCATCCTCCGAAAGATAGATTCTGTGCCCCAGTCCCCTTCTAAACAAGAAGATTGGGTTCCAGCTAGTCTTGATGACTGTCTCCTTCGTCTGCGTTCAGCTGCCCAGAAAACTGTAGACCTTGCAACTTCGCCTGTCAAAATTGGGGTGATGGGGGAATTCAGTAGTGGGAAAACTTTACTTTTAGGCAGTTTAATTGGATATGCAGATGCTTTGCCAGTCAGTGAAAATCCCACTACAGGTAATGTTACCGCCATACATATCATCCCGCAAGACGACTTTGCGACCACCCAATTAAGTAATTTTACGGTAGAGTATCTTTCTCATGAAGGAGTACATGAGTGTCTACGCTTCATGCTAGGGGAAGCCAATAAACGGACAACAGCAGCAGGGCTTCCTCCTATACCAGTATCG
Source organism: Nostoc sp. (assembly GCF_036917655.1). Classification (GTDB taxonomy): domain Bacteria; phylum Cyanobacteriota; class Cyanobacteriia; order Cyanobacteriales; family Nostocaceae; genus Nostoc. Next base: position 245,064 of record NZ_JBALCY010000065.1, read on the forward strand.
AAACTCAACTCTGGCAAAGATATTATTAGCTGGTGTGAGGAAGCATGGAATAGCAGTAACAATTTAGAGCTACGTTATTTACTCCGGGAGTTGGTATTATTCCTGCGGGCTTATCACGCTTACGGGGAAGTTATGTGTGGTGGGCACTACCAGATTGATGCGATCACCGCCCGTGAGGGGCTACAGCTAGTCGAACAGCCAATGGCAATCCAAACTCTGAAATTTGAGGATTTACCGCCAGCGCACATCCGATTACCGAGTCCACCCCAGAGGCTACCAACAAAGTTACTGCAAAACAGTTTCCCACTCATTCGCCGCGTAGATATCGATGTGAAAATCTCACGGGAAATTTGGGATTTTGCAGACGCAGCTAAATTTATTCTCATCGACTTTCCGGGATTAGGGGCTGCTAATTCGGGGGCTAGAGATACCTTTTTGTCACTGCGGGAATTGGCAGAAGTACAGACGATTTTGGTATTGCTCAATGGTAAATCTCCTGGTAGCGATCGCGCCAATAAAATCTTTACGATGATGCAGCAGCAGCGACCGGGACAAGACCTGAAAGATTTAATTCTCGTAGGTGTAGGTCGCTTCGATCAATTACCCCTAGACAATGAAGGTGGCGAAAGAGAACTTGACCAACTGATTGAAGATAGCCCATATTTGCAGGAAGAAACCGTTTTCCAAAAACTCAAAGTTCTGCAAACTACCATTGACGGTGCAGAAGCGTTTACAACCCAAAAAGACCGCATCGTTTTACTGTCGCCACTGTTGGGATTGGCTGAATTAGCAAAACGTTCTACTACAGTCAAAGCAGGCTCACCAGACTTTTTGGCTAACTTAGACTATCCTGATTACCTAGATCGGTCTAAACGGCTACAAGAGAAATGGGAGCTATTAAGTGAACGGTTGCTAGAATCTGACACCCGCAGCTATTTGGGCAAACAGCTAGGTTACTTTGCTCAAGATGGGGGACTTAATAAGCTGCGGGAATTGATTCAAACCCACGTAGCGACTCATGGTCTAAAGCAACTGCATGAAGATACTAAAAGAGCTGCTGATGTGGTGAGTCAGCAACAAGATCATTTGAAAGACATCATAGATGAAATTCACGAGCAAGGCATCCCCACAGGAGACAGTCCCGCTTTTATCGAGTTGCGCTTTGTGGTCGAAAGCTTGGATAAAATCTACAGGAATTTTCAAAAAGATTTAGGAAAAGAACCACTCAAAGACCGGCGCGGTGTTGTTGTCAGCGATGTAGTGAAAGACGAACTCACCTTTAGAATCCTCAATTGGAACCAGTGGACTTTACTCTTCAACAAAGCCAACAATGGAGCGATCGCTCTGGCAGAATCTAAAGGTGCAGCCGGGAAATTATTTGATCGGGGAAACCGCGTAAATAGTTCCCTTCCGACTAAGAGCGATGATTTTTATCCAGTATTTGAGAAAACCGTTAAAGAAGTAGAAGATTTTGCCCGCGATCGCATCCAGCAAGCAGTGGTAGATTTGTTGAACCAATTGTCAAATCATATCGCCCCAGAACGGGAACAATTGCAGGCCTTTTTCCACCCAGAAATGGAACAAGAAATTGAAGAAAAATTTGGTTTTGAAGATGCCGATCTCTTTTACAAATTATTACTAGGATGCGATCCTAACGAATGGAAAGAGGCAATCATCTCTGAAATCAGTAGCAAAGACAAAACCGTTGCTCCCGAAATGATCTTTCCTCTAGCGCGTCAAGACGATAAACACAACGTTGGTCAAATCTTTGATTGGGCACCAGAGAAAAGCCAAGGCTTACCCAGATCGAGTAATCACCAACTCTTAGTACTGCGACTGCGAGATGAAATTACTGCTAGCGCCAGCCTCCATCTTGTCCAGTATGTTAGCGAAGTTAATCAGCAAATTAATTCCGAGCTAGAAGGAATTTTGGATCAAATTATTCCTAGTCTGCAAAACCTTTCAAAAAAAGAAACTTTGCTCAGATATTTGGCGGCTGGAGAATTGCCATCTGAGATAGCAATTCCTACTTGGTTGCAGATTATTTCAGAAATTGCGGCTGTTTCTTACTCAGATGATTTGGATTTGAGATGACGCGGCTTAACTGCCGCAATCGCGCTAGATAAAAAAGCCAGTGATCAACAGAATCATTTAATACTATAATGAACCCTTTCAAATTGAACAAATATAGCGATCAAGAACCAAGCGAGAAACAACAAAAAAGATTTCCAGGATGGTTTGCTTTAGATTTTGGGACGTCGAATTCGACAGTTACACTTTTCGATCCTATTGAAGTCCCGATCGCAGAAATTTTACCCAAAGAACAAGAAATGCGGTTGCGCGATCGCTTATCGCAATGGCTAAGTTCTCCCGCCTCAGTGGCTTTACCAGATGTCAGCGCTGATGATTGGGAAAAGTTTATCGCCGAAATTAGCAAAAACCTGGAGATAGAACCCAGCCGATTGAGTGAAGTATTTGAAAGTGATAATAAAGAGCGATTTTTGGAAGCAATTCGCCAAATTGAACTTTCTTTAGGAAACAGCGAGAGGTTCCGTCGGGCTGTCAGCAAAAAACTTTACCAAATCTATCATGAGGTGTTCCGCGTCCCCACCCTAGAGTCGCAAAATCTGATCCCAGTTGTGCTGGATATTGATCGCCGCGATACGGAAATTCCTAGCGAGTCCGAAATTTCGCAGTTAGGGGACTTAAAACTGCGGATGGGTAGGGAAGCTAGAGATAACAGAAAAAAAGCGATCGCTCAAGGTACAAGCGGTTCTTTAAAGGAAATTATCAGCAGGTTTCACCATTCACCCAAGCGTTATTTTGGTCAGGAGCGATCGTTTTCAGTTATTTTGGATGGTGAAGAACAAACAATTACCGCTAATCAGTTAATACAATCTGCTTGGGCGCATTTAATCGAGTTAACTGAAGACTACCGCCAACACGCCCGACGCAGATTTTCTGAAGGAGATTTTTTAACAGCAGTTGTCACCTACCCAACCGTCGCCCCACCAGTTGTTCGTAAGGAAGTTAGGGAATTAGTTGAGCAGTTGGGGATCGATGATGTGCAAACTGCTTATGATGAAGCCGTTTCTGTGGCGATATTCTTTTTGTGGCGAGAATTTGGTGGTAATCTCAACATTGGCATCGAGTCATTCAAAACCCGTTGTCGCCAAGCAGGAAATAAATGGTCACAAAATGTCCTAGTCTTGGATATTGGCGGGGGAACCACAGACTTAGCTTTAATTGAACTGACTTTAGAAGATAAAACCCCAACTTTTGCTGATTATGAAGACCGGGGTTTAGGAGGACGTTACTATAAACTTACTCCCAAACTATTAGGTTCATCCGGTCATTTACAGCTAGGTGGTGAATTAATTACACTGCGAATTTTTAGATTATTAAAAGTTGCGATCGCAGACTTTTTATTGACAGCCGCAACAACAGGTGATATAGAAAGCGAAAAGCTAGAAGATTTGATTAACTCTGAGTTAAACGAGCGCTTTTTAGAACAAGGCAAATTCAAAAGTGGTAGTCTTTTAAAATGTCTGGATAGAGAGAATCCAGAAGGTGATATTGCTTATAAAGATGCCCTAGATACTGCCGAAAAAGTATTGCCTACTCGTTGGCAACAAGCACCCCAACGTCTACAATCCTTTTATATTCTCTGGGATCATGCGGAAGCTGCTAAACTTAAACTTGGGCAAAAGCCACCAGCAGAGAATTCTCTATTAACCTTCACACTTTCTGAGCAGCAAATTTCTGAACTGCTCACCCAAAGCGCCGTTAAATTACAAGTTAAAGATCCAAATAGCATCTGCGTTACCCTAGATAACCAGCAATTTGAACGAGCCGCCGCTTCGGGAATTAAAGAAGCGATCGGGATTGCTAAAGGATTAATGGAAAGTCGTTTGCGTGCCGATGATCTCACCAAAGATTCTTGGAATTCCCAAAAAGTTGATTGGTTAATTCTGTCTGGAAAAACTTGTAACTTGGACATAGTGCAACGCCAAATATACCAAGAATTTAGTAAGTCTCCATATTTTGTTTGGAATCCAGAACGAATTACCTTTGTGTTGGAATTTACCAAATTAGCCACCTCTGCTGGTGCTTGCTATGCCGAGAAACTACGAAGATTGAGATTCGATCCAGAAGAGTCTAAAAGCTTGCTGCGTAAGGGAGCCAACCAGCTAGAAATTGATGTCAAAAACCTGTTTTATTATTTGCCCTGCAACTTCAAACGCAAAACCCAAAGTAACGATTTGCTGACTATATTCAAGGCTGGACAAGAACTTTATCAACTTGCACCTTGGGAAACTGTCGCCAAAGTTCGTACTGCGTGGCAAGGAATCCAATTAACTAATATTATCTACCGTCAGGATTACGAAGAGGGAGATTTACGACTATGGGGTAGTTTTGACGGCAAAAACCTGATGAATCAACTGGGAATGCAAGAAGCAGATTTTCTGAAAAAAATCAAAGTCCAGTTTGAGATTGACCAAACCCTCGAATTTAACGTATTGCTTTGTCAGGGAAATCCCCATTATTTAATTGATATTCCTGGCATTGATTTGGAATCGGTAGTTTCAGAAACATCAGCACTATTTGCTGATGGTAAATTGAACTGGAATATTGCTGTGGAACGCTTCAATAAAGACTTGAATGATGGTGATATTGCCGTCAATGTTATTGAGTCAGCAACTGTTGATCAACCAGATGCCTATCATCTTGTATTTGAAGTAGGAAATGATGGTAGTAAATTGTTCCAAAAATTTCACTATTTGCGCGATGGCGTGACGCAACCAGGAATTGGGTTAATTAGTAATCCCTTACCTCCCTTCCCACAAATTGGACAGCACACCTTCTATGTTTATCAAACAGATGCCGAAACCAACAGTAAAAAATGGATACGAATTGGCGCACTCAGCAAACCAGATGTGACAACAGATTACCCTTGCCAATATCGTGTAACTCTTGATGATCAAGGCATTCTGCGGATGCACGCTGGTGAAGTACCTTACTGGACATCACAAAATCAGGAATGCCTAAAAGAAGAGGGATGCATTTATATTGCTGAATTAGAGTTGCAACCTAATGAAGTTGATAAAGAACGCGATCCCTTTTGCGGCATACATTAACTCTTGCATTAAACCTCTGCGTTCCTCTGCGCTAACCTTCTCTACGAGACGCTTTGCGAATGCGTTCCTCTGCGTTGAAAAAATTAAGATTTTTAAACGCAAAGGGGCGCAGAGTAAACGCAAAGGGGCGCAGAGTTTTGCCAAGTTTAATTCGCTACGAAAATATTTGGAGGTGATATTTATGCAGCACTTGCGTCAATTATTAGAGATAGAAAACTCAGAATTAGCCCAGTTACTGCGGTTTAGTTTGTATGGACTAGAGGCTACTTTAAATCAGGCTCGCACAGAATTTCCACTAGATCCAGGATCTAAAATGTGTGATGAGGTGCTGCAAGAACTTCATAACCTGTTGCAACCTGCACCCCCGCAGCCAGATATTGGTTGGGAAGATGCGCCAAATGAGTTGAAACTAAGTCACCTCCGGGAAGCTTTCGATTCTGACTCAGAACTTAGTTATTATCTGGGTAATTCCCAACTGCAAAGCACAACGGATTCTGATTTGTGGAATGAAATTCAACGCAAACTGCTGCGAGTCCCAGAGGATTTGGCTGCAATTTGGCAACAGCGTACCTTGGATCTGGCTCAAGAAGTTGGTGCGATCGCAGATAATTCTAACCTTTATCAACTTCCCTTTATCCGCGATGAAATTATCTACCCCGGTCTGAGTGGTACTGTTAAAACTCAGGGATTGTGCTTATATCAACAAGCACTTTCAAATTCTCAAATTACTCAAGGTAATGCATCCGATTTACCAGCAGCATTCCTATTTTTATATATGAATTTTATCGAAATAGACCCAGATTTACATCATGCTTTAAAGAGCGTTTTTAGCTTCGATGTCATTTCCTTACACTCCAAACCAGAACAGCGCCATCAATATATTGATGCTTTAAGCGATCGCTTCCAACGCACCCAAAAAGCAGAGAAAAACACTGATCCCCTGTCAACTCTCCGTGCTTGGATTGACATGGATGAGGCCATACATTCCCTAGTATTTGTACCACCGGCTGAACGCTATTCTTGGTGGGGAAAGCTACAACATGAATCACGGCGCATCCTGAAGAAAGTCGCTGATGAAGCTATTAATGCAGGTAATGAAGTGCGAATTCGCCAATTATCAGGGCTTTATGCAGATATCTGTGCTTTATCCAAGGATGACTTACAACTAGACTGTGGTGGTATTCCTGGCGAAGTCTTAACTTGCCTTCGGGTATATGCGCGAATTAATCAAGAAGAATCTCCAGGCCGTGTAATATTTCGCTCATCACGTTAGTTGCTGGCGAGTTTTCTAATTCTTGAGATTATGAGGCAAGGTAGACAATTTTGTTAATCCCCGCCTTGCCTCATAATCTAATGAAGGTAAAAACGTTTAAATCTAGAGGATGCCCCAGAAGTGTAAAATCCCTTGACCAGAAAACACTTCAAGTGCAACGGCAGATAAAAAACCAATCATTGCAAAACGACCGTTCCAGTTTTCGCTCTGAGGAGTGAAGCCCCAGCGCAAAGCATTAGGATCTTCTGGAACCAAAGCCGTAGTCTTCTTAACGTTTGCCATAAATAACACTCCGAGCTTTTATGTTGTAACAGTTATGACTGCATGTAAAGTAATGTAACAGATTTTGAAGAGAATGCAACATGAAATCAAGGCAAAATTCAGTACTATATATTACGGGTTCGTAGTTTTATTTTAACAGGTTTGTGATGTCCACTGCGGCAAGCTACGCAGCAACAGCGAATTAAGTAGAACGAGGTGAAAAAAACAAACTGTGTAAAGATAAATAAAGACGTATAATTTATCTACCAAAGTAACAGGGATATGGGTAGCCGTTTAAGGATATTTCTGACCAGAGAACAAGGTAGAACTCTTAGATTGAAACAAAAACTACCAGCTTTTTACACTGGTGGTTTTATTTTTATAAATATTACTTTTTCCTATTGGTTGTAATTACACTTTTCCACCTGTTATGATTCAAGCTAATTCTGAAGTAAAAGCAAGATGAATCTCGACGTTTTCATCCAAGAGTTGACTGCAACTATCAAAAATGGAACTGAAGAAGACATACTAAAACTAATATATTTCTCTGACAATGCATTTGAAGAGTTTAATAATTTAGGTGGAGACAATGTATTTAAGAAAATGCTTGTACTTCCATTTATTAGCTTTAAGGATAAAGACTTGCAAGTAACGATAAGTGAAGTTGAACTGTCAGAGTCAGATAGAGAGAGATTTTTAAAGAGGCTTGCTGACAAAGTACAGCTTGAGTGTATTGCTAATCTAACCTATCAAGACGAATATACAAATATTTCAGTTTCTGCTCCTATTGGTAAAATTGGTGATACATATAAGCTAGTGTTCTTTTAAGGCATCTACGAATAATATCAAGTTCGGAATAGTACTTGCTCATTACGAAACAGGAAAAAAACTTAAAATAGAAGTATCCGGTAATTTTTAAACATTATAATTTTTGGTTATGCTCAAAAGTCCTCTCCGATATCCTGGCGGTAAGTCGAAAGCAATAAATCAAATAGCTGAATACTTACCAGAGAGCTTTTCTGAGTTTCGAGAGCCTTTTGTCGGTGGTGGTTCTGTATTCATTTATTTAAGACAAAAGTTTCCAGATATCAAAATTTGGATTAATGATTTAAACCGCGAACTTTTCTTATTCTGGAAGGTTGCTCAATCTGATCTAGCTCAGTTAGTTAAAGAAATTCGGCATATTAAAGTTAAATATACAGATGGCAAATTCCTCTTTGCAGAATTAACTAAGGTAGATGTCAATAATTTATCTGATTTAGAAAGAGCCGTTCGCTTTTTCGTCCTCAATAGAATTACTTTTTCCGGGACTGTAGAATCAGGTGGTTTTTCGCAAGAAGCTTTCCATAAACGCTTTACTGATTCTTCAATAGAACGACTAGAAAAGTTAGAAAATATCTTATCACAAAATGTCAAAATTACTAATTTGGATTACAGTCACTTATTAAAATCAGAAGGAGAAGATGTATTCTTATTTTTAGATCCACCATATTTTAGTGCTACAAAATCAAAGTTATATGGTAAAGATGGTGACTTACACACTTCTTTTGAGCATCAGAGATTTGCTGAACTTCTGCAACAATGCCATCATCGCTGGCTAATTACCTACGACGACTCATCGCAAATTCGAGAAAATTTTCAATGGGCTAATATCTCAGCATGGGAATTGCAGTATGGCATGAATAACTATAAGCAGAGTGGTGCAGCGAAAGGAAAAGAGTTATTCATTACTAATTACGAAGTTAAACTTTATTTGGAGAAAAAAGCACAAAATGAGAACCTTGTTAATCCAGCTTTGCAGTTGAGCCTTGATATTTGAACCCAACTTTGATAGCGGCCAATTTTCCGGTAGGATAGCTCCCATGCCCTTCAACCTAGCTACACCCTACAACACCACAAACCTTAGCTATGACAACTTCCCCAATCCCTGCTCAAGAATCCTCTGTTAGTTGGTATGTTCTGCTGCAACAATTAATAGATGGCCAATCATTATCCCGGACTCAAGCTGCTGAATTGATGCAAGGTTGGCTAAGTGAAGCGGTTCCCCCAGAGTTATCGGGAGCAATTTTAACAGCGCTGAATTTTAGAGGCATTTCTGCCGACGAGTTGACCGGCATGGCTGAAGTATTACAATCTCAATGTTCCCCACTCAGCACTCAGAAATTAGCACTTAGCACTGTAATAGATACCTGTGGCACTGGTGGAGATGGTTCATCAACCTTTAATATTTCTACAGCAGTTGCATTTGTCGCCGCAGCCTATGGTATACCCGTCGCCAAACACGGCAATCGTTCAGCGTCAAGTCTCACGGGGAGTGCCGATGTATTGGAAACCTTGGGTGTAAACTTGAGTGCCTCTAGTGAAAAGGTGCAAGCTGCACTACAAGAGGTGGGGATCACTTTCTTATTTGCGCCTGGTTGGCATCCAGCCCTCAAGGCGGTTGCCCAATTGCGGCGAACTCTCAGGGTGCGAACGGTGTTTAATTTGCTTGGGCCGTTAGTAAATCCCTTGCGTCCAACTGGGCAGGTGGTGGGTTTATTTACTCCCAAACTTTTGGCAACTGTTGCCGAAGCTTTACAGAATTTGGGCAAGGAAAAGGCAATTGTGCTGCACGGGCGAGAAAAACTCGATGAGGCTGGGTTAGGAGATGAAACTGACTTAGCGGTTTTATCAGATGGAGAAGTGCAGTTAACTACTATTAATCCCCTGGATTTGGATCTAACACCTGCTTCTATAGGTATGCTTCGGGGTGGGGATGTCCAAGAGAATGCGGTGATTCTCAAGGCAGTACTCCAAGGAAAGGGAACTCAGGCACAACAGGATGCAGTAGCGTTGAATGCGTCCTTGGCGCTGCAAGTAGCGGGGGCGATCGCACTGCTAGATCACGCCCAAGGGATTAAAATCGCTAAGGATATCCTACAAAGTGGGGCAGCTTGGACGAAGTTGGAGCAGTTAGTTGAGTTTCTGGGGAATTGATTTGCGATCGCGATTGCGGACGAAATTCTACCACATTCCGTTTGATTGTGACATCGTAGTTGCCAAAAAAGTCATGTCCTAGAAGTCCAGTTTCTAGTTCCGCACCTGCGATCGCTACTGCTACTTTATTCACTATTACCCCGCCAACTGCCATCGAATTAACATAGCCCACAGGGAATTCTACAGCTCTAGAACTAGCGGTATTTGCTTTAGCTCTCCCCACTGCCACGATTCCCAAAGCATTTGCCATCTCTTGGGTGATGACAGTGCCACTGGCTCCGGTATCCACAATCATCTCAAATTGTCGCTGGCCATTGAAGGTGACTTCGACAATTGGCGTGCCACCAATCCGCCTTTTAATCGGGGCTGTAAATACTTCCTGATCTGGAATCAGCACTACTGATGAGGGCAAACCTGGCTCTGGTAATAACGGTTTTGTTTCTACAGGAGGTAATGAAGGCAAGGTGAACTTTGGTGTGGTTGCTCTCTGGGGAACGACAACTACTATCCTCTTCGGTTCGGCAACGCGCACAGGGCGAGGAATAGCTTGCTGTTGAGCATATTTGATTTGCCGCCGATATTCAGTAATCTTAGTTTGAGCGATCGCAAATTCTGGGCTTTTTCGCCGCACTCTTTGCATCAGCGCGATCGCATCCTGGTACTGACTCGCCACCAAATTCCAGTCATCTGGAGATTGAGCAGATTGGCTGATACTCCAAGCGCCAACAGCTTTATCTCGCCCCATCTCAAAAAGACTTGGTTCACTTTCAAACGGATCTGGCGGCTGCGCTTCTGGGGTAGCTGCTGGTGTTCTTGGTTGGACAGCAGGCTGTACTGATGCCAGATCCCCAATTGGCGTGGGTTGCTCATTGCCACCAGTCACAGTGTTCCGTTTGTCTTCACTACAGGCAACACACAAAACCGCTAGAGCGCTTGATACAAAAATTAGGGTTGCACGGGATAAAAAAGACTGAAGCATAATTAATTTTAACTGCCCAAGCTTTGCCAAAGCCACTCCCGCTACTTTATTTAATTCCCTTTTAATTTTAATTAACTATCTTAAAAACTCCCAATAGCTCAACTCATGGGATAATTAACAATCGCAGTATTAGGGAATGAGGCATAGAAAATAGAGAATAGGAAAGAGTTTTCCCAATGCCCCATGCCCAATGCCCCATGCCCAACCCCCAATCTATATTATGCCCCTGACTGACGCAGCAATACCAGCTTTACTTGTCCTAGCAGATGGAACCACTTATCGCGGTTGGTCTTTCGGTGCTACGGGAACCGCGATCGGAGAAGTGGTGTTCAACACTGGCATGACCGGCTATCAAGAAGTCCTGACTGACCCTAGTTACTGCGGTCAGATAGTCATTTTTACTTATCCTGAATTGGGGAATACTGGCGTCAATCCTGAAGATGAAGAATCAGATGGGCCCCAAGTGCAGGGTGCGATCGCCCGCAATATTTGTCACCGACCAAGTAACTGGCGATCGACACAATCTTTACCTGACTACCTGAAACAGAACCAAGTACCAGGAATCTACGGCATCGATACCCGCGCCCTCACCCGCAAAATTCGGATGTTTGGAGCAATGAACGGTGGCATTTCTACAGCCATTCTCGATGAGGCGGAATTGCTAGAGCAGGTACAGGCGGCTCCTAACATGGCAGGATTGAATCTAGTTCGTGAAGTCACCACCCCAACGGCTTATGAATGGTCTGATCCCACAATTCCAGCTTGGGAATTCAACTCTGAGGCTGCGGAAAATCTTGGGGAACCCTTTACCGTTGTTGCCCTTGACTTTGGCGTAAAACGCAATATTTTGCGTCGCCTAACAAGTTACGGTTGTCGGGTGATTGTTGTGCCTGCTGATACGTCACCAGAAGAAATTCTCAACTACAATCCAGATGGTGTGTTTCTTTCTAATGGGCCTGGCGACCCTGCTGCCGTCACCGAAGGGATTGCAACTGCTAAAGCACTCCTGTTAAGTCAAAAACCCATCTTTGGTATTTGTATGGGACACCAAATTTTAGGTCATGCACTAGGGGCAGAAACCTATAAACTCAAATTTGGTCATCGTGGTTTAAATCAGCCTGCTGGCTCACAACAACGGGTAGAAATTACCAGCCAAAACCATAGTTTTGCTATTGACCCAGATTCTTTACCTACGGCAGTTGTGGAAATCAGCCACCTAAACTTAAACGATCGCACCATTGCTGGGGTACGTCACAAATCTCTACCTGTGTTCTCCGTACAGTATCACCCAGAAGCCAGTCCTGGCCCTCACGATGCTGATTACTTGTTTGAGCAATTTGTTCAAGCTATGCGAACAGCACGTCAATCCGTGGCAGAGGTAAGGTAAAAATTGGGAATGGGGACTGGGGACTAGGGGAAATTATTGAATAAGTTCTCCCTTGTCTTTTCTCCAATCCCCAATCCCCAATCCCCAATCCCCTATTCCAGCAGATTGTAGACAACTTGCTCAAAAACCATCTATACTTGAGCGTTCACTTTAACTCATGAGGAGGGAATTATTGCTGAGCCACTGAATCTAACCGTTAGCCTGAGGGGCACTCGTGAAGTCCGGGATAACTGTCAGCTATTCCGCCTCACAGGTTTGTTAGATGCTTTTTCTGAGCCGACATTTCGCAAGACACTTGGCAGCAAGATTGACGAGGGTCCTAAGCACATTATTTTGGATCTCTCACAAATCGACTTTGTTGATAGCTCTGGTCTGGGTGCTTTGGTACAGCTAGCCAAGCAGGCTCAAACTGCTGATGGCACTTTGCAAATAGTCACTAATGCCCGCGTAACTCAAACGGTCAAGCTTGTTCGCCTAGAGAAGTTTCTCTCCCTGCAAAAATCAGTTGAAGACGCTCTAGAAAACGTCAAGTAGTCTTGATTGCTCGACCTGAGAGTTAAATTTAGCTATCCAGATTCAAGATCGGATAGCTTAATTTTTAAAAATTCTGGCAGAAAACCTCTCTCCTTGTGGGAGAGGCACAAAGCCAGTTGAGCTATTATGTTTAAAGTTGAGTAATAACTAAAGATATAGACACCCAGTTATTGAGTATGTAATCGTCGGCTAGAATATTCAGATAAACAATCAAGTCTGAAAAAGTCGTAGCAAATACAAAGCCAGCAGATTTGTCTATATATAAACTTGACTTGATACTGTATAGTTAAAATTTGTCGCTTACTAAGTAAGCATGGCAATGTGATCAAGTAAAAAGGTGAATTTGATGTCCAAATTTTACCCTATCTTAGGCACAGACCACAAGAAGTAGGCGAAATTTGGTTTATAGGCGTTGACATCAGGGTGATTTAAAATGCCAACTCTCAATCAAAAAGATGAAATTAGGAAGTAACTTTGATAGTATTCATTATGCTAAGTATACTGTCAGGGCTTACTTCAGAAAAATCAGTCTTTGCAAAGAATGCCTGCCAAATGTAGCCCGTTAAGGAATGATTTATTTGTGAAGTCACAGGAGGAAGAGCTATTAGATGGACAAGATGAAACTCCGAAACAGAGTTTATCTTGGACTCAAGCACTCTTGGCAACCACAGCGCCATTCCAACAGATTTCCCTTTCACAAGTGCAACAAATTTCTCCTAGTGCTTTAGCATATTTGGGGGATGCAATTTATGAGTTGTATGTTAGAATGTTCTATCTGGTGCCATTGCAGCGGTCAGGAATTTACCATCGTCTGGTAGTGGAGCAGGTAAGAGCGGAAACACAAGCGCTACATTTGCGATCGCTGATTCCTCATCTCAGGGACACCGAATTAGAAATTGTCCGACGGGGTAGAAACGCCGCTACAGGACGCCCTAAGCGACTTAATCCCGAAATTTATCAACAGGCAACTAGTCTAGAAACCTTAATTGGCTACTTATATCTCACCGATTACCAGCGTCTAACCGAACTGTTGCAAATGCTTCATGTAGAAAAAGAGTGAGAACTCAATTTCACAGTAGCCACACCAGTAGATTAGGTTCAAGAAATTGAGGTAATCGGGATGATCAACCATACCTATATCCATAACTCAAATGCAGAATCAACCAAGAAAAATCAAGACTTCTAGCGAACCAAATCGTGGACAACCCGTAAAAATTCAAGGTAAGCGTGTTGTTACTAACCCGACTCGCAATCCCCGGAAAATAGATAGCAACCCCATCTCTATTGCTAATCCCACTCGCAATCCCCGGAAAATAGATAGCAACCCCATCTCTGTTGCTAATCCCACTCGCAATCCCCGGAAAATAGATAGCAACCCCATCTCTAGCAACTCCCGCCAACGAAATAGCAACTTCTCCCAGCCGTCTGTATCTACACAACCGACAGAAGAAGATAACGATCTCATCTACGGTCGTCATCCAGTATTGAGTGCATTGCAAAATCAGCGCAATCTCAACCGTCTGTGGATTACTACCCGTCTGCGATACGATCCCAGCTTTCACCATTTTCTCCTGCAAGCGAAGGAAAATGGCACAGTTATTGATGAGGTTGAACCCAAGCGCTTAGACTATCTCACCAACGGGGCCAATCACCAAGGTGTGGCGGCACAAATTGCTCCCTACGCCTACATCGAATTGCCGGATCTGATTGAACAGTCCAAATCTGTAACCGATGCCGTAATTGTAGTGGCTGACGGAATTACTGATCCCCACAACTTGGGAGCAATTATTCGCACCGCCGAAGCAATAGGCGCTCAAGGATTGGTGATTCCCCAAAGAAGGGCATCTGGGATCACTTCCACTGTCATGAAAGTGGCAGCAGGTGCTTTAGAAAATTTTGCTGTAGCTAGAGTTATAAACCTCAGCCGCGCCTTAGAAGAATTAAAAGAAGCTGGCTTTTGGATTTACGGCACTGCTGCAAGTGGCAGCGAACCCGTGCATACAGTCAATTTTACTGGCCCAATCGTTTTGGTAATCGGCTCAGAAGGCGAAGGTCTGGGTATGTTGACTCAACGCTCCTGTGATTTTTTAGTATCGATTCCTCTACAGGGTAAGACTCCCAGCCTCAATGCTTCGGTAGCAGCGGGTATGGCGCTTTATGAAATTTATCGGCAGCGATCGCTAAATACGCTGCACTTAGATAAATTACAAAAATTTTCTTTGAAAAAATAACAGTAACAGAGTATAAAGAAATGTAAAAGATAATAAAGCAGCATATCGTTTAACACCCTGTAGACGTTTAGAAATCGGCGAAAATCATGAAAACCATTTGGCATAACCTCAAGGAAGTGTTGATTAACACATTCGACTACCTCGGCTTGGCTTGGTGGGTAGAGATTGTGACGCAGAATCCCCGGTGTACATACTATTTCGGGCCATTTCTGAGTTCTTCTGATGCAAGATTGTCAAGCACTGGATATATAGAAGATTTGGAAGTCGAAGGAGCTACGGGAATTGCTGTGCATGTCAAGCGCTGCAAACCTAATACCTTAACAATCGCTGACGACTTGGGGGAAAGATTTGACCGCAAAGTACAGCCTGCCTTTGGCGGTCAAATTTAAGTTAGGCCAGAGTCAAGATAATTCGTAATTCGTAATTCGTAGTTTCGAGTTCTAATTGCGAATTATCTTGTTAAGAGTCAAAAGCCCTTGGACTATTGACTACCAATTACCTGCGGATGTTCTTCCAGCCAATGGTCAATGTCATTCAGCATCGGCTGGGGAACTTCCCACGGGAAAAGATGGGCGGTGTTGGCATAGCACTGCCACTGAGAATTTTGGAGGTGTCTAGCAGTTTCTAAGCTGGAATCAGATGTGATGTGGCGGTCTTGATCACCAGCAAGGACTAAACTAGGACATTGTATTTGTTGCAAATCTAGAAGTCGGTTGTATCCCGATTGAATTGCACTATAGAGGGCGCGAGTAGCAGCAGGAGAGGTTTGCAAATAAGCTGGTACTGCTTCGGTGGCAATGTAGTTGTAAGTGGTAGATGTATGTTGTTGGATTAGGTAGCGAAAAAGCGATCGCTTGCCAAAAGTTTCAATATTCCATTGCCAACTCGGTTTTATATAGTTTAGTAAGGCAGCAACACCAGTATATAAATTATCTTGCCAAGTGATGGTCGGATGACTGCCACGGGGTTTTGCGGCTGTCGCCACCAAAATCAGCCCTGTAATGCGCTCTGGCAAACGTAATGCCAATTCCATTGCCAGAATGCCCCCAAGTGACCATCCTAATACTAGGCACTTTTCAATCTCAAAGCGGTCTAGCAGCGCTTCTAAATCAGTCAAATGGTCATTCATATCAAAATTGGCATTCCAGCGACTTTTGCCATATCCACGTAAATCAGGGGCAAAAGTTTGATAACGTTTTGATAAATGATTGGTAAATACAGAAAGACTACGACCAGTACCAGGATGACCATGTAGGCCCAAAATGGGGAATCCTTGACCTTGGATGTAGACATTGAGACGTGCAGCAGTAGTACGACTATGGCGATCGCTCATTACTCGCCCTTCTCCTGTCTGCCGAACAAATGTTCTAAAATGCTTTGGCTCCCAGTTCTCAAGCCTCTAATTTCAGTTTTAATTTCTCTGAGTTCGGTTACAATCCCTTCAAAGTTACGCCCAGTTGCTTCATGGTTTAGCTGATGTATCTCAACTACCTGCACCAAGGAATTTACGGTTGAGTGAAGTTGGGCGATCGCAACTCTATCAGCTTCTATGGCTACTCTATTGCCTTCTATAGCTACCGTATTCGCTTCAGCCCTTTGTGCTGTCCGATCTAGGATTGCCTCAATTCGGTCTAACCTTTCTGTCATAGCAGTTACTTATATTATTCTTCTAATTGTGTCACACGGCTAGTAGCGAAGGATTCTTTGTGAGTAAAGCCAATATAACTACTAGCTAATTCTGCTTTGAGGGTTTTAAGAAATTGGTTCATAAACCATTTGGGGAATCAACACTTCATCTTGTAATTGCCCAATACCTAAAAAGCGAGTCTCTTGATCATAAACTCGCACAATTTCAGAAACATCGAAAGTTAGAGAAATTCGCTGACCTTGACACCATTTTTGAGCAGATGTTGCTGGTAAAGTCACAGATGATAGATGTTTCAAGGCTGCATCAGATACAAAAGGTTGAAATGTCTCGGTTTGCAGTTTAGTTTCTAAGTCAGCCAAAGTGAGACTATCTGTTAAATCGAAACCACTGCTTTGGGTGCGGATCAAAGCCGCAAGAGTACCACCAGTTTCTAAGATTGCACCTAAGTCACGAGCGATCGCTCTAATATATGTACCAGAACCACAGGCGATCGCCACATCCAATTCGGGAAAATCTCCTTCTCTCCAGTCCAAAATATCTATCTGAAAAACTTCCACTGTTCGCACTGGAACTTCCACCGTTTTCCCTTGGCGTGCTAAGTCGTAGAGACGCTTACCATCCACTTGGATTGCACTGTAACTTGGTGGTATTTGTTCAATCTTGCCTTCAAATTGTGCTAGTGCAGTTTTCACTTCTGCCAAACTCAATCCAGCACAAGGTTGAGAAGTGATGATTTCACCTTGTAAATCATCGGTTGTAGTACGCACACCCAGCCGAATGGTGGCTTTGTAAGCTTTGTTTTCTGGCAGATATTGCAATAATCTTGTGGCTTTACCAAGCGCGATCGGTAAAACTCCAGTAGCTGCTGGATCTAAGGTTCCCGCATGTCCCACACGTTTGAGGCGCAACAATTTTCGCACCCGCGCTACGCAGTCGTGGGAAGTCCAGTCAAATGGTTTGTTTAAGTTGAGAAAACCTTGCACAGCGTAATTTTATAAGTTTGACGATTAGGCATTCTCTTATATTGCCTTAATATAGATTCCGGTGATGCCAACTCTACGAGACGCTACGCGTAGCTTGCTTCCCCGTAGGGGTACGGCGCGGCGGGCTATTCGGCCTCGCAAAATGGTTTCATTCGGACTGAGGTTAACTAGTTCAGCGCTGGTTTACCATAGTTCCACAGTTTTTATTCGATGATTTCTGCTGATTGCTGAAGTAGCGTTCGCTGCTTTCGTCTTTGTTCGCAGAGCGTCCCGTAGGGAAGGAGAAGGGAATCGCAGAACTTTTCGGTCTACTGACTTTGCAAGAAGTGCTTTGAAATTGCAGCAGGGGTGAAATTGCTAGGCTTTGCACCTGCTTCACAATACCATTTCCCTGAATAATCACCTGGGAACGTGACTGAATTAATTCCCGTATCTGCGGACAACCTAGAACAGGAGTCAATTCTGTTAAAGCAAAGAGAAATTCTGTGTTTAATTTATCTAAAGATGGTCGCAATGTCTGGTTTAAGTCTGGCACGTGAGGAAAAGATTTAATGCCTTGCTTTTGCCAGTTTTGAAAATCAACTGTTTGAATGAGTTTTCCTGCTTCTATTTGGGCTTGAAAAAATGCTGCAACTCTATCGGATTCTAGGCTATAGGTTGTTGCTTGTTGCCTAACCTTTAATAGTAACTCTTGTTCGCGCTTTCGATCCTCAATAGGACGTTTGTGATTCCATTTCCACCGGGCTACATCATGTGCAATTAGCAATCGTTGCTGGATCAATTTTAGTAATTTATCTACAGGTAATTGTTGCTCTGCGATCGTAATACCTTGAGGATTTTCTGATTTTAATGACCCAGAGTTCTGGGCAGCGAAATCTAATTTTAAGTTGGCAGCAACTACTCTACTACCGAACAAAAGCCCAAAGAAAATTATGATCACAAATAACAGTGGATGCTTTCTGAGAAAAGTTAAATTCATGTCAAAAAGTTTATACAGCCTAATACTTAACAGAATTTTTCAGTAAACCTATAGGAATACAGTATTTTAAATCTCAGACAAAATATCTCATACTTACTGACAAAAAGCAAGTTCACCACCAAAAGCTGTTGCGTGTGCTGAGTGCAGAGAAAATAGTTCACCACCCGTTATAATCGGTGACGGGCGACCAGAATGACACATCAAGTTGCGATAATCTCTTCTAGTCGCAGATATTAGGCGCAGATATTTTTATCCCTGACATGATGCTAGCGCCTTTAAAAGTTGACCTGTCACCAAATGAAGATCAAATCCTACTAACACTCACTCAAGCAAAAGGTATACCACCAAGAACTCAAAGTCGAAACCTTCAAATGTCGATTGACGTGTTCAATAACAACCCCACGACTAGCTAAAGCACGATTGTATTGCAAACCGTAGTCGATTAATTCAAGTATCGAATCGACTGCGAAACTTTGACTGCCTCTTGGGGAGTGACGTTACTACAATTAGACAATTCTGGTACTACTCCCGTACCAACAAATCTGTAAAAGGGGCCATTTTGCTCTCCCAACCACTGCGATAGCAATGTTGGTTGTTTGGCATTACCGTATAATCCTTGCTCCAAAACGCTTTTTCCAAATATGGGAGAATTTATCGGGTAACTGCGCGATCCAGAGGGCAAGTCGCCAATACCACCAGATGCTGACTCAATTGCAAAGCATTTATCTGCACTTAAATTTTGGTAAACAACTAAGTAACGCAAGCCATCAACATTTTCGCGCCCAGCCTCAACTAATACTTTATCGGCACGAAAATTTGCGGGTACGTAACTTGGCAATGCTACTTTTAACCCTAGCGATCGCAAAACTTTTAACTGAGTCGGTGTTAATTTTATTACCGAATTGGTTTGTGAAGCTTTGGGTTGAGCAATTACCGCAGCCGTAGAAGCGATAATACAGGCGACAACGCAAGATGAAGCAAGGTTAACTGGGTATTTGAATAATTTCATAGTTAATAATTATACATAATAATGGCTGTGAAATTCTAGAAGCTTTTGCTGACTTCTATGAATTAGCATCAAGTTATTCTGATGCAGATACCAAAGGCCGAGGAATGCGAATATCAGCAAGTTGAGCGTCATGACGACTAGCACGAAAAACATCAATTACTTGATTGAGCAATTCGTTGAGATCAGTTGCTTGCTCTCGTAGTTGTGCTTGTCCTAACTGCGAGAGTTGCAGCAAAGCATTAATCAGAGTTTCCATGCGTACAGACAAGGACACTACTGTTTGCAAGCACTCAATTCCGTCATCATTTAAAACTTGGGCATAGTCTTCTAGCAGCACTCTCGAGAAGTTATAAATGCCTCGCAAAGGTTCTTTGAGGTCATGAGAAGCCGCGTAGGCAAAGGATGCTAGTTCTTGGATTGAAGAAGTGCAAGCAAAAATTGAGCCTCTAATTTTATAAAGACCTAAATAAAATAAACTGCACAGACGTAATTAATTACGTCTGTTAAAATCAAATAAAAATCATTACATGCAGCAATGCAACACCAATATCCAACATCCAAAATCCGAAGCTGACTATGGTGTTGGGAACTTTTTTTTTGCGATTTTGGCTCCTTTTATATCCAGCAATTGTGCTAATTCGGTTGTATCCAATGACTTGACGAGACTCAAACCAAGAGATTTACTAGAAATGCTTTGAGTGTAGGCGGCGTTAAGGTAAGGGGTGTATTGTGTCCTTCCTGCAACATAGGTTTGGAAGAAAGGTAAACTTAAAACATTCATGTAACGACGCGCTTGGGAAGCATCGCCAATCATATCAGCAGGTAATGCTACTTGTTGATTCGCAGGATTGCCATTACCAATGGTGGAAAAGTGGGTGCCACCTACAAGCATGACGAGATACTTTTGTGAATTTGTAAACCAGGAAAAAGGTAGAATTTGCTCAGATAAAGCTGGTGCAACTGTATCATCACTACTGCTGACAATCATCACTGGAGTTTTAATTTGACTTAAGCCAGCTTTGCCGAAAATAGAACTAGTAATAGGATTAACTGCGATCGCAGCTTTAACTCTCTCATCCCGCAAGTTATAATCCTTGCCAGACTTGCTGATATTCAACTCCAAAGCCCGACACTGGAGAAGTAAAGACATGTTCCAGGTATTTTGCAGTGCTGCTGGTTGACAGTCTTGTTTTAGCTGCTCAAAGTTGATTTTAGCGCCTGCTAGAGCCAACGCTGTGTAGCCTCCCAAAGATTGACCAAATACTCCAACTTGTTGCAGATTTAACCGACCTTTAAATCGCGAATCAGATTGATTACCTTTTTCTAGTTGATTCAGTATATATGTTATGTCCATTGGTCGGTCTTGAAATTCACCTGGTTCTGCTATTTCACTGGCGCGTCCATTCAACAGAGAATGTAATTGTTTAGCATCACTACCAGGATGATTGGGAACGACGACGGCAAATCCGTAGGAAGCTAGGTGAGTAGCTAAATATTGAAAGTTGCTGCTGTCTAAACCCAAGCCGTGAGAAATCACAATTACGGGTACAGCATTCTGGATATTGGGAATATAAACATCAGTTAATAAAAGCCGATTGCGTGTTGAGTCGAAAAAGTTTAGGGTGTATTTTTGCGACTTCAACTTTCCCGGAACCTGTAAATCGGGCAATTGTGATAAATTAGGTTGTTTGATGATAGTAGCTTCTATCTTAGACTTTTGGGAAACTGCTGCGATCGCCCGATGGGTTTTATTAACAAGTTTCTCCAATTCTGTAGCTATTTCCAAAGTCTGTACTACATCAAGGTTAATGCTGTTGGTGGGATATTTACGCAACACATTCAAAAGTGTTAAGCCTCCTGATTCAGCAGAGGCTAAAATTACCGCCGAACGCAAAGCATTAAATTCTGGTTCTGGCTGATGAGATTGGGTTTTAATCACTTGCGCCAACCGATGCAGCAAAAATTCTCCTTGCGGTGTGTAGAGAAATTGCGAAAGTACTACTGGGCTAACTTTCACCCGATTGAGTAAAATCCGCCGTAATTCTTGAAGCTGTTGTAGAGGCAGATATTGCTGATAAGCTGCTAAGTCTTCGTTAATTACACCTGTTTTGGCGTAGTTTTCTAAAGTAGTGACTGAAATGGAAAGCTCCAAAGCTGAATAAGATGCATAAATTCGCTCTGCTGCCAAGACAGAATTACTAATTCCGAACGTTGGCAGCACCATTGAAAGAACCAGCAATAAGGAGTTTTTTCTTAGGGTGCTGGCCCAATTACCAAACAAACTATTCATCGCTCAACTGTTTCGGTGGTCTGGTTTTGTCAGGTGTTGGCTTTGGTAGTTATTCGGGCGCCCTGCTTGGTTTACTTAAAGTTATTAGCCTCAATTTTCTCAAAACAGAATTTAGGAGTCAGGAGTGATAATTCAGAATTAATTCTGGATGAATTGCGAATGTAGCTTGCTTAAGACCAGGGGTAGAAATGGTTTCAGAATCTCCACCAAATCTAGAATTTAGTAGTCAAAAAAAGTGGTGGATACCAATCTCCCAGTAATAGATTCTGACTCCTGAATTCTGATTTATGAATTCTTCTTCAAGGATTTTTTTGGCTATCAGGTCAACAATTAAATACTACAGAGTCACATAGATGGGTAAACTATCCATCTGCAAAAGGCTGACTCCAGTAGTTTGCCTTCACTATTAAATCATAACAAATAAAAAATCCTCTGCCTCAGTATTAATGTTGTAGCTTTGAATAGGGCACAAATTTACTAGATGAGAAACCCAGTAAAAATCCTGAAAACCATTCCTATTAATCAGCTTTTCCCAAGGCGATCGCTACTGACCCCGCGACTACTAAACCCGCTCCTAATATTGCGATGAAAGTAAAGTGTTCTGGTGATGTCCAAGAAGGTGCAAAAACTGATACAGCTCCGATTGACATTAATGTTACAATCGGAGCTAAAGCTAATACTGCACTTACTCGTGATGCTTCCCAGTGTTCTAATGATTCGGCAAAAGCACCGTAAGCAATTAAAGTATTCAAAGCACAAAAAGCCAACATTCCTAAATGGAAACTATCAAGTATAAAAAGTGATTTTACTCTGGCTAGAGGAGTGAATAATAAAGCACAGCCCCCGTAAATAATCAGCATGATACTAGGAGAAGATAAAGATTGTAATAACTGCTTTTGTGCCAAAGCATAAATAGCCCATGCTGCTGCTCCTAGTACAATCAAAACACTACCTAGTATATATGTGCCATGTGCTGTAATTAAATTTGTTAGTTGTTCACAAAAAAATAAAAGATAACCGCAAGTCATTACACTTATACCAATCCATTGATATAGCCGATAACGTTCTTTAAAAATCACTAACCCTCCTAAACCTAATAAAAGGGTAGATAATTGAATGAGAACTTCAGCGTTAGCAGGCGATGTTAGTGCTAAACCTTGCATGAATAGAAAGTAATTAATCCCTAAGAAGAGTGTAGCGATCGCTAATAACTTCCAAGAAGCAGAACGCAATTGTTCTAACTTTGGTAATTTACCACGTATTCCTAAATACACAGTAAGTAGTAAAAAAGATACCAAAAAGCGAAACCAAATGACGGTATAGACATCAAGTGCTTGCAAAGTTACCGTCAGAGCAATAGGTAAAATTCCCCACAATAAGACCGTCAATAGCGATAACGCTAGCCCTAAGCGCCACCGACCAGAACTTTGATGTAGTGACATTCAAATCTCCTACTCAAAGTAGGGCTGAGAAGAAGCTAAAACATATCTAATTTGCATATCTAAATTTTATCCAACTCTTGTGGAGAAAGGATGTTAACAGTTTAGTTAATGCAAGTTAAATATAGAATAGCTTACCTACCCTACTGAATTTATTTGTAGTACTAGGGCGTTTTTTATTCACATGAAACTCGTAAATTGCGTAATTACTTTACATGAATATTAAATTTAAAACTTACTCGGAAATGTATAATTTATTTCGGTGTTATTCTATTGGAAAAAACTATGGGGATTATACCCATAATAAGCTTAGTAGTCTTTATTACTGGCTTATCAATTTCCTTGCTACTGACCTCACGAGGTAGATTTTTGCTCAAATCTTTGGTGACAAAAATAAAGCGCCAAGGCTGGAGATTCAGATCTGGCAAGCTTAACCGCCTGAGATCAAGATTTTCAAAAACTATAACAATTGCCGCCATTATTCTGGCAGCAGTAATAGCTGGAAATACTGTCTCGGCGCAGGTTACGCCGCCGCCTCTAGCTTCGCTCAAGAGCGTATCGGTTCCAGAGCCTAACAATCTTGGAGACTTCGTACAAAACAAACCAGCCGCCATCAAGTTAGGAAAGGCTCTTTTCTGGGATATACAGGTTGGGAGCGACGGACTGACCTCCTGTGCTAGTTGTCACTTCCATGCTGGAGCCGACAATAGATCCAAAAATCAGATTTCTCCTGGGCTTTTGCGGATTAACGCTGATGGTACAAAGAATCCAGATACAGTTTTTAATGTAGGTGGCGCGCCAAACTACCAGCTTAAACCAGAAGATTTTCCCTTCCACAAGCTGTCAAACCCGAATGATCCTAAGACCGTTGTATCTGACCGTAACGATGTCAGTTCCTCTCAGGGGGTCTCCAATGCTAAGTTTGTTGATATTAAACCTGGTAGCGCGGAAGACGAAGTAAAAACCGAGCCAGATCCGGTGTTTAACGTGGGAGGTACGAATGTGCGCCGCGTCCAGGCGCGTAACACGCCAAGCGTAATTAATGCAGCATTCAACTTCCGCAACTTCTGGGATGGAAGGGCACAGAACATCTTTAATGGAGTGAATCCCTTCGGTTTAAGAGACCCTAACGCCTCCGTGGTGAAAGCAGAAAACCCAAATCAGCTCAAATTTGTCAAAGTCAGCCTAAATAATTCGGCTTTGGCTTCACAGGCGCTTGGGCCACCACTCAATTCCTTCGAGACGTCTGCTGATGGTCGCACTTTTCAAGAAATTGGTGATAAGTTCGGGCGAATTGACAACACAAAATCTATCAGCGGACAGCAGCAAGATAATATTCAGGTCGGCCCGCTACTCAATTCCATTCAACAAATTAGTGATCGGTTCGGGGAAATTGACAATATAAAATCTATCAGCGGACTGCTGCAAGATGTTCTGTCAATTACGGGTACAAAGCTCCCCCGAGTACTGGCGCAAAAGTTATCTAGCCTCAGACCGCTAGGCAAACAGGTTGTGCATCCACAAGATAGCGTTTTAGGTGCAGACAGTAGATCCCCTCAACCCGGACTGAAGAATAGAACCTACGAGCAGCTGGTCAAAGATGCCTTTAAGCCGGAGTGGTGGAAGTCTAATCGACTCATCCAAGTTGATGCCAAAGGTAGACGGACTTTTGTCAACACGCCTGATAACTCTTCCCAAACCGATGAGTACACGCTGTTGGAGTATAACTTCTCGCTATTCTTTGGTCTTGCAGTTCAATTGTACGAGTCTACACTCATTGCCAACGATACGCCCTTTGATCGCTTCTTGGAAGGAAACACCACAGCCCTAACTAAGCAGCAGCAACTAGGTAAACAACTGTTTCAGGGCAAAGCTCTATGTATTGGTTGCCATGTTGGATCAGAATTAACCGCTGCTTCAGTGAGCAGCGTTAAGAAAGACGGACGAATCAAACGTGCGCCGTTCGGTGCAAGATCCCCTGAAGACAATGGCTTCTTCAATATCGGCGTCAGACCTGTTACGGACGACCCCGGTTTGGGTGGTAATGACGGTTTATCTGGTAACGGCCAAGGTAATCCGCTTTCAGAGGCACGATTGGCTCAGTTGGGGAAATTTCAGCTTCTCCTCGGCGAAAACCCCCCCATTCTGACTCCACCGTTGAATCCTAGTGAAACTGTGTCTGCAAACGGAGCCTTCAAAGCACCTGGACTTCGCAACGTGGAACTCACTGCTCCCTACTTTCACAATGGAGGTCAGGCGACTTTAGAGCAAGTGGTTGATTTTTACAATCGGGGTGGTGACTTTGGAGTTCTTCCCCCACTGAATCTCTCACCAGAAGAAAAACAGCAATTGGTCGCCTTTTTAAAGGGACTGACTGATGACCGAGTTCGGTATGAGAAAGCGCCATTTGATCATCCGCAACTTTTCGTTCCTAATGGACATCCGGGTAACTCTACCTCTGTTACCAATGACGGTACTGGCAAAGCCACGGATAGTCTACTGGAAATTCCTGCTGTTGGTAGGAATGGTGGTACTGGTACTCGAAATTTCCTGAACTAACTAGCAATTTGAGTTAGTAACTCAGGCATGGGAGATGAAGAAGATGAGGGAGATGGGGGAACAGGAGAAAACTTTTAACTCCCCATTTCCCACTCCCCACTCCCTTTAAAAGAAATCAGCCATCCAAGGCGACACACCTGCAAATATTTGCGTAGCTGCTAAAATAGCCGTTTCTGTCCCATCCAGTTTTCCCGTTAGTTGCAAATGGTAGGGGGTGAACAAACTTGTATACAATGGTGCCAATTCTCGAATATCTAGCTGCAACTCACCCTTTCCACCTCTGGTTACTTCACCACGTCCGTTGGCGACAGAAAGAATGAATTTACCATTATTTCCAGTTAGCAAATTATCTTGAATTTCTAAGTGCAGTTCAGTTTCGATTCCCGATGGATAACCCCGGACTTCTAGCGCCTTGACTACATCTATTACCCGCAGCAGCCAACGATACGTATGCTTAATCTTGGCAGTTTGCTCTGGTAGCAGCAATGTCAGGGAATCAATAGCAGAACTCTTCCATCGCACCTGGTGAATTTGGGAACGATGATTTGCTAGAAAAGACCAGAAAGTTTGTGCAGCAGCAACTGTGCGGAGTACCCAATCTTTCACCCAGAGGATTTTACCATCCTCTGTTCGCTCTTGAGTGAAGATGATGTAGCCTTGGGGTTGGTCTTTAGTACCAATAAAATAGGCATAGGCTGTTTCCTTCTCATCTGGTTGGATTATTCGCTCCCAGATTGCTGGATGTCGGTCTAAATATCCATGCGTTTGTCTCGCCTGCTGCTGATATAGTTCATGAAAAACTTCATGATTGATGCTCACTACTGGTTCCAAAGGTAGGGGTTGCTCCCGCACCTGGATATTCCTGGTCGCAACTTCCCAAATACACCAGCTACCTCCCTGCTCATACCCTACTTTTCGGTACAAGCTTTGAACTTCTGGATAAAGAGCAGAGATTGCTACACCCCTAGCATAAAGTTCTTTGAGGGTGTGCTGCATTAGAGCGATCGCAGCTCCCGATCCACGATCCTCTGGAGCAATGCCTACTGCGGCAATTCCTGTCATTGGTACACGCACACCACCCCACCACTGACCCATATCGAGAGTTGCCAATCCACCAACTACTTGCTCCAATTTACGAATAATGCGGAAATTTTCTACGCCAATCAGGTTAATGTAAGCTTCCTCGCCACCAAGTCCGCTGATAAAACACTGCTCAAGGATATTACCCAACTGCTGAATATCCTGTGGATGGGCAAGAGTGCTGTATTCAAATTGAGCCGTCATCTCTTATACCATTAAGTAGGAGAAAATCACAATCATACTACAGCAAGCGTTGCCTCAATGCTTCACCAACTGATTGGGGATTGGGGATTGGGGAAGAAAGATTTTCTATGTGTTTTGGTGTACGCGGTTCATAATGGCTATATAGCTCTGGGTATGACATTGGATAGCAGTAGATATCACAATGTCGTGTCTGCCAGAATGGTGTACAAAATCGCTTCATCTTGAGTTTCACTCAACTCATGATCACCAACTACTAACCAAACAGCGTAGGCGTAGCTTATCGTAGACATTGCTCCCATTCAAACACTATTTGTCAAAAATTAAACGTTTGCAGCTAATGTTAGATCATTCATAAGGTATGTTTAAGCATTTGCAGATCAGCTATAATCAATTGCTAAAAATACTTCATCTTTTGCAACAAATGCTATTACATGTATAAGCAATGCTTAAGTCATTGCAGGAAATGTATAAATTAGTTCTGCAAACGCTTTAACGTTTGCAGCTAATGTTGCTTTATTTATAAGCAACGCTTAAATCATTGCAGCAATCATTGTAATTAACTTATAAATCTATTTACTACCTAAAATTCAAAACTTCCCTAAGGAACGCGGATTTAATAAAATACAAAACCTCACCTCCTTAGTAAAGAGAGGGGAGACTTTGACGAAAGTTAAAAGCGGGGTGAGGTTAAAAACCATATTTGGACGTTATTTAATTCACATTCATAAGTGAAATTAACTAAAGTTTTATGGATGCGATGTCTACGACGGGCTACGCCTACGCAACTCATTAATAGCGGTTCCCATGCAGATGCCGTACAAGATTATATCGCCAGGTGTAGGGGCATGACATTGCCCATTGGTGTCAACTTAACGTAAAAGCCAGTCTAGAACCAGCTTTTATAGGTTATCTCGTTCCCAGTCTCCGACTGGGAATGCCTAATGTGGGGGCTGCTGCCTCAAGACTTGCGGCAGAGCCGCAATGATCAACATTTCCAGCCACAGGCTGGAAACGAGGTTTTAAAGGGGTTTGAGCTTAAATTGACACCTATGGGCAATGCCGTGCCCCTACGGGTGTACCTCACGTAAACGAGAACCGCTATAGCCTTAAAGTGGTAACGACAACTTATTGTGGAATTTCGGTCAAGAAACGATGAATGTTGTAATCAATTTATTGCTTTTTTTGCTGCCAATTCTGAGTAGCCTTTTGATTGCCCAAACTTTCAACCCTCTATCTTCTTATCAGCCTCTCCAGGCTATAAACGGGGCGGCTTTATATAAAAAACAATTAACGAATGGTAACGAAGCCTATTTACAAGTTATTGATCTGGGCAAAATGCACATAGACCAAATTACCGGAGAGGTAGATAATATGGGTCTGAATGAAGGGAAGTATTATAAAGGGGAAGGTGAATATTACAGCCCTTTTTTCAAAACCAAGTTGTTTTCTGAAGTAACAGACGAATATAAGAAACTTTACGCAAACAACGTTTTTTCGATGATTAATTGTTCTTTTTTTGAGCAATACCAATCTAGTAGTCAACTATCCTTTCCAATTAAACTAAATGGTGTAGTCATCAGTGGTGGCACTAGCCCTTATGGCCCAATCAAGCAACCAAAAGATAAATACTATAGTAATATTCACCTCAAGGCTTTAGTTTGGGATGATAAGCAGGCAGACATTACCGATTACGACCAAGTTAGCGGTGCGCCTCTCAACCAAAAAGCAGTGAAGAATGCGATCGTCACTTACCGATACAGCGATCATCCAGCAAAAGTATTAGCCCAAAACCAAGCAAATAAATATCAAGTCATCGGCACTCTAGACAAAGATGGGGTTAAGGGTAATGAGTTGTTGTTGATTATGACGGTGAACCAAGCAACTCTGGATGAGGCAGCGGATTTATTACGTAAATTAGGAGTCAAAGGCGATATCATTACCGTTGACGGCGGCAGATCAACTTATTTGTTCAATTCCCAGAAGGGAAATATTATTGTTCCACAACTGTCTAATCCGCAAGAAAATCCTGCTTTCCGACACCTACCTCATTATCTGGGATTCCGTAAGAAAAGCAAAAATCAGGTTGCGCCAAAAATTTTGATCAGTCAGCCAGTTGCGAAAGTGCTTCCAAAGAAGGATCAGCCTTATTTAATATTGTGGCGGGATAATTTTGATGGTGATGTCTCGATTAAGTTGTACGATGGAAACAAACTTATCCAAAACATTTCTTCCCGTACTGCTAGCGATGGAGTTTATGAGTGGACACCACGTATTCCCGTAAAAGAAGGCTATTTTGTTCGCATTTCTAGCTGGAAAGACCGGAATATTTTCGGGCAGTTGCAATTGTAATAGAGATCAGCGCTGTTTTTAGCGGTGCGGAATGGGAAAATGAAATGGATAACTAGCTAAACGCAAACCTCTCAACAAGGTTGACGGTGTGGCAGTGATCGGAATTGTCATCGTTTCTCACAGTAAACAACTAGCTTTGGGTGTGCGGGAACTCGCCGCGCAAATGGTTCAGGGCCAAGTTTCCATCGCTGTTGCAGCAGGTATTGAAGATCCAGAAAATCCACTGGGTACAGATCCAATTCAGGTTTATGAAGCGATCGCTTCTGTTTTCTCTGATGATGGTGTCTTGGTGTTAATGGATTTGGGTAGTGCTTTGCTGAGTGCAGAAATGGCAATAGAGTTTCTGCCAGAAGCACAGCAGCAAAAAGTGTATCTATGTGAAGCACCTCTAGTAGAAGGTGCGATCGCTGCTGTTGTTGCTGCGGCAGCTGGTAGCGACATTCATCAAGTCATGGCAGAAGCACGCGGCGCACTCCTAGCAAAAGCGACTCAATTGGGTGTAGTTAGTAGTCCGTTGTCAGTTGTCACCCCAACAACAACCAATGTAGAATCACCAACGCCAGAAATCCGGCTGATTGTGAGCAATCGCTTAGGATTACACGCCCGTCCCGCAGCGCAGTTTGTGGCAACCGCAGCCCGGTTTCAATCCCAAATTCTGGTGCAGAATTTAACGAGAAATACTGAGCTAGTCAGGGGTGACAGTATTAACCAAGTCACAACTTTAGGGGTGCGTCAAGGACATGAACTAGTGATTACTGCCACCGGTTCTGATGCAGATGAGGCGCTAGCGGCATTACAGGCATTATTCGCAAATAATTTTGGTGAAGATAATGTTGCCTTGAATTCTCCACCAGCATTTCACCATGAAGTTACTCCAGCAACTCACGGCGAACTTTTGGGAATTGCAGCTTCTAGTGGAGTAGCGATCGCACCCATTATTCATTATCAACCCACCCACATTGCGATTACGGAATACCACGTAGATGATCCTGAGGCAGAGTGGCAACGAGTACAGGCAGCAATTCACACTGCCAGACAGGAAATTCAAGCAGTTTTTTCACAAGCATCTATTCAAATTGGTGACGCTGAAGCCGCCATCTTCGATGCCCAACTACTATTTTTAGAAGATCCAGTATTGTTGGAAGCGGCTAAAGAGCGCATCTTAGAAAACCATCTAAATGCTGAAGCCGCTTGGCAAGCCGTAGTAAATGAAGTAGCAACTTCCTACCACACACTTGAGGATTCTTATCTGCAAGAGCGAGCTGACGATGTTGTAGATATCGGGCAAAGGGTACTACGATTACTAGCTGGGAATGCCCCTGCTAACCTGCATCTTCAGGAACCATCGATTTTAGTAGCGACTGATTTAACCCCCTCAGATACCGCTGGACTTGATCCGACAAAGGTGCTGGGCATTTGTACAACTTCTGGTAGCGCCACTTCTCACAGCGCAATTATCGCCCGGACATTGGGTATTCCCGCAGTCTTAGGAGTGGATGCCCAGGTGTTGCACTTGGCAGATGGTACACTTATGGCACTTGATGGTGAAAGTGGTAGAGCTTGGGTAGAACCAGAATCACATATCCTGGATTTACTAGAGGCAAAGCGAGAAGCTTGGCAAACTGCACAACTTGAAGCACTAGCTACGGCACACCAGCCAGCAATTACTCGTGATGGTCGGCAAGTTAGCGTCTTCGCCAACATTGGTAGTATAAGTGATGTCCAAGTTGCTGTGGCAAGCGGTGCAGAAGGTGTGGGGCTACTCCGCACTGAGTTTCTGTTTCTAGATAGGACAAGCGCCCCCACTGAAGAAGAACAACTAGAAGTGTATCAGGCGATCGCCCAAGTTTTAGATAATCGTCCGTTGATTATTCGTACCTTAGATGTAGGTGGTGATAAGCCACTTCCTTACGTGAGAGTAGGGTTAAGAGAAGCTAACCCTTTTTTAGGCTGGCGGGGAATTCGTTTCTGTTTGGATCATCCAGAACTCTTCAAAACTCAGTTACGGGCAATTTTCAGAGCCAGTGTAGGACACCAAATTAAGATCATGTTACCGATGATTGCTACTGTGACAGAGGTACGTGCAACTAAGGTAATTTTGGGTGAAGTGCAGGCGGAACTAAATCAAGCTGGTATCGCATTTGATGCAGCGATGAAAGTGGGGATTATGGTGGAGGTTCCGTCAGCAGTAGCGATCGCAGATCAGTTAGCCGCTGAAGTAGACTTCTTTAGTATAGGTACTAACGATCTGAGTCAGTATGTCATGGCTAGCGATCGCACTAATCCCCGCGTGGCAAATTTAGTTGATGCGCTACATCCAGCCGTGTTACGAATGGTGCAGCAAACTGTCCAAGCTGCCCATGCGGCGGGGATTTCGGTAGGATTATGTGGAGAATTGGCAGCAGATATTTTAGCAACACCAATTTTATTAGGTTTAGGGCTGGATGAGTTGAGCGTGAATCCTCAAAGTATAGCTGGAGTGAAGCAAGCGATCGCTCGGTTAAGTATAGTTGAAAGTGAAGCGATCGTGGCATCAGCATTACAACAAGATTCCGCAGTTCATGTCAGAGAACTAATCTCAACTTCAGTTACTCCCCCTACGTAATACTAATTCATAATTAATCGTTAAAATCTTATTCCCAGTTGCCCGTTAAAGCCACGAATAGAATTGTAACCAGCACCTACAAAAACATTATCAGTAGCACTTACCTGAACGCCACCTGAAACTGCAACACCTTTATCTTCTGAATAAAGTCCAACTCCTACATAAGGTGAAATTACAGGCAAACTGATAAATTTCAAAACATCTACTCCCGTAGCACCATCAGGGCCAGTTCCTAACTCAACCCCAAAATTTAAAGCTCTAGCTCCTACAGCATAGGTTATATCACCATCTTTTCCACCGACTGAAACCCAAGGTTGCGGTATAAGTTGAGCCGATACTTGACTTGGGGCAAATAAAGCTAACAAACCTATGGATGTAATTAATGTTTTAGCAATAATCGCTATTTTCACGTTGTTTTCCTATACTAACTGTTGCATCTTAATTGTTTTCTCACAACTACCCTTGCTGTTAACTAAGGTTTGTCTATGATGACTAATCGTGACGGATTGAACCTCATTTGAGTGCCCGATGAGTTCAAGGATTATTTTGGTAATGTAATATTAATTACAGCAGTGTGCAGCCGCAATTTTTAAGCATCACGTATATTTGCTGATTACTTTATCAAAAAGCCTAATTGCTTTCTCAAAATACCTGATTACTTTCTCAAAATACTTAAATGCTTTCACAAAAGGTCATTTGACTTACTCAAAAGGTCGTTTGACTTACTCATTTTGGTGTTTTCCGCAAGCAAAAGGTCATTTGACTTACTCAAAGGGTCGTTTGACTTACTCATTTTGGGGTTTTCCGCAAGCAAAATGGCATTTGACTTACTCATTTCGGTGTTTTCCGCAAACAAAAGCTATGCAGCCCTATTCAAAAGTGGACACATCTCGCAGCAAACTAGGAATTTCCCCTTGAGAGAAAGGAAACTCCAGCAAGGTTTCTCTAAGACCCAAATACCCAGATTCAGCAAACGACAAAAGCATTCGTGAAAGTGCTAGCCAAACCTCCGGTTCGTATTCCCAATCACGATAGCGCGAAGCTTGACCAGCAATTGAACGTAGCGCCCAGAAATAAGAGTTCCGCACCACCGAACCACCCTTCTTAAACTCTGGTAAATCTTCGTGGTGGATAAAAAGTATTTTATTTTCAATTCTGGCTCTCATAGCAATTTTGGATTTTAAATTTTAGATTAAAAGTAAATTTTAAGTAGGGTGTGTTACGGCTTTAGCCTAACGCACCATGTTGTATCGCGGTGCGTTAGGCGCTCTGATTATGTTTTTGGTTACAAATTATATCGAAATATGTGTAATTAATCCTGTCCGACTACTTATAACTCAATACGCTTGGGTTAAGGATAATTGTAGGTTGGGTTGAGGGACGAAACCCAACAAAGTCCCGAAAATGTTGGATTTCGTCCCTCAACCCAACCTCAGCTGGTTTTGGTTTTTGGCTTTAACCTAAGCGTATTGATTTATAACTCTCAAACCAGAGCAACGCACAGACTCCCCCACAGTAATTTTATTTTTACTTTATAAATGCTTTTTTAAACGATGTTTAAAAAGTCTTTAAAGAATTTCAAATAATCCTATTTATCCCAAGAATGTAGAGACTTTCCGATTACAAAATCTCTACATTTAATACCTAAAAATTGGCGTTTAAACCCACACGGAAAGTGAATCCAGGGCTATATATGCGATTAACTCGCTCATATTGCTCACCGAGTAGATTTTCTAAATAAACTGTCACTCCTAAATTGCTAGTTAAAGGTATACGACCGCTCAAATCTAAATTCACAAAAGATGGTGCAAAATCTGTAGCCTTGTCGCCAGGGTTAGCAAAGATGGATCTACGAGCGCCACTATTGTAAGTAACATACAAATTAGCCTGCCATCCCGCATTTTCATAACCTACACCGCTTTGGAGTACAGAGTAGGGAATCAAACCTAACTGCAAACCTCTCTCTGCTCCTGTTTTTATTTGAGCATCTGTATAAGTATAGTTGAGGAAAGTTGACCAGCCAGCCGCAATTCTTAATTGCAATGCAGCCTCTAAACCATTGGTATCTACTAGCCCAATGTTTGCCCATTTTCCGGCGATGACTCCCAAGCGATCGCCTATACTACTACCAAAGTAAGTAAACTGTCCAATCAGATTTTCCGAAAAATTGACATCTACTCCCGCACTCCAAGTCGAGCCAGTTTCCGGTCTTAAATCAGGGTTAGGTTCCCAACCATGAACTGTATCATAAACATACAACTGATCTAACCCAGGATTGCGTTGTGCCCCTGCCCAACTTCCACGCACTGCTACTATTGGAGTGACGGCATAACGTAACCCAACACTAGGGTTGAGATAATTTCCAAACTGGCTATCAAAGCTTTGCCTTAGCCCTAAATCTATCAGAAAGTTATCGCTAATATTCCAAGTATTGACAGCAAATAAAGCTGTATTAAACAAACTCCTATCTTCAGTTTCGTTTTTGGCAATACTACTAGGATTTGTACTCAAAACATCACCAGTTAAGTCGGTATTTTTAAAATCTAATCCCCAGCGCAATTTATCATTGGAAGTAACTTTCCACTCATGATCTACCCTGGCTGTGAGTTGTTTTGTATCTAAAGCTCCTGTACGGTAAAATGCTCCTATAGGGCCATAGGTGCTGAAATAATCTTGGTTATAACCAATTGAGGTTGTAAGGTTAGAGCTTTCGCCATTACCTAGCCGAGTTTTCCAAGATAAGCCAACATTTAAACCATCGTGGTCTAATCTATCTCTTTGAAGAGGGAACCCGAAATAAATTAAGCCGCGACGACTGCTAAGTGCAGTAACATCTAAATTCAATGAATTTTTCTTATCTAAATCTAGTCCAATGCTACCAAAGTAAGTACTTGTAGCTGTGTCTGCATTTGATAAAAACCCCTGACTATCACGATTTGCTGCACCTACAGGGACGCGGTAACGGTTATCTGTAAAGAATCTTTCAAAGCTGAAGTTATATTTGACATTATTAGATGAACCACCATAGCTCACTTGTTGATTATTTAAACTCAATGAGCCAAATTCTGCACTAGCACTCAATTTCGGTTTGCCATAACCTTCCTTGGTGATGATATTCACAACTCCCCCAAAGGCTGAGGAACCATATAAAGCTGAGGCTGTGCCGCTATATAATTCCACACGCTCAATAGCTTCTACAGGAATGCTATTTAAGTCAGTTCCACCATGATAAGTGTTGACATTATTGTTAATTGGTCTACCATTAATCAGAAATACAGACTGATTAATTGAGGCTCCCCGGTAGTATGTACCTGTGTGAGTATCTGCGCCATGACCTACATCATTGATCGCAAAACCAGGCATTCTTTTCAAAATATCGGCTAAACTGCTAGCGCCCTGCTTTTGAATTTCTTCTTTATCAATTACGTAAGTTGGTGTAGATTGAGGTAGGTTGTCTGGTTCTGCGATCGCTTCTATAGAAATGTCTACATCATCGGTTGGAGTTTGCTCTGTTTCTAGATTAACTTCACTCGGTGCAGATTGTTGAGTTAATAATTCGGCATTTGTGACAGATAGCTCAATTTCACTCAAACTCGGAATATCTGAAATTACTTCAGTTGATTTATCAGTATTTCTTTCCTTAATTTCACTCTCAGCAGCCAAGCCAGGAAACGCTATCAGTAAACTCGGTAAAGTAACTGTTAGCAACAAAAAATCCTTTTTCACGTTCTCTTTCACACCAACTAAAAACAGTCACTACGTAGTATTGTTGCTGTAATAGTAAAATCGTGTCAAAAGACACGCTGTCATATTTCCACAGTTCAGATGATCTGTTGGTCAATTCATTGACTATGGGTTAAACTCCAGACCCGCCGCATTTAAAGAAGGCAGGAGCCACGTAAAGAGCCGTTTAGTGGGGATTATTAAACCCTTGCTCCCTCTGGTCGCTTTACTGAAGCAGAGGGCAGTTTTCCTCCTGCTTGTTGCCGTCTGCCTCAATTTTTAAGACTTAAGGAATAGAGGTTTCTATTACTACTGATAGAGCAAATAATATTATTTTTAAGTTAAGTTATAGTGTTAGTGCTTTTAACTCAACTATTCGGAACTTTGAATTTTAACTAATTATTCAAAATAATCAAACTTGATTAATTGCCAAAAAAGTAATTATTGAAAATTTACTTATGTATATAGCTATCTGGCCAGGGAATGTATATCCTTTAGGTGCAACTTGGGATGGGAAAGGGACGAACTTTGCTTTATTTTCGGAAAATGCAACTGGGGTAGAGCTTTGTTTATTTGATAACGATGGCGACGAAATTCGCTTGCCTTTGACAGAAAAAAACAATTTTGTTTGGCATGGTTACTTACCAGGAGTGGGCCCCGGTCAAAAGTATGGGTTTAGAGTGCATGGGATGTGGGCACCAGAAGCAGGTCATCGATTTAATGCAAACAAACTATTGATTGACCCCTACGCCAAGGCAATTGACGGTGAGTTTAGTAATGATCCATCTGTCTTTGGGTATTGTCTAGACGCTCCAGAAAAAGACTTAGTTTTTTCTGAACTAGATGATGCCAAAATAATGCCCAAGTGTGTTGTAGTTGATGAATCCTTTGATTGGGAAAATGATAAACTGCTGGGCACACCTTGGCATACAACTGTTATTTATGAAACTCACGTCAAAGGTTTTACTAAACTACATCCAGCTATTCCAGAACACTTGCGTGGTACTTATGCTGGGTTAGCACATCCAGCTGCAATTCAACATTTACAGCAATTAGGAATTACAGCAGTTGAGTTGATGCCAGTACATCACTTTTTATCTAATCCGGGACATTTAGAAGAAAAAAGATTAACCAATTACTGGGGCTACGATTCCATCAACTATTTTGCCCCTTATTCTAGTTACAGTGCTAGTGGGACTGCGGGGCAACAAGTCACCGAATTCAAGCAAATGGTCAAGGCACTACATTTTGCAGGAATTGAAGTGATTTTAGATGTGGTCTACAACCACACTGGCGAAGGAAATCATTTCGGGCCAACACTATCTTTGCGAGGTATTGATAATTCTGTATATTACCGCTCGGTAAAGGATAATCCTCGCTACTACATGGACTTCACAGGCTGCGGTAACTCTCTGAACGTGCGTCATGCTCAAGTTCTGAAGTTAATTATGGATAGCCTGCGCTATTGGGTAACAGAAATGCATGTAGACGGCTTCCGATTTGATTTGGCCTCGGCGCTGGCACGGGAACTATATGAGGTAGATAACCTATCAGCTTTCTTTGACATTATTCATCAAGACCCAATCTTAGCAGATGTGAAGCTCATTGCTGAACCTTGGGACTTAGGTGAAGGAGGTTATCAAGTCGGGAACTTTCCACTGGGTTGGTCTGAGTGGAATGGTAGATATCGGGATACAGTACGAGATTTTTGGCGTGGTGTAGATGATAGTTTAGGACAATTTGCTTACTGTTTTACGGGTAGCCCTGACCTGTATCAAACAAACGGGCGCAACCCAAATGCAAGTATTAATTTCGTAACTGCTCATGATGGTTTCACGTTAAATGATTTGGTTAGCTACAACGAAAAGCATAATGAGGCAAACGGGGAAGATAGTAGAGATGGTGAAAGCCATAATAGATCCTGGAATTGTGGTGCAGAAGGCGAAACTGACGATACAGAAGTGATGCGTTTGCGCCAACGGCAACGACGAAACTTTTTAGCAACCCTAATGCTATCTCAAGGTGTACCAATGCTATTAGAGGGAGATGAAATTGGCTGTAGTCAAAAGGGTAATAATAATGTCTACTGCCAAGATAATGAAATTTCCTGGCGGCATTGGGATTTGCACAAAGCGAACGCAGATTTACTAGATTTTACAGGTGAACTAATTGCTTTTCGCCATCAGCATCCAGTATTCCGACGGCGTAAGTGGTTTCAAGGTCGCCCCATCCACGGTTTAGGAATTAATGATATTGCTTGGTTTAATGCTGATGGCAGTGAAATGACTGAGAAACAGTGGCTAGTTAGTTATGCCAAAGTAATGGAGATTTTTTTGAATGGGCAGGGAATTGCTACTCCAGGGACTCGTGGTGAGCGGATTATTGATGAAAGTTTCCTGCTATTTTTTAACGCTCACTACGAGTTAATTGAGTTTGCTTTACCCAATGACTTTAAAGAAAAGGTATGGGAGATAGTAATTGACACTAATGAACCTCGCTTCCTACATCGGGGAAAATTAGTTTCAGGCTCTCAAAGTATACCAGTTACAGATCGCTCTCTGATGCTGTTACGCCTTATTAGTTAGTAGTACGATCAGAAAAAGATACTCAACTTTTTGCTGCATCTATAGAGACACGGTAAGTTTATATTACAATACGCTTGGGTTAGCAGCAAAAACCTTAAACTGTGTAGGTTGGGTTGAGGAACGAAACCCAATATTTGTGGTGCTTTGTTAGGTTTCACTTCGTACCCCTACGGGGAAGCAAGCTACAACTCAACCTACAATTATCCTTAATCCAAGCGTATTGGTTTATATTAATCCTACATTTTGCAGCTACACCAATAAATTAAACATCATCACAATTAAAAAAACGATTTTTACTCGTTACTCTAATTAGAAAACGCAGACCTTCATTTACTGCTTCTGAATTGGGAAACATTTCGGCAACATCAGGTTCTAAAAAAACTGTCAATTTTTCAATATTGTTGAAATTATCTTCACCATTTATCACATGAGTGTCTGTCAAACTCTGATTTGATTCAGGTTTATTCTGTATTATGGTTGTTTGGGAAGATGCAGCATTTAATTTATTAACTAGTGATTCCCAACTACTAACTTTCAGGTTAAAGTGAGCCTTTGCATCCCGTAATGTTTTAAACTGTTGCTTCAGAATATCAACAGTATAAATATGCTTCTGAGATACCTGTTTCTCTACATTCAGGTCTGACTCAACCATATCAACTACTTCACTAATAAGTCGGTCATGATTTTCGGCAATCTGAGCAGCAGCCCCTAAAATCCGAGAAGTTGCTTTTATTTGTACATCAGTCTCTTGTTTAAGGCGATCGGCAATACTGCGAATTTGATCTCCCAGCCTTGCTTTACCTTGTTTTGGCGTGGTTAGGAGTGATTTTTTGCTCATGAGTATGCTTATTTATTCAGAAAGTATATCTTTAATAGCCAGCCAGATGCGTTTAAACTTTTGTACCAAACCCATAGGATTGTTAGTTGTTTCTTCTTCCACCGAATCAACTAGAGATTGAATCCGATCCATCCGCTCTGCTACAACGTAAAGACTGTTTACTGCTTCATCTTTACTTTCTAAGGATTCACGCAGTAGCAGAACCATTTGGGCAATTTCCCGTTTTAGTCGTTCATTCTCGGCTTTTCGGCGAGTTTCCCATCCCTTAATACCAGCTTTGGAACGTCGCTCATGTTTGAGTTCTGCTTTAGCATCATTGTATAAACTCAAATACATTTCTCGTTCAGAGTTTACTGCCTCATATTTGGTAAGCAATTCAGTCGCTCTCGCTTTTTGTTCGTTGTAGAGGCAGAGCGTTTGTTGATGATTTTCTTGTTCAGCAATATAAAATCGATAATTTTGAGTGACTTGCTCTTTTAGTTCATTAGCTTCGAGTTGACAAGTTTGAATTTCTCGCTGCTGAACATGAACTAGTTGGGATATTTTAGCTTTTTCTTCATTATAAAGATAGAGCGTCTTTTGATGATTTTCTTGCTCATCAATATAAAATAGATAATTTTTATTAACAAGCTCTTTTAGTTCATTAGCCTCGATTTGGTAACTTTGAATATCTTGCTGAACATGAACTAGTTGGGTTGCAGCTTCTTGATATTCTTTTGCACGTTTTTCTGCCTCATCGCGTTGAGATACAGTTTCTTCAAAATTGGCGCGAACAGTCATCAATGAAACTTTTAGGTCATGATAAGAAGCTGGTTCTTTTTGCTGTGAGCGAAGATTATTAATAGCGTTTTCATAATTAGAATCTCTGCGATCTGCTCTTTTCATTGTGATAATTTAAGTTCCTATGTGAGCATTTTTTATATTTAAGTATAAATATTGAGTTTAGCCGAGATCAACTAATTAAAGTGTGATCTCGGTTCTACTGGTAATATGATCTCAATCTGGGTTGAGATATGTTTTATTCTGTCTCAGGCGCTCAAATTTCCAGACGTGCGACTCCAAGGGCTAGAGATATTGAGCTTCATAAGCAAGCTAGGCTCCAAAAGGCTAAGGAGAATAAGCTTCAAAGCCTCTTCTCCAGGACTTACGCAAACAATGGGCGAAAAGAATGATTTCCAGGTAGAGGCAATTCATGAATTGCCCCTACAGCCTGTAGTTTTACGTAAATTCTATTCTCTTGTAGCAATTACGAACTACGTTAGCATTGAGAAAACTTGAAGCTTCGCAAACACAATAGAATGATTCAAACCTTACGCAAACTAGTTACATTCGATGAATTCGTTGCTAAATATCCTGACAACACAGGAAAACGTTATGAATTGCATGATGGAGTAATAGTCGAAATGTCCCAAGCAACAGGCGAGCATGAACAGATTATCGTATTTTTAGTTCAGAAATTTCTTCTAGAATATAGTCGTATCAGCCTACCTTATGGCATCGCTAAAACAGTATTAGTAAAACCGCCTGAAAGTGAATCGGCTTACTCACCAGATGTATTGATATTAAATCTCCCTAATTTGGTAAATGAACCTCTATGGAAAAAAGAATCTACTGTAAGCCAAGCGGAATCAATACCCTTAGTAGTTGAGGTAGTGAGTAGCAATTGGCGTGATGATTATTTAAAAAAAGCTGCTGATTATGAGGCTGTAGGTATACCAGAATACTGGATTGTAGACTATGCTGCTTTAGGCGGTAGGCGATTTATTGGCAATCCCAAACAACCAACTGTCTCGCTTTACACCTTAATTGAGGGAGAATATCAAGTCAGTCAGTTTCAAGGTAGCGATCGCATTATCTCACCTACTTTCCCCGAATTAAATTTAACCGCCGAACAGATTTTTCAAGCTGGTGGATACTCTGCATAAATCTGACAATGCTAGAGAAAAGCTATTTCAGTTGCAAACGAAATTTGTTGTCGCAGATTCTTCAGTAAATCTAGAGTTTTTTCGTAGGCAACTCTCTTTCCTTGGTTTTCAAAGTACTCAGATGCTTTTTGTAAATCAGCGATCGCTCCTAAATGATATCCTAAGCGATAACTAGCTACTCCGCGATTAACGTAAGCCTGGGCATTACTTGGGTTAAGTCTGATGACTTGAGAAAAATCACGGACTGCACCAAAGTCATCTCCATTTCGTCCGCAAGCACAACCCCGGTTAAAGTATGCTCTATAATCGTTAGCATTGAGACGAATTGCTAGATTAAAGTCGAGCATAGCTGCTTGGATATCTTGTAAGACAAAATGTGCTAGACCTCGATCATTATAGATATCTGCAAGCAGTAAGCTGCTTATTCTCTTAGTTTGAGTTAGGGCTAAATTAAAGTCAAGAATTGCCTCCGAGTCTTTCCCCTCCCCAGCACGGGCTAGCCCTCGGTTGTAGTAAGCTCGAAAATCATCAGGTTTAAGTGCGATAGCTCGATTATGATCGACTATGGCAGCTGGATAATCCCCTTCTCTGTAGAGTGCTACTCCCCGGTTCAGATAAGCCTCAAAGTTATCCGGTGCAAAATTTATGGCTTGAGTACAATCTGTAACAGCTTGATGGTAATCTTGTAATTGGAGATAAGCAAGACAGCGATCGCTATAAGCTACAGCAAAATCTTTCTCAAGTTCAATCGCCTGGTTGAAATTCTCTATTGCTTGGTGGTAATTACCGTGCCGCATCTTATATACACCCAATTCCAAGAAATCACCTGCTGTAATTTGCGTGATTAAAATGGGTGATGAATGTGCGGATGGAGTCAAAAAAATGAAAGGTAAAGCAATAATTACACTGATAAATAATCGCCAGAAATCACTCATAATACCAAATTAGGATAGGTAGTATTCTTTGATGTTTTTGGAACAGTCTTTTTGTCAAGACTCTTAATCCAAAATTGGTATAAGCATCCTATTTGACAATTTCGGCAACCCTAAAATTAGCGGGACAAAAAGCCCCGCAAATTGTTAATTCTTGAAGTTAGATTTTAGTCTACTTCCAGTCCTTATCTGCTTGTGAAAGCACATAAGCCGCGACATCTTCAATCTGATTAGGTTTCAAACGTTTGCCGAAAGCAGGCATGGCATTTTTACCTTTTGTAACTTGGGCAATAATCGCTTCTGCTGAGTACAAACCATACTTTTCCAAAGCGTCTTTCTTCAGGTTTTTTTGCGCTTGAACCAGATTCTTACCTCCCGCGTGACAAGAGGCACAATTGGCACTAAATACTTTAGCTCCACTAACAGCATCTGCTGCCAATGCTGGACTACTGAAGGCAAAGGTGAAGATTGCTATGCCTAACAGCATTACTGTCATAATTTTTTTCATTTCGTGTTCTCTCTGGAATAACGGCTTATTCAGTGCAATATCCTCCATAATTGTCAGTTGAGCCGCTGCCATAGTCAAATGACAAGCTGTCAAACTTCGCCCTAAACTTTTTTGAATTTTGAATGGTCAAATTTGGAGATTTAGAGTTGTTAGTACGCAGCGATGTCGAGACGCTATGCGTAGCTTGCTGCTTTGCAGGAGGATGCATCTAGATTGATGATTAAAATATAAATTTATGTAAGTTTGAATACTTTATAACCAATAAATAATAAAAATTTAAGGATGAAATATTGGAGATAAAAATTGTCTCGTTTCATCCTTTATAGTTCATTCTTTATTTTTTATTTCACAGTTCCTAACTTAATAAGCACATCTTCTGTAACACGACATATTCGCCAATCATCTAATATAGATGCTCCCATACTACGGTAGAATGCTTGGGCTGATTCGTTCCAATCCAACACACTCCACTCTAACCGCCCACAATCACGTTCTACAGCTATCTGGGCTACTTTAGTAAGGAGAGCCTTACCAATACCTTGTCTGCGATATTCTGGTAAAACAAATAAATCTTCCAAATAAATTCCTGGCTTAGTTAGAAATGTTGAATAATTATGAAAAAATAGGGCAAAACCAACAGCTTGACCCGCAGATTCTGCTAAGATTGCCTCTACATACCTCCGTGAACCGAATAAATGCTCTTTAAGTGCCAGAGCATTGCCGGTAATAGCGTGAGATAATTTTTCATCCTCTGCAAGCCCCTGAATTAATTTAAACAGTACGCTGTAATCGGCTGGTTCAGCAAAACGCACAATCAAATTACTACACGAAGTCATTAGTCTATAGTCCATAGTTCATAGTCCACAGTCTATAGGCAACTGTGTAAGTTTTTTTGAGTAATGACTAAACAAAAGCCAAAAAAAAGGTACAAAACACCTGGTTTTTGCGAATTGCAGTCGGTGAAGCCCAAGAAATATACAGATACAAGCTCTCTAAATTCGTTAGGAATGTGGATTCAATAAAGAGCAAATTTTGTAGGGTGTGTTATGGCGTAGCGGAACGCACCATCCTGAATTTTAGGTGTGTTAGGACAAATGTCCGTAACTCACCCTACGAAATTTAAAGTTTTGCACTTTATTTTATCCATGTTCGTTAGTGAAGCTAATTAGCTCAGGGATTGCATCTCTATCTTCATAAATGTAATTAAATTAACCAACCTTTTAAACGTTTGGCTATGTGGGGACGCCGCAATTTCCGCATGGCTTTGCTTTGAATTTGTCGCACTCGCTCACGAGAAAGATTGAACATGTTGCCAACTTCTTCTAAGGTACAGGGTTCGCTGGTTGTCAAACCATAACGCAGAGAAATCACATCTTTCTCCCGTGGAGTTAACACGTCACCCAAGACTTCCCAAATCTCCTGACGCATCATGTTTTCATTCATTTTTGCTTCTGGAGACAAGTTATCTTCATCTTCTAGCAAATCCATCAATTCCGTGTCTTCTTCTTTACCGACGCGGTGGTTGAGAGAAAGTGCTTGACGCCGTAGTTGTTGTAGCTGGCGTAGTTGTTGAACACTAATTTCCAAAGCTTCTGCCATTTCAGCTTCGGTGGGATTACGAGAGAGTTTTTGTTTGAGTTCGCGTTGGGCTTTTTTCAGCTTGTTAAGCTTTTCAACAATATGAATAGGTAGCCGAATTGTTCGCGCATCATTAGCTATAGCTCTGGTAATTGCTTGTCTAATCCACCAATAGGCGTAAGTAGAAAACTTATATCCTTTATCGGGATCAAACTTTTCTGTAGCGCGATTTAAACCCATTGCTCCTTCCTGAATTAAATCCAGAAAAGGCACTCCCCGATTCAGATATCGCTTGGCAATAGAAACTACCAATCTC
This sequence comes from Nostoc sp., assembly GCF_036917655.1. Classification (GTDB taxonomy): domain Bacteria; phylum Cyanobacteriota; class Cyanobacteriia; order Cyanobacteriales; family Nostocaceae; genus Nostoc. The sequence goes on from NZ_JBALCY010000065.1 coordinate 289,393, forward strand.
AGGTTCGAGCGAATCATTTTGCGTTTCGCTACTCTACCTTGATACAAGCGACTTTCTAATTGCTTTTCGGTCATTTCTAGCTCGGAAGCCACTTCTAGTTTGCTAGGTTCCTGTCCCAGTTTTAACTGTAAGGCAGCTTGTAATTCCCTAACTTCCTCTAGAAACCTGACTCGCCGCGCTAACTCTACCTCTTCATCAGCTTTTAGCAGCGGATAACGCGCCATTTCTTTAAAAAACGCGCCTACGGCATCATCATGTTCGGTTTTATTGTATCCCGAAGGACGAGCCGCCGCCATTTCATCTCCATCTCGTTCCTCTGATTCCAGATTTTCTATTACAATTGGAGATTCTTCATCTGCCACTGCATCTAAACTATCGAGTGATGGTTCTTCGCTATCAGCAGTATTCTCCAGTATTTCCATTTTTCCCAATTCAACAATATTCATAGTTTCCTTTAGGGATTGTTGTTTTGTTTGGTACATAATTTAGTTACAGCTACTCGTTTGAGGCTTGGTAGTTTTCCCTAAGAGACGAATGCACCCGTTTATATAGCAAAATACAAGCTTCTGTTAATTTCTATTCAAGAATAAAAACCCGTATCTACCTACCAAACATAGGTTACGATTAGATACAACCTATAACTAAACTGGTCTTCGCACCCAACAAGACTTTCTTCTCAGGCTCCTAACAGATTATATTATTCATTTTTTTCTTAATTACCAAATATGTCAAACCCCCTCAAACTTTCTCAACCTTAACAAACATAAAAATCTCAGCTAACCATGCAAATTTCTTAAACTTTCATATATTTTTCTAAATATATATTTTTAATTTTGAGGTATTGCAAGTCACTGGATAAATCGAAAACCTGGTGCTGGGGTTATGCATTCCCGATTTCAGTTACCCAGATGATACAAATTACAATAATGGCAGCTTATTTTTGGGATATTCTTACTTGTATAAAAGCATCTCATATGCAGAAAGGCTTGAATATCTATCGATAGGCGGAAAAAGGCTACTCCCTATTTAGTAGATAGAGCAACTGTTGCAGCAAGAGCCGACATGCTTTTATTTGTATAGTGGGCACCAAATATTTATTGCATGTATAGTTGATACGAATTTGTCTAGTAGATTACATAAGAGGAAACTTATCAAGTATTATGAAGGATAACAGTATTGAGAAATACTATTTAAATTTAAGAAAGCAAAAAACTAGGTTGAGTTAGCCAGGTTAAATTTGACCAGCGATGTGAGGAAAATATCTAACTATAAAGTCAGCAACTATGTATATTAATGACGTAAAATTATCTCCTTTAGTGGTGGCCCAAGCTAGTGAATCATACCAGTCAGGTGCAACTCTTAATAGGTGGGTTGAAGTACTGGTAGACTGTCCAGGAAGTACAGGACTATTTACTTATCGATTGCCCGCCCAGTTAGAAATAAAACCAGGGGATATTTTGAGCGTGCCATTTGGGGCACAACAATTAGGAGCGATCGCTATTCGGTTACTGGCAAAACCAAATGTTGATCTAGCACCAGAAAAAATCCGCGAAGTAGAAGATATAGTGAGCGTTGGATTTTTCCCAAGTGCTTATTGGGAATTACTCAATCGAGTCGCTGCATATTACTATACACCCTTGATTCAAGTGATCCGGGTTGCTCTACCACCAGGGTTGCTGGGGCGATCGCAGCGTCGTATCCGCGTCATTAAAGGCAGAGGGGAGGAGAGGAGTAATTATTTACTTGCATCTCCCAATCCTTCAACTTTTTTGACTCCAACTGCGCGGCAAATTTGGGAACTTTTACAAGCGCAGCCGGCGGGAGACTACAGTTTCGTCTACCTCCAACAAAAAGTCAAATCTGCTTATCGGGGAATTCGAGAGTTGTTGCGATTCGGTTTAGTAGAAAGCTACTTAGAACCGCCACGACTAACTCGACCAAAGCTGCAAAAAGCAGTCACGTTCACAGGTACAATCGACCACGACTTAACTACTCGCCAACGAGAGATTTTGGAAGTACTGCGGCGGCGTGGTGGGGAGTTGTGGCAAAATGAATTACTGCAAATTTGTAATGCTAGTTCCTCTATCCTCAAGACGTTGACACAAAAGGGTTACATCGTCATTGAAGAACGGGAAGTATTGCGAACCGAACAGGGGCCAGCATTAGCTGGCGATAGCGCTAAATTTTTAACTGCTGCCCAAGCTAGCGCCTTAGAAACAATCCAGACACTAGATGGATTTGCTCAAGTTTTGTTGCATGGGGTGACAGGTTCAGGAAAAACCGAAGTATATTTGCAAGCGATCGCACCCCTCCTCAACCAAGGCAAATCCGCCCTTGTCTTAGTGCCAGAAATTGGACTCACACCCCAGCTAACTGATCGTTTTCGCGCCCGTTTTGGCAATAAAGTCAGCGTCTATCACAGCGCCCTCTCAGATGGTGAACGTTACGACACGTGGCGACAAATGCTCACAGGAGAACCTCAAGTTGTGATTGGTACCCGCAGCGCCGTTTTCGCTCCTTTACCTAAATTGGGTTTAATTATTTTAGATGAAGAACACGACAGCAGCTTTAAGCAAGACTCCCCCATACCCACGTATCACGCCCGCACCGTCGCCCAGTGGCGAGCAGAATTAGAAAATTGCCCCTTGGTGTTGGGTTCCGCTACCCCTTCGTTGGAGAGTTGGGTAAGCATCGGAACCTCACCCCCTAGCCCCCTCTCCGCAAGCAGAGAGGGGGGACAAGAAAGAAATTTTGACTCATCACTCCTAAATCAGAAGTCAGCAGACAGGAGTTATTACTTAAGTTTGCCCGAACGCATCAACTCGCGCCCTCTACCGCCAGTGGAAATCGTCGATATGCGGCAAGAGTTGCAGCAGGGAAATCGTTCTATATTTAGTAGATCGCTGCAAGCAGCTTTGCAACAGTTACAAGAGAGAAAACAACAGGGAATTTTATTTATCCATCGTCGGGGACACAGTACTTTTGTCTCTTGTCGTAGTTGTGGATATGTGTTGGAATGTCCGCACTGTGATGTGTCGTTAGCGTATCACCACACCGAAGAAAAAGCGCCGGAATTATTGCGCTGTCATTACTGTAATTATGCGCGATCGCATCCCAAATATTGCCCTGATTGCAGTTCCCCTTACCTAAAATTTTTCGGTAGCGGTACTCAGCGAGTCACGCAAGAATTAGCGCGACAATTCCCAGAGTTGCGCTTGATTCGTTTTGATAGCGATACCACCCGTAACAAAGGCTCACACCGGACTCTACTCACGCAATTTGCCAACGGCGAAGCGGATTTATTAGTAGGTACGCAAATGCTCACCAAAGGTTTGGATTTACCACAGGTGACACTTGTGGGCGTTGTCGCCGCCGATGGATTGCTAAATTTATCAGATTATCGCGCCAGTGAACGGGCATTTCAAACCTTGACTCAAGTCGCTGGACGGGCTGGTAGAGGCGACGATCCGGGGAGGGTGATTGTACAAACTTATACTACAGAACATCAGGTAATTGCAGCAGTGCGATCGCACGATTATCAATCTTTCTCCCAAGCTGAATTAGAACAACGCCAAGCCCTCAATTATCCCCCATACGGGCGGTTAATTTTATTGCGTTTAAGTAGTCTCGATCCCATTCAAGTGCAAAATACAGCCCAAATTATCGCCACAGCCTTGAGTACCCAAGAAGAATTCGAGATATTGGGGCCAGCACCAGCGAGTATTTTACGAGTAGCTAATCGTTATCGCTGGCAGATATTGATTAAATTTGCCCCGGATGCATTGCCACAATTGCCAGATTGGGAAGAAGTGCGATCGCTTTGTCCTTCATCTGTTAGCCTAACTATTGATGTAGACCCATTAAATATTATGTGAATTACAAGAAAGAATCCCTGTCATCATTGATGATAGTACCTATCGCCTGGTTATTAGCAAACCTAGCATTTGCCGCACCATAGAGATTGACAAAAAATGTTTCGTTGCTTTCAACTTTGTTATCACCTGTGACACCAATACTAATAGTTTTGCTGGTTTCCCCAGGATTGAAAACAACCGTCCCTAAAGCAGAATTGTAATCAGAGTCAGAAGTTTTCGCAGTACCGTCACTCGTGCTGTAATTTACGACTATCGGTTGATAAAATTCATTGGAGAGGGTGACGACAAATTTAGCATTAGTTATCATCCCTGTGGTGCCTTCATTGAGTGAGACATCTCCAATACTGATGGCGGGGGGTTCGTCATCATTTATGATAGTAGCCACTCCCAAGCTATCAGTTATTGTGGCATTTGTAGCACCAAATAGATTGACAGAAAATGTCTCATTGGCTTCAAATTTGTTATCGCCAATGACACCAATACCAAGAGTTTTTTTGGTTTCGCCAGGAGCAAAAGTAATCGTCCCGAAAGCAGAATTGTAATCAGAGTCAGTAACTTGAGCAGTGCCATCACTCGTGTTGTAATTTACAGTAACCTGCTGCAAACTGGATGCGGAGAGAGTGACGGTAAAGTTAGCATTAGTTGTTGTACCTGCGTTACCTTCAAGAAGGGAGACATCCGAGATGCTGATAGTTGATTGGTTGTCATCATCAATGATGGTACCAACTCCTAAACTATCTGCGATCGTAGAATTTGTAGCACCTAAAAGATTGACAGCAAATGTCTCGTTGGCTTCAGTTTTGTTATCCCCAATGACACCAACACCAAGAGTTTTACTGGTTTCGCCAGGAGCGAAAATAATCGTCCCTAAAGCAGAGTTGTAATCAGAGTCAGCAACTTGAGCAGTGCCATCACTCGTGTTGTAATTTACACTAACCTGCTGAGAACTGGGATTAGAGAGAGTGACAATAAAGTTAGCATTAGTTGTTGTACCTGTATTGCCTTCAGTAACTGAGACATCCGAGATGCTGATAGTTGGTTGGTTGTCATCGTTGATGATAGTACCAACTCCTAAATTATCTGCGATCGCGGCATTTGTAGCACCCAAAAGATTGACAGAAAATGTCTCGTCAGTTTCAAACTTGTTATCGCCGATGACACCAATGTTAAGAGTTTTGCTAGTTTCACCAGGAGCGAAAATAATCGTTCCTAAAGCAGAATTGTAATCAGAGTCAGCAACTTGAGCAGTACCATCACTTGTGTTGTAATTTACACTAACCTGCTGATAGCTGGGGTTAGAGAGAGTGATAGTAAAGTTAGCATTAGTTGTTGTGCTTGTATTGCCTTCAGTAACAGAGACATCGGAGATGCTGATAGTTGGTTGGTTGTCATCGTTGATGATAGTACCAACCCCTAAATTATCTGCGATCGCGGCATTTGTAGCACCCAAAAGATTGACAGCAAATGTCTCGTCAGTTTCAGTTTTATTATCGCCGATGACACCAATGCTAAGAGTTTTGCTAGTTTCCCCAGGAGCGAAAATAATTGTCCCTAAAGCAGAATTGTAATCAGAGTCAGCAACTTGAGCAGTACCATCACTCGTGTTGTAATTTACACTAACCTGCTGATAGCTGGGATTAGAGAGACTGATAGTAAAGTTAGCATTAGTTGTTGTGCTTGTATTGCCTTCAGTAACTGAGACATCCGAGATGCTGATAGTTGGTTGGTTATCATCATCAATGATCGTAGCAACTCCTAAATTATCTGCGATCGTGGCATTTGTAGCACCCAAAAGGTTGACAGAAAATGCCTCATTGGTTTCAAATTTGTTATCGCCGATGACACCAATGCTAAGAGTTTTGCTAGTTTCCCCAGGAGCGAAAATAATCGTCCCTAAAGCAGAATTGTAATCAGAGTCAGCAACTTGAGCAGTACCATCACTCGTGTTGTAATTTACACTAACCTGCTGATAGCTGGGGTTAGAGAGAGTGATAGTAAAGTTAGCATTAGTTGTTGTGCTTGTATTGCCTTCAGTAACAGAGACATCCGAGATGCTGATAGTTGGTTGGCTGTCATCATTAATGATGGTGGCAACTCCTAAATTATCTGCGATCGTGGAATTTGTCGCACCCGAAAGGTTGACAGCAAATGCCTCATTGGTTTCAAACTTGTTATCGCCGATGACACCAATGCTAAGAGTTTTACTGGTTTCGCCAGGAGCGAAAGTAATTGTTCCTAAAGCAGAGTTGTAATCAGAGTCAGTAGCTTCGGCTGTACCATCATTCGTGTTGTAATTTACGGTAATCTGCTGATAACTAGGATTAGAGAGACTAATAGTAAAGTTAGCATTAGTTGTTGCCCCTGTATTGCCTTCAGTAACAGAGACATCCGAGATGCTGATAGTTGGTTGGCTGTCATCATTGATGATATTTACTGTAGCTGAAGTGTTAGTAATTGTGGAATTTGCTGGTGCAGCTGTGAGGTTGGGGTTACTTAGGTTAACAGTCATGTCTTCATTGAGTTCAAAGATGTTGTCACCCAAAACATCGGCTGTAATTGTCTTTGTCTTTTCCCCAACAGCGAAGCTTAAAGTCCCAGATGCAGCAATTCCTCCACCTGTAACTTGAATATTGTTATAGTCACTACCAAAAGTTGCCGTACCGATAAAAGCATAATCTACGGTGCTAGCCACGCCAATACCACCACTGCGAGTAACCGTGAAGGTAACAGCTTGAGTACCGCTATTACCTTCAGTCAAATTTGAGGTGGCGCTAGAAATTGCATATTGAATCGAATCATTAGCAGCAATACTCAGAGTAGTTTCAGTTATTGTCCCCAAATCAGCCCCTATTAGCGTGCCGAAGTTGAGTACAACTGTTTCTGCATTCTCAGGTAAGTCGTCTGGGTTAATAGTAAAAGTAATTAGCTTTGTTAAATTTGAGCCTGTCGCCCCAGCAGCAAAGGAGATACTAGTTGGGGAAAAGGTGTAATCGTTGCCACTAGTAGCCGTGCTATTACTTTTGACGACAATAGGAACTGTGACAGCCGTTTCTGGAGAGGCATTTAAGCTAACAGGAATAGTTACTATAGTGGCGGTACTATCTTCTGTTGTATTGTACGTAGCAGCACCAAAGCTGACTTTTGGAAGCACGTATTCCAATGCTCCAATGTCAAGTCTACCGCTTTCAATCCGGTTAAAACCCGGGCCACGTTGGTCGGTAGTTAAGCCACCACTGTAACCCGGATCACCAGCATTTCTGGCAGGACTGGAAGAGTTTAGGGCATGAGTTTGTGTAGAACCACCGTAATCTCCCAGTGGTTTGAGTCCGGGGTTGGGGTTAATAATATCTGTACCCGTGCCCAAAGTCCCGGATAATTTACCTGTAACTTTGCCAATCAGGTTGTAAGCATTACCATTGAAGTTGTAACCATAGACATCGGCTCCTTGATTACCTGGATCGATATTGCCAGCAATGATGCTATTGCTGATACTCACCGTGCCGCCAGATCTAAAAATGCCGCCACCATCGCCCTGGCTATTATTATCGCTATCAGCAGTGTTGCCGAAAATAGTGCTATTGCTGACTGTGGCATTATTGGTGTAGATGCCGCCACCAGAAACTTTAGATGTATTGCTAGAAATAGTGCTATTACTGATGCTAAGACTAGTACTGCTGTAAATGCCGCCGCCGTTGTTGTTCGCGGTGTTGCCAAAAATAGTGCTATTGCTGAGTGTGAGACTACTGCTGTAAATGCCGCCGCCGTAAGTATTTGCAGTGTTACCAGAAATAGTGCTATTGCTGAGTGTGAGACTACTGCTGTAGATGCCGCCGCCGCTAATGTTCGTGGTGTTGCCAAAAATAGTGCTATTGCTGAGTGTGACACTACTGGTGCTGTAGATGCCGCCCCCATTGTTATTTCCTGCATTTCCCCCAGTTATGTTCAACCCATCAATTGAGAGAGAGGCACTAGCATTAAAAATACGGGAAGCATTGTTACCACTGATGGTGAGTTTATTAGCTCCAGTTCCTTGAATTATCACTCCTTCAGTAACATTCAATTCCCCAGAAGTCAGGGTAATAGTATCAGGGGTAGCATCACCGAATATCCCAGTCGGATCAAAGATAATTGTCTCAATCCCCGGATCGTTATTGGCATTGATAATAGCTTGCCTTAACGAGCCAGCACCGCTGTCATTAGTGTTAGTTACTACATAGGTGCTGTTATCTACTTTGACAGATACATCGTCGATCGCTAAACCGTGATCGTTGCCTCCATCATCTATATCTTCCCAACGCAATATAATCTCTTCACCGTTAGCTATTGGGGTAGCTAGGGTAATTGTTATAGGTGTGATAACAACTTTATTAGCAACTTGATTGCCATTTAAGGCTGCTGCGGTTGCAGTTGCAATTGGGCTGGTGAAATCTAACGATGTGGCAGAATTCCATGTTCCTGTTGTCAAATTTGTCAGAGTTGACCCAATTTGATAACTAAATTTCAGCTGTTGCGGCGATGTATTACCACCATTACGCCATTGTTCGCCCGTATAACCTACTTGCAAGTTAGTAATTGATGAACCTGTGTTGTTTTGGAGGCGCAACCCATAATAAATAGTTCCTGTAGTACCAGAAGAGACAGAACCAAGTGCCCGATCTCCGGTCGTACCAAAACTATACAATCCACCTGTATTATTACTGCCACTACCAGGGATGTAATTTGTTCTTGTGGCATACCACCCGGAAATGGTTGAATCATCAACCCAAGGAATAGATGTTCCAGAATTCGCTAATGAGTTAAAGTTTTGAGAGTATATGCCAGTAAAACTAGCTGGCAAAATAGATTGGTAAGCCTGCATTACTTCAGGTTTAAATGCCAGAGAAGCCTCAATTTTCCCCGTCTTCACCTCTAAATCCCAGTCGCCACCTAAAGCTGCACTTCCTGTTTTGTCAGTGGAAGCAGCAACATCTGCCCCAGTAATTCGGCTCAGAAGCTGCACAAATTTGCTGCCTGCCCCACTGGCTACATCACAGCCATAAAGTAGGATGTCAGCTTTATCAGTTAAAACACTTGCCCAATTTCGTAACTGATTTGCATAGCTATTGAGATTGGTGAGGCTAAGGTAAGTTGACCCCAATTGCAAACTCCCCTCACCGCCGTGGGAGACAATGTGAACTGATTCAACTGAGTTAGATTGACACCCTGCTAGATACTCGCTGATTTGCGTTAAACCATCTCGATTATGGTCAAGGATAACCACTTCACTACCCAGTGTGATACCAGCTACCAGGCTTTGGTAATCGAGAACTGCTGTATCTATAAAAACAATATTTCTGCCTGCTTCTAATAACTTTTTGGCGGAATTATTTTGGGTTTCAGGGTGAATATTTTCTGTCGTCATAATTATTTTTATCTAATACAATTCTGGGTTGAATACGAGACTTGTTAGCTCTAAGCATTTACGTTAATAGCATTTATCACACAAGACTAAATAGGAAGCGAATGACTCAACATTCGCTTCCATCCCCAAATCGAATTGGTAACAAAACCTCTTGTTTATTGGAAAAAACCGCAATATTTCTAATCGTTATACGATCAAATACACCCTAGAAAAACTAAGTTATGTTCTATCTATATTTTTCTAGGATAATAAAATTTATACTGTATAAAAGATACAATCAAGCGTAATTATACTTAAATAGTTCAGAGTGACTCCAATACGGTTTAGAAATTTCGCGTCTTTACTTACGATTTATTTTTAGGAGTTAGCGATCGCTTTTATTTATAAAAAGTAAATTATCCTATTTTAAGTAAAAAACCACTGTATTTGCACTTAAATCAGCCTTAGCAACTAGCCCGATGTGAATGAAGCTAATTAATCAACAATTCTGGTGCGACCAATCCTTTTTGGATAGCTAAAACTGCGGCTTGAGTGCGATCGCGTACTTCTAGTTTCTGCAAAATAGCATGGACATGAACCCGCACTGTACCAGGGGCAATGTAGAGAATCTCAGCAATTTCTTGATTGCTTTTGCCAGCTGCTACCAGTGCCAAAATTTCTTGCTCCCGCTTCGTTAGGGGATTTTCTAAGGTTTCGTCAATTTTTGCGGGCAGGACTACAGTAGAATTGCCCTCAAAAGCGGCTCTAATTTCTGTTGTTGCCGTTTGATCCCACCAAGAAGCCCCTGCTGCAACCGATCGCACTGCCAAGATCAGAGACTCAGCAGGAATACCTTTGAGACAGTAACCTTGCGCCCCAGCGGCAATTAACCGTGAAATCAAGGGTTTTTCAGAACGAGATGTTAAAACGAGAATTGGTAAATTTGGGTGCTTCTGCTTGATTTGGCGACAAGCCTCAATCCCGCCAATCCCCGGTAAACCTATATCCAGCAAGACCAAATCCAGGGGATAGCGATTTGCTAATTCTACAGCCTGTTCCCCATCTTCTGCCTCTGCAACAATCTCCAAACTGGTTTCTTGTTGCAACCGCATCCGCAGACCAAGCCGAAATAATTCATCATCTTCAACGAGTAAGATTTTTGTCATTTGTTATTGGTCATTGGTCATTTTGGTCATTGATCAGAGTTAGGAATTCTCTCCCTTACCTCCCTTACCTCCACTCCTCCACTCCTCAACTCCCTGGTGGTGGACAAGCAGGAAGTCGGAAACCAAACAATGCGCCTCGTGGTGAGCGATTCTCTGCCCAAATTGTACCCCCATGAGCAGCAATAATTTGCCTGGTTAAATAAAGCCCTAATCCAGATCCTGAAACATGGCGATCGCTATGTCCTTGATAAAACCTCTCAAATAAGTGGGGTAACTCTTTTTCGGTAATGCCGGAACCAGTATCGAGTATTTTTACTACCTGATCGCTAGAATAACCTTCAAATACTACTTCCACTTTACCGCCACGAGGAGTATGGTTAATGCCATTACTCAGGAGATTGGTGAAGACTCGCCCAAGTTGCAAAGAATCGCCATTTACCCAGAGAAAGCTCCGAAAATCTGATTCGCCATAATGGAGAGAAATATAAACCTGTCGTGTTTTCGCTAATTCACTCAGGGTAGCTATGATCTCCTCCGCCACTGTCACCAAGTTAACAGGTGATATCTGTAGTTTTAGCCCTTCGGCATCATTGCGGTACACATCTAAAAGCGTTTGGACTAATTGCAGTGTACTCCGATGACTACGAGCCATTGTTTGGAGGACTTTTGCTTGCATTGGCGTAATTTCACCAAATTGTTCATTTTGAAAATATTTCAGCGTTTCAATTGCTCCTAACAGGGGTGTTTTCAAATCATGCGTTAGGGTAGAAACAAAATCTTCACGCATGATAGCTAATTGTTCTTGGGAGCGTAATTGTGCTTGCGTATAAGCGATCGCTTCTTCATTGCGGTGGTTGCGATCGCTTAACCAACCCGTTACCACCAATGCCAATACTGCAATCAACCTATTTGCCAACGTTGGGGGAGCAATTATTTCTCCTCCGGGAACAAACAAATTCAACAATGTTAATCCTGTAGCTGCAAGAGTGATCCCCAATACTGCTCTCCGATTCAATCGAGAATCTGCTAACAAAATCGTCCCTGTGTAGAGATAGCCAAATACGTATTCAGGTGGTGTTATATATTCCAGCACTATCACGATTGCAAAGGCGATCGCTATTAGCCCATATGTCTCTCCACGCTCATTTAAAGCTTCTTTCACGGTCACTAATCGACTTAACATCGTCATTTGTGATTTCCTAAAAAATCGTGCTCATACAATCTGTATAACTATTTAATTCACCAATGATGATTTATCTCCAATCTATATCTGCAAATGCCAACTTGAGAATTAATCCTCAAATTACGTTTATCCAGATGCAGTCAAGGGGACTGGGGACTGGGGACTGGGGATTGGGGACTGGGGACTGGGGATTGGGGACTGGGGACTGGGGACTGGGGACTGGGGATTGGGGATTGGGGACTGGGGACTGGGGACTGGGTGGTTGCATACAAAGAGGGGGGTATCTATTACAATCTTCCCAATCCCTAATCCCATTCATAAAATCTTCTGGGATCTTTATATTCTTTGAAAGTAGCAAACTTTGAAAATGTATTGTATAAACAAATAATCCTAACTAGTGAGATAGATGAATTAAGAGTAAAAATTAAATATTCTTAACAAAAACTTTAAAAAGTATCTGGAAAATAGTAAGAACTGAAAATACTAAATCCCTCGAAATCAAATACTCCAACAGTTAATCTGTTATTTCTAAGAATTGGCTTGCTAGCACTTAAATTTAATTGAGCGCGGAATATATGGGACAAGGTTTTTTGCAAATAGGCTTAACGCTGTGTATTGTCATAGCAATCACTCCGCTATTGGGTAGATACATAGCGCGTGTCTTCTTGGGAGAAAGAACACTACTTGATTTTTTAATGAACCCGATAGAGCGAAGTATGTTCATACTAGCGGGTGTCCGCAGAAAAGATGATATGACCGCTTGGCAGTATATCCAGGCTATACTATGCAGCAATATAGTCATGGGCGCTTCAGTATATTTATTGATATATTTTCAGAGACTCTTACCCTGGAATCCTAACGGCTTTCGTGCGCCTACCTGGGATGTATTACTGCATACAACAATTTCATTTGTGACCAATACTGACCAGCAACACTATGCAGGTGAGACAACCTTAAGTTATTTTAGCCAGGTAGCGGCTTTAGGCTTTTTGATGTTCACCTCCGCAGCCACTGGATTAGCTGTGGGAATTGCCTTTATTCGCGGGTTAACTGGTAGAAGACTGGGAAACTTTTATGTTGATCTCGTCCGTGGAATTACGCGAATATTACTGCCGATTTCGATTATTGGAGCGATCGCCTTGCTTCTAGCAGGTGTACCACAAACATTAGCTGGGACTCTGGATATAAAAACCTTGGAGGGCGGGACGCAATATCTTGCCAGAGGGCCGGTGGCATCCTTTGAAATGATCAAACTTTTGGGCGAAAACGGCGGCGGCTTTTTTGGCGTCAACTCAGCCCACCCTTTTGAAAATCCCAATGGCGCTTCTAACTTGATAGAAATGATCGCCATGATTTCTATACCAGCAGCCTTGATTTATACCTACGGTATATTTGCCAACAACATCAAACAAGCTTGGCTACTTTTTTGGATGGTGTTTGTGATTTTTGTAGTTTTGGTGGGAGTGACAGCCGTGGGAGAACTGCAAGGTAATCCCCTTGTTAATACCGCCTTTGGATTAGAACAGCCCAATTTAGAGGGTAAAGAAGTTCGATTTGGCTGGGCACAAACGGCATTTTGGGCAGTTATGACTACCGCTACTATGTCTGGTGCTGTGAATGGGATGCACGATTCTTTGATGCCGCAAGGAATATTTTCGACTCTCTTCAACTTATTTATTCAGGTTATCTGGGGTGGTCAGGGAACTGGAACAGCTTACCTATTCATTTACTTAATTCTCACAGTGTTCCTAACTGGATTAATGGCAGGACGCACCCCAGAATTTTTAGGACGCAAAATTGAAAAGCCAGAAATCGTCCTGGCCAGCGTGGTGCTGTTGATTCACCCAATTCTAGTTTTGATTCCCAGTGCGATCGCCTTGGCTTACCCCATCTCCCTATCTGGAATTAGCAACCCTGGCTATCACGGTATTTCTCAAGTAGTTTATGAATACGCCTCAGCAGCAGCAAATAATGGCTCCGGCTTAGAAGGGTTGAGGGATAACACCCTGTGGTGGAATTTGAGTACTTTAGTTAGCTTAATAGGAGGACGCTACATTCCGATGATTGCCATCTTGCTGTTAGCTGACGGCATGTCTCGCAAACAACCAGTCCCTGAAACCCCTGCTACCCTAAGAACTGATTCTCTGGTTTTTACTAGTATCACGGCTGGAGTGACACTGGTTTTAGGAGTGTTGACTTTCTTTCCCGTTCTGGCTTTAGGCCCCATAGCTGAGGGTTTGAAACTAGCATCTGGCAGTTAGAAAAGTTATGAGTTATAAGTTTGGAATTAAGAGAATACTAAAAAATAAATTATCCGGTTTCGTAGGGTGCGTTACTAACGCACCCTACAGGTTGGACTTTTTTTTATTGGAAGTTCCTAATAACTCCTAACTCTAGCCCTGTCAAGGTGATATGTAGTTTGAATTTCATATTCGTTCAAACAAAATCTTCACTTGTTCTTTTAGAATTTTGAAACTTCCGAGTTCAGAAGCTCAACTTCCGAGTTCAGAGCTAGTAATGAATACAAAACTCACCTGTACAGACGCGATTAATCGCGTCTCTACTCCTAACTCTTGTACAGACGCGATTAATCGCGTCTCTACTCCTAACTCCTAACTTTATTTATGAATCAAGTGGCAACTAACTCCAAAGCTAGACGCCCGAATTCTCGTCTTGGCGATCGCCGCCAAGCACGTAAAAAGGCCAGGGCAAGTAATAAGTGGCTGTACTTAAGGGCAATTAGATATGCTTTTATCAAGCTCAACCCTAAGTATGCAATCAAAAATCCAGTGATGTTTGTGGTTTGGGTAGGGACAATCATCACCCTATTGCTAACGATTGATCCCAACCTATTTGGCCCAGCCCTTCAAAAGAACCCGCAACTTTTCAACGGCTTGTTGTCGGGGATTTTATTTTTTACAGTTTGGTTTGCCAATTTTGCCGAAGCAGTGGCAGAAGGGCGGGGTAAAGCCCAAGCCGATGCCTTGCGATCGACCAAATCAGAGACGATCGCTAAAAAACTTGCTGCCGATGGCACACTTAGTGAAGTTTCATCCACCAGCCTCAAAAAGGGCGATAACATCTACGTCGTTGCTGGCGATATCATCCCCGCCGATGGCGAAGTAATCATGGGTGTAGCCTCGGTAGATGAATCGGCAATTACTGGGGAATCCGCACCAGTATTAAAAGAATCAGGCTCCGATATTGCCAGTTCCATCACTGGTGGAACGCGGATTATCTCAGATGAGCTAATTATCCGCATTACTACTGACCCAGGCAAAGGCTTTATTGACCGGATGATTGCCTTGGTAGAAGGGGCAGAACGGAGCAAAACACCCAATGAAATTGCCCTAACGGTATTGTTGGCAGTTCTCAGCTTAGTGTTTTTGTTAGTCGTGGTAACTCTGCCCGCAATTGCCTACTATGTCAACAGTCCAGTCAGCGTACCAATTTTGATTGCTTTATTAGTAGCGTTAATTCCTACAACCATTGGCGGCTTACTAAGTACCATCGGCATTGCTGGTATGGATCGAGTTGCCCAATTTAACATCATTGCCACCTCAGGACGAGCAGTCGAAGCCTGTGGTGATGTCAACACTTTAGTTCTCGACAAAACAGGTACAATTACCCTCGGCAACCGTTTGGCGGAAGAGTTTATTCCCATCAACGGTCATTCAATGTCGGAAATTGCTAATGTTGCCTGGGCGGCTAGTGTCTTTGACGATACACCAGAAGGTAAATCCATTGTCCGACTAGCAGAAAAGTTGGGCGCACAGTTTGATTTTGACTCTAGTCAGGCAGAAGGAGTTAGTTTTTCTGCCAAAACACGCATGAGTGGCACTAACTTACCTGGTGGGTATGAGGCCAGAAAGGGAGCAGTAGAAGCCATTAAAGGATTTGTCCGTTCCCGCAACGGACACGATATGCCAGAATTGGATGCTGCCTACGAACGAGTTTCTCGCCTGGGAGGTACACCCCTAGCAGTCAGCCTAGATAACGAAATCTATGGGATTGTTTATCTCAAAGATATTGTGAAACCTGGTATCCGCGATCGCTTTGAGCAACTGCGACGGATGGGAGTACGTACCATCATGCTGACTGGAGACAACCAGATTACAGCTTCTGTCATTGCCAAAGAAGCTGGGGTTGATGATTTCATTGCCGAAGCCACACCAGAAGACAAAATCAGCGTCATTAAAAGAGAACAAGCAGCAGGTAAACTGGTTGCCATGACAGGAGATGGGACTAACGATGCTCCAGCATTAGCCCAAGCTAACGTCGGCGTTGCGATGAATACAGGAACGCAAGCTGCAAAAGAAGCCGCCAACATGGTCGATTTGGACTCCGATCCCACAAAGCTGATCGATATCATTAGCATTGGCAAACAATTGTTGATTACTCGCGGAGCATTAACGACATTTTCTATCGCTAATGATATTGCTAAATACTTTGCAATTATCCCAGTGATATTTGTCGCTGCTAACCTGCAAAGCCTGAATATTATGAATTTGACTAGCCCTAAGTCTGCTGTACTATCAGCGCTGATTTATAATGCTTTGATTATTCCCGCTTTGATTCCCTTGGCATTGAAGGGTGTGCGGTTTAGACCGCTGACAGCTAATCAGCTACTCCAACGCAATATCTTAATTTATGGCTTAGGTGGAATAATTGCGCCGTTTATTGCCATTAAGTTGATCGATCTACTGATTACAGTTGTAGGCTTGGCTTAAGGACAGCAAAAGTAGAGACGCTGGGAAACGAGCGCATCTTGAACAAAGTAAAATAATAAACATTTTTAGCTTTTTTATTTTTACTTTTACCTGTTGAGAGAGGGAACAAGAAGAATATAAATAAACATAGTTTTAACTCAGCACTGCTTTGGCCATATCCTTTGTTTGGTCGCAATGGCGTAAACAACACCTACCACTCGCTATTTTTATCCTGCTGTGCTTGAATGTGGTAGTTGCCCCAGTTGTTTATGCTGTTGCTAACAGCACCCTGAAACGTACTGCTGCGTAGACAAAAAAATTAAAAATTAAAAATTAAAAATTAAATTCTAGGAGCAATTGGAAAACTTTTTATGGCTATTATTCGAGAAACCATCAGAGCAATTTTCATAACTCTAATGCTTTGGTTGTTGACTGCAATCATCTATCCTCTGGTAATCCTTGTAGTAGGTCAAGTTTTTTTGCCCTATCAAGCTAACGGCAGCATCACGCTGAATCTAAATAATGAACCAATTGGTTCGGCTTTGATTGGTCAGGTGTTCACATCTGAGCAATATTTCCATCCTCGTCCCAGTACTGTTAGATATAGCCAAGGAAGAAAAGCCAAGCCAACTGGCATATCTGGAGCCAGCAATCTCGCTGCTAGCAATCCAGAGCTACTAAAGCGGATTTTAGAGCAGGCAAATCAATTGCGAGACGAAAATCTTCAACCGATTGCTGATATAATTTATACTTCTGGTTCTGGTTTAGATCCGCATATTTCCTTCAAAGCAGCACGGCAGCAATTGACGCGGGTTGCTGGTGCGCGGAGAGTCAAAGAAGATGAGATCCTACGTTTAATTAATAAGTATACTGATGACAGATTTTTATGGATTTTTGGCGAACCGGGAGTCAATGTTCTCCGATTGAATTATGCTCTTGATTTGCAAGATATTAATCGTCAGCAAAATCAATAAATTGGGTATGGGGCATGGGGCATGGGGCACTTGTACTGAGCGAACGCGAGTGCGTCTCGTAGAGAAGCCGTAAAGCCTGCGGCATAGCTTCGCTTAAGGCGCAGCCTCTCCAAGAGTTGTATTGGGCATTGGGCAAAACAGTTCCTCTTTTCCCAGTTCTGAGTAAAGAAGTAAGATTCGCCACTCAGCACTCAGCACCCCTGTGGGGCATGGGTAAAGCGCCGTTTTCCGATGAAATAGGATTGCTATAAGAACCAAAAATAAAATGTCAGATAATAGTAATACTAGTTCCGCTGGCACTGCACCTTTAAATTCTGCAAGTTACTCGCTTTATCCGGCACGACGGCGGGGCAAGCATAAAATATTTATTGGCATGGCTCCTGGAGTAGGCAAAACCTACCGGATGCTGGAAGAGGGACACGCACTTAAACACGAAGGAATTGATGTTGTCGTTGGGCTTTTGGAAACCCACGGACGCAAGGAGACATCTGAGAAGGCACAGGGACTGGAGATTGTACCCCGCAAGCAATATCCTCGGGGTGAGTTGACGCTAACGGATATGGATACAGATGCTATTTTAAAGCGATCGCCCCAATTAGTCTTAATCGATGAACTTGCCCATACTAACGTCCCTGGTTCCCCACGCGAAAAACGCTACGAAGATGTAGAAGTAGTTTTGGTAGCAGGTATTGATGTCTACTCCACAATGAATGTGCAACATTTGGAAAGTCTCAATGACCTAGTAGCACGAATTACTGGGGTTGTAGTCCGTGAGCGAGTTCCTGACAGGATTTTGGATGAAGCAGATGAAGTTGTGTTAATAGATGTCACACCGGAAACTCTGCAAGAACGGTTATTAGAAGGCAAGATTTACGCACCCCAAAAAATCCAACAATCTCTCGATAATTTTTTCCAACGCCGTAACTTGATTGCTTTGCGGGAGTTGGCTTTGCGCGAAGTAGCAGACAACGTGGAAGGAAATGCGATCGCCTCCACTCCCAACGGGCAATCCTGTAATATTCACGAGCGGGTTTTGGTGTGTGTATCCACCTATCCCAACTCAGTGCAACTGTTACGCCGGGGTGCGAGGCTGGCTAACTATATGAACGCACCACTTTATACCTTGTTTGTGGCCAATTCAGAGCGCTTCCTCACCAAGGAGGAAAGCTTACACATCTACACTTGTGAGAAACTCTGTAAAGAATTTGAAGGTACTTTTCTTCATGTTACCAACAGTAACGTAGCTAATGCGATCGCTGAAGTCGCTGAAAAATATCGGATTACTCAAATTGTAATTGGAGAGAGTCAGCGATCGCGCTGGCAAATGTTCCTCAAAGGATCTTTGACGCAAAAATTGGTACGCTTGCTCAAAAACATCGATTTGCATATCATTGCCAGCGAAAAAATGGTTTCACCCAAATAGGGGATCAAATTTCCCCAAAAACCTCAGAAGTAAAGCTTCCATGCAAACCATAGGGGATATGATGCTTAAGATGTAGCCGAGCGATCGCTCCTTTAGAGAAATCACTAGCATCCAAAATTACCAAATCTGAACAGTGATCAGCAGCATCATAAACCAAAGCTAATACCCAACCATCATCTTCCTTTTCGGAACCTGGGCACGGGACAAAAATCGGTTCACCTACAAAACCACGGGGTGCAGCACTCCAAAATTGTCTTTCAAGAGACTCTAAATCAATTTTCAGCAATGCTTGTAAGGGAGCATTACCAGTCTCTCCATGAGCCGCACCTATATATAAATATCGATAAGAGCGTCCCACATTCGCCGGATGTATGCTGGGAAATTCACAACAACGGCCATCAATCAATTCCCGCCGGACTGTCCCATTCTTAAGATTCAGACAAAATTGCCAAAGTTGCCCAGGTGAAGACGCCTCAAAATCAACTTGTCGAAAATCGCTTTTAGGTTCGACTTCTGGTAAATCTTGGTAGCAAATGGAGTCAATCAAAACTTCCTCTCCTACCTCAAAAGCATTAACGTGGTGGAAGACGAAACCCGAATCAGTTTCCAGAATTTTTATCTTTTCTTGCCCTTCTTTGGGGAAGCGGGGAATAATTAGAATTTGAGTTAGCTGATTTGACTTAAATTTGATACATTCTCCCGCCGCACGTATTCCCAAGGCGAAAGGTATGGGATTAAAGGTGACAGGATTTTGAAAGAAGATGCAGTAATTGGGAGTAATCACAAAATCGTGAATGAAAGAGAAACCTGGAACCTTATGAGCCTGCTGTCTGACAATTTCACCCGCTTGGTTTAGCTCGAAAATAGTAATTTTGGTAGATAATCCCGGCTTAATCGAGAAATTTACCAGGCAAGGTGCGCCCCCATCTTGGTAACAATTATTTTCAATGCGGGGATGTGCTGCGAAAGCTTCACCTGCTGACAAAACACCATTAAAATATTCATTACCCAAGGTTTCAAGAGTGTAGGGATCGAGGCGATGTGCTTCAGCCCCTTCCCACAGTGCTAGCAGTTTACCACCCCAATAGATAACATTTGTATTAGCGATATTTTTGAGTTTGAAGTCAAAGATATTAGCTAGCCAACCGCCGAGTTTTTGAGTACCAAAAGTACCGCGATAGAGAATTTTTCCCGCCTTTTGCTCTGCCAAATAGCCAGTTGTGCGGACAAAGCGGTTGCGAAAATGGGCACGGCCATTAGTAAAGGTGATTTTGCTAATCATCCCATCCCCATCAAATGGGTGATGAAGAAGCTGCCCATTCACATCCAGCAAACCGGGGCCATTTCTAAACAGCGTACCTTGTAACTCTGTGGGAATTTTCCCTTCTATATCATCAATCCAATAATCAAACTCTTGGGTGAGAGATTTATATCCTCCTTGCCAGTCTGCACGAGTGTAGGATTTTTCTGTAATTGGGCTTTCTTGACTTTTAAAAATCTGCACTTTGTTTTTTCTTGTTACTTTGGACGAAAATATGTAGCCGCTAAAAAGAATTTCTTTGCGACTTTGCTACGCTAGAATAGTAGGTTGGGTTGAGCAACAGCGAAACCCAACAAAGCTTTGATAATGTTGGGTTTCGTTCCTCAACCCAACCTACGCCTACGCCAGTTTTAGTTTTTAGCCTTAACCCAAGCGTATTGCGCTAAAAACAATTTCTTTGCAACTTTGCTACGCCAGTGCGTGAGATTTATTACACTATTCCACTATTTTTGACTCTGATTCTCTTAGTACCAACTCAGACATCAAATCAGGCAAAAACGGTTGTTCCCCAGCTTTTGATGTCTCAGTTTGTTCTTCAGCAGCAGGTAGCCAGTTGATAAATGGTAGGGGTAACAGCGTACTGAGGTTAGTAATTAGCACCAATAGCCAAAGTGAGTCAAAGTTCGTTGCGGTTATCCCCAGCCAATACGTGATTAATGCCCCGAATGCATGAGAAACCGTTCCTGCTGAATTAAACACCGACATTAACAAGGCAAATAATGTTGCTTCCACACCAGGGGGACAAAGCCTTGCTGCTAGCACCATCACTTGCATAAAGGCAATTTTCCCCATCACAGAGAGAATAAGACTATCACCCAAACTAAACCAGTGGTCATCTATACCTAACAGCCTGTTTGTGTGAGTCACTAACAACAGCATCGTCATCCCCAAAACTGACGAAAGGACGGTACTCCAAGCAAAAATCACCCGAAAAGGGATGCTTTTGAGGAAACGTTGAAAAATCCAAACACCTGCTAAAGAAGCGAAACTTGTTACCAGGTGGACTCGCCCCAAAAATTCTGGTTGAAAGTGGAGTTCGTTGGTAGAGAAGTAGAAAAAGGCTGAGTCCGCATTTGGGGTAGCTTGCCAGATGAAGATAAACGCCGTTGGTAGCCAAATTGATTTTTGGCTAATGGCTTGGCGTAGCTGCCCCAATTGATGTTTGATTGGTAAAGAGTTGCTGTGATTACTATCTTTAGGATCTTTGCTAACGGGGGATTCAGCAATTAACCAAGCTACTCCTGAAACGATGAGAGGGAATAAGGCGGTAATTCCAAAGACAGTACGGGTAGTAAAGTATTGGAGCAACAGACCGCTAAAGTATGCTGTTATTAAACCTCCGATCGCAGAAGCACCCCAACATAGAGATTGTAGTGAACCGGCTTTTGCTTGCGATTCGCCTCTAGCTCGTTCCACAACCAGCGAGTCAACTATCACATCACTCATGGCGACAGATAGAGAACTAAGAGCGATCGCTAAGGTAGCTGCCCAGCTAGTATGAACTATTGTGGCCAGACTCACCCAAGAAACAGATCCCAGTATCCCGGATAAAATCAAGTAAGGACGCCGACGATAGCCAAATATCGGCAAGCCATCAGAGATAAAGCCAAACACCGGCTTAATCATCCAAGGTAGAAAGACAATTCCCAATAGCGCCGACACCTGGACTGGACTTAGCAGCAGTTCATCTTTGAGGAAAAAGCTAACGGCTAGACGCGATAACCCTAAAATTCCTTGGACAAAGTAAACGGTGAGAATTGCAATTAACTCCGCATTGGGTTCATTACCCAAGAAGATTTTTTGTGTTAATGAGTCTTTGACCTTGGATAAGCCAGATGATTGAAGCACCATTCGATAAATATTTTTTAAATTTTATCTACTTTTCTATCATACCGATTCTTCAGACCTGGACTTTAAGATCAGCTCTATCCCAAAAGCCTGTGAACTGGGTAATGCCAACATCTCCAAGCTGAAGCAGGAGGCAATCCGGCCATTGTCCAACTTTATCCAAGTCTTGTAGAGCGGCTGAATCATAAAATAAATGGCAAATGAATTAGGGCGAGCTTACTTAGGTAAACTCGCCCTAAATTGTATTTTATGTTGACTTTTCACTAGAACTTTTAAAATCCGCCTACGGCATACTACGCGAACGTGGAGCCTGGAAGTAGGGCATAGAGAAAATCAGGCAAATCTTACCGAGCTAGAATTGGTGTCTTTAATAAGATTGCTTTACGCTTTGCAACTTCTCGTTCTTACGCTTGCGGAGAAACATCCCACCTACAGCCAGCATACCTAAAGTAACACTAGGCTCAGGAACAGATTTAGGGTCAAAACCTGTAAATCTGTCAGTTCCAAAATGGAAAGAATGGTTGTCGCTTTCAAATCCACCACCATCTGTACTTGCTTGGGAGATGACAATCTTGTTGAAAATATCGTTGCTACTATCGGAGTAGAAGTGAAGGTAGCCATTTCCTTGACCACCATGCTGTGACGCATGAATTGGAACAACTGAGTCTACATCCTTAGTTGAAAATGATTTGATCAGAGCATCGCCATTATAGAAGGAGAAGGTGTTATTGGCACTGATAGCTCCCCAGTCAATACCAAAATAATTGAGGTAATTGTCAAGGCTAATTGTGACTTTATCACCGTTGAAAACTGCCAGATAGCTGGAGTTATTAACTTCTCCGTTTGCCCCGGCAGGTGCCCATACATCTGACCTAACACTGCTGCTTTGACCGTTTTCAAATGAGTACTTAGCGAAACCAGTGGTTGGTGCTTGACCATTATTGAAGTTAATAGTTGTCGTTCCTGGAAGCTGACTAAACTCAGAAAAAGCACCTTGGTTAGTTTCTCCATTAGGCCCTGCAATCCCTGTGTCCACCTGAAAGGAAATAGCCTGGGCAGAACCCGCATAGATAAATGAGGAGATTGCAGATAAAGATAGAGCAGCGATGCAAGCAATTTTTTTAAGAGACATAATTTGGGGAACCTGTAATTTTCCTTGTTGATAAATTCGTTGTGCGATTTGAATTCATTATGTAATGTCTTCTCGAAGAAATAACAGGATGAAATTACTGGATTTGCATTTGCCGATAAATTCATATACTTGGGAAATATTTTGCTCTATTTATAAGCTAAATAAGTAGTTTTACTTGACGAAAAAGTGGATGGAGCTTCTGTTCTTTATCTGAAGATAAAAAGGTTGTAAAGTTAGACCATGCATATTAAGAATTTGTATCTTCGGATGTTGTCCTTGTTAAGGACTAATAAAGATAACGGACAGTCTTTGAGAATTCTGTTTCTTGATAAATAGAAATAGATTCGTGGTCATTGCTATTGGTTTTGACATTCTTCCCTTGCTCTGCCTATTCATCTTTCCCCAGTCAACGATGCCACCTTAGTTTGTTTTGACATGGGTAGTAACATGAATTAAACTACCTCTTGCAATCAACAAAAGAATCTTTATCAATGCATCCGACTGAAGAAGCTGCTATTCCTACTCGCGTTATCGGTTTAATTAGTGGCACATCCGTAGATGGCATAGACGCTGCGTTCGTAGAGATTTCCGGTACAGACTTGGATCTCAAAGTTGAGTTGCTAGCCGGGGCAACATATCCCTATCCAGCCGAACTCAGAGAAAGAATATTGGCAATTGGTGCAGGCGTTGCCATCTCAATGGCAGAATTGGCAGAAATAGATGATGCGATCGCTCAAGTCTTTGCTCAAGCCGCCCAAAATATTCAAATTGGTCATCCCCCAGCCACTCTCATTGGCTCCCACGGTCAGACGGTTTATCATCGACCACCTGGGCGAACAGGGGAGCAGAGGAGCAAGGGGAGCAGGGGAGCAGAGGAGCAAGGGGAGCAGGGGAGCAGAGAAATCTTAATTTCTGACTTCTCACGGGCTAAACAACAGCTATCCGCTAACAGCACTCCCTTGGGTTATAGTCTGCAACTAGGGCGCGGTGCATTAATTGTCCATCTTACGGGTATTACAACTGTGAGCAACTTCCGCGTTGCTGATATCGCTATTGGTGGACATGGTGCGCCTCTCGTGCCAAGAGTAGATGCCTATTTACTCAGTCATCCCCAGGAGGGGCGTTGTATTCAAAATATTGGTGGTATTGGTAATGTTGCTTATATTCCGCCTCGGCATGGCGACTGGCTCTCAAAAATTCGCGCTTGGGATACTGGCCCAGGAAATAGTCTGTTGGATCTGGCGGTGGAGCATTTAAGCGCTGGTGCTAAAACTTACGATGAAGATGGCAATTGGGCAGCGAGTGGTACTCCTTGCCATCCATTGGTAGAACAATGGCTCAACCAAGACTATTTTCATCTGCCGCCACCAAAATCTACTGGTCGAGAGTTATTTGGTGTGACTTACCTGCGTCAGTGTTTAAAAGATGCCCAAGCATACCAACTCAATCCTGCCGACGTGCTGGCAACTCTCACGGAACTTACAGCTGCTTCAATTGTTCATAGTTACCGCACTTTTTTGCCGGAAATGCCACAACGGGTACTATTATGTGGCGGTGGTAGTCGCAATCTCTATTTGAAACGTCGATTAGAGTTGTTGTTGACATCAATACCAGTCTTAACTACAGATGAAGTCGGCTTGAGTGCAGATTTTAAAGAAGCGATCGCCTTTGCAGTTTTAGCCTACTGGCGACATTTGGGTATTCCTGGCAACCTACCTACTGCCACTGGGGCACCTCAAGAAGTGCTTTTGGGAGAAATTCACCAAGGTTATGACTCAGTATTCAGCACGGGCCAAACCATAGCTATCCGCTAACGGAACTCAGCACTGCTATAACTGTAGTCTTGGCGGCACTCGATCAAGACAGGGAATATATAAGGTGGCTCATACTTTTTTATTAGAACCAGGACGCTGGGCAATGCAAGGAAATTGGCTGGAACGTAATGGTATGCCAATCAGCGTCAAGGGTATGACCTTGGTAGCTTGGAATCGAGATAACTGGTTCACTATGGCCACAAAACTGATATTTCCTGGTAGCGATCGCTCCGAAATCTCTCTACAATACAAGGGGCGATTACATGAGGGAGAGCGTCAGTATACTTTTTTACTACAACATAATCTTTTAGGGCAGGTTGAAGGCGAAGGCTGGATTGGTCTAGATACTATTGTGCAGCGTTACTGGGTACTAGGCGATCGTCAGCGTCGTAGTGGCTTTGAAACCCTGCACCGGGTTTCGCAAGATACATACTATCTCAGTAGCGGTATCTTGGCTGGTCATTTTTTAACTAACACAATGGAAGCTAGCCTAGAGCGCCAGTCAACCTAAGCGCTGTGTGTTTAGACTGGAAGCCAATCGCTCAAACAACTCTGGCAACGCACTGGTTTCCTAAGTTAAATGTCTCATGCCTGACCTTAAGGAGTCATCGTTTATTCTCACCGACCTATTGAGTTGTATATAGCAATCCGAATTAAATTAAATCGTGATAAAATACGGAGATAAAAATACGTATTTATTAGTTTTTCAGATTTTTCCTCTGTAGGAATGATTTAGGATTGCTATAGTAAAAAAGAATTTATCAAATTATCGTCAGGATTTTAGCATTCTTACCTAACCATGTAATCTGGAGTTCAGTTTCGTGAATCCTAAAGTCTCTGTAATTATCCCTGCTTACAATACTGAAGCTTATATTGCGAAGGCAATAGAGTCAGCCTTAGAGCAAACGCTCACTGATATTGAAGTTATCATCGTCGATGATGGTTCAAGTGATAAAACTGTAGAAGTCGCTAAAAGTTTTACTGACCAACGTCTGAAAGTAATAGTTAATCAACAAAACCTTGGGGTTTCTGCTGCGCGTAATCGTGCCCTCAGAGCAGCCCAAGGAGAATGGATTGCTGTTCTTGATTCAGATGACTGGTATGCTCCAGAAAGATTAGAAAAGCTTGTGTTGCTGGCAGAGGAAACAAATGCAGACATGATTGCTGACGATCTTTATTTAATCAAAGATGGTGCAACATCTGCTTGGAGTACATTGATTCAAGAAAGTGGAGAAGATATAGATAAAATTCTCCAAATTGATCTCGTTTCTTTTGTGGAAACTGATGTCTATGGACAAGCAGGGTTGCGTCTTGGTTTAAGCAAGCCTATATTCAAACGAGAATTTCTGGTTAAGCACGGCATTCTGTACGATGAAACCGTCAGCATAGCTGAGGACTTTTGGCTTGATCTAAAATGCTTAATCAATGGCGCTCGCTTTTTTCTTGTGCCAAAACCCTATTATTTCTACCGCTCACGCCCTATTTCTCTTGTACGTCAAAGCATATTGTCACGTCTAAATCAATGCTGTATAGCTACTAATTCTTTCATTCAACAAGACGTTGTAAAAAATAATCCAGCTTTAATGCGTGCACTGTCTCATAATCTTGCAGTTTATCAGAAAAATCTAGCTTACTTTCAAGTCGTAGTGCTTATAAAGCAAGGTAAATGGTTAACAGCATTGACAGAGATTATAAAAAATCCATACTTTTTTTATGATTTTATTTCCCGATTTAACAATATTATCGAACGTCGAATTCAATACTATATAAAGGGTAATAAATCAGTTTTTGACATGTCTTATAACCTACATACAAAACGAAAAACTATCAATTAATACTATAGCTATAGAAATCAGACTTTAATAATGATCAACATACTGAGACTAAAAGATTTGTCCAATAAGGCTTTGATCTTAAAAAGTTTTCATTAACAAAACCGGAGTCCCAAATCACAGCATTATCAAGAAATAATACATTCGTTAGTAGTCAGAATAAGCCAGAAGGTTAAACAACTGGTCAGGCAATAAGTATCTGTCATTATCCCTACTTACAAAACAAAGGCAAAGGATAGTCTTGCTGGAGGTAGGAAGAAATTGCTGATCAAGCAAAACTTTAGTTGTGGGTCATTGACCACTAAAATAACAGTTATAAATCCTAATAAGCTAGAGCATTATTTACGAGGCATGAGGGCTTAGAGCTTATAAAATCTGCCCAGTAGGGCTTCATGTCGCCCCCTCAGGCTTTATTGAGATTCAAAACTCCGGACTCTATTACTCAGTTATCAGAACTCTGTGGTGAGTGTGGTACTGCCTAATTAAGGTTTTTGGTAGATCCTAGAGTTATCTATTTAGTCAAAATTGGGCAAACTAAAACTACACCACAATGAAAGTGTAAAATGGTACAAAGCGTCATGATAAATCTACCCTTTCTGCTTGTTTAATCTGGTATATTGCACCAGTTGTAATAACCGTCTCGCTTGCAAACTGCCAGAGAATGATTTCAATCCTCTTTTAGAGGACTGAAAAAAGCTAGTACAGCACTTCCTAAATAGAGCAACGATTGGAAATCGCCCAAAAGCCTACCCTATAAGCTTTTTGATTTCCGCCTTCTGCCTTGCGGTACGAGCCTATAAAGTCATTTCTGGGCGCAATAATTCAGATATCAGTTTGAATGCACTTTTCCTCCCAAACACTTACAACCTGCTTTTGGATTCAAATTCTCTATGTCAGACCCCAACATTGGTCGCTTACTCAGCAAACGCTACCAACTCCAGGAGTTAATCGGTACTGGAGCAATGGGTCGGGTTTATCGTGCCAAAGATACTTTGTTGGGAGGTGTACCTGTTGCGGTTAAGTTTCTCGCGCTATCAATCCAAAATGAAAAGATGCGATTGCAAGACCGCTTTGAGCGAGAAGCAAAAACCTGTGCTTTACTAGGGCAAAAAAGCATCCACATTGTCCGAGTTATGGACTATGGCGTAGATGACAATAACACCCCGTTCTACGTCATGGAATACCTACAAGGACAAAGCCTGAACAATATTATTCGCAAGCAACGACTGCCTTTACCAAGATTCCTGAGTATGGCGCGTCAACTCAGCCTGGGGTTACAGTGCGCTCATGATGGCATTCTAGTTGAGGGCACTATTTGCCCAATTATCCATCGCGATGTCAAGCCAAGCAATATGCTGGTGATTCAAGATCCCAGTTTTGGAGAATTGGTCAAGGTTCTAGATTTTGGTATTGCTAAGTTATTACAGTCAGATGGCGACCATACAAAATTCTATTTGGGGACATTGGCTTATTCTTCTCCCGAACAGATGGAAGGTAAAGAATTAGACAACCGTGCTGATATTTATAGTTTGGGCGTCATGATGTTTGAGATGCTCACAGGCAAAATGCCACTGGTGGCACCAACTCACTCTTTTGGAGCATGGTATAAAACACATCATTATCAAAAACCACGTTCTTTTGCTGAGGTTGCGCCGGGATTAGAACTACCAAAAAAAATCGAAAATTTGGTGATGAGTTGTCTAGCTAAAGTAGCACGCGATCGCCCCCAAACCATCACTGAAATTCTTAAGGTTTTAGCATCTCTAGAAAAGCCTGAACATACACGCAAAATTAAGCAGGACAGCCATGCCCTAGTTCCTGCAACTACAGTTAGCACTGAGCTTGAACAAAAGACAAAAGCCGATTTGCGGGCATCCTGGTCAAACGATGAAATCGCTCGTGCCATTTCTTGGCCCCAAAATAAACCTATTGCCGATATTGTCTTTCCGCAGACCATTAACGCCAATGGAGAGGTTTTACCAGCTCTGTGGGTGATGCTACCGCAAGAAGAAATTCAAAAGCGCTTACTCTGTACCCGCTATAACCAATTTCTTTTCATCTCTATTCCTCATCCCATGCTGCTATGGATTACTGTCATCTACAACCGCAAATATGGCGCTAAATGGTTACCTTATTACCTTGATCTCAAAACCAGTCTTGGTCAAGAAATTACCCGGTTATTACAGCATACAGGTTACTACCGCCTGTTGTTCTTTGCACGAGAAACACCAAATCGCTGTACCCATATCTTACTTTCCAGCGTTGCTTCTGCCCAGCGCCAACGACTGCAAGAGTGGGTCGCAATGAGCAATACGTTGATATCCTCTGCCGACCCGCAAATTAGTAAAAGCTTACTCAAAAGCGAGTACGAAAAGATTAAGCCTCAAATTCTGGCAAAACTGGAAAGTATTGATACAGATTCTCCATACGATCTTTCCAGTTAGGCATAATTTCTTAATTAATGTTACGTGTTTTAGATGGAACTAAGGGGTGGTCACTCAAAGAATGTAAACTTTTATAAACAAAATATATATAAAGATGTAAGTTCTAGTTATATGTATAAAGAGTGAAATGACTAACTCCTAAAATAGGGCGATCTAAATTCTCTGTGAGTCTTGCTGTGTACATATTCTGGGGGATTGCAAATTTACGCAGGTGTAATTCTTACACTAGACAGAACAAAAATAAGTTTGGCTAAAGCAAACAGCTAGTTTAGCCTACAAAGCTAAAGCTAAGTCTAGAATCCAGCAGATGTGCCATAGATAATGTTTACTCATTCTTAGTTAATTTTGTGAATTTAACTTTTGTGCCGCTCTTGTGGAATTAGTTATCGAAGTTGACGCCCCGACATCCCCAGCTGTTTTCCTCCTTGGAACCAAGCAAGAGAAGGAGGTCGCCCACTGCGACAGTAGAACGACTCTATGCCATAGTGGAACCGGAATCTAAGCCCCACTGGTGCTTAAGAAGCTCTTGATAAGTTGCCTCGCGCACTACCATTTGCTCATAGAGCTTGACCAAAAAGTCTTTAGCTTGATCGTGGCTCATATTTTGCACCTGAGTAGCAAATGAGCAGATACTGAATTGCTGTTCCAAGGATAGTTTCATTGGTTGGTTCATAGTTAACTCCGAAAAAACAACGCGTAAAGATGATATCGCTCACAGAAGTCCAAATGGGATGATATTTGGACTTATATCTGTCCAACATTTGTTCCTCCGTATTAAGAAAGATAACAATTGTTTTACAGATTGCCCACACCCTGAGCGGGGACTTTTTCTGCTCTGATATCTTGCATCTAACCCTATTGATATACCACCCAAGTTAGGCGAACCATATTCTGGAAAATAGGTTCTGTTTGAACTCAGATTAAGTATAACTACCTCCCTGACTCCTTCCCGCTTTGCACAACTCTCCTTTGAGGAGAAGCTTAGGTGTTATCCTTAACCCTAATAGTTTTTTCTTAAACAGATAAAACTAAGATGCTGTCTTCCCCAGTATTGAGGAAGCTTCAGAGGGTGGGGATTTTAAGGAGATTGGAGAATGAATGGTAATAAGCGTGAATTATAGTCGCTTTACCTTATTACGTGCAAGATGTCAATTTATCAATTTATGCAAATTCAGCCTCCTTAAGTCACTTTGGAGGCTAAAAGTATTTGTATCAAATTGTAAAAAGGAAAAATGCTCACGCTGAACAAATTGCTGAGTATATCTACCAAATAAGAGTTAGGAGTAAAAACTAATAACTTTGCTAATTTGAGATTTGAGATTTTTCCTTCAATCCCTTCGGCTTGGTGCAGTCGCTGGTGGGGGAAACCCCCAGACGCTCTCTACGAGACGCGCAAGGGACACAGGCTCGCTCTAAGAGTTGCTATGCCGTTGGCGTACCCCTACTCTTAAGCAAGCTAGCAAGAGCGTGTCGCAGAAAAGCCTCTTGTTCGCGCAGCGTCCCGTTGGCGGAGCCTAAGAAGAGAAGGCTTTACGCTGCGCGATGCGCGGCATCGTCTCCCCTTCTTCCAAAGGGAGAGGCTAGTGCCTGCCGTAGGATGACCGAACGCAAGAGCGTCTCCTAAAGGAGAAGGGCTGTAGGGAGAAGACCGGGCTGCTTCACCAAAATCCAAAATCCAAAATTCAAAATCTAAAATTGAATGACTCATAACTTTTTAGTCGAGTGAGACGATGACAACTGTGATGTTATCGTGCCCTCCGTGCTCTTTGGCAGCCTCAACTAGAGAGATGGCGGCTTTATCAAGCCAAGGAGTGTCTTGGAGGCAGCTAGCAATCTTCTGTTCGACAAGTTCTTCTGTGAGACCATCACTACATAACAGTAAGCGATCGCCAACTTTTACATCCAGTGGTTGCACATCAATCTGATGCAAGTCTTCACGCCCCAAACAGCGCGATAATACATGACGAAAAGGATGTAATCGGGCTTCATCTAAGGTGATGTCACCGATTTTGATTGCCCGTGCTACCCAAGTGTGGTCTTCCGTTACCTGTTCTAATTGCGACTCCCGAAAGCGATACAGCCGCGAATCGCCAACATGAGCGCACCAGGGCGACTCTGGGGAGCGCAAAATTACAGCTACAACCGTTGTACCCATGTCGGCGCGTTCGGGATGATTTTGCTGATCCTGCAAAATCGCTTCATTGGCACCCCACAAAGCTTGCTCTAGCAATTCTTGGGAAGACTTAGGAGATTGCCAATTTGCCACCAAATACGCCTGAATTTCCTTAGTGGCAATCCGACTTGCCTCCTCACCTCCCGCATGACCACCCATACCATCGGCGACAACGAAAAACCGCCCCTCTGGGTCGATATAGTAAGCATCCTGATTATTAGAACGAATAAGTCCCGGATCGCTAAAACCCGTGAAATTAAGTTTCATAAATTTTTTTGCAACAATTAATACATACGATCGTAACGGTCAAGGCGTAAAAGTAGTCGGATCACGATCACTGAAAGCCCTGCTGCAATTAAACCAGGCACTAGTGCCCACCATACATAATTGTTAACCACTAAGATCGTAGCTGAAAGTGTGAAACCACTGATTAACAGAGCATAGCTTATTGAGAGCTGAATACTGCTCTGCCGCCGCAACAGCCGTTCAGTTTCTATAGACCGAACGCGCAAGCGCATATCTCCGCGTTCTAGCTTCTCTAGCGTATCCTCTAACCTACGTGGTAGACCAAACGCAGTACTACTTACCTGAGCTGCTTGACGACTTAATTCGTTAAGAAAGCTATTCCCCTCAGAACCATTCATATCGGTCATAAGCTGCATTGCATATGGTTTGGCAACTTCCATAAAGTTAAACTCTGGATCTAAACCTTTGCCTACGCCTTCCAGAGTAGAAAAGGCTCGCATCACAAAAGTGAAGGTTGCTGGAAATCTAAATGGCTGATTATAAGCTATTTCGTAAAGATCGTCACTGATTGCCGCGACCGATTGATTTTCAAAGGGCTTATCCATGAAATGATCCAGCATGTACTGGACGGAACGCCGCACTGGGCCGATGTCATCCGTTGGGGCGATCGCGCCTAAATCGATCAGAGACTGAACAACGCGATCGCCATCTTTTTGGGCAATACCAAACAGGGTTTGCATCAGTCCTTCACGCACGTTGGCTTTAATCCGCCCCATCATGCCGAAATCGTAGAATATCAAAGCCCCACTTGCACTAACGGCAATATTGCCTGGGTGGGGGTCGGCGTGGAAAAAGCCACTGTTGAGTAACTGTATTAAGTAGGCTTGAGCGCCTTGACGAGCGATCGCCTTTCGATCTAAACCTGCTGCTTCTAAAGCTTCGTATTGGCTAATTTTAATTCCAGGGAGATATTCCAAGGTGAGTACTCTGGACGTGGCGTAACGCCAGTATATTCTTGGGACGTTCACCCAATCGTAGCCGCGAAAGTTCCGGCGAAAAGTATCAGCATTACGACCTTCGTTGAGATAATCAATCTCTTCCCAAAGAATGCGGCAACACTCTTCGTAAATACCCAACCAATCTCGCCCCCGTCCCCATTTGGGATGGTTTTGAAAGTAGCGGGTAATTCCCTTGAGAATCTGTAAATCTATTTCAAATAACTTTTTTAGTCCAGGACGTTGCACCTTGACAACAACCGATTCCCCAGTATGCAGCACAGCTTTGTGTACTTGCCCCAAACTAGCAGCAGCTAAGGGAATAGGTTCAAAATTATGGAATAGTTCAGGAATTTTCTTGCCTAGTTCTTTCTCAACGGTCGCTTCTACTTGCTCATAGCTAAATGCCGGTACTTTGTCTTGTAACTTGGCTAATTCTTCTACATATTCACCAGGGAATATATCAGCACGGGTAGAAAACAATTGCCCAACTTTGATAAAGGTTGGCCCTAAATCCAGCAGCGTATTGCGAATCCAGACCGCTTGGGTTTTGCGTCTTGCAGCTTGCTTTACCTCAGTCACACCACCCGGATAACTCCAAGATTTGTTGTATAGCCAAAGTTTGAACAATAAGGTCAAGACAAAAGACCAAATGTCCACAAAACGCCGTCTGCTAGAGTATTTTTCCCGATTCCAACGGTATGCCTTATCTGAATAACCTTGTTCCATATACTTTTGTGTACCGTTGGTTTGCAACCGAATCACTTGGAAGAAAAGACACTCTGATTCCTAAACTGTTTTTGATCAAGTGTCATTTGTCCTTTGAGCAAATGACTAATGACTAAATTTATGCCGAAGTTCTGCGATAATGTTGCAATTCTGTTCGTAACAGGGCAATTTCTGCTCGCAATTCATCAATATCTGCTTGTACGTCACCTGAATCAGAACTGGTTTGCCCACTACCTGTAGTAGGTTGACCAGCATTAGCCGCTTCTGCTGACCGATTTGCCCGCTCTAGGACTTCTTCTGTAAACTGGCGCAATTGCTCTCTAGCTTCCGCATCAAATTTGCCCAGATCACTCAAAGCATCGGTCAAGACGACCTCTAAACGCTCATTAACTACTTCAGCTACTGCTCTGCCTACGAAAAAGGCTTGCACAAGGGGGTTACTCATAAATTTTTGTTACGTTGATCCGCAAGAGAATTATAACTTGCCCGTATGCTTTACGGCTTCTGCTGGGGAGTTAGACATTTGGGGTTGGCGATGTGCGACTTTTGCTTTGGTGAATAGAATTCGCGCATCGCTTTTTTTTCTGCGCCTCTGTGGTAGATTTTTAACCGCAGAGGCGCAGAGAACGCAGAGGGAAGAGTTTCAGGAGGAATTTGGATAGAGATGTGTCGCATCTATAACTAATCTTAAAAAGATTGATTAATTGATTTACCCCTGCTAATTTAAGTGTATTTGCGTAATACACAAAAGACTTGGCATCTTTTATTTATTGCCCTTGAACTTATGAATAGCTATCCTTATTCAGATTTCAGCGAACACGGCTATCAAATTTTGCGAGAATTGGGACGTAATCGCGAAGGAGGAAGGATTACTTGGCTAGCATCAAAAGTTGATACAGGGGAACAGATGGTAATAAAGCAGTTTTGCTTTGCTCAAGCTGGTTCGAGTTGCCATAGGCGCTATCTGTGAAAATAGAAATTATCTTATTTTTTGACGCCAAGAAAATGGCGCATTTATTTGGGATAATGCTTGGCTAAAAATTCCTCAGTTTCTCTGTTATCTTTAATCACTCCATCCAAGGTAGCAGCAAGTACATCATCTAATATTTGCCGATACTGGGGCCCTGGTTTGTAACCAAGTTTCTTTAAATCATTGCCATTCAATAGTGGCTGCACATTCGCCCAAACAGTGAAATATTCCCAAATTTGATGTCTAATCTCTCGCGGACTTTGCACGGCGATTAAAATCAGTATTGGTAAATCATAGTGTCGCAGCAACTGCACTACTTGACTCGGGCGTTGCAAACTGGGTAATAATGTCATCACCTCAGTTTGCACTTGAGCTAAGTTCTTCAGCCTAGCAATGCTATCCTCTGGCAATTGCAGATTTTTTGCTACTTTCGCCCGATATTGTGTTGCTAGGTGGGCGATTAACGTTTCTAAGCGCATTTCCCAATGGATAAGGGTTGGTTGCGGGTCAAATCGCCGCAAGCAGCGTTCTAGCAAACGTAATTGTCGCAGGAGTTCTGCGTCTAGCTTCAGGGTAGGATGGATACACTGCAATGCCCCTAAATTATCGAGTAACTGCAAAGCCAATTTCCAGTAGGGGGCTTCTAGGATGTACTTTAATTCTGTTTTCAGTCGAGTTTGCAGGGCTGGAGTTCTGCTATTCTCTTGAGCAGTGCGATCGTAAACACCACTGTTGATGGCATAGCGGATAAACTCTTCAGTTTGCGGTTCAATCTGAAATCCAAAGCGCACGGCAAAGCGCACACCACGATAAATGCGGGTGGGGTCTTCGATAAAGCTATTGGCGTGTAAAACCCGAATTTGCCTAGCTTGTAAATCGATTAACCCGCCAAAAAAGTCAAGTAATTCGCCAGCACGGGGGGTAGTGAGGCGCAAGGCGATCGCATTGATGGTAAAATCTCGACGATACAAGTCTTGACGAATAGAACTCGCCTCAACTTCTGGATTTGCTGCTGGATAAGGATAGAATTCTGTTCTAGCGGTGGCAATATCTACCCATAAAGAATCTAATTCTGGGTCTTTGTGCCACAGCAAAGCAGCAGTTTGAAAAGCCCCGTGGATTTCTAAGCGAGCCGCAGGGTAAAGTTGTTGGAGTGCCTTTGCTAGTTCCACACCAGCACCAACATCTGCTGATTTATGAAAGCCATCAACTACTAAGTCAATATCTTTAATCATCAAGCTGCCTGCGGCGTCAGCTAACAGCAAATCCCGCACCGCACCTCCTACTAGATAAAGATGCCAACCCCGTTTTTCTGCCTCTGCTGATGCTTTGGTGAGCAATTGCCACAGTTGCGGAGCAAGTTTATTCTCCAATTGAGGGAGACTAAGATTACTTTCCCTTCCTCTTCTCGTCTCCCTCTCTCTCCCTCTTCCCTTCTCCCCCTCTCTTTCTTGATGTAATTCCCTCAATACATCAGTACGGCTGACAATACCAACTAACTGACCGTTCTCCAATACTGGCAAACGTCCAATATCGTATGTCACCATTAGCGCTTCAATTTCTGGCAGTGTCGTATCTGGTGTAATTGTTTTAAGATTTACTGTCATGTAACCCTTGACTGGTGCATGACTAAATCCGTGATGCAAGGCGATATCAATATCCCGCCGCGAAATAATACCTACCAGTTGCTTTTGAGCATCAACTATAGATAAACCAGAGTTTCCATAGCGTAATAAAATACGCTGGGCTTCGGCAATTGTGGTTTCAGGCAGAATAGTGCGGACAGGAGAAGACATCAAATCCCTAGCTGTGGGGGGATGGGGAATTTGTGCTTTTACTCCCTCAAGGAGTTGTTTTAATATTGCCTGCGAATTTACTTTGCGTAGGTTCAACGATGCGGCTTGCGAATGACCGCCGCCGCCCAGAAGTTGGAATAATAGATTGAGATTTGTTTTGGGAATTTGCGATCGCCCAATTACAGTTAAGCGGGAATCACTTTCACCCAAAGAATATTCATTGGCTAATAGTATGGCATCAATTTCGGTTAATTCCACAAGTTCCGAAGCCAGACTCGATAGCCCTGGCACAAAACCATCTGTTTTCAGAGTTACCCAAGCAACCGTATATCCATGTAGACAGAGATATTCTAAATTTTCCAGCGCCTCAGTTAATAGCTGCTGCAATTGCAAAGACAAGCCAGGGTCACGGTAGGTAGAAATTACTGATAAACTGGCACCTTGTTGCATCAACCAAGCCAAAGCTAAAGCATCCCGTGGTTTAGACTGGTCAAAGGTCAATGAGCCAGTGTCAACATGGATACCCAAAGCCATCACAGTTGCTTCGGCAGGAGTCAGGGAAATTTGCTGTTGTTGCAATTGCTCCACAATTAAAGTTGTAGTGGCTCCCACTGAGGAAATATGCGATCGCGTGGCGAGAATATCTGACTCTTGTCCTAAGTGATGGTCATAAACTATAATCTCTCTTAGATTGGGCAAATCTAACCACTCAGATGCTTTACCCAAGCGATCGCGCTGTTGCGTATCCACCACAGTCAGAGAACGAATTTTTTCTGGATTCACCGAACGGCGTTCAATCAGCGGATATTCATCCCGATGCAATGCCAAAAAATCCCGTACAGGAGGGTGAGAACCACCAGTCAGCACAATCTTACTTCCCGGTAGTAGGCGCGTTAACCCTACTGCTGCTCCTAGTGCGTCAAAATCTGCTGTTGTGTGGCAAAGAATTAAATCCATAGTTCATTAGCCATTAGCTAAAACTTAAAGTTGCCCCACATCTCACCCGTAGGGCAGCGGAGGATAAATTTTTGGGCGTTAAGAAGTCCCACCCCTGACTAATAAAGACTCTTACTCGTTGAGGAAAAAGGGTAGGCAACGATTCGCCAATTTAACGAATCGCACTCCCCATCTTCAAGGTACCCCTAAGATGGGGATTGTGAGCGGGGGACGAGGATTGCATCTGGAATTGATTTTTTGCTTTGCAAAAACAAATTTTGGATGCATGACGAATCCCCAGGATTTTTTGGTAAGATATGTACTGTCTTGACCATCAATGCCACAAGCGAAAACCAAGCTAACAGGTAGATGTTGCAAGAAAAAGATTTGGGTCTTGGGAACCAGGACTCCTGCCCTTGGAGGGAATGTCAGACCAATAGAGCTACGGAGTTTTACAGGCTATTCCCGATGAATTGGGAAGCCCCGCCGTAAGATGGCGGGGTAGTTCACTAAGTGTTTTCTGGTAAAATACTTGTGGTTTACTTCACCCACATTGGTATCTGATAAGCCTCTGTCCAGTAGCATAACGACTATTGGTAAGCGACTCCGTTGCACAGCATGAAAGTAAGTCGGCACATCTTGATTAATACAAATTACCGATTGGTTTGTCCAATAGCGCGAATATGCCAGCATTTCATCCAGGATAGTAAAATTTGTAGGGTACAAGGTAAGAAATTCATAGTCTGCGGTAGGGCATTCCGTGGACTTAAAACAAAGCTCAACGCCTCCTAAGCAATAGCTGGATTGGTTGAGAAGCTTACACTGTAGAGCTTGCTATCAGTGTAGGAGTATGTCACGATATTCTATCCTTAGTATTTCGCTGTATTGGGAGAAGCAAAAATGACCATAATATTCCAATTTGCCTTGATAGGTCTAGTCCTGTTGTCTTTTGTCCTGGTAGTGGGCGTTCCTGTTGCTTACGCCACTCCCCAAAATTGGGGTGAATCTAAAAAACTGCTCTGGGTTGGCTCTGGTGTCTGGATTGGTTTGGTATTTTTAGTTGGTTTGTTAAACTTTTTTGTCGTGTAGACGACGGCTTCACTCTGGCGCAGGCACATAATATAAGAACTAGAGGAGCAGAAAAGCCAAGGTCAAAGACCAAAGGAAAAAAGGAGAAATTTTTTCCGATTTCCTTTTTTCTGACCGTGCTTTCCTGCTCCTCTACATTTAAATAAGAAATGTATATTGGCCAGAACTATAGTTGATTAAGAGGCAGTCATGGCAGTTTTCGAGGGAACTTTTACCCAAACGGAGCCTTTGCGGTTTGCAGTGGTGATTGGTCGATTTAATGACCTAGTTACCGGAAAGCTGCTAGAGGGATGTCAAGATTGCTTGAAACGCCACGGTGTAGACCCTAACCCCCAAGGTAATCAGGTAGACTATGTTTGGGTTCCGGGAAGTTTTGAGGTACCTTTAGTAGCTCGCCAACTAGCACTTTCCCATCGTTATGATGCTGTAATTTGTCTAGGTGCAGTCATTCGAGGACAAACACCCCATTTTGATTATGTATCCTCAGAAGTTTCTAAAGGCATTGCCGCCGCTAGCTTTCAAACTGGAGTACCAGTAATTTTTGGCATTTTGACAGTAGACACTATGCAGCAAGCCTTAGAACGGGCAGGCATCAAAGGTAATCATGGCTGGGATTATGCCATGAATGCCCTAGAAATGGCAAGCCTGATGCGGCAACTGCGTTCTAACCTGGCAGAGCCATATTCTCGTAATAGCCAGTCAATGCCTGCCTCTTTTCAAAGTGCCAGCATAGGCAATTTAACTGCGGAGTCAGAAGAATTGGGCTAGATGAGTGCTGAGTTATGAGTGCTGAGTTATGAGTTAAAAAACTCGGCACTCATAACTAAATTAAGGGGTTGACAATTAGGAATAAATCTGAGATATTGGTATACGGAGATTGATTGCGGGTATAGCTCAGTGGTAGAGCGTCACCTTGCCAAGGTGAATGTCGCGCGTTCGAATCGCGTTACCCGCTTCCAACTAAAACCTCTTGAAGTCGAAAACTCCAGGGGGTTTAGTATTTTTAAGGTGCATTGAAGTGTTCCTCGATTCGCGCTCCGGTGTTGTGAATCGCTCCCAATGTGGACAGATCGAGCAAACAAATCGTCTACTCTCCCAATGTGAATATCGCCCACTCAAATCACGTTCCTCACTTGCTAAGAAATATAAAACCCAGCTTT
Source organism: Nostoc sp. (assembly GCF_036917655.1). Classification (GTDB taxonomy): domain Bacteria; phylum Cyanobacteriota; class Cyanobacteriia; order Cyanobacteriales; family Nostocaceae; genus Nostoc. The sequence goes on from NZ_JBALCY010000065.1 coordinate 328,588, forward strand.
AGAGTAGTCTAGATATGGATTAGCTTGGCTACAATCTTTATAGGTGTAATCAATTCATTTTGTGTAGGGTGTATTACACTTGACTAAAGGTGGCTAGTTAACATAGTAGTGTAGTTAGGTGCAAAGCCTCTTTTAGCAGTGAAGTTAGCCACAATCTATTTGGCCAAAGAGTCAGACACACGCTCTGGATTTTTTGGGAATTCCCGCTTTTGAAACGCTTGGGAACTGCAAGGAATAAAGATTGGACGTAATCCCGATCTAACTTTGATAAGTGGATAGTAATATATAGTGACCCAAAGGAAAATTAGCGGGTTTGTTGGTGTCTGTTGTTTATGAGCGTAGCCTTCCCAAACGATTTGTTTTAGGAGTGGTTGCCAGGTATCCTTAAAATTGTACCAGGTGTGTCAGCACAATAAATGCCCAAAAACGCAACCACATTACCTTTAAAGCGACAAATGAAGAGAAGGAAATTTTTAAATAAGATTGCCAGTTCCGGGGAAAGACTACAAACAGAGAACTCCGTACTAATATGGCAATTAGGATATTTATAGTCGGCTGCATCAACTGTTTGCAATTATGGCGATGTTTGAGTTGCCTGTCCATCTTCATAAAGAGAGAAGCCTCTAAGGCATTTATTAAGGGATCATATTCTCGCAGTTTGTGTAAAACACGCTCAAGTTATTAGAACGCTTGTGCAATCTCAAAAACCCGAAAAAATCGACTTCAATACCGAATACCCCTGTCCTTGTCGTCGCCGGGGTCAGTTAATTCCGATTACGCTGACAGAAGCATTTGGTTGCGATCGCTGTCAGCAAATCTTTGTAGTAGAAGATAATGGTCATGTCCTAGAACAGCTTTCTACCACCTATCCCTACAAACGGGCTTGGCGTTGGATGGGAAATAGTTGGCATGTTGTCCATCCCCGCTTGGGAGAAAGCTATCTGCCTATAGCACTTGGCATTATTTTCGTGCTAGTGATTATATGGCTGCCATTAGCACTGCGATTGGCAAATGGTTCCAGCATTATTGCTTGGGCAATGGTGGCGGTGCTGTTGGCTATCCTACCAGCACTAATGGTCTGGCTTACCTACAGACGTTAACTCAATGACTGTTGAAGTTTTGGATGACCACCCCGAACCGATTACTAGTGCCCAACGAGCCTATCAAGCTTCCCTAAAGTTGGGGATCACAAAGGGAGCAGACCGGAGTCGTGCAGTACTGGCGATGGCACAGGCTCTTGAGCGCTCATTTGACGACATTCTAGAAGCCAATACCTTGGATTTAGAAGCCAGTCGGGAAATGGCAGTGCCAGAGTTGATATTGGACTGGCTAAAGCTGACTCCCACAAGGCTAGAGATGACAGTGGACATTTTACAACGGTTGGGGGAATTATCAGATCCGCTGCGGCGCGTCAGAACCGCTGATTATCAACTGGAAGATTCCCAAAGTTACACCCAGTTAATGCCCTTGGGAGTGATTGGATTTATTTATGAAGCGTTTCCCGATTTAGGAGCGATCGCAGCGGGTTTTTGTATTAAAACTGGCAATTGTCTAATTCTCAAAGGCAGTACTGAAGCTAGCCATTCTAACGCGGTGATCGCTGAGGTACTGCAAAGTGCGATCGCGGAAGTTGGATTACCTCCGGGCTGTGTAGAACTGATCACAGCCGAACATGGTGCTTCAATTCGGGATTTAGTCACCCAAGATCAGTACGTAAATTTAGTGATTCCCTACGGACGTTCTAGCTTAGTGCAGCAGGTAGTACGACAGTCAACTTGCCCAGTCTTAAAGTCAGCAATGGGTAACTGTTATCTCTACTGGTCGCCCAATAGCAGCTTGGAAATGGTGCGCTGGATGATTCTTGATAGTCATCAAAGTGAACCCGATCAAGTCAACGCCATTGAAAAGGTGCTAATTCATCGTCAAGCCTTGCCATCATCAATAGCCGTTCTGTGGAACAGCTTGATGGAAAAAGGCTTTGAAATTAAAGGGGATGCAGAACTAGTAAAAGCCTTTCCCCAGTTGCAGCTGGTGAAGGAAAGAGAATGGGCAAACCCATATTTAACTAGGACAGTAGCTTTTAAACTGGTGGATAGCTTAGAGGCTGCGATCGCCTGGATTAATGAACACAGCAGTGGTCATGCCGACTCCATCGTTACTGAATCTTACCAGGAAAGTCGGCAGTTTGCCTTGGGAGTTACCAGTGCCTCTACCTACATCAACACTTCCCCGCGTTTTTCCCGCAACCCCTCGCGGGGAGATTCAGTATTTCTCGGCATGTCTAACCAAAAAGGTCATCGGCGGGGATTTATCAGCCTAGAAACCTTGACCACCGTCAAGCACATTGTTCAGGGAAATGGCAGATTTTAACCTAATTCGTAATTCGTAATTAGAAAAGGGTTTGACAAGAGTGCTTGTAGCGGCAGATCTGTTTAGGTTAGGGTGTAGGGCGGTTTTCATACTACTCATTTAGCCTCCTAAGTTTTTAGATCCCCCTAAATCCCCCTTAAAAAGAGGGAGTTTAAGAGACTCTGAGCAAGCCTTTTTAAGGGGAGTTGGGGGGATCTAAGACTTTGAAAACACCCCCTAATCCCCCACAAAATTCTTTTAATCCCCATACTAAATTCTTTGACGGTATTTACCGGGGATACGTTCGCTGCAACCTTACCCCAGAACGCTGGCAAAGTGACTACCGCGTTGTATCAAGGTAGGGTCGAGGAGAGCGTTACTGCTCTTCCCCTCCCATCCGAAACCGTGCGTGCGACTTTCACCGCACACGGCTACTCAGTGTGTTAACT